>JAVBPU010000002.1:0-147201 GCA_031549415.1 Eubacteriales bacterium | reverse complement strand
GCAGAGGCTTCGCCTCCGGCCCGGTTGCTCGGTGTTGCGCAGGGCACTACCATGCCCTGCACTCTGCCTCGCTGCCCCAGCTCTCACTCGCTTTGGGCTTCGTTCCGGCCCTTCAGTCAGCGCAGCCTTCACTACCGTTCGGCTGCTTGCTTCAGGCCCCAGCTCTCACTCGCTTTTGCCTTCGGCAAAGCGCCCACAGGGCGCACGCTCGTTGACGCCGCCAAGCGTCCACAGGGCCTCGCTTTGATCGGCGTGCGTTTCACTGCCGTTCACGCACTTGTCAAAGCTCACACCTGCGGGTCGCTAGCCGCTGCGCGGCTGTGCGCACTGCGCACACGCTTCCCTCCGGTGCACTCGTTGGCGCTGCCTCCACCAGGGCTATCACCCCGGACCCTTTTCTGGGCACGTTTTACGTGGCCAGAGTACAAAAAGGCGCATGGCTATGGCGTTGGTACTTACTTTGGCACCGTGAAACGGTGCCATATAAAGGGGTTCGGGGACTTGTCCCCGATGGGGCGTGGGGTGAAACCCCACATAAAATAAGGAAATGCGGTGACCGGCCCCACAGGCTCCCTGCATTGCAAAGGCCGTGCGTTGGGGGTATAATGGCGTTGCTTTGCAACAGGCAGACGGGCCTGGTCCCGGCGGAAAGGCGGCATGTTTATGGATTTTCTCCCATTCTTACAAGAAGTCAGCGGAAAGTTTGGCCCCAGTGGCCAGGAGCAAGAGGTTTCCGCGTGGCTGATGGAACAGTTCCGGCCCTATTGCGATAGCGTGGAGACCGATGCGCTGTTCAATGTGATCGCCCTCAAGCGGGCCACCCAACAAACGAAGAAAGCGGCGCCCCGGGTGATGCTCTGCGCCCATCAGGACGAAATCGCCCTGATGGTATCAGAAATCCTGCCGGACGGCACCCTGCGCATGGGCCAGGTGGGCGGGGTGGACCCACGCATTTTGCCCGCCAGCCGGGTGATGGTGCATGTCACAGCAGCAGACGGCCAGGAACAAAAGCTGCTGGGCGTGGTGGGGGCCAAGCCGCCCCATCTGCTGGACGGGACGGAACAAAAGCGCAACTATAAAAGGGAAGAGCTGTTTGTGGACCTGGGGCTTCCTGCGGATAAGGTGCAGGCCCTGGTGCATATCGGGGACATGATCACCCTGCAGGGAGAGACCCTGGCCCTGCTCAACCAGCGGGCGGCAGGCAAAACCATGGACGACCGGGCCTGCATCGCCGTGATGCTGGATGCGGCCAAGCGCCTGCAGACCATGAAGCATGAGGCGGATGTGTATTTTGTTTGCACGTCCCAGGAGGAAGTGGGCGCCCGGGGCGCCCGGGTGGCGGCCCATACCCTCCACCCGAACATGGCCGTCGTGCTGGATGTCAGCCACGCTCCTGTGCCTCAAAGCAAGCCGGACACCACCATTCCTCTGGACGCGCCTGCCGCCACTTTTGGCCCCTTTGTGCAGCACAAGCTGCTGGAACGGCTGAAGGCCACCGCTGCCAGCCACGGCATCAAGCTGAATACAGAGCATGCGGAGGGTTCGACCTACACGGATTTGGACAATGTGCAGATCGCCAGGGAAGGCGTGCCCTGCGTGCTCATTGACCTGCCCCTCAAATACATGCACACCACGGTGGAATTGCTGGATATGAACGCCATGGCCGAATGCGGAAGATTGCTTTGCCATTTTGTGGCGGAGCTTAGCGATGGGTGGGAGGATGCGCTATGGAACTGAAAACCCTTTGTGACCTGCAGGGGATCAGCGGCAGGGAAGAGCCGGTGCGGGGCATGGTCTATGCTGCCTGCGTGGAGAAGCTGGGAAAAGAAAATGTGAGCCTGGACAAGATGGGCAACGTCATTGCTAAAAAGCCAGGGAAGAATAAGGGAGCGCCCCATGTGATGCTCTGTGCCCATATGGACGAGGTGGGTTTGATGGTGGTTTCTGCCACAGAGGACGGGCTGCTGCGGGTGCGGGGCATCGGCGGCATCGACCCCCGGGTCATGGTCAGCAAGCGGGTGTGGGTGGGCTATAACCAGCCCGCCCAGGGCGAACAGCCGGAAAAGAAGGCCTTGCCCGGCGTGATCGGGGCCATGGCCATTCACCAGCAAAGCGCGGAGGACCGGAAAGCCGTGCTGCCCATGGACCAGCTTTTTGTGGACATTGGGGCCAAGGACAAGGACGAGGCTTTGGGGAAAGCGCCCCTGGGAACCCCCATCACCTTTGCCACAGAATGTACGGAGTTTGGGGAGGGCTGCTACCTGGCCAAGGCCCTAGACGACCGGGTGGGGGTCTACAACCTGCTGCGGCTCTTGGATGCGGATTGCCAGGGGGAGACCCACTTTGTGTTCACCTGCCAGGAAGAGGTGGGCTGCCGGGGCGTGGCCGGGGCGGCCTTCCGGCTGTTGCCCGACGTGGCGCTGATTTTGGAAGGCACCACCGCCAACGATACCGGGGAAGTGCCCCTGGCCCAGCAGGTTTGCCAAGTGGGCCAAGGGGTAGCCATCAGCTTTATGGACAACGCCTCCTTGGCCCACCCGCAGATGTTTCGCGAGGTGATGGCGTTGGCTAAGGCCCGAGGCATTTCCCACCAGGTGAAAAAGAGCGTCAGCGGGGGGAATGAAGGCGGTACCGTGCAGCGGACAGGGGCCGGGGTGAAAACCTGCGTGCTCAGCGTGCCCTGCCGCTACATTCACAGCCCAAACACGGTATGCGCCAACCGGGATGTGCAGGCGCAATACGAGCTGGCCAAGGCGTTTTTGGAATCCGCGCCCATGGAGGCAGAATAATAGTGAAGCAAGAGGTGAAGCCCATGTTTGATTTGATTTCGCAAATGGTGAATGTCTATGGGGCCAGCGGCCATGAAACAGCCGTGGCCGATTTAGCGGAGCGGCTGCTGCAGGGAAAGGTGGACAGCTTCCGCCGGGACGCTTTGGGCAACTTGGTCTGTGAAAAGAAGGGCACCGATCCGGCGGGAAGGCGCATCATGCTTTCCGCCCACATGGACCACATCGGCTTTGTGGTGGTGGCCGTGGAAAAGGAAGGGTTTTTGCGGGTGATGCCCGTGGGGGGTATCAATTTGAACGTAAGCAAGACCCGCCATGTGTCCTTTGAAAACGGGGTGCAGGGCGTGCTGGTGCAGGAACCCGTGCGGGAGGGTGAAACCCCGGCCATGAAGCATATGTTTGTGGACATTGGCGCGGCGGATGAGGCGGAAGCTCTTGCCATGATCCAGCTGGGAGACATGGCCGTCTACAGCAACGACTGCTTCCGGCTGGGAGAGCACCGGGTGGCCGCCCCGGCCATGGACGACCGGGTGGCCTGCGCCCTGCTGGTGGCAGTGATGCGGGAGCTGGGCCCCTGCAAGGATACGGTCATCGCTGTGTTTTCCACCCAGGAGGAAGTGGGCTGCCGGGGGGCCACAACCGCCGCCTTCCAGGTGGAGCCGGATGTGGGCATCGCCCTGGACGTGACCGGCAACGGGGATACGCCGGAAACCAAGCTGCCCGCGGTAAAGCTGGGCCAGGGTCCGGCCATCAAGATCATGGACATGGGAAGCATCAGTCACCCGCAGGTGGTGGCGGACTTGCTGGCCGCCGGGAAGAAGGCCGGGGTCCAGACCCAGCGGGAAGTGCTGCCCTTTGGCGGCACGGACGCCATGGCGATGCAGCAAACCAAGGGCGGCATTCCTGTGGGTACGGTGAGCATTCCCTGCCGGTACGTGCACAGCGCCTGCGAGGTGGTGGACCTGCGGGACGTGGAGGCGGCCAAGGCGCTGCTGCTGGCGTACCTGGTGCAAGAGGAGCAATAAAGGGGAAGGAAGTTGCGGCCATGCAATGGGAAAATGTGCATATTTTCATTAGCAGCACTTTTAACGACATGCATGCCGAACGGGATTACCTTGTCAAAAGCGTGTTTCCCGCCCTGGCGGAATGGTGTGAAGAGCGCAAGCTGCGTTTCATTGACATTGACCTGCGTTGGGGTGTGACGGCCGCTGATGCGGAGGCAAAAAACACCGTCCAGACCTGCCTTCACAACATTGATACCTGCCGCCCCTTCTTTTTGTGCTTATTAGGACAGCGGCGCGGCTGGGTCCCAAGCGCTGAGGACATAGGGACAGGGACCTATGAATCATTTCCGAAGTTAGTGGAAAAACAATATGTGGGGAGGACCTCCGTCACCGAGATGGAAATCCTTCATGCCCTGATGGACCCGCTGTATCATGACAATCCCTTACATCCACAAAGGGGAACCCAGCGGGAGGAGGCCATGGAATATGCCTTTTTTTTCCTTCGCGATGCGGATTATCTGGATGCGCTTCCCCACCCTGATTTGTGCACCATCTATACCAATGAGGCTGAGCGCGACCCTGCCGCGGCAGACAAGGAGCTGGCTTGTTGGAGAGAGCAGCGGATCCCGCAGACCGGACGGCCTGTGTTCGCCTATTCCGCAAGCTGGCAGCCCAGGGAAAGCACGCCAGAAATTGCTCTGCCTCTTTTCGTCCCCTCCATGGCTCCCAGCGGCAGCAAAGCATGGCAGCTCGCTTTTCAGGGGTGGAAGAAGCGGTGGGCGGCTGCGGGCATCGTGGTGGATGCGTCCGGAGAGATGACGGGGGCAACGCTCGAAAAAGCAAAAGAGTATAACAAGGATCTCACCAATGGGCGGCTAGGGAATTTTCTGGTTAATGGCCGTTCCCTGGCAACGGTTATGATAGAGCAGTTGCAAGCGGCTATTGCAATCCGGTTCCCCGCACATATGGTGGTTGCGGAACAAACCCCCTTGCAAAAGGAACTGGACCAGCAGGCGCAGTTTTTATACCTTGCCAGTGAAAGCTTTATAGAACGGCCCGGTGATTTTCATGCCTTACATGAATATTTGAAGCAGGAAGAAAGGCGACCCTTTGCGGTTGTCTCGAAAGCCGGCCTAGGCAAAACAAGCTATTTAGCCCATTTCATAAACAGCTATGCATGCGCTGAAGGCACGACCCTTCACTTCCGATTTGTAGGCGGAAGCCATGATTCGGTGAATGCCAAACATCTGTGGTTTGGAATCTTCCAAGAATGGCAAATGCTTGGCAAAATCAAGAATGATGTGGAGCCGGATGATATTCTAACAAAGATGCCCCGCTATCTAGAGGAAGCCGGGCAACAGGGAAAAACAATCCTCATTCTGGACGGGTTGGACCAATTAGACGGCGGCCTTTTAGATTTCGATTGGCTACCCACATCTTTACCTGCAAATGTGAAGCTCATTGTTAGCTTCAAGCTGGGGTCCCCTATCACCAATGAGTATTTTGAACAAAGCCAGCGCAAGGAATCCCTGGTCTTTTATCAAATAAACCCAATCGCAGAGTTACGAGACCGGCAAATGCTGGTGGATGCCTACTTGTCCCGATATCTGAAGGCGCTGGATGACCGCTGGAGGGACCTGATCGTTCAATCCAACGCCGCGAGCAATCCGTTGTTCCTTAAAGTTGTTTTATCAGAACTACGGGTTTACGGTTCATTTCAATCTTTAGGCGATGTCATAGAGCGAAGGTTCGGGGAGACCCCGGAATCCGCCTTTCAGGCCCTGCTCGCGCGATTGGAAAGCGACCCGATGTATGCGCCGCTTCCTGGGTGCGATGCGGTTCCGCTTCTTTTTGGGATGCTTGCGGCGTCCCGGAATGGGCTCAGTGAGGACGACCTCGTCTATTGCTTTTCAAAAGAATTTCCCCATTTTTCCGAAGAGGAAATACGGCAAACCCTTCGTTGCTACGTGCGGCAAACGCAACAGTTTTTGTTGCGGAGAAATGATTGTATCGATTTTCGGTACGGAAGTTTTGCAGAAGCGGCCCAAAAACGGTACGCACAGGCTTCTCATAAGCACAATCAGCTCATTGAAGCCGTCAGCAATCAATATGGTTTCAACATCCTAAACGGTTTCATTTTTGGCGAAAAAAACATTGAGAAAGCGGTAAAGGTGATCCATAACTACAATACCCTGGTGGAAATAGGAATCAATGCCGGAAGAAGAGACTGTAAGCTGCCGGATCACGCACGCGATACCATACGAAGGCTGGTGGAATGGGAGCTGAAATTTAGGGAAACAGAAAAGGAAACAAAACAAAGAATCAAATGGATTTCCTTGAAACTTGAGATTGGAAAAGAACTTGGCCATGATGCGGCAGATTTTGAAATACAAACAATCCAGGCCCTGCTAAAGGATAAGGTACCCACAGAAGACGACTATCCCAGCATCAGTAGCTGGCTTATGGCCCAGGACCACGACGAGCCACAGCGCCGGGAAGAAAGGATCAAGAGCCAACTGCACAGCCTAAAACTGGAGGCCTCTATCCAATATGTGGAAGAGTATGCGCATCCCAGCGTAAGCCGCCTGTGTATCACAGGTTGATGGCGGATTTGCAGCAAAGCTGGCTTTGCGGATGAAATGACAATAGGAGTCCATAAAATCCAAAAATGACCGTTTGTCTTTCGTAAAAATTTGCCTGTGCTTTCCTAAAAATTTGCCTGTGCGGACTCTTGCTATTGAGACACAATTCTGATAATATATTAACAACCCGCATCTCGTGCTAGATCACAAGGCGGAAAAGGAGAGGTACAATCATGAAGAAGATTCTTTCTTTGGTTCTCGTAGTTGCCCTGCTGTCCATGAGCGCTGTTGCGCTGGCTGGCACCACCGGTCTGGGCATGGTGTTCTCCATCAGCGGCGGCCACAGCAAGGACGCCACGGCTGAGGCGGATGGCACCCTGGAAGTCAACACCACCGCTTGCGCCCTGGCCCTGGGCGATGATGGCAAAATCGTTTCCGTGACCTTTGACGTGGCCCAGGCCCGCGGCACCTTCAATGCCTCCGGCGTGATCACCTCCGAAAAGGACAAGGAACTCACCTCCAAGGTGGAGTTGGATGACAACTATGGCATGCGCAAAGCCTCCCCCATCGGCAAGGAAGTGGACGAGCAGATCGCCGCTTTGGAAGCCTGGTGCGTAGGCAAGACCCCCGAAGAAGTGGCCGCTGGCTCTGCCGATGACGCGGACCTGAAGGCTGGCTGCACCATCACCCTGAATGACTTCATTGCCGCTCTGACCGAGGCTGCCGCCAAGGCCAAGTAAGAAACCCTGAGCCTAGAAACCAAAACCGCCTCCCTGAAAACGGGGGGCGGTTTTTTGGATAGAAGCAAAGAGTGAGGGAGAACAACCGGTGCCAAAGGATATCATCTTTGCTACATCCCCCTTTGGATGCGCTCCACAGCCTCCTGGGTCTTTTCCAGGGTGTTAAAGGCCGTCAGGCGGAAGTACCCTTCCCCGCAGGGGCCAAAGCCCGCGCCGGGGGTGCCCACCACGCCCACGGTTTTCATCAGCTTGTCAAAGAAAGCCCAACTGTCCAGGCCTGCGGGGGTTTTCATCCAAATGTAGGGGGCGTCCACGCCGCCAAAAACGGCATAACCCGCCTTGGTAAGGCCCTCCCGGATGATTTTGGCGTTACGAAGATAATACCGGATGGTTTCCTGGCACTCCGCCCAGCCCTCCGGGCTGTACACGGCGGCGGCGGCCCGTTGCACCGGGTAAGAGACGCCGTTGAACTTGGTGCCCATGCGGCGCTTCCAAAGGGCGTTCAGCTCCACAGGCTCGCCTTTGGTATTCAGCGCCTTCACCTGATGGGGGATTACCGTCCAGGCGCAGCGAGTGCCGGTAAAGCCAGCCGTTTTGCTAAAGCTGCAGCATTCAATGGCCACGTCCTTGGCGCCCTCCACCTCATAAATGCTGCGGGGCGCGCCGGTGGTGATGAAAGCTTTGTAGGCGGCGTCATAAATGATCAGGCAGCCGTTATGGCGGGCGTAGTCCACAAAAACTTGCAGCTGTGCTTTGCTCAGCACGGTGCCCGTAGGGTTGTTGGGGTAGCAAAGGTAGATCACGTCCACCGGGCGGTCCGGCAGGGGCGGCACAAAACTGTTTTCTGCATGGCAGGGCAGGTAGCAAAGCCGGTCCCAGCGGTCCTTCACATAATGTCCATTCCGGCCGGACATGGCGTTACTGTCCACATACACTGGGTACACCGGGTCGGTGACGGCTATGACCGCCTCTTGATGAAACAGCTCCTGCAAATTGGCCACATCGCTTTTGGCCCCATCGGAGATGAACACCTCGTCAAAGGCCAGGTCAATGCCACGGGCCTTGTAATCCTGTTCCAGGATTGCGTTCACCAAAAAATCATACCCAAAGTCCGGGCCATAGCCATGGAAGGTGTCCATCTGGGCCATTTCATCCACTGCTTTGTGCATGGCCTCAATCACGGCGGGAGCCAAAGGGCGGGTCACATCGCCAATGCCCAGGCGGATCAGGTTGGCACTGGGGTTCTCCGCAGAGTATTCCTTGATGCGCCTGGCGATTTCCGCAAACAAATAACTGCCGGGAAGCCGTTCAAAATAGGGGTTGGCTTTCACCATGAGGGTTCCTCCTTCTGCCGATACCGGGGTTATTGCAGCCATACTCCGTCATAGACAAAGTTGGCGGGGCCAGTCATATATACATGGTTGTCCGCTTCGTTCCATTCGATATGCAGGGTGCCGCCCAGCAAAGCGACGTCCGCTGCGCGGTCCGTCAGGCCATTCAGCACACAGGCCACCAGCGTGGCGGAGGCCCCGGTGCCGCAGGCCAAGGTTTGCCCGGTGCCCCGCTCCCACACCCGCATGCGTACATGGCCCCGGTCCAGCACCTGGGCAAACTCTATGTTGGCCTTTTGGGGAAACAGGGGGTGGCATTCCAGCAGCGGGCCCGCGGTGGTCACCGGGGCGGCCTCCGCATCCTGCACGAAGGTGACCGCATGGGGGTTGCCCATGTTCACCAGCGTGACGGGGAATACCTGGCCCTGCACCTCCAAGGGGTATCCCATCACCGGGTTCCCCGGCAAAAGGCTGGGGATGAGAACACCGTCCAGCACCGGTTCCCCCATGTCCACCCGCACGCTCTTCACCACGCCGTCCTGGAGGTTGCAAAGCAAATGCTTGACCTGCCCACCGGATTCCACATCAAACTCGGTTTTGTCCGTCAGGCCCCGGTCATAGCAGTATTTGGCCACACAACGGATGCCGTTGCCGCACATCTCGCATTCGCTGCCATCGCTGTTAAACATCCGCATGCAAAAATCCGCCCGGTCACTGGGCAAAATCAAAATCAGCCCGTCCGAGCCACAGCCGAAATGATCGCGGCTCATGGCAATGGCAAGGCCCACGGGGTCCTCCACTTTTTCTGTAAAGCCGTTGATATAGATGTAGTCGTTCCCGGCGCCTTCCATTTTGGTAAACCGCATGCCGCCACCTACTTTCCCAAAAAAGAATCTAAAAAACAGTATACCAAAAAACGCCGGATTTTACCACTTTCGCTGAAAGCCAAAAGAAGCCCGCCTTTCCTCCTACAAGCCCTGTAAGGCCCTTTTTCATTGACATTCCTTGGCCGCTGGCTTATACTGGTTTTGATCATTCAGCAGCGCAGCCGTGCACCGAAGAGGCCCTCCAGCGGCCACTGGAGAAGCTTTCAGGCCGAAAAGACAGAGGCGCAGCGCCGCAAGGCTCACGGCATGGGCTGTGGCGTTTTTGCCAAGCGACGGAGGGCTGGGGCTGCGCCTATTTTTTTCGATCATGAAACCAAGAAGGAGAGCGAAAGGCCATGGAAGAGCAAATCATTCTGAAAACGCCCTTGTACCAAAAACATGTGGACAATGGTGGGAAGATCGTCCCCTTTGCCGGGTACTATCTTCCTGTGCAGTATTCCGCCGGGGTGATCGCGGAGCACAAGGCCGTGCGCGAAGGAGTAGGGCTGTTTGACGTCAGCCATATGGGCGAGGTGACTTTTGAGGGCAAGGACGCGCTGGCCAACCTGCAAAACTTGCTGTGCAATGATTTTACCAGCCTGCAACCGGGCCGGGTGCGTTACAGCCCCATGCTCAACGCCCAGGGCGGCGTGGTGGATGACGTGCTGGTCTATTGCCGGGGGGAAAACCGCTACCTGGTGGTGGTGAATGCCAGCAACCGCCATAAGGATGTACGGCATATGCTGGCCCATCAGTTCGGAGAGGTGCAAATCGCCGACGTGTCCGACGGTTATTGCCAGCTGGCCCTGCAAGGCCCCAAGGCGGAAGCGTTGCTGCGCACGTTGGTGGAAGAGGCTCTGGTTCCTGCAAAGTACTACAGTTTTTTGGAGGATGTGAGCGTGGGCGGGGTGCCCTGCCTGGTGAGCCGCACCGGGTATACCGGGGAGGACGGGTTTGAGCTGTACGCCAAGGCGGAGGACGCAGAAAAGCTGTTTGACATCCTTACCAACGCAGGCCAGCCTTTTGGGCTGCAGCTCTGCGGCCTGGGCTGCCGGGACACCCTGCGCATGGAAGCCGCCATGCCGCTGTACGGCCATGAAATGGATGACACGGTCTCCCCCTTGGAAACGGGCCTTTCCCACTTTGTGAAAATGGAGAAGCCGGATTTCATCGGCAAGGCGGCCTTGCAGGCGGCAGGAGAACCCAGGCGGGCCCGCATCGGTCTCAAAATCACAGGGCGGGGCATCGCCCGGGAGCATTTCCCGGTGCTGCACAGGGACAAGCAAGTGGGCATGACCACCAGCGGCACCTTCATCCCCACGCTGGACGCCCCGGTGGCGATGGCTTTGGTGGAGGCCCCTTACCAGACGGTGGGCAGCAAGCTGCTGGTGGACATCCGAGGGAAAGCGGTGGAGGCGGAAGTGGTGCCCCTGCCCTTTTACAGCCGCAAAAAATAAGCAGGCGAACAGCCTAGGAGGGATTGCCCATGGAAATCAAGAATGACCGCATGTACAGCGAAAGCCACGAGTGGGTCCTGTTTGAAGAGGAAACTACCGCGTTGATGGGCCTCAGCGACTATGCCCAAAGCGAGCTGGGAGATTTGGTGTTTGTGAACCTGCCCACGGTGGGCGATACCGCCACCAAGGGGGAAGCCCTGGCGGATGTGGAAAGCGTGAAAGCCGTTAGCGATGTGTACAGCCCGGTTTCCGGCAGCGTTCGCGACGTGAACGAAGCCCTGCTGGACGCCCCGGAAAAAATCAACCAAGCGCCGTATGAGGCTTGGTTTTGCCGCATTGGCGACATCACCAACAAAGAAGGCCTGATGACCGCTGAGGAATACCAGGCCTTTGTAGAGAAGCAATAAACCCCACGCAAGCCATAGGAGGAACGGATATGGGCCATTACCTGCCCCACACCGAGGCCGAGCGGCAAGCCATGCTGGCTGCCCTGGGGCTTTCCCGTGTAGAGGAGCTTTTTTCATCCATTCCAGACAGCGTTCTCTATCAAGGGTCCATGGAGTTGCCTGCGGGCCTCAGCCAGATGGAGACCCTTGCCGCCATGAAGGCCTTGGCGGACCAGAACAAAAGCTACCGCCTCACCCTGCGGGGCGCGGGCTGCTATGATCACTTCATCCCGCCCATCGTCAGCCGGGTGGCGGCCAAGGAAGAGTTTGTGACCGCCTATACCCCCTACCAGGCGGAGATGTCCCAGGGGATTTTGCAGTCCATCTTTGAGTTCCAAAGCCTCATCTGCGAGCTGACCCAGATGGATGCCAGCAACGCCTCGGTATACGACGGAGCCTCCGCCGCAGCCGAGGCCGCCGTCATGTGCCGGGAGCGGAAGCGCACCGTTACGCTGGTGAGCGCCACCGCCCATCCGGACACCATCGCGACCATGGAAACCTATTGCTACGGTACCGGAGACGTGCTGCGCATCGTGCCGGAAAACAACGGCGTTACCGATGGGGAAGCCCTGGGGGAGATGCTGCGGCAAGAGGACGTGGCCTGCCTGTATGTACAGCAGCCCAATTTTTACGGCCTGCTGGAAAACGTGGAAGGCCTGTTTGCAGAGGCCAAGGAGGCCGGAGTCAAGTGCATTTTGGGGGCCAACCCCATGGCGCTGGCCCTGCTGCCGGGTGGCAAGGAGGTGGGCGCGGATATCGTCTGCGGCGATGCCCAGCCCTTTGGCCTGCCCATGGCCTTTGGGGGGCCCAGCCTGGGCTTCATCACCGCCACGGCCGCCTTGCAGCGGAAGCTGCCCGGCCGCATCGTGGGCCAGACCACGGACGGGGAGGGCCGCCGCGCCTTTGTGTTGACTTTGCAAGCCCGGGAGCAGCACATCCGCCGGGAAAAGGCCTCCAGCAACATTTGCAGCAACCAGGCCCATTGCGCCCTGACCGCCGGGGTGTACCTCACCTACCTGGGGGCCGGGGGCCTGACCCAGGTGGCGGAAAACTGCCTGTCCAAAGCCCACTATCTGGCGGACGCGCTGTGCAAGATCCCGGGAGTGGGGCTGCGCCATGAGGGGCCTTTCTTCCATGAGTTTGTTACCAAACTGCCCGTTGGGGCGGAGGATGTTGAAAAGGCGCTGGAAAAAGAAGGCATCCTGTCCGGCTTGCCCCTGCCCGGGGGAGACATGCTTTGGTGCGTTACGGAAAAAGCCACCAAGGCGGACCTGGATCAGGTGGCGGTTTGGGTAAAGGAGGCCTGCGGAAAATGAGCGAAGCCGTTTTGCTACACTATGAACGAAGCGTGCCTGGGCGGCGGAGTGATGTGATCCCGCCTTCAGACGTACCCGTGACCTCCTTGCCGGAAGCTTTCCGCCGCAAGGCCGCGCCGGTCCTTCCAGAGCTGACGGAATGTGACGTGGCCCGCCATTATACTTTGCTGGCCCAGCGGGCCCACGGGGTGAACAACGGCTTCTATCCCCTGGGAAGCTGCACCATGAAGTATAACCCGGCCCTCCATGAAGCCGTGGCGGCCCTTCCTGGATTCGCGGGGGCCCATCCCCTGGCCCCGGCCCACGCGGTGCGGGGCTGCCAGGCGGTGATAGAGGAGCTGAGTCAGGACCTGTGCGCCATCACCGGCATGGACGCTTTCAGCCTGCAGCCCGCCGCCGGCGCCCATGGAGAGCTGCTGGGGTTGCTGTGCATCAAAGCCTATCATGAGGCCCGGGGCGACCATAAGCGCACCCAATTTTTGGTGCCGGACAGCGCCCACGGCACCAACCCGGCCAGCGCCACCATGGCAGGTTATACCGTGGTGAACGTGCCCAGCCGCCCGGACGGCTGCGTGGACATGGAGGTGCTGCAAAGCCTGCTGTCCGATGAAGTTGCGGGGATCATGCTCACCAATCCCAACACCTTGGGCCTGTTTGAAAAGGATATTCTGCAAATCGCGGACCTGGTGCACGGTGCGGGCGGCTTGCTGTATTATGACGGTGCGAACCTCAATGCCATTTTGGGCGTGGCAAGGCCCGGAGACATGGGCTTTGACGCCACCCATTTGAACCTCCACAAGACCTTTTCCACCCCCCATGGGGGCGGCGGTCCCGGCAGCGGCCCGGTGGGCGTGAAGGCGGCCCTGGCCCCTTACCTGCCCGGCGTGGCCAGCGCAGGCAAGCCCGGAAAGCTGCAAATGAAGGCTTTCTATGGCAATTTCTCCGTGATGGTGCGGGCGCTAACCTACCTGAAAACCCTGGGAGGAGACAATCTGCGGGCCGTAGGCCAGCATGCGGTTTTAAACGCCAACTACCTGATGAAACGTCTCAAGGACATCGGCTATACCCCCGCCAAGGACGTGCCCTGCATGCACGAGTTTGTGCTCTGCCTGGAGGACATCAAGCAGCAATACGGCGTCAGCGCCCTGGATGTGGCCAAAGCTCTGATTGACCATGGTATTCATCCGCCCACCATGTACTTCCCTTTGATCGTCCATGAGGCGTTAATGTTTGAGCCCACGGAGACCGAAAGCCGCGAGACCCTTGACCGGGCGGCGGAGGTGATGGAAAGCATTTTGGAGGCGCTGAAAAAGGACCCGGAGAGCATGCATCATACACCCCTGCACGCCGTCATCGGCAGGCCCGATGAGGTGGCCGCTGCCCGCAACCCCGTTTTGCGGTATTCCCCGCACGACCCATAAGCGTATATGATTAGACGAACCGCCTGCATCATTGCCCGGGGCACTGACCCCTACCATAATTTAGCCGTGGAAAAACACCTCATGGATACCCTTCCAGAGGACACGGCCATTTTGTATTTGTGGCAAAACAAACACTCTGTGGTGATTGGCCGCAATCAGAACCCGTGGTATGAATGCAAGGTGGAGCCGTTTTTGAAGTCCGGCGGGCGCATTGCCCGACGCCTAAGCGGCGGCGGGGCAGTGTATCATGACCTGGGCAACCTCAACTTTACCCTCATTGTGCCCAAGGTGGAGTTTGATATTGCGCGGCAGATGTCCGTGGTGGCCATGGCAGTGGACGCCTTTGGCATTCGGGCGGAGCCCAGCGGACGGAATGATTTGCAGACCCAGGGGCGGAAGTTCAATGGAAACGCCTTTTTTAAGGCTGGCAGCAGCGCCTATCACCACGGCACGCTGCTGGTGGACTGCAACCTGGACATGATGGGCAAGGTGCTGACGCCCCAGGCCCAAAAGCTGCAACTGCACAGCGCCGGCCATGTGTCCCAGCGGGTGGTGAATCTGCGGGAGCAATGCCAGGATATGACGATCCTGGATATGCAAAAAGCGCTGTACTACGCTTTTTCCAAAATCTACAAGCATATGCCCGCCACCATAGATGAATACATGCTGGATGGCCCCACCTTGGAGAGGGTCTCCCAGCAGTTTGAGGACGAAAACTGGATTTACCCGGCGGCGCTTCCCTACGGCTTCACCACCAGCGAGCAGTTTCCCTGGGGAAGCGTCACAGTGAAGCTGCTGGTGGAAGGCGGCATCATCCGGGCCGCAAAGATATTCACGGACGCGATGGAGGCCAGCCTCTTCACCCGGATCGAGCAGGCGCTCACCGGCTCGCCCTATTTGATCTCCGCCATTGGCAGCCGGTTTGAGCAAAAGCTGGAATTGCTGACGGATTCCGCCCTGCTGCAAATGGCAGGGGATGTGTGCGCGCTCATCTGCGGAAAGATGAAGGCGCTGGACCGGGGCGGGGAGCACGTGAATGAGGGATAGTGCAAGAAGGCGCGGCGGGCGAAAGGAAGGAACATGACCAGAACCCTCATCATTGGCGGCGGCGCTGCAGGTATGGCAGCCGCCATCGCGGCGGCGCAACAGGGACACCGGGTGACAGTGCTCGAGCGGAATGAAAAAACCTTAAAAAAGCTGGGAGTCAGTGGCAATGGGCGGGGCAACCTGCTCAACAGCGGGCCTCCCGTTTATTATGGAAACGAGCATTTTGCCAAAAAGGTGCTGACCCACATGCCCTATGGGCGGTTGGCGCAATTTTTTGAGGAACTGGGCGTTCCCCTGCGCCAGGAGGAGGAAGGCCGCTGCTATCCGGCGGCGCTGCAGGCCGCTGTGGCCGTGGACGCGCTCCGCCTTCGGGCCCAGCAGCTAGGGGTCCAGATTTGTCCCCGCACCCGAGCCCTGGGTATCACAAGCCAGAAAGAGGGATTCCTGGTGGATGCGGAGGAGGGGATGCCCGCTTCGCCTGGGGCCAAGAAGAACCAGCGGCCCCTAGAGCTGTTGCCCCGGAAATACCAAGCCGACCGGGTGGTAATTACGGCAGGCGGAGCCGCCGCCCCGGCCCATGGAACGGACGGCACCGCTTATGGATTGTTCACCGCCTTTGGGCACCGGCTCACCCCCATACGCCCCGCCCTGTGCGCGCTGCTTACAGAAAAAAAGCCCCTGCAAGGGCTGGCTGGCCAGCGGGTGCGGGCGGTGTTGCGGCTGGAGAGCGAGGCGGGGGAAACGCTGCATCAGACGGAGGGGGAAGCCCTCTTTGCGGAGGACGGGGTCAGCGGCATCGCGGCCATGCAGCTGGCGCGCTTTGTACAGCCGGGCTGCAGCCTGCATTTGGACCTGCGGCCGGAGCTAAATCGGACAGAGATGACCCAGGAGCAGCTCACGGCCTATTTGCGGGCCATGGCGAAAAAGCGGGCAGACCAGCCCCTTCGCGAATGGCTCACCGGGATGGTAATGCCCCAGGTGGCGCGGGCGTTGCAACTGGCCGCAGGGTTTATGGATTTTGCCCGGCCCCTGGCCTCTCTTTCCGAAAAGGCCATTCAATCCCTGGCCGGAACCCTGTTGAATTTTCCCCTACCCGTGCTGGGGGTACGGGGCTTTGACAGCGCCCAGGTAACGGCAGGCGGCATCCAAGCAGAGGATTTTGACGATGCCACGCTGGAAAGCCGTTTGCAGCCAGGGCTGTATGCCGCCGGGGAAATCCTGGACGTGGACGGGGATTGCGGTGGATTCAACTTGATGTTTGCCTTTGCCAGCGGATTGCTGGCGGGGAGGGGCAGCCATTAAAGGAGGGGGAGGCCTCCCTCCCTCGGCTGAGCGCCAGGGAAAAATCTCTCGCAAATCCCATTGCTCTGTTTTCGGAATTTGTTCTATCGTCCCCTTTGGTGCGCTGGGAGTCTTGTCATCGCAAGGTGGCTGTGCTCGCGCTTTGAAAACAAGAAAAAAACCGGCGAAGCCTTGACAGAGCAGGGCAAGTTTGATACCATGGCGGCAATCTGGTGGCATCTGCCGCTGGCAAGGGCTTGAAGGAAGCGAGGGATGGGCAATGAAGAGCCCCATGAGGATGCGCGGCATGGCCTTTTTGCGTACCCCTGGCGGACGTGGCTGAATGCTGTGCATTTTTTGAGGCCCTCCCGCAAGGGAAGGGCTTCTTTTTATGGAAGCATGGGCCAGAAGGAAAGGGGCATGAAGATGGAAGGACCCACCCACTACGGCTTTGACACCCTGCAACTGCACGCCGGGCAGCATCCGGACAAGGAGACCCGCGCCCGGGCCATGCCCATCTATCAGACCACCAGCTATTGCTACCCCTCGGCGGAGGACGCGGCGGGGGTGTTTGCGGGGGAAACGGAAGGGTTCACCTATACCCGCATTGAAAACCCCACCGTGGCAGCGCTGGAAAAACGGGTGACCGCCCTGGAAAAAGCGGCGGCTTCCGTGGCATTTTCCAGCGGCATGGCGGCGGTGACGGCGGCGGTCTTTGCCCTTTGCGGCCATGGGGACCATATCGTAGCCATCTCCACCCTGTACGGAGGGACCCACACGCTGCTTTCTACACGTCTGCCCCAGATCAGTAACATCACCACCACCTTTGTGCCCCCGGACGATTTGCAGACCATGGAAGCGGCCATTTTGCCAGAGACCCGCATGCTGTATCTGGAAACCATCTGTAACCCCAACATCAACATTCCGGATTTTGAGGGCATCCAGGCCATCGCCCGGCGGCATCACCTGCCCCTGGTGCTGGACAATACCTTTGGCATTCCGCCGCTGTTTGACGCCAAGGCCTGGGGGGTGGACCTGGTCATCCATTCCCTGAGCAAGTACGCCGGAGGCCACGGGACCGCCATTGGCGGCATTGTGGTGGATATGGGAAGCTTTGATTTCACTGGCGGGCGCTTCCCGGCCTATGAGCAGCCGGACCCGCAAAACGGCAACCGGGTGTATGCCAGGGAGGCCGCTCCGGTGGCCACGAAGCTGCGGCTGCAGCTGGTGCGGGAGCTGGGGGCCTGCCTGTCTCCCTTCAATGCGTTTTTGATTTTGCAGGGATTGGAGACCCTAAGCCTGCGGGTGCGGCGGCACTGTGACAATGCCCTGGCGGTGGCGCGGTTTTTGGAAGCCCATCCGGCGGTGCAGTATGTGCATTACCCCATGCTGGAAAAGGACCCCTACTGGGAAAGGGCGCAAAAGTACCTGCCCCTGGGGGCCGGGGCCATTTTAAGTTTCGGCATCCAAGGAGGCGTGGAAGCGGGGCGGAGATTCATCAACCATTTGCGGCTCTTTAGCCTGCTGGCCAATGTGGCGGACGCGAAAAGCCTGGTGATCCACCCGGCCAGCACCACCCACGGGCAGATGAACGAAGCGGAGCTGGCCGCCTGCGGCGTGGCGCCGGAGCTGATCCGGCTGAGCATTGGGCTGGAGGACGTGGGGGATTTGGTGGCGGACCTGGACGCCGCCCTGGCCGCGTCCCAGGGATGATCCAATTGAAACAAGCCCAGAAGGAGGCCGCCCTATGCCCGTGAAAATTCCGGACGCCCTGCCCGCCACCCGGGTCCTGACGGAGGAGAACATCTTTGTGATGACGGAAAAGCGAAGCGCCAGCCAGGACATCCGCGCCCTTCGCATCGCCATCTTGAACCTGATGCCCACCAAGGAGAAAACGGAGACCCAGCTGCTGCGCCTCATTGGCAATACCCCCTTGCAGGTGGAGATCACCCTGCTACGCACGGGCACCTACCAAAGCCAAAACACGGACGAAGGCTATTTGGATACCTTCTACCGCACCCTGCGGGATGTGCAAAGCGAGTATTTTGATGGCGTCATCATCACCGGTGCGCCGGTGGAGAAGCTGGCCTTTGCGGATGTGGTATACTGGGAGGAGCTGAAACACGTCATGGACTGGGCGGACAGCCATGCCTTCAGCACGCTGTATATCTGCTGGGCCGCCCAGGCGGGGCTGTTCCATCACTATGGCATCGGCAAGCAGGAGCTGCCGGAAAAGCTGTTTGGAGTGTTTGAAACCCCGCTCACCGACCGGCGCGACAAGCTGCTGCGCGGCTTTGACGATACCTTCTGCGTGCCCATGAGCCGTCACACCTGTGTGGATGAAAAGGCCGTGGTCGCCTGTGAGGAGCTGGTGGTGCTGGCTTCCAGCCCGCAGGTGGGGCTGGCCCTGGCCAGAAGCCAGGACGGGCGGCGCATCTTCGCCACAGGCCACAGCGAGTACGACAGGGACACCCTGGCCCGGGAATACTTCCGGGATCTGGAAAAGGGGCTTCCCATTGCCATGCCCCAGGGGTATTTCCCAGAGGATGACCCGGACCAGCCGCCCCGCCTTCGCTGGCACGCCCACGCCAATCTGCTGTTTTCCAACTGGCTCAACTACTTTGTGTACCAAGAGACGCCCTTTGAACTGTCCACTCTGAAGGGCCGAGACTAAGGAGAACTTCCCATGAACGAAAGGAAAACCCCTCCACAGAACATTGGCGCGTTGCTGCGGCAAAAGGGCGTTCATTTGAGTTGTGAGATTTTTCCGCCCAAGGAATTTGCCAGGGTGGAGGAGGTAAAGGCCGTGGTGCGGGACATCGCGGCCCTGCAGCCCGCTTACATCAGCGTCACTTACGGCGCTTCCGGCAACACCCCCCATTTTACCCGGGAGTTGAGCCAAAGCGTGCAACAGCACGGGGTGACCGCGCTGAACCACCTCACCTGCATCAACGACACCAAAAGCAAGGTGAGCGATGTGCTGGAGGACTTGCGGGAAAACGGCATCACCAATGTACTGGCCCTCCGGGGAGACATCCCGGAAGGGCAGACCTTTCCCGGCGAGGATCATTTCCATTACGCATCGGAATTGACGGAGGCTGTGAGACGCAAAGGCGGTTTTTGCCTGGGGGGGGCCTGCTACCCGGAAGGGCATCCGGAGGCTCCTTCCAGGGACGTCGATTTGGACGCGCTGCTCCGTAAAGTGGATGCCGGGGCGGATTTTCTTACCACCCAGATGTTTTTTGACAATGCCGTTTTATACCAGTTTTTGTACCGGGCGCTGCAAAAGGGGATCGCCGTGCCCGTCAGCGCGGGCATTATGCCAGTGGTGAACGCCAGACAGGTGAGGCGGATCGTCAGCCTTTCCCGAGCCAGCCTTCCTCCTCGCTTTTCCGCTATTTTGGACCGGTTCGGTGACGATCCCGCCAGCATGCATGCGGCGGGCATCGCCTATGCCACGGAGCAGATCATTGATTTGATTGCCAACGGCGTGCAAAACATTCACCTGTATACCATGAACAAGGCGGAAACCGCCCGGGCCATCTTCGCCAACCTGGGCGCGATTTTGGAGAACCAGGCATGAGGGCGGGGCAGGAAACAAGCAGCGCCGCCCAGGAAAAGGCCCTCTGCCTGAAACGGGCGGCCCGGTACCTGGGGCTCCGCCCGGCGGCGGGGCCAAAACAAATGCCGAACCCGGAGATGCAAGCCCTGCTGGAAAAGGCCTATGGGCTTCTGATGGAAGTGGCGGAGCCCAAGCATCACCTGGTGCCGTGTGGGGTACGGGTTTTGCGGGCGGAGCCAACCGGGCAAGGCGAGACCGACACCGTATGCTTTGGAGAGCTGCCGCCGGTGCAAAGCCGGCACCTGGCCCGGCTGCTGGCGGGTTGCAGGGAGGGCTATGGGCTGCTGGCCACCCTGGGCATGGGGCTGGATTTGGCGGTGAAGCGGTGGATGCTGATGGCCCCGGCCCTGGGCGCTGCCTTGGGTGCTTGCGGCTCCGCCTATGTGGACGTGTATATCGACGGCGTGCTGCGCCGGGAGGAAGAACAACTGGGACCCCAGGGGCGGTTTTTGACGCCCCGCTTTAGCCCCGGCTATGGGGACGCGCCCCTTTCTATGCAACCAGGGCTCTTGGCCCTGTGCAAAGCCCATGCCCTGGGCGTGCACCTCACGAAGGGGAACCTGATGGTGCCGGAAAAAAGCGTCAGCGCGGTGATGGGCATCACCACAAGCAGGGAAGAGGCTTGCCGGGTGCAATGCAAGGACTGCAGCAAAAAAGACTGCCAGTTTCGGGAGGAAGAAGAATGAACCGTCATGGACAAGCCCTGATGGACATTTGGGGAAAGCGGCTGCTATACCTGGACGGGGGCATGGGCACGATGCTGCAGGCGGCGGGCCTGGCCGGAGGAGAGGAACCGGAGCGGTGGAATCTGGCCCATCCGGACCGGGTGAAGGCCGTCCATGCTGCCTACCTGGCCGCGGGCTGTGACATCGTCACCGCCAACACCTTTGGCGCCACCCGGGAACATCTGGGGGAGGACGCCCGGTTGCTGATGGAAGCGGGCGTTCGTTTGGCGCTGGAGGCCACCCGGGAGGCGGGCCATGGCTGGGTGGCGGTGGATGTGAGCAGCCTGGGCCGGCTGTTGCAGCCCTATGGAGACATGCCCTTTGAAGAGGCGGTGGCCCAGTTTCGGGAGGCGGTTTTCTGCGGCTTGCGGGCCGGGGGAGACCTGGTGCTGATTGAGACCATGACGGACGCGCTGGAAACCAAGGCGGCGGTGCTAGGGGCCAAGGAGGCCATGGAAGAGGCCGGGTGTGTGACGCCGCTTTTTTGCAGCCTAACCTTTGACAGCCAGGGGAGGCTGCTGACCGGTGGGGACATCCGGGGGACGGCCGCCATGCTCTGCGGCCTGGGGGTGGACGCGGTGGGGATCAACTGCGGGCAGGAGCCCAAGGCGTTGCTGGGCAACGTCCAGGAGCTGCTGCGCTGGTGCGGAAAGCCCGTGTTTGTCAGCCCCAACGCCAGCCTGCCCGTGGTGAAAAATGGCGTAACCACCTTTCCCACCACGGCGGAGGACTTTGGACAGGATATGGTGGACATGGCCAGGGCCGGGGCCTGGGGGCTGGGGGGCTGCTGCGGCACCACCCCGGCCCATATTGCCGCGCTGGTGGCCGCCACAAAGGGGTTGGGGCCTGCGCCCCGGCAGGCGGAGGAAGCCTGTGTGATCTCCGGACGTTCGGTATCCATAGCCCTGGGCAAAAAGCCCCTGCTCATTGGCGAAAGACTGAATCCCACGGGAAAGCCCCGCATGAAGCAAGCCCTTCGGGACAAGGACATGGATTTTTTGCTGCGGGAGGCGTTGGCCCAGGTGGAGGCAGGCGCGGACGCCCTGGACCTGAACGTGGGGCTGCCGGAAGTGGACGAGCCCAGCCTATTGCGGGAAGCGGTTATGAGCATCCAGTCTGTCTGTGAGGGACCCCTGCAGCTGGATACTGCAGACCCGGCGGCCATGGAAGCGGCGCTTCGGGTGTATGCGGGCAAGCCGCTGATCAACAGCGTTTGTGGCAAGCAAGCGGTGATGGACGCGGTTTTTCCGCTGGCCGCTCGGTATGGCGGAGCGGTGGTGGCCCTGCTGTTGGACGAAAACGGCATCCCGGACACCGTGGAAGGCCGCCTGACCATTGCGGAGCGAATTTTGCAGGAGGCGGCCAAGTACGGCATTCCAAAGAAGGACCTGCTTTTTGACGCTTTGACCATGACAGTTTCCACCCAGGAGCAGGCGGCCAACATCACCTTGGAGACCGTGGGCCGCTTGCAGCAGGACTTTGGGGTGAAAACGGTTTTGGGCGTGAGCAATGTGAGCTTTGGCCTGCCCCAGCGGCCCCTGCTGACGGCGGCCTTTACGGCCATGGCCATTGCCCGGGGCCTGTCCGCCGCCATAATGAATCCGCTGGACAAAACCGCCATGGAGCTATGGCATGCGGCCCTTGCGGTCAGCGGGCGGGACGAGGGCTTTGCGGGCTATTTGCGCTTCTGTGCGGGGGAAGAAGCGCCTCTTGCGCCCCAGGCGCTGCCCGCCCAACCGGAAAACCCCGCTGAGGCGATTGTGAAAGGGCTGGCGACCCAGGCGGCCCAGCTGGTAAAAAACCTGTTGGATAGTGGCCGGAAACCCATGGAGCTGGTGGAAGGCTGCATCATGCCCGCTCTGGCCCAGGTAGGGGAACGGTACGAACAGGGCAAGCTGTTTTTGCCCCAGCTGCTGCAAAGCGCCAGCGCAGCCCAGGCGGCCTTTGAGGAGATTCGCGCCAGGCTTCCGGAAGGCCCCGTGGAGGATGGGAAAAAGGTGATTCTGGCCACGGTGCGGGGGGATGTGCACGACATTGGTAAGAACATTGTAAAGGTATTGCTGCAAAATTATGGCTTTTCCGTGACGGACCTGGGACGGGACGTGCCGCCCCAGCAGGTGCTGGAAGCGGCGCAAAGCACGGGGGCCACGCTGGTGGGGCTGTCCGCGTTGATGACCACCACCGTGCCTGCCATGGCGGAAACCATCGCGCTGCTGAAAAAAGAAGCGCCCCAGGTGAAGGTGATGGTGGGTGGCGCGGTGCTGACCCAGGAATACGCGGACCAAATGGGGGCGGACGGCTACGGGAAGGACGCCATGGCGGCCGTGCGCTTGGCGGAGCGCTTTTGCAAGGGGTAAGCAAACCGGGGATCAATTTATCCTGTTATTATGAAAGAAGGAAACCACATGAGTGAAAACCACCGGGAGACCCAAGGGGCTGGCAAGGAATCCGCATGGCAGGCCGTAAAATTCACGCTATTTTCCATCTCGGCGGGGATTATCCAACTCGCCAGCTTTGAGCTGTTCTCCAAAGCCCTGCATTGGCCCTACTGGATCGCCTATGGCATAGCGCTGGTGCTCAGCGTGCTATGGAATTTCACCTTCAACCGGCGTTACACGTTCCGCAGCGACATGAACGTACCCCGGTCCATGCTGCTGGTCTTTCTATTCTATTTGGTGTTCACGCCGCTGTCCACCTGGGTGGGGCATGTGCTGACGGAGAACGGGGCCAATGAGGATTTGGTGATGATCTGCACCATGCTCTGCAATTTCGTGTTGGAATTCCTCTATCAACGCTTTGTGGTGTACCGCAAAAGCATTGACACCAATGACGTAGCAGTGAAAGCAAAGGAAAAGCAAAACAGGAAGTAGTGGACCAATCCCCCCGCATAGCGCGCCTACTGGCGGTTCAAACTAGGGCCAAGGAGGAGAGCGCAATGGACCAAGGCAAGGAACGCAGGGGAAAACTATTGCATCCCGACCCAAAGAGGCTGTGCCAGCTGGCCCGCATGGCGGACGAGGAGCACAGCGACGTATTAGGTAGCTATACCGGCACGGGCCTGAATGGGGAGGAGCCGGAGCAGGACGCGGACGATTTGTAAAACAAAAAGACAAGCAAGGCCCTCGGCGTAACAAGCGCCGAGGGCCTTCAAACCATTGCAAAATCTGATACAACGGGGAAAACAGCGGCAGGAGTCTGTTGCAAGACGAATCTTTTCGACATAATATTAAGAAAATGGTGCTTTTTCGTTAAGAACGTATTGTAAAATGGGAAAAACTGTTGTATGATGAGATATCTAAGTATATGCCTTGCCAATCCTGAGGAGGGACTCTACGTGGCAGACGAATGGAAATACGGGCAGCAATCGCTGGGGCGTACAAGTGGTTTCAATACGCCCTACCGGGAGAATGCTCCGCTGATGAGGCCCATTGGCGGTGATCTTCTTTCCCGTGGAGAAAGACGGGAGATTCCTGTTTCCGCCCGCATTGATGAACGCGAGCTGGCTGCCCAGCAGGCAGCCGCTTTGGGACCCTCCCAGCAACAAGGCCCTGCGGCTGCCGCCAGGGAAGGGTTCATGGGCGATGATCCCTCCTATGCAGCCTATCGCAATTTTTCTAACGACTATCCTGCCCCGGGCTATGGCGCGCCACCCGTTGCGCCTATGCCTTATGGCAGAAGCGGAATGCAACCCCCTGTCGCCCCACCCCAGGGCCAAACTCGGCCTCCTTATCCTTCCTATGAGACGGCGCCTGGCTATCCCGCTGGGCAGCCGACTCCGCCCGCGCCCCCCGCGTATGGATATCCTTCACCCTATGGGAACCAGCCGCCCTATGGCAGCGCCGCTCCCTTTGATCCCAGCATGCAGCGGGTGCAACAGGCTCCTTTGAGCCAGCCTGTTCAGCCGCCCCAGGCGCCCTGGCAGCAAGGCTACGAAAACGCCCCTTATCAGGAGCGCTCTGCACAACCGGTGCAGCCCTCTCCCTATGGGCAAGCGGCCCAGCCGCAAGCCTATGGGCAACCTCCCCGGCAGCCTTTTTATGGGCAGGAGGCGTCCCCTCCACCTGCGCCTCCCGCTTTTGAACAACCCTGGGCCGGACAACAGGGCATGGGATACCCAGCGCCTTCTTCTCCGGCGCAGCCTTGGCAGCAAAACCCACAGGGGGGCTACCCTGGATACGGGCAGCCACAGCAGCAACCCGCACAGCCGCCGCAACAACCCATGCAGCAGGGGCCGTTTTCACCGCCCCTGCCGCAGAGGCCGCCGCAGGGATTTGCCGCCCCCACCACCTATGCCGCTCCCATGATGCCCCAGTCCGGACGGGAGGAACCTCAAGGCAGGCACGGCTTTGCGCAGCAAGACCAAGCGCCCTGGTGGCAAGCCCCCAAAGCCACCGAAGCGCCTCCCGCCCCACCCATGCGCCAAGCACAGCCACCAATGGCTCCGCCTCCAGGGCCGGGTCCATTGCAGCCTTGGCAAGGCGTGGAGCCGCCCGCCCATTGTCCCGCTCCCTCTGCGTATTCTCAAGGAACTCATCCGGGTTCTTTCCAACAACCTGCGCAGGCACAAGCCCCGGCGTCCTTCGCGACACCTCCTGCGGCACCTCCTGCCACGTACCCGGCGTTTCAGCCCCAGGCCGCGCCACAGGAGGCCGCCTATCCGTCCCAGCCTGCCCTGGCGCAGCCGCAAGCCCCCGTGGCTCCAACCCCAAGGCCTATGCCGCAGCCGCAGCCACAATTGCAGCCACGGCCACACCCACAGGCACAGCCATTGCAACAGCCGCCACAACTACAGCAACCGGGGCAGCCTGCTTGGATACAGCAGCCGGAGCAATCCGCCGTTTCTCAACCTTCTGCCCCAACATCTTACACGCCTGCCCAGCCAGAGGTATCCCCCCTCGTTCCGATGCCCGCGCCACAGCAGCCCAGCCACAGCTATGAAAGCGCCCCGGAGCAGGGGTATCAGCCCCATGCGCTGCCCGTTCAGGATGCTTTTGAGGAAGACGACCCGGTGGTCCAGGCTATGCCTCCTTTTTCCATGCCAGCCCCCGCTACGGTTCCCCTGAAAGAAGAGGACACGGGTGATGGGTACAGAACGCCCCGCGGCCTGATGGCTTTGCTGTGTGTTTTGTTGATGATCAGCACGGCCTGCGCCTTCTTTTTCACAGGCCTGGCCGATGGGCTCCTGAAGAAAGTGGGCATTCCCACCTGGAGCGAGATGGCGGAACAAATGAATGAGCCCGCCGCAGAGGCCCCCCCGCAAGCCAGCGCATCCCTTTTGGAAGCGCAGACCTTGACCCCCAGCGCGGATGAAGAGGCCTCCGTGGTAGCGCTGGAACAGGTGCTTACGCAGTCACAAGGCGGAATTGCGCCTGCCAGCTCCAATCTGCCCAGCCTCAGTTCCTTTACGGTGACCCCCCCAGAATCCTCCCCCAATGACACGCTCCTCTTTACCCTACAGACCAGCGCCAAGGTGATCGATGTAAAGCTTTACACGATTTCCTTGCAGCCCATTCCTATCAAGGATACGAACAAGGCACCCATGGGGGACGGCATGACCTGGCAACTAACCACCACCCTGACGCAGCCCTATGAGGGGGAAGTTCGCGCCATATTGAAGTATGGTGAAAACCTGTGGGCAGATGGCCTTCTGCGCTGCTCTGTGTCCGTAAAGGCGACAGCCACCGCCGAAGTGCCCCAGGAAACGGAAAAGTCCACGGAAGAAAGCACCACGGAAAAGACCATCGCACCCGCGCCGGGCAATGAAAAGCCCATCGCGGAGAACTCTTCCAGCCAAAATGCACCCCTGGAGCGGCCCCCCTTTGATAACCCCACCCTCAAAACCCCAGTGCTAGCGCAATAAAGAACGCCTTTCAAACAGCCCCTGCGGTGCTCGCCGTAGGGGCTGTTTTTGTAGGCAAAACCCTGTGAATTCATCCAAGCGGGCTTGCCCACTTTGACGACACGCTATGCCTCCAACCTCTCCTGCAAAAGCGCCTTGGCTTGCTGTTCCAGCTTGGAGACCTGGGCTTGGGATATGCGCAGCGCCGTGGCCACTTCCCGTTGCGGCCGGTTTTGCAAATAGCGCAGTTCGATCAATTTGGGCATGGGGGTGGGCAGCCGGGCAATCACATCCAGCAGCAGCACGTATTCCACAAAATGGCCCGCCTTTTGGTCCAGCACCATCAGCGTGCCTTGGGAGGAATCTTTGTCCCCCTGCCAGCGCATTTGCTCCATGCGGTGCTCAGCAGCCAGGGCCGCGCCCAAGGCTTCCTTGCTGCTGCCCACGGCCTGGGCCAGTTCCTCCACCCCAGGGTCCTGGCCGTTTTGGCGAAAAAGCTTTTGCCGTTCCACCGCCGCTGTTCGCAAAAGGCTTCTTTCCGTGCTGGGAATATGCATGGGGGCATTGCGCTCACAGGCCCTGCGCAGGTCATGCAAAATGCAGGGGACCGCATAGGTGGAGAACTGCACCCCGCGGGCCGGATCAAACCGGGTGGCCGCCGCCGCCAGGGCCAGCATGCCTTCCCGCACCAACTCCTCGTATTCCATGCCATGCCTGCAAAACCTCTTCACGCAAAGGTAGACCAGGCCGATATGTTCCTGCACATCCACAGGCAAAGGAACCCTCTGTTGTTCCATAGCTTATCCTATTTCGTCCAGCAGCCGTTCCCGGTACAGCCCCACCTCGCCAGTGATGGATTTGCGCAGGGTTACGGTGGTGCCCCGTCCCGGAGCGCTGTCCACATCCACCGCATCCATAAAAGTCTGCATTACGCAGAACCCCATGCCACTCCTCTCCGCGCCATCTCCCGTGGTATAAAACGGCTGCATGGCCTGTTTGATGTTTTCGATGCCCACGCCTTCATCCCGGATGGTCACGGTCAGTTCATGCTTATCCCCAAAGGAGGCCTGCAAATACACCGTGCCTTCTTTGCCCTCCGGCAAATCCCGGTAGCCGTGGACGATGGCATTGGTCACCGCTTCGCTGACAGCGGTTTTGATATCCGCCATTTCTGGCAGGGTTGGGTTCAGTTGCACGGCAAAGGCCGCCACCGCCACCCGGGCAAAGCTCTCGTTTTGCGGACAGGCCAGAAAGCTTAATTCCATGCGGTTCTTCATTGGCTAGGCCCTCCTTTGGCATCCTCAACCACGGCCACAACCCGCTGCATCCCGGTGAGCCGGAACAGCTTGGTGATGGCCGGCTGCATATTCTTCACCGCCAGCGTACCTCCTCGTTGCTGCAGGGCCCTCAGCCGTCCCAGCAGCACCCCGATGCCGGAGGAATCCATAAAGTTGAGCTTCTCCAGATCAAGCACCAGGTGCAAAATAGCCGGATCTTGCAAAAGTTCGTCCAGCTGCGCCCGGACTTGCGGGGCCGTATAATGGTCCAGCTCTCCGGTCAGCGCCACGGTGGCCGTGTGCTGCCGGGGTTCGGTCTGTTGCATAGGCATCCTCCATTGCTTGTGAAACTTACTTCGTATGGGTTCGTGTAGGAGTCATTCCTATCCTTTGCCGAAAAAGGAAAGCTTATGCAGAAAACTTGCCTTTCGTTCGACAAAAAAAGCGCTGAAGGACTGGGCGGCTCCGCTGTTTTTGCACGGCGGCTCCGCTGTTTTTTGCAAAACCTCTTGACAGGAGACCGAAATGCAGTATAATCAAATTGAAGGTCAAAGATAGTCAGATGCAGAATGGCCTTCCATTCCTTTGTAAATTATAGTTTCGGCGGATGCCCGCCAGAATGGAGGACCCTTATGACCATGCAAGAGTTTACCGAAAAAAGCCGCGCCGCCCTTGCCTATGCGCAGCAGCTTACCGTTGAATATCAAAACCAAGAGGTGACCCAGGAACACCTGGCCTTTGCCCTGTTGCAGGATCCCCAGGGCTTGATTTCCCAGCTGCTGACCAAAATGGGCAAGAACCCGGATATGCTCCGTGCCCGGCTGGAAAGCGCCATTTCCGGGCTTCCCAAGGTGACCGGAACCGGCCGGGAGCCGGACAAGATTTATATTTCCTCCGATGTGGAAAAGGTCATCGTGGCCGCCAAGGAACAGGCCCAGCGCATGAAGGACGAATACATCAGCGTGGAGCACCTGTATATGGGGCTGCTGGTGAAGCCCACCCGCGCCATCAAGGAGCTGTGGGCCAGCCTGGGGCTGACGGAATCGGGCTTTCTCACCACGCTGCAAAGCGTCCGGGGCAATACCCGCGTTACCAGCGAAACCCCGGAGGACACCTATGATGTGCTGGCCAAGTATGGCCAGGACCTGGTGGCCTTGGCCCGGGCCCAGAAGCTGGACCCTGTGGTGGGCCGGGACAACGAGATCCGCAGCGTGATCCGCATTTTGACCCGAAAAACCAAAAACAACCCGGTGCTGATCGGCGAGCCCGGCGTGGGCAAAACCGCCATTGCCGAGGGCTTGGCGCTGCGCATCGTTCGGGGCGACGTGCCCGACAGCCTGAAGGACCGGCAGGTTTTTTGCCTGGACATGGGCGCGCTGATTGCCGGGGCCAAATACCGGGGAGAATTTGAAGAACGGCTGAAAGCCGTGCTGGCGGAAATTAAAAAAAGCAATGGCCGCATTTTGCTGTTTATTGACGAGCTTCATACCATTGTGGGCGCGGGCAAAACAGAGGGCTCCATGGATGCGGGCAACCTCTTAAAGCCCATGCTGGCCCGGGGAGAGCTGCATTTGATCGGCGCCACCACCTTGGACGAATACCGAAAGCATATCGAAAAGGACGCCGCCTTGGAGCGCCGTTTCCAGCCCGTGCTGGTGCGGGAGCCTTCTGTGGAGGACACCATCTCCATTCTGCGGGGGCTGAAAGAGCGCTACGAGGTATTCCATGGCGTCAAAATCCAGGACAGCGCTCTGATTGCCGCCGCCACTCTGTCGGAGCGGTACATCAGCGACCGCTTTTTGCCGGATAAGGCCATTGACCTGGTGGATGAAGCCTGCGCCATGATTCGCACGGAGATCGACAGCCTGCCCACCGAGCTGGACGAGGTCAGCCGACGGATCATGCAGCTGGAAATTGAGCAGGCGGCCCTGAAAAAGGAAGAGGACGAGGGCAGCAAGCGCCGCCTGGCGATTTTGGAAGAGGAATTGACCCGCCAGCGGGAGGACTTCTTTGCCATGCGGACCCGCTGGGAGAACGAAAAAGCCGCCATTTCCAAAGTGCAAAAGCTGCGGGAGGACATCGAGCGGGTGAATGCGGAAATCGCCCGGGCGGAGCAAACCTACGATTTGGGCAAGGCCGCGGAGCTCAAGTATGGCGAGCTGCCCAAGCTGCAGGCGGAGCTGGAAAAAGAGGAGGCCATCGCCGAGACCCAGCGGGGGGAACACGGACTGTTGCGGGATAAGGTGACCGAGGAGGAGATCAGCCGCATCGTCAGCCGCTGGACCGGCATTCCCGTGACCAAGCTGAAGGAAAGCGAGAAGGAAAAGTTGCTGACTTTGCCGGAAGAGCTGCACAGGCGGGTCATCGGCCAGGACGAGGCGGTGCAAAAAGTCAGCGAGGCCATTCTCCGCAGCCGGGCGGGCATTGCGGATGAGAACCGCCCCATTGGCAGCTTCCTATTCCTGGGCCCCACCGGCGTGGGCAAAACCGAGCTGGCCAAGGCCCTGGCCCAGAGCTTGTTTGACGATGAGAAGAACATGATTCGCATTGACATGAGCGAATACATGGAGAAGCACTCCGTCAGCCGTCTGGTGGGCGCACCTCCGGGCTATGTGGGCTTTGAAGAGGGCGGCCAGCTCACCGAGGCGGTGCGCCGCAAGCCCTACTGCGTGGTGCTGCTGGATGAAGTGGAAAAGGCCCACCCGGACGTGTTCAATATCCTGCTGCAGGTGCTGGATGATGGCCGCATCACGGATAGCCAGGGCCGCACCGTGGATTTTAAGAACACCATTATCATTATGACCAGCAACCTGGGCAGCCACCTGCTACTGGAGGGCCTGCAGGCGGGTGAAATCCCGGAAGCCACCCGGGACAGTGTGATGAAGCTGTTGCAAGCCCAGTTTCGGCCGGAGTTCCTCAACCGCATTGACGATATCGTGTTTTATAAGCCGCTGGAGAAGGCGGAGATTTCCCAAATTGTGCGTTTGCTGGCGGGCGGTTTGCAAAAGAGGCTGGAAGCCAAAGGCGTGGGCCTTACCCTCACGGACAAAGCAGTGGAAGCCATTGTGGAGGCCGGATTTGACCCGGTGTATGGCGCCCGGCCCCTGAAGCGCTACATGCAAAGTAAGCTGGAAACCCTGATCGCCCGGGCGTTGGTGGCGGGAGAGATCCTGCCGGGACAAAACCTGGTGGTAGATGTAGGAGACGATGGACAGCTGACGGTGAAGTGAGATAGAGAAGAAAAACAGGGTTTGGGGGGCGGAAAACCGCCCCCCGTTCTTTCGTTGATTCTCTGGCAGTGAAGGGCACGCTTAACCCAGGGCGATCCAGGGCATTTTCTGCCCGATGGGCGGCAGGTTAAAGGTGTTGGGATCCACCGTGGCAGGCAGCGTGGTCTGCTCGGGGATCTGGCCGTAGGCCAGGTTGGGAGTGGAGAGCAAAATGTTGAGGGCCGCGGCGCCCGCCTGGCTGGCGGCGAACTCAGGCGCGATGTCGCCAACGGACAATAGCGCCAGATAATACCGGCCTTCCGGCAGATAGGTGGCGGGGATGGGCATGCCATAAACGCCTGCGGCTTGCCAGGCAGCGCTTTGGTCCGCGGTTTGCGCCAGCAGGTTTCCGGCGCCGTCATAAATGCCTGCCAGGCTTTGGCCGGCGGTCAAGTTCATGCCGCCGCTAGACACCGCCACAAACATTTGGAAGACGTTGACGGGGCAGCTGAGCTCGATCCGGGACAGATACAACATGCCGCTGGAAGCCTGCATGCCAATACCGTCAATGTCCCGGGGATTCAAGTTATACGCGGCAAAGTTATAGTCCTCATTGGTGAGAGGGCCATTGTCCACCTTGACGCGGGCCAACTCATATTCCCCGTCACAATTCACCCGCACAAAAGAGCAGCATGCGTCCTCGATGGGCTTGGGCACGCAGCCACACTTGGGATAGGGGTGGGGAGGGGGGCAAGGGCTGGGGCAGGGGTGGCAATTGCAAACAGGAATGCACGGTTCGCGGTGACACCGGTCACGTCCCCGCTCATTTCCACGTTCGTTTTCTTGTTCAAAAAAATCAAACATTTGGAGAGGCCTCCATCTGTGAGTGTTACCCAACGCAAATGAAGCCAAAAGGGGTCCTTCGCACCGGGTACAGTGCTACTGTATGCCGGAAGGGAGACCGCGTGCAGGGGGCTGGCTCCTTCCAGATTGTATCCCGTGACATTTCTTCTTTCTTATGGTATGATAGGAGCATGGCCATTGTACCCAACTACATAGAGGAGGTCTTGACGGTTATGAAAAAACTGCTGGGTTTGTTTCTTGTCCTCGCATTGCTGGTGGGAGGGGTTTCCGCCTTGGCGGAGGGCGCCGCGCCAGCGCTGACCAAAGACATTGTGGTGCTGTACACCAATGACGTTCATTGTGGCGTGGACCAGGGGTTTGGGTATGCCGGCCTGGTCTATTACCGGGATACCTTGCTCAAAGACAATTTTGTAACTTTGGTCGATAACGGCGATTCCATTCAGGGAGAGCCCATCGGCACCCTGTCCACCGGTTCTTATATCATCGACATCATGAACCAGGTGGGGTACGAAGTGGCCATTCCAGGCAACCACGAGTTTGACTATGGCATGGACCGCTTCCTGGAGCTGACCAAGGCGGCCAAGTTCCCTTACATCAGCGCCAACTTCACTGACGTGAAGGCGGGCAAGCCCGTTTTTGACGCCTACAAAATCATCGAATATGATGGCGTAAAGGTAGCCTATGTGGGCATGGTCACCCCCAAGACCTTCACGTCCTCTACCCCCTCCTACTTCCAGGACGAAGCGGGCAACTTCATCTATGGCTTTAGCCAGGGCGGCAACGGCCAGGAGCTGTATACCGCGGTGCAGGCAGCGGTGGACGCGGCCAGGGCCGAAGGGGCCGCCTATGTGGTGGCCATGGCGCATCTGGGCATCGAGGCGGAGTGCGCCCCCTGGATGTCCACGGACGTGATTCTAAACACCACCGGCATCGACGTGGTGCTGGACGGCCATAGCCACAGCGTGCTGCCTTGTGAAAAGGTAAAGAACAAGGAAGGCAAGGAAGTGCTGCTTTCCTCCACAGGCACCAAGTTCGCCAACATTGGCGTGTTGCGCATTGCCAAGGATGGCACGCTGACCACGGACCTGCTGAGCTGGTCCGGCCCCGCTGCGGAGTTCATCTCCGGCGCGCTGGCTTCCGGCAACCTGGCCTGGACCGGAGAGACCGCAGATTTCATCAAGGGCATCCAGTCCCAGTTTGCGGATACCCTGGCCAAAGTGGTGGCCAAGAGCGAAGTGGACCTGACCATTGTGGAGCCTGGCACGGACCCCGCCGTTCGCATCATCCGCATGGCGGAGACCAACCTGGGCGACCTGTGCGCGGACGCCTATAAAGCCATGAGCGGCGCGGACGTTGCCGTTGTCAATGGCGGCGGCATCCGGGTGAACATGAAGGCTGGGGACCTGACCTATAACGACATCCTGAAGGTGCATCCCTTTGGCAACGAGCTTTGCATGGTGGAAGTCACCGGCCAGGAGATTCTGGACGCGCTGGAAATGGGCGCAAGGGTGGTGCCGGAGGAAAATGGCGGCTTCCTGCAGGTGGCGGGCCTGACCTATGAGATCCATACCTATGTGCCCAATTCTGTCAAGCTGACGGACGAAGGCCTGTTTGTGAGCGTGGACGGCGAGTATCGCGTGAAAAACGTGATGGTGGGCGATGCGCCCCTGGATTTGGCAAAGACCTATACCCTGGCCTCTCATAACTATATGATCAAGAGCGCCGGCGACGGGTTCACCATGTTCCAGGACAACAAACTTCTGCTGGAAGACGCCATGCTGGACAATCAGGTGCTGATCAACTACATCACCCAGGTGCTGGGCGGCACCGTGGGTGAAGGCTACACCGATCCTCACGGCCAGGGCCGCATCGTGGCGGTGCCGGAGAAGCCCGCCCAATAAACCGGTCTCTTGCAAAAATATTTCCGGGGCTGTTGTGCCAATGGGCAGAACAGCCCCCCATTTCTTTTTGGAAAGGAATCGAGCCATGGAAAGAAAATACACCCAAGTGGAACTGCGCTCCATCCAAGCAAAACAGCGGTCCGTTGTGGAAGACGGTCTGTCCATTCTGGAAAAGCCCATTCCTGGCCAAGACCCCTCCCAGGGTACCCTGGACCCGGCTGTGTATGCTGGCATGGCCCCCATGTTTCGCGGTCTGAAAGGTTTCTTGTTCAAACGCATGATGAAGAGCGACGCCAAAAAGAAAAAGGATCCCCAAAGGACGGCCCTGCAAATGCGCCGCATGATGGACGGCATCAAGAGTATTCCCATCGTGACGGATGTGGCCGAGCAACGAAGCTGCTTCCGGGCCACGGAGGGGCATGAGGTGCCGCTGCGCTTCTACCAATCGGCTGCGTCAGGGAGCGCGTTGCGCCCTGTGTTTTGTTACTTTCACGGAGGCGGCTTTGTGGCTGGCCGGCCAGAAGTGGTGGAAGAGCTATGCAAGCTGATGGCCCAGACCACCGGCTGCCTGGCCGTCCAGGTGGAGTACCGCCTGGCCCCGGAGCACCCCTTTCCGGCAGGCCTTGACGACTGTTACCAGGCGGTGGAGTGGCTGTTTCACAACGTGGCCAGCCTGGGAGGCGACCCAAAGCGCATCTGTGTCAGCGGCGATTCTGCGGGAGGCAACCTTGCGGCGGTCTGTGCCCTTCGGGACCGGGATGAAAAAAAGGGCATGATTCGGGCGCAGGCGCTGCTCTACCCCACGGTGGATGCAGCCAACACCTTGCCGGACAAGATGGATTTTGACAAAATATACACGGTGGAACCCAGCCAGGAAAACGTCATTCGTCCGTTGCTCACCATGATGTCCTCCATGGGCAGCGGAAATGGGATCGGCGACTTGCTTGGGGTGGCCAACGCGGCCATCCCCTATGTGTCCCCCATCGTGGCGGACCTTTCCCGGTTGCCGCCCACGCTTCTCCTCTTTGGCGAGTTCGATTTTTTGCGCCACGAAAATGAAGCCTTTGCAAGAAAGCTGCAAAGGGCGGGGGTGAAGGTGGAAGTGATTCGCTATTGCGGCCTTTCCCACGCCTTTGCGGACCTGGTGGGGGTTTCTCCCCAGGCGGAGGATTGCATTGCGGAAATTGGAAAGTTTATGCTGGCAAATGCCTAATCCATTCGCTGGACAGAATGAGGGCAATGTGTTATAAAGAAACGTATCCATCCTGGATTCATTCTGATTTGCTTGCCGAGAAAAGGAGACCTCATGGGCCACAAGTTGTATAAGACCCTCTGCGCGACGATCCGGCTGTTCTCCCGTACCATGACCACCCAGTGGGAAACGGAGTTTGATGGCGCGCCTGCCGTTTTTTGCCCCAACCATGCCGGAGCCTTTGGACCGATGGAAATGTGCACCTATTTCCCCATGGGCGACAAGCTGCGCCCCTGGATGAACGCCGGGATGATGAGCGCCAAGGAAGTGCCCGCCTATGTGCGGCAGGATTATTGGTGGAAGCCCGGCTCTTTTTGGGAACCGCTGCTCACCCGCACCTTGCCCTACATCGCGGCGGCCATCATTCCTCCGATTTTGCGTAGCGTCCCTGGCGTACCCGTCTATCATGATTTCCAGGTGATCAAAACCTTCCGCAAAAGCATTCAATACTTAAAACAGGGCGATCATCTGATCATTTTTGCGGAGCAGCCGGATGGGTTCCAGTCCCACAGCACAAGGCTGAACTCCGGCTTTTTGCAGGTGGCCCCCATGGCTTATAAGCAGCTGGGGCTGGCGCTAAAGTTTTATCCGGTGTATATTGACTATAAAAACCGCGTGTTCCGTGTGGCGGCCCCCATTGCCTACGACCCGGACCTGTCCTTGGCGGAGCAGACCCCCCGCATTATGGAGCACATCCGCCTGGGCATCCAGCCTGGGATCGACAAGAAGGAGGAGCCCCTCCTGACCCCCGGGCAGCGGCTGGGAATGTAATCCTAGCCCCCATGTCGCTTGGCTACCCACGGCGAATGGGGGGTAGGATAAAACAGCAAACAAAAGGCTGTGGGGACTTTCCCGCCACAGCCTTTCTATTTATGATATCGTTCCCCCGCGTTGATCTTCGCCGCCCGGAACAGCTGCTCCAGCAGCAGCACCCGACAGAGCTGATGGGGAAAAGTCATGCGGCTCATGCCCATGCGCTCCTGGGCGCGGGACAGCACTTCCTGATGCAGGCCCAAAGAGCCGCCAAGGACAAAGGTGATATTGCTTTTGCCCTGGGTAAACAGGCCCTGTATTTTTTCAGCCAGCTCTTCGCTGCTGGGTTGCTGGGCCTCCACGCATAGGGCCACCACATGGGCGGAAGGATCGATCCGCGAAAGAATCCGCTCCCCTTCCTTTCGCAGCGCCTTCTCCCGCAGGAGGGGAGAGGCATTCTCCGGCTCCGGCTCGTCCGGCACCTCCAGTACGCTCACCGGCATCAGGCGGGAAAGGCGCTTCACATACTCCGCGGAGGCTTCCGCATAAAAGCGCTCCCGCAGCTTGCCAACGCAAACCACCGTCACCGCCATGCTACGCACCTCATTTTTCCAAAACCTCAAAAGCGGTGGCGTCCACCCGCACATCCCGGAAAAGCCGCTCAAAATAGGCCAGGTCGCCGCCTTCGAGGAAGAGGAGAGCCAGGCCGTCCTGCTCCCCCACCCGGGTGACGGTATGCTCCTTGCCCCGGGCATCCCGGAGCTTACAGCCCTCGGCGGGCAGGTCCACACCTATTTCCAAAAACAGGGCAATCCCCCGGTTCCCTAGGTCGATGACCTCATCCATCACTCGCAGCATGCCGCATTCCTCCCTATGAGGTTTTTGCCCCTTTGCCGCCTAGGCCAGCTGGTATAGGTAGCTGACCCGGTACCGGGCCGCCACGTGCAGAGATACGTCCTCACCCACCACCACTCCCGCCTGGGTCAAGGCCCCGTGGGTGGTGCGGTAGGCCATATCCGGCGTGTTGTTTTCGTTGCTTAAATGCCCCAGCAGCAAATGCTTGGCTCCGCTGCGTACCAGTTGCAGCGCCGCTTCGGCCCCAGCGTCATTGCTTAAATGTCCCTTTTTTCCCAAAATACGGCTTTTTAATTGGGCCGGGTAGTGCGGGTTGTGCTTTAGCAGGTCCGGATCATGGTTGCTTTCCAGCAGTACCACCTCCGCCCCGGAAATGGCGTCGCAAACCGTCTGGGAAAAATACCCCAAATCCGTCGCCACCGCCACGCTGTGCCGCTTCATAAAAAAGCGGTAGCCCACCGGATCGTTGGCATCATGGGGGATGGAAAAAGGGGCCACTTCAAAGCCGCTTAAAAAGAAGCTTTCCCCTGCGGTGATTACCACCCGGTCTTTGCTGGCCACCGGGCCAACGGTCTTTTCCATGCCCGCCCAGGTACCCTGGGTGGCATAAATGGGGATGCCCAGCTGGCGGCTGATGACCCCCGCGCCCCGCACATGGTCGCTATGCTCGTGGGTGATGAGCAGCGCCTTCAGGCCGCCTGGGGCCAGGCCCGCTTCCCGCATGGCCTCCAGCACCTGTTTCCCACTCATGCCGCAGTCAATCAGCACTCCGCCATCGTCCCCGGCCAGGTACACCGCGTTGCCGCTGCTGCCGCTAAACAACGTACAAAATGTCAAAGACATGAAAAGACCCCTTACGTTCCACAATCCGTATCCGTGTCATTTTACCACGAATCCCAGCAGAAAGAAAGGCTTCCCTGGACGCGTTCCATCCTCATAAAATCCACACATTTTGTTGGTATCATCCCTTATGCTGGGAAGAAAGAAACGAGCGGGGGTTTGTGCCATGGCCCAAAAATCCATCACAAAAACACTTCACATCGAAGGAATGACCTGCGCCAACTGTGAAAGCAGAATCGAGCGCGCTCTGAAAAAAACCAGGGGAGTCACCCAGGCCCAGGTCCGCTATGGCAGCGGGACGGCAACCATTTCCTTTGATGAAAGCGAAATCAAGCTGGAAGAGATTGTCAGATGCATGGAAGCGCTTGGGTACAAGGTGGCCACCGGAACGCCAAAAGCCAGCGGGAAAGCAACGGCTTTACAAGTGGCCGGTGTTTTGACCGTTCTTTTCGCGCTGTATCTGATCTTGCGGCATGCTGGCGTTTTACAGATTTTCAACGCCTTTCCCCAGGCCGAAGCCGGGATGGGCTATGGGATGCTGTTTGTGATCGGTCTGCTGACTTCCTTGCACTGTGTGGCCATGTGCGGGGGCATCACCCTTTCCCAGTGCGTGCCACAACAAAGCCTTTCCACGGCGGGTGGCAGTCAACTGGCAACTTTTCGCGCCAGCTTCCTGTATAATCTGGGTAGGGTTCTTTCCTACACCCTCATGGGCGGCCTGGTGGGCGCTGTTGGATCGGTTGTCAGCTTTTCCGGGGCTGCCAGGGGAATCGTCCAACTGTTGGCCGGGATTTTCATGGTGATCATGGGGCTAAACATGCTGGGCCTCTTCCCGTGGCTGCGCAAGCTAACGCCCAGAATGCCCAAGGCATTCGCCCGGAAGATCGAGGCCGGGAAGAAAAGCAACAGCCCGCTCTATGTAGGATTGTTCAATGGCCTCATGCCCTGCGGTCCGCTGCAAGCCATGCAGCTGTATGCGCTTTCCACCGGGTCGCCACTGCGGGGGGCGCTGTCGATGCTGCTCTTTAGCCTGGGCACCGTGCCGCTGATGTTTGGCCTTGGGGCGGTCAGCTCGCTGCTCAGCAAGCGGTTTACCGGCCGGATGATGGGCGTCAGCGCGGTGCTGGTGGTGGTGCTGGGCCTGTTTATGTTCCAAAGCGGACTGGGCCTTTCGGGCATAGGGGCGCCCTCATTGGTGAAGCCCTCTGGCGAGGCGAAGCAAGCCGCTGTGGTGGATCAGGTGCAAACCGTCACTTCACAGATGTCTCCCTCGGCCTATGAAGCCGTCACCGTGAAGGCCGGGATTCCGGTAAAATGGACCCTACAGGCAGGGGCAGAGGACCTGAACGGCTGCAATAACGCCATCATCATCCCTGCTTATGGCATCGAGAAAAAGTTGCAGCCCGGAGAGAATGTGATCGAATTTACGCCGGAGAATGCTGGAACCATCCCCTTCAGTTGCTGGATGGGCATGATCCAAAGCCGAATCACAGTCTTACAATGATTTTGCACATCCCCATGGAATTTACACAAATGTCTGGTACAATACAACAGTAGACCGTAAGGAGGTTTTCCTATGAAAAAAAAGAGCTTTTGGCTAGCGGCTGTAGCCGCCCTTGCCATGCTTACCGCTGGTGGGATGGCGCTGGGCGCGAATGCCACGGACAGTGCTACCGGCACCAACGAAGCTGCCTATATTATTGAAGCCCCCATCACCGCCACAGGGTACCCGGTAATCACCGTCGAAGAAGGCAAGCCGGTGACCATCAACTTTCAGGCGGCCGCAAAGGAACTGAACGGCTGCAATAACGAGATTCTCATTCCGGCCTTTGGCATTGATAAGAAGCTGGTGGCGGGCGACAATTTTGTAACCATTACGCCTACCGAGGCGGGGCAGTATCCCTATTCCTGCTGGATGGGCATGATGCAAAGCACCATCAACGTGGTAAAACCCGGGTCAGGAGAGGTTGGGGCCCAGGCCCCTGGCGTGGCCGGGAATGCGCCTGCGGCGCTCATCCCGGGCTTTGGAAACGGCAGCGGCGTAGCCCCTGCGGGCGGCTGTGGCTGTTGCGGAAGGTGAAGCGATTTCAAAGCCCAAGAGAAGGAGCGCTTTTGATGAGACAAGATACGGTCACGATCAGCGGAATGACCTGCGCGGCCTGCGCCAAGCGGGTGGAGAAGGTTGTGGGGAGGCTCCCAGGCGTTGCGGAGGCCTCCGTCAACCTGGCCACGGAAAAGCTTTCGTTGCAATTTGACGAACAGCAGGTGGATGCAGCGGCCATTGAAGAGGCCATTGTCAAGGCCGGATATGGGATGATTCCAGAGCGCAGGAATAAGGAGGCGGCCCTCCCCATCGCGGGCATGACCTGTGCCGCCTGCGCGGCCAGAATTGAAAAAACCATCGGGAAGCTGGACGGCGTTGTCAGCGTTTCCGTGAACTATGCCACGGAAAAGGCCACCGTCGCCTACGATCCCCAAAAGACGAAGCTGTCGGCCATCAAGCAGGCCATCGTAAAAATCGGATATACCCCCTTGGAAATAGAAAACAAGAGCTTGGTGGATGAAGACAAGCTGCGCAAAGAAAAAGAGATCCGCACGCTGTGGCGCAAGTTCATCCTGTCGGCGGTGTTTGCCGTTCCGCTGCTCTACCTGGCCATGGGGTCCATGATTTGGTGGCTGCACTTCCCCATCCCCGCCATCCTGCGGCCCATGCAGTATCCCTTGATCTACGCGTTGGCGCAGATTCTGCTAACCCTCCCCATCCTCATCGCAGGACGAAGGTTCTATACCGTTGGCTTTCGGGCGCTGCTTCAGCGAAGCCCCAACATGGACTCGCTGATTGCGCTGGGCACCAGCGCCGCGGTGCTGTATAGCTTGTATTCCACCTGGCAGATCACCCAAGGCCATTTTGGCGCCGTGGAATCGCTGTACTTTGAATCGGCGGGCGTTATCATCACGCTGATTTTGCTGGGCAAATCGCTGGAGGCCGTATCCAAGGGAAAGACCTCCGAGGCCATCAAAAAGCTGATGGGCCTTGCGCCCAAGACCGCCCTCGTCATCCAGGAGGGGAAAGAGCTGGAGATTCCCATTGACGAGGTGGAGCCGGGCGATACGATTTTGGTGAAGCCCGGCGAAAAGATTCCGGTGGATGGCCTGGTGCTGGACGGACAGACGGCCATCGACGAATCCATGCTCACCGGCGAAAGCATGCCCGTGGACAAAAAAGCCGGCGACAAAGTCTATGCCGCATCGGTGAACCAAAACGGCCTGATCCGCTTTGCGGCCACCAAGGTGGGCAAAGACACCGCGCTGGCGCAGATCATCAAGCTGGTGGAGGATGCGCAAGGGACCAAAGCGCCCATCGCCAAGATGGCGGACGTCGTGTCCGGATACTTTGTTCCCATCGTGTGCGCCATTGCCCTGACCGCGGCCATTGCCTGGTATATTGGCACAGGCAATATGCCGTTTGCGGTGACCATCTTCATTTCGGTGCTGGTCATTGCCTGCCCCTGCGCCCTGGGGCTGGCTACGCCTACAGCCATTATGGTGGGCACCGGAAAAGGGGCGGAGTACGGCATTTTGATCAAAGGCGGGGAAGCCCTCGAAACTGCCCACAAAATTAACACCATTGTCTTTGACAAAACGGGAACCCTCACCGAAGGGAAACCGGAAGTCACTGACATCCTTTCCGCCAGCGGCCTGGACCGGAAGCGGCTGTTGCAGGTGACCGCTTCCGCGGAAAAAGGATCGGAGCATCCGCTGGGCCAGGCCATCGTAAGGTCCGCCGAGAAGGAGAATCTGGATTTTCTTGCGGTGAACTCCTTTGTGGCCCTTCCCGGCCAGGGCATTGAAGTCACAGTGGACGGTATCCACGCCCTCATTGGCAACCAGAAGCTGATGGAGGACCGGAAGGTCGCCCTGGTCGGCATGGAAGCGGAGGCGGACCGCCTGGCAGGGGAGGGCAAAACGCCGATGTTTGTGGCCATGGAGGGGGAAATGGCGGGCATCATTGCCGTGGCCGATGTGGTGAAAAAAAGCAGCGCCGAGGCCGTTGCCAGGCTGCATGCAATGGGCATTGAGGTGGCCATGATTACGGGCGACAATGTGAAAACCGCCAACGCCATCGCCAGGCAGGTGGGGATTGACCGGGTTCTGGCGGAGGTACTGCCTAAGGATAAGTCGGAGGAAGTGAAGAAGCTGCAGGCCAGCGGAAAAAAGGTGGCCATGGTGGGGGATGGAATCAACGATGCCCCGGCGCTGGCCCAGGCCGACATTGGCATGGCCATTGGCTCGGGAACGGATGTGGCCATGGAATCGGCGGACATTGTGCTGATGCGTAGCGACCTCATGGATGTGCCCACTGCCCTGCAGCTGAGCAAGAGCACCATTCGCAACATCAAGCAAAACCTGTTTTGGGCCTTTGGCTACAATGTGCTGGGCATTCCGCTGGCCGCCGGCGTGCTGCACCTGTTTGGCGGCCCGCTGCTGAACCCCATGTTTGCGGCCGCCGCCATGTCCCTGAGCTCTGTGTCGGTATTGACGAACGCGCTACGGCTGAAGGGCTTCAAGCCCCATGGCGCGAGCGCCAAGAGGTGAAAGGCATGAAAAAAGTGTGGATGATTCTGCTCTCCCTGGCGCTGCTGCTTTCCTTGCCGGGGTGTGCGCAGCTGGATGTGATCGGGAACCAAGCGGTACGGTCCTTTGAAGCCGTTCTGGCGGCGCTCCCCGGTCAAGTGGCGTTTGATGAGGCGGCGGGCGGCTTCTCCTTGGCGGCCCCAGATGGAAGTGCGCGCCTTCTTTGGGGCATGAGGGCGACTGCCGAAACCCCGTACCATATGATGATGGAGCTGGATGCGGAGCCCTTTGTAGCCGCAGGGCTGGACGTTGCCTCGCTGCCGGAGGGTATGGCCCTGGGCGGCAAGCTGCGGGTGGGAGTGAGGCTGGGGGACGAGGAACCTGCGTTTAGCACAGACACGCCCCCCATGGAGGCGTTCAGGCTGATTCGGGAGAAGTACCGGGACCGCATCAACTACCACGCCGAAATGGATCATTTTGGGCTACTCTTGGGCCAGGGCAACCTGTTTGAGTGGGCCAAGGATCTGGAAACCAACGATAAGGATATTGTCTTTGCGCTGGACCCCCAGCTTTTGATGGAGGCAGGAGTCGCGCCTGAAAAGGTCGAAGGATGGGTGTATGCCAAAGTGAAGGTGGAGGCGGCCAGCGGACAAATGGTGGAGGTCTACAAATTTCTGAAACCCTTTGCCATTGAGTGAAAGGAGAAAAACCATGAAACAAAGCATACTGAACGTGGAAGGGATGTCCTGTTCCCATTGCGTGAACGCGGTCCAAAAGGCTGTGGGCGCGCTGGAGGGCGTCTCCAGCGTGGTGGCGGATTTGGAAGCGGGGAAAGTGACGGTGGAGTTTGACGAGAGCGTCATGGATGTGGGGCGCATCCAGGCGGAAATTGAGGACCAGGGGTACGATGTCGTGTAATACTACTCTCCACTCAAAAACACGACAACTTTGCGGTCTTTTTGCCTGCCACCAGCGTCGCCGTCGCTCACCGTAGCTGCTGGCTACGCCACGCTCCTGCTCCTTGTCGGCAAACAAAAATCTTCGCAAATTTTACCGCGTTTTTGAATGGATAGAAGTATAAGGAGGAAGCTGGGTGGCCGCTCCAACCAAAAAAGTGCTGATTGTGGACGACGAAGCCAAGATCCTAGAGGTGCTCAAGGCTTTTCTGGAAAGCAAGGGCTTTCAAGTGTTTTCGGCGGAAAATGGGAGGCAAGCGCTAGAGCTGTTTGAGCGGGAGCGCTTTGTTTTGGTGCTGCTGGACCTCATGCTGCCGGATGTTCCGGGGGAAGAGGTCTGTGCCGTCATCCGAAAAAAGTCCCGGGTGCCGGTCATCATGCTCACCGCGAAAGTACAAGAAGAGAACCAATTGCACGGGCTTTCCATCGGCGCGGACGATTATATCACGAAGCCTTTTAGCCTGAACCTGCTTGGCGCGAGAGTGGACGCGCTCCTTCGGCGTTCGTCAGACGGCCTTGCCCCGCTATACCAAAAGGCCTCCTATGGGCAAGGGGATTTGGAGATTGACTTTGAAAGCCATACCGTGTACAAGCGGGGCCAGCCTGTGAGCCTTACGCCCAACGAGTATAAGATCCTGGCGGCACTCATCAAGCATCCCAACAAGGTGTTTACCCGGGAGGAGCTGATAACGGCCGCGCTGGGGGACGATTTTGTGGGCTTTGACCGCGCCATTGACGGATATATCAAGAACATTCGCCAGAAGATTGAGACCCATGCCAAAGTGCCGGAATATGTGCTGACTCTCCACGGCGTGGGGTACCGGTTCGGAGGAGTGTAAATTGAAGAGCATGCGCTTAAAAACCAAGCTTTCCGCCGTGAATGCGCTGATTGTTTTTTTGACCGTGGCGCTGATCAGCCTTGGGGCCAATTTTTTCATTGAGCAGCAGTTCAAGCGGTATATCGCCAACCAGCAAGAACAAAAGACCCAGGACATCGTGCTTCGTTTGGCCCAGCAGTACGACCCCCAGAGCCAGCAATGGAAGCCAGACATGGTGCATGCCATTGGGATGTCCGCGCTATATGAGGGGTATATCCTCAAGGTCTATGATGAAAGCGGCGGTGTTCTTTGGGCGGCCGAAAGCTGCGACATGAACACCTGCATGCAGGTGATGGGCGATATCACTGCCAGAATGAAGGCCCAATACCCCCATGAGGGAGGCCAATTTGCGTCCAAGGCCTTTCCTTTGACGAGCCATGGAAGCGAGGTGGGCATAGCCGACATCAGCTTTTATGGGCCTTATTTTCTCAATGAGAATGATATTTTTTTTCTGAATGCCTTGAACATCGTTCTTCTCACGGTTGGAGTCATGTCGCTGGCCCTCTCCATCCTGATCGGGTCCCTTTTGGCCATCAAGCTCTCCAGGCCCATTCAAAAAACCGCGCAAGCCGTGGGCCTCATTGCCGGAGGCAAGTACGGCACCCGGATGGAAGGGAGCACAGGCACCCGCGAACTGGACGAGCTGACGCTTTCGGTCAACCATCTGGCCCAGTCCATTGAGGCGCAGGACTTGTTGCGCAAGCAGCTCACCGCCGACGTTGCCCATGAGCTTCGCACGCCCCTGACCACGCTGCAAACCCATACGGAGGCGATGCTTTTGGGGGTGTGGCAGCCAAGTCCGGAACGGTTGCAAAGCAACGTAGAGGAGATTGTGCGGATTCAAAAGATCGTGACGGACCTAGAAAACCTGGCCAGCGCGGAGAATGGCGCCCTTCCGCTGCATCTTACGCCGGTTGCGCTGTTGGATTTGGTGAAGAGCGCGCTGCGCTCTTTTGAGGCAGAGATTGAACAAAAAAATTTGCACGTGGAGATAACGGGGCACTGCGCCGATGTTATGCTGGACTGGGACCGGATGAGCCAGGTGGTGATCAACCTGCTTTCCAACGCCATGAAATATACCCCGAAAAATGGAAACATCACCATTGCGCTGGCGGAGGAGAAGGACCTTGTGCGCATTTTCGTCCAGGACACGGGGGAGGGAATCCCCCCTCAGGCAATTCCCTATATCTTTGAGCGCTTCTACCGCGCGGATGCGTCCAGGAACCGCCTGACGGGAGGGTCCGGCATTGGGCTGGCCATTGTAAAATCCATCGTGGAGGCGCACGGGGGCACGGTCACGGTGCAGAGCGTTGCAGGCCAAGGGAGCCGCTTTGTGGTGAGCCTTCCCAAAGAGCGGCCCTCTGTTGTATGATGCTCCGGTTTGGACTTTTGCCTCTTTTTGGCAGGGAGGCCGTCCGGCGCGCGGCCCATTTCGCCCCGATGGGCGGGCGGGAAGTGGCGGCCTATTGGCTTTACCGGCTTACCACCATCGTTCTTGTGAACGTTCTGTTACAAGGGAGGCCACTATGGGAAACATCGAAAAATTTGATGCCATCGCCAGCCGGTACGATACGCCAGAACGCATCGAAATGGCAAAGATCATCGCGAATGCGATCCGCGCAGGCGTGACCGATGGCGCGGGCAAGGACGCCATGGATTATGGCTGTGGCACCGGCCTTGTGGGCATGGAATTGCTGGGAGATTTTCGCTCCGTGCTTTTCATCGACGCATCGGCAAACATGGTGGAGCAGGTGGAGCGGAAGATTGTGGAGGCGAACGCGCCGAACGCGAAGGCACGATGCTACGATTTCGAGACCGGCCTTCCAGTGGGCATCCGTTCGGATTACATCATCGTCGTGAATACGCTGATTCACATCAAGGAGATTGAAACCGTCCTGCGGCGCCTGTTCACCGCGCTGCATGCGGAAGGACACCTGCTGATCGTTGATTTCGACAAGACGGAAGCGGTTGTCTCGCAGGACGTGCATAACGGGTTCGATCAGCGGGATTTGGCCGGCACCCTGAGGAAGACCGGTTTTGTGGATGTGAAATCAGAAACATTCCACCACGGAAAGCGCGTGTTCATGAACCAGGATGCTTCGATGTTCATCATGGACGCAATCAAGAAAACAGGAGGAGGGCAAGCATGACGAGCTTATCCCTTCCTCTATTTGTTCATAGCCTTTTTCATCGCATGGCTGACATCCTGGGAAACCGCTTCCTGATAGGTGTCCGCATATGTTTTTGAATCTTTGATGAGATCGTCGCAAAAAGCCGCCACATCGCTGCCGGTGACGTTCAGCACGCCTTTCCCCGATGCCACGCCCTCTTCAAAAAGATCAACGATTCCCGATAACAGGCCGATCCCTTCGGTGAGCTCCACCGGGCCAACCTTGAAGAGGTATTTTTGGATCTCTTTGTAGACGATCTGGTAATCCTGGGGAAGCGCCTTGACGCGCGCCACGTGGCCCCGCCACTCCTTTTTGCCGTCGAGGATGTCTCGAATACTCATGCCATCCGTCCTCACTTCCCAAGCTTTTTTGCAATACTGCTGTTAAGTTGCTCACGCCATTTGTCGCGGTACGTTTTTGCTCCGTCTTCACCGGCCAGAGCGGCGCAGAAGCCCTTGATATCCTCACCTAAAACATCCTTTACGCGTTGCCCGTCCAACGCAGTCTCTTCGAGCAGGCCCAGCGCGCTGTCTAGGATCGGCATCAGGTTGCGTCCGGTGAGATCGGAGTGCGGCCAGAGATTGGCTTTGATTTCTTCCCATGCTACCCGATAATCGTTAGGCAGCTTCCTGGCCCTCGTTTCAAAGCCTCTCATTTCTCTGCTCATATCGTTGCCAGTGATTCGATCCCAAATATTCATGATCACCGCTCCTTCAATTCATTCAGTTTTGATGCGACAAAATCCCACTTTTCCCAGAACCGCCGCAATTCCTCGCGGCCGGCATCGTTAAGCGTGTAAAATTTGCGGGGCGGCCCCATATCGGACGTTCTTTTCTCCATCTCCACCAGCTTATTTTTTTCCAGCCGAACTAAAATGGTATATACCGTTCCTTCGACAACCTCCGTGAAACCAAGTGTGTTGAGCCGCCGCGTGATTTCATACCCGTAAGCTTGCTTGCGGCCAATGATTTCCATCACACAGCCCTCAAGCACGCCCTTGAACATTTCGGTCAGGTTTTCCATAGAATCATCCCCTCGTCATTTTATGCGGTTGGAAGGCAGTGTCAGCGCTAGTCTTCAACGACGATATGCAGCGATACTTAGTAGCAGGTATATAATAGCACTGAATAGCGGCTTTGTCAAGAGGGACAGTCAAGCAATGTAGCCGCATAGTTTATACGAGCATCCATTCAAAAACGCGACGAAATTGCGGTCTTTTTGCCTGCCGCCAGCGTCGCCGTCGCTCACCGTAGCTGCTGGCTACGTCTCGCTCCTGCTCCTTGCCGGCTAACAGAAATTCTCACAAATTGTGTCGCGTTTTTGAATGGTGCGAGTGGCAATAGGATTTACCCCCAAAGCCTTATCAATCAAAGTGTTTCGAGCGGCAAAAGGCAGTATTTACATTTACAAATCCAACCCAAAGTGGGCAAAAAACCAATCGTCATCCCGCACGCGCTTGGCAAAGCGATCCAGACGCACCTTTTCGATGTTCTCCGGTGTAAATACCTCATCATAGGCGGCCAGGGCGCACTCGGGCTGCTTTTGCTCCGCCAGCAAGCGCTGCACGCGTCCATCATCAAAATGGCACAGCGCGGTATACAGGCGGTTGTGGAGGACATCGGCAAGCTGAATGGTATAGGGTGCCGAAAACCGGAATTGGTGCGCCACGCAGGTTAGCGGCGTTGCGTATAGTGTGTACCCGCGCAGCCACAGCTTTAAAGAAATCTCCTCTTCCTCGCCGCCGTAGCCGCGAAACGCCTCTTCATAGCCGTCCACGGCCCGGAACACCTCCGTGCGCACCGCCCAGCAGCCGCCGGCGAGCACCGGCGTTTCAAAGGGAGCGTCATTCCGGGGCATCCACGCCAGGGAACTGAGCTTGTGAAAGGTCCTGCCGCACATGCGATACTGAATCTTTGCGGAATGCGCCGCGGCGTACAGAAGCATGCGTCTATAGAGCGGATTGTCGTGATCCAGGTTTTTGAAAGCAGGCGTGACCGCAGCCGCGCCGTAGACATCCATCACGCGCACAAATTCGTCCAGCCAATAGGGTTCCACGTCGATATGCGCATCGCAAAACACCAGCATATCGCCTGTGGCCAGGCTTGCACCCAGGTTGCGCGCCGCCACTATGCCCCGGCTTGCCGTTTGCGCCAAGCGGAGTTGCGGAGCATCACAGGCGCTTATCCATGCGAAGCTGCCGTCTGTGGAACCGTCGTCTACCGCTATGATCTCATAGGGCAGATGGGTAGGCGTGCGCCGGATAAAGTCAATGGTTTGTTTAAGCATCGGACCTTCGTTCCGGCTGGGGATAATGATGGACGCTTTGCTGGGCATATCACGCTCTCCTTGAGTTTTCTTTCCCCATTTTTTTTGCCAAGTCGATGATGCGCCCCGCCGCGTCCACATCCCAGTAGGAACGCAGCATTTCGAAGCACTGCGCTTGTATGTTAGGCGGAAGCGGGCGATAGGCAGACGCGCTCCCCCGTTCAAAGGTTTCGCGGAGCTTTTTTACGATTTGCGGGTCTATAGCAAGCTGCCGTTCCGCGATGTATGCCTCAATGAGCGCGAGAGCGCGGGCCTTGCTGCAGGCGTGATGCAAGAGCGCCACGGGCGAGCCCTGGCGGTCGCCGGTGCTGCGGCCTACAAAATGCCGGTAAAGGGGCGGCGTGCTGACGGCGCGATACAGCCTGGCATGGGTGGCAATCAGAAAGAACAGGTACAGATCGTTGGCGGCGGGCACAAAGGCGGGCCTGGCCCAGGCAAAGGCGCGCCGGACCAAAGCAGTTTCAAACACGCGGTTCCACAGAACGTTGCACGCCGCAAACCCTTGGGTATAGCACGCGTCCAGTAGCGCTTCCATGGAATCATAGCGCCCTTCGTGTCCCAAGAGCCGTCCCGACAGGCCGTTGACGTTTACTATTTCCACAGTGAATTGTAGTACGTCCGCATCTTCTTTCAGGATGCGTTCCCGGGCGATCTCGCAGGCGTTTTCCGCCAATTCATCGTCGGAATCGACAAATAGGATGTAGGGCGCCAAAGCCAGCCGCGCGCCCTCCACACGCGCCGTAGCCGCCGACGAGCGCTGCGTAAGCCTCACCACACGCACACGTGGGTCCCGCGCGGCGAAGTCCGCGAGAATGGACGGCGTTTGGTCGTCGGATGCGTCGTCTACACAAATCACCTCAATATCCTCCAGCGACTGGGCCAGCGTCGTGCGCAGACAGGCGCTCAGCATGGGCCCGTCGTTATAGGTGGCGATGACGATGGATACCAGCGGCATGGCTTCACCTCCCGCGTAATCATATGTGCTTTCTTCTGAATCTTTCCATAATCTGCCGCATAGGATGGAGTGAATTTTGCGCTGCATGCGATAGGAGTGGATACCATGAATCACAAACCTGCGGGTGGTGGCTTTGGCGCTTGGGGTCCTTGTTGCCCAAAACCCTGTCCGGCGTTTGACAGGTGTGTTCCCGACAACTTCCAGCCCATTCCCGCTCCGCAAAACGGGATGTGCAATGTGTTCAGACCTTGTTGCCCCCCTGTTGGGGTTCTCCCCTGCGCGCCTTGCTCTGTCTGCCCACCTTGTCCATCTGGGCCACCGTGTCCCGTATGCCCGCCTTGTCCGCCGTGTCCTGTATGCCCGCCCTGTCCAACGCCTGAGAACCCCGCCGTTGTTTGCACCGGAGGGTTGCCGGGTTTTTTGGATGCGTCCCAGGTCATATCCGGCTTGCCGGTCAGCGTGGCCAACGCCTTCAGCTCTAACGATGGGCCTCCGCCATACATCGCTGTGAGTGCGGAATTCATCCTTGACAACCAGCAAGCGATTTTCGATTTGGAAGTGACCGACGTACCGCCCGCACCGTATCAGATGCACGGGGAGATTCGACCCACGGTGATGCTGATATACCAGGACGGCACGGGGGCTACGCGCTCGAAATTCATTAATTTCCCGGTTACGGTCAATCAAACTTTCCCAAGATCCACCACACCGGCAGGCTTTGATTTCTTTATCTCGGTGCAAAGCGGCACGATCACCGGCCTATCCGTTTCCGGGAATACGCTGACCTTCACCGCCAGTTCCACGATGGACATCCTGGGATTTGAGAATCAACCGCAGCACTTCGCAGTTCTTCCCGATTTCAGCTGCGAGGCTCCGCCTCGCGGATATCCCGCTACCTGTGTCAGCATGATTGGGCTTCACAGCTTTTGCAACATGGAACCCGGCGCGTTCATGGCCGGGGTCATCCCCTTCCAACAGGTGGGTACCCCCCCCTATAGCTCGGCATCCGTGGAAATCCTGCCGATCCTGCCCAATGTGCTGATGGCTGCGAATTCGTTTCAGGGAATCGACATGCAGCTCTCTTTCCCGGTGATTCTACGCTTTTTGGATTCCCAAGGTACACCTTTTGTACAAAATGTGTTTATCATTGGAGCGCTCAGCCTTATCGGGCCCACGCTGGGCGCAGACGAAGTGGTGTTCGCGGATCTTAGGATCACAGGTGTATCACCGCCTTTTTATACGGGCAACGCGTTCCTGGCGAGCGTCGTCAACATCGCCGGCAGTATCACGGTCATGGACAGCCATGCCGCGCAAACGCTGGTCACGCCACTGGTCTCCTGCGGCCCATTCCCGGTGAATGGCATATGCGTCCTGTCGGGCGGCATCATCACAGAGACAATTCCAAGCCTTTAGTCCCCGCACATAGACCCGCAGCGCCAGCCTGATCCAGATGGATGCGACAAGCCGCTCAGGAAGGCAAACATCGGCACACCTCGCAAGATGACGACGGTCCGTGTGCCTGTTCTCAGCGCCCGCGAGCGAGCTGGTTCGCAGCAAGGAGGGAATTCATGCCTCCAAATCTTGACCCCCGCGCCGTACTATCCGCCCAGAGCGCGGCGCCATATCCAGAGGAGCTCATTCAGCTTCACGCTGAGCTTCAGGCGATCCGGCAAAACCTCCGGCGTAGCGATGCTATGATCCGGGAACTGTTGTGGAGTCAGGTCTTTCGCGATTCGATCGCGGATTGCGCATGGCTTCCCTCGAAAGCGTTTTCGCCGGGGCGTTGGGCCGCCGGGTATCCGTTGCTATACGCACTTTTTCGCATACTCTCAGATTCCTCGCCACGCCGTATTCTGGAATTGGGCATGGGCCAGACCACGCGCATGATCGCGCAATATGCCGCACATCATGCCGATTGTGCCCATTGGGTGGTGGAGCACAATGAAGATTGGATTGCCTTTTTTTTGAGGAATTTCTCCCTCCCCAATCAGACCACGCTGCTACGGATGAGCCTGGTACGCAAGGCGGCGTTGGAAACGTCAAGCCCGCATACCGTACCGGCATACGAGGACTTTGCACGCCGCCTTCACGGACAGGTGTTTGATCTTATCCTCATCGACGGTCCTTATGGCACAACCGATACCGGAGCGGCCTCACGCACCGATGTGCTGGAACTGCTCCCCGGATGCCTCGCCGGGTCGTTTACAATCCTTATAGACGACACACATCGCAGCGGCGAGCAAAAGACAGTTGAGATCATAAAAGCACAGCTTGCCGCGGGCGGGATCGCTCATAAAACCGCGACGTATGGGGGTGAAAAGGATTGCACGCTGATCGCGTCCGCTGACCAGCGTTATCTTTGTTCCTTATAGCTGGAGTATCGGAATGATGCCACCGCCTCTTTTTTAATATCTATTCAGTTTTCTCCTTTTTCCTCGGCCCCCTGTGCTTTGACTCCGCCCGTTGCTTCACGCCATTTGAAAAGAAAGCATACTCGAAATAAAGCAATAATCCGAACCCATCACCGACAGATACAAACTGTCTGGATTGGTTCGGATTATATGGGTTTGGTGTGGGTGCTTTTATAGGACTTGCGCAGAAAACTAGATAAATCAATGGCTTGTGAGCGGTCGGAAGCAGTATTTACTTCTTTTTTTGCTTGGAGAAATTTTTGTTGATCGCACGCGGACATACTAACTATCCGATAATGCTTTTGTTAGTGCAAGAATAATGTTCTTTATGCGAGAAAGCAAATCATCATAACTTATGATATCGGCGATATGCTTATACTGCCGCTTTATGAGTTCAAAGTCGTTCTTTTGTTGTGAATTGAAATCTTTGCTCCTGCCGAGTATCAAAATGCCCTGGGGATTTATTATTTGAGGGTGGATGTCCTTTGGCAAACGGCCCCATAGCTTTTTTTCAAGGTGCTTTTCACCATCTTTTCCCCAATGGCTCAAACAGAAAACATATTTTTCAATTTGTTGTATTGCACCGGCAAATTCTCGCACGGGAACATAGTTGTTTCGATACGAAGATTGTTTCGTAAGCAACTGGATGTCCGGCTTCTTAATCTCCACGACATCCACATATCCATCAGCATCAACCAACAAGAAATCTGGATACTTACCATACCCATCTGTGCCTTGAATTTTTATTTCTCTAAAAGCCGCAATGTATTTCGGATAGAGCACTCGGATAATGTCGTGTATTTTTACTTGCCATGTTTTTTCCGCCATTCCGCCAGCGTTTTCTAAAAGATGGTGCAATTCTTTACTTATCAATTCAAGCTGATCTAGCTCAATTATCTTAATTTGCTGCGAAAAGCCTGTTTCCCCTATGGTAGTATAATGTGTTTGTGGACGTCTTTCTAAAAATTTTTCGAATCGCGATTCGTGGATTTCAGCTTCAGCTAAGTATTCTTTAACCATTCTAGCGATTTTAGCAGCTACATAATGATTCAACTCGGCAGTATTTGGAAAATGTTTAACTAAATTAATAAAAGCAAAATACGGAAGATTGACTGTACTATCTGTGCTTTCTCCAATATAGACATCCGAGCTTACAACTTGGTCGAACTTTCCAAGAATCGAAATATTGCGGCACGCGATAAACATTTTTTCTTTCAGATCAATTTCATTCGCAAAATAAAAGACATTTTTGGTTCCAACCACATCGCGGTCAATCTTCGTATATTTAGATCCAACACTTCCGATACAAAAGCATACTGTTTCTATAAAAGAATCGAATTCGGCTTCATTATGCCGAAGCCGATCTAAAGATACTGTAAAGCAATGCTTAATTTCCCACGTGCCCTTGTCTTTTATTTGTTGCAGTAGAGTTTCGGAATCAACCATTTCTGGGTGATAAAGCAAAATCAGCTCTTTGCCTTTTCGAACAAACTCAATACTCACTTTGTTACCTTCTATGCTTATTCATGGATTCAAGTATATCCTATTACTTTAAAATAAACAATAAAAAAAGGGAGCGATAGTTGACTATTCTCAAGAAAACCCATACAGCTAATTTACTTAAAAAGCAAGCAGTGAACGGTATTTCTGTTGCAGTGTATCCCGCCGATAGGAGTGTGGCACCCCATCCTCAAAGAAGCAAGATCTATCATCAATTTACTTGGAAGTCTCCATCTGCCAACTCCGAAAACCTTATAAGATAGCGTTGCCAAATGAGTGTTCTTATAGGACTTGCACATCAGATATACTAGAATTTGCAAGAAAATTGAAAAAAGGAGAAAAAACAGAGCCGTCAGATTCGACGACTCTGAATGTGGTGCGACTAGCATTATAGGATTTACCCCCAAAGCCTTATAAATCAAAGTGTTCCGAGCAGTCAAAAGCAGTATTTACGTCAAAATCATAGCATAAAAACTGAAAACTTGAAAGACATATGGAGGAAAAGCATATGGCTTCGACTGTGATTAGCCTCCTTGGGCCGAATGTCATTGCTCTGCATACACTCACCTCCTTAGTCTGCCTCATCAGTGCCGGGAGACCATCCCCGGCAGACCCCGGATGGGGTTTCGGCTATTTGGTGTAGAAATCAAAGTCGCGCAAGATGTAATCGCGGTTTTCCGGCGTATCATCGAGATTGTATCCGCTCCCGTTTCCTCCCAGGAACAACTCGCCGCGGTCGTTGATCCCACACCTGATGCCGGTTCTGTCATCCTGCTTGAAAATGGTCATATTTCCATCCTCCTTCAGGCAAAGTGTCTTATAGACACAGTATAGTATCTTTTCTGGAAAAAGTCAATGGGGAAAGTTGACTTTGGAAACTTTTTTTGATATATTATTTTCAGGAGGCGATTGCATGGATATACGCGAACGGATCAAGGGCATCCGCGAAGATTTGAACTTGACACAGACAGAGATGGGAGAACGGCTTGGCGTTCAGAAATCGGCAATTTCAAAAATGGAGAAGGGAGAAAACGGCGTAACCGAGCAGACCATTAAACTCATCTGCCGCGAATTTTCCATCAACCCAGACTGGCTTAAAAACGGCGTGGAGCCAATGAAAATGCCCGCCAATGAGGCGGACATGGGCAAGATGGAACGCATCATGTATGGCGATAATGAATTTGTAAAAAGCGTGTTTCGGGGGCTGGCTGACCTGCCCGTAGAAGCGTGGAAAGACATTGAAGCCTGGCTTGATAAGTACATCAAAGAGGACCGCCCATAAGTAAGGCGGCCCCGGCTTTGGTCAATCGGTCAATCGTCGGCATATGAACCAATAGATGCGTTCCAGCATGGACGAGTTATTAAGCTGTTTCAGCAAGCAAATGATTTTCTCCCGGTAGTAGTCGCTCTCCCGTTCCAGCTCCCTCTCATCCTGTCTCATGTGCTGCACCTCGCTATTCTATTGTTGGGGAACTAATGTTTGTATTTGCATAATACACGCAAACGTCTATTCGGTCAAGCCACTAGGTATAGTAGGATAGGATCGGCAGAGGCACAAGATTTACAAAAGGCGTGGTTTTTATTGACGGAAACGATGCTTGTAGTGTATGCTCGAAGTAAGAATCCCTTATTCACAAAAGAGAAAGAGGCGTTTTTATGAGCAGCCAAAAAAAGATGTGGATATTCCTTGGTATTTTTGCGATAGTCGGCTTTATCTTTGTACAAATTTACACAGCACCACTTCGTGCGCAAACCGATGCCATCCGCCAACGGACCCTTCAAAGCCTTCTGGGAAGCTCCGTGCAAATTGGAACTCCGGAAGCAAGACAAGCAGCTTTAGACGAGCTGTCTAAGTATAAGAGACAGTATGACTTTTACGCCAAAGAAATCAGGGCCGGGGGAGCGGAGGCTATGGAGTATCTTGACAATGTGATTTTGTGCAACAACGCTGCAAAATGCTATAATAACCTTGCGGAACTGAAAGATTTGTATATACCATCAGGGCAGCTTCCAGCCGGACTTCCTCCGCAGCTAAATGACAATATAAAATGACCCCGCCTTCGGGCGGCTTTCTTTTCCCCAGGGCCTACAGGAGGTGATCCGCCATGCCCTGCGTCAGCCTAAAACAATGAAAGGCTGGTTGCCACAATTGTTTAGAAACGGAGGCGGATACCAGTGAAAACCCCCAAGCCGCGCAAGCTCCCAAGCGGGAATTGGTTTATTCAGCTTCGGCTTGGCGGGGAAAGCGTTTCTGTCACAGAATCAACCGAAAAGAAGTGCATCCAGACGGCCCGACTGCTTAAGGCCGAATATTTAGCCGGGAAAAGGGAACAGAATCCCGAAGAGATTACGCTAACACTCAAGCAGGCAATGGATAGCTATATTTCCACAAGGAGCAATACTCTGTCTCCGTCAACGATAAGAGGGTATCAAGCGATAAGAGATACGCGATTCAAGGACGCGTTGAACAGGCGCATTGATAGCGTGGCGGACTGGCAGGCAATTTGCAACGCAGAGGCAAGGTTATGCTCTGCAAAAACCTTGAAGAATGCGTGGATGTTTGCAGCTTCCGCAATTCGGCATGCGACAGGGCAACCTGTGCAAAACGTCAAGCTTCCACAGGTCATCATACACGAAAAAAAGTTTTTGGAGCCGGAGCAAATTCCCATTTTTGTAAAAGGAGTTTTTGGCTTGCCGTGTGAAATCCCTGCGTTGCTCGCCCTTCACGGATTGCGACGCTCTGAGCTATACGCCCTAACATGGGAGAATGTTGACCTGGAAAAAGGGAGAATTTTTGTAGACGGCGCAGTGGTCATGGGCCAGGAGAGGACGTACGTGACAAAAAAAGAAACGAAGAATCAAAAGTCTCGCCGCTACGTACCCATCATGATTCCCGAATTGAAAAGCGCCTTAAGCTCCTGCGAAGTCAAGGAAGGCAGCGTCATAAAGACAAGTCCTAATAGCCTATACGCTCAAATCAACAGGGTATGCGCTGCCAATCACCTCCCACTGGTGGGCGTTCATGGGCTTCGACATTCCTTTGCGTCTTTGGCCTATCACTTGAATGTGCCTGAAAAGATTACCATGCACATCGGCGGATGGTCAGATTATGAAACCATGCGAAAAATATACACTCACTTAGCGCAAAAAGACATCTCAAAATACGAAACGGAATTGTCTGGTTTCTTCAAAAACGCTAACGGAAATGCTAACGAATAATTTTATTGTTGTTTTCAAGGGGTTATGGCTGTTTCTGATTGGGTTCGAGTCCCATCATCAGCTCCAGTTGTTTTTTGCCAAAACCCCTTGAACCATCGCGGTTTGAGGGGTTTGTTCTTCTATCTGTTTTCCAGCCACACTTGCACAGCCGTACCATGAAGAATGGGAGAATCACAGTGGAACGTACCGAAAAAATCAAAAAATTGCTTGAGAGCAAGCGCATTTCCTCCCAACTCCACGCCCAATACCTATCCACACCCCGGGAATACCTCCAAGGCGAAATGCTGTATATGCGGGAGGCTCACTTTGTGGTGACGGTGGGCGAAGGGGAACCTCCTACCATGAGCGAGCTGGCCAGCCGTCTGGAGGTGACCCAGGGCGCAGCCTCGCAAATGGCTCTGCGCATGGAACAAAAAGGATTCATTATCCGTGTCAAGCCTCAGGAGGACAAGCGAAGAAACCTTGTATTGCTAACAGAAAAAGGCAAAGAGCTTTGTGCCCGCCACCGGGAATATGATGAGCGGCAGCTGGAAGAGTTGAACCAGCTGTTTCGAGAATTTGCAACGGAGGATTTGGATAAGCTGATCCGATATGAAATCCTGGCCCGTCAAATCTTCATAGAGCAAGGCGTGGATGCGCCCGCCTACTGAATACTACTATCCACTCAAAAACACCACAACTTTGCGGTTTTTTTGCCTGCTGCCAGCATCGCCGTCGCTCAGCGTAGCGGCTGGCTACGCCTCGCTCCTGCTCCTTGCCGGCAAGCAAAAATCCGCGCAAATTTTGTCGCGTTTTTGAATGGATAATAGTATGAACCCCTGACCGACCCTGTGCTCCTGGAATTTTGCTCCTGCCTATTGACAGCGGGAGCCTTTCTTTTTATAATTGCTTTAGATGCTAAAGTAATTTGTGCACAAAAATGAAAAGGCTAACCATGAAAAGGATGAGGTGAATGATTGACTTTGACAGAGAGATGCCCCGGCGCCTGACCCAGGACGTGAAATGGCGCAAAGAAGGGCTCGCTGCCTATTTGCAAATGCCCGTGCGGGACGACATGATTCCCATGTGGATTGCCGATATGGATTTTGCTTGCGCGCCCTTTCTTGTGGAGGCGCTCCGGCGGCGGGTGGACCATGAAATTTTTGGGTACTGCGCGCCCACGGCGCCCTTCTACCGGGCGGTTCAGTACTGGCTCAGCGCCCGGTTTGGCTGGAGCGCGCAGCCCGAGTGGATGGTGGTAACGCCCACGGTTGTGGCGGCTATCAATATCGCCATCCGCGCCTTTACGGACGAAGGGGACGGCGTGATCATTCAGCAACCGGTATATGACCCTTTTGCGGACCTGATTCACAAAACAGGCCGAACTTTGGTCAACAATGGGTTGCGCTTGGTGAGCGGCCGCTATGAGATGGATTTTGACCTGTTGGAAGCACAAGCCAAGCAGCCGGAAAACAAGCTGTTGGTGCTGTGCAGCCCCCATAACCCTGTAGGCCGTGTATGGACCAAGGAAGAGCTAAAGCAGGTGGACGACATCTGTGCAAGGCACGGAGTGCTGGTGGTGGCGGATGAAATCCATGGAGATCTTGTGTATTCCGGCGCGGTGCATACGCCCTATCCAACGGTTTCGCGGCACGCGTTGGAAAACACCCTCTACTGCATGGCCCCTGGGAAAACCTTCAACGTGCCGGGCCTGAAGACCTCCGTCATTTTGATTCAAAACGAGACGCTGCGCAAGCGGTTTCAGCAGCAGTGCCTGGCCATGTCCCTGGACATCCGGAACACTTTTGGCCTCGAGGCGGTCTGCGCCGTCTACTCCAAAGAGGGGGAGGGCTGGCTGGCCCAGCTGCTGACGTATTTGGAGGGCAACCGGGATTTCCTGGCGGCCTTCATACGGTTGGAATTGCCCTGGGCTCAAATGATTCAGCCGGAGGGGACCTTCCTGTGCTGGTTGAACCTGCGGGAGACAGGGCTTACGGACGCGGAAATCCAAAAGCGGGTCATGGCGGAGCAAGGGGTCATCGCCGTGCCGGGGCCCTGGTTTGGCCCGGGGGGCGAGGGGCATCTGCGGCTGAACATCGGCTGTACCCGACGGAATCTGGAAATTGCAATGAATCGGATTCAAATGATTTTGTAAGTATGGAGGGACCTTTATGAGCCATCAGGAAACAACCCCGGAAACGAAAAAGCTGTCCCGTTTTGATCTTGTCTCCATGGCGGTGGGGCAAATCATCGGCGTGGGCGTCATGACCATGACGGGCATTGCCATTGGCATGACCGGGCGGTCCGTAAACATTGCGTACCTCATCGCCGCGGCCATCATTATTTTTTCGGCTATTCCGCAGATTTTTATCGGCGGCACCGCCAATTTTCAGGGCGGCCAGTACTCGCAAATCGCGGTGCTCAGCGGCAAAAAAATGGCAGGCATTCACATTTTCGTCACCTTTGCCATGACCATGGCCATCTCCATCTACACCCTTTCCTTCTGCGACTATTTCCTGTCCATTATTCCGGGCGTGAATCCCATGATCATCTCCTTTGTGGTGCTCACGGCCATCATCGGCATGCACTTGCTGGGCGTGAAGCAGGCGGCCCGTTTGCAAAACATCATGTGCGTGATTCTTGCCCTGGCCATTGCGGCGTACATCGCTTTTGGCATTGGCCAGGTACAGCCGGGTTTCCTGGGCGGCGGCGAGGACTTTATGACCAAGGGCGTCAGCGGCCTGATGCTGGCCTCCATTTTGCTCACCTTTGCCGTGGGCGGCGCCACCTATGTGGTCAACTTTAGCAGCGAGGCGAAGAACCCTACCAAGGACATCCCCTTTGCCATCATCGCCTCCACCTTGGGTGTTGTCATCATCTATGCGCTGATGTCCACCGTGGCGGCGGGTGTGCTGCCCGTGGCCGAAGTTGCGTACAAGCCCCTTAGCGTAAGCTCCAGCGTGATTATGCCCCCTGTGATGTCCACTTTCTTTGTTGTGGGCGGGGCCATGTTCGCGTTGCTCACCACGCTGAACTTCTCCATCGGCATGATGACTTTCCCCATCAAAAAAGCTTGCATGGACGGATGGCTGCCCCAGAAGTTTGCCGCCTGCAACAAGCGCTTTGGCACCCCCCACTGGATTTTGCTGGCCATGTACCTCATCGGCATTGTGCCCATCCTGTTTAAAATTGACCTGACCACCGTAGCCAACAGTACTGTGATCCTGACCACCTCCACCCGTGCTCTCATCGCGTATTCCGCCATGCAATTACCCAAGCGCATGCCGGAACTGTGGGCCGGCAGCCGGTTCCACATTGGCAAAAAGGCGCTGAACGCCATTTGTATCGCCACCATTGTGGTGGCCCTGGTGTCCATTGCGGTCCTCATCCTGTCCACTCCCACCAGCGAGATCATCGGCAACGTGGTGATTCTGTCCTGCGCAGTCCTGTTTGCGCTGCTGAGAAACAAAAAAGTAAACTTGCAACCCAGCTACACGCAGAAATAAACCGCCCGCGCCCGGGGACTGTCCGTCCCCGGGCGCTCCAATCAAAAGAGGTGAGCGAAATGGGAAAATACAATTTTGACAAGGCCGTGAACCGGCGGGGAAGCAATAGCGCCAAATGGGATGGGTTGCCCCTGTTCAAGGCCATGGGGATCTCGGAACGGGCCGACGAGGATACCTTGCCCATGTTTACAGCGGATATGGATTTTCGCTGCCCGCCTTCCGTTCAGGCGGAAATTCAAAAAGTCGTGGACCACAACTTATACGGGTATACAGCCCTTCATCCCGCAACGAACCCGGCCTATTACCAGGCGGTGGCGGGTTGGTTCCGGCGGCGGCACGGCTGGGAAATCCGGCCCGAGGAAATTTTGCATGTGGATGGCACCATTACCGCCATGCGGCACGCGGTGCTGGCCTACACCCAGCCGGGGGACGGTGTGCTGGTAACCCGGCCCATTTACCCCCCCTTTGTGAAGGTGATTGTGGGTACCGGCCGCACCGTGGTGGACAGCCATCTGGTGAACAAAGAAGGGCACTATTCCATTGATTTTGAAGATTTTGAGCGCAAGGCCGCCGAGGAAAACACCACCTGTTTTTTGCTGTGCAGCCCCCACAATCCTACGGGCCGGATTTGGACCGACGAGGAACTCACCCGGATGTATGACATTTGCGCCCGGCATCAGGTTGTGGTGGTGGCCGATGAAATCCACGGCGATCTGATCCGCCGGGACGCGGTGTTCCATCCCTTGGCCACCTTGGTGGACGGGGCAAACCTGGTCACCTGTACCGCCGCAAACAAAACCTTTAACATTGCGGGGCTGAAGGCCACCAACGTGGTGATCCAAAACCCGCAGCTTCGGCAAAAATACGCGGCCCGAACAGGGATGATTCTTCTCTCCCCCTTTACCATCGCCGCAGTCATCGGCGCGTACAATGGCGGAGAAGAGTGGCTGGAAGAATTGAAGGAGTATCTGGACGGTACCTTTGACTGGGTGTTGGATTTTGTGAAACGGCGGCTGCCCAGGGTCCATTGTGTCCGGCCCGAAGGTACCTATCTGCTGTGGATGGATTTTGGAGGGTACGGGCTGAGCGCGGAGGAACTCCATCAGAAAATCTATGTGGATGCCAATGTGGTACTAGAGGGCGGCTTATTGTTTGATCCAGAATTGGGGGCGGGGTTTGAGCGGATTTGCCTGCCCACGCGCCGCACCATTGTGAAGGAAGCCTTTGAGCGGATTGCGAATCAGTTTGAAGGGCTATAACAAAAAGAAAGAAGTTTTACGCGCCAATGAAACCAACCAGAAAGCTCTACTCCCCCGCAGAAGGGTTTTGGATTTTGCAAAACGCCATTTACTCCATGCTCAAACCCAAGGCCGTTCCCGTGGAAGCGGATTTTAAGGAGCGGCTGATGCTGGCCGTGACCCAGGTGAATGGCTGCCAGATGTGCAGCTATGCCCATGCCCAAAAGGCGCTCAAGGCAGGCGTCGCGGACGAAGAAATTCGCAGCCTCCTGGAGGGTGACATGGGCGTGGTGCCGCCGGAGCAGATGCGGGCGGTGTTGTTTGCCCAGCATTATGCGGACAGCCGGGGCAATCCTGATCCGGAAACCCTGGTACGGCTCAGGGCCTCCTATGACTCCCAGGCGGAGGCGATCCTGGCGGTCATTCGCGAGATTATGGCAGGGAACTGCTTTGGCATTCCCCTGGGCTCCGCAAAGAAGAGGCTGGGGGGTACGCCAGACCATGCCTGCTCCCTGGGGTACATCGCAGCCATGGGGTTCACGGCTGTGGTGGGCCTGCCCTTTGCCTTGCTTTGCGCCCTGGTGCGGCTTCCTTTTCCCGGTTGACGGCCTATGGAGGAGAGCGTGATATGCGAATCCACTTAATCTATTTCAGCCCCACAGGCGGAACCCGAAAAGTATGTGAGTGCATGGCGCAGGCCTTTGGCCCGGCACAAATGGAAATCGACCTGACCCAACCGGAAGGGGAGAGTCGCGCCACTTGCTTTGACAGCACGGATTTATGCCTGATTGGGGTCCCTTCCTACGGCGGGCGGGTGCCCGCCCTGGCCTTGGAGCGCTTGAAGCGCCTCCAAGGCAACCAGGCCAGGGCCCTTTTGGTGACCACCTACGGGAACCGCGCCTACGACAATACGCTGCTGGAACTAAAAAATGCCGCCAACGCCTGCGGGTTCCGCCCCATCGCCGCCGTGGCGGCGGCAACTGAGCATTCCATTCTTCCAAGGTTTGGGGCAGGCCGCCCGGACACGCAGGATTTGGAAGAACTGCGCGGCTTTGCCCAGCAGCTGGTCGCCAGGCTCCGCAATGGGGAGTCTTTCTCTGCGTTCGATGTCCCCGGCCAACTTCCCCTTGGGGAGTACAAGAGGGTTCCCCTCCGGCCTAAGGGAAATGGAAACTGCACGCGGTGCGGCCGTTGCGCCAGCGCATGCCCCGCCGGGGCCATCCCAAAGGACACCCCAGCGCACACCGATGATGCCCGCTGCATGGCCTGCATGCGCTGCGTAAAAAATTGCCCGGCCAAAGCGCGAAAGGTAAGTCCACTCCTGCTTCTTGGGGCAACCCTAAAGCTGAAAAAGGCCTGCGCAAACCCCAAGAAGAATGAATTTTGGATCAGCGACAGCGAAAGGTGAACCACGGCCATTCCATTCGGTTACCCGGTGCAAAATCCCGAAACCTGGTTGATAACCCCATAGGACACAAGCAAATGCTAGGGGCTGTGGCACAGCCCCTTTTTCTTTATGCATGCGCATGATGAATGCGCCTCAGCTCAATTTCCGGGTCTCCAAATAATAGCGCTTTTCATGGGCCTCGCCCATAGAGAAGGTTTTGCGGGGCAGCACACCCGCCTGCCGCACTGTGGCAAACAGGGAATCCTTCTCCGGCTTTGGCAATAAAAACCCGATGGCGCCCTCCCCCTGGGTCAGGGACCGCACCGCCGCCTCCCCGTGCACATAGTCCACCCGGGCCGTGGGGTGCGCTGGCAACCAGTCATCCAAGAAGGCTTGCAACGTGCCCACGGCGAGGCTGTGCACCTCCCCGGCAACGCCCACTGTCACTTCCTTGCCCTCCAGCACGCAGATAATCTCCTGGGCATCCGGGCCGCCGGCCAGGCTCATGCCCTGGCTTTGGGCGTAGGCCGCCCATTCCTCCAGCAGGGTGTCTCCATCATAGCCGGTCACCACCCGGTGGATCGGCTCAAATTGCAGCGCGTCGTCATGGATATTCTCCACCTCCACCAGGGCGAACCGGGCGGGATGGCTTTGCTGCTCTGCCGGAGACAAACGGGCCTTGCGCTCCTCCCAGCAGCTTTTGGCCGCCGCCAAGCTGTGGTTGCCGTCTCCCACGGCATACAGTAGCGGGGAGGGCCCTCCCTGCTGTTCTTTCAGCCTTTTCAGCGCCTCATACACCCCCTGGATGTCCTGGGGGTCGGTCACGGCATAGCCGGTCACGTGCCCTCCCTCCATCATCAGGGGAAAGTCATACAGCTTTTCAAGAGTCTGCCGCTTCTGGTATAGCGGTTCCACCACGGATTGCATAAAGTCATCCAGCAAAAGCATCACGTGGCTCATCTCCAGCGCCGCGCCCCTGCGCACCGCCGCCCGGGGCGGTACCCGTTCCAAAACGGTGCCCTCCGTGGCGCGGATCAGCGAAGTGCTTCCGGCCCGGTAGTCATAGCCTTCCAGGTCTATGAGCGCCACCAGCCCCACCCGGGCGCCGCTGCCTGTGCTGCGCTCGGTAAGCACAAAGCCGTCCAGCACCTTGCGCTCCAGCAGACCTTGGGCCAGGTATTCCCTCATTTCCTGGTGGATTTTCGGAATCCGGGCCTGGGCTTCGGCCAAATAGCATTCCGGCAAAATCAGCTTCGACGTGCTGGGCCTCTCCCCCACCTGCAAGGCCACCTGCTGCCAATATTCGGGCTGGGACGTAAACTGGTCGCAGGCCACGCAGGCCCAGGCGGTCAGGTCCACATCCTTCCGGGGCAGCAAAATTTCTCCCGTTGTGATAAAAAGCTCCCTGGGATTCAAAAGCATCGCCCTCCTTGTTGTTGCTCTACGTGGTCCTTCTTACCGCCCCCGCACCGCTGCAAGGATCTTTGAAAAGTTGGCGTCCGTCTCCCCTGCCCGCAGTTTGCGGGCCATCAGCACCAAGGTGTTGGTTTCCTTGCCGCCAGCTAAAGTGGACAGCGTTAAAAGCCGATCCGTGGGAACCACCTCCACGGGAATCTCATACAGCGAATGCTCCTTGGCCTTGGCCACAAACCGTTCCATCTGCTGGTCGCTTTCAAAGGAAGGATACCCCGCATAGTTGAAAGCATCCGACCCAGGCGCAGTTCCCTGCACCAGCACCGCAAACACCACATACCGCCCCGGCTCATACAGGGTATCCATGGTCAGCAGCGCGTGCTGCTTCACAAACTCCGCGCCCTCGCTTTGATAGCGCCATAGGGGGCTGAACATCTTTCCTTCCACGGTGCTTTGTCCCCTGAGCAGCAGGTTTTCCGGCGGGCTGGCAATTTGACAGGACTCATCCACAAACACCGCTCCGGCGGCATGGGAAGCACCCCGGGCGTTATGGTTCAGATAATAGGTGTTGTTCCGCTTCACCACGGTTTCGTCCACCAGGCCCTCAATGTGTAAACGCCCCACCACATCGGGATTGTTTTGGAGCAGCTCCGAAAACTCCGGGGCAACGGCTTTTAATGGGTTATTCTCATACTTGCCGGCCTTGGTGCGCTGGGCCTGGGGGGCGGCCTCTGGGGACGTAGGCTGCGGGTTTGCGGAAGCCACGGCTTCCGTGCCTACCGCCACACCCTGGGGCCCCTGGTCTGGCATGGGGGTGAAGGCTGGCACGGGGGTTGCCGTAGGCACAAAGGTTTGGCCCGCAGGCAGCAGCTCCACCCGGTCGGCGTTGCTGGCCAGCTCCGCCCCCGTCAAAGCATAGTATTCCTCCCGAACACTCTTCATCTCTTCATCGTTTTGCATCACATTGAGCACAATGCGCCCGATTTGAAACACCATCACCACCAGCGCCAAAGTCATCAGCCCCATACCCAGCATCCATACCATCCGTCCCGGGATTTTTTCCTCCGGCGTCCTTTTGAGGGCCAGTTCCCGCAGCTTATGGATGGCTCTGGATAGGGGCGCGGTCTTAGGCGGCGGCTCTTCCATGGGAGGGTAGCTCATCCCCTCCGGAGAGGCGATGGGAGGAAAAAACCCATTTCCCTCCGGCAGGACCGGAGCTGGCCCTGGCTCGCTGAAATCGCTGTTCAGACGCGGCCCAGGCGGTGGAATCATCCAGTCCTGGGCCAGAACATCCCCAATCTGCCCTTCCCCTGCCAGCTCTTCCGAAAGCCAGTCCATTTCCCCAGCGGACGGATAGGTTGTGTAGGCAGGGTCAGGATAGGGGGCTTCAGAAAAGGAGCCGTCCGCATAAAGGTTGTCAGCATTGGAGGGGGCGCCATACGCATTTCCCGGATAGACCGGTTCCGAATACATTGGCGGCGGATGGGCCCCTTGCAAATAGGCGGGCACAAAGGACTCCTGGGGCCAGCTCTGAGGGGCGGCCTCCTGGTGCTGGAGTTCCTCCCAATAGCGCCGCTGGTAGGCGTCAATGTCCTCCGCTTCATAGGCCGGGGCCCTGGGAGGAGGCGCCTCCTCCCTGCCCGGCTCGTCCACAGGCGAGGCTTCTGGCATAGGCATGCCATAGCCATACCGCTGCCCGGGCTGCATGGGCATCCTGGGGGCCTGTGTCCGCACCCGGCTGCCGGTGCGTCGTTGGGGGCGCAAACGGTCCGCTGCGGAAATGGGCGTGAACACATTGGGTTTTTCAGAAGGGTTTGAGGCTTCCTCCTCCGTTGGCGAAAAAAACGCGGCTTCCGGCGGTTTTGCCTCCGGTTCCAAGGGGTCGTCCGAGGCATACGGCTTCCCATAGGCGGAATCTTCCCAGCGCATGCTTCCACTTCCTCTCAGAAAATGAGCCTTCCGTTTTCTTATCTTATCAATCCGGACAACAAAAGTCAATTCTGGTCATTCTTTGCGGTTCCACGCAAAAGGCAACCCAAGGCCCCCGAGGACCCAAGGCTGCCTTCTCACTCCTGTTCTCCTTAGGGCATACGGTATTCCGCCTGTACCGTGGCTTCTACCGTGATGGTACCGCTGACGATGGGGGTACTCCTATCCGCCTCCAGGGCCATGGTTTTCATATAGGGCCCGCTGTATCCCTCCCCTTGCTCCGTCAGGGTTTCCAATGCGCCCAATTCTTTGCCGCTGGCCGCCGCCATCAGCTGGGCCTTCCGCTGGGCTTCCTTTACAGCCTCCTGCAAGGCCTTGTCATAGGCTTCCGCCCGCTGGGTGCTTTCAAAGGACAGGCCATAGCTCTGGTTGGCTCCGGCCTGCATGGCCACGTCCAGCGTGCTTCCTAGGGAGTCGATCTTCCGCAGCGTCACTTGCAGGTTGTTCTCCACCCGGTAGCCGACGGGCTTTCCCCCATCCATGGGATAGGTGGTCATTTCCATAGGATTGTTTATGTTCCCGTACACCGGATTGATGCTGAAATACTGGGTCTGTATGTCCTCCTTGGCCACCCCCGCGCCCTCCAGGGCCGTGAGCAGGGCGTTCATCTGGCTGGCGTTTTGCGCCTGGGCATCGGCCACAGTCTCCGCCTGGGTGGAAACCCCCAGGTTCAGGGTGGCATAGTCCGGCTGCAGCGTCACCACGGCGGAGCCGGAAACCGACAGCAGCGCCCCCGGCGCCGCCTGGGCCGGTTGTTCCGCCAGGGCCACGGGAAAGACCGCCAAAAGCGCGCAAACCATCACCATCAAAAAAAGCTTCCTCATGATCCTATTTCCTCCTTCTTTTCAGGGCCTTTGTTCTTTTTATGCCTGCGAAGCAGCCACCAGGCCCCCAGGCCCAGCAGCGCCACCGGCAAGGCCACAGGCAACGCCATCACCAAAAACACCAACAGATTCTGGAAAAACCGACCGATGCCCTGCACCGAGGCCTGGAGCCCATTGCCCAGACGATCCCCCAAGCCCATGGCTTCCACTGCGGCGGTTTGGGCCGGGGTCTCCTCCTCCAGCGTCACCGTCACCAGGCTCTGGTCTACGTCCTTGTCAATGGTGCGCAGCCTGGTTTCATAGCTGTCAATGGCGTATTGGGTGTTAGCCATTTCCGTTTCGATCTGCAACAGGTCCGCCACATTTTCCGCCTTGGACAGCAGCTCCTGCAACCGGGCCCACTTGTCCTTCTGGGTTTGCAAAGCCAGGCCCGTGTCGGTGTATTCCACGGTTTTGTCCACGCTGGTCTCACTGCGGTAGGTGACCCGTCCAACCCCTGCCATGCCCGACAGAAACCCGTCCAACTGGTCCGTGGGGATGCGAAGGGAAAAGTTGATTCTGCGCTCGGCTCTTTCAGCCCCCTGCTCCGCCTTAGAGGCATCCTCATACTGGTATACGCTTTGCACGTAGCCCCCCACGCTGGACACTTGGTCCCTCACCGTCTGAACCGCTTCGTCAAAGCGCCCTGTGGCCAGGGCCATCTCCGCTGTGCGCACCAGCTTCTTCCCTTGCATGGGCTCTGCTACGCCTCCTGCCCCCCCGCCCATGGAGGCTGCGTTTCCAGCGGGGCCCACTCCAGAAGGGGCGTCCTCCATGAGGAAATACCCCCCATCCTCCGCCTCGTCCATCGTCCCCGCCCGTTGCAGATTGGCTTGGCTCTGGGGCATGGCCTTTTGCATGGTTCCCGGCTTGGGTACCCCCAGCGGGCTGGTCCCTGTGAGCCATGTGCCCACCAGCAGCACCAAGACAGCCGCCATGGGCAGCGCCATTTTCCAAAACCTTGGTCCGGTTTGCTTCATTGGTAACCGCTCCTCCCTCTTCACCGCAGCGCGCCAGGCCCTTTCAAACCCTTCCGGCGCTCTCTCCCGGTACAGGTCGGTCAGCACGCGCTCCAGATCACCGCTTGGCCATGGCCCTTTTGTTTCCTGCTTCATGCTGAACCTCCCTTCTGTTCATTGGACGAGCGAGCCCATGAAATGTTCCCTTTTTGTTCATTCAACATTTTCTTGCAATAACTCTTGCAGCCGGTCCTTGGCCCTGCTGAGCTTGCTTTTGACCGTTCCCTCCCGGATTCCGGTGACCCGGGCCAGCTCCTCATAGCTGAGGCCTTCCCCATAGCGCAGGTCCAGCAAAAGCTGCTGTTCCCGGGGCAGCTTGCGGATGGCCGCCTGCACGCGCTGGGCCGCCTCTGTTTTCACGTAGGCTGCCTCCGGGTCGTCCCCGGCGGCTTCTGGCTCAAAGCCGCCTTCCCGCAGCTGTTCCACAGAGACGTTCTCTCTTTTTCTTTGGGGCCTTTTCAGCATGTCCAGGCAGGCGTTATGGGCGATGCGGTAAAGCCAGGTGGCCACGCCGCTTTGCCCCATAAAGCGGGGCATGGCGCGGAAGGCTCGCAGCAAAGCCTCCTGGGCCGCATCCTGGGCGTCCGCTTCCTGGCCCAACATATGCAGGCAATGCCGGTAAAGCATCTGGGAAAAGGGCGCGCAAAGCTCCGCGAAAGCGTCCACGTCTCCCTCTCTGGCCTTTTTCAACCATTCCGCCTGCCTGTCGATGGGGCCTTCCTCCCTTTTCCCTCCCGGGTGGTTTTGTTTGTTCCTCACTTGTAAGAACGACCGAACCCTGCCATTGGTTCCATCAAATAACAAATTTCATGGCTCTTCTGTCTGCTTGACACCAGAAACGGCTCCGTTGTAAGATAACATATCCTATGCAAAAGGAGCGTGCCCCTTGACCATACTTGATTCCCACGCCCATATCTACCCCGATATCATCGCCCGGAAGGCCGCCGCCTCCATTGGAGACTTTTATCACTTTCCCATCCGCCATGACGGCACCTTGGACACTTTGCTGGCCCGGGGGGATGCCGCCGGCATCTCCCGTTTTTTGGTGCACAGCGTGGCCGTCTCGCCTGAACGGACGGAAAGTGTCAACAACTATCTCATGTCCACCGTGGCCGCCCACCCAGACCGCCTGGTGGGATTTGGGTCCGTGCATCCGGATCATGCGGACCTGCCAGGGGAGCTTTTGCGCATCAAAACCGGCGGCCTGCTGGGGGTAAAGCTCCACCCGGACATCCAGCGGTTTCCCTTGGACTGTGAAAACGCCCTGGCCCTGTTTCGCCACATGGCGGAGATGGGCCTGCCTCTCCTTTGCCATATTGGCGATACCCGCTATGCCTTTAGCGAGCCAACGCGCCTGGCCCGGGTGATGGACAAAGTGCCGGCGCTCCAGGTCATCGCGGCGCATTTTGGCGGCTGGTCCATGTGGACCGAGGGCTGGAAAGCGCTGGCAGGCCGCCCCAACCTGTGGGTGGATTCCAGCAGCAGCCTGTACGCCTTAACGCCGGAAGAGGCGGCCTCCCTCGTCCGCCACTATGGCGCGGACCGGGTCTTTTTCGCTTCCGACTACCCCATGTGGGACCCTGCGGAGGAGCTTCACCGCTTCCTGGCCCTGCCCCTGACGAAAGAAGAGCAGGCCTCCATCTTGCATTTGAACTTGGAATCTTTTTTAGAAGGGCTCTCTTAAAATGCTTTTAGGCTATGCCTCGTCCTGGGCGGACGGGGCTTCTTTCCGTTTTCCCCAGGTGAGCAAGGCGTGAGGTAAAAGGTTACGCAGGGCCTCCACCGCGCCGGTGCTGAAAAGCCGGCTCAGCATGTGCCGCACGCTTCTGCGTACCTCCGGGTTTAGCTCCCGCAGAGCTTCCAGCATCCTCTCCGCGCTGGCCTGCCAGTCCGCCACAAGCCCCGTGATCGTGTCCACCTGGGCCGCCTCCAGCACCTGGTACAAGGTGTCTACCAGCAACCTGCGGGCGTCCATGTCCATCTCCTTCAGCCAGGCGTGCAGGGTTTCGTCCGTCATCCGGCCGCTACGGTCTACCCCTTCCAGGGTCACAAAGCTGCCCTCGTGTACCTGCCAGGTCATGGCGTCATGCTGCAAAATCCCCAGGGTGTTGCTGTGCACCACCGTATAAATGGGGTGATAGTGCAGCAGCATGCCCACCACGCTGCTTTGGGGAATGAAGCTTTCAATCCGGTCCTGCGCCAGCTGGTACCCTAGGCTGCTTAACGTCTCCTCGTCCAGCCCAGGGCCGTCAAAGCTATGAATCCGTTGCAGCCTGTCCCGAGTACTGCCGCTGACCATGGCGCCTGCATACACCGCCAGGTTGCCGCCCTTGCTGTGGCCGCAAAGGATCAGCCCCCGGCCATTGTTTTCCGCCACCCGCTCCACATATTCCTTGGCCTCTTGCTGAGAAGGCACCGTCATGAAGGACATGTTCAGGTCCTCTTTCCAGCCCACCAGGCTCCAGTCCGTGCCCCGGAAGGCCACCACGGTCTGCCCTGTGGGCAGGTCAAAGGAACAGGCGGCAAACTGCATTTCCCTTTCCGGATCAATGCGGCTCACGTAATGATGCAGCCGCCAATCCCGGTACCTGGGCTGCTGTGCACAAACCTGGGTCATGGCAAAGCGCTTCTTTTGAAAGGGATCGGAAAACCCGTCCGGGTAGGCGGCTTGCAAATGTTCCGCCAACTCCGCCAGGGTGCGCTCCTCCCCTTTGTCCAAAAAACCCTCCATGGGCAAATACACCACTTGGGTGACAATCAGGCTGTCAATCTCATCAAAGGGCCTTTGTTCTAGGGTTTTTCCCCCCATGCCCATGGCATGGTCATGAATGTTTGGCATCTTGGTTTCCCCCTGCTGCACGATACGCTCTTGTTTCAGTATAGCGGATATAGCAAGGAAAGGCAAGAAAAGCCCCTGTGGACGAGAAGAAGGCACACGGCAACCGCATTTGTCTTTCAAACTGTACTACTACCCCCCATGTCGCCGTGGCAGCTAGGCGACATGGGGGGGTAGTATAGGGGCGGGAACCCATGAAGCGAAGAAAGGACAGCCATCCTTTTCTACTTTTGCCTTTGTTCTAGGGCCTTGCCGAGGTCGGCAATCAACTGCTCCGTTCGGATCAGAACCCCTGTATCATTTAAATGTAGACCTGTATTATAAAAATACTCGATGGGATAAATATAATCCTGTAGTTGCGAGATGACCGGAAAATCCAATTTTTCTTCCAAATTATTTTGCACGGGGACTATATCGGCTGTCACCATTTTGTTCAAAATGGGAGGGCAGCTCATAAGCAAAATCGCCCCCCTGCTAAGGACATATTCGTTATATTCATTCCAATATGCCTCCATCGCTTGTGAAAGCAAATTGGAGTTGAAGTACGCACCATAGTCTCCTTCTGTCATGACACACTTAGGCCTTGGAAATATGCTATCCCCATACTCATTGAATGCCGTTCTCGTAAAGGCGGAGTCTACAGGCGAATTGCCCGTTCCCGTAATGAACAATTCCACAGCCCTTTTTAGATAGGTAGGATAGGCCGACAGCATATTCAGATAATTTTGAGAAGAGATCCCTTCCCACAGCTCATAATGATTCTCAATGGTGAGCCATGCCAAAACGCAGTCTGCAATATCAGCGGTACCATAGTTATAATTGCCCGGAGCAAGGATGACAATGTCACCTTCGCGGATGCTGGATTTGATCATATCGCTGTGAAAGGCTTGCCCCAAGCCACCGTGAAGCCCAAAATTTACAACCGGCATATGGAAGGCCTGCTGGATTTTTTCAGAATCGAATCCAAAGGCGACGTTGGAATCCCCCACAAGAATCATTTTAGGCTCGTCTATGCTCTTTAAACGATGATATTTATCAACGATAGAAGCATTATATCCCTCCGCGTATTGAGGCATAATGCCCTTAAAAATAAAAAGGAGCATCAACGCTATAAAAACCATGAGCTTCAGCGAAAAAACCACTTTTTTCAAGCCTATCACCTCAGAACTGGAAGTAAACAAACTGGGTTTGGACATAATCACTGCCATAAATGCCAAACAACAAAATGAATATGGCAAATGAGACATAAACCGCCCATCGGAAAAGGAAATTTTGAGCTGATAACATTTTTGCTATACTATATCTGCTTCGCATAGAATCGACAACGAACAATACAAGCATCGCCGCAACCGCCACAAGAAATTCTCTGTTGTCCAGCCCCAACGAATAAAGTGAACTGTTAAAAAATACCCAGGGGTTGAAGTTGGTGATCATTCTCTTTACAAGCCGCAGCGCGTCTTCCACCGAATGGGCGCGAAAGAAGATCCAGCCCAAGCAGGTCAATGCAAACGTCGTCAGGATCTGACCCAGGCGGAAGGATAGGGCCTGGGTGCGAATATGCAGTTTGGCGTACAGCTTGCTTCGGAAGGATGCGGTCAAAAAGCCTATGACTTGATAAAGCCCATGCAACAAACCCCACACAATAAAAGTCACATTGGCCCCATGCCAAAGGCCTGTCAACAGCCATACCACAAGGGATGCCGTAATATAAATGGCGCGGACGCTCCATTTCTTTTTCATCAGATGGCCGCTGACCGGGATAAACACGTAATCCCGAAACCAACTGCCCAGGGTAATATGCCAACGCTTCCAAAAATCCTGAATGGAGGCGGCAAAATACGGCTGACGAAAGTTATCCGTCTGCCGAAAGCCCAATACCCGTGCGGCGCCCCTGGCAATGTCGGTATAGGCGCAAAAGTCGCAATACAGCTGCACAGCCAAAAACAGCACTGCCACCGCAATTTGAAAGCCGGCATACTTGGCGGGGTTATCAAACACCGTGTTCACCAAAATCGCCAAACGATCCGCAATGACCATCTTTTGAAAAAACCCCCAGAGCATCAACAGCAAGCCACTTTTCACCCGGTCGGAATCGAAGGAATGACGCTGGTCCAATTGGGGCAAAAGGGTTTTAGCGCGTTCGATAGGGCCTGCCATCATCTGCGGAAAAAAGGAAACAAACAGCGCATATTTAAAAATGTTCTTTTCCGGCTTGATTTGCCCCCGGTATACATCCATGGTGTAGCTCAGCGCCCGGAAGGTATAAAAGGAAATCCCCACGGGCAGCAGCACGTCAAAGGACGGCCGGAGCACTTCAATGCCCACCGCCGCTAAAGCCAAGTTTACGCTGTCCACCATGAAATAGAAATATTTGAAGAAGAATAAGATCAGCAGATTGCAGGCAAAGCTGAGACCGACCCACAGTTTGCGCTGGAAGTTCTTCTTTTTCCGGTCCTCCTGCTTGCCAGACCACTCCAACAGCTGCCCGCTAAGCCAGGTCAGCACGATGGTTGCGGTCATCAGCAGCACATATACGGCGTTCCATGCCATATAAAAGTAATAGCTGGCAACCAGCAGCCCTATCCAACGGATTTTGTGAGGCAACAGGAAATAAAGCATCACAACAACTGGAAAGAAAAAAAGGAAATGAAAAGAATTGAACAACATATTATTATGCTCGCTTTATGCACGCCTCGCAAGGCAGGCAATGAAAGAACTCCTATAAAAGAAATCCTGCCATGAGAGCGCTGTATCATTAGGAAGGGAAGAATGTTTAGTTCACGGTTTCATGGCGTGTTGGTTTGCCCTGCTAAAACAGCCTGCACACCTCGTCCACCGTATCACAGCCAAACAAATCGGTAAACTGCAAATCCGGATTGATGGCGGTAAGCCTGATCTGTAAGCTCAGGATGCTGAGAGAATCCCACGCGCTAAGGGTGCTCAGTTCCGTGTCCTCTGTCAAGCTGTTCGGCTTTACTTGCAAAGCCTCTTCGATAAGTGCCATTTTTTCCTGGGTGGTCATAGGGTCACTCTCCTTGGTTTTCAATATACTTTGCCTTCAGCAAAATTCTGTCTTTTTTGCGGTTTGGGTTAAAGGGCATGGCGCTAAGCCGCACAAGCCGCGTGGGAACCATGTACACCGGCAGATCATTCATCAAGGACAGGCGGTATGCAAGCTCGTCCACTGGTCCGTCGGCCACATAAAACAAAACGATCTGTCGCTTGCTTTCATCGTAAATAACGCATGCGTTTTCAATGGCCTCATGCCGCACGGCAATCGCTTCAATTTCACCAGCCTCTATGCGGTAGCCCAGATGCTTAAATTGATGGTCCCTTCGCCCATGGAAAAAAACAAGCCCGTCCTTCCATTCCCCCAGGTCGCCCGTTTTGTAAACGATGTCCCTATAGTCATGATGGAGGGGGTTTTGAACAAAGCTCCCATCGGTTCTCTCCAGGTTTTGAAAGTATCCGCTGGCCAGGCAGGAGCCCCGCACGCAAATTTCACCTAGTTCCCCCGGCTTCGCGGCGGTCTGGTCGTCCTTGATCAGCAATACCTCTGTGTTCGCACAAGCAGATCCTAGGGGCACCCTCTCCACGGGAACGCCTTTGGGCACAGGATAGCAAAGGGTCATATCCGTTTCGGTAGAACCATACAGATTTGCAAATGCCACGTCCGGCAATTTGACAACCCAGTAGGAAAGGCTAGCGGCTGGCATGGGTTCGCCCACAAACCAGGCATGCTTTAAAAATTGCGGACGAAGCTCCCTGAGGGCGTCTGCGCTTGCCACATGATGATAGACAGAAGACACCCAAAATATCAAGGTAATTTGGTGCTCGTTCAAGAAACCAAGCAGCTTTTCGGGGTGAGAAAACTGATTTTCCGGGATGATGCATAGCTTTGATCCCGTGGCAAGGCTGAGGTAAATATCCATCGCCGATACGGTAAAGTAGAACGGCGCTTGGTTGCCAATCACCTGGTCACTGCCAATGGAGAAAAAATCCCGCGCCCAATGGATATAGTTGATCACCCTGCGGTGGGGGATGACGACCCCTTTGGGTACCCCCGTGGAGCCGGAAGTGAACAGAATATAGGCAGGATCTATGTCTTGCGTCCGCGCGATGGTTTCTTCTACAAACCCTGTAGGAATCACACGATCCTGGGCCATCAATTCGTGAAAGTCAGCCAGCATTTCCGCAGGAATGCCCTGCTGCAAAAGAAGGCTTTTCCCCTGTGCATCGGTAATCATCAAGCGTGGATGAACGGTTTCCAGCATCAGTTTGGTGCGGTTGACAGGCGCCCTGGTGTCCATGGGCACGTATACATGGCCGCAGTATAAAACGCCCAGCATGGCGCAAAGACACTCCGCACCCTTGGGCAGGTATACAGCGATGCGTTCCTTGGCGGGGCCGCATGCAGAATTTTCGCTCATGGATCGTCCAACAGCGGCGGAAATCGCGACGGCCATTTGCAACGCCCTTTGGCGCAGCTCCGCGAAGGTGAAGCTGCCATCGGCAGCCTCAACCGCCGTTTTTGCCCCTAGGATTGCGCTGGTTTTTTCCAAAAATTCGATGAGATTGTGCATTTCCACATTCGCCTATCGAGTCGGGCGTCCTCTCAAAAGATCCTGTCTGATGAAAGCCAATTTGGAAAAGGGTATCCTTTGGCAGCGTCCCCTATTTTGTGTAAACCCCAAACGGGCACAGTCCAAAAACGCTATCCCGCCGGAAGGCAGATTCTGCCTTCCAGCCATAACAGCATCCTAGCGCAAATCCGAAGCCCTGTCAAGCACGGGCGAGCTCGCGACCTATCCGGAATCCTCGACGGGGCGAGAATTTGCGCCATTTCATGACGCTACGCCAGCCGCGCTTGAAGCCCTCAATGGCATTGGTGGTATCCATGCCACTCCATGGTGGTATCCATGCCCACTCCTTGCCTGCACTTGAAAAAAATGTCGAATGCGCGTATACTAGGACGATGGATTTCTCAGTGAGAAAGGGGCTTCTTCCCATGAAAAAGTTTGTTTCCCTCCTCTTGATCCTGGTCTTTTGCTTTGGTTTCACCGCTGCCCAGGCGGCGGACTATATGGCGAATGCGTTGTTTACCATTACCTATGATGACGCGGTATACACCCTGGACGACACCTCCTATGTGGAAGAGAACACCGAGGATGTGAAATGGCTTTTTTCTCTTTCCTCGGATAAAATCATGGTGGACTGCAACCTGGATACAATAGAGGGCCTGGAACAGAAGGATTTTCTTACGGCCTCAGACCAGCAAAAGCAAGACTACATTGATGGGATTTATGACTATTTCGCGGACGAAAACCCTGAACTTGTGGCCATCCTCACCACTTCCAAGGAGAGCATCCCCTTCTTTGTGTTCAGCCTGGAGGACGATGAAGGCACCTATTACACCGCCGATACCTTGATGAATGGCGCTTTCATTGGTTTTGACGTCTATTATGCCGAAGGCAACGCGGACGACGCGCTGCTGGACGAACTCACCCTGCTGGTTCAAAGCTTCGTTTCCGCCAGCGCTTGAACCAACAGCTCCTGCAACTGCTCCGGCTGGGCCTTCCCCTGGGAAAGGGCCATGGCCTTGCCCATCAACGCCTGTAACACCTTTGTTTTCCCTGCCCGGTAGCTGTCTACCAGGGCAGGGTTCTCTGTCATGGCCTGAAGAGCCAGCTCCCGCAGTATGCCTTCCTCTGTCAGCACGAACAGCCCCTGGGCGGCGGCATAGGCCTCCGGGTCGCAGTCCGTTTCAAAGAGGGCTTCCACGATGCGGTTCCCTGTGGAGCTGTTGACGCGCCCCTCCGCCAGCAGGTCTGCCAGCGCCGCCAGATGCTGGGGTGCTATGGGCGGCACTGCTTCTCGGACGGCCGCGCCCAGGGTGGCCCGAAGGGCCATTTGCGCAAAAACCTCCCCCAGTAGCAGGTTCGCCACGGTCACCGGATGGCGGGCCTGTTTTGCCGCTTTCTCAAAATACTCCGCCAGCTCACGCTCCGCCGTCAGCTGCTCTGCCGCATAGGGGGTCAGCCCATACCGCTGCTGGAATTGCTGCTTTCGCTCCTCCGGCAAAGCCGGAATCAGGGTCCGCAATGCCTCGATATCCGTCTCTGTCAAAGAAAGGGCGGGCAAATCCGGCTCCGGGAAAAACCGGTACTCCCCGCTGTTTTCCTTGGGGCGCATGGCGTAGGTACAGCCTGTTTTGGCGTCAAAGCCGCGGGTTTCCTGCAGAATCGCATCTCCCTGTTCCAGCGCCGCCCTCTGCCGGGCCCGCTCTGCCTCGATGGCCCTTTCCACGCTTTGAAACGAGTTCAGGTTTTTCATTTCCGTTCGTACGCCCAGGGGCTGTCCGGGCTTTCGCAGGCTCAGGTTTACATCGCAGCGCAGGCTTCCTTCGTTCATTTTGCAGTCGCTCACCCCGGCATAGGTCAAAATGCCCCGCAGCTTCCGCAAATAGGCCACCGCCTCCTCCGCGCCGCGCAGGTCCGGCTGGGATACAATTTCGATGAGGGGCACGCCGCAGCGGTTCAAGTCCAACAGCGTTTCCCCCTGGCCGTCATGCAGAAGCCTGCCCGCATCCTCCTCCATATGGATGCGCGCAATGCCAATGGTTTTGTCACCGGCAGCGGTTTCAATGCGAATGTGCCCGCCCAGGCAAAGGGGCTCATAAAACTGGCTGATTTGATAGCCCTTGGGCAAGTCGGGATAGAAGTAATGCTTGCGGTCAAACCGGCTTTGGGGCTGAATTTGCGCGCCCACCGCCAAGCCCGCCAGCACCGCCAGGCGCACCGCCTGGGCATTCAGCGCCGGCAGCGCCCCCGGCAGGCCCATGCACACCGGGCACACCTGGCTGTTTGGCGCACCGCCAAAGGCAGCGGAACAGGCGCAGAACATCTTGCTTTGGGTGCGCAGCTCCACATGGACTTCCAGCCCAATCACCGTTTCATAGTTCATGGAGCCTTGCCCCCTTTCTGGAGCCGGTCATAGGGATGCTGGCCCACTGCCACCGGATAGGCCTGTTCATACACCTGGCCCAAAGCCAGCAGCCAGGGCAAGCTCTCCCGCTGGCCCAGCAGCTGCATGCCGATGGGCAACCCCTCTGGGGACAGCCCGCAGGGCAGGGACAGCGCCGGAAGCCCCGTCAGATTGGCGGGCACAGTAAAGAGGTCCCCTTGGTACCCATCCACGCGCCCTGCCGCCTTCTCCCCCATGGGGTAGGCCGGGGTGGCCGTCACGGGCAGCAACAGTCCATCGCAGCCTGCCAGGGCGGCGTCCATCTCCTGCCCAAAGGCCTCCCGCACCCGCTGGGCCCGCTGGTAATTGAAGGGCTCCTCCCCGGAAAGGGCCCAGGTTCCCAGCAAAATGCGCTGCTGTACCTCCAAGCCAAAGCCCTCCCGACGGCTTTTTGCGCACAGGGCCTCCCAATGCCCCAGGGCTTCCGCCTGGTGGCCAAAGCGGGTTCCGTCATACCGGGCCAGGTTGCTGCTGGCCTCGGCGCAGCTAATCACCACGTAGGCGGCCAGTGCCTGCGGCAGCCTAGGCAAAGACACCTCCACAAACCGGACTCCTAGGGCCTGCCAATGCAGCACCGCCTGGGCAAGGGCCTGCTCCACCGCTCCGTGCAAAGGACCCTGCATCAGCCCCAGGGTGACGCCTTCCAGGGGCTTCTCCCCCTGGCGGCTTTTTTCTTGCAGAGCCTGCAGCGCATCCCTGCGAAACCCTTCCGCCAGGCGTCCATCGCTGGTGGCGTCCCTAGGGTCGGCCCCGGCGATCACTCCCATGACCAGTGCCGCGTCCTGCGCGGTTTTGCAAATGGGGCCGATCTGCTCCAAAGAGCTGGCGTAGGCCACCAGCCCATAGCGGCTGACAGTTCCATAGGCGGGCTTCACCCCCACCACGCCGCAAAAGGCGGCGGGCTGGCGAACGCTGCCCCCGGTGTCGCTGCCCAGGGCTACCGGGGCCATGCCCGCCGCCACCGCCGCCCCGGCCCCGCCGGAGGAACCGCCAGGCACAAAAGCCAAATCCCAGGGGTTGCGTGTGGGTCCAAACAGGCTGGTTTCCGTGCTGTCGCCCATGGAAAACTCGTCCATGTTCAGCCTGCCCAGCAGCGGCATCCCCGCCGCCCGCAGCCTTTTCATCACCGTGGCGTCATAGGGGGCCACAAAATCCGCCAGCATTTGGCTGGCGCAGGTGCAATGCTTTCCCTGCCACAGAATGTTGTCCTTTACCGCCACCGGGATCCCATCCAAAGGCGACAGAGGCACACCCGCTTGGCGGCGGGCATCCGCCTGTTCCGCCTCTGCCAGCGCTTCCTGCGGGGTTACCTCCACATAGGCATTGATGGCGGAATTTTGCATGGCAATGGAGTCCAAATAGGCCTGAACAATGGCCTCGGACGTGATTTCTCCGCTTTCCAGCCCTGCGCGTAACGCAGCCACCGTTTGGCGGCAGAGGTCCCCACACTCTTTTTTCATTCGCTCACCTCCCGCGCCAAGCCTCCCAGGGCAATCCATCCCTCCCGGGTGTTTTTTGCGTTTCGCAGCGCCTGGCCAAGGGGCAAGCTGGGCCATACCTCATCCCCCCGCAGGGCGGAAAGGCAGCAGAACGCAGGCGTAGCAACCCCGTCGGGGGCGTAGGGCATCGCCTGGGCAAGGGCCTCCTTCTGGGACAGCGGGCCTCGCAGGGCCTCCGCCTGTTTTTCAGACAAATCCAGCGCTGCCTTCGCAGCCATCTGTTTCACCTGTTCTTTTGTGAGCACCGCGTTCCCTCCCAGATTCGCTTTTTTCCTATGGTTTTGTCAGCATACCACATTGCCCGACGCTGTCAATCCTTGCCGCAAAAAAAGGGAGAGCCGTCGGCTCTCCCTTCAGGTCTCCAACTATTTACCGGTCTTGGTCCTCATTGCCTTCCGCGTTCTGGTACCGCTGGGTGCGGCTCACCCGCCGCCCCTGCTGCCCATCACCCGTGCTGCCCGCCTCAATGGGCTGCACATAGGGGTTTCCTGTGGAGCCCTGAGGTCTGCCAGAGGGGTCTGCGGGTTGCCCCACAGGGCGCGCATAGGGGTTCTGGCTGCTTGTGCCGCCGCCCATGGGAGCGCCAAAGACGCTTTGGTTGCTGGGGGGCTGCATAGCGCCGCTTTGCGGCGGCGTGCCCATGGGCCGCCCATACGGAGGCATTCCCCCGCTAGCCTGCGGTTCCTGTCCTCTTTGCTGGCTTCCCGCCATGGGCGGCGCGGCCACGGCCCGGCGAGCGTAGGGGCTCTGGGGCGCTTGGCCCGGCTTGCCACCTGGGCCCATGGGGTTTCCGGGCTGTCCGGCTCGCCGTCCCGCTGCTGCGGCCTTGGCTGCCGCCTTGCGCTTTTTGTTCTGGTTCAGCGCATAGGCGTATACGCCGCCCGCGCCGCCTACCAGCACCACGCCCGCGCCAATGAATCCCCAGGGGGTGGAGTCGGTCTGGGTCTCCTTGCTTTCATCGTCATAGGTGATGGGAATCATGGTTCCGATCACAAAGGTGGCCACCGGTTCCACAGAAGCGCTGGCATTGGGGCCCGCGCTGGCGCTGGGCACGGGGGTGGAATACGGGTCAAAGGGCTCGTAACTGGCGCTGAGGCCGGTGTTGACGCCCGTGTTCTTCCAGGTGCCCACGTTCCAGTCCTCCACCGAGGAAATGTTCCCCTGGGTGGCCTTGCCCGTGGAGTTGTTGGTGCCGGTATTGGTATTGGTGTTGCTGTTGGTGCCGCCGGAATTGCGCAGGCCTTGCAGGTATTCGTTGCTGTTTAGGAAGCCGCTCAGCTCCGTAATGCTCATCTGGTGCATGTAGTCCCCATGAATCCAGCCCACGGTTCCGCTCTGGTTCACGTTGTACCAGGTGACGCCGTTCACTTCCTTGGTGCCATAGACCAACATAAACGCATACTTATTCAGCGTCTTGATCTTGGACCCGTTGGGGGTCATACGGAAATTCACGCCATCCTTGGTGATGTAGCCATAGCTGGACTTGGCGTTGGGATCATAGGGGGCCGCGGTGGCCGCCGGCGTGGGGGTGGGCGTACTCAAGGTTTTCAGGTACGCCTGCACTTCCACATCGCTCAGCTTGCGCATCTGGTCCGCCCGCACATAGCCGCTGTACTGACCATAGGTGGTAATATGCCAGCCATAGCCTTCATTGTACAACTGCCCGCCTACATACACCACCGTGTTTTTGGACATGACCAGATTCGCCTGAGCCATCACGCTGGTCATATTCCGCAGGTATACGTTGTCGCCGATGGTGATGTAGTACCCCGTCAGCTGATCCGGAACCCTGGTAGGCGCGGCGGTGGGGGTGGGCGAAGGGGTTGGATGCGCATCATTATACTTTTTGATGATGGCGTCCGCTTCCTCTTTGGTGATGTGCTTGGTGGCGCTATCCACCAGAATGCCGATCTTTTTATCCGCCCCCAGCACCGTCTGGGCTCCGCTCCACACGGTGGTTCCCACGGTGGCCTGGCCGTTTAAGTACAGCAAGGTATCCTTGGGCAATGTGGCGATGATGGAGGTATCATCATTGTTGGCATTGTCCCGCAGGGTGGTTTGAGAAAGGGTCACCGCATAGCCGATGTACATATCCGCTGCCACCTGCTGGTAACGGAAAGTGACGCTGGTGGGGGTGGCCACCCCTTGCCGGGTGACGTTCACCGGCTGCGTGGGCGTGCTGCCCTCCGCCAACGCGTAGTTGGCTGGAATGCGATTCTCGTCCGGCGCCAGGTTGTGGCTGCCCTCCGCCAGCACCCGCTGCTCCGCCAGGGCAATTTCTTTCCCGGCGGTGTCCACATACAGCACGGTCACTGTGGCGGACTGTGCAGGCTTGTCATACAGGAAGGTCACGGTGGCGGGCGTTGCCACCAGCTGGTCATCCACCTTCACTTCCACAGACGTGGGGCTGCTGGGGTTTAGGGTATAGCCCGTGGGCACCAGGGCCGCGTTGGGGGTGATGGGATGGTTTCCCTTTTGCAGAGTCACCGTTTGTGCCGGGATCACATCGCCGCCGATATCATCCTTGTAAAAGACGGTGATCTTTGTTTCGTTCACGGGAATCTGGAAGGTAAAGGCCACGCTGCCGGGGGCGGCCACGCCGGACGGGTCCACCGTCACGGGGAAAGAGCTTTCCCCTGCCAGCACATAGCCCTTGGGCACCCGGGCCATGTCCGGGGTGATGTTGTTTTCCCCTTCGTTCACAGTCACCTGTTGGGCGTCGGCGATCTTCGCCCCCAGGGTGTCCTTGTATTCCACGGTAATTTGCGCCTGAACCGCAGGCTTTCTGTAGATAAAGGCCACCGTGGCAAGGCTTGCGTTCCCCTGGGCGTCAATGGTGACCTGCTGGCTGGCTGGCGTTCCCTCCGCCAAAACATAGCCTGCTTGTAAATCGGTAGGGTTGGGCACGACATCATAGGTACCCGGCCCCTGTTCGACCTGCTGGCTGGAAGCCACTTGTTGCTGGTTTCCATCCACATAGGCGATGGTATAAGAACCCTTCACCGTAGGCTTTGTGTAGATAAAGCTCACTGTTGCGAGGCTTGCGTTTCCCTGGGCGTCAATCGTTACCTGCTGGCTGGCGGGGGTTCCCTCCGCCAGAACGTAGCCCTGCTGCAAGTCGGTGGGGCTGGGGACCACGTCATAGGTGCCCGGAGCCTGCTCCACCTGCTGGCTGGAAGCCACGGGCTGCCCTTCTCCATCCACATAGGCGATGGTGTAATAGCCCTTGACCGCCGTTTTTTGGAAGGCAAAGGTCACTGTGGAGGGGCTGGCCGCGCCGTTTGCGTCCACATCCACCGTCACCATGTCGTCCCCCACCAAGTGGTAGCCAGAAATCTTGGACGGGTCCGCCACCACATCGGTGCGGCTCCCCAGGGCGCAGGTCACATTTTCATTGTAGAGCACATGGGCGGGATCGTCCGCGTCCACGTAGCTTACCAGCACCTGCACGTTGGAGGGGCGCTGGGTTTCCGTGCCCGGCACAGGGCTTGGCTGGGAGTAGTTGTGCCGGTCGCTGTCCTCTTGGGAAAGCACCGCCACATGCTCCGACATCACATAGCAATCCGTCCCGTTATAGGTGATTTTATACCAGTTAATTCCCGCCACCGTGCCGCTGCCCTGCACCCAGAGATAGGTCCCCTCGGGTACCTCAGAGGCTGCCAAATGGGTGCCGGCGATGGGCTGGGTGCGGAAATTGACCTTGTTTTTGTTGGTTTGCCCATACAGGCCAATGGGGGTCCATTCCACATCGGAAGGGTCCGTTTCGCCGGCGGGCGGGTCCTGTTCTGTTTCGCCGCCGGGCGGGTCCCCCTGGTTCTGTTCCACTTCTTTTTCCTTAAATTCAAAGACCACTTCATTGGACGGGCTGACCCCTCCCGCCTCATCCACCGTCACCTGCACAGGCGACGGCGAGTTCAGCGCGTAGCCCTCCGGAACAAAATCCGGCGTTATGTCATGCGTGCCGGGGGACAGGGTCTTGGTTTGCGCGCCCGCCAGCTCCATGCCGTTCAGGCCCAGGTAATACACCGTCACCGTAGCCGTCACAGGCTGCTGCGGGGCCGCAAAGGTGAAGATGACCTCGGTAGGGGAGGCCGCGCCAAACGCGTCCACCCATACCTCCACGCTGCCCTGGCTGGTGAGGGTATAGCCCTCGGGCACCAGCGTTCCGTCCATCGCAATCACATTGGGCTGGCCGCTGTAACAGGGGACTGTGGTGCTGAAAAAAGGCGGGTTGCCCTGGTCGTCCACATAGCTGACGGGCACCATGGCAGGCTGCATCTGCGGCATGGGAATGCTGGACAGGTAGAGGGGATAGCTGGCCACAGGGTTTCCATCCTGCAGCGCGGTGATGGGAATGCTCATCCCAGCAAAATCCATCGCATCCATCGCCTGCAGGGGCGTACCATTTTCCGGCGTATAGACGTAGGGACTCATGGCCGCAGGGTAGATATGCAGCAGAACGGGAAACTGGAATGCCTCTGGGGCCAGTTGCGCCCAATACACGGGCTGTTGCCCGTTCAGTGCGGGGAACACCTGCATGGTTAGCGTCCCGCCCTCGCCAGAGGTCTGATAGGTCAGCTCCAGCGTGGGCATGCTGGTAAGGTCTGCCTGGGCCACCGCGGCCATGGGCAGCGCCATCTGGGCCGCCAGCAGCAGCAATACCAGGAGCCCGGCGCCAAGGCGACGAAGTTTACTGGGGAATGAAAGCGTCATGGGAATTCCTCCTTTTATCGCAAGAGCGTACGCTTGGATGCACACCCGCAAAACACAGCCAGATGTTCCTTCATTGTAAGGGGTGCGTGGGGGCTTGTCAAGAAAGCAAAGTGTCATTATGTGTATATTCTGCAAGGATTTTCGCCTGTTTCCCATGGTTTTCCGGCGGGCTTTCTTCTCCCTGGCACAAGGGACAGGCGGCATGCATGCCGAATACATAACCAGGACCCCAGTGCAGGAGGCGAAACCCCTTGATTGATGATGCAAAGCTGCGAGAAACCCCCATCCAGGAAGAGGAAGTGTTCCACGGGGCTTTGATCCGTGTGAGCCATATGCAGGTGGCCCTTCCCAACGGCCAAACTTCCCTGCGGGAAATTGTACACCACAACGGCGGGGCCGCCGTGGTGCCCGTGGACGGAGAGGGGCATGTGACGCTGGTCCGCCAGCACCGGATCGCGCTGGACCAAATGACCCTGGAAATCCCCGCCGGAAAGCTGGACCGCCCCTGCGAGGACCCAGAAAAAGCGGCGCTGCGGGAACTGGAAGAGGAAACCGGCCTGCGGGCCGCCCAGGTGGAGCTGCTCACCCGCATGCTGCCCACGCCCGGGTACTGCACAGAGGTGCTTCACCTGTACCTGGCCACCGGGCTCACCCCTTGCAGGCCCCATCTGGACGCGGACGAATTCCTGGATGTGGTAAAGCTTCCTCTTGCGGAAGCGGTGGCCATGGTGGACCGTGGCGAACTGCCGGATGGGAAAACCGCGCTGGCCCTGCTCATGGCCTGGCAGCGGCTGCAAAATCACAGCGCTGGCCCTTCCATCAGCTCACCTATGTAACGATCGGACCCGGCTTTCACATCCCGACTTCCCTGAAAATGGAAAGGATTTTCAAAGGAGTGTTCCTATGCCAGCTTTTCCTTCCGCTTCTGCCCCCAGGAAAGGCCTGACGCCTTTCCGCGCCGCGATGCTTGCTTTTGCCCTTTTGTTGCTGCTGGGCCTTTGCCTGCTGGTACTGGGCCTGTTGTTTTCCACACCGCCGACCATTGCGCCTTTTCACTTTCTGCCGCAAGGCCCTGCCCTGGCTTCCGCTCTGCCTGCATGGACTTTATAACGAAGGAAGTACTGCCACTCATGGAGACATTCCATTCCGCCTTTTACCAAATGCCCACGCTCACCACGCCGCGCCTGTATCTTCGTCCAGTGCGCATGAGCGATGCTTCCGACCTGTTTGAATACTCCCGGGACCCGGAAGTGGCCCGCCACGTGCTGTGGGACGCCCATCAAAGCATCCACCAGACCCGCGCGTACATCCGCTTCTTGCTCAAACAGTACAGAAGCGGCCAGCCCAGCTCTTTCGTGATTGAGCTGATTCAGGAACGCAAGGTGATCGGCACCATCGGCTATATGTGGATTCAGCCGGAGAACCGGTCCGCCGAGGTGGGTTACAGCCTGAGCCGCGCCTATTGGAGCCGGGGCTACATGACAGAAGCCCTGGCCGCCATTTTGCAATTTGGGTTTGAAAAGCTGCACTTAAACCGCATTGAGGCCCAGCACGAAAGTGACAATCCCGCCAGCGGCCGCGTGATGGCCCATGTGGGCATGCGGCACGAAGGCCGCCTGCGCCAGCGCATTTACAACAAGGGCCGGTACGCTGACGTGGATTTGTACGCCATGTTGCGGGAGGATTATTCCAAATAAGGAAGCGCTTTTTGTTCGTCCGTCCCTTGCAAAGGAGGTTGTTCCATGATTCGATCAAGCCGTTTCAAACCCCGTCTGCTATTGGGCCTTTTGTGCGCCCTGCTGCCGGTGCTCTCCTCCTGCGCGGGGAACCCCTCCGGCTCCTACCAAAAAGCGGTGAACCTCTTCGCCACCGGCGATTATGAGGCGGCGGCCATTGCCTTTGAGCGCCTGGGTGAATACCAGCAAGCCGCCACCTACGCCGCCTATTCCAGGGGTCTGGTCCTTTTTGAAAAGGCGGATTATGCCGGCGCCGAACCCTATTTTGAAAAATCCAGGGACTTTATGTATGGCCAGGACCGGTATACCTATTGCCACGCCAAAGGGCTGGAAGCCGCCGGAAACTATTCCGAGGCGGCGGAATTGTATCTGTCCCTGGGGGAATTTGAAAACGCCGCCGCCGCGGGTAACTATTGCGCCGCCCGGGTTGCCGAGGGCAACAAGGAGCTAAAGGACGCCCTTGAAGGCTTTGAGGCTTCCCTTGAAGCCTTTGAGGCCGCCCAGGGGCAAACCGGCAACGCCCTGGAAGAATTTGAGGCGGCCCTGGACGGCTTTGAGGCTGCCCAGGGGTACGCCGATGCCACTCTCCGGCTGGACGGCTTGCAAGGGCAGGTATACGATTATGCCATGGGGCTGAAAAAAGCCGGAAATTTTGAAAAGGCTCTGAACCTCTTTGGCAAGCTGGGCGAGTATTTTGACAGCCCTGTCCAGGCGCGGGAATGCAAGCAGTTTTTTAGAGACCAGCTCTATGTGCGGGCGGAAGCGCTGGAAAAAGAAGGCAGGCTCCAGGAGGCTTACGAAGCCTTTTTAGGCCTCAGCGGCTATAGCGATGCCCAAACCCGGGCGGAGACGCTGGCCGCCAGGCTGGGCATTGAAATGGAGGCAGCGGAATAGCCCGCTTCCAAACCGTTTCCATTAAAATAAGGAAGAAACCCCTTTTCAAAATGCCAAAAAAATGATAAAATATATTGATGCAGCCGCATGTTGAATGCGGTTTGCTTTTGAAGCGCGAAGGAGTGAAATCCTCGGTGAGCGAACCTATCTCCGATTTTGCATTGCCCCAAAACGACAGCGTGGCCCCTGTCCATGCCCCTTCCTCCACCGCGGTGGAAGAGCATGTCTATGACGAGACGCAAATCCAGGTGCTAGAGGGCCTGGAAGCGGTGCGCAAGCGCCCCGGCATGTACATTGGCAGCACGGATTTCCGTGGGCTGCATCATTTGGTTTACGAAATTGTGGACAACGCTGTGGACGAAGCCCTGGCGGGCTATTGCACCGATATTCAGGTGACCCTGCACCAGGACGGCAGCTGCCAGGTCATGGACAATGGCCGCGGGTTTCCGGTGGGCATCCATCCCAAACTGGGCAGGCCCGCCGTGGAAGTGTGCCTGACGGTGCTCCATGCCGGCGGCAAGTTTGGCGGCGAGGGGTACAAGGTATCCGGCGGTTTGCATGGCGTGGGTGCCAGCGTGGTAAACGCCCTGTCCGGCCATTTGAAGGTGACCGTGCAGCAGGACGGCAAAATCTACCAGCAAGAATATGCGCGGGGCAAGGTGCTCTATGACCTGAAGGTGGTGGGCTCCACCACCGCCACCGGCACCACCATCCAGTTCTGGCCGGATGTAAAAAGCGAAGAGACCCCGGAGGGCATTTTTGAAACCGGAGAGTTTCAATACAATGTGCTCAAGACCCGCATGCGGGAAATGGCCTTCCTGAACAAGGGCATCCGCATCACCCTGCGGGATGAGCGGTCGGACCCTGTCCTGGAGCGTACCTATCACTATGAGGGCGGCATCCGGGAGTTTGTGAAATACCTGAACAAAAACAAAGAGGTGCTTTTTGAGGAGCCCATCTACGTGGAAGGCCTGGTGAAGGACACCTCCGTGGAAGTGGCCCTGCAATACAACGACAGCTATAGCGAAAACATCTTTACCTTTGCCAACAACATCCACACCCCGGAGGGCGGCACCCACCTGACGGGCTTCTCCACCGCCCTCACCCGCGCCATCAACGACTATGGCCGCAAGTTCAAAATCCTCAAAGAAAATGAGACGAACCTGAAAAGTGAGGATGTCCGGGAAAGCCTGGCCGCCATCATCAGCGTGAAGCTGAAAGAACCCCAGTTTGAGGGCCAAACCAAGTCCAAGCTGGGCAACAGCGAAGTCCGGGGTATTGTGGACAGCCTGGTGTTTGATCAGCTCAGCGCCTTTATGGAAGAGAACCCGCAGATCTCCCGGGGCATTCTGGACCGCTGCCTGGGCGCCGCCCGGGCCCGGGAAGCCGCCCGCAAGGCCCGGGAGCTGACCCGCCGCAAAACCGTGCTGGAAAGCGGCAGCCTTCCCGGCAAGCTGGCGGATTGCTCCGAGCGGGACCCCGCCAAATGCGAAATTTTCCTGGTGGAGGGCGACAGCGCCGGCGGCAGCGCCAAAACCGGACGGGACCGTTTTTTCCAGGCCATTCTGCCCCTCCGGGGCAAAATCCTGAACGTGGAAAAGGTGCGCATTGACCGGGCCCTGTCCAACAACGAAATCCGCGCCATGATCACCGCCTTTGGCTGCGGCTATGGCAATGAGTTCAGCCTGGAAAAGCTGCGCTACCACCGCATCGTCTGCATGACGGACGCCGATGTGGACGGAAGCCATATCCGCATTTTGATGCTCACCTTTTTTTACCGCTACATGAAGCCCCTGATTGAAAACGGCTATGTATACATCGCCATGCCCCCCCTGTACAAGGTCACCAAGGGCAAGAAGGAATACTACGTCTACAACGACCAGGAGCTGGAAAAGCTGATGCAGGAAATTGGCCGGGACCCCAAGCCGGACATCCAGCGCTACAAGGGCCTGGGCGAAATGTCCGCCGAGCAGCTTTGGGATACCACCATGAACCCCGAAACCCGCGTGATGATGCAGGTGACCCTGGAGGACGCCATTGCCGCCGATGAGATCATGTCTTTGCTGATGGGTGACAAGGTGGAGCCCCGCAAGGAATTCATTGAAGAAAACGCCAAGCTGGTGACGGATTTGGACATCTAGGGGAACGGGGTGGGAGGCGGAGACGGACGAGTTCTGCCCAAGCCCGCGCAGGCGCAGGGGCTCCGCCCCTTGCATCCCCGCCAGGGCATAGCCCTGGCCGGGGGTTTGGGGGTGGAACCCCCATCGTTCCACGCCCCCCATCGTTCCACCCACCCCCATCGTCCCCCGAAAAGGAGTGATACGATACCATGTCCTCGATTCAAGATAAATTGATCCCCATGGACTTGGAACAGGAAATGAAAAAGTCCTTCATCAGCTATGCCATGGCTGTGATCATCAACCGGGCGTTGCCCGATGTGCGGGACGGCCTCAAGCCTGTTCACCGGCGCATTTTGTATGCCATGAGCGAACTGGGCATGACCCCGGACAAGCCCTTTCGCAAAAGCGCCCGCATCGTGGGCGATGTGCTGGGCAAATACCACCCCCACGGCGACAGCAGCGTGTATGACGCCATGGTTCGCCTGGCCCAGGATTTTAGCATCCGGTACATGCTGGTGGAGGGCCAGGGCAACTTTGGCTCGGTGGACGGCGACGGGGCTGCCGCCATGCGGTACACCGAAGCCCGGATGGCCAAGCTGACCATGCATTTGCTGGGCGAGATCGACAAGGACACGGTGGATTTCTACCCCAACTTTGACGAGACCCTGATGCAGCCCACCGTGCTGCCCAGCCGCTATCCCAACCTGCTCGTGAACGGCTCCAGCGGCATTGCGGTAGGCATGGCCACCAACATTCCGCCTCACAACCTGCGGGAGGTGGTGGATGGCTGCATCCACATGATCGACCACCCGGACTGCACCGTCAGCGACCTGATGGAGTACATCAAGGGGCCGGATTTCCCCACCGGCGGCATCATTCTGGGGCACGCGGGCATCCGCGCGGCCTACAACACAGGCCGGGGCCGGGTCTTGGTGCGGGCCCGCACCGAAATCGAAGCCATGCCAAACAGCCGCAACCGCATTGTGGTGACGGAAATTCCCTACATGGTCAACAAGGCCAAGCTGGTGGAAAAAATTGCGGAGCTGGTGCACGAAAAGAAGCTGGAAGGCATCAGCGACATCCGGGATGAAAGCGACCGCAACGGCATGCGCATCGTCATCGAGCTGAAAAAAGACGTTTTCCCCACGGTGGTGCTCAATTTCCTGTACAAGCACACCCAAATGCAGGAAACCTTTGGCGTGAACATGCTGGCCCTGGTGGCCGGCGAGCCCAAGGTGCTGACCCTGCGGGAGATGCTCTACCACTACATTGCCCACCAAAAAGAAGTGGTCACCCGCCGCACCCGTTACGACCTGGACAAGGCCGAGGCCCGGGCGCATATCTTGGAAGGGCTGCTGAAGGCCCTGGACCATATTGATGAGATTGTGGACATCATCAAAAAGAGCCCGGACGTAACCACCGCCCGGACCCGCTTGATGGAAACCTTTGCCTTTTCCGACAGGCAAGCCCAGGCCATTTTGGACATGCGCCTGGCCCGGCTCACCGGCCTGGAGCGGGACAAGCTGCAAGGCGAGTATGACGAGTTGATGAAAACCATCGCTTATTTGCGCGGCCTGCTGGCGGACGAAATGCTGCTGATGGCCGTCATCAAGGAAGAAATGACCGCCATCCGCGACAAATTTGGGGACGACCGCCGCACCGAGCTCACCCATATGGAGGGCGAAATCGACATTGAGGACCTGATCCAAAGCGATGACATGGTGGTGACCATGACCCACTTTGGCTACGTCAAGCGCCTGCCCAAGAGCACCTACCGGGCTCAGCACCGGGGCGGCAAGGGCGTCAGCGGCCTCACCACCCGGGAAGAGGACTTTGTGGAGCGGCTCACCATCGTCAACACCCACCAGGACATCATGTTCTTCACCAACCGGGGCCGGGTATACACGCTGAAATGCTACCAGATTCCCGAGGCGGGCCGCACGGCCCGGGGCATGGCCATTGTGAACCTGCTGGCCATCGGCGGGGAGGAAAAGGTCACCGCCATGATTCCCGTGCCCAAGGACATAGACGACCACTATCTGGTGATGATGACCCGGCAGGCCATGATCAAGAAAACCCCCTATGAGGAGTTTGCCAACCTGCGCAAAAACGGGCTCATCGCCCTGACCCTAAAGGACGATGACGAGCTGGTGGCGGTGGAGCTCACCGACGGTACCCAAAGCCTGCTATTGGGCAGCCGGTATGGCAAGGCCATCCGTTTCAACGAGGAACATATCCGCGTCATCGGCCGCATGGGCATGGGGGTCCGGGCCATGCGCCTCAAGGAAGGGGACGAGATGATCGACATGTCCGTCATCCGGGAGGGGCAGCAGGTGCTGAGCATCACCACCTGCGGCTATGGCAAGCGCACCGATCCGGACCAGTATCGGGAGCAGGGCCGCAACGGCATGGGCGTCAGCGCCATGAACCTGACCAGCAAAACCGGCCTGCTGGCCGCCCAGCTCACCGTCAACGAGGACGAGGACATCCTGCTGATCACCGATGACGGCACCATCATCCGCATGGCTGTGGCCAATGTGCGCCAAACCGGCCGCACCACCCAGGGCGTCCGCCTGATGCGCATCGGCGAGGGCGCGCAAATTGTGGCCGTGGCCCGGGCTGAGCAGGAGCAGGAAGAGGACGCCGAAGAAGCTGCCTTTGAGGCGGACGTAGAGGCCATTACCGCGGCGGATGACAGCGTCCTTGGCGAAGTGGACGGGCCTGCTCCCTTTACACCCGAGGATACGGAAATCTAGGCGGGGCCAAAGTGCCCTCCAGCCAGCAAAAAGCTCCTCAGATGCAATGATCTGCGGAGCCTTTTGTTGCTTCTGAGTCTTTCCTTTATTCTTCCAGTGCCTTTTGCAGCGCGATGCTTTTGATATGCCACTGGTTGTTTTCCTTCACCAGGTTTGCGGTGTACCGACCGCCCTGCCATCTGGGCGGACTTTCGTATCCCTCTCCGTACAGGGCCTTGGCAGCGTCCGCATACTTGGCGTTGACCCGGCCGTCAATCCGGGGGATGGTTTCCGTAAATTCCGCCCTGGCCGTGTTTTCCCAGGGCCAGCACCACATCCAGGTCATGGTCAACCGATGGTCAATACCGCGCACGGTATAATAAATATAAGGGCTTTTCTGCTCTTGCGCCAAGAATAAATTTTCATCCCGCTGCAAATAGCTGCCCTGAAAAAACTTGTTCAGCTCCCCTGCCTTCTCACCCATCATGATCACCTGGGCTCGCTTGGCCATGCCGTCTTTCAAAATAACCGAGATGTTGGTGGCGTTCATGGCATAGTAAAACGCGACTGTGCACAGCCCCAGCAGAACGGTGGCCAGGAGCATCCGTCCTGCCAGGTACCAGATAAAACGGCGAAGCTTCTTCATGGCTTTCCCCCCGAGCACTTACTGGGTATACGCGCCATTATACAGGAAACGGGCGTTTTGCGCAACGCATGGCAACCATTGGCTGCCCCACCGGATTGTTACAGGCATCCCCTTGAAAACCCCCTGGGCCTATGATATGCTGAAACCGATCCTTTCCCGCCCACATAGGAGGTATGTATGCGTAGACGCCTGCCAGTTTTTCTCCTTCTTTGTCTCCTCCCGGCCCTGCTGGCGGGAAGCGCTTTGGCGTCTTCCGTCAGCGGCCAGAGCTATGATACCTTTGCCAAATACTATAAGGCGGATGTTTCCTTTATCAATGACAATGACAACCGCCATCTGCTGCCCCTGGTCATTGCCAAAGACTTGGACCCCTTGCATGAAGGGGCCCTGATCTATTCCCTCATGGGGGATACGCTGCAGCTCACCGTCCTCACGGATCCATCCGGCCTGGTCATTGAGAGCTGCACCATCACCTTGACGGCCCCCCAGGGGCTGGAATACGGCACGGCCCTGTATAATGACTTTGCCATTTCAGGATACCAGAGTTACGCGCTGCTCATGGCCATGCACACGGACCCGGACCCGGCCCGCCGCTATAGCCTGGTGACGGAGGTGGTGGAGGGGATGTCCGTTGGCAATGGAACCTATGAGCGCCAGTTGGGTGTGTATACCCTCACCTGTACCCGCCAAAACAACGTAGCGGAGCTGAAATTCCATAAGGGGACCAACCCTTCCCTCCAACAGCCGGACGAAAACGAACTGCCCCTGGACGGCGATATGCCCCCTGCTTTGGACGACGAAGACATGGAGGGGTTGCTGTAACCTCGCAAAAAACAGGGGGGAAACCCAGTGTTTTTAGGCACGCGATTGGCGTTCCTGTTTTTTTATCCATCGGGCCTGTGGCACGCGCCGTGCGCTTTCCCTGGAACAGCAATGACATATTTTGCGTTGGAAAACTTTGCAAAATTTTCCCATATGTAACCAACCGGTAACCAATGAATGTTATACTGACACCGTAGAATGGATTAGGTGTCTCACTGCTTATATTGACCTAATCACGGGAGGAAATGCAATGCGCCGCATTTGTAAACTGGGTGGCTTCATCTTGGCCATCTTGCTGAGTATGTCTTTCGTGCTGCCAGCTTTTGCTTATAGTCGGGTGGTCAGCAACGTCATTGTGGTGATGCCTCCCAGGGGGGGCTCCGCTACTTTACCCGATGCCACCCCAACGCCGGAAGTCAGCGCAACGCCTGATCTCGATGTGACACCCATTCCCTTTACCACGGTCGCTCCTTCGGAGAGCCCCGACCCTTCTGAGAGCCCCGATCCCTCTGAAAGTCCCGCTCCTTCCGAAAGCCCACTTCCTTCTGAGTCCCCGGAAGTTTCCGTGGAGCCGACGGTTTCCGTAACCCCCGAGGTCTCTGTGGACCCCGGCGCCATTACCACACCGGAAGTGCCGGGTGAAGGCGAAGTTATAGAGCCTACCATCTCCCCTGCTCCCCGGACCATCATTGATTTCCCGGAGAATGCCGCCGTCAACATCACCGCTACGGTCCGTCAGCAGGGAGACGTTCCCACCTATGGCGATACTGTATTGCTGGATTCCACCTTGTCCGGCATGGAAGGTTATGAATACGATTTGCAATGGCAGCAGTTCACCAACGGCGAATGGGTGGACTTGGCAGGCGCCACTGAATCCAGCTTTACCTTTGTGATGACAGAAGAAAACGCCCATGACGCGTGGCGTATGTCCATGACGGTCTATGGCCAGCCTGTGGGGGAAGGGCAACCTGCCGCCGCTCCCGCTGAAGGGGAAGGGCCCGCGCCTGATGCCCCAGCTTCCGAGGCGGCTCCTGCCCCCGAACCGGTTCCTGTTCCCGAGTCGGCCCCCGCTCCCGCGCCCGAACCGGAAACAGTTCCCGCTATCTAGGCAAACGCTTTATGCACATCAAAAGTCCCGCGCCTCTCCCGGCGCGGGACTTTTTTGCTTTGCTTCGCCTGGCTTTTTTCTCGCCTGGTCCCCGCTCATTCAAAGGGATTCTCCCCCAGTTGGGCCAGCGCCAGCCAAGCGGTGGCTCCCACATGAATTCGCTTGCCGTATTTCCAGGCGATGTCCGTCCCACCCACGGTAAAGCCGGTGGTAACGCCGTCCCTGTCGGCGGCGGCGATGCTGCCGCTTCCGTTGGCCTGCCGGTTCAAAAAGGCCAGGATTTGCTCATATTTCCCCTGGTCGCCCAATTGTTGATAGGCAAGGGCCGCCTGCGCGGTTCCCTCGAACCAGACGCCGTCCTTATCGGTATTGAAGTCGTAGCCGCCGTCCACCGCCATGTTTGCTTCCACAAAATCCATCACCCTGCCGCCCTGCGTAAAGCTATCGCCTAAGGCAAGGATGGCCCAGGTGTTGCAGTCCAGGGGCAGGACGTCCTTGTTTGGGGTGATGCCGTCCGCGGTGGTGCCGGTGTAAAAGCAGCCCCTTTCCCCGTCATACATGGAAAGCACAAAGGCCCTGGCATGCTGGGCGGCCTCCGCGTACTGGTTCTGGCCGGTGAGCGTCCAGAGCCTTTCAAAGGCCGGTACCAAATCAATATTGTGCTCGGTGGACTTGTAGGAAACGGCAAGGGATTGGTCGTCCCAGCCCTCAAAGCCGCCGGTGAACCCCCCCTTTTCATCCTTCAGGGTGAGGATCAAATCGCCGATGCCCCGTGCCGCGTCCAAATATTCCGTGCGCTGGGGCGCATGGGCATAGACCTCGCAAAGAGCCAAAACCACCCAAGCCATGTTGCCCGTGGAACTGGACACCGCATAAATGTCCTCATACCAGCTTTTATCCTTCGGGTCATAAAAGCCGGGCATTCTGGCAAAGGCCTCCGCCTTGGCGGACTGCCAGCCGGAAAAGCTGGCCGGGTTGCCGCCGGCATAAGCGTTGCGAAGCCGCCCGTCGGAAAACCTGCGGTCATGCTGATGGGCGTAGACCAGCGCATCCGCCAACTGCCGGGCACGTTCGTCCTGCCCGGCGCGGCTGAGCGCAATGGCGGCCACCGCGTTGTCATAGGTGTAGGCAAAGCCGTTGATGATGGCGTCCTCCGTGCCAGGTTTCGCGTTTTCATAACTTTTGAGCAGCGCCGGACCCACGCGCTTTTCCGTAAATTCGTACCGGATCTCGTCCACATAAAATTTTACCGTTTTCAGGCCCGCATTGCTGACGTCATTGGTCACCCATCCAAACCCGCAACCGATGCGCGACAAATCAGCTCCATCCAGTTCAATGGAATAGGGCTGCCACTCCGTGGTAAGCCTCACGGTCCCCAGGGTGATTTTCCCGCTGGAATCGGGATAGGGCTCTATCTTTTGGCCATCCTGCCAGCCCAAGCCAAAGGCAAAAAACTCCACCCGCTCCCGTCCGGTCTCCCCCCGGGCATAAAAACGAAGCCGTGCAGCCCCAGAAAGGTCCACCCCCGCCTCCACCGTACCAAAGTCAGCTTCCGGCTGGGTTTCGCCCGCTTTCAGAACTCCGTTGGTGAACAGGTATCCGCCCCAGGAGTGCTTGGAAAGGTCCAGCTCCGCGGCAATGGCCGTGGTTCCCAGCCGTCCCTCCGCCGCCTCGTTCATTTCGGGAATGGCATAGTTGCTATCGCCCATCCAGGCCTTTTGCGTAAAGTGGTTCAGGCTGTCGGAAAAATCTTTGTATACCCACAGAACCTCGTCCTGAGCCGCCAGCTCCGCTTCCAGCCACTGGACGGCCTTCGACTCCGGCGCGGCAAAGCCAGGGGTGCCAGAGCTCAGCGCCAGCGCCTGGCTCCCGAGGCCCATCAACAGAGCGCCACAAAAAACCAACGCCAACAGGCCCGCATGCCACCTTTTCATTCCAACCCCTCCATTCCGCGTTCTATGTCCAACCTCCCATAGCAGAGCGGAGCCGGCTGTTTTCCGGCGCTTTTTAGGCCAGCTCCTTTTCAATCAGCTTGGCCAAGGTATACACGTCCTTGTCCAGCTCCCGCTGGTCCGGTCCTTCAATCATCACGCGCACCCGTGGCTCCGTGCCGCTGGCGCGCACCACCAAACGGCCCTGGTCCTTATACTTTTTCTCCAGCTCCGCAACCATTTGCATAATTTTCTCGTTCTTGTCATAGTCAAACTTCTTTTTATCATCCACATGGGCGGCATACTGGCTTTGGGGCATCACCTGCATCACCGCCGCCAAGCGGCTGAGGGGCCGTTGGGCCGCCACCATGGCGCTGATGACCTGGATGGCGGTCACCAGGCCGTCCCCCGTGGTGTTATGGTCCAGCAAAATCACATGGCCGCTTTGCTCGCCGCCCAGTACATAGCCTGTTTCCAGCATCTTTTCCAGCACATAGCGGTCGCCCACCTTGGTTTTTTCCAGCTTGATGCCATTCTTTTTCATGGCAATGTCCAGGCCCATGTTGCTCATCACCGTGGCCACCAAGGTGTTGCTTCGCAGCAGGCCCTTCTCTTTGAGGTACAGGGCCAAAATGGCCAGCACCTTGTCCCCGTCAATCAGCTGGCCCCGCTCATCCACAGCCATCAGGCGGTCCGCGTCGCCGTCAAAGGCAAAGCCCACGTCCGCGCCCAACTCCCGCACCAGCTCGCACAGGCGCTGGGGGTGGGTGGACCCGCAGTTATCGTTGATGTTAGTGCCGTCGGGCTCGTGGTAATAGCAGCTGACCTGGGCTCCCAGCTCCTTAAAGGCCATGGGCGCCACCTCATAGCTGGCCCCCTGGGCGCAGTCCAGCACCACGTGAAGCCCGTCCAGACGAACGCTGGTGGTCTCCTTTACAAAATCCACATACCGCCTGGTGGCGTTTCGTTGCCGTACGGGCCGACCCACCCGCTCCCCCATGGGCATTTCCATATCCGCTGGCAGGCCGCTTTGCACCAATTCCTCAATTTTGTCCTCAATGGCGTCGGGAAGCTTGTAGCCGTTCTTGTCAAAGAATTTGATGCCGTTGTATTCCACTGTATTATGGCTGGCGCTGATCACCACGCCCGCATCCGCCTCATAATAGCGGGTCAGGTAGGCAATGGCGGGGGTGGGCAGCACCTCCACCAGCACGGCCCGGGCGCCAACGCTGCAAATTCCGGCCACCAGGGCGCTCTCCAACATTTCCCCGCTGATACGGGTGTCCCGGCCCACCAAAATCGTAGGCCGGTGCACATCGCTGGCCAGCACCGCCGCGCTGGCTTGCCCCAGCCGAAAGGCCAAATCACAGGTCAACTCCACATTGGCAATTCCGCGAACCCCATCCGTTCCAAACAATCGAGCCATATTCGCTCTCCTTCTCGTTCGTGGGTTTTCAGCCCCGCTGGTTACTCCCTGTCTTCAAACATCATCACGTCTTTGAGGAACGAAATGGCCTTTTGTAGTCCCTCATTGGGGGACATCAGCCCGTCCTCATGCTCGATGGACAGCACATCGTCATAGCCCACCAGGCGCAGATTGCTGACAATGTCTTTCCACAACCCCGCGTCATGCCCATAGCCCACGGAGCGGAAAATCCAGCTTCTTTCCGCCACCCGGTCCGAATGCTTGGTTTCCAGCACGCCGTTGACGGAAGCATTCAATGGGTCGATCTTGGTATCCTTGGCATGGAAAAAGTAAATAGCCCCCTTCAGCGCCCGGATGGCCGCCGCCACATCAATACCCTGCCAGAACAAATGGCTGGGGTCCAAATTGGCGCCGATCATGGGCCCCACGGCTTCCCGCAGGCGAAGCAGCGTCTCTGGGTTATACACGCAAAAGCCGGGGTGCAGCTCCAGGGCGATTTTTTCAATGCCGTGGGCGGCGGCAAAAGCGGCGGCCTCCCGCCAATAAGGGATGAGGACCTCATTCCACTGGTACTCCAGCACCTGTTGGAACTCCTCCGGCCAGGCGCAGGTGACCCAGTTGGGCATGGTGTCCGCCCGGCTTCCGCCCGGGCAACCGCTAAAGGTCACAATGCGCTTCACCCCCAGCTTTTCCGCCAGCAGCACGGCTCCCGCAAAATCATCCTGAAAGGCCTTCGCCCTTTCCTTGTCCGGGTGCACGGGGTTTCCATGGGTGGACAGGGCGGAGATGGCCAGATGGTTGTCCGCCAACACTTTTTGAAATTCGGCCCGCTTTTCTTCATCCTTTAGCAAAATAGCCGGGTCACAGTGGGCCTTGCCGGGGTATCCGCCGCAGCCGATTTCCACTTCCTGCACGCCGCTGTCGGCCAGGTACTTCATGGCTTCCGCAAAGGGGCGATCCCCCAGAATCACGTTGAAAACCGATAGCTTCATCTCCTAGGCCTCCCTGTTGATACCTTATGGATCAAGGGTTGTTTCCTAATGTATTGCGACTTCCAGTATACTGCCAAACGGCCAAAAGATCAAGGACCGTTCTGCTTTGGCTCTTGACACGCGCTCCCTTCTAGCATATACTGTTTTTGACAACCGAATACCTTATAAAGAGTGGTTGAGGGACGGGCCCTATGAAACCCGCCAACCTGCAATATGCGAGGTGGCAAATCCCGCAGCGTGCATACGCTGGCAGATAAGGATGTGTGAACCGCCCTTTCGCGCCTGCTGCACCGCAGGCGCTTTTTCTATGAAACCGCGTCTGCCATTTCCCCAAAGCGGTTGTCAAAAAAGTGAGGGAGGAAACCAAAGATGCGTACTGTATTCACCTCGGAATCCGTCACCGAAGGCCATCCGGACAAGCTTTGCGACCAAATCAGCGACGCGGTGCTGGACGCCATTCTGGAGAAAGACTCCCTGGCTCGCGTGGCCTGCGAAACCTGCGCCACTACGGGCCTTGTGCAAGTGATGGGCGAAATCACCACCACTGCCTATGTGGCCATTGACGAAATCGCCCGCCAGGTCATCAAGGACATTGGCTACACCAGCAGCGATCTTTGCTTTGACGGCCATAGCTGCGCCGTGCTCACCGCCGTCCATGCGCAAAGCCCGGACATTGCCATGGGCGTAGACAACGCGCTGGAAACCCGGGACGGCGGCGAGGCCTCCGCCGGCGCGGGGGACCAGGGCATGATGTTTGGCTATGCCTGCAACGAGACCCCGGAGCTGATGCCCCTGCCCATCTCCCTGGCCCATCAGCTCACCCGTAGGCTCAGCGAAGTGCGCAAAAACGGAGACCTGCCCTGGCTGCGCCCCGATGGAAAAAGCCAGGTGACCGTGGTGTACGAAGACGGCAAGCCCGTGGAGGTGGACGCTGTGGTGATCTCCACCCAGCACGATGAAAGCGTCACCCATGCGGAAATCGAGCATGCGGTGCTGCGGGACGTAATCCGCAAGGTGATCCCCGAAGCCCTGTGGACGGAAAACACCAAGGTTTACATCAACCCCACCGGGCGCTTTGTGCTGGGCGGCCCTGCAGGGGACACCGGCCTGACTGGCCGGAAAATCATTGTGGACACCTATGGCGGATACGCCCGCCATGGCGGCGGCGCTTTCAGCGGCAAGGACCCCACCAAGGTGGACCGCTCCGCCTGCTATGCGGCCCGCTATGTGGCCAAAAACATGGTGGCCGCCGGGCTGGCGGACCGCTGCGAAGTGGCCCTGGCCTACGCCATCGGCGTGGCCCAGCCCGTGAGCCTGCAGGTGGACACCTTTGGCACTGGCAAACTGCCGGATGATGAGCTGGGCCGGCAGGTGAAAAAGCATTTCGACCTGAGCCCGGACGGCATCATCCGCACGCTGAACCTGCGGCGGCCCATCTACCGGCAGACCGCCGCTTACGGCCATTTTGGCCGCACAGATATCGACCTGCCCTGGGAAAAAACCGACAAGGTGCAGGAGCTGAAAAAGATCCTGGGATAATGCGCAAAACGCATCGACAAGGTGGGAGAGCCTGCTTGTGGGGTGTAGGGGCTCTGTTTCCGCTCACGCGAAAACGCCCTTCCCGTCAAGAAAGTGATTCAAATGCAGGACCTGTGGCTCCATCGGCCCCAGGTCCTTTGCTTTTTCTTTTTACATCAGCGACCCTAAATTCAGCAGCATCCCTGCGGTGGTGGTCATCACCCCGCCCAGCAGCGTGCCCCCTACCAGCAAGAAAAAGACGAGCGTCAGCAGGATGGAAACGCTGATGCATATGATTTTGGGCAGCACCAGGGCCTGCTCCGGCTTGCCGGTCACCCGCCCCATCAGGGACCCTATGAACACATAGCCAATCACCGCGCCGATCATCGCCAGCAACAACACCAAGGGCGCATACAAAAGCGCCACCAGCATGCCCAGCAAAGCGATTCCCGCCGTTGGCAGGGCGGTGATGGTGAAGCAGCCAAATAACATCTCCCAGGAAAAACGCAGCTTGCAAACCGCGCATAGGTAGACCATCAGCACCGCCAGGGGCATGAGCATGGCAAAAAGCTGGCACAGCGCCGCAATGCCGCCAATGGAAACGCTGATTTTGCTGGCTACAAAGTTGACCCCCTGGGTCAGGCTGGTGGCGTCATCCGCCATGGGCCTTCCCGTCACCAGGGAAACCAGACCAAACAGCCCGCGCACCAAGGCGCTGGAAAAAACCATGCCGCACAGGAAGGTCAGCAGCAACACCACCCCCGCCACCACAGGCGTGGTATATAAATCCCGCCGCTCCATCATGTTTTGCAGCACCGCGCCGGGGTCCTGGAAAGAGCCCCGCAGCATGGCGGGAAGCTGGCGGACGGCATTCAAAAAAGCGCTGGAATCCCGCCGCTTGGGCTGGGTGCCGTAATACGGGTTGTAGCCCGTGGGATACCCCGCCGCATTCCCATATTGGGCATAACTTTGCTGGGGCGGCTGGCCCACAGGCCCCGGCCCTTGGCCTTGCGGGGGATAGCCCTGCATGGGCTGTCCATAGGAGGGGGCCTGGCTGTAGGCCATGTAATGGGTTTGCAGAACCGGCTCATTACAAACAGTACAAAATTGCGCCCCCGGTTGAAGCAAGCTTCCGCATCTGGGACAATTCATAGCAGGCCCCCTTTCCGAAGTCGTAGGCTGATGATATCATGCCCAAGAAACACCGTCAATAGGCATGTCCAGTGGGTTTTCCTAAGGAAATCCGATTATTTTCCCTTTTCCGTCCTGGCCTTTACCCCTTCCCATTCCGCCCTGATGTCCTTGGCCAGGGCCGGGTCCAGGAGATACAGGCGCATGTGCTCATCTTGCACAATCTGTTCGGGGGGCAGGGCGCGCAGCACCTCCGCCAAGGTGGACAGGCCAAAGTACCGGTCGTCCCAAAAATCCGGCTCGGTGGCCAGCATGGCCACGTTCAGCTCCGCCAGGGCAGCGGGGACTTCGGCGGCGGGCAAATTCATCAGCGGCACCATGGGGTTGCTGTTGAGCACATAGGCTTTGGCCCGCAGGGGGTACTGGTAGCCGGACCGGGTGATGAGGATTTTTTGGTCCTCTCCCACATGCTTGGCGGCGGTCATCAGCAGGCCGTTGCGTTCCAAAAATCCGTTGTCCAGCAACAATTGCGGGTCCTCCATCACATTCCGGCTGGAGCGGTAGATGCTTTCCGTATAGCCGGTCTGGGACGTGCCCTGCGCAAAGGCCAGTAAGCATAGCCCGGTACACAGCAGGGCGGGCAGGTTGCGCCAGGCCGCCTGTATCCACGGGATGTCCCGCCACCGGGCAGCCCGTACCCGGCTCAGTTTGGAATTGGCCCACTGGCAAAAGGCAGGCCACACAGCCTCTAAAGAGGCCAGCAGAGAACAGATCATCACGGCGGCCCACAGAAACCATTGCAGGGTATATCGGGGAAGGGCCGCAAAGGAGCCGGAAAAGCTGTACAGCTTGCTGTCTAGTAGCCCCGTCATGGGGGCCAGGGTGCACAGGGTGAGCAGCGCCGCAAAACCCAGGCGGCTTGCTACCTGGATTCCCGTTGCGGCAGCATGGTCCTGCGCTGATCCACCCGCGCCCAGGCCGCGCCGCCGGGACCGCTTCCGCCAAAGAAGGGCCGCCAGCACGCATCCCAGCCCCACCAGGGCCAGCCGCACGCCCCATACCCCCACCGGGGTGGCATGGCCATAGACCATCCCCTGCCAGTCCGCAAAAAAGTTCAAATGGGTGGTGGTTTCCTCCAGCTTATATTCCCCAGCCATGTACGCGCTATACCAAGGCGCGGAGGTGTACGTGGTCATCAGCCGCCAGGGGGACATTTCGCCCCATTTGAAATAGCACCACAGGTTCCCGGCAAAGCCCGCCAAAGTACCCAGCGCCCCAAACAGGGCTATGCCCACGCTGGCGCAAAGCCCGCGCAGCTGCAGCCCCTTGCCTTCCAGGGCCAACTGGACCCAAGCGGCCAACACCCAGGCCACCACGATAAAGGGGAGCACCACAAAACAGACCACATGGGCGCTCATCACGGCAAAGCAAATCACGGCGGTGCAAAGCAGCTTGCCCAGGTAGCTTTTCCACGTCCCCCGGGGCGACAGCCCGGCAAAATACAACGAGGCCAGCAGCAGCGCCAGCATGCGCCAGATGTCCCTTGGGGCACTGGCCATGGAGTCAAACAGGTTTGGCACCAGATTGAAAAGCAGCGCGCCCAGCAGCACCCAGCGCTTCCGTTGGTGGCACAGCACCGTCAGTAAGGCCAAAAAGGCCCCGATCATGTAAAAGTTCAGCAGCCCAATGCCAAACAGCATGGGTTTGTCGCTGGGATAGCCAAAGGACTCTCCTCCGGTATGCATCAGCCCTTGCACCATGTACAATTCCAAAGAGGGGAAATGGCTGTTGCCCCGAAACTTCCCGGTGGCTTCCTCCTTGTCCAGCAGCTGTCCCAAATCGCGGGTTTCCGTATAGCGAAGCGCCAACCCCATGTATTCTCCGGAATCGGCAGGGTTGGCCGCGTTCATGCTGCCACAGAGCCGCACTGTCATGGGCAGCAGCAAGGCCGCCAGGGCCAGGGCAAAGCAAAGGGAAACCAGGGCGGGTTTGTCGAAGGTGCACAGGCGTTTGCCAAAAGCAAGCCCACGGACCAGGGCGGGCCTTAGGGCCTGGCGGTGGACCAGAAGGGCGCCCAGCAGGTATACCCCTGCCAGGGCAGGCAACACACCGATGTATACAAGCTTGGGCGCATGGGGCCACAGGGCCGCCAGCGCCAGGGTCCACAAATATTGCAGGAAGGGCGTTGCCGCAGCTCCCGTCCAAAAACAGGCAAAGCGGCTTTTCCTGGTCCACCAGCCGTGCAGGGCAAAGGCGGTTCCCAGGGCCAGGGCCTGCAAGGCGCAACTCAACAAAAAGAGGTTCCGCCAGGCATTGCCCACATCCAGCCAGCTGGTGCCCAGCAGGTCCCGCCACAGGGCGGCTGTCTCCGTCAGCATGGGTTCTTTCTCCCCTTCCTCGCCGGATGGATGGCACGCCGCGCCCTCACTGGGAAAGGACCTCCGGCTTTTCATCCGGGAGGGTGGCCGCGTTCTTGCGCACCTGGTACAGGATGCGGTTTTCGTTCCGGTTGATGCGCACCATGCTTTCCATGGCCACGCCAAAGGAGAACATCAGAATGGAAATGAGGATGCAGAACCCGGAAATGAGGCCTGCAAACAAATAGCCGGAGAAATAGCCCACCCGGAAGTAGTGGATGAGGAACATGAGCCCGAAGATCAGCGCGGGGATCAAGAACAGGCCGCCAATCATGCCAAAAAAGCGCATGGGGTAATAGTCCCGCATCAGGCCCAGAATGATGCCGCTGGTCTTTTTGAAAAATTTGAAGATACTGCCCGTCACATAGCTTTTTCGGTCCGGGAAATAGGTGACCTTGATGGGCACCGCCTTCATGGTCAAGTTTTGAAAGTGGAAGCAAATAAAGGATTCCTGGGTATAGGTGAAGCGCCCGTAAAAATTGATTTTCAGCAGCGTTTCCCGGCTGTAGGCGCGGAAGCCGCAGCTGACGTCCGAAAACCTCTGCCCGCATAAGCGGCTGATGAGCCAACTCATGGCCCCGTTGCCCCAGCGCTTGATGGCGGGCATATGCTGGATTTTTCCCTTCTCCAAAAAGCGGTTGGCGGTGACAAAATCCGCCTCCTGGTTCACAATGGGGGCGATCAGCCGGGCGATGTCCTTGGCATCGAACTGGCCGTCCCCGTCCATGTTCACCATCACATCATAGCCGTGGTCGATGGCAAAATCCACCGCGCTGCGAAAGGCCTGGCCCAGCCCTTTGTTTTGCTTATGCCGGATCACCGTGGCCCCGGCGGCAAAGGCCAGCTGGGCGGTGTCGTCTTGGCTGCCATCGTCTACCACCAGCAGGCGCACGGCATCCATGCCTTCATATTCCAAGGGAATGGCGCGGAGCACCTCGGTGATTTTTTCCGCTTCGTTATAGCAGGGCAGCGCAATCAGCAGCTTCATTTCGTTGTTTCTCCTTGCTCTTTAGAATGGGACAGGGCCTGGGCGCACAGAGCCAGCAACAGGGGGGCACTGAAATACAGGGGCATGGCATAGCGGAAATAGCCGTTCACCGCGGACAGCAGGCACCCCGCCAGGGAAAACACCGCAGGCACCGCCGCCAGCAACAGCCCCTTTTGCCGGGAACAGAGCAATGTGGCGAAGGCGAAGAGGGTGATACAGCCATACAGGCCGGGGGACAGAAGGACCCGGGAAAGGGGAAAGCCGGATAGTCCGTCCATGGCGGAGGATAACCCCTGGCTGGCTGGATTCACGGAGAAAGGAAAGAAAGCGTCAATCTCCGTGGTGCGGCCCTGCTTGCCAATCAGCAGCGTGGGCTTGATGACGGAAAGATATCCCGGGCACAGGTACCCGTACACATTGTGAAAGGTAGCGCTGAAATAGGTGGTCGGGCACCGGGGGGCCAGTTTCACCCAGAGCCTAAAAAAATCCTGCTTCTGCGGCCGGGTGGCGTCCTCCTTCCACAGAAGTTTGATGGCATCGCTGAGCTCGCCCTGATACTCGGGTTTGATCTTGTCATAGTCCATCACCGCGCCGATGATGTCTTTCTCCTCCTGGGCCAGCCGTTCCGGCTGGGAGGCCACCACCCGGGCCACCTGCTGCAACGGCAGAGAAAGCTCCTCGGTCTCCGGCATGGGCAGGGCGTGAAGGGAGGGCAGCACGAAAAGGTGCAGCGCCAGCCACAGGCCAAGGCTGCAGGCCAGGGCCGTGGCGGGCAGGGGCCACTGGGGGGTGTACCGGGCCTTTTCCCGCTTTCTGTTGAGCAGACTCCACAATAGCAGCAGCGCCAGCGTCAGCATCACCAAATAGGCTCCGGGGTTGCGCAGCAGGAGCGCCAGGGCGGCGGAACCGCAAAGCCCCAGGTACAGCCAGACGGGAGGGGCCTTTGCTTCCTTAGAAAGCTGAAGGGCCTGCCACACCATCAGCGAAAAAAGCAGCACCGCCATGGCAAAATTGGTGTCCTTGCCTACGCAGAACGCAAACAGCGGAAAGATGGGGCACAGGGCAAAAAACGCCAGGGAGGCCCATAGCAGCCAGCGGGGCGGGGAAGCCTTTGCCATGGTTTGCAGCACATATCCCAGGAGCAGCGCCATCAGCAGGGCCTGCCCGCAGCAGTACAGGACCACGCCCGCGTCCGGGCTGCCCAGCAGCAGGCCCAGCCGAGCAAAAACCGCCACCAAAAACGTCTGGAATACCGGGTTTCCATTGGACAGGGGTACCACCCCAAAAATCTCTTTCAGCTGCGTGATGCTGTCGTTGCTGACCACCCCTGGAAAGGTGCAGATGAAATAAGGAAGCCAGCACAGCAGCAACAGCCCCGCCAGCAGAAGCCAGGCCTTTGGGCGTGTAAAAAAGCCCGGAAGGAGACGTTCTTCTCCCTTTGTCGCAGCTGCTCCGCGCAGCGCCAATTGCAGCCAACGCATACTCCCATAGTACAGGGCCACTCGGCCCGCAAAAAAGAGCAAAGCCTTTCCCAGGGCCAGCCTGCTGCCGGTGAACAACTCCGTGGTGCCCAGGGCCGCGAAACTCTGCCCCAGGGTCAGCACCCCAGCCAGCAGCAACCCCAGAAGCCAAAGGGACGTTTTGCCAAAAGGCCTGTCCATGGAACGCAGCCGCCAAAAAACGAAGGTAGCCCACAAGGCCATCACCAGCCCGCCCACCAAGCCCAAGGGCAACAGACGGACGCCATCGGCCGGAACCACATCCCACTGGATGGCCAGGGACGCCAGGGCCAGCAGCCACAGGGCGGCGCAAAGGAGGGTTCTCCCCCTGGGTGCTTTTTTCTCCAACCCACACCGCCCCTTTCCGTTTGTTTTTTCATGGCACTTTTGTGCCGATTCATTTTGCCTGCAAAAATGCCATAGATAGTTGTATCTTATCGTTTTTTGGCGCGTCTGTCAACGCGCCGATCGCCGCAAAGGCTGGCAAACCCCGCCAGCATGGACATCCACAGGGAAACATGGTATGATTGTCAGAATGAAACAGAGCTTCCCGCATTTTCCCAGCCGGTGACCGCCCTGCGGGCACTGCCGGAATCGACCAAAGAGGATGGGATTCACATGGAAGAAAATCATGGACTGGCAAAGGCGTCCCTGGGCAAGGTGCAGCTTCGCAGCTTTGTGACCGCTTTTGTGATCTTGGCCGCGTTTATGGTGGCCGCTTTCATTCTTTGCGCTGTGTTGCCGGGCGGTCAGTACGCCCGCAGCATCGTGGACGGCAAAGAAACCATCATTGCGGATTCCTTCGCGCCGGTGCAGGGCGGGATTCCGCTTTGGAAAGCGCTTTTGTCGCCACTTCTGGTATTGGGCGACCCAGGCGGAAGCCTGCTGGCGCTGATTGTGGTTTTTCTACTGGTGGTGGCAGGCTCCTTTGTGAACCTGGAAAACGCAGGGGTGCTCAATCACATGCTGGTTGTGGTGGCCGCTAAATTCCGCCGGAACCGGTGGCTGCTGTTGGCGCTGGTGACGCTGCTGATGATGTCCATGGGCGCATTGATCGGCTCTTTTGAAGAGTGCATTCCCATGATTCCCATTGCCATTTCCCTGTCCATTGCCATGGGATGGGATGTGCTGGTGGGCCTGGGGATGAGCTTGCTGGCCGTGGGCTTTGGCTTTTCCAGCGGCGTGATGAATCCCTTCACCGTGGGCGTGGCCCAAAACCTGGCCGGACTGCCGATGTTTTCGGGCCTTTGGCTACGGGCGGTTTCCTTTGTCATTATTTACGCCACGGTGCTCGTTTTTTTAATCACCTATGCCAAGAAGCTGGAACGCCAAAACCCACCGTCTCTTTCCCCTTCCACCATGGAAAAAAACGCGAAGGATCCTCGCATGGACCGGGCTCTGGGTGCTTTTGCTATCATCATCGGATGCGGCCTGGTCTGCCTCATCACCTTTGGACTGATCCCCGCGCTTTCAGACCTGGTGCTGCCCCTGACCGCCATCATGTTTTTTGCCGCCAGTTTTGTTTCGGTCCGCATCTCCGGTGCAAGCCCAAGGCAATATGGAAAATGGTTTCTGCAAGGCATGAAAACCCTGGCCCCCGCCGTGGTGCTGCTGCTGATGGCAAGCTCCATCCGCTATATTCTGGTGCAAGGCGCGGTCATGGATACCATTTTGCATGGCGCGGTCAGCTTCATCGCGGATAAGCCCAAGGATTGGACCATTCTGTTCATCTACCTGCTGGTGCTGCTGCTGGAATTGGCCATCAGCTCCGGCTCGGCCAAGGCTTTTTTGCTCATTCCGTTGATCATGCCCATGATTGATATCGTGGGCATGTCCAGGCAGCTGGCCGTTTTGGCCTTTGCCTTTGGCGACGGCTTTTCTAACGTGTTTTACCCCACCAATGTGGCTCTGTTGATCGGCCTGTCCATTGCCCATGTCAGCTATGGGAAGTGGTTCCGCTTCACCTGGAAGATCCAGCTGGTGAATTTGGCGGTCACCTCGCTCATCTTGTTATTTGGATTGCGCATCGGGTATTGACAGAGGCCCTGCCTTTACAAAGGAGAGAGACACCATGGCTTTTACCATGCCGGCCTACCACGCCCCGGATTTTACTCAAGATCGTTTTTTGCAAGCGCCTGATGTGCGCTTCGCAACCTGCGACAGGGACGGCGTCGTGCCCGAAAACTACCACAGCACCTCCATGTATCCCGAGTATTTCAAAATCGACGAAACCTGGCATCTGGCGGAAGAAAGCCGGATGGATTGCGCCGTCGTCCTGCGGCCCAGTGGCAGGCTGGATGTGCTGGAGATGCGCAATGTGCGCCTGGGGGACCGGGTGGTTTTGGGGCGAAGTGAAAATGGCGAGGACGGAATCTATCTGCATGCCAATGGCTTTCAGGCCCTGGAGGGCCGCGCGGAGGACCAATTTGTTTTCCGCCAGAACCGGTCCCGGGAAACTTCTTTCTCCCGGGATTACGACACTTTGTATGATTTGCTCCGCCATGAGCGGGAACACGGGCATGTGGTTTGGGTGATGGGCCCCGCCTTTGCCTTTGACCACGACGCCCGCAACGCCATGCAAAGACTGGTGGAAAACGGGTATGTGCATGGCCTTCTGGCAGGGAACGCTTTGGCCACCCATGATTTGGAGGCCAGCTTTTTGCGCACCGCCCTGGGGCAGGATATTTACACCCAAAAAACAATGCCCAACGGGCATTACAATCATTTGGACACCATCAACGCCGTCCGCCGCAGCGGTAGCATGGCTGCCTTTATTGCGGACCACAATATCCAGGAGGGCATCCTCTACGCCATCCTAAAAAACCAAATTCCGTTTGTCCTCACCGGCTCCATCCGGGATGACGGCCCCTTGCCGGAGGTCCTTCACAGCGCCTACGAAGGGCAAACCGCCATGCGAAGCATCGTCAAAAAAGCCACCACCATCATCTGCCTGGCCACGCAATTGCACACCATTGCCACGGGCAACATGGCCCCCTGTTTTCGTGTGGTCAGCGGCAAGGTTCGGCCCCTGTTTATTTACAGCATTGACATCTCGGAGTTTGCCACCAACAAGCTGGCCGACCGGGGCAGCCTCAGCGCCATTTCTATGGTGACTAACGTGCAGGATTTTATTGTGAACGTTGCCAAGGGGGTTGGGGTTCTGTAGGCCGCTCTTGCCAAACGCTTCCTTTTCCCTTATCATAACAAACGGCGCTCATTTTGAACTTGAGCCAAAAGAAGGGGATGGCCTCATGAAAGAGCTGATCCGTTGTACCCGATGCGTAATGGACAATGCCTCCGACCCCACCATTCGTTTTGATGAAAAAGGCCAGTGCAACTATTGCACCACAGCCCTGACGGAACGGGACAGCCTGTATTTTCCGGGCGCCCAGGGGCAAGAAAAACTGGCGGCTTTGGTGGCCGCAGTGAAACAAGAGGGCCAGGGAAAACCCTACGACTGCATCATGGGGCTTTCCGGCGGGCTGGACAGCAGTTATTTGCTGTATTTGGGCCACAAGCTGGGCCTGCGCATTTTGGGCGTGCACATCGACGATGGTTTTGACACCCAAATCAGCCAGGAAAACCTGCGACGCCTGGTGGAAAAAACAGGCATCGACTATCTGGTGCTGACCCCGGACCCGGTGCAGTTTTATGGCCTCAGCAAAGCTTACATGAAGGCAGGCGTGGCCAACCTGGCAGCCCCCCAGGACAATGTGCTGTTCGCGGAAATCTATGCTTTGATGCGCCAGAAAAAGATCAAGTATTTTCTAAGCGGCGGCAATTGGGCCCTGGAGTGCATTTTGCAGCGGGGCAACACCCATACCGCTATGGATGTGGTAAACATGCGGGACATCAACCGCCGTTTTGGCTCCACGCCCCTTGCTAAGCTGAAGTTCCTCACCGCCTACCGCCGGGTGTGGGACCAGTTTGTGCTGGGCATCCAAAGCCCCCGCCCCCTCAACTACATTGATTACAACCGGGCCAGGGCCTTCCAGGAGCTTAAAGACTTCTGCGGTTTTCAGTACTATGGCCGCAAGCATCTGGAAAACATCTTTACCGCCTTCACCCAGCTGGTGTGGTTCCCCTCCAAGTTCGGGGTGGACAAGCGCACCTCCCATTTGAGCAGCATGATCGCCAGCGGGCAGATGACCCGGGAAGAAGCCCTGAAAGAGCTGGCCGAGCCGCTGTATGACGAGGCCATGATGGCGGACTATCTGGCGGACATCCGGCAAAAGCTGGGCCTCTCCCAGGAGGAGTACCAGGAGATCATGGCCGCCCCCGCCCATGAGCACACGGAATACCGCATCGACCCCATGCTGATTTTGGCCCGGTGGCTGCGGATGCAGCCCAAAAAGTAAAAGGGTACGCTTGTGAAAGAAGGCCTTTCCGCTTGAAAAAGCCAGACTGGAAAAAATGGGCGTCCCTGGCGCTGTTTGTGGTGCTGCTGGGGCTGCTGATCTTGTATGTGTATGAAAACCGAGCGGACATGCAAAAGCTGCTGTTCCTCCCCTGGCAGACCGTTGGGCTCTTGTTGCTGCTGGCCTTTCTGGGCTGCTTGGTCAACTGTGTCTACCACCTGGTGCTCCTGCAAACCTACCGCCTGCCTCTCAGCCTGACGGACTGGATGGGGGTGGTGTTTGTGAGCAACGCCATGGCCTATGTGCTGCCCCTGCGGGCGGACCTGGTGTTTTCCGCCGCCTATTACAAGCGGGTGAAGGGCCTGGCCTACACCAAATCCATCAGCATGGCGGCAGGCAACATCGTCTTTGGCGTGGCGTTTTCCCTGCTGCAAATCCTGGCCGCCCTGGTCTGCCTAGGGGCCTTGGAGGGACAGTGGCCGGTAACGCTATGGGTGCTCTGGGCCGTGGGGTCCCTGGTGCTGGCTGTCTTTTTGGGGTTCTCCCTGGCGGTGCAGGGGAAGAACCCCCGCATCCTGCAAAAGGTCCCTCTGCTCCGGGACGTGGTGGAGGGCTTCAATGCCCTGCTGCGAAGCAAGGCCCTGCTGCTCAAGCTGCTGGGCTGCCTGGTGGCCAATAACCTGTTTCACCTGCTGCTGTACATGGTGTGCTTCCAGGCCATTGGTATGCCCATCCATTTCTACGAGGCTTTGTTTTATAACAGCGTTTCCTGGCTGATTAGCATTGTGGCCATTGTGCCGGGGAATATCGGCATCAAGGAAAGCGTCATGGGCGCAGCCACCTTGCTGATGGGCGCGCTGTTTCAAAACGGCGTGGCCGTCTCCCTCTTGCAGCGGGTGGCGGTGATGGTAGTATACCTGGTGATGGGGTTGGTTTTTGGCCTTCCGGTGTACCGCCGGTTCAGCCAAGGCAAAGAGGACCCCATCCCCTCCACCCCGGAGGCTTCCAAGGAGCCCTAAAATATTTTCAAAAAGGGGTTTTTGCATGTCCACCGCCACTGCCCTCAAAACCTACAGCGAGACCTTCCTGCTGCGCACCACCCACTGCGATCTAAGCGGCGCTTGGCGTCCCAGCGATATCCTGGCCACCCTGCAAGAGCTGGCGGGCATGCACGCCCACCTGCTGGGCTGTGGACGGGAGAGGCTCATCCAGGACAATCTGGTGTGGGTGCTGTCCCGCACGGAGCTGGTGATGGACCGCTACCCCTGCGCGGGGGAAACAGTGCGGGTGGAAACCTTTCCCATGGCCAACAAGCGCTGGTTCTTTCCCCGGTATTATGTGCTGTATGACGCGGCAGGGCAGGTCATCGGCAAGGCCGGCACCCTTTGGCTGCTGATGGACTTTGTGGCGCGCAAGATGGCCATGCCCCAGGCGGCCCTTGCCAGCCTGCCGGACAACTCCGACCTGCAAGCGCCCCTGGATATGCCCGGAAACATTCCACTGTTAGAAAGCCCCGCGGTTTTTTCCCTGCGGCAGCCCCAGTATACAGAAATTGACATCAACGGCCATGTGAACAACACCCGCTACGCGGACTGGCTGTGCAATGGCCTTGGCATCGAAGCCATGAAAGACCAGGAGATCGCGCACCTGCTGATCCACTACACCCGGGAGGTATTGCCCGGCGCGGAGGTGCGCCTGGCCCTGCAGCAAGACGGCCCTGCCTTCCGCCTGGCCGGACAGGTGGGCGAAGAAAAGCACTTCGACATCGGGGGCACCCTGCGGCCCAGGGTAGAAAAAACCGCCCAGGGGCTCTGACCTCCTGGGCGTCTGGCGGCGCACAGAGCGCCTTCCTATTCCTGGTGCTTGATTTTCGCCGGGTCCAAATGCTCCAACAGCACGCGGTTCATCTCGTCCAGTTCAATGGGCTTGGAGATATAATCGTTCATCCCCCCGGCCAGATAGACCTCCTTCATGCCCATAATGGCGTTGGCCGTCAGGGCGATGATGGGGGTCTCTTTGTTCAACCGGGACTCCTTGCGGATTTTGGCCGCGGTTTCCAGCCCATCCATTTCAGGCATCATATGGTCCATAAAAATGAGGTCATATTTTTTGTCCTGGCACATTTCCACCGCCACGTGCCCACTGATGGCTGTTTCGGCCAGAATGTCATAGTGTTTGAGAATTTCATAGCAGACCACCAGGTTGATTTCGTAATCGTCCACAATCAGCACCTGGGCAGAGGGGGCCTTGAAGGGGCCAATGCGGGACCTATCGTGGTGGCGCTGCTGGGCGTTCGACACGTTCTGCGCCAAAAAATATTTGGAAACAGGCAGCACCCAGGCCGGCTCATACAGCACCGCATGGCCCGCCTCCACGGGCTGGGAGCCTTCGCTCAGGTCCATCAGGGCGATTTTTCGGGCGTTGGCCAGGAGGGGCTGGTCTGCCCAGGGAAAGCTCCGCCACCCATGGTATTGGTAAAACACGTGGGTAAAAGGTTTGCCCTCCAAACGGGACAAGCCTTCCGCGCTTTCACAGCAGACAAAATCCGCCTGGAGCCTGTCAAAAATGATGCCGCACACATCGCAGCGGGCATCGCTAAGCAGCAGGGCCCGGGCGTCATGGGCCAGGTTTTCCAAATGGACCAAGGGGCCTTTGTGCAGGTCCTTTTGTAGAATAGAAAAGGAGAATTGGCTTCCTTTTCCGTACTCGCTTTCCACTTGCATATCGCCGCCCATCAGGTCCACGATGCGCTTGGAGATGGGAAGCCCCAGGCCCGTGCCTTCGCTGGTGCGGTTTTTCATGATGTCCAGCTGGCCAAACACGTCAAACAGGCTGCTCTTTTCCTCTGGTTTGATGCCCAGGCCGGTGTCTTGAATCGAAAAATGCAATAGGACCTGGTCCTCATCCACCCGCTCCTCGGTAACGGAGAGCATCACATACCCTTCCACGGTGTACTTCACCGCGTTGTTGAGCAGGTTGAGCAGCACTTGCTTGATGCGCAACTCGTCCCCCCACAGCATGGCGGGAATGGTGGGGGAAATATCCGCCACAAAATGGATGCGCTTGTTAAACGCCTTCAGGTAGATGATGCTGGTGATGTCATGGACCAGGGACGCAAAATCATATTCCTGGGGAATAAGCTCCATTTTTTGCGCGTCGATTTTGGAGTAATCCAAAATATCGTTAATGATCTTGATCAAAGTGGTGGACGCGGAGGAAATGCTTTGCAGGTATTTGGTTTGCACCTCATCCAGGGTGGTCATGAGCAGCAGGTCGGTCATGCCTTTGATGGCGTTCATGGGGGTGCGGATCTCATGGCTCATGTTGGCCAAGAAGGCGCTTTTGGCGGAGGAGGATTGCTCTGCTTTTTCTTTCAGGGAGATGATCTCCGTTAAATCATCCAACACCACCACCGCGCCCATGGTCTTGCCGTTCTGGTCAATGGCGGGGGAAACGCTGACCTGGATGTGCTGGGGCTCCCCTGCGTCCGTGGGGATTTTTTCCGTGCGGCGGGCGGAGAGCTGCTGGTTCACCGCATCGCCGCAAATCTTGAGCAGCCGCTGGCACCAGTCCTCGGGGAACTTACGGGAGAACAAAGCATGTAACAGCTTGCCCGGCAAATCGGAGGGGGTGGAATACCCTAAAAAGGAACTGGCCAGGGTGGTGCCGAAGATGCATTGCAAATGGTTGTCAAAAATGAGGATGATATCCGGGCAGTTATCCAGCAGCAACTGATTGTAGAGGGCCTGGCGTTCCTTCTCCTCCGCGTTGAAGTCCCGCATGCGCTCAATCAGTTCCGTCATCACGGAGTTGTACTTTTTGTCCCTCTCCAGGCGGACCACCTTTCGCCGTAGGTTTTCACACTCCCGGAGAGCATCCTTGTACTTTTGTTGCAGGCTAAAATAATCTTCTTGCACGAAATCATCCTATCTTTGCCGCGTCTCACAGGGGGTATGAAGGGTTTACAGCGCCATCAACGTAATGGAGGAGTGATGGGACCGGTTTTCGGCGATGCCGTCCTGTACGGACACCGGGCAAATTTCCCCCATGGCATAGAAGCCACAGGAGGCCAAATGCTTCAGCGCCGGGGTATTGGTGATGAAATTCCCCTCCACGCTGGTATCGCCGGACATCACCAGGTAGCGGCCGCCGCAGCTGGTGGAAAACAGCGTGGAATAGCGGTACTGCTCTGATGTGTTGGCCTCAATTTTCTCCACCATTTCCTGAAAACAGTCCGTGGAGGATTTGATGATTTCCTCCCGGTTGAGGATGCAAATGGCCAGCTGGTACCCCTCGGGCATTTCGCCGGTGAAGGTCACCGCGCCGGTTTCATAGTCAATGTCAATGATGTTGCGGACCTTCTGGGTCTCCTCACAGCGGCCCTTTTCGTAGATCATCACCGGGCTGGAAGCATAGACCGCGATCAGGCTGTTAAGTCCGCTGGGAATGCCGGTGGCCAGGCCACATTTTTTCATGTACTCCAAAAAGGTGCAATCGCCTACCCGCTGCACGATATGACGGTCCGCCTGAGTGATGACCGTACTGCTATCCGGGATGGAAAACTTGGCTGTGGCGCAGGCGAAGAGGGGCTGGATGCCGCCGCCCAGCAGGTTGATCAGCAATCGGTCCGGAAAGAACTCGCCGTCCACAAAAACGCCGGAGTCGTTGGTCTCCAGGTCGCTGGAGGACACGGCGCCATAGATGGGGCAATGGCCGGAGGCGCTGTCCAGCACATGGGTGGTGTAATCCGGCGTGATGTCCAGGCTGTAGGGCTGCAGGGTGATGATGACCTTGGGGTCGCTGCCCAGGCGCTGCCGGGCCAGGGCAAAGGTATCCCGGATCACCCGCTCCTTGTTGTCAAAGGTCAGGGGCTCGGACAGGGCCATGGAACCCACCAGCTCTTCCCCCCCGGTGATGAGCATGAAACTGACGCTGATATCCTCCTCCGTTTCAATGCGGATGAAGGACAGGGCCGTGGCCCCATAGATGGGGAAAGAATACATTTCGGACAGCTTTTTCATGACGCCCCGGTAGTTGATGGTGGAATCGCAAATCGCAATGCCCATGGTGCGTTCCCCGAAGGTCACATTTTCTTTGACCTGGCGGGCTAATTCGTCACAAAGAAAGTCCACATCAAAGGTTTCACAAGAACGGGCGGTAAAAACTTGCATGGGTTTCATCCTTTCAAAATCATTGAAACTCGCATGGTACGGAAAACACTGAAAAAAAATGTAAAAGCGCGGATGCTGTTATTTATTGTAGCAGGTTTTTTGGGAAAGTCAACCAAAGCGGCCAAAAATATAGGTTTCAAGCCCATGGGTGTAAACTTTGGAGAGATGGGTTTGCGGAAAAATAAATTGTGATATAATGGAGGAAGCGGCGGATGCTGGGATGCGCCAGGGAGGCCGCCAAGAATAAGGAGTGAACATCGCAGATGATGCGTGGAAGAAATTGGGTCTTGCTGTTGCTCTGCGGGCTGCTGGCGCTGCCGTTGCCAGGCTTGGCCCAGGCGCAGGCGGCCGCGGCCCCCGCCGCCAGCCCCCCAGTGGAGGAAAAGACCCTGCTGGAAGAGGCCATCGACGAAGGGGTGGCAGAGGAAGACTTGCCCGTGGACGAGGACGAGGCCGTGGCGGAAGTGGACGGGGAGGACCTGGGCGCGCCCAGCATCGCCGGACTCACCCCCCTGTACCGTACCAAGATCAAGCTGATGACGTCCTCCGGCGCCTCGGTCACCCTGCGCTATGCCCAGGATACCGACAGCCAGGCCATGGGCATGGTCAACAAGGGAGAAGAGGTGACCATTTATAAGGTCTACCCCGCCTTTGTATTGGCTGAGTATGAGGGAGCCGTCGGGTATATTCTGCGGACCTGCATTGACGAAAATTGCACCGTGCTGGACCCGGCAAGCACCCCGCCCTATGGGGTGATGCCCATGGCCTATGTGGCTACATTGACCCAGGACGCAAAAGTATATAAAGCCCCGGATCTGAATGCGGATGTGAACGACATCATCCTGGGCCAGGGGAATAAAATTTGCGTGATTGAATTTGTGAGCGGCTTTGCCAAAATTTATTATTGGCGCAGCTATGGCTATGTGGATGCGCGGCTGCTCACCCAAATGACCGTCGTTGCCCCCACCCTGGACCCCATGAGCGACCAGACCCCCATCGCGGCCTTTACCAGCTACTTTGCCTATGGCACCGGCGCGGTGGGCAATGATGGCCGCTGCAAAAACATTGTGCGCAGCTGCGAGCTGATGACGCGAACCCTGCAGCCCGGGGAGACGCTGGACTTCAACGCCCACATTGGCCCTTATAAAAAGTCCAACGGGTATTTCCCCGCGCCGGTGCTGATTGACGGGGGCAGCCAGCTGGGCTCCGGCGGCGGCACCTGCCAAAGCAGCAGCACCATGTACAACACCATCCGGCAACTTCCGGGTATCACTATTCTGCAGCGGCGGCCCCACGGCCCCGGCAGCGCCCGGTACCTGCCCCAGCATTGTGACGCGGCCGTAGGCACCACCGCGTTGAACCTCATTTTCCGCAACGACTATGATTTTCCGTTGCGCATTGAGGCGGAGAGCGATGGCCGGGGCGTGCTGACCATTCAAATTTTTAGGTAACCCCCAGGAACGCCATAGAAACGCTTATAGAAAAAGGCCCTCCGCTTCTTTGCGGAAGGCCTTTTTTGCTGAGCCAAGCGGCTCACCCTCCATAGGGCTTCACCCGGAACCAGAAGGGCGGATAGTGCATGGTGGAAATGATGCATTCGTGCGTTTGCAAGGCGGTTAGGTCCTCGTCCTCCACGATGTACTGGTCCATCACCTGCTCCACAATGCCGCGGACCTGCACCGAGGAGGTGAAGCTTTCCACCACCCGGTGGCGGCCATACAGGCCCTTTACATACTCCCGGCTGGGCCGGTCATGCAGGCGGAAGGCCACGGTGGTACCGAAGGAACAGAGCAAGCTTTGGGCTACCGCCGGGCCATAGCAGCTGAGGAGCTGGCTCACCCCGATGGTGGATAGAATGATTTTCAGGCCCTTGCTGCGGCCAAGCAGCAGGGCATCTTCCAAATGAGACAGGGGGGGAAATCCGGCCAGGCCGTCCAAAAACAGGTAGACGCTGCCCTCGTTTTGGGTGCGGCTGAGCGCCTCCTGCAAGCAAACATCCAATAGCGCCGCGTAAATGGGCCGCAGCACAGGCCCATGGGAGGGGTCGTAGCAGACGAAGATCACCTTGCCGCCCTTGCCGCGCACCAAAGGCCGCATACCCAAAGTCCCGTCTTGACAAAACCGGCCCTGCAATAGCTCCCGGGTGGCCTGCTGCAAGGCCGCCACCACGCCCAGGGTCTCCGCGCTGTCCGGCTTGTTCAAATAAGCGGCCAGGGCCCGCAGGTCCGGCTCCTGCTCCAAAATGGCGCGCATGCTGTCAAAATCAAAGCCGTCAATCAGCTCCCGAAGGGCCAGGTTGTTTTGCAGTTCCTCCTCGCCCTTGCGCCGCAGGTATACGATCAGCGCCATCATCAAATCTCTGGCGGCGCTGGCGTAAAAAGGCTCCGCCGCGCTTCGGATGCGCTCGTCAAACAGCAGATCGCACAGGGCGGAGGCATCCTCAATCACCCGGTCCTCCTCGCACAGCTCCGCGTAGAGGTTCCAGGCCTCGGTTTTGTCTTGATCGCCAGCCCGGGCGTCGTCGGCGAACACGATATCCCCTTGCTGGTAAAAAGCGGCATAGTATTCCCCGGTGGGGTCCAGCACCACCATTACATCCTGGTCCATCAGGTTGGCCCGGACATTGCGGAGCAGGTGAGCCATCAGGTTGCTTTTGCCGGTGCCGGGGCTGCCCAGCAGCAACAGGTGGCGGCTGAGCATATTTTCGCCCACCGGCAGGTACGCGTTTTGTCCGTTGCCATCGGCACCCACCAGCGCAAATTGGGCGTCCGGGTCCCGGTAAGGGATCACGCGGGAAATTTGCATTCCCTTGAGAACGTTTTTTTGGCTCATGGGCGGCCCTCCTCCTGATCGAAGTAAAAGCCAAAATGTTGAATGCCGGCGAAAGAGGTCAGGGCTTTTCCTTGGGCTTTCTCTCCGGCAAAGCCGCCATTTTCCCGGCCTTGTTGTTCACCGCAATTTTGGGCTCGCTGTCCCGGCGGACAATATAGGCCAGCTTGGGGGCGGAAGGATCGGCGGAAGTGACCAGCTTGTGGGTGAGGTCTTGAAAGGAGGCCTGGGAACGGGAGGCCGTTTTTTCCGCAGGGGGGTCCGGGGCAGCGGGGGCTTCCTCCGCAGGGGGTTCGGCCACAAGCGCTTCCTCCGCAGGAGTTTCGGCAGCTTCGCTGGCGGCGGGCGCCAGCGGCGCAGCATCCGGTGGGGCCTCCGGCGAAGGCTTCAGCGGCGTGGATTCCGGTACCGCCAGGTTTTCCGGCGGCTTGTCCGGGAGGGGAGACTCCTCCTGCGGAAGGGCCGGGGACGAGGGTTCCTCTCGTGGGGGCGGCAGGTAGGCATCTTGATAGGCCATGCGCCGGGCGTTGTTGCGCATGGCATAGCCGCTTTCGATGCTCTGCTCTCGCTGGGGGTCCGGGCTGAAGGCGATGGACTCATGGGGGTCGTCCTCGGGCAGGCCCTCCCGGTCCAGCTGTTTGCGCCGCAGATAGTCGATATCCGCGTCATAGCCGCTGACCTGCCCATGCTTCCAAAGGGAGCCTGCCAAAAGCACTTGCTTTTGCAGGGCCTGGACCTTTTCATCCAGCGCGTTCTTGGCCCGCTCATAGGGGCGGGTGCCTTCCGTAAGCTGGGAGAGGGCTGCCTCCCGCCGGTACATGGCGTCCACCAGGTTCCCTTTGAACTCCTGGAAGGCGCTGAGCTGCACGGCCCGCAAATAGGCCTCGGAGGAGAGGCATGTGTTTTCGACAACGATGTCCGTCTCTTCCAGGGCCAGCTTCCGCTGGCGCAGCAGCTCCTGGCTGTCCAGAATGAATACCTGCTTGCCAATCATCCCCAAGGGGTTCATGCCGCTCCCATAGGCCGGATTGCTCAGCACATCGCTGACCATCAGGGACAGCTCCCGGTCGCGCACCACAATCACCCGCAGGCTATCTGGATAACGGCCTCCCCTGCTGCCAGGATCATAAACAGGGGCGATCTGATACCCTTCGCACAGGCGGGCCATGTCCAAGGTCATAGTCTCCCGGTTGAGGTAGCCGCCCAGGTCCTGATAGGGAAGCCAGAAATCGCTGATGAACTGGTGGCTTTGGAAACAGGGCTGAAACAGCCGGGCGGTGTGCCGGGTGACGTCCGTGGTTTCAAAGGCGTCGCAGGCATACAAAAAGGGAACATATTGGTTTAAATTCTCCACCCGCTTGGCGCTTTCCGTAAAGAGCCCCGCAGACCCCTGGTCGCTTTGCAAACTCCGGGCGATGCTTAAATCCTGCAGGATGCGGCCCAGCTCATTTTGGCGCAGCATCACAGGGGAAAGGCCGGTGGAGGTCAAATAGTCCGCGCCAAAGACCTCCGGGTCATAGGCGTCGCCCGCCTTCACCCGGGTTTTCACATAATGGGCGAACTGCTCCGCCCGCTGGGTCAGTTGCAGGCTTTTTTCCACATTTCTCAGCAAGGCGCAGCTTCTGGGGCTGAGGCTCTCCGGCAGGGCAACCGCCTGGTGACCGCCGCCGATTAAATGGATCATCAGTTTTTCTCCCATGAAGGGGGAAAACTGGGGAAAGAATGACACCCAGGCGGCATCCACAGTAAAGACGCCACGGCCTTGGAACCGGCCCTCATAGTCAAAATTGCGGCGGTAATTATCGCCTTTGTAAAGGCCCGGCTGCTGCTGGTGCATTTTCAGATGGTATTCCTGAGGGTCACAGGAATACCCAAGGGCGGAAACCTTGGCGGCCCGCCCTTCGGCCCGGCCCACATAGCTCATGTTTTGAATGAGTTCAAAAGGAAACAGGGGTAAAAAAGAGGCAAAGCGTTCCGGCACGACAAAATCAGCCTGGGCAAAGGCCTGCTTGGCAAGGGTCAACAAGGCCGCCTTGGATTGGCCGCCGTAGCTGACAATGCTGTTTTGTCGTGGGGTTTCAAGCATGGCAGAGGGTCCTTTCACTCATATTTATTAAAGAAGTCAAAATTCGTAAATGAACTTGATTTTGGGCAGTAACCGGTCCACGGTCAGCTTTAGGTATAGCGGTTCCGTTTCCCCATAGCTGTGGTAAATAAAGGCCTGTCCATCCTCCGCCCGCAGGCAGAGTAGCAGCGGGTCCCCCCCGTCGCAGGTAGCCGCCATGCAGAAATTCAGCGGCAGCTCCGGATGCTGCTCCGCGTAAAACACCGCCTCCTCGAAAGCCCTGGAAGGCGGGGCCTGCTCCGTGTTTTTATAGGTTTCAAAGGCGCGGTTATACAGGAAGGAAAGGGGGCTGTTCATGGGCGCCACAGGCAGATGAAACCGGATCTCTAAGAACTGGCACATGGAAAGATAGGCCACAATGCTGGAATGGAAAAGCGCGGCCTCCTCGCCCAGTGGCACCTTGCCATCCTTCCAGGGGATGGGTTGCCAAAAAGCGTACCCGGGCCGCTGGCAGCCGGGCAAAACCAGCTTTTCATCCATGGGGGTCCGCAGAAAGGTCAGGGGTCTGCGGCCGGTTTCCTTGATGGCGCTTTGCTGAAAGCGGACCAAGTAGTCACGCATAATGGGGGCCAATGCCGCCTGCACGTTGTTCCCTCCCTTGAGTCATGAATCAAGCTTGTGTGTGGCAAACCGGGATTACCCATAGGTCACCCGCGCCAGGGCATGACCCAGGCGCGGATCGGTACTCAGGGTGATAGATCCGAAGTCTGTGCGGAGCACGCAGCTGCGCTGGGTGTCCGGGCAAGGGTCTTTGGCGTGAAAACAGGCAAAGAGGAAGGCCCGTTGCTGCTCGGCTGTGGGGGTCAGCTTTTGCCCCGCAGCCACCACGGTAAGGGTGACGGCGCGCAAGCGGTCTTCTTGCACAAAACACAGAGGGGCCAACAGGCCGCCGCTGACCGGGCACGCCGGAAAGGGCAGATGGTCCCAGGCCGGAGAGGTGGGCGCACTGCCCCCCAGGCGGGCCAGGGCCTCCGCCAATTCTTTTTTGGTCGAGCCACTCAGAAGGCATAGCCCGTTTTCAAAGGCAAGGGCCCCGGTAGCTTCGTTGAAAAACGGCATGCCGCCGCCTCCTTTGGCTTGATGGGAGGAAGGAGAGGCCAAAAATCCCCAAAATAGCATCTCAGCCTATCAAAGTCTATCATTCCAAGACAAGGGATGTCAACTACCCATTGTATTTTTTAACGGATATTTCGGCAAAAAACGCTGTATCTTGTGCCCCTTCCTATGACGAAGAAGGGGAACCCAGGCGTTTACGCCGTTATGGCGTACCTTATGGCGTAGCCCTCGCAAGAAATGGCTTGCTTTTTCCCACCGCTAGTGCTAATATAACTTGTCAACATACCCATTAGGAGGTCACACAAGGATGAATGCTGCTCAGTTGATTGTTGGAATCCTGCTTTTAATATCCGCGCTGGTGATGATCGTTACGGTTTTGCTGCAAAGCAGCGAGCGCACCGGCATTGGCGCCGTCAGCGGCGCGGCGGAAACCTTTTTTGGCAAGAACAAAGCCCGTGGCATGGAGGCAAAGCTGGCCTTGCTCACCAAGATCTGCACCGGCGTTTTTGTGGCCATGTCCATTTTGATGATGTTTTTGAAGTGAGTGCAGAGGTAAGCCAGCAGCTTTTTCAGCTTTGAAAGGGCTGCTTTTTTATGCGGACCGTTTGAAGGAGGACAAAAAATGATCGCAATTGCGTGCGACCATGCCGGATTTGAATTGAAACCCCATGTGCTTGCGGTGTTGGAGGAATTGGGCTTGCCCTATCAAGATTTTGGCACCAACAGCCCCCAGAGCGTGGATTACCCCATCTACGGGGCCCGGGCCGCCCATGCGGTGGCCAGCGGCGAATGTGACAGGGGCATTGTTCTCTGCGGCACAGGCGTGGGCATCGCCATGGCGGTGAGCAAGGTGCCGGGCATCCGCTGCGTGGTTTGCAGCGATTGTTTTTCCGCAGTGCTGAGCCGCCAGCACAACGACGCCAATATGCTGGCCCTAGGCTCCCGGGTGGTGGGAAGCGGTTTGGCCAAGATGATCGTGCAGCAGTGGCTGACCACGGATTTTGACGGGGAGCGCCACGCCCGGCGGGTGGGGCAGATCATGAAGCTGGAAAAGGGCGAGCCTCTCGAATAGAGAGCGGGCCCGCTTCGTTCCCTCGCCTTACAAAAAATTTTCTAAACGAAAAGAATCCGCGACCTCAATATCCCGCAAGGCGCTTTCCAAGGCGCCCACCGCCAGCAGGGCGCCCCTGGGCCATTGATGCTCAAGGGCTGTTTCCAGCCGCAGCAACGCGGAGGACACCTCCCGGGTGAACCGATGGTCTATGAGGCAATTGAGGCCCATGACTTCCGCTGTCCAGTCCTTTTGTATTTCTTTCTGTAATTCTTGGGCTCTGCCCAGGTCCTGGGCAATCACAGCCTGCTTTAACAAGGAAAGGGTTTGCAAATGGGCCTGGGCGGAGCGGCGCTCTGTGCCATCCATGGTGAGGGCGGCCACCAGGCAACAGGTGGTCAGCACCGTAATCAAAATAATAGCTCTTTTCATAGCTCACCACTGCACCTTTTCGGCGGAAAGGGCTTGCTTGCGTTTGGGCGGGTCGTCTCCATAACTGTGTACGGTCATCTGGCCATCGGTGTCCAGATAGCACAGCAGCACCTGCTCCGGTTGTGAATATCCCAGGCTTTGAAGGTTTTTCGTCAGCCACTCCACAGAAAGTTTTCCCAACTGCAGGTTGTGGTCCTCCACCCGCCCATCCATCACCAGCGTTAAGGGAATCCCCTCCAAATCAGTGTCCACCTTCAAGTCCTGCGGATTCACGGGCCGCTTCTGGGAAAGGGGAAACACGCTCAGCTTCCCGCTGGTCTCCATGATGGCGGTACCCACATCCGTCAGGGACAGGATGCCTCCCGTGCGCATCTCTTCCAACAGGTCATTGAGGTTAAAGCAAAGCTTTTCCAGGGCCTTGGCATCAATTTTTCCATTGCGAATCACCACTGTGGGCGTGCCGCTAAAAAAGGCACGCATATGCTTGCTTTTTAACGAAAGCAAGGTAAACAGCTGATGCAGCACCACCAGGGCCAGCATGGGCAAAAGCCCGTGAAGCAAAGGGATATCCAGGCTGGCCATGGGGTGGGCCGCCAAGTCCGCAATCATGATGGTGATCACCAGTTCAAAGGGTTGCAATTGGCCGATCTGCCGCTTGCCCATCAGCCGCATGGAAAACAGGGCAAAGCAAACCAGCCCCACGCTCCGCGCAAGTAAAATGGTCATACATCAGCTCTCCGCGCTTTCCAGCCACTGTTCTAGTTCCGCCAGGGTGGCAAAGCCAAGCCCCCGGCGGGCCTCCTCCTGCATGGAGGCTGGCAGGGCGGAAAGCTCCGTTTCCAACTCCTCCACCAAGGCCAGCGCGTCCCCATATTTGTTTTGGAATACGCAGAGCACGCCGGTTTCATTGGGCATCAGCACCATGTGCTCCGGGCAATAGATGTCCGGCTGTTGGGACATTTTGATCTCTTTGGGAGCGAACTCGGTAATCTGCCATTCTTCGTAGAGGGGTTCTACCTCCGCCAGGGTTTTCCCATACAGCTCCGCCGGGGCGGTCACCCGGCGGGTGACGGTATGCTCGCAGCGGGTATAGGACAGGGTCTGTAACAGCTCGCACCCCTCCGCCACCCGAAGGACGCCCCCCGCGTCCACCGGCTGAAGATTGGGCGTCACCGCAGGCGGCGCAGAGGTGGAGGGGGCCGTTTGGCTGGGGATGAGCAGAGTGGTGGCCGCCAGCAGCAGCAGGGCGGCCAGGCCCATCAGCACGGCGGAGGAGGGGAAGAAACCTCGTTTGTGGTTCCCTGTAGGACGGCGGTTTGAGGACTGACTCATATGCATACTTCCTTTTCGTGGAGTTGGATAGGCACAGTATGCCCCAAAACCGCACACTTCACACACAACTGGCATAGGCTGCTTACGGAGGTGTGGAAAGATGCGCTTTCAAGAGAGCCAAACCTTTTTAAACCTTCAAACCGCCTATCAAAACGAACTGTGCGCCGCCACCCGCTACCGCCTAGCCGGTCTGCGCGCGGTGGCAGAGGGGCAACAGAGTATTGCGGGGAGTTTCCAAAGGATGAGCCATAACGCGATGATGCATGCGGCTGTTTGGCAAAGGCATCTGCGAAGTGGCACCCTGCCGGACATCTTGCAGGACCTCCAGGACGCCGCCCAGGGAGAGTTTGACGAATGGACATGGGAATACCGCGATTTTGGGGAGACCGCGCGCCAAGAAGGGTTTACGGAATTGGCAGCGCTGTTTGACCGTCTGGCGGACATTGCCCGTTACCATAATGTTTGTTTTTGCCGCCTGGCAGACCGCCTGGCAGAGAACCGGATGTTCACCCGGGAGGAGGACACGGTTTGGATTTGCTTGGCTTGCGGCTATGTGCATATTGATTGCTGCGCCCCTGCCGCCTGCCCGGTTTGCAAGCGGCCCCAAGGATGGTTTGAAGTCATGGAAGAAGAGAGAGAGTAACAAGCGGTACGCTGCACAAGGGATGAAAACAAGAGCGGGGCAAGGGGACGCTCTTGTTTTTTGTGCTATACTACTAACCACCCAAGCCTCCTTTGTGGCCCGGATGACAGAAAGAGGGGCGTGTGTTATCATAAGCAGACCCGGCGTCAAAGCCAGGCAGGGGAGGGGGCAACGCCCATGCGAATCGCCTTGGTGGCGGATTTTCACGGCAACTGGCCTGCCACGCAGGCCCTGGAAAAAGACCTGGAACAGCAAAAAGCGGACCAGGTGATTTGCCTGGGGGATGCGGTGGGCAAGGGCCCCAGCAACGACCGCACCTTTGATTGGGTCATGGCCCATTGTGACGTGGTATTGGGCGGCAATTGGGACTATGGCTTGGGTTTCAAGCATTTCCCCCTGGACACCCCCTATTGGGAGCAGTTGGGAGAGAAGCGGCTGGAAACCCTTCGGGGCTTCCCCAGGGAGCACCATCTGGTGCTGAGCGGAAGGCGCATTCGCCTGTTCCATGGTCGGCCCGTGATGGAGGAATTGATCACCATCCGCCACGAGGCGGAACGGATTGAGCCCTTGTTTGTCGATGAAACAGGCCAGCGCTTTGATGTGCTGGGCTACGGGGATGCCCACCGCCAGGCCCTGCGCACCATGTCCCCCGGGTTATTTTTCAACTGTGGCAGCGTGGGCAACGCCCTGGGGGAGCCCCGGTGCTGCTACACCCTGCTGGAAGGCTGCACGGAGGGGCCCGGCGCCTTTGAAATCCGCTTTCGCTCCGTGGAGTATGACCGGGAACAAGCGGTGTTGGACGCGAAAAGCAGGCCGGAAATCCCCCGGATCGAAACCTACATCCGGGAGATTGAAACAGGGATCTATAGCCGGTAAAGGACCGGCATCTTTATTTTCCCCCTATAGCAGCTTTTTCTTTTTAAAATACAGCAAACATAGAAAGACCGTCACCACAGACAGGATGATGACAAAGGGGTAGCCGTACAGCCAGTCCAACTCTGGCATGTAGGTGAAGTTCATGCCATACCAGCCCACAATCAGGGTCAGGGGCAGAAAAATGCTGGTGATGACCGTGAAAATTTTCATCACGCTGTTCAGCCCATAGTCCAATGAGGCCTGCAAGGCATCGCGCAGCTCGTTCAGCTCACTGCCCAGGCGCTGCACACAGTTGCTCAGGCGGGTGGCCTTGGCGGTGAACATCACAAAATAGTGGAAGGTATCGCCGTCAAAAATTTCATTCTCGTTTTCCTGCAAGGACTCCCCCACATCAATCAACTGTTCGTAATAGTTTTGCAGAATCAGCAACCTTTTTTTTCGCTCCAAAATCTGCCTGCTGAACTGGCGGGAGGCCCTGCCTTGGGAAATTTCTTCTTCCAGGTGGCCAATTTCAAATTCCTGCTGGGCCAGGGCCAGGGTGTCCTTGGTGATGGCGCCCTCCAGCAGAGCGTAGATGACCTTTTCCAGCGTTACGGCATCGGGCTTGAACCGGCGGATGGCCTGGTCAAAAGCGGCACGGGTGCTGCCGTCCACATCCCGCAGGGTGATCATCAAAAACAGGTTTCTTTTCAGGAAAAAAGCCACCCGGTCGCTGGTGGCGTACAGGCAGGCGGCATCCACAAAATTCACAATACCAAAGCTGAATTCTTCATATACGTCAATGGTGTTGCGGTAATTGTCCTTGTCGCCCAGACATTCCGAAACGATGCTCTCCGGAAAGTCAAAGAGCGCCACCAGCTCTGGAAGCTCTTCTTTGGTAAAGTATCCGGCGCTGAGGCAATCCGGCGAAAGCTGTTCCATGTTGATTTCAGAAAATCTGGGGGCCAGTTGGTAAAACATAGCGTTTCTCCTGATCAAGAGATTGATGCGGCAAGGGATAGGGCCATTGTATTCGGTTCCTGTTTTTTCGTCAAGGGGAGTAATGGGAGGCGCAAATGCATACAATAAAGCCAAAAGCGCTTTGACATATGAAACAAAGTGCGATACAATAGGTTTCGCAGCTTGGATCCCAAATCCAGGAGGCAGCCGGAGGAGGCAAAGCGGTGGACGCGACAACCAGGGAAGCGTTTTTGACGGAATTGCAAGGAATCGCTGGGAAGAAGCATGTGAAGGAAAACGCCCCGATGAGCCAATACACCACCCTTCGGGTGGGAGGCCCCGCAGAGCTGTTTTGCGATCTGTGCCAGATGGACGCGTTGCCCCGTGTTCTGGCAGCCGCCACCAAGCGGGACGTTCCCATCGCGCTGATGGGCAATGGCAGCAATCTGCTGGTGAAGGATGGCGGCATCCGTGGACTGGTTCTTCGTTTGGGGGAAGAGGTAAACGCCATTTCCCCACCCATGGCGCTGCCCGATGGCCGCGTGGCCCTTACCGCAGAGGCGGGCGCATTGCTTCATAAGCTGGCCCAAGCGGCCGCTTCCTATAGCCTGACGGGGTTGGAATTTGCCGCGGGCATCCCTGGTACGGTGGGAGGCGCGGCCACCATGAATGCCGGGGCCTATGGCGGAGAGATGAAGGACGTGGTGACCACCGTCCTGGCCTATGACTTTTCCGGGAAACCCCTGGAGCTTTCCGGGGAGGCCCTGCAATTTGGCTATCGCAGCAGCCGGTTTTCCTGGCAGGGGGACCTGGCGGTGGCCAAGGTGACCTTTGCGCTGCAAAAGGGCGAGGCGGAAACCATCCGCACCACCATGCGGGAGTTTATGGCCCGCCGAAAAGAGAAGCAACCCCTGTCTCTACCCAGCTGCGGCAGCACCTTCAAACGGCCGGAAGGGCAGTTTGCGGGCACGCTGATTGAACAGTGCGGCCTGAAGGGATACCGCATAGGCGGCGCCAGCGTCAGCCAGCTGCACGCGGGGTTCCTAGTCAACGACCAGGAGGGCACGGCAGCCGATTATCTGGCGCTGGTGGCCCATGTACAGCAGGTGGTACTGGAAAAAACCGGGGTGCGGCTGGAGCCGGAAGTGCGTATCTTGGGAGAGGATGCCCCCGTCACCCTGGTCTAAAGCCTTTCATCGGTTGCCACAAAAGAAGGAGGGAAGCCCGTGCAATTTTTGATCCTGACAGGCCTCAGCGGCGCTGGAAAAACATTGGCCATCCGCTATCTGGAGGATTTGGGAGCGCTTTGCGTGGACAATCTTCCCCCCATGATGATGGTGCCCTTTATGGAGGCGTGCCAAACTACCAACCTGCACGCGCCCATGGTAGCCATTGCGGCGGATGTGCGCTCCGGAGAGTTTTTTGACGCCAAGGCTGTGGTGAAGATGATTGATGAGGCCCGCTTGGTGGGCCTGCATATCGACACGCTGTTTGTGGAAGCCAATGACGATGTGCTGGTGAACCGGTACAAGGAAAGCCGCAGAGACCATCCTCTGGCAGGGGATGGCATCACCCTGGAAGCGGCCATTCGCAACGAGCGGAACTTGCTGGAGCCCCTTCGGGAAACGGCCAATCACCTCATCGACACCTCTTCTTTGCGGCCCAAGGCGTTGCAGCAAATGCTCCGTGAGCTTGTGGAACATGCAGACGACCAATCCCCCCTAAGGGTTGAAATTCTCAGCTTTGGTTTTAAGCGCGGGATTCCCAGGGAAGGGGACCTGGTGTTTGACGTGCGCTTTTTGCCCAACCCGTTTTACATTCCAGAGCTGGGGCATCACACCGGCCTGGACCCCGATGTGCGGGATTTTGTGCTGGGGCATCCCGTGACCCAGGAATTTTTGAAGAAATGCATGGATATGCTGGTGTTTTTGCTGCCCCATTACATTGACGAGGGCAAGCACCGGCTGGTGATCGCCATTGGCTGCACCGGCGGCGCCCACCGCAGCGTAGCCATCTCGGAGTATCTTTTTGCGGAGCTAAAAAACCAGGGGTGGCGGGTCAGCGTACATCACCGTGATTTGGCGCTGGAACAGGCCCATTGGACCACCAAAAGTGATTATCAAAAGGGAGAGCCGTAAAGCGTTTCCCATAAATGCCCGAAGAAGCTTTTCGCGCAATGGAGCCACTTTTCTTTCCTCTTGTCAAAGAGGGAAGATTTTTTCATTATGACAAAAGTATCGGATAAGTGCAAAAATGTGAAATTTCACAATCCAAGCGATAGGGGGCTTACAGGCCATTTTGTAACAAAAAGTGCATAAGATTTATTGCGCGGCTAGTCAAAAAGTGTCGTAAAACCTAAAAATCATACTTATCGCCACGAAAAGGACTTTTGAAAGATTTTCTGTGCTATAATGCCGAATAAGCAAACAAGAGCGAAGCTTACCAGGAGAATTGTAGCTCAGAGAAGGACAGGGGGATGGGGAACATGAACGAGGTACGGTTGTTAATCGTAGATCATCATGCGGAATTGCGGCGTGTGATGGTCGAATATTTGCAAAGGCAAGAGGGCATCGCAGTGGTCCGCGAAGCTGAAAACGGGGTGGAGGCCCTGGGCATTTTGGCCAATGAGCCCATCGATGTGATGGTCACCGATCTCATCATGCCTATGATGGATGGATATACTCTGTTAGAAGAAATGCGGAAGCTGCCGCTGGACCCCTTGCCAAAGACCATTGCGGTCACCGCGTTGGGCCGGGATGACTTTGTGATGCGCGCCATCGAGCGGGGCGTGATGTATTACATGGTGAAGCCCTTTGACATGAAGCATTTATTGCGGCATGTGCACGAGGTGATGGGGATGAATGTAAAAGAGGCGGAACAGCCCCTGCGCGGTAGCCTTACCGGCAGGCACACCCAAAGCCTGGACGAGCGCCTATCCAGCCTGTTTCTCACCATTGGCATCCCCGCCCATATCAAAGGATATAGCTTCCTGCGGGAAGCGGTAAAAATGGTGATGGAGCAGCCGGATGTGATCAACCGCATTACCAAGGAACTCTATCCTGGCATTGGCAAGCGGTTTGACACCACCGCCAGCAAGGTGGAACGGGCCATCCGTCATGCCATCGAGGTGGCCTGGAGCCGCGGCCGCATTGAAACGCTGAACCGTGCCTTTGGCTGCAAGGTTTGCACCAAGGAGGACAAGCCCACCAACGGAGAGTTCATCGCCATGATCGCCGATAAGCTCAGCATGGAGCGTAGCGCGTAAAAAGATATAGCAACCCTGATGATCAAAGGATTCCAGATGTTCATAGCCCCCAAAAAGCCTTGCCCTTTCTGGGCGGGGCTTTTTTGGATGGGGCAAAAGGACCGGCAAAGGGGGCAAACCCTTCCTTGACAAAAACACGGAGCCCTTGTTATAATCAGACAAACGTTTGCGCACAGGTAAAAGCCGCACATAAAGGAGCCTCTCTCATATGAAAACCACCATCAAAGATGTGGCGCAGATCGCCCAGGTGTCCCCCTCCACCGTGAGCCGCGCGCTGCAAAACAATCCCCGCATCAGCCAAGAGGTGCGGGACCGGGTGCAGACCGTGGCCAAGGAGCTGGACTTTCGGCCCAACCAAATGGCCCGCAGCCTGGTCAGCCGCCAGTCCCGCATCGTGGGGGTCATGTTTCCCGGCGGAGCCACCAGCAGCATGGGGCACCCTTTCTATCCGGCTGTGCTCCGGGGGATTGGGCAAGTGGCCAGCCAGGAGCGGTACCATATGCTGCTGAGCACGGGCAATGAAAACCTCAGCGATATCGACGCGGTGAAGGACTTGGTCAACAGCGGCTACATCAGCGGGCTGCTGCTGCTGGCGGCGCAGAACAGCCCTCTGGAGGACCTTTTGCCCAATCAGTCCCTTCCCGTGGTGGAAATCGGCCATCCCCAGGGTGCTGAAAGCCGGTATTATGTGGACACGGACAATGTCCGGGCTGGACAACGGGCCACGGAGTATTTGCTGGAGCGCAGGCACAAGCGAATCCTGTTCCTGGGGTATGACTCCCGCTTCTTTGTGACGGTGGACCGGCGGATCGGCTACGAGAAGGCGTTAAAGGAACGGGGCATAGAAAGAAACCCTGAGTGGGTGGTGCAAAGCCGCTTTATTGAAAACAGCCCGGACCACAAGCTGCTGGCCAAGATCTTCCAGGGGCCGGACCGGCCCACGGCAGTGGTCAGCATGGACGATCCCTTATCCATCGGCCTGATTGGGCTGCTCAAGGGCCTGGGGCTGAGTGTGCCGGAGGATGTTTCCGTAGTGAGCTTTAACAACACCGCGGCAGGGCAGTACAACGTGCCCGCCCTGACCTCCATCGACGTGGACCCCAACCGCTTGGGCCTGTATGCCATGCAAATGCTGCTGGACAGAATCGAAGGCAGGGTCATAACCCCCACCCACGTGGAGGTGCCCTTTCTTCTCATCGAGCGGGATTCCGTGGCGGCCCTGGGCAAATAGAAAAAACAAAAGGCGGTTTTTTATGCGGCAAGTGTCTCTGGGCTCCATTTTTCATGAACCCTGGCTGGAATACAGGCACGCCTTGCCGGATGGACGGGTGTGCCTGCGCTTACGCACCGGCAAAGGCGATTTTTCAGCGGTGAAGGTGCGGCTCACCAGCAATTACGCCCTGCCGGACCCCTTTGCCGTGGCCATCAACCTGCCCCTCACAGTGGCCTTCCAAGATGAGTGGTTTGATTATTACCAGGTGGTGTTCCACCCCCAGGACCCCCGCATCAAGTACCTGTTCCTCCTCACCGCAGAGGAGATGACCTTGAAGCTGGACGGGGCGGGGTTGCACTTTGGCGCGGATGCCTTTGAGGACATCAGCGAAGCCTTCGCCTTTGCCTACGCCTATCCGGCGGACCCCATGCCGGAATGGGCCCGGGGCTGTGTTGGCTACCAGATTTTCCCAGACCGCTTCCGGCGGGAAGGGCTGGAAGAGCCAGGGCTGGAGCCCTGGACTAGCGACCGGGTGCAGAGCCAATACCGGTATGGCGGGAACCTACAAGGCATGCTGGCGGCGGTACCCTACCTGAAGGAGCTGGGGGTGCAAATGGTGTACACCACCCCCATTTTTGTCAGCAACAGCGCCCACCGCTACAATACCTTTGATTACTTCCAAATCGACCCTCTGCTGGGCACGGAAGAGGACCTAAAGGCTCTTTGCGATGCCCTCCATAACAACGGAATGCGCCTGGTGCTGGATGGAGTGTTCAACCACAGCGGAGTGGAGTTTCCGCCCTTTGTGGATGCCCAGGAGAAAAGGGAAGCCTCCGACTATTGGGACTGGTTTTTGTTTGACGCCACCATCCCCTGCGGATACCGCACTTTCAGCCATGAACCCTACATGCCCAAGCTGAACCTGCGCAACGAAAACTGCGCGGAGTACTTTTTGGAGGTGGGCCGCTATTGGATGGACAAATGCGGCATCGACGGCTGGCGGCTGGACGTGAGCCCGGAGGTCTGGCCGGATTTTTGGCGCAAGTTTCATACCATGATGAAGCAGGTGAACCCGGACAGCCTGATGGTGGCGGAATGCTGGGATGACAGCCGGGAATGGCTCACCCTGGGGGATATGTTCGATTCCACCATGCATTACGTGCTCAGCCGCAACCTGTGGAACCGCTTTTGCCACCACAGCATTTCCGCAAACAAGTTTGACTGGGAGGTCAACAAGGCCACCATGCTCTACCCTCACCGCATCCAGGAAGTGCTGTGGACCTTTCTGGGCAGCCATGATACGGAGCGGTTCCGCACCCGGGCCGGAGGGGACGAGCGGATGCTGCGGGCGGCGTCCTTCTTTCAGTTCACCTATTTGGGCGCGCCCATCATCTATTATGGGGATGAACTGGGCATGGAAGGCGGGGCGGACCCGTTCTGCCGCGGGCCCATGCGCTGGGATGACGTGACAAACAACAGCATGCACCGGCATTTTCAAAAGCTGGCGCGGGTCCGCAAGGAAAACCCGGCGCTGCGCCAGGGCGCCTTCCATACCCACGCGGTGCTACAAAACGGCCTGTATGCCTATGTGCGCAGCACCGAAACCCAGCATCTGCTTTGCGTGCTCAACACCGCCCTAGACCCCCTCCAGGGCCGGGTGGACCTGCCGGAGGATATGGCGGGGCTGGCGGTTTTGCACGATCTGTACAGTGGAAGCAACCTGCCTGTGGAAGGCGGGAGCGTGCTGCTCTCCCTGAATGTGGGGGAAGGCGTGATTTTAGGGGCATAATGTGGTAGAATAGGCCAGGAAAGACGGACGCCACAAAAGCACCCGAGGAGGAACCCTATGAAGAAGTTGCATGATGCCATTGTCACCCAGGGGATTAGCAAGGAAGGCGGCATTGTGAAGGTGGACATGTTCTTAAACCACCGCCTGGATACCGCCCTGCTGACCGAAATGGGCCGGGAGTTTCACAAGGCCTTTCAGGACCGGGAGGTGGAAATGATCCTGACCGCGGAAAGCAGCGGAATCGCCATCGCCCTCACCACGGCCCAGGCCTTTGGGAACCTGCCCCTGGTGTTTGCCAAGAAGGGCAAGCCCGCCACATTGGATACAAACGCCTACCAAAGCCACGTGTTCAGCTATACCCGGGGGGAAGAATGCTCCGTGTCCGTGGCCAAGGCCTATTTGCCCAAAGGCGCCAAGGTGCTGATCATCGACGACTTTCTGGCCAACGGGGAAGCTTGCCAAGCCTTGGTAGACATTGCCCAGCAGGCCGGGGCGCAGATCATGGGCATCGGCATTTGCGTGGAAAAGGGTTTCCAAAGCGGTGGAGCCAAGCTGCGCAGCCAGGGGTACAAGGTGGTCTCCCTGGCCAAGGTCACCGCCATCCGGGACGGGAAGCCCATTTTGGAAGAAGAGGCTTGACAGCGGGCTTTTTTCCATGGTAAGCTGGCCGTAACAGGGAAAATCAATTCCTGCTGAATCGCTTGTGGAAACGGAGCTGGAAAGATGCGCCAATAAGCCTGCCAAAAACCCAGTGAAACGGGGGAAGGGGAAGCACGCACGATCACGCGGTGATCAGGCTTTGCTTTCGTGGCAGGAAAATAGCGCCTTTCGGCTCTGTTTTTGTATGCGTTTTGCAGGCCCGTCCTTCCCATTGGTCAAGCAATGGAGGGAGTTCAACATGGCGCAAATTTTAGTGAATGATTTGACCTTTGCCTATGAAGGCAGCTATGACAATGTGTTTGAGCATGCCAGTTTTGCGGTGGATACCCGGTGGCATTTGGGCCTGGTGGGCCGCAACGGCAGGGGCAAGACCACGCTGCTTCGGCTTCTGCAGGGGGCCTTCCCCCATGCAGGAAGCATCGACATGCCGCTTTCCCCCATCTATTTTCCCTTTCAAGTGGAGGATGCCTCGGGGCTGACGTTGTTTGTGATGCAGCAACTGGCCCGGGACGCTGAGGAATGGCAGCTGCGGCGGGAGTTGAACCTGCTGCGGGTGGCGGAGGACGTCCTGTACCGGCCCTATGAAACCCTGAGCAAGGGGGAGCAGACCAAGGTGCAGCTTGCGGTGCTCTTTGCCCGGGAGGATACCTACCCGCTGATTGACGAGCCCACCAATCACCTGGACCTGCTGGGACGGGATGCTGTGGCGGATTACCTGCAAAGCAAGGACGGGTTTTTGCTGGTGAGCCATGACCGGGCCTTCTTAAACCGCTGCATCGACCATGTGCTGTCCATCAACCGGAACGACATCACCGTCCGCAATGGGGACTATGACAGCTTTGAAAGGGACATGGAGCGGCAAAACCAATACGAGGAGGACGAGAACCAGCGCCTGCAAAGGGACATCAAGCGCCTCACGGAAAGCGCCCGCCGCACGGCCCAGTGGAGCCAAACCATTGAAAAGAGCAAGTATTCCGTCGACAAGGGCAGCGGGGCAGCCTATGATAAAGGCTATATCGGCGCCAGAAGCGCGGACATGATGAAACGAGCCCTGAGCACCCAGCGGCGGCAGGAGCGGGCCGCCGAGGAAAAGAGCCAGCTGCTCAAGAACGTGGAAAAGGTGGGAGAGCTCAAGCTGTCACCCCTTCTCCATCCCAAAGAGGTACTGGCGGAGGTGCGGGAGGCCTGGGTCCGCTATGGGGGCAAGGCCGTTTGCGGGCCGGTCTCCTTTACCCTGCGGCAGGGGCAGCGGCTGGCGATCCTGGGCAAAAACGGGGCGGGCAAAAGCAGCATCTTAAAAACCCTCTGCGGCCAATCGAAGGCTTTGGAGGGGGAGGTGCGCCTGGCCAGCAACCTGGTGATCTCCTATGTGCCCCAGTCCACTGAGGGGGTCTTGGGGGACCTGCGATCTTTTTTAGCGGCCCATCAGCTGGATGAAACGCTGTTCAAGGCCATTTTACGCAATATGGACTTTGGCCGGGAGCAGTTTGACAAGGACCTGGGGCAGCTGAGCGAAGGGCAGAAAAAAAAGATCCTGCTGGCGAAAAGCCTGTGCGAACCGGCCCATTTATATGTGTGGGATGAACCGCTCAATTATATCGACATTCTAAGCCGCGTCCAGGTGGAACGGCTGCTGACCGCCTTCCAGCCCACCATGCTGCTGGTGGAGCATGACCGGGCCTTTCTGGAAAGGGTCTGTACCGGAAGTGTGGAGATTTAGGGGGACCGGCCACAGACAGCCCCGGCTACATCACCATGCCGCCGTTGGGGCTGATCACCTGGCCGGTCAAATAAGCGCTTTGGGGGGAGCAGAGCCACAAAATGCATTCCGCTACCTCCTGGGGGCTTCCCAGCCGGCCCAGGGGGATTTCCCTTTCCAGGGCGCTTTGAACGTCTTTCCCCAGGCCCAGGGTCATGTCCGTGGCGATGGCCCCGGGGGCCACGCAGTTCACCCGGATGCTACTGGGGGCCACCTCCATGGCCAGGGCCTTGGCCATGGCCAGCAGCGCGCCCTTGGTGGCGGAATAGGCCACTTCCATGCTGGCTCCCACCTGCCCCCACATACTGGATACAAATACGATTTGCCCTGCTTTCCGGCTCACCATGCCCGGCAGCACGGCCCGGGCCGTAAAAAAAGCGCCGCTCACATTCACCGCCAGCATCCGCTGCCACTCCTCATCCGTGGTCAGGGTCAAAAGCTGCTGCCCAACGATCCCGGCGCAGAGCACCAGGGCCTCGATCCCCCCCAGCTGCTTCTGCGCGGCGGCGCAGGCTTCCCGTACCTGGGCGCTGTCCGCCACGTCGCAGGGAAAGGCCAGGGCGCCGGTCTCCTGGGCCAAGGCCAAGGCCGCCTCCCGGCTGGCATGGTAAAAAAACGCCACCCGGTACCCGGCCTTTACAAAAGCCCGTACCGTGGCAGCGCCGATGCCGCGGCTGCCCCCTGTGATCAGCGCGGTTCGCATCCAAGGCCCCCTTAAAACATCTTCTTCTTCCACAGCATCACAAAAGCGGCAATGGCGGCAATGACCGAAATGCCCAGCACCAGATAAAACCCGTATCCGGTGTTTTCAAAGGGCACCGCCACGTTCATGCCCCAGAAGGAAGCAAAAATGGTGGGCACGGCCAGCACCACCGTCAGGCTGGTCAAAATTTTCATGACGATGTTCAGGTTGTTGCTGATGATGGAGGCAAAGGCATCCATGGTGCCGCTCATAATGTCCCGGTAAATGGCGCACATCTCAATGGCCTGCTTGTTTTCAATGATCACGTCCTCCAGCAGGTCCGCGTCGTCCGGGTACTTGCGCAGCATGTCGGTGCGCATCATTTTTTCCATCACCAGCTCGTTGCCTTTTAGGCTGGTGGAAAAGAATACCAGGGATTTTTCCAGCTTCATCATCTGGAGAAGTTCCTGGTTCCGCAGACTTTGCTGCAAGCGCTCCTGCACGAACATGCTGGATTTGTCAATTTGTTTCAGGTAGGCCAAAAAGCGGGACGCGTTGCGGTTTAACAATTGCAAAATAAAACGGGTACGCTTGAAGGTCCAGAACCCACGGATGCGCTCCTCGGTGAAATCCGTGATCAGCGGGGTGTTCCGGGTGGACACGGTGATGATCACATCGTCCACTACGATGATGCCCATGGGGATGGTGGAGTAGCTATATCCGTTGTCCTCCGCCTCCACATAGGGAATGTCCACGATGATGAGGGTTTGGTCCCCATCCCGCTCGATGCGGGCGCTTTCCTCCTCGTCCAAGGCGGCCTGCAGATAGGTGGGGTCCAAGGCGAAACGGGCGTTAAGCCCTTCAATTTCTTCCCGGGTGGGGTTTTGTAAATGCACCCAACAGCCCTTTTCCAGGGTGGAAATCTCCGTCAGATGGTCATCCACAGTGAGATAAATCTTTTTCATAGAAAAAACCTGCCTTTCCGCTGCTGTGCAACCACAGCATTGCTTCCAAAGCAGGCGATGAAAACGAATGTCAGGCGCGTTTATTCGCGTCCCTGATTTCGACTGCTTGGAGCGACTATTGTGATGGGCTTCCAAAGGGTCAAAACAGCGTTTCGACTATACGGGTCCGCGTCCACGTTGGCTCCTCCTGTCGTTATCGTCGGCGTATTACCGCCTCTTTATCATAGCCGCTTGGAAGCCGCCTGTCAATGAAAAAACATCCTGGGTTTTGGCCTAAAATTTTTCCAGCGGAATTTGACATTTTAAGGCCCTTTTACTACAATAAAAGTCACCGAAAAAAGTGGGTGGATGGGAGGAACAGGCTTGAAAAAGTGGTTCGCCTTGGGAATGCTGACGCTGGGCCTGTTCTCTGCCGCGAAGGCGGTGGGCCAACCGGTCCTTCCTGCTTTGACGTTTTATTCCATGGGAACGCCCCAGGCGGTGGAGGCCACCCTGGAAGCCACCCGGCAGTTTGAGGAGGATACCCAGGCGGCCCGGTTCCAGCTTGTCTTTGCGGAAAATGAGCTCGCCTATGAAAAAAAGCTGGCGGAAGGCCTGTCCCAAGGGACCGCCGATGTGGTGGAGCTGACCCCGGAGATGCTGCGCACCTTGGGCACAGACGACCAAGGCGCCTTTGCTTTCTTGGACCTGGAACCCCTGCAGGATATTTTGGACCTGAAGCCCTTCAGCTATCTGGGGCTGGAAAGCGGCACGGTGCAGGGACGGCTTTGCGCGCTGCCCACCAGCATGACGGCCCATGTGTTCGCTTGGAACGAGACGGCTTTGAAGGCCCGAAAACTCAAAATCCCAGACAGCACCCAGGACTTGCTCACGGCGGCGGAAGCCCTTCCCATGGAAGAAAAAACCTATTTGCTGGCGGCGGACGCCCCGGGCCGCATCGCCCTGTTGGTAACCTATGTGCAAAGCCGGTATGGGAAAAAATGGATCGATCCCAAGACAGGGCAATGCGAGCTGTCCCTGCAGCAGGTGATGGATGGCATCGCCTATTTGCAATGGCTGGAGAAGGCGCGGGTGTTGGTGCCCTGGGCGGAACAGGGGGAGCTTTTGGCGGGCTGGCGCACAGGTAGGTACTTGGGCTGCTGGGTCTGGGAAACCTCTTCGGCGGAGCTGAAAGCCGCCTTGCCAGAGGGAGACCGTATGGCGCTGACGGCGCATCTGAACGACTGGGGCCCCTATGAGGGGGGCTTTCAGAAGGCCACAACCCTGTTTGCGATTTCGGCCAGCAGCTTGAGTCCAGGGGAATGCGCGCTGCTGCTCCAATACTTGCTGAACGAGGCAAAGGGCGCCCGGACCTTGGGCGGCCTGCGGGGCATACCCGACAGCACCGAGGCCCATGCCGCCTGCCGGGAATTTGGACGGCTGGACAAAACCGCCATTGCCATGAACAAAATAGCGAAATCCTGGGGCGAGCTGCCCATGCCCCTGGGATTTGAAGCCCCAATCATGCTGGGGCAGGACGGCTTCTATCACCAGGTGCTAAACGGGCTCAGCACGGGAATCCTCACCCCGGAGACTGCCGCCAAGGCGCTGATTTCCGGCGCCATTACGGCGGCAAAATAAACAGGCTCACTTTGCCAAGGGTCCAACGTCCTCCACAGGCCTGCGGTTTTCGTAGGCCTTTTCAATGGCTTCCAGCAAATGCCCATGGGCGTCGCTGAGGCTCATGGTGGCTTGGCTGACCACATCCGCCAGCTGGGCCTTCTCTTCGTCGCTTAGGGCCGCCAAGGCCGCCTGGTCCTCGGGTTGGTCGCTGCCCTGCTTTAAGGGCCTGCCGTTGCGGGGGCTGGTGTATTTTGCAAACCAGGCGCGAAGCTCCGCCGTGGTTTTCCCCCGCATCCAACGCTGAAAGGCGTCCATCTGCTGGTGCCACTCCCGGGTGGGGTTCATGCCGTAGGTGTCGCCCCGCTCCCGCTTGGTGCTCCAGGCCTCCACTTCTTCTGCGATATTCTGCTCCGTGTTCATGCTCACCCCGGTCACCTGCCCGGTGGCCACATCGGTGATGTTGTACCCCTGCCGGGCGGGCCAGCCGCTGAAATGGGGCATGCCCGCTCCGTCATAGTTGGGGGTGGCCACCTCATACACGTCCACAAACACATCCAAAATCCGCCCCTTGGCGTCAAAAAGGCATTGGGCCACCGCCAGGTTAAAGCTGTACACCGGCACCTGGTTGGCGTCCTTGCCCGGGCCCACACGGAAGGTGGGCACGCTGCCAAACCCGGCAAAAACCTGCGCGTTGGTGGAAGGCGCGGGGTTTTCATCAGCGGGCGTGGTCCCGGCCTGCGGAGGCATGCCTTCTGGCGTGTTGGGCTGTGGGATTTCCGTCAGAGGGGGAGCCGAGGCCTGTTGCAGCGCCCCATGGACCCCCTCCAAGATCCCCTGAGAGCTGAGGGTGGCTCCTGTCACCACGTCGATGCCGCTGACCCCATTGTGCTCGATCATGGACGGCAACAGGCCGTTTAGGGCGGTTTGCAGATACTCGTCTGCGGGCTCGGCGCGGTTTTGCGCCATCACATCGGTGATCTGCCCATCCCGGATGGTGGTGGTCACCACCAAGTCTCCCCGGTACCCCGCGCCCACGTCCTGGTACAGGCCGTCCGTCCAGGCGGCATGGGCCGGCAGGGGAAGGCCCAAAAGAAGCCCTGCCATGCAGAGAAAAAGGACGCCGCAGAAGCTGAAAGAGCGTGTTTTCATTGGGTTTTCTCCTCTCTGGTTCCCTTGACATTCCACACGCAGTATAGTATAAAGAAGAGTAGGTTTTATGCCTCTATTTACAGAGGAAAGGGGTCATTCCAATGATCCGAACCATTGTAGGCGCCAACTGGGGCGATGAAGGAAAAGGGAAGATCACCGATGTTTTGGCGGAAAACAGCGATATTGTGGTGCGCTTTCAGGGAGGCGCCAACGCGGGCCATACCATCATCAACGATTTTGGGAAATTTGCTTTGCACCTATTGCCTTCCGGCGTCTTTCACCCGCATATTGTGAACATCATTGGCCCTGGCGTGGCGCTGGACATTGAGAAGCTCCTGGCAGAGTACCAAGGGTTGGTGGAGCGCGGCATCCCCAAGCCCACCCTGTACATCAGCGACCGGGCCCAGGTGATGCTCCCCTACCATGTGGATTTTGACCGCTATGAGGAAGAACGGCTGGGAAAGAGCAGCTTTGGCTCCACCAAAAGCGGCATTGCCCCCTTTTATGGGGACAAGTACCTAAAAATCGGCATCCAGGTGTGCCAGCTCTATGATGAGGAGATGCTGCTAACCCGCCTCACCAGTGCCGTAACCCAAAAGAATGCCCTGCTGGAAAGCCTGTATTACAAGCCCACCATCGACGTGAAGCCGCTGGTGAAGCATTTCCAGGAGCTGGGTGAAAAGATTCGCCCCATGGTGCGAGATACCACGGTGTTCCTGCACAAGGCCCTCAAGGAAGGCAAGACCGTGCTGCTGGAAGGCCAGCTGGGAAGCCTGCGGGACCCGGACCACGGCATTTATCCCTATACCACTTCCTCTTCGCCTTTGGCAGGGTTTGGCACTGTGGGCGCGGGGGTGCCCGCCGGGGACATGAAGGACATTTTCTGCGTCACCAAGGCCTACAGCAGCTGCGTGGGCGCGGGTCCCTTCACCACGGAACTGTTTGGCGAAGAAGCGGAAGAACTGCGCAAGCGTGGGGGCGATGCGGGAGAATATGGGGCCACCACAGGCCGTCCCCGCCGGGTAGGCTGGTTTGACGCCGTGGCTACCCGCTATGGCTGCATGGTGCAGGGCGCCACCGAGGCTGTGCTCACCAATCTGGATGTGCTGGGGTACCTGCCCGAGATTCCCGTATGCATCGCCTATGAGATGGACGGCATGGAGCTCACCGACTTCCCCAACACCCCCACTTTGCTGCGCTGTAAGCCTGTTTATACCCTTTTGCCCGGCTGGATGACGGATGTGCGGGGCGTGACGGACTACGGCAAGCTGCCGGAAAACTGCCGGAAGTATGTGGAATTTATCGAACGGCAGCTGGAAGTGCCCATCCATATGGTCAGCACCGGGCCCAAGCGTTGCGAGATGGTATACCGGTAAGGAATCCGAAGGCAGGGTTTCACCCCTGCAGCCCATCAGGGCGATGCCCCACGCCCACTTTGAAACGCCCATTTCATGGGCGTTTCAGCAAAGGGATGATCATGAAACCACAGGCCCTTTCCCTGCTACTTTTTTGACAAGCTGAAAAGGCCGCCGCATTTTTTCGATATGCGGCGGCCTTTTTTCATCATTTGTTTTTTTGCTTGCCTTTGATTTCGGGCACGGGAGGTTGTTTGTTCTTGGGAATATGGAGCTTGTGGTTGCTCTCCGTGCCGTGGGGCTCCTTGGGGTCTGGTCGCCGCATGCCTGCCTTTGCCATGGTATCACCTCGGAAATAGGCTGGAAAAAAAGGTGGAGGATTATGCGGAGGCCAGCAAAAAGCAATCTGGTTTACGGATTTTTTTCATACAGGGTACAAAGGATGTTTCCATAGCTTTCCAGCGTGAAAAGTACATGGTATCCCTCCGGAGGCGGGGTGCCATAAATGCGGGCATAGGTGGTGTTGGAAAACAGATAGGGCGCAGAGTCGCTCTCCTCCTCCAGGACGGTGAGGGCGGCTCTGTGGGCATGGGGCAACACCTTTGCCCCATGGACGATGCCAAACAGGCTCATGGGTTCTTGCGCGCCCAGCACCAGGGGCAAGGAACTGTCCCGGTCCATTTCGCAAAGCCGATTCATGGCGTTGACCGTGCTCACGTCCCAATAGTCCAGCTCCATATCCGCTTCCGCGTTTTGCCGGGCCAGCAGGTTGTAATAGCCGTACTGGAAGGGATGGTTCAGGGCCATGCCCAGGGCGGTCAGGGCAAAGCACAGGCAGAGCAGCCCCGTACCCACGCAGGCCAAAAGGGGCTTGCGGCCCAAAAATCTTTGCAAAGCGCTAAGGCCCTGCCCTGCCAGCAGCACAACGCCCGCATAAACAAAATAGAAATGCCGCCAGCCGTTGTATACCAAGGGGCGGGCCAGCAGCGCGTAAAGCAGGGGCACCGCCCAAGCCAGCGTGATCACCCACAGCATCAAAGACCGGGCCTCTTTCAGTGCGGAAGCCTTGGCTTTCATTAACGCCACCAAGGCGGAAAGCTGCCCCACAGCGGCCAGAGGTAAGGTATACAGCGGCAAGGTGGTTAACATCATATAGGGCAGGTAGATACGGGGCAGAGGGATTACCGCCTGGTCAACCACAGTGCCGCGGAACACCACCACGCCGGGCCAGCGGGTGAACCCGGCGGCGTTTTGCAGCAGGTATTGCAGATAGGCTATGGGATCGCTCCACAGGGCGGGGGTCAGCAGGGCATAGAACGCCAAAAAGCTGGCGGCAGTGCAGAGGGCCACGCCCAGCGTGCGCAAAGTCCACTCCTTGCGGGCGGTGAGAAGGACCAGCGCCGCCAGGCTCGCCAGGCCCCAGCCCAGTGCGCCTACGATTTTGGTGTTGGCCGCCAGCGCCCCCGCCAGGGAGAAGAGAAGCCCCCGCAGGAAACCCGGTTGCCGCAGCAGCCGCAGGCCCAGCCAGAGGGTGAGGAGCACCAGGCTGAGTAGCACAACGTCTTTGTTGTTATAATGGCCCTCCGCAAAAAACCGGGGGGAAAGGTACAAAAGGAGCACGCAAAGGCAAGAAACCAGCTGGGTTTGTCCCATCTCCCGGCAGAAGCCATAGATGGCCCAACACCCTGCCATGAACCACATCCAGGTGTACATCTGCCAGCCCAGGGAGAGGGTATGGGGAACCGTCTCCGCCAGGGGCAATAGCGGCGCGAAAAGATAGTAGGCGCTTTGCCCATGGTCCTTTTCAATGCTTTGGGAGATGCGCTGCACCCCTTGGCCTTCATAATAGCCCACCGCCGTGCTTTGCCCACCGCCCAGCTGATAGGCGTATTCCAACATATTTTCTCGCAAAATCACCTGTTCACTCAGCTGGTCACAGGGCAGGCCATAGTCCCCGCAGGTCAAAAAGCCCACCAGGGCGAGCAGCAGAAAAAACAACCCGGCAAGCGCTTTGCCATGGGTATGAAAGAGGCCGGAAAAACTTTTTGTCATGGCGGGCGCTCCTTTTCTGCGTTATTGACCAGAGGCGGAGTAGACGACCATCAGCGGCGCACCGTAGGCCAGCACCTGGACCACAGGCTGCATATCCGGCGAGGGCTGCCAGTGGCTATAGGCGGCATAGGTAGGATTGCAGAGCCAGAAATCCGGGGATTCCTGTTTGCCTTCCACCGCTGTAAGACGGGAGGATTGCAAAACAGCCATACCCTGCTCTAACCCCACCTGGGACCAAAGGTCCACCCCGGCCACGGCCAGGGGCTTGGCGGAGCGCTGGACGGCGGCGGTTTGCTCCAAGCGGCGCAAGACATTCAATACGCTGACGTTCCAATAATCCCGTTCCATAAAAGCGTTGATAGATCTCCCGGCGAGAAGGGGGCTGAAATAGGCATATTCATAGGGGTGGTTGAGTCCCATGCTGACCCCCGTCACCAGCAGGCAAAAGCAGAGCAGCACCGCCAGCAACCGGCGGGGCAGGGCATGGGACCGCGCATGGGAGGCCAGCCGAGATAGCCCATAGGCCGCCAACACCAGCATAGGGCCATAGAGAAAGTAGAAATGCCGCCAGCCATTATAGACGGAGGTCCGGGTCACCACCGCAAACAGCAGGGGCAGCGCCCATAGCAAGGAAAGCAGGGCCAGGGGAACGCGCAGAGGGGAGTGCTTGCGGAAAACCGATCGCAGGGCAGCCCATTGGCCCGCGCCTAGCAGCAGAAAAACCCATAGGGGCGTGGTGACCAAAATGGTATAAGGCAGGTAATACCAGGGCAAAGGAGACTGGCCCACGCTAAAAACCGATCCCCGGAACAGCACATACCCGGACCAACGGGTGAAGCCCATGGCGTTTTGCAATAGGTATTGAAGATAGGCAAGAGGGTCTGGCCAAAGGGCCGGGGTCAACAGCCCGTACAGCAACACAAAAGAAAGAAGACTGCCCAGCCCGGTGAGCCGAGCGCTACGAGTGAATCTCTTTTGCAGCAACAGATGGACCACCACGGCCAGGCCGCACAAGCCCCACAGGGCCAGCCCCACAATTTTGGTGTTGGCAGCCAGGGCCCCGGCAAGGCCAAAAAGAAGCCCGGTCAAAAAGGTGGGCTTTTGCATCAGCCGAAGGGCCTGCCACAGGGTGAGCAGTACAAAGGAAAACAGCACGATGTCCTTGTTGTTGTAATGCCCCTCCGCAAAAAAACGGGGGGAGAGCAGCAGCATGAGCACAGCCATCCAGCCAAGGGCCCGGGAGAGGCCCAGGCGGCGGCAAACGCCATAAAGGGCCACCGCGCCCAGCCAAAACAACAACCAGGTATGCCCGTGCCAAAGCTGCAGCATCAGTGCCGGGGCCAGGGAATCCTTCATCACCAGCCCAAAGAGGGGATAATATCCAGCCATGCCATGGTCCCGTTCCACACTCTGGGAAATGGGCACAAAGGCGGTGGGCATTTGGTCAGAAATCAAGGGGCGCTCCGCCGCGGCCCGGGTTTCAAAGGCGGAGAGGTCCGCGCCTACCACCTTGGCAAATTCCCACAGGTTCATCCGCAGGATGTTCATTTCCGCAGGCTCATCCCAGGGCTGGCCATAGCCCCCGGTGGTGAAAAACCCCAGCAGCAAAACCCCTGCAAAAAACAAGCAGGTAAAAAGCCGGGCATGCCTTTTGCAAAAAGCCCAAAGGGGCCGGAAAAGGGCGGTCATGGACGGATACACTTCCTTTGGCGCGGCATCTTTCGCAAGGGTTGGAACTGCGTAAAGCATAGCATAGAATGGGTTTGGGTGCAAGCGGCACAAAGCGCGGGGACACGGACCAGCCCTGGCCTTGCGTAAAAATAGAGTTCTTGACCCGTAAAAAGGGAGTTTTTTGCGTTTGGCTCTTGACAAGGCCCCGGGGTTTGTGTAAAATACAATTCGTCGCTTATGAATGGGCGACATAGCGGGGTGTAGCGCAGTCTGGTAGCGCACGTGCTTTGGGAGCATGGGGCCGGGGGTTCAAATCCCTTCACCCCGACCAAAAAGGCTACACCAAAGGCGTGGCTCCTTGGTCAAGTGGTTAAGACACCGCCCTTTCACGGCGGCTACAGGGGTTCGAATCCCCTAGGAGTCACCATTTTCTCTTGTTTGGCTATGGGCCTTTAGCTCAGTTGGTTAGAGCGGCCGGCTCATAACCGGTTGGTCCGGGGTTCAAGTCCCTGAAGGCCCACCAGCATATGGCCCGGTAGTTCAGTTGGTTAGAATGCCAGCCTGTCACGCTGGAGGTCGAGGGTTCGAGCCCCTTCCGGGTCGCCACTTTTCCTTTGCCAGTGGGCGCATCACGTTATGGGCACACCATGCTGGCGTAGCTCAATTGGCAGAGCAGCTGATTTGTAATCAGCAGGTTGGGGGTTCAAGTCCCTTCGCCAGCTCCACACCGTTTTCCCGGGGCGACGCCCCACGGCGGCCATACAAACGCAAATGCCGCATCGCAGCTGACTGCGAAACATGGATGGGTTCCCGAGTGGCCAAAGGGAGCAGACTGTAAATCTGCCGTCACAGACTTCGATGGTTCGAATCCATCCCCATCCACCACTTTCATCATTCCCCATGCGGCCATGGCGGAATTGGCAGACGCGCTAGATTCAGGTTCTAGTGAGGGTTTCCTCATGGAGGTTCAAGTCCTCTTGGCCGCACCAAACCCCCGTTCGCAACAGCGAGCGGGGGTTGCTTTTATGGGAGTGGCTTGATGCATGTCGGCCGCAACGGATGTTGGAAGGTAACTTTTTTGTCAAAAACATCTTTCAGAGTTGGGTTCCAGATGGCTTGACCAAAATCATTGGAAGCATTTTTGGCAAAGAGTTTTGCTTAAGAGGGCCGTTTTTTACAAACTGAGCTGCTCGTCTACTTGAAAATATTTTAGAGCATTGAGAGTGGCAATAGTCATTTTACCTTAGCTAGAAAGCCTTTATGCTTATGGAAGATACATCAGTCTGGTGCTGAGTTGAACATGATAGGCATCTTCAATTGAAAACGTTTCATATAGTCTATCAAACTGCTCAACTTCATACTCTTGCAAATCAAACTCATTATTTTTTGTTAGTGTAACCGTCTTTCCATCAATGCTGAATTTAGCTAATTGGCTCAAGCATGCTTTTTTATCAGAAAAATATGTGCTTTTTTGGAAAGCATCTTCAAATATTCCTTGCGCAAAACACATGGTTTTAGCTATTCTGCCTATTGTTTCTCCATAAACAGCAAGCCCCTCATGGGGATAAATCGATCTACCTTCATCTGTCATTTCATAAATCATTTGAGATAATTCTTCGCTATGTTTGAAACGTAATTTTTCAAAAGAGAAATCATTATACAAAGATTCTTCTTTCAGCATCTCTATGCCGTATCCATGTTGCATATGGCAGCGCATAAAGGGTTGAAAGCCAATTGGTAGAATAATATTTGGCGTTGGACTAGATAGTAAAGTAACAAGGTTTGCATTCGCATACCAGGCTGGTTGATGAAAAATGACACCATATTTTGTTCCCTTATGACAGGTCTGGTCCTTGCGGAGGGGAAACCATTTTTTTGATCCCGTATCATACCAGCAAGTCGCAAAAAATAATGCCGTTAAAAAGTCATTTGTAATATCGAGCCAAAATGTTTGTAATCCGTAGTGCTGAGCAAGTGCTTCAAAGTTTATATCTGAATATTGTTCAATCCAATTTTTGCAATGGGCAAACTGAAGAAGAAAGGATTTAAATGTAATGATGCGCATTTCTGCAATGAGTTTATATAGTTGTCGTTCGTCTTCTGTGGCATACTTTTTAAGCTCGCGCAGCAGTGTGGAGACGCATGATGGATAAATCTGTTTTTCACCTCGATAGAAATGGTTGCGCTGACCTTGTAAGATAACAGATCCATTTGGGGACTCCATATAAACGCCATCAGTCTTCGTTTCATAAAGGTACTCCAGATAAAGATGCTCCCGCGCGCTCAAGTCTTCTCGATTTGGTCGAGGCCGACTATTGGTCACTTTCTCGCAATACAGCTTGTCTTGCTCATTTTTTTCGAGCATGATGCGAATATCGTTCATTGAAATATCATA
>JAVBPU010000020.1:0-110804 GCA_031549415.1 Eubacteriales bacterium | reverse complement strand
GAGTTGTCCGAGTGGTCTAAGGTGCGACACTCGAAATGTCGTGTCCCGCAAGGGACCCAGGGTTCGACTCCCTGACTCTCCGCCAAAATCCCATGCGGCTTTCCTCTTTTGAGGGAAGCCGCATGACTTTTCTCAAAACAGATTAGGCAAGAATCGTAGGTAAGTTTGTGCTGCCCACTTTGCTTGGCAATGCGTTAGGAATTTGGATTGCCTTGAGCATTGCTTCTGCTGAAGAAAGCTTTGACGTATAGTCCAAATGAGCGTAGATGTTCGCCGTTGTGGAAAAGTCGCTATGCCCCAACCATTCTTGAATCTGCTTGAGAGGAACGCCATTTGCCAAAAGCAGACTTGCGCAGCTATGACGAAGATCATGGAAACGAATCCTCCGCAGCTCATTTTGCTCGAGCAGTTTAGGGAACATGCCCGAAATGTAGCCCGGCTTCATCCGATCACCCATTTCATCCACACAGATATAATCGAGATACTCTGTGCAATAGCAGCGACCGCATAACTGCCGATTGTTTTCCTGCTCCTCACGTAATTGAAGGAGTGCGGTTCTAAACATCGGCACCAAAGGCAAGGTTCGCATACTTGATTTCGTTTTGGTTCGGTCAGCCGCGATGGTAACAGACTTTCCATCGACTTTGCACGTGATCACAGTATGACGAATCGTGATGGTGTTTCGCTGGAAATCTATGCAATCCCATTTTAGGCCGACGATTTCACTTCGCCGAAGTCCATAGAATGCTCCAAAGTAGATGGGAAGTTGTAATCTTGTCCCAATAGCAGCATCAACCAGTTTCGCCATTTCTTCTTCATCGTAGAAGCTGCCAACAAACTTCTCTACTTTGGGTCTATCAACCCTTGAAGCCGGATTCACATCAATCATCCCCGTTTTGAACGCATATTGTAACGCTTTGTGGATGATGGCATGGTAGTGAATGACAGTATTGGCTTTTACCCGCTTCAGCTGTTCGGTGTAGAAATCCTGAATATCCTTTGGGGCTAGGTCAGAGAGGGTAATGAGCTTTTGCTCAAAATACGGTGTGATTGCGCTTCTCAAAAGTGTGGAATAAGACGAATATGTGGGAATTGCTATTGATGCCCTGGCTATGCCCAGCCAGTATTCCAAATACTCTGAAAAGAGCATTTCTTCTTTGGCTGTTGCAGTAACGTCTATCACAAAGCTGCGCCGAGCCTCTTGAAGCAGTTCCTCAGCCTTTTTTTTGTTGCCCTTGGTAGGCAACCCGGTTGTTTTCCATTTGACTTTCCGTTCCCCGTCGCTGCCAGTATAGCTTAGGACGATGTAGTAATAACCTTTCTTCTCCCGCAAATGTCCCGCTACCATAATCTAAACCTCCTTTTCAGTGGCAGCTACCTGATCACTGTCGTTGACAAGAGCAGCATACCGCGTGTTCTATCCCGATGCAAGGATATCCCGGTCTAGGTCGATAGGTTTCCACAATCTTTTGATTGAATAAATGAAAGCAAATGGGCCTTTGGCACTCGGTAATTGCGTCCGATTTTCAAAAAAGATATGAAACCTTCATGTAACAGACGATAGCTGGTTTTGGTGCTGACGCCGAGCACTTCTGATATTTGATGGATGTCAAGTACGTCTGGATATGATTTCAGCATTACGGTATAGGCTTCTTTGGCAGATAGTGGCGTATTCAATGTCAGCCTCCTGTTCCATAAATGATAGCGCAAGAATAATATCTCGTTCGAAAGTATAAAAAGCTACCCGAAAGGGCTTTGGCAAGCCCACATTGGAATTTCACCACTCCCCATACTGACGAGCCATCCTCATTGGCTGCGACGGTTTTTTCACGCTCGGCCTGTGACTGGACGGAAGTATCATTGTTGGTGCGTAAGCATCAGCCAGCAGCCTGCCTTGACTGCCTGCAACATGGGTATGGATCGCTCGCTTCATTTTGTGATGAAGGTCGTGGCGCACCTGCCGCTCTGCCTACGCATCGGAATGTTTCGGGTAATTAGATATGCGATTGTCAAGGTGCAATGCTACGCTTGGGGTCGCGCTGCTTTTGTTTTAAGCATCACCTTCGTAGCAATGTCCAGAGAGATTTTGTACAAAAAGCTTCTCTCAGTAATAGTGACGTTTTCGAATGAAAAGTATGGGTTCCTACAAAAAATTTCTCACTAGGCTTTCAAGCTTTCTCAGTCCACTGTTAATGCTTTGCCCTACTGTAGCCTTCCCTACCCCTTCTGTGCGGGCAATTTCTGCCTTGCTCAAACCCAAAATGCAGTGAAGATATATGCGTTTGACCTGTTTATCTGGTAGACTATATAGTGCGGCGAGAAGCTGTTCATGGGTGAGTGTTTTTTCATAACGCTCATCGGGTGAAGCGGCGATAAAAAGAATATGGCCTTCGACTCCCCGACTGCCATCTAAGGAATAATGGGCGCGGTGTCGATGGCGCTTGCGGTGATAGGTATTCTCATCACGCTCCCATTGCCCAAGCTGAGTCGCCAGATCATCTGGAACGTCAACAAACACATCATTTTGGTAATATGGGTAAAAATCCCGAAGATTTATAGTTTTCATGAAAAAATCCTCCAATTTGATTTCATGTGAACTTCAATCAAATTGGAGGATGGGTGGGGCACGGCACTGGTAAGAAAAAAATATATAGTAGCAACCCATTGATGTACAGCTCGATCACTAATTGTCGATTCTATTGTGTTTTGCAGAGAATAGTCATTGAAAGCCAAAAGCAAGCATGCGGATTGCTATGCTTGCTTTTATAACAGTGCAAAAAATGCACAGACGGCAATGTATCACACAAACCATTCAAATACACTGATTTATTCCTAACTATTGAATTAATTCAAGAAAGACGACTCAGACTGAAGAGATATATCCCTACGACTATCCTTTTGACTTGTTCCTTAAAAGGTCTAGCAACTGTGCAAGCAGCCCTTCCCCCGCCTGTAAAATTTCCTCAATTCCCTGCCGATCAAGTTCATCCACATGCACACCGCATACCACCGTCACCTTGCACCCCAGTTCCTTTTGCAATGCTTGTGCAAAACGGTTGCCCAACGTCGCATCCTTGTGGTGTGGATACTCCAGCGTATGCAGCGGCTCGCCGGGAGCAGTGCTGGATATGCTGCCAATATGGGCTGCTCCGCCGGTCAATGCAACCAACAAATCACTCCCCAGCCACTCAGCGGTGGCCGTCAACGTGCATGGCCCGGCATCCGTTTGCAATTTCAGCATTGCATTCCCTCCCAGCGTTTGAACTGGTCATAGGGAAAGCCCAAGCAATCCATGATTTTGCCAACCACATGATGGGTGGCATCTTCAATGGTCACTGGATGGTTGTAATAGCCGAGCACAGGGGGCACGATGACCGCTCCCAATTCACTCAAGGTCAAAAGATTGCGAAGATGAATGGTGCTTAGCGGGCATTCACGGGCTACCAATATCAACCTGCGGCGTTCTTTCAGTGTCACATCCGCTGCCCTCAACAACAGATTGTCGCTATATCCCGTGGCAATGCCCGCCACGGTTTTCATGCTGCAGGGAACTACCACCATGCCCAGGGTTTGAAAGGAACCGCTGGCGATGCTGGCGCCCACAGCGTCCGAAGGGTGCACCACATCAGCCAGCGCCTGTATCTGTTCTAATGAAATCTCCGTTTCAGAGGTCAATGTCAAGACTCCGCCCCGGCTGATGATCAAATGCCGTTCCACTTCAGGGACGCATCGTTTCATGCCCTCCAGCAAGGCGATGGCTATGGGAGTGCCGCTGGCCCCGCTGATGCCGATCACAATACGTTCCATGGGAATCATCCCTTCCCTTGGTTTTCAGGCGGCATGAAGGGCGCAGGATCCACCTCCATGAACCGGGCTCGCCGAAACTGTGCCTTCAAATGAAAAGGCACCGTGCAGTCAAAAATGGTCTTGCAGCTGACACCCTTTTCAGAAATACCGGGAGCATACTCCGGCGATTGAGAAGGATCCAAAGGATGGCAACGCACCCCGGGAATCATGATGGTATCCACATTCCCCTGATAGCGGGTGTTCATGGCCCACAGCACATCGTTCATGTCAAAGGGGTCCACATCCTCATCCACCAGAAAGATATGCTTTAGCTCCGAGAACGCGGAGAAAGCCAGCAGCGCCGCCTGCCTCTGCCTGCCCTCGTCGCTGGGTTCCCGCTTTTGAAACTGCAGCACCGCCATATACTTGCCGCCTCCGGCGCTGCTGGCATATACATTGACCAGCCTTCCCGGCATGGCTTTCTCCACCATGTCCAAAATACTGGCCTCGGTAGGGATGCCCGCCAAGCTTACATGTTCCTCGCTGGGGCCAATACAGGTCTGCATGATGGGCTGCTTGCGGTGGGTTACCGCCTTCACCCGGATCAAATGGCAATCCGGGCAGGCTGGGCCTGTATAGCCGGGGAACTCCGGCATGGCATAGCCGCTGTTTGTGCCTTGGTCCTCCCGCACCCGCTCTCCGGGGTAGATCACGCCCTCAATCACGTACTCGGCATTGGCAATAGCCAGCTCCGGTATGGTTTCACAGGCCACCATTTCCACGGCCCGCTTGCGCAGCGCACCGGCAATGGCCAGCTCATCATAACCCAAGGGCGTTGTAGGCGGCTCAAAGCAGGAAGCCAGTTCAATAGCCGGGTCAACACCGATGCTGATAGAAATGGGCAGGGGCATTCCGAGCTCTTCCGCCCGTTTTGCCATGGCGCCGATGTGTCGGCTGCCAGGGGTAAAGAAGATACTGAGACTGTCCCGGTCCTGGATGCACAGCCGATGGATGGTCACGTCCCTGAGGCCCGTGTCCAGATGGGTGGCGTAGCACATGCCCAAGGTGATATATGGGCCTGCATCGTCTGGGGTGTTGGTAGGCGCAGGCATCAGCTTGCGCAGGTCAAAATCCGGCTCCTCCGCCCGGTGGATCACCTCCCGGCAGGGTGCGCCTTCCTGATCCACTTCCACAGGGGGAATAGGGTGATTGGCGGAATCCCGCAGCAAAAACCCAAGACGCTCCGGCTTTTCGTCCAGCAGCAACCCCACCCGTTCCCGGCTGGCCAGCATACCGATCACCACCCGGGCATCCGGAAATCCTTTAATACTTCGAAACATCATGGCTGGGCCTAGGCGTGTGGGACGCATCACGGTTCCCCCGGCGCCCACATGCCGGTATACCCCCGCAAGCTCCCCCATGGGATCCACTTCCGTATGTGTTTCGTGCCAGTGGCTGGGATGCGCTTTCAACCGGTCAATGGCCCAGCGCAAGCTAAAGGGCGTGTCCGCTTTTTTCATATCCATCAGTCCTCCCGCCGGGATGTTGTTACCGGGTCAATCTGTTTGGGTTGTACACAATGCCCGCGTTCTTCCATTGGTACAGCAGCCCTTCCCCCGCAAAGGTCCGGTGGAGCTGGCCTTGGGCTTTACCCCTCAGGATACGGAAGGCGCATTCCAGGTGATGATCCAGTGTCTCTGCCGGAAGCCGTCCTGGCAAGTGCCCGATGAAAATCTGCCGGATATCAGGCAGGGTTTGACGTAGTCTGCAAAGGGAATCGTGGTACACCTGCAAGGGCTCGCTGTACTGGTCATACATCCACACAGCCTCGCCGGACAGCATATCGCTGGCAAACAGGGAGCCGCTTTGCTCATCGTACAGACAAAGGCTGCCTGAGGTATGGCCAGGGGTATGAAACACCTGGACGTCCCGGTCTCCCAACTCCAGCACAGCGCCGTCCAGGATGGGATCGGGTTCAGGGGCCATGTCCAAAAGCAATCCTTCCCATTCCGGTTTGGTGTCGCCGTAAAGGGTGTGCAGGTCTTGCAGACGATAGGCACGCGTACACATGGCGCTGTAATGGGGCGCGTCCCAAGAATGCATCAAGCAGGTTTCAAATTCGATGTTGCCCCCCGCGTGGTCGGGATGTCCATGAGTATTCACTACCGTAAGGGGTAGCGGGGTGATACTTTCAACCGCTGAGCTCAGGGCGCCGATGCCAATGCCGGTGTCGATTACTAACCCCTGGTTTTTGCCGATTACCAGATGAATTTGCTCCCCCATGGGAGCGGTGAAAGAATACAGGCCCTCCCCATGGTTTTGCACCGCAAAAAAGCTTGCCGTTTGTTCCATGTCCTTACCCATGTTGCAAAACACAGTCCAGGAAGACAAACACCCCGTCTGACAGGGCTTCTTCCTCGTACCAGGGTTCGCCATGGTGGCCCTTGCCCGGAAAGGTATACAAAGTGACCCGTTCCGACCCAGCAGCCGCCTCAATAGCGTTGGCCAAAGCCATGGACTGCTGCACAGGCACCACGGGATCGGCCTCCCCATGATGGATCAGGAAGGGCGGCACATTGCGATGGGCATGGACATACGGCGCCGCCAGCCTGGAAAGCTCCTGCATGTCCTGAATGGCATGACCAAGTAGGCGGCTTTCCGGTGAGTTCGGATCATCATGGTCCGCCAGACCTACGCCGTTTTCCCTGATTTGGCCGTCCATCCGGCAAAAATCTCCGCAGGGGCCGCACCAGTCTACAACTGCTTGAACAGCCGAGGAGAACTCGGCATTTCCCATGCTCAAATCTTCAAAGGCCGGGATGCCCACAGTCGTCCCCAGCATGCCCACGATATAGCCCCCGGCAGAAGGGCCCCAGGCGGCAAAGCGGCTCGGGTCCAGCTGATACTCTTCGGCATGGGCCCGCAAAAACCGGATGGCTGCCTTGGCGTCATAGATGAGGGCGGGAAACCGCACCTCACCGCTGAGCCGGTATTCCACACTGCATACTGCGTAGCCCTTTTGCAGCCCTCGCAGCATGGGCTGCAAGTTGATATCCCGCTTGGTACCCAGGGCAAAAGCACCGCCGTGGAAATGGATGATGGTGGGATAGGGTGTCTCGCCACCTTCCGGCAGATAGATATCCAGCTTTTGATTGGGGGATGCGCTGGCATAGGGAATATCCAGATGCTTTCGGGGAATCCCATCCAGAACTTCCTGGGGAAGCACGGGTATCTGAAAGCTATAGTCTTCCACTGTTACGCCGCCTTTCGGGTCTTTTGGGCCGAAGCCTTCTGATAGGTGTCAAAGCCCACGGCCGCCAGCAGCACGATGCCCTTTACCACATACTGGGCGTATTGGTTCATGCCCACCAGCTGCATACCGTTGGACAGCACACCCAAAATCAGCACACCCACCACAACGCCCCACACCTTGCCCTCTCCTCCCTTGAAGGAGATGCCGCCCAGCACCGCAGCAGTCATGCAGGTGAACTCGGTACCCGGGCCGGTTGAGGATGCAGCAGAGCCTGTGCGGGCAAAGAGCACCAAAGACGCTGCGGAAACGAGCAGGCCACAGAGGGTGAACACCATCATCTTCATGCGCTTCACGTTAACGCCCGCCAGATGGGCCGCACCCTCATTACTACCAAGGGCATACACATACCGCCCAAAGTAGGTTTTGTTCAGTACAAAGCTGGCGATGAGCACCACGATCACCATCAGAATTACGCTGACCGGAATCACGTCAAACACATAGCCTTGGCCCAGCACCTTGAAGGACGCGGGCAGATTCATGATCTGCTTGGAGTTGGATACCATGTAGGAAGCACCTTGAAACATGGTCATGGTGCCCAGGGTAACAATCAACGGGTGTACCTTCAGGGTCACGGCCATAAAGCCATTGAAAAGTCCCAGTAGGCAGCCCAGCAACAGGCCTGCCAGCACGGACACCCCCACGGGCAGCCCCACGTTTTTCATCAATATTGCGCTGACAATACCCACCAGGCTCATCTGGTAACCAATGGACAAGTCCATGCCGCCGCTGATCATGATAAAGGCCAAGCCGATGGCGGCAATAATCACGTAGGATTGTTGTACAAACACATTGGTTAGGTTTTGAAGGGTCAGAAAATGGGGGCTTAATATGCTGAAGAGAATGATGATCCCAATAAAAACGAAGAAAATGGCGTACTTTTTCAACAGCACCCCGGGAGAAAATGTTGCGTGCCTTTCCATATTGCTTCACCCTTTCAGTTGATCCCGGACGCCAGTTCCAGCACCCGGTCCTGGGAAAATTCCTCCCGGCGTAGCTCACCGCTGACCCGACCCTCCGCCAGCACCAGAATGCGGTCGCTCATGCCCAGCAGCTCCTGCATGTCGGAGGTGATCATCAAAATGGCCTTGCCGCCCTCTGCCAGCTCCACCATCAACTTATAGATCTCCTGTTTGGCTCCCACGTCGATGCCGCGGGTAGGCTCGTCGAAGATCAGCACGTCGCTGTTGGTGGCCAAAGTTTTGGCCAGCACCACCTTTTGCTGGTTGCCGCCAGAAAGGTTTTTCACAAGTTGCTGAAGGGAGGGCGTTTTGATGCTCAGCCGCCGCTCGTACTGCTCTGCCTGCTCCTTTTCCCGCTTGGTGTCCACAACCGATCCCTTACTCAGGCTTTTGATGTTGGCAATGGAGCTGTTCCAGGCGATGGACTTCTCCAAAAAGCAGCCCTGCAGCTTCCGATCCTCGGGAATGAGCCCAATGCCGCTTTGAATAGCCTCGGAAGGCAGCCGGGGATGAATGGACTTTCCCTTGACCGTGATGCTGCCGCTTTCGATCTTGTCCGCGCCGTACAAAAGCCGGGCGAGCTCCGTGCGCCCCGCTCCCACAAGCCCGGCCAGACCGAGAATCTCGCCCCGATGAAGGGAGAAGCTGATGTCCGCATCGCCGTTGCCGCAGAGATTTTCCACCCGCAGCACTTCCTCGCCTAAAGCGGTTTCCTTGCCAGGGTAGGTTTCGCTCAGTTCCCGGCCCACCATCAGGGAGATCAGCTCCTTGGTATCGGTGACCTTCGTATCCCGGGTGGCGATGTATTTCCCGTCCCGCATCACGGATACCCGGTCGGAGATCTCAAAAATTTCCTCCATGCGGTGGGAGATATAGATGATGGTGACACCCTCGCTTTTCAGCTTGCGCACCACCTCAAACATCTTCTGGACCTCGCTGACGGAAAGAGGGGCGCTGGGCTCATCCATGATGAGGATGTTGGCGTCCCTGGACACGGATTTGGCGATTTCCACCAGCTGCTTCTGGGAGGAGGGCAGACTGCCCACCTGGGCCTTTGGGGACAGGTTTTTCACCCCTAAACGGTCCAGCACCTGAGCGGCCCGCTCCTCCATCCAGCGGCGGTCCACCAGCTTACCCTTTTTCTCGCCGAAGCAGATATTCTCCGCCACGCTTAAGGAATCCACCAGATTAAACTCCTGATAGATCACTTCGATATGTTGACGCTTTGCTTCCAGCGGGGTTAAATGCTTGTGGACGGCTCCGTTCACGACGATTTCGCCTTCATCAGGGATCAGTGCTCCGGCAATGGCCTTGATCAGCGTGGATTTGCCCGCGCCGTTTTCCCCCAGCAAGGCGTGTACCTCGCCTCTTGCAAAATCCATGGACACATCATCCAGCGCCACCACGCCTGGGTACCGCTTGGTGAGGTGGTGAATAGAAAGCACGGTTTCACTCATGGTTTTCAACTCCCCATTTTAGAAAAACCGGAACGATCACCATCGACCGTTCCGGTGTGTGCTCGATTGCGCCTGTTATTCCGCAGGATACACCTTCGCGATGGCGTCCGTAATCCGCATGCCATAGTTGTAAGTACCATCCACCAGTTCCTTCATCAGCTTGGCGGTGCCATCGGGCAGCGGATAGGACTCGCCGCCAAAGGCAGGGCCTGCAATGGAGGTGGTGCCGCGGAACACGGATTCGTCATTTTTGGAGGCGTTGATCATTTCCTGTACCTCATCGGAGGTATCACAGCTGAAGATGGCCAGCTTGCTGCGGTCCACGCTATTCAGGCCCATCAGATACTCGTTGATGCCAACAGCCGCGTCTGCGTTATAGGTGCAAATCACGCTGGTGTCGCTGTTTTGCAGCCACATGTTTTCAATGATGGTCTTGGCGTCGGCGGCGGACTGGGTTTCGGAGGGAGCAACCACTACCTGCACCTTGCCGCTTTCTGTCAGCCGGTCCTCAATGCCCTGGCTGCGCTTGGCGGATTCCGGGGATTCGGTGAACTTCACCACGATGACCTTGGCATTCTCAATGCCCTGCTCTTCGATCCATTCCAGCGCCATGTCCGCGCAGGTCTGGCCCCAGATATACTGGTCGGTGTTCATCACGCAGTCATAAATGCCTTCGTCCGCACCGGAGTCCGCGCCGGCGATCATGGTCTTGATGCCCGCTTCGTGGGCTTTGCGGATCACGTCCACCATGCCCTCGGGGTCAATGGGCATGACAGCGATCACCTTCACGTTCATGGCAATGAAGTTCTCCACCTGCTCCATCTGGGTGGTAGCGCTGCCGCCCGCGTCTGCCACCATGATGTTCAGCCCTTCCTTCTCCACCAGTTCCGGTACGGCGGTACCCAGCCAGCCAATAAAGGGGTTGGTGGTATCCGTCAGGCTGTATCCAATGTCCACCTGGTCTGCCGCAAAGGCCACAGACCCCATCACCATCACCAAACATAGCGCCAGTCCCAATGAAAGCAATTTTTTCATGATCTCTTCTCCTCATCTTATTTGCGCATCCCGAACGCTTATAAGCGTTCCGCACTGATTTGATTTCATTATAGCCGTTTTATACTTTACATGCCATTCCAATTCCCTTATAATATATTCCAAACAGGAATGCATTCACTGCTGAACGGTTTGGAGGCGCCTATGCAAATCAACCATATCAAAACATTCCTGGCCATCGTGGTGCAAGGCAGCTTTTCCGAAGCGGCCGAGGCACTCTATACCACACAGTCCAGCATTTCCAAGCAAATCCTGTCGCTTGAAAAAGAGTTGGAATTGACTCTGTTTGACCGTTCCCGTCGAACCGTACGCCTGACATCAGCCGGCGAGGCCTTTTTGCCCTATGCGGAACAGTTCTTGGAAACTTACAACCAAATGAACATGTCGCTTCACGAGTTCAAGCTGCAAGGCGAAGGTCATTTGCGAATCGGTTCCATCCCGGTAATGGCTCAATACGGCATCGGCACCTTAACTGCCGCCTTTCGGAAGGCCTATCCCACTATTCAGCTGGAGCTGGATGAGCGGGAGGCTTCCGACCTATTGCCAGGACTTCAAAGCGGTCAATTCGATATCGTATTCTGCCGCAACAGTTCCATTCATGATGAAAAGCAATACCAGGCTCATCCCATTATGATGGATCGTCTAACCGCTGTCCTCCCCCATGGGCATCTCCTCCTGGCCCGCGAGAGCATTTCACTAAGGGATCTGTCAGGCGAGGATTTTCTATTTTTGGAAAAAAGAACCTCTCTATATGATCTGTGCATCAAGGCCTGCAAGGAGGCTGGATTCACACCGAATGTAGTGTATTCTGGAACCAGGGCGGAGAACATCGTGGAAATGGTGGCGCAAGGCATGGGGGTTTCCCTGCTCATGGAAAAGCCCCTGCAATACCTTGATCCGAAAGATGTGTCGACGCTGCCGCTCACCGAAAACATTGTGAGCTGCATCTCTTTGGTTCGCTTACGCAAGCGTTCACCTTCCGCCGCCGTAGATGCCTTTTGGGGATTCATTCGAGAGCGCGCGAAGCAGGAATGACAGGTGCATTGAAATCATTTTACCTGTAGAAAGGTAAAAGTCTCCCGCCTGTCATACTGAGTCGGCAAGGGGCCTTTGGCTGCTCCACAGTTTTTACTGGCAGCAATCATTTACCCACGTTATGAAGTTGTTGGTGCCGTTCCCGGCGCACTCCACCTTGGTATACCCCTGCTATCACAGGATTTCAAAGTCCACGTCGTGCACACCATCGTATGAATCCAATGGCAGCGTTAAGTTTACTTCCATTTTGCTTATGGGAGCAGTATACTCGCCCGGTTGCTGTGGAGCGGATGGTCAAGCAGGATTTGAAGTTGTTTGGCCGGACGGTTTCAACCAGACTTATCCAAATGAAAATGATTGGGTCGAAGCCGTCGGCGTCCTAGAAGAATATGAGGATGATGGGACTCAGTACCTTCGGCTTGCGCTCTCCTCGTTAACCGTATTGCAAACGCGCGGTGCAGAGTTTGTCAGCCAATGGCGGTGGTGATTACGCTGAAAAGCAGTTCGAGAAGTATGCTGAGCGGCGTAATCAAATTTGCCTGACTTGAAAAACACCTGACCCGCAGCGAACTATCCATGACCTTGGGCATAAGCAGGATTTGAAGCCGGACAAGCATCTGAGGATGTGAAACGGGTCTGTCTGATTTGAAACCGGCAGATCAGAGGGCTAGTCTGTGAAATGATATTGGAGACCTCCTCCGCCACAAAGCCCCGAAACATCAGTTTCGGGGCTTTTACCTTGTCTATTTTGATGTCCGTCTTTCACTTTATATGCCGTGGTGCCCAAAAAGACTTGCGCTGTTACGGGCATCGCGCTTTTCTTCTTATCCAACCATGCGCTCCTGATCCTCTGGGGCGCTGGCGCTAACCACCTTCTCTTTGTTCATCCATCCCCCCAGGGCCGTCATGCCCAAAATCTGCAAATCTAATCCTATGCTCCAATTCTCAATATACCAAATGTCATGCTCGATTCTCTTCTCAATGCTTGTATCTCCCCGGTATCCATTGACTTGCGCCCAGCCGGTAATACCGGGGCGCACCTGATGCTTCACCATATACATAGGAATGCGTTCCTTGAACTGCTCAACGAAAAAGGGAATTTCCGGCCTGGGTCCCACCAGGCTCATGTCCCCCCGGAGCACATTCAAAAGTTGCGGAAGCTCGTCCACGCTGGTCTTGCGAAGCAGGCTACCAAACCAGGTTTTCCGGCTATCGCTGTCCGTGGTCCAACCGGTGTCTTCCTCCGCGTTGACGCGCATGCTACGAAACTTGTACATCTCAAAAAGCTCTTTGTTGCGCCCGGTGCGCTCCTGGCGAAAAAGCACTGGCCCGGGGCTGGAAAGGCGCGTGCCAATGGCCGCGATGAGCATCAGCGGGCTGAGAACCACAAGCAGAACCGCACTGACCAAAACGTCAAAGCCTCGCTTGATCACCGCGTGGCTCATGTTTTCCAGGGGATTGCCGTGCAGGTTGATGAGCTTTGTTTTGCCAATAATTTCAATCACCGGGTTCGCGGGGATGATCTGGTTATAAAAAGGAATCACACTGGCTTTGGTACCGCATTTTTCGCAGATGGCAATGGCCAGCAGCACAAGATGGTACTCGTCCGGCTCCAGCGCAATGACGACCTCGTCGATACTGCTGCCCTGCAGCTTTTCCTCCAGCGCTTCCATTCCGCCTTGGTAAGGCACGGTCATCTTTTCTGATGGCGTGAGGCTGTAATATCCATGAACCGTAAAGCCAAAAGAGGTCATCTCCCGCACATCCTGCACATATTGCCGGGCCAGGGCGCCCTTGCCCACCACGGCTACATGCTTGAGATTGTATCCGCTGCGGCGCATGTGGGTGAGTGTCAGGCTCAAAAGCAAACGCTTTACGGAAAGGATACCGCCACTGGCGAAGAAGAACACCACCAATACGCCGCGGCTAAACTCCTCCAAGCGGAACACGAACAAGAGAGCGCCCACCACGATCACGCCAATGAGGTCGGCCCGCCATATGGCGGCAATGCCCCGCCGGGCGCTGTACACGCGGTTGGATTTGTATAGCTTAAACATTGCCAGCACAAATACCATAAAGATCGCATATAAAAGCGCCACAAGCTCAATGGGCAACTGGTCGCTCCGCGCCGAGGCCATGTTGGATGCTTGGCCTTGAAACACCGTAAGCCACAACCAGGCGGAAAAAAAATAGGAAAGCATAATCAGAATGACATCTGAAAAAAGATTCAGTCCGTTTAAAAAGCGCTGCCTGGATTTAATCATGGAAAAAACGCTCCTCTAGCCGTATCCAACAGAGATGATTCCTTATAAAAGTATAGCATCCTTCCCGTGGCGGCGCAAGCATCCTCTATTGACAGCGCGGCTTTTTCTTTCCAGCCATGCTCAAAAGAAGCCAGCCTTTTCTCCAAAAGCTGTTGACACAACCGCAGTACCCGCAGTGATGCTGACTGCCACCGTCAGGAGGTAGTCGCTCACCCGTGAGGATGCCGCCACCAACCCGGGGAACTCGCCCAGGTTTTCATGGGCCACCGTGTAGGAGCCTCCGCCATGGGGGTAGCTGCATAGGCGACAGGGGAGATCGCGTCGCTGGCCATGATTGGCAGCCCCAAAAAACGTTGGGTTTTTCGCGGCACAGCTCCTCATTGGGCAAAGGCATGCCAAGGAGGAACCGTTTGATTTTCCCGAACACAGTACCCGCATCCTTCTCTATTCATTCGGGACGGGAGGATTGTAGCACGACCCCCGCCTAAAAAGACAGATCTGCTTGACGAAATTTCAGATTTGCGCCGGAAACGTTTATTTGTAAAGACTGGACAGGGCATGGGAATTGCCGCCAAACTGTGGTATGCTAATGCAGAGCTACGGGTACTTCCATGAGACCGCCATGCGCGAAAGGATGAATACAACATGTCCCACCACACCCAAAGAGAAGCCTATGGCGCGTATGTGGACCGTCTGAACCGTTTTCCCCAGGGGGTGGCGCCCTCGAAAACCCTCTATGAGATTCTCCGTGTTTTGGTGTCCAAAGAGGAAGCGTCCCAGTTGGCAGCTTTGCCCATCCGGCCCTTTACCGCGGCCCGCGCGGCAAAGCTGTTGCATAAAACCCAGGCCGAAGCGGAAAAGGCGCTGGACCACCTCTGCAATAAGGCCATGCTGCTGGACGTGGTGAAGGAAGGCCAGGAGACCCGTTACATGATGCCGCCGCCCATGGCCGGGTTTTTGGAGTTCGCGCTGATGCGGGTTCGGGAGGATATCGACCAGCAACTGCTCAGCGAACTGTACCATCAATACCTGTCCGTGGAAGGCGACTTTGTGTACGACCTGTTTTACGGCAAAGAAACCAACCTAGGGCGGGTCTTTGTCCGGGAAGACGCGATGGATGAGGGCCAATTGGTGCATATTTTGGAATATGAAAAAGCGACGCAGGTCATTGAAACCGCGTCCTATATATCTGTGGGGCTCTGCTATTGCAGGCATAAGCAGGCCCATTTGGGGGCGGCCTGCGCGGCCCCCCAGGAGGTCTGCCTCACCTTTGGCAACGTAGCGGACGCGCTGTCACGCCATGGTCACTCCCGCGCCATTGACAAAGCGGAAGCGTTGGATATCCTGCAACTCAGCTATGCGCACAACCTGGTCCAATGCGGGGAGAACGCGCAACAGGGCGTCAGCTTTCTGTGCAATTGCTGCGGATGCTGTTGTGAAGCCATGCTGGCGGCGAAGAAATATGGACTGCGCCAGCCGATTCTGACCACGAATTATGAGCCTGCCCTGGAACCCGCCCTCTGCGTGGGCTGCGGCAAATGCCTGAAAGTCTGCCCTGTGGACGCTCTTTCCCTGGACCCGAACAAGAAGCCTACCATAGACGCCAACCGGTGCTTGGGCTGTGGCGTCTGCGTGAAGAACTGCCCCAAAGCCGCCTTCAAACTAAAAAGGCGTCAGCAGCGCGTGCTGACGCCCGTGAATTCCACGCACCGCATTGTGCTGAACGCCATTGAAACCGGCACCTTGCAAAACCTGGCCTTCGACGCCCCCGACCTGATGATCCACCGGGTGATGGGCAATCTGTTTGGCGCTATTTTGCGCCTGCCGCCCATCCAGCAGGCGTTGGCGTCCAAGCAGATGAAATCGAAGTATCTGGCGCGGTTGATTGCGGGAAAAGGGGCTGAAATGTAACAGGGCCCTACAGAATTCCACATCGCGCCGCACGTAGCAAGCCCCACACCGGCGGCTGTTAAGGGGATCACCCCCCTCCCGGCGTGAAAGCGGCCTGAATAGACGAGGTGAGGAACGTTGGAAAAAACGATTGGGCGGACCATAGGGTTCCGGCAAGCCACTCCGCAGGATGCTGGGACAATGAAAGAAATCGCAAACCGTGTGATCCGGCACAACTATGCCCCCTTTTTAGGGGAAAAGGCGACCAATGCTTTTTTGGACAGTGGAATGGCTGACAAAGAGATCGAGGACGGCCTGGGCCGCTGCACGGTCCTGTTCACCGGCGGTACGGTCGTCGGCTTTGCCATCACAGAGGGCGATTTACTGCACTTGCTGATGGTGGATGTGCCGTTTCAGGGCAAGGGCTTTGGCGGCAAACTGCTGGAGTATACGGAGGCTATGCTGTTTACACGGCATGGGGCCATACGCTTGCAGACTTTTCAGGAAAATGCTGATGCCATAAGGTTTTATCTGAAAAATGGCTGGGACATAACAGGCCAGCAGAATGTGCCGGAGCTCCATACCACCCTTTTGTTGTTTGAAAAAAAGCGTGGGTAATGGGCCTGGCAGGGCGGCTACCGCCGGGCAGGCAGGGGCATGGTGGAATCCCGCTGGATGATGCGGCAGGGCAGGGAGATCATGGGGGTGTCCACGGGCTGCCCTTCCAGGCGAAGCAAAAGCTGCTGGGCGGCGGTGGAGCCGATCTCCCTGCTGGGCAGGGCCACGGTGGTCAACCCCGGGAACAGGCAGGAGGCGATTTCGCGGTTGTCAAAGCCCACCACGGAAATATCCTCCGGAATGCGCAGGCCCCGATGCCGGATGGCCGCATAACAGCCGGAAGCCATCAGATCGTTCATGGCAAAAATGGCCGTGGGGGGAACGGTGAGGGATAAAAGCGCCTCGGCCTCCTCTAACCCGGAGTGATATTCCCAGTCACCCCAGCGGATATAATCGGAAGGCACAGGAAGCCCCGCCTCGTCCATCGCCTGGCGAAAGCCTGTGAGGCGCTGGTTTGCAGCGGGGGTGCTGGCATGCCCCACAATGAGAGCGATCTGCCGGTGGCCCTGTTCAATCAACAGCCGGGTCATTGCATAGGCGCTGGATTCGTTTTGATAGGTCACGGAGAAGCTGCCGGGATCGCTGCTATCGGCATAGGCGAACACCAAGGGGATGTTCACCGGCAGCTGAATGCCTTCAATGCGCCGGTCGTGCATGGCTACATAAATGATGCCGTCCACCCGGGCATCCTCCAGCAGTTGCAGGCCTTGGTTCACGATGCCGGGATATTGACGAAGCTGCTCATACTGATTATACAATTTCTTCAAAAGGCGCAGGTTGCTTAGCAGCACCTGATACCCGGTTTGTTCCAGCCGTTGGTAGATGCCGTCCACCAGCTCGGGCACAGGCAAGCCCTGTATATCCTCCACCAAAACGCCAATGATGTGGGTTTTGTTGATCCGCAAGGATTTGGCGATGGTGTTGAGCTTGTAATTGGTCAGCTCGATGGCCTGCAGCACCCGGCTGCGGGCGTCCTCGCTGACGTTTTTTTTGCCGCTGAGCACATGGGAGACCGTTGCGACAGATACATCGGACAAGGCGGCGATTTCTTTCATAGTAGCCAAATACGTCACCTCAAGTTGTGTTTTTGGCAGCAGAAGCATACCCTTTGCGGATAAACGATTATCTACCCAAAGAAGATACAGATTTTTGCCGGATTTGTCAAGGGAATGCCTAAAGTTGTTCAATATGATCTATTTTTTTGAAACACAACTGGAGAAAGTGCAAAAATGGGCTTGACTTTCAAAAATGCCTGCGTTATAATACAATTACAAAAGTTAATCGTTTAAATTCAAAAGGAGCCCGTAAAAAGAGAAGTCTCCTTAGAAACCAATGAAGGGCCATGATTCCGTAAAAACAGGATGTGGGGTAAACGACGAATGAACGCGATGACCGCATTGCCACTCCATGACGTTCGGTTGACGGATGGTTTTCTCAGCCGGATGCAGCGGTTGGTTAAGGAACAGGTATTGTCCTATCAGTGGGAGGTCCTCCACGATCGCGTGAAGGATGTGCCCCAAAGCCATTGCATTGAAAATTTTCGCATTGCCGCCGGCCTCAGCCAGGGGGCGCACTATGGCATGGTGTTTCAGGACAGTGACCTGTACAAATGGCTGGAAGCCGCTGCCTATTGCGTTACGGTATTTGGGCCGGAAGCCAAGGATATTGAACAAAAAGCCGATGAAGCTTGCGAGCTGATCACGAAAGCCCAGGGGGCGGATGGGTACCTGAATACCTACTACACCATCAAGGAGCCCGCGGGCCGGTTTTCCAATCTGCTGGAGGGGCATGAACTGTATTGCGCGGGGCATTTCTTTGAAGCGGCGGTGGCCTACTATCACGCTACAGAAAAAAGGCTGATTTTGGATACCGCTTGCCGCTTTGCCGACTATTTGACCAAAATTTTTGGCACGGGTGAAGGGCAGCTTCCAGGCTATCCTGGGCATCAGGAGGTGGAGGTTGGCCTTGTGAAGCTGTACGGCGTCACAGGCAACGAAGCCTACCTGCAATTGGCGGATTATTTTATATCCCAGCGCGGCAAGCCGCCACGATATTTTGAAGAGGAAAGCAAAGGGCTCCAATATCAGGACATTTTTCATTTGCCCGTGCTTCATAAGCCCACTTATTCCCAAAGCCACCAGGAACCGGTACGCCAAACCGTGGCAGTGGGCCATGCGGTGCGCGCGTTATATATGTACAGCGCCATGGCGGACCTGGCCGGGCTAAAGGACCGCCCAGACTTGCGCCAGGCCTGCGAGACCCTCTTTGAAAGCGTTTCCCAGCGGCAAATGTACATCACCGGCGCGGTGGGTTCCACCGAATGCGGTGAAAGCTTTACCGTTGATTATGATTTGCCCAATGATACGGTTTATGGCGAAACCTGCGCTTCTGTGGCGCTGATGATGTTCTCCGCCCGCATGGCGAAGCTGACCGGCGAGGGGCGCTACATGGATACCGTGGAACGGGCGTTTTTTAACCAGGTGTTGGGGGGCATTTCGCAAACGGGCCGTGAATTCTTCTATGTGGGCCCTTTGGCGGTGAACCCCGCCGCCGTCAAGGGCAACCCGGGTCTTTCCCATGTAAAGCCGGTGCGGCAGCGGTGGTTTGACGTGGCCTGCTGCCCCACCAATATTGCGCGGACCGTGATGAGCCTTGCCCAGTACGCCTTTGGGAGCACGGAGGACACCCTGTATATTCACATCCCCTTGGGCTGCCAAATCCACAGCGGGCGCTTCGCGGCGAAGCTGCACTCCGACTATCCCTTTGGGAACACCCTGCGCATTGAAGTGGAAGCGGAGGAAACCCTGGCTTTGCGGCAGTCCGGCCTCGCGCCGGTGAAAAGCTTGCGGGTAAACGGGGAAGCGCGGTATTTAGAGGCAAAGCATGGCTATTACTACCTGGAAGGCCTGCGGCCCGGGGATGTGGTGGAGGCGGCCTATGAGATGACGCCCCGTTATGTGGTGTCCCATCCAAAGGTGGTGGCCAATGTGGGCAAAGCGGCCGTGATGCGCGGGCCGCTGGTGTATTGCGCGGAGCAAGCGGACAATGGAGAAGGCATTGCCTGCCTGACCCTGCCCCCTGTGGCTGCCTTTGTAGAAAGTGAAACTTTCGCGGGCAAGGGCACCGTGGCTTTGGAAGGACAGGGACAGCGAAAGGTTTTTTCGGGAGGCGACGCCTTATATCAGGAGCGGTTGCCCACCCAGGCGCCTGCCCAAATCAGACTGATTCCCTATTGCCTATGGGCCAACCGGGGCGAGGGAGAGATGCAGGTATACCTGAATCTCCCCTAAACGAGGATGATAATGCACGGATGTGCATTTCAATCAATCATTAAGGAGGAAGCAACATGAAAAAGGGAAACAAATGGGTAAGCCTTACCATCGTGCTGGCCATGGTGCTGTCTATGGCATCCGGCCTGGCAGCGCTGGCGGAAGAGCGTGTCACCATCACATACTCCATGTGGGGCGACAATGAAGAGGTCCGTGTGCTGGAAGAAACCATCAAAAAGTTTGAAGCTGAGCAGGACAAGATTCACGTGGAAGTGGTACAAATTGACCGTGCCGACTATGTGGGCGCGCTCAACACCCGTGCCGCGGGCCAAAACCTGCCCGACACCGGCATCATGGCCGAGGACGCCGTGCTGATGTGGGCCGAGCAGGGCATGCTGGCAGACGTGAGCAACATGTATGGCGCGGACGAAGCCAAGCCCCTGGACAGCCTGGCCTTTACCTTTGGCGGCAAGCCCGTGGGCTATTCCGTGGCCAACGAAGTGCTGCTGATGTACTACAACCGCGCCGCCTTTACAGAAGCGGGCGTGACGCCTCCTCCCAGCAGCGCCGATACCGCCTGGGATTGGGATACCTTTGTGGACGTGGCCAAGCAAATGACCCTGGATGCCAACGGCAAGAATGCCAAGGATCCGGCGTTTGACCCCAACAACATCAAGCGCTATGGCGTGATGTTCTGCCCGGATTTCTGGCAGCTGGAAGTATGGTCCGTGATGAACGGCGGCGCTTGGTATGACAAGGACGGCAACGTCACCATCAACACCCCCGAGGCCACCGAAGCCCTGCAGCGCATCGCCGATCTTTCCCTGGTGCACCACGTGGCGCCCCAGTATGGCACCAACACCGCCACCACTGTGGACCAGGATCTGGTGAACGGCAACTGCGCCATGTATGTGAACGGCCAGTGGTCCATCGGCGTATGGCTGGGCAATGCCCGCGCCAGCGATGGCCTGGATTATGGCGTTGGCGTGCTGCCCTACATGAAGGACAAAGTGACCCTGAACACCGGCGGCGTGAACGTGGCCTTCGCCACCAGCCAGCACCCGGAAGAAGCCATGGAATGGCTGAAGTGGTATGCCAAGGAAGAAAACTCCTGGGGCCTGATCGAGAGCGGTATCTGGATGCCTGTTCTGTCCAGCTATTACACCGACGAGGCGCTGACCCACAAATGGGTAGACAATCCCAACTTCCCGCCGTATGATGAGTATAAGTCCGCCGTGGTGGATTACGCCATGAACAACGCGCGGCCCACCTCCTGGTACTGGGTGAACAACACCAACCTGTTCAATGATGCCCTGAGCACGATTTTGGCGCCCTGCTGGAGCGGAAACGCCAAGGTGGCGGATGTAATCGCCAAGAACATTGATGCGTTGGTAGCCGCCAACCAAGGGAATTAAGGCATTTCCCAAGAGGCGCCGGCCGCGCCTGGCCGGGGGGCGCCCCACCCGAACGAGGGATACTCATGAACAGCCAGATGAGAGCCAGATCACTCATGGCCCGGCAGGAAGCCCGGGCTGCAAAGCTGTTTCTGATCCCCGCGTTTTTGGGGCTGACCTTCATCACCTATTTGCCGCTGATCGCTGTTTTCGTTCTATCCTTTTTTAAATGGACCGCCATTATGCCACAGCCGATCTTTGTGGGCCTAAATAACTACATCAAGCTGTTCACCAAGGACATTTTTTTCTGGACCTCCGTGAAGGTGACGGTGGAATACGCCCTGTTATCCGTTGGCCTCAGCATGGTGTATTCATTAACGATTGCCATGCTGCTCAACCGCAAAATTCCGGCCCGGGGTTTTTTCCGGGCGTTGTTTTATGTGCCGTACATCATTCCGGCCATTGCCGTGTATACCAGCTGGTCCCTTTTGTACAACCCCGATTTTGGCGTGTTCAATGCGCTTTTAGCCAGCCAGGGGCTCCCCAAAATCGGATTTTTGGCGGATTCCAAATTTATCATCTCGTCTCTTTCCGTGATCGCGGTATGGGCCAGCGGCAACCTGATTGTCATCTTCCTGGCAGGGCTGGGGAATGTGCCCCGGGTCTACCACGAAGCCGCGGAAATTGACGGCGCTTCCTCCTGGCAGCGGCTTTGGTACATCACCATTCCCTGCATGACCCCCATTATCTTTTACAACCTGCTGATGAGCCTGATCGCCAACATGCAGGTGATCGTGCCCTCGCTCATTTACGCGGGAAGCAACCGCACCACCTACCCGGAATACACCTTCATGTCCTTTTTGATGTACCGCACCGGTTTTATTAACAACGATTTAAGCTACGCCAGCACCATTTCCTTTATCTTCTTTGCGGTGATTGGCCTTTTCACGCTGATTTTATTTGCCACCTCCAAAAGCTGGCTGTTTTACGAAGGAGGCGACCAGTGATGCACAGCAAAGGGATTCAAAGCCGAAAGCGCCGGGAAAAAATGGCCGACAGGGTCGCGCTGGCGTTTGTGATTCTGTTTGCCCTGTTTGCGCTGTTCCCCCTATGGTGGATTTTCCGGTCCTCCCTGATGACCAACCCGGAGATTGGATCGCTGAGCCTCTTTCCCAGCCGGTGGTTGTTTTCCAACTATGGGGAAGCGCTGCAAATCTTCACCTTTTTTGATTATTTTCTGAACACCATGCGCATTGTGCTTCCCTGCGTTCTTTTCGGAACGGTAACCGCTGTGATGTGCGGTTATTCCTTTGCGCGGCTTCGTTTCCGGGGACGCAGCTTTGTTTTTGGCCTGTGCATCGCCTCACTGCTGCTGCCGCCCATGGTGACGCTGATTCCCCTGTACATCGTATGGATCCGCTTTCTGGGGCTGGGGGATACCTACTGGCCCATGATTTTGCCCTATCTGACCGGGGGCGGCGCCTTCAACATCTTTTTGATCCGGCAGTTTATTATGACGGTGCCCAGGGAATTGGACGAAGCCGCCAAGATTGACGGCGCGGGCAGGATACGGACCTTGGTGCAGATTTTGGTGCCAGCCATCAAACCAGCCATCATTGTGGTGGCGCTGTTCATTTTCATCGGCATCTGGAATGATGTATTGCAGCAAACGGTGTATATCACCGATCCGGCCATGTATACCATCGCCCTGGGGCTGAAAAAGTTTTCCGGCTCCTATGGCACGGACTGGAAGCTAGCCATGGCCTCCACCTGTATGGCCATTGTGCCTGGTATACTGATCTATCTGCTATGCCAGCGGTATTTCGTGGAAGGCGTTGTCATGACAGGGATGAAGAACTAACGAAATCGTCGCAAAACCTTTTGGATTTTGCGACTTTTTATTGGCGAAAGGAGTGAAGGCCGAATGCTGAAAGCAACCATGATCCTAGACCGGGCCTATACCTTGGGAGAGATTGACCCCAGGGTGTATGGTTCCTTCATTGAACATTTAGGCCGCGCAGTATACGGCGGCATTTACGAACCGGGCCATCCCACCGCCGACGAAAACGGGTTTCGGCGAGACGTGATGGAGTGGGTCCGCAGGCTGAACGTGCCCATGGTGCGCTATCCGGGGGGGAATTTTGTATCCGGCTTTCGCTGGGAGGACTCGGTAGGCCCCAGGCAAGAGCGTCCTCACCGGCTGGATTTGGCCTGGTCCACCACGGAAACCAACGAAGTGGGCCTCCACGAATTCATGGCGTGGTGCAAGGCCGTCCATACGGAACCCATGTATGCCATCAACCTGGGCACCCGTGGCATTGACGCGGCGCGCAATGTGGTGGAGTACGCCAACCATCCGGGGGGCAGCTACTATTCCGACCTGCGGGCGAAAAACGGGGCCAAAGAGCCCTTTGGCATCAAGCTATGGTGCCTGGGCAACGAGATGGACGGTCCCTGGCAGATCGGCCAGAAAACAGCCACTGAATACGGGCGTATCGCCAACGAAGCGGCCAAAGTGATGAAGTGGGTGGACCCCAGCATTGAAGTGGTGGCCTGCGGCAGCTCCCACTCGGATATGCCCACCTTTGGGGCCTGGGAAATGCAGATGCTGGAAGAGTGTTACGAAAACATCGACTATGTGTCCCTGCATCGCTACTATGCCAACCCCACCGGTGACACCCGGGACTTTTTGGCCCGTTCTATGGATATGGATGGGTTTATCCGCACAGTGGCAGCTATTTGCGATGCCATTGGCGGGAAGAAGCTTTCCAAGAAGAAGGTGCACCTATCCTTTGACGAGTGGAACGTGTGGTATCACAGCCTAGGCCAGGACCAGGAGATTTTGAAAAAAGACCGGTGGGGCCGCGCCCTGCCCCTGCTGGAAGACGTTTACAATTTTGAGGATGCGCTCCTAGTAGGGTCTATGCTGATGACGCTACTGCGCAATGTGGATCGGGTGAAAATCGCCTGCATGGCGCAGCTTGTAAATGTGATTGCGCCCATTATGACCCACCCGGAGGGGGTCTGGGCACAAACCATCTACTGGCCCCTTTTGCACGCCTCCCAGTATGGGCGCGGGACCGCGCTCCGGGCCATTGTGGACTCCCCGGTCTACGCTTGCCACGATTACGAGGCCGTGCCGGAATTGGATGCCACGGCCACCCTGGCAGAGGACGGATCTGTGACGATTTTTGCCGTCAACCGCAACCTGGAAGAGGCAGTCGAGCTGACGGTTGATTTGCGGGACTTTTCCGGATTGCGCCAGGTGGAGCATACGGTGTTGCACCATCCAGAGGTTACAGCGGTGAACACCTTGAAAAACCCAAACACCGTGCTGCCTGTGGCGGGTTGCGGAGGCAAGATGGACGGTGGGAAGCTGACCATCCTCATTCCTGCGCTGAGCTGGAACGTGGTGCGGGTGACGAAGTAGCCATGGCCGGGGGTTGATGTAGGCGTTTTTCTTTTTGGCAAAGGTGTGCTCTACGTAATACTCGTTATGGCCCGTCTGTACCAGAGGATAAGCAATGCTTGTCCCCGGAATCTCCAGCCAGCCCACGGTATCCTTGTTGTCCCGGCGAAGGGCGCGGACTTTGGCGCTGTAAAACCGCTTGGGTAGCCGCTGATACATCCGAAAAAGGGCAACCACAAAAGGAAACTCGCAAAAGCCGCATACTTTTGTGGGCGCTCCCTTTTGCGCACCTTTGCGCTTTCGTCATAAAAACGTTACAAAAAAGCTCTTGTCTTCAATTGACAGGTTTTGTATAATTCTATTTATACTGGGTTGGAATGCGCATGCGCATCCTTCCCTTTCGGATGTTTGCTGGAAAAGAGGTGGATTGCTATGAATCTTGAACTCCCCTGGTTTTTGGAGCAGGTGTGGAGCAGCCCGGTGCTGCTTATTACCGTATTGCTAACCTTGGGCGTGATTTTCGTCAACGGCTGGACCGATGCGCCAAACGCCATCGCCACCGTGGTAGCGACCCGTGCCATGGGGCCCAGGGCGGCGGTGCTCATGTCTGCGGTGTTTAATTTCTTTGGCGTGTTGGTGATGACGCTCCTCAACGCCACAGTGGCCATGACCGTTAAAAACATGGTGAACTTTAGCGGCAGCGGAGAGTCCATGATCGCCTTATGCGCGGCGCTTTTTGCCATTATCATTTGGGCGGTTGCGGCCTGGTATTTTGGGATTCCCACCAGCGAGAGCCATGCCCTCATCGCGGGCCTCACCGGCGCGGCCATTGCTTTGCACGGCGGGCTGGGCGGCGTCAACGGCGCGGAATGGGTGAAGGTGTTTTACGGCCTGGCCCTATCCACGGCCCTGGGCTTTGGGATGGGCTTTGGCACCACGAAGCTGGTGCAGCTGATTTGCCGAAACAAAGACCGAAGAACGACCTCCGGGTTTTTCCAAAAGGGACAAATCTTTGGCGGCGCGGCCATGTCGTTTATGCACGGGGCCCAGGATGGGCAAAAGTTTATGGCAGTTTTGATGCTGGGTATCTTTTTAATGAACGGCAGCGATACCACGGGCAACACGGCGCCGCCCATCTGGATGATGGTGCTTTGCTCCGTGGTGATGGCGGTGGGGACTTCCATCGGCGGCTACAAAATTATCAAAGCCGTGGGGATGGACTTGGTGAAGCTGGAAAAATACCAGGGCTTTGCCGCGGACCTGGCGGCAGCGGGCTGCTTGCTGGTTTCCTCCGTGTTTGGCATTCCCGTCAGCACTACCCACACCAAGACCACGGCCATTATGGGCGTGGGCGCCACCAAGCGCCTGTCCGCCATTAACCTGGGCGTGGTGAAGGACATGGTGCTCACCTGGATTTTGACCTTTCCAGGCTGCGGGTTGATTGGGTTTTTGATGGCAAAGCTGTTTATGATGATTTTTTAAGAAGGGTGGAGGCATAGGAGCATGAAAAAGGACATCATCTATTTCCAAAATTACGCGGATTGCGCGGCCATGTCTGTGAAAATGGCGGAGGCGCTGAACGATTTTCTGGAGCATTTTGACCCGGCCCAGTTGGAAACCCAAATGAAGGCCATCCATAGCATTGAGCATGCCGCCGATGAAAAGAAGCACGACCTGTTCTCCGTGCTGGTCCGCGCCTTTGTGACGCCCATTGACCGGGACGAGTTGATTGACATCAGCCAGTCCATTGACGATGTGATGGATGCCATGGACGATATCGTTATTGAAATGAACATCACCCAAGTGAAGGCCATCAAGCCGGACAGCCTGGCCTTTTCCAAGCTCATCATCCGCTGCTGCAAGGCTACGGCGGAGTTGATGGAGGAGTTTAAGGATTTTAAAAAATCTAAGAAGATCAAGGATTTGATCATTGAAATCAACAAGTTGGAAGAAGAGGGCGACCGCCTATACATTGGCGCGATGAAAGACCTGTATGCCACCTGCCAAAATCCCCTGGAAGTTATGGCCTGGCGGGAGATCTACTCTGCCTTTGAAACGGTTTGTGACAAGTGTGAAGACGTGGCGGACATTGTGGAGACTATCATCATCGGGAACATGTAAGAAGACCCGAACTTGGAGTGGGAAGCATGAGCTTTTGGTGTAAGTTGCTGGGGCACCGGTGGAAAGACGTGGAAGGCAAATGTGAACAGGTTTGTGACCGCTGCGGCCAGGGGCGGCCCTTGCCCTGCGACTGGCACCACTGTGCCTGCAAGCGTTGCGGAACCACCCGGGACGAGCAGCACGACTGGATGTATACCACTGAGTGTGAGCAGGTGTGCCGGGTTTGCGGCCAGGAGCGGGAGCACCACCGTTGGCAGCCCATGGACCGTGGAGTGGACAAATGCCGCCACTGTGGCAAAATTCATAAGCTGACCCCGGAGGAAATTGAGGCCCGGGACGAAGAGTGGAGCAACCAGTTTGAATAGCGACGGTGAGGGGCAAGGTAACCAGGGTGCCTGTTAAAGCAGAAAGGGGACGTTTCATGCAGAACCCACAGGGCGTAGTGATTCTTGATTTTGGCGGCCAGTACACCCAATTGATTGCCCGCCGGGTGCGGGAGGGCGGCGTGTATTCCGCTGTTTTGCCCTATACCACCAGCGCGGAAGAACTGAGGAAGCTGGCGCCCAAGGGAATCATTCTTTCCGGGGGCCCTGCCGGGGTGTTGGATGAGGACGCCCCTTTGTGCGGGAAAGACATTTTTGAACTGGGGGTCCCTGTGCTGGGCATCTGCTACGGCATGCAGCTGATGGCCCATGTGCTGGGCGGCAGCGTCCAGAAGGCCCCCCAAAGAGAGTATGGCCGCATCGCAGTGACCATGGACCAGCGGGAGGCAGGCCTGCTAAAGGGCCTGCAGCCTGAAAGCCAATGCTGGATGAGCCACACCTGGCAGGTGGTGAAGCCGCCCCAGGGGTTCGCCATAATTGCCCATTCGGCTGCCTGCCCTGTGGCGGCCATGCAGGACGACGCCAAGAAGCTTTACGGCGTGCAATTTCACCCGGAAGTCACCCACACCCAGGAAGGCCGGAAGCTTCTGGAAACCTTTTTGAAAGACATTTGCAGCCTGAAAGGCGATTGGACCATGGAAGCCTATGCGGACATGGCGATCCGTCAGATTGCGGAGCAGGTGGGGGAAACGGGCACCGTGCTGCTGGGCCTCAGCGGCGGGGTGGACAGTGCCGTGACGGCGGCCTTGATTTACCGTGCCATTGGCGACAGGCTCACCTGCGTGTTTGTAGACCATGGTTTCATGCGTAAAGCCGAGTGTGACCAGGTGGTGGAGGTTTTTAGCAAGACCTTCCCCGTGAAGCTTGTGCATGTGGATGCCTCGGACCGTTTTTTTGGGGATTTGGCTGGGGTAACCGATCCAGAAACCAAGCGCAAGACCATTGGCCGGGATTTTGTGGAGGTCTTTAAGGAAGAAGCTAGAAAGCTAGGCAAGCTGGATCATTTTGCCCAGGGAACGATTTATCCGGATGTGATTGAAAGCGGCGCGGTGAAGGGCAGCGCGGTGATCAAGAGCCACCACAATGTGGGCGGCCTGCCTGCGGAGTTGGGCTTTACCAGTCTGGTGGAGCCCTTGGCCATGCTATTTAAGGATGAAGTGCGCAAGTTGGGCCTGGCCCTGGGCCTGCCCGAGAGCCTTGTGCGGCGTCAGCCCTTCCCCGGCCCGGGCCTGGCCATCCGCACCATTGGCGAGCTGACCCGGGAAAAGGTGGCCATTGTGCGGGAAACCGATGCTATTTTGCGGGAGGAGATTGCCGCCGCCGGGCTGGACAAGCAGATTTCCCAGTACTTTACGGTGCTGACAGGCGCCCGCTCCGTGGGCGTGATGGGAGATGAGCGAACCTATGCCTATGCGGTGGCCATCCGCGCCGTACTGACCGACGATTTTATGACCGCCGACGTGGCGCAGATTCCGTATGAGTTGCTGGGCAAGATTGCCACGCGGATGATTGGAGAGGTGCCCGGGGTGAACCGGGTGCTGTATGATGTGACCACGAAGCCCCCGGCGAGTATTGAGTGGGAATGATTGGGAAAACGCCGGAAGCCGTTGAAATGAACGGGTCTGCATGAGCGGCAACGGCGTAATGGCAACGGTTTGGCAACACGGGTCAAGATTCGTGAATGATTGATTGAAAGTCCATAGAGCAAAGAGCTAACTGATTTTGGATGTCAGTTAGTGGCATTCCGTTGGCGTATTTTTTGGTCATAACGTCCGCTACGCTGGAGGGGGAAGCCACACTGTGCTTCATCACGGGCTGGGGCAGCTCCGGTTTCAATATGCACGCATACCCTGTATCCTTTTCATGCTGCTTGCTGGCGTAAATCTTCCTGAAATACTTCATGAGAAAAACCTGCTGTGGGATGACATTCAACTCGGAGCGCACAAATTCACGGCCAATGCATTCGTATTGGTAATCACAGTCGAAGCCATATGCTTTTCCTCTAAATGTCTTTCAAATTTTCAGTTTTATGCTATCATTTTATGCAAATACTACTTTTACCGCTCGAAACACTTTGATTGATAAGGCTTTGGGAGAAAACCCTATAATGCGACTCGCACCAAAATCCGTCTGAAAAGGCGGATTTTTTAATGCAAAAATAAAGCCTGAAGAGTGTCGAGAGGACTTTTCAAACAGAAATGGGTTCATTTTTTATAGTAAGATGCGAAAAACGAGGGTCATGCCCCTCGTTTTTCCATATTCTTGAGGAAAACAGCCCCGTTTTTCGTAAAAAGGACATGCCAACTTAGCCAATTTCCCATTTGTTCAGGTGCGCGGCCCGTTGGTGCCGTCCTGTGGTCACACAAAAACGACCGCCGATCCTATGACCGGCGGTCGTTTTTTGGATTGCTTTTTCACTTGCGCCATCGGGGGCTTGGCTTCGGGTTTCGCGTCTTTCTTTTCGGAGGGCATGGCCATGGCCGTTTGGGGCTTGGGTTCCAGCTTTGGCGCGGGGGCCGCCGCCTTGGGGGCTTCGGGTTTCTCCTCCGGCTTCTGCGCAGGGGCAGCGTCCTGGGGCTTTGTGGCGGGTAACCCCGCCCAGCCTTCTCTGCTTTCTATTCCAGGTTTACATAGGGCATGGCCAATGCCCAGCTTGCAAAGCTGCTGATGTTGTAATCCCGCAGGCGGTTGGCGTAAAAATCAAAGTACACGTTGGAATACAGGGGCACGGCGGGCAGCAGGTCGGCCCATTTGTCCTGGAATTTCAGCCATTTGGCGCAATACTCCCGGTAGTGGCCGGGCTTGGTGTCGCGCAGGGCCAGGCCCAGCTTCATCAGGCTGTCGTCCTTCAGGCCCGAGGTGTTCTGGGTGCCCTGGTACGCGTCGCCGGTGTTGTAGAGCAGGTAGGGGTCAAAGGCCGCGGCAAAGTTGGTGCCCATCAGGAACAGCTGATAGGTGCGCGCCTCCTGGCGGTAGTAATGGCGCAGCAGCTGGTCAAAGGGCAGGGTGGTGATGTCCAGGCCAATGCCAATGGCGGCAAAGGCTTTGGTCATCTGGGCCTCCGCCGCGTCGGCGGCCATGCTGCCCTTGGCCTTGGCCCATTTGAGCATCAGCGGGGTGATCACGCCGTCGATCTTCTTGTAGCGGATGTTGCCGGGGCCTTCCTCGTACTTCTGGCCCTGGGCGTTCAGGTTCCAGCCGTCGGAGGCCAGTAGCTTCTTGGCCATGTCCAGGTCCAGGTCATAATGGGGCAATTTGTCCAGCTCCTGGCCGATGTTCAGGGGTTTTTCGCCCTCGGCGGCGGTATAGAGGGTCATCCACTGGCCCAGGCCGTAGCAGCCGTAGACCCGCAGGCCGTTGTCCCCCACGTAGTCCTGCATCAGGGCGTCCTTGTCCAGGCTGTAGGCAATGGCCTGGCGCACCTTCACCGAAGCGGTGGGACCCTCCTCGCAGGCAAAGGCCAAGAAACTGTACCCGGCGCGGATGTAGTTGTTGGAGGCATAGGCCCCCTGCTTCACGGCCTGGGTCATCTGCGCCACCGCCTCCTGGCCCGCCACCTTGTTCACCAGGTCCAGCTCCCCAGAGGCCAGCATGCCGGGCATCTGGTCGTAGCCCACCGTGCGGATCACGATCTTCTCCACCACGGGTTTCATGCCCTCGTAATTGCCCAGGTAGTTGCGGTTGAGGCTCAGTTCCATCACGCCTGCGGCTTCGTCAAAGCTTTCCAGCTGATACGCGCCGCAAGTGAGCCTGGGGGCGTGCAGGTAACCCTGGGGCCCCGTAAGGGTAGACGCCAGGGCCTGGGCGGTGAGGGGCCGGTCAAAATACGCGCCCAGACCCCTGTCCACCACCGGCGCGTCCCCGGCCAGCAGCTTGCGGGGGGTGGGCTGCACGTCCACATACAGCAGCTCGTAAAAATACTCCAGCGCGTCCTTGGAAATTTGCAGGGAGAACTGGCGCTGGTTCAGCAGCCGCACCCCGGCAAAGGCCCTGGTTTTGCCGGAGGCAAAATCCCGATAGCCCACCAGATGCGCATAGGCGGTGATGTCCGCCCCCAGGTCCTTGGCGGCCTGGCTGCTTTGCAGTAGCACGGTAAACACGTAGTCCTCGGCGGTGATGGGGCTGCCGTCGTTGTAGCACAGACCCTCCCGCAGGGTGAAGGTGTAGGTTTTGTTGCCATCGCCGTCCACGGTCACCCGGGTGCCGGTGAGCACCGTGTCGTCCAGGGCAAACCCGGCGGACTGGGTGAGAGCCACGGTGTGGTAGCCGTGCAGCAGCAGCCGCACGTCCATATCCGTGGCGTTATAGCCCCACATGTTGCTGTAAAAGTTGCCGCTGAAGCCCGAGGCGGTGCCCACAGTCAGGTGGCTGCCCTCCACCGCGGCGCGCTGCTCCCCCTGGCCCATGCCGGGGGCTTCCCGGGGGGTCTGGGCTCCAAAGGGCTGGAATATGGTGATTGTCTCCGAGGCCACCTGCTGCGCCCCGGCCGTGCCCGTCAGCAGCAGGCAACAGGCAAGCACCCCCGCCAGCAGCCCGGTTCGTTTTTGCTTGCTCATGGTTTTGCCCCTTTCTGTTACTCCCAGCTATCGCCCATGGTAGAGCCCGTGCCGCCTCCCAAGGGAATCGGCGCGTCGGTCAGGGTGGTGTCGTCCTCCTCGTCCTCGTCCGCCTTGTCCTGGACCGCCTCCTCCGCCAGCAACCGGTAGGTGACCGTTACGGACGCGATATCGCCCTTCTGGCTGGTGGCCACCAGGGGCAAGGCATAGTGCTTGACGGAGGGCAGGGCCAGGGAAAAGTGGGTGGTGTTCAGGTCATAGCGGGAGGGGTCAGCCTGCAGCACGCCCAGCCAGTTCTGGGTCTGGCTCAGGTCAAGCTGCTGGCCGGTGGCCACCTGGCCCGCCAGCAGGCCCACGGTGATCTTGCCGGGGCGCAGGCCCTTGGCGTTGCTGGAATCATTCCAAACGATCTGCACCTTGATGGGCGCGCAGATGATGATCCGGCCCATGCTGCTGCGGGGATGGTACAGCTGGGTCACATCCTGGCCGGAAGCCTTCACCACCAGGGTGGCCAGGTTGGGTGAGGTTTTGTCCTGGTGCACGCCAACGGCTGTTTGGGGCGCGGCGGTAAAGGAAACGGTCGCCTGGTGGCCCTGGGCCAGGCCCGCAAAAACCGCCTGAAGCTGGTCGGCCCTGCTGGGATAGGCGGTTGTGCCGTCATACAGGCCATAGCAGTCCGCCATGGACACGTCCAGCACCCTGCGACCGTTGGCGTATTGGTCCAGGCTGGAGCTTGGGACGGGCGCGCCGCCCCCGTCCTTCGCGTCGATCTCCAGAGCGAAGCGGAAGCGGGGCGCGCTGCCGACGGCCAGGCCCCGGTAATCGTCCGCCGTCACCGGATAGGCGATGCTTTGAGGCCACACCAGGCGGCCGTTCGCCGCCAGCGGCGTGATGCTGGTATAGGGCCCCATGCGGTTGCCATCCGGGCCCACCACGTAGAAGGACAGCTTTCCGGCGGGGATGGCTTGACCGGTGGTGTTCACGAAGGAGGCCCGCAGGGCGATGCTCTCCCCCACGTCATAGCCGCCGCCCGCCAGGCCGCCGCTAGCCGGGGTGGAGGTGATGGCCAGCTGCCCCTCCACGCCACCGCCGGTGGGCTGCTCCACCTTAAAGGCCGTTTTGACAGACATCCCAACGCCCCCGGGGATATAGGGATGCTCGGCCTTTGCCACGTACCGTACCGTCCACAGGTTCCCCTGGGCGGCCGCCAGGCTCAGCACCGTATTGTCCACCGTTACGCCTATGCGGATGATGTAACTGCCGCCCACCGGCAAGGTGCTGGGCAACCCAATGCTCATGTCTATGGGATTAACCCCGTTCTCGGGGACATACTCCTCCAGTTGCAACTGGGTAAGGGGCGCGTCGCCTGCGTTTATAAGGGTTACCGTGTAAGGATAGGTCTCCCCCAGGTGGTAGGCACGGGTCAGATTCGGGGGGGTCACTTCGATGGTCAGGGCGGGGGATTTCAGCCCTGCAACCACCACCATTTTTGAAACGCTGAGCGTGGGGGCCGTCGTCTGCGTGAAGGTGGCGGTGAATTGCTTTTGGGTAGGCAGGTAGCGGTTATCTAGCCAACCCCGGCCCAAATCGGCGGCTGTGATCTGGTAGTTATAGACGTACAACGAACTTGAACTGCCTGCCAGCACAATGTTTTCCCGGACGCCCGCTTTGGCGATCTCCAGCGTTCCAGCCACAGGCCCCGGGCCACTGTTGCGCAAGCTGACGGTCAGCACAACCTCATCCCCAAGGTTGTATAGCGTGGTCTCATCTGCATGGAAGCCTAGACTCACCTTAGGGGGGTTCGCGCTGTCTTTTGCCCAGATGGCGTACAAACTGACCTCTGCGTTCACGGTCATCGAAACGAGGCTGCCGGGCAAATAGGTTGGAGCCGTATCCCCGGCGCTATTGCTCCAGCCCAGGAAAGTAAACCCGTCTTGCTGGGGCCCCGGCAGCAAGCCCGGCCGGATGGTGACTGCTTTTGCTATGGAATAGGCCGCATAAGCCTCCGGCGTGGCGCCAAAGTTGCGGTAAAAGGTCACCGGAACCATCTCCACGCCATCTGGATCTGAGTACACCGCTTCAAAGTCCATGTTATAATCAGGCACCGTAATAGAAAGGCCGGCGTTATACGTATGGGAGGTGGCACGATCCCTCCAGTGCTGAAACTGGTAATCCATCACGATGCTTATTAATTGAAACGGAGTGCCCGCTGGAAGCATAATCACAGACAGCCCCCCTGTCCGGCTTGTAAAGGTCAGCCGCGTCTCGCTCGGCGAATCCCAGATCGCGCAAAGGGTTACGGAAGCATTGCCCATCACCAGGCAGTTACCGCCACCCGCCGTATACTCCGGCTGCGTGGCGGCCGGGTTGGTGCTCCAGCCTAGAAAGCGTTTGCCATACCTTTCAAACGCGCCCGCGGGGAACGGAAGGGGTACGGTCTGCCCCGGGTAAGCCGTGATCGCCGTGGGCACCGTAACGCCGACGCCATTGCCGTAAAAATCAATGCTCAGCGGGGTAGCCGCCGCCCACACCGCGTACAGGGTCACAGGGTCGTTGGCAATATGGACGAGGCCCGTGCCGTCGCTGGCATATTGGGGGAATGTTGCGCCTTGTGACGATGCCCAACCCAGAAAAATGGAACCGGATCGCACCGGTTTGTATTGGCCCTCGTCCGGGATTGTGAACAGCGTGTTTTTCGGCACGTTGATCGCCAGGGTCGCGCCTCCGGCAAAGCTGCCCCCGTCGGCGTCCAGCGTAAGTACCGCCTTATCAGACACCCACTGGGCGGTCAGCGTCACGTCGCCCTGGGGCATGGTCAGGATCTGCTGCCCCGCCATGGAATAGGTATCGCCGTGATCGGCCCAGCCAGCAAAATCATGATCGGTCTTGGTGGGCAGGGGCGAAAAGGCCACCGGGTGTTGGGCTCCGGCGTAGACCGTTTCGCTTGCGGGCAGGCTGCCGCCGGTGTGGCCGTTGCCCTCGTAGGTGATGGTAAAGGGCCCTATGCCCCATACCGCGTACAGGGTCACGTCCCCGGTGATGGGCAGCAGGCTGCCGGGGGCATAGTCGGCCCGGGTGGCCGTGGCGGAGTTGCCCCAGCCCCGGAATGTATGGCCCGCCTTGGTAAGCCTGGCCAGATCCGGCGCCTCCACAAAGGCGCTGCTGCCCATGGCATAGGCCTGGCTTTGGGGCACGGGCCCGGCGCCGCCGTTGGCGTCATAGGAAAGAGTGTACAGGGGGTCTTGCTTCCAGATGGCATACAGCACCAGCGCCGCCGTGCCCATGGTGGCTTTGTTGTTGCTGGCGGTGTACTGGGCCGCGTCCGCGCCGGGGGCGGTGCTCCAGCCCAGGAAGGTATGGTTCCCGCGGGTGGGCAGCGTGGCAAAATCCACGGTCACGCTGTCCCCCTCGTAGTACTGATTGGCGTCCACGGGCACGGGGCCGCTGCCGCCGTTGGCCTCATAGGTCACGGAAAAGGGGCCCGCCTTAACCGCGGCGCTGACGGTGCGGGGTGCTTGCACCAGGTTGCTGTCAATGGATTCCGCCAGGGACGCCAGCACCTGCCCGGCCAGCATGAGCAATACCAGCAAACAGGATACGAGCCTGCGATGTTTCCACATAACCAATCCCTCCTATGGTTCTGGAAAGCGCCAAACCAGCGCTGGATACACAAAGGCGCGCCGCTTACGGGGTAATGCGGGCGCGCCAGAAATACTGTGCGTTATCAGCAAAAAGCTGGATGGTGAGGCTGCTTTCCTGGCCCACGCTGACGGTCTCCCAATGGCTGCCGTCGGCGCTGCACTGCCAGTGGATGGTGGGGGTATAGCCCTCAAAGCCGAGCAGATCCGCCGTAAGCACCATCTGGGTGCCCTCGGTCACCTCGCTTTGGCCTGCCAGGCTGGAGTGAAGCACCACCTGGGTGCCCTCCTGGGAAAAGGGCGTGACCGTAGGCTGCGCGGTTTCCTCCCCGGCGTTTTCCACATAGCGGGCAATCAGCTTCAGGGCGAGCTGATCCCCCGTGAGCAGGGTGTCAAAGGCGTAGGGCTGGAAAGCCCCGTCCCCGTCGGGCTGCTCCAGGCTCCAAAAGGCAAAGGTGTAGCCCTCCCGCGCAGGTGGATCCCCGGGGGCGCTGACCGCCGTGCCCTCCGGCACTTCCGCGCTGGCGATCACCACGCCGCTCCAGTCCACAAACAGCACGGTGTACACCCGCGCGGTCGGGCTCTCGCTGGGCTCGGGGGTGGGGGGGGCAAGGGCCGTTTCCGCCGGGATGCCGGTGTCCTCGGGCAAAGGGGTGGCCGTATCCTCCGTCTCCGCCGTGGGTTCGGGCAGGGGGGGATCGGTTCCCGGCGGCTGGACCGTTGGGGTTTCGGTCTGCCCCGGCGGGGGGGTGTGGGTCTGGGATTCGCCCGTAGGCGGCACGGGGTCGCCAGAAGGCGGCGGAGGCGCTGGGGTGTGGGTGTCAGGCGCAGCCGCAGGCGGCACGGGGTCGCCGGAAGGCGGCGGTGGCGCGGGGGGGGCCTGCCTGTTTTCTACGGGCGGCGGCGCCTCCCCCTGGGCCCATGCCGCCATGGGCAGCACGCATAACACAAGGGCCAACCCTAGGCATATTGCCCCTCTGTGAAACAGAACTGTAGTCTTTTCCATGCTCAAATCCCCTTCCTCTGGTCGAGAGCGGATCATGGGTGCATTCACATATATGCCTTGTTCGCCATTTAATTTTTCTTTTTTACATTATACCAAGGATTGAGAAAAAATAGGTTACATTTATTCGGCGAAATGTTACATTTTTGGAATATTCCCCAGAGAAAATACCCCCGGGCAGGGCTCGAGTTTGAGAAATAAAAAGGGCGGCACCGCACAACCGCAATCTCCAAGTGGCGGCATAGCCCGCCCTGTGCAAAACAGCACGAATTTCCCCAATTCACACAGCGCAAGGAATCCGAATCAGGCGGCCAAGCAAAAGCGCTTGTCAGCCAGATACAGGTTCGCCAGCGCGAACATCATATGCAGTTTGGCGTTCTGTTTCCGTCGGCCCTTGTAGCGGCCCTTGCGATAGCCAAACAGACATCCTTTTTAAGAATCTCGCAGTAATCCTTGTAAAGCTCATCGCGCCTGGGGAAAAGGTCCGCAAATCCTGGGCTAGGTTTTCGGAATTTGCTCTAAGCTGGGGACGCCTGTGAGTTGCTCGCAGAATCCCCAAAAAATTCCGCGAGAAATTGCCGATGTGCGCTGTCCGGCTTGGCATGCATAAAACTCGCGTTGCAGCGTTTCCACATATCCAAGATGTATTGTAGCGCTATACGTTTGGCGTGGGGGGAGCGCGAAATGCGCTTGCTTCTGGCAGAAAAACGCGATATGATAGGATGAATCATTTTGGAGAGGATCGTGCGCATGGACAACAGACAAAGCATTCAAGACATGGTGGAAGGAACAGGCAAAGAAAAGGTGCAACGGGACCGCAAGAGCTGGGTTGGATTTGTGGAGAGCGATGTGGCCAATTTTATGCAGCTCAACGAGATCGAAAAAATGACGCTGGATGATGGCACGGGCAACAAGGCCAAGCTATCCCGCCGCAAGGATGGCAGCATTTTTGTGGAATGCACCTCTTCTAACGTGGTGTGATCCAGGGACGATGGCGCTGCCGCTACATATGAGCTACATATGAGATGGAACCGTGCAAAGCAAGCGTGGAAAATGGAACCAATTTAGTGTCTACTGTATGCTAATGTGATCAGGGCGTGGATGTTGCAATGAACGCTTTGATCTTGGCTGGAGATTTCGGCACACGTATATGCCAGAAGAGAGCCATCTAAAGCCAATGATCGAAACCGGCGGGAAGCGAAGTCTGTGGCATATGATGAAAAGTTACCCCTCCTATGGCTATCATGATTTCATTATTTGCTGTGGCTATAAAGCATATGTGAGCAAAGAATCTTCTGCAAATTATTACCTGCACAATTACGATGTGGCTTCTGGTTTTCGCGATGAAAATCGCGGCGTGTATTGGGTTTGCTACTTTCTGTTGGGCCTGCACGATCAGCTTTCGAGCCTAATCGCCTTCGTGGCGAGCGTAACCAACGCCTATGATTGGAATCGTCGCTACGTGTTTCGCACCGGCACGGCTCGGACGTGAGGGGTCCATCTGAAAGCGTACGAAAAGGCTTTCGTTTTCTATGGATTCGCCTGTTTCCTCAGTACTGCCTTTGGAGGATATGTATCCGTTTCTTGATAGAGAAGAATTTGCCAAAGAAATGATCATTTCGCCGGTGGAAGAATAATCAGCCAGCGATCAAAAGAATCCGAAAAAAGGACGACATGTCCTTTTTTAGAACGGAGATAAGCAATGAAGCACGCCATTATTTCTGGTGCTACAAGCATGCTGGGCATTGCGCTGACGGAAGCTTGCGCCAAGCAGGGCGTTGCTGTTACTGCCATTGTGCGGGAGGGCTCAACCAAAACGCATCTTTTGCCAGCATCCGTTCATGTGCGCGTGGTGGAATGCGACCTCGCGAATCTGTCGAGATGGACGATAGACAAAGTGGGGGACGATGCCGTCTTTTATCATTTTGCCTGGGCCGCGACGGATCAAAAAAGCAGGTGGATCGCAGATGCCCAGACACCCAATATTGGGTTTACACTGGATGCCGTACGAGCCGCCAAACGGATAGGGTGTAAGCGCTTTGTTGGTGCAGGCTCACAGGCAGAGTATGGGCGCGTAAACGGGACGATCGCACGAGACCGCGCGGTTTCTCCAGATAGCGCGTACGGCGTATGTAAATATGCCGCCGGTCGCCTGGCGGGTGTGCTATGCGAGGAGCTAGGCCTTGATTTTATTTGGACGCGAGTCTTCAGCCTCTATGGCCCTTACGATGCACCCACAACGCTGATACAATACTGTATCAATACCCTGCTGCAAGGGAAAATGCCACTGCTAACATCCTGTGAGCAGCAGTGGGATTATTTGCATTGTACGGACGCCGCACAAGCTTTCTTGCGCATAGGCGAAAAAGGGCGAAAAAACACCCTATACAACATCGCAAGCGGGGAAGCTAGGCCTCTGCGAGACTACGTGGACTGTTTGCGGGATCAAATTGATCCGTTGCTGCCGCTGGGCATCGGAAGCAAGGCCTATGAACCACAGCAGGTGATGTATTTACGCGGAGACATCTCTAATTTGACGGAAGACACGGGGTTCGTCCCGACTATCCCTTTTGATAAAGGCATCGCCAGCACGATTCGCTTTGCGAGAGAGAACAAATAGCGTTGGTTCTACCAAAGAAGTTTTGGCAAAACCATGCGCTTGTTTTTGTGCGCCAAAAATTTTTCACCAAAAAAGGGCGGTTTGCACCGGCCCCATATCTTCATGCATAGGCCACTACAGCTCGTTCCGTCTCTCCTGATGGGCCTTGCCTTCCATCACCAGCTTGTTCAGCTCGTCCATAAAGCTGCTAACGTCCGTAAACTGCCGGTACACCGAAGCAAAGCGCACGTAAGCCACCTCATCCAGGTCCCGCAGCTGGTCCATCACGGCCTCGCCGATCCGGCGGCTGGAAAACTCGTCCTCTCCCGCGGAGTGGACCAGTTTTTCCACCTTTTCCACAATCCCGTCAATGTCCTTGATGCTCACAGGCCGTTTCTGGCAGGCCAGCACCAGTCCCTTTTTGATTTTCTCGGGGTTAAAAACCTCCCGCCTCATGTCCTTTTTGACCACCATCACCGGCGAGGTTTCAATTTTTTCGTAGGTGGTAAAGCGCCTTCCACAACGCAAACACTCCCGGCGGCGTCTGATGGAGCTCCCTTCCTCGGTGGGTCTGCTGTCTATGACGCGGCTGTCCAAATATCCACAGTATTGGCATCTCATCCCTATCCACGCCCTTTTGTGTTGATTGGAAAATCATCACGATACTTTATCATACCCCATTTTTCCAGTTCTGGCAATCATATGTTTACAATTTTCCGAATTTCTCGTAAAGGAAATGAAAGAAATAGGCGGATTTTCTATTCCAGGCAGGGACCCTGCATGGTCACCAGAATCACATCGTCCCCAATTCGGCAAATGTTCTCCCAAGGGATGATGCTGCCGCATTTTTCCCCGCGCAGGGTTTGCAGTAGCGATGTATCCGCAGGAACCACCAATGCGGTGACCCGGCTGGTGGTGACGCAAAACTCAATGTCCATCACCTTGCCCAAACGTTTCCCATCCGTCATGTTAATCACGTCCTTGGTGCGCAACTCTGCCAGCGTCATAGGATGCCTCCCTCTCTGCCTAGAAGCCTTTTTCGCCGCGGCGACCCTCTATACCCTATGCAATTCACGGCTGATGTTTCTTCGAGCCCGCCCGTCCTTTTCCTGTGAAAACCGCACTTTCCTTTTTCCTCAATTGACAATCCCACGCCTCGATGCTATCATCAACACAGAATAAAAAGGGCCAAAAGCCCTTATTGCAAGGAATGAGATGCTATGAAGAGAGTCCCCGCCTTTGTTACCCTGACCCTCATCACTTTGGTGGCCGCAGTGCTGTTGGCCCTTACAAACCATGTGACCCGGGAGCGCATTACCGCCGCCGCCCAGCGCGAGGCGGATGCGGCCCGTATTGCCGTATTTGCCAATGCCGAAAGCTTTTCTCTGCTGGAGCCCCCAGAGGGCGTGGACTCCCTGTATGAGGCCATGGCCGGAGGACAAGCCGTAGGCCATACCGCTACCGTGACGGTCCAGGGCTTTGCAGGCCCCGTAGAAGTGATGGTGGGTATGGACAAGGCCGGTACCCTCACCGGGATCAGCGTAGGCGGCAGCGCCTTTGCCGAAACTGCCGGGCTGGGCTCCTTGGCCAAGGAACCTGCCTTTACAGGCCAGTTTGCCGGAAAAGCTGTCCCTGTCACGCTGGGGAACGGCGTGGATGCTATCAGCGGCGCTACCATCACCAGCAAGGCCGTGGTGGAGGGCATCAACATCGCCGCCAAGGCCATGGGCGCGGACGTAGGCGCGGCTGCGCCGACCCCAGCCCCGCCCCCGGCGGAAGTCCCCAGCGATCCCCGCCAGGCGGCCTTCCCCGCGGCGGACAGCTTTGTAGAGACCACCGCCCCCGAGGGCCTAGATAAGCTCTATGAAGCCCAGGCTGGCGGTGCAAGCTTGGGCAAGGTGGCCGTGGCCACCGTCCAAGGCTTTGCCGGGCCCGTGGAAGTCCATGTGGGCCTGGATGCCAGCCATGTGCTCACCGGCATCAGCGTGGGCGGCAGCGCCTTTGCCGAGACCAAAGGCTTCGGCGAAAAGGCAAAAGACCCCGCCTTTACCAGCCAGTTTGCTGGAAAGACCGTTCCTGTCACCCTAGGCGATGGCGTGGACGCCATCAGCGGCGCCACCATCACCAGCAAGGCCGTGGCGGATGCCATCAACATCGCCGCCAAGGCCATGGGTGCGGATGTAGGCGCAGCTGCGCCAACCCCTGCCCCGCCCCCAGCGGAAGTCCCCAGCGATCCCCGGCAGGCTGCCTTCCCCACGGCGGACAGCTTTGTGGAAATCACCGCCCCCGAGGGTGTGGACAAGCTCTATGAAGCCCAGGCCGGCGGCGCTACCCTTGGCCAGGTGGCCGTGGTCACTGTCCAAGGCTTCGCGGGCCCCGTGGAAGTCCATGTGGGCATGGATGCCAGCCATGTGCTCACCGGCATCAGCGTGGGCGGCAGCGCCTTTGCCGAGACCAAGAACTTCGGCGAAAAGGCAAAGGACCCCGCCTTTACCAGCCAGTTTGCAGGCAAGACCGTTCCTGTCACCCTGGGCGACAATATTGACGTCATTGCCGGCGCCACCATCACCAGCAGCGCCGTGCAGAACGCCGTCAACACCGCCGCCAAGGCCATGGGCGCTGCCATTGAATTCACTTTGGTGGATACCGAGGCTTCTGCCACCCATTAAACAACCGCCCCTGGCGGCTTGGGAAATCAAAAAAGAGCGGGGACCCTTCGGTCTCCGCTCTTTTTTCGTTTTCATGGCAACCCTTCAGAGCACCATCCCACGATGCGTTACAGCTTATTCACCAACTCAAAGAGCTCTTTATCAAAATGCTTGTTCATATTCAGCGCGTCTGCAATGGGCATGCTGAACACCCGGCCGTGGCGCACGCCAATGGCCTGGTTGGTGATGCCGCGGTTTAGCAGCCTGACTGCCAAATTGCCCGCTTCAAACGCAAAGGCGCTGTCATAGGCGGTGGGAATGGCCCCCCGCTGGGTATAGCCAATCACGGTGGCCCGCACTTCCGCGCCACCGCACTTCCGCTTTAAAACGCTGGCCAGTCGCTCCGCCGTAAAAGGCTCTCCGGGGTAAACGGTCTTGCCATTGTCGTTAAGGAACTTCCGCCAGTCATATTCCTTCATCTTATGCCAGCAGTGCTCGCCAATGACCAACGTCGCCCGGGTGTTTCCCGCAGCAATCAGCTCGTTCAGGCGCTTGGCCAGCACTTCGATGTCCCATTCCATTTCAGGCACCACCACCATCTCCGCGCCGGTGGCAATGGCCGTGCGTACAGCAATGTCCCCCGCGTTTCGGCCCATCACCTGCACCACGGCGGGCCGGTCATGGCTGCGGCTGGTGGCCCGCACGGAACGCACCGCGTCCACGCACACGTTCACCGCAGTGTCGTACCCCAAGGTGGCCTCTGTATAGCCCAGGTCATTGTCAATGGTGCCGGGGATGCAAATGCAGGGAATGCCCAGCTCGCTCAAACGCATGGCCCCCTGAAAGCTGCCGTCTCCGCCAATGACCACCAGGGCGTCAATGCCAATTTTGCGCAGGTTTTCCGCCGCTTCCCTTTGGACTTCCGGCTTCTTGAACTCTTCACAGCGGGCGGTACGAAGGAAGGTGCCCCGCTGGTCCGCGATGTCCAGCACGGTTTCCAAATCCAGCAGGGTGATATCATCCTCTGGATCATCGCTTAGGCCCAGCAGCCCGTTATACCCGCGCTTGATGCCCATCAGCTGGATGCCCATCATCGCGGCGGACCGGGCTACGCTCACCACCGCCGCGTTCATACCGGGGCTATCGCCACCGCTGGTTAAAATACCAATTTTCTTCATGTGCTTTCTCTCCTTATTCCCGGCGGTGAATGCGCACCGCAACGCGCTGGACTACACCTGCCATAGTATAGCAAGCAGTGGGGTCTTGTGCAAGCCCTTTTGATGCGCTAGCCCCTATTCTTCGTTTTTTTCCTGGGTGGCATAGGCCTGGTCCACGCCGCCCACATGGCGAAGATAGGCCGTGGGGCTCATGCCCACCACTTGTTTAAACTGTTTGCTGAAATGATAAGGGTCCGGCATGCCAATGTTGGCCCCTGTCTGCTTCACATTCATGCCGCCCCGCAAAAGTCCCTTGGCCCGCTCCATTTTCAAAAACTGCAAATAGCCCAGGGGCGGAATATCCAGCTCCGAGGAAAAGCGCTTGCGGAAGGTCTCCACCGGCATACGGCTAATGGCCGCCATCTCTCCCAGGGAAAAGGCATCCTTGTAGTGGTTGGCCCTTAGCGCGTCCACCACCCGGGCGATTTCACGGCTCAGCGTAACGCTGGTGGCCACACTTTGCCCGCTGTGAGCCGCGATGAGGCCCCATAGCAATTGCGCCAGCTGAAAGCTGGCATCCCCGGTGCCGGAGTGCCGCACCAGCACCTGCACGATTTGGCGGGTGAGCATCACCTGGGTGGGAAGCATCCCCTGCTTGGAAGGCAGCGGCCCCAGGGCGTTCATCTGCCGCAAAAACTCCGGGCAAAGGGGGCCCTCCAGTTCCATCCACAGCAGACGGGTGTCCTTGGCCTCTTCCAGCACGCAGCCTTCCGTCAGGGCCGGTATCACCATACATTCGCCTTTTTTGAGGGACATGTGCCCCTCTCCAAAGCGAAACAGCAGGGAACCGTCCTCCACAATCAGCCACAGGCACCGTTTGGGGGCGGAAAGCAGATACCGGTTCTGCTCCAACATGGCGCTGCCCGCGCCATGGATCCATACCCCGCTTTCGGTCACCAGGGCGCCCGGCAAATGGATACCCTCCACAAAGATGCCTGGGTCGCCCGTGCCTTCAAAAGGGGGCAAAGGGAAAAACATCGTATTGGGCATGGTAGGTTCCTTTCCTCGGCTTCCTGATAGCGGGAAGGCGACTGTACATGCAGCCGCCTCAGCGCTTCTATTTCATTGTAAAGCGGGGCCCTTCCCTTGTCAAGAAATCCTTGGCGAAATCGCCTTCATTTTATGCCAAATTTTACATCTTTTTAACGAGCGTCCTACCCTTGCAGCCGCACCCAGGAAATGGCCAAAACGCCTTGCCCGGTATGGGTGCCCACAATGGGCCCAATGTCTACCTCGCGCACATCGTCCCCCAGCAGCCCTTGCTCCTCCAAGAAAGCCCGCAGAGCCTGCAACTTCTCCGGCGCTTTAGCGGAAGCGATATGCACCGCATAGCGAGGGTCCCTGGGCTCCGCCTTCATCTGCTTGGCAAACCATTCCATCGCCCGGTGTTTCCCCCGGGTCAGCCCATCCTGCTCCAGCTTGCCACGGGTCAGGCGAAGCATCGGCTTCAGGTTCAGCGTGGTGCCGATGCGTGCGGTGGCCCCGGACAGGCGGCCCCCCAGCACCAGGTGCCTCAAATCATCCACCTGGCCCACCAGCGCAACCCGCCCCGCCAGGGAGCTGATCCGCAAGGCGATCTCCTCCACCGGCACCCCGGTTTCCCGCAGGCGGACCGCCTCCCAAATCAAAAGCTGCTGCCCCAGGGACGCATTCAAAGAGTCCACCAGGAAAATGCGGGGATCGTTTCCCTGCATATCCCTGGCGATGGTGGCACTTTGGTAGGTGCCGGACAGCTTGCTGCTGCCCGTGATGCAAAGCACCTCGTCCCCGGCCTGTAGCGCCTTTTCAAAGGTCTCCGCAAAGGCCTCCGGGGTCACCTGGCTGGTTTTGGGCAGTACTTTGCAACCTGCCATCCTTTCGTAGAACTGGTCCACGGTCAAGTCCACCCCGTCCAAGAAGCTCTCATCCTCAAAGAGTACATGTTGCGGCAGGACCGTGATTCCCTCCCGGCGGGCCTCCTCCTGCCGAATATCGCTTATGCTGTCGGTAACGATCTGCATCATGGGTTCGTCTCCTTTTGTGAAAAATAAGAATCAACCGCGTCCAGCGCCTTGACCAATACGGCCAATTCCTCCTTGGGCAATAGACCGATTACAGCCTCCACCATTTCCTGATGAAATAAGGTATGTTTTTCCTGGATCTGTAGAGCCTTTCCTGTGGGCCGGATGTAGGTGGCCCGCCGGTCTTGCTGCACCTTTTCCCGCAGCAAATAGCCTTTTTTCTCTAGGGTAGACACCGCTACGCTCAGCGACCCGGCGGTAACGTGAAGCGCCTGTGCCAGCAGGGTCATACGGGGGTCTGGCGCTTCACAAACCGCTTCAATCACGTGGATTTCGCGGATGCTAAGCCCTGGGGCGCTCAACGTCCTCTCCTCAATGCGCAGGATGTCGTTGAACAGGGTGACCAGCACCTGGTTGAGGGTGGCGTGCGCTGTCTGCATGAAACGCTCCTTTCAAAGTTGTTTGAACTTCAAAGCAATCTGGCAAATATTTGAACATCAAATATTTTGATGTTCAAACTTTCAGAATTATAGCATGGCTGTTTTTTTATGTCAAGCCCGTTTCCATTCTTTTTCCATTCGCTGGGACGCAGGCCCAAACAAACCCGCCTTCCCCAAATTTCCCTCTCCCCCTGTTCAATTCCGGCAAAGTTTGTTATACTCATCACGATATTGTAAAAGGGGGCTTTGCTCATGCCATTGGTCAACAGCAAGGAAATGTTTCAGAAAGCCTACGCGGGCGGCTATGCCATCGGCGCTTTCAACGTCAACAATATGGAAATCATCCAGGGCATCACCGAGGGCGGCAAGTTGGAAAACGCGCCTTTGATTTTGCAGGTGAGCGCCGGCGCGCGCAAGTACGCCAAGCACGTGTACCTGATGAAAATGATCGAAGCGGCCCTCCAGGATACGGATTTGCCCATTGTGGTGCACCTGGACCATGGCCCGGATTTTGAAACCTGCAAAAGCTGCATCGACGGCGGGTTTACCAGCGTCATGATCGACGGCAGCCACCACTCCTTTGAGGAGAACATCGCCCTGACCAAGAAGGTGGTGGAATACGCCCATGACCGGAACGTGACCGTGGAGGCCGAGCTGGGCCGCCTGGCCGGGGTGGAGGACGATGTGAAGGTCTCCGCAGAGGATTCCAGCTACACCCGTCCCGAGGAAGTGGAAGAATTTGTAACCCGCACCGGCTGCGACAGCCTGGCCATTGCCATTGGCACCAGCCACGGCGCTTTCAAGTTCACCGGCGAGCCCCACCTGCGCTTTGATATTCTGGAAGAGGTGGGCAAGCGCCTGCCCGGCTTCCCCATCGTGTTGCATGGAGCCAGCAGCGTCATTCCCGAGTACGTGGCCATGATCAACCAATTTGGCGGCAAAATGCCCGGCGCCCAAGGCGTGCCGGAAAACATGCTGCGGCAGGCCGCCAGCATGGCCGTTTGCAAAATCAACATTGATAGCGACCTGCGGCTGGCCTTCACCGCGCTCCTTCGCAAGCACTTCGCGGAGCATCCGGACCACTTTGACCCCCGCCAGTACCTGGGCGACGCCCGGGACGCCCTGCGGGACATGGTGCGTCACAAGATCGTGAACGTGCTGGGCTGCAACAACAAAGCGTAACCAAGCATTCAAAAAGCGGCTGGGAGACGGCTTCTGGCGGCGAAGCCCTGATCGGGGACAGGGGTGAAACCCTTGCAATGGGGTCCTTTGACAGTCTGAGGAGCGCCTGCGGGCGCTCCTTTTCTCATGCCATTCTCATGGTTTTTTTACCGTTTCTTTACCGATTTCTGGGTGTCCTCCGCTTTTTCCCGGGCAAAGAATGTGCTATCATGCTCCCATGCAAACGGCCTTCCATTCGCCTCCATGGCCGAACGAGTACCCCCTTCTATGCTCATGATTGTGAGGGTTGATCTTTGAAAAGCATGAAAGAGTTTGTTGTAAAGGAATATGAAGCGCCCATTCCCGAGGGGGCCGAGGTGCTGGATCTGACCAAAACGGAACTTCGGCATTGTTTAGGCTGCTGGGCTTGCTGGTGGACAACGCCCGGGCGTTGCGTTCACCATGATTTGGACGAATTCTACCGCCATTATCTGGCGGCAGACAAAGTGTATTTCTATTGCAAGGTTTCCCAAGGCTTCGTCAGTTCCAATCTGAAGGCCATGCTGGACAGGATGATCCCGCTTGTGCTTCCTTACATATCCTGGGAAACGGGCGAATCTTTGCACGAACTGCGCTACAGCAAGTATCCCGCCTTGGAGGTCGTGTACAACGGGGACTTCCTCCCCGGCGAGGAAGAGGCCTTCCTCGCGTATTGGAAACGCACCGCTTACATGATGGCTGTGCCGGGCTTTACCGCAAGGAGGTGCGATACTTGAAAACGCTGATCATCAACGGTTCTCCCAATGGCAGGCGCGGCAATACCGAGATCCTTTGCCGTGAGTTTATGAAGGGGTTTCAAACGCCCCCGGAAGTCCGGTATGTGGCGGAAGAGGCCCCTGAGGCCCTTGCTCTTACCATGCAAGATTTTGACCATTGGCTGTTCTTCTTCCCGCTCTACGTCAACGCAATGCCGGGCATTGTGAAGCGGCTGTTTGAGCAGCTACGGCCCGACGCGGAGAAGGCGGCGGGATATTTTGTACAATCCGGCTTTGAAGAAGCGGCGCAATCGGATTATCTCGTCGCGCTCCTTGCCAACTTCAACAAACGAATGGGGTATCGGCACCTGGGAATCGTGGTGGCTGGCGGTATGGCGGGCGTACGGTATATGCCCCAGCGGATGAATCAAAAAACCTTCGAGCATATGCGGCGGGCGGGTACCCTGTATGAGCAGAGGGGCGCCTTCGCGGAGGAAAGCGTTCAACATTTTGGAAAGCTGTACCGGTATACAAAGAAGCAGGCCAAACGCAACCAATGGATGCGAAAGCTGGGCCTCACCCATCTGTTTTGGAACGGCATGTTAAAGAAGAATCAGGCATATCAGAATCGATTGGATAAACCCTTTGGTATGTGAAATCAGAGGGGCTGCCACGTCATCAAGTGCGGCAGCCCCTCTGGTTTGTTTATGCATTTCGCCCTTTACTCAATCTTGGCGGTAAAGCTCAGCAGCGAGATGCTGGGGGTATTTAGCATCCGCCCAGGCATGGGGTAATAATTGCTGGCGCCCACGCCGCCGGAAATGTACTGGTTCACGCTGTTGATGCGCTGCATGCCCAGAATGCCTTCATCCCCTGGGAACCAGCCCACCTCCGGCACAAACACCGGCCCAATCCCCGGCAAGCGCCATTGCCCGCCCACATAATGCCCCGCCATCACCAGCGCCACATTGCGAAAATTGAATACCGCCATCTGATCTGCCCATTCCACAGCCGTGCGCACATAGTCCACGGACAGGGGCACGTGGCTTACCGCGATTTGCAGATCGCCGGACGTCATGGTCTTCACCGCCGCCACTGTCTGCTCCATGACTTCCAACCGGTAGCACAGGGCCCGGTAGCTGGCCCCGCCCTCCGCCTCATACTGCTTCCCCTGGCTTTCCATCTCTTCCTTTTGCCGGGCCAGGCTTTGGGCCATCCCTGCCGTGTCCATGCTATACAGGTATTCCGGTGTAAACCACACCACACCCTTGCCCGCCTGCTGGCTCATCGGCACGTCCAGGTAGATGGCTCCCGCGTTTTTTGCCGCCAGCACCCAGTCCGCCAGCACCTCCGGGGTCCCATGGTAGGTGCTCTGCACCGGGGCCGGGTCATCGTCCCCGGCCACAAAATAAATAGGGGCCGTGGCGTTGAGTTGTTTCAGTGTGTCAATCAGCGCCAGCAGGGCCTCTACCTCTCCGCTTTTGCCCACCATATCCCCCGTGAGCACCACTGCGGAAAAGCTTTTGCCATACAGCGCCGTCCGCCAAGGGTCGGCTTTCTTTCCCACCGCCGCCCCGTGGAGGTCACTGATCTGCAGCACCGTAAAATTCTCATAGACTTTGCTCAAAGACATCACAGGCATTTTGGCCGTCACCAGCTCCAGCCTCCGGTTCATGGCCAGATTGGCCAAAAAGGACAGCACAAACGCCGCCAGCACCAACGCCAAACCCAGGGTCAAGCAGCCCGGACCTGTTCTTTTCTGCCGTGTGGGGGCAAAAATGTATTCGTTTTTCCGCCTTGCCATGCTTCCACCCCCAATATATAGTATATTCATGATAGGATACCACAACCAGTAAGTCAAATTACATCTTTCTAAGTAAATTGTTACATGTTCCGCGATCTTTCTTACTGTTTAGTGTAAAGAAACACTAGTTTGCGCAATGATTGCATGGACCCCTTGCGTTTGCCTTCTCCCTTTTTCGCCTGTTCTCCCGGAAATTTTCCAGAATTCACTATTCGTTCATGCCTTCCCTGTGAAACTGTGTGCGATTTATGCTATACTATGAGGGTATTCATACTGTCCTGATTTGTCGAGTTTTCCAGAACGATTGATACCCGCTCGACACCATTCCCTAAACGTTGTCATAGCAGACGCGTCCTCTCTGCGGTATGATAGGGACAAGCCTCTTTGACAGCTCACAAGGCTGCACAGCGGCCAGAACAGGAGCATTTCTTTGGCCAAGGACAAAACCTGTTATGTATGCGCCTCCTGCGGGCATGAAACTGCGCGCTGGCTGGGCTGTTGCCCGGATTGCGGCGAGTGGAACACCTTTGAGGAGCGCAAAACTGTTACGCAAACCCAAAGCAAAACGGCACAAAAGGCGGCCCGCTTTATCGGAAGCGAGGGCGCTCCTGCCATGCCTTTGTCCCAAGTGGAGGACCAGGACGATCTGCGCACCACCACCGGCAACGAAGAGCTGGACCGGGTGCTGGGCGGTGGGCTGGTGGCGGGCAGCGTCACATTGCTGGGCGGCGATCCCGGCATTGGCAAAAGCACGCTGTTGTTGCAGGTGGCCGGGAGCCTCAGCCTGCAAAACCCGGTGCTCTATGTCAGCGGCGAGGAAAGCGCCCGGCAGATCAAAATGCGCGCCTCCCGCCTGGAAGTCCCCCAAGATAGCTTGTACGTACTGGCGGAAAACCATGTGGAAGGCATCCTGCAAAAATGCGAGGCTTTACAGCCGGACACCCTCATCATCGACTCCATCCAAACCATGGTCTCCGAGGACAGCGCCAGCGCGCCGGGCAGCGTCAGCCAAGTACGTCAATGTACCGCATCGCTGCTACGGTATGCCAAGCAAAACGGCGTGGCCATGTTCCTGGTGGGGCATGTGACCAAGGAAGGCAGCCTGGCCGGTCCACGGGTGCTGGAGCATATGGTGGACACGGTCCTCTACTTTGAAGGGGACCACCAGCACGAATACCGGCTGCTGCGGGCGGTGAAGAACCGTTTTGGCTCCGTCAATGAGCTGGGCGTTTTTGAAATGCGCAAGGAAGGCATGCTGCCCGTGCCCAACCCCAGTGAAACACTGCTGTCCCAACGGGCCCGTGGGGCCAGCGGCAGCGTGGTATTCTGTGCCCTTGGCGGGAACCGTCCCATTCTTTGCGATTTGCAGGCGCTGGCCTCCCGGTCTTTCTACACCGTGCCCCGGCGTACCGTGGGGGGCATTGACAGCGGCCGCATCGCCCTGCTGCTGGCGGTGATGGAAAAGCGCGCCGGCAAAAAACTCTTTGACCAGGATGTCTATGTGAACGTGGCCGGTGGGTTGGAACTGGACGACCCCGCCGCGGACCTGGCTGTCTGCGTGGCCGTGGCCTCCAGTTTTCAAAACTTCACCCTTTCGCCCAATTTGTGCGTGATGGGCGAGGTGGGCCTCTGCGGAGAGGTGCGCCCTGTGGCGCAGGCAGAGCGCCGCGTGCAGGAATGCGCCCGGCTGGGATTTACGGAAATCCTCCTGCCCCGCCAAAACTTGAAGCACATGCCCTCTTTGCCAGGCGTGCACATGACCGGCGTGGATACGCTGATGCAAGCGCTGGCCGTGGTTGCGGACTGATCGGACTGAATGCCGAACTGGCTATTTGATGAAAGAAGGAAATCCGAATATGATCAAAAGCAAATTCATAGAAAGGCTGATGCGCCTGCTGATTACTCTTTTGGGTGCGGGCGTTGGCGTTGGGGTGGCCTCTCTGGTGGTTCCCCTGCTACAAAGAACCTATCCCGCTTTTATGGCTGAAACCCTGGCCCCCATTTTTGTCTTTGGGGCCTTGGGCGCCCTGGGTGCCCTTTTCTTTTTCCTGATTTCCAACCCTTTAATCCGGCGGACCTTGCAGCTGGTCACCGCTGTGGAGCGGCGATGGGAAAAGCTACCTGCCCAGCAAGTTTTGCTGGCTACCATCGGCCTGATCCTGGGCCTGGCCGTGGCGGCGCTGGTCACCCAGCTGATTCTCTCCGCCGGAGCTTCGCTGCTCACCATCAGCTTTAGTGCGTTGATTTATCTGCTGCTGGGCACCATCGGCATGCAAATTGGCTACCGGCGCTACCGGGAGGGCAAGCAGCTATCCCGCCGCATGCGCCGCCGCGTGATGACCTCCGGCGGAGAGGATGCTTTGCTGGACCCCGCCGCCTTCTTTCTGGCAGAGGAGGAGGACGGCCTGGAAGAGCGCGGCGCGGTTTCCTTGTCCCAAAAAAAGTTTTTGGATACCTCCGTCATCATTGACGGCCGAATCCTGGACATCGTCAAAACGGGCTTCCTAGAGGGGGACATTGTGATTCCCCAGTTTGTGCTGGCGGAGCTGCGCCATATTGCCGACAGCGGGGACGGCCTGCGCCGGGCCAGGGGCCGCCGGGGCCTGGATGTGTTGGGCAAGCTGCAAAAGGAATTGAAGCGGCCCATCGTGGTAGACGAGACGGATTATGAGGATGTGGCGGAAGTGGATGTGAAGCTGCTGCGCCTTTGCAGGGACCGGGACGGCATCGTGGTGACCAACGATTATAATCTGAACAAAGTGGCTGGGGTCACCGGAATCAAAGTGCTGAACATCAACGATCTGGCCAACGCTGTGAAGCCCATGCTGATGGCGGGGGAGGAGCTGACCGTGCAGATCGTCCGGGAAGGCAAAGAGCCGGGCCAAGGGGTGGCCTATTTGGACGATGGCACCATGATCGTGGTGGATAATGGCCGCCGCATGGTGGGCGAGAGCGTACCCGTGGTGGTGACCACCGTGCTGCAAACCAGCGCGGGCCGCATGATTTTTTCCAAACTGAAAAACGTGGACGAAAAGGCGGGATGAACTACCTAGGGTTTTCGTCAACTCACTTGCCCATCCAGATTTTTACAAACGCCCTGGGGGCGTTTTTCTTACCCCAAAGGCGTTGCCCTCTTGCTTTCCATCCTGCCGATCCTTTTCCTCTCCGCTTGACGAACCCGTATGCTTTTTCTATAATAAACCAGACTAGGGAAGTAGCGTTTGCACCTGGTAGGTTCTGTATGGGGAAGGAGACCGACATGACCACTTTTTTTCGCCGCACCGTATCCATTTTGCTGTTATTGGCGCTGTTTTGCCAGCCTTTTCTAGCGTTGGCGGAAGAGGGTGAGTCTGTCATCCAGGATGATGCCGCCCAACTGGCTGAGGTAGAGGACGACCCGGACGCGCTGGCTGCCGAAGTGGATGAGGCCGCTCCCCCCGAAGTGGAGAAATACGTCGCCACCGCCATGAAAGCCCTTCGGGTGCGCCGAGGCCCAGGCACCGAGCACGGTACATCGGATAGCATCCCCAAGGGTTCCACGGTGTATATCGTGGAACTGGGCACGGAATGGAGCAAGGTCCGCACGGTCAAGGCCGTAGGATACGTGCAAACCGCGCTTTTGGCTGATATTCGGGATTACAACGCCAGCCGCGGCATTGTGGGGGCGGAGGCGGAGATGCCCGACAGCCCCGTCATCCAGTCGGTGGTCAGCAGCGGATCTTTTAAGGCGGGCTATAAGGCCTACGCCGTCAAGAATGCCCTGGTATACCAGGAGCCGGACCAGCGCACCCGCATCCTGACCAAGGTCCCCACCTATGAGGAGGTTCTGGTGAGCCATGTGCAGGGCGAATGGTCCTATATCCTGTATAACAAATATAAGGGCTATGTGCTGAATACCACGCTGTTCAAATGGGACCGCATCGACCCCTACGCCGGCCCCATCCCCGGCAATATTGTCTATCCCACCATCGCCTTTATGAAGCATACCACGGACATTCTGGCTTACAACCACAAGGGCAAAAAGCCCAAGGTGCTGAAAACCATCAACCCCGGCGCGGCCATTTGCGTGGAGCTGCCCGATGAGCAGGGCCGCTATAAGACCCCCTACTGGCGCACCACAGGGTACGTCACGGATGATGATATTGCCTATAAAATGTCTGTGGTTCCCTATGACCAGGCCCAGCCGGGCGATCTGGTCAGCGTCATGACCACCTACTACGCGGTGGGTGTCCATACCTTGCAATACCAAGGCCGCAACTGGAACATCTACCTGGCCACCACCATGATTACCGATACCATCGTCCAGCCAGGGGCCCAGGTGAACGTCAACAAAGTGATCGGCCCCTACCGCAGGTCCACGGGCTATAAGCCCGCGCCCATCGCCAGTCCCACGGCCCTTTGGGGATACGGCGGCGGCACCTGCCAGGTGAACACCACCCTCTATAACACCATCATCCAGGTACCCATTTTGGTCAATCACCGCAAAGTCCACGCCAACATCGGCGCGAAGTACTTCCTCAAGGGCTTTGACGCGGCCGTGGGCGGCAACGACATCAATATGATTTTTACCAACACCTTGCCCTATCCTATCCGTTTCACGTTTATGATCAGCGACGGGGCGCTCACCTGCTGCATTTTCAGGGCCGGGTAACCCCGCCTCATAGAAACAGAGACACCGCGCAATACGCCAACAACAAGGCCATCACAATGCTGGTGGCCTTGGCATATTTTGAAAACAACAGTTTAAACGTGGACCCAAAGGCTGCCCACAGCAGCGTGCAAACAAAGCCCAGCCCCGCCAGCAACAGTGAGAACCCCACCAAGGCGGCCCATTGCCCGTGAAAATAGGGCAGGATATAGGCTTCCATGCTGACGATGCAGTAGAGATACAGCTTGGGATTCAGAAACTGCAAAAACGCGCCGGACCAGAAGCCGTACCCCTTGGGGCTGTCCTTCTGCTGGACCTCCGAAGAGGACCGCAGGGTATGATAGGCCAAAAAAAGCATATAAGCCGCGCCGATGATCTTCATGGGCAGCTCAATGGCGGGCAGCGCGGTTTGCAACAGGCTGCAAAACGCCGTGCATAGCAGGGCGGCGACGCTGAACCCGGCCAGAATGCCCAGTTCAAAGGGCATAGCCCTTTTCATCCCCACCCGGGCCGCGCAGTTCATGGCCATCAGGCAGTTTGGCCCCGGGGTAATGGCCGTGATGATGGCATAGCTTAAAAAAGTGGCCCAAGAAAACATGGGAACGCCCCTTCCCCAGGCCCTTGGCGCTTTTTGGGCCTTCCTTTGCGTTACAGGGTGGCTGGCAAATGAATGCATCCAGTATACCAGCCCAGGTCCCCTTTGCCAATCCCTTTATTGATGGAGAAAGGTATACCCCGTATTCACCGCGTCCACAACGGCCTGGCTGCTGACCGTGGCCCCGCTCACCGCGTCAATGCCTTCCCCCAGCGCCATCGGCGGAACCTTGCCCACAAACTGCGCCACAAAGGCCTGCTCCCGCACCTTGGAGCCGATGCCCTCCGTTTCCAAAAAGCGGGCCGCTCCCACTGCCAGCGCCTGGATGGCTCCATTTTCATCCAAGGCCATTTGCACCAGCACCGGGCCCCCATACCCCAACGCGCTGGCGCTGACCTCTTGCAGGGCTGTTTTTTTGGCTGGTACCGGATTCACGCTCTTCCACAAGCCCTCCGCCGCCCGGTTCACGCCGTTCACCACGGCCCGGCTACTGATGGTGGCCCCGGTCACGGTCTCCACGTCCTCCCCCAGCTCCAGCGGCGCGGTCTTTCCGGCAAACTGGCTAGTAAAGGCCTCGTCCCGCACCTTGCTGCCCAGGCCTTCTGTTTCCATAAAGCCCGCGCCTCCCGCCTGGATTCCCTGCAAGGGGCCTTCCGGCAAAAAGCCTGCCACGATCTGGATGGGGCCGCCATAGCCCTGCATGGTGGCGCCCACCCCGTAGCCCAATACCATATCCCCCTTGGAGACCTGGCAGGCAAAGTCCACCTCTGTATTCTCCGGCAGGGACAGGGCGGTGAAGCCTCCCTTCTCATCCGCTTCCGGAAACAACGTCTGCAGGTCGGGAAGCGCCGCCTCCAGGGCTCCCGCGCCCACCTTTTTTTCCGTTAAGGCGTTGGTGACCACCAAAATACTGGCGGAGACCAATAACAACGCGCCTATGACAATCAATCCCGTCCATGTTCTGCGCTGCACCAAAAACCCTCCTCATGCCGTTCCTTTCCGTTCAGCATGCGGAGGGAATGTTTTTGTTATGCAAAGAAGAATCAGGGATCATTGATCCGGGTTGGTAGCCCCTTCGTTTTTGCTGAATGCCTTCATGCCTTCGGTCATCAGCACTTCCCGCTGGTCTCCCTCGCCGCGCACCCACATGGCTTCCACCCCGGGCAGGCTCTCCACCAGGGCGCGGCCCTCCTCGTAAGGCAAAATGAACATGGCGGTGGACAGAATATCCGCCATGCCGCTGTCCTGGCACACAAGGGTCACCGCGTGGAAGTTGTTTGCGGGCATCAGCGTGTCCGGCGCGATGATGTGGTGGTAGGGCACACCGTCCACCAGATAGAACCGCTGGTAGTCGCCGCTGGTGACCACGGACAGGTCCGAAAGAAACAGCACGTCCATGGACTGGTTGGGGGCGGTGATGTCCTGGGCAGCCTCCGGGTTCTGCAGGCCCACGCCCCAGAAAGTGCGCCCGGCCGCTGGCGCGTGGCCCGCCCGCACATTGCCCCCCCCGTTGATGATAAAGCTGGGCATCTCCGAGGCCAGCATCGTTTGGGCCACTCGCTCGCAGGCGTATCCCTTGGCCACCGCGCCCACATCCAGCTTCAGCAACGGGTCTTTGAAAAACACCGTTTGGTCCGCCTCATTCAGCACCACATCCTCAAAATTCGTGTGCTGGGCCGCCTCTTCCAGGGCCGCCCTGTCCGGCAGGGCGGGAATGCTGCCCTCCTGCTCGGCGGCCTCCCGGCTGTTATGCCACAGGGAAAGCACCGCGCCCATGGCAATGTTGGTGGTGCCCCTGAGCTTGGGCTGCCATTCCTTGGCGAATTGGAGCAGGTCCCACAGCTCCGGCCCCACGGCCACCGGGGCCTGGGCCGCATCCCGGTTGAGGGTGTAGATATTTTGGATGCCTTCATAGGCATGGTAGGCGTCAAACAGCTTGTGGTAGCGCTGAAACTCCTTCTCCGCCTCCGCCGTCACCCGGTCGAAGGTGTCCTGGTCCGGAGCGTAGCCGAGGATGGTGATCATCGTATCAAAGGTGTCGAAAAAAAACATGCTGTACTTGTTCATGGGTTTGGTTTCACTGCAGGCCGTGCACAGGCACAGGCACAAAAAGCCCGCCAGCACCGCGCTCATCATCCGCTTTTTCACAGCGTTCGCCCCTTTCCTAGTGCCGCCTCATTATAGCGGTTTCCCACTCTGGTTGCAAGTGCCCTCCGTCCCCCTATTCTTGTGCAAACTTCGCGCTTTCATTCGACAGGGCCAGGGTTGCGCCGCCGGTATACTGATTGGAACGTACGATGTCGGAGGGTGGCCTATGCAACTTGGCACAGAACAAGGAACCCCCCTTGGACCTGCCTCCAAGAAGGAGTGGCGGCCTTCGGCCCTGCAACGGCTATGGGCCAAAGTCGCCAGCTTTGCCCTGGGCGCGGTACCGCCCATTGGGTGGGCCTTTTGTACCTTTTTGCTCACTTTTGTAACCTGGCTGGGGGTTCCTTCCCCCTGCGCCGCAGCGCTGCTGCTGGCAGAACCGAAGCGGGGCGCGGCGGCGCTGTTTCCCCTAGCCGGGCTGCTGGCCTCCCTGTTTTTCCGCATGCTCTGGAGGATCGACCTAGACCTTTGGCAATATGTGGGCTGCTTTGCGCTGTGGGCACTGCTGCTCCTCCGCCGCCCCCGAACGCTGCCCGGCATCGCCACCCTGGCAGGGCTGTCCATGGTCCCCAGGGCCATTTCCGCCCTGTTCACAGGCTCCCCTCTGGTGATTCTGCTGGCCACCACCGCCGTGCCCCTGGCCATGGGCCTGGCGCTGGCCTTTTCCCGGGGGATCGCCCTCCTGCGGGATACCCGCCCCATTCAGACCCTTGCGGACAAGGCCTTTGCTCTGCTGCCCGTACTGGCGGTGCTCTGTGGGCTTGGATATCTGCGTGTGCCGGGGGTCAACCTGGGCGAGTGGGCCGCGGTGCTTTGCACCGCCCTTTGCGCCTATGCCTTGGGCGGCGTTTCCGGGGCCATTGGCGGCCTGCTGCTGGGCGCTTCCCTGGCCCTGTGCCACCATGACAGCCGCGTGGCCCTGCACCTGGCCCTGGGCGGGCTGGCGGTGGGGCTGGTGGCTGGCCGCAAAAAGCGCTGGCTTTCCGCCCTTGCTTTTTTGGCGGGGCATCTGGTGGCCTTTTTCATGACGCCCTTTGCATCCCCCGCCTTGCCCCACATCACCGTGTTGCTGGGGCTGGCGCTTTTTCTGCTATGGGGAGAAAGAACCGTCACCCGGCTACGTGCCTCCGGCTTTGCCGAAACCCCCACGGGCCACAGCATGGACGGGCTATTTTTGCAGCAGCACCTATTGCGCTGGGAAAGCGCCATGCGGGGCATGAGCGAGGCTTTGCCAGAAATTGACCTGTCCGCGCCGGAGCTTTTGACCCCCTCGGAGCAGGCCAGCCGGTTCCGGTCCCGGTTTGAACGGGACATGACCGCCACCCACCTCACCGCCATGTCGGACGCCATTTCAGAGATTCGCGCCCTCACCTGCGGCGAAACCCTGGGAGATTTGCAAGCTTCGTACCAAATCAACCAGGCCCTGCGGGACCTGCGCTACCCGGGCCGCCTGTGCTATGCCCGCCGGGTGGACGGGCACCTGCAAGCCGCCCTTGAAACAGATTCACTCAAGCCCCTGGGAAAGCAGCCGGAAAAGCTGCTACGATACCTGCGCCAGCAGGGTGGCCCCAGCCTGAGCGCTGTGCGAACCCTGCGGAACCGGACCGAGCTGGAAGAAACGCCCCTTTACAGCGTGGAGGTGGGGGTGGCGGGCCTATGCGCCGGGCAGCAAAGCGCCTGGGAGGAGGCGCCGGTTTGTGGGGACGCCATTGCCGCCCGGCAATTTCCCGGGGGCCGTTTCGTGCTGCTGTTAAGCGATGGCATGGGCCATGGCCCTGCCGCCCATTTGGTGAGCAACAAAACCCTGGAGCTGTTGCTGCTGTGCTTGGAGGCCGGGTATACCCGGCGGCAGGCCATCACTGCGGTCAACGGCATGATGCTCTCCGCCACGGAAGCGGAGGGCTTTGCCACTGTGGACATGGTGGACCTGTCCCTGTGGACAGGGGATATCCAGAGCGAAAAGCTGGGGGCCTGCGCCTCCTGGCTGGTACGGGGCAATTATGTGAAGCAGGTGAGCGGTTCCAGCCTGCCCCTGGGCATTCTGGCGGAGGTGGAGCCCACCAGCCAGAGCCTGCGCATCCACAGCGGCGACATCCTCCTGCTGATGAGCGATGGGGTGGCGGACGTGCTATGCGACCAGGAACAGATGGAGCGAGCCATCTCCGACAGCCTGTACATTCAGCCCCAGCGCATGGCGGACGCCCTTCTCCGCTATGCCCTGTTGGCCAGCGGCGGCATTCCCAAGGACGACATGACTGTGGTGACCTTGCTGATGGTGGACAGAAACCGGTCGGAATCCATCGAATCCGACCGGCTGAAGGTATGAGTTTTTCTTGGGCCGCACAATTCCTTACTCATCCGCCCTTTTCTTCACCACCGCCGGGATGACCATGGAGGCAATGCCGCACAGCATCCCGCCTACGGCAAATACAATCCAGTTTTCCTTCCAGGTCCCCTGCCCCAAGCCTGTCACCAGGTAGACGATGGTGGCCAGCATCATGATGCTGCCGCAGGCCACCCCGGTCCATTTTTCCTTGCGAAGGTTTTCTGGGGTGCGGGCGTTGCTGGCATTGTATTCCTCAATATGGTATTTATACTGCTGCATGCCTCCGTAAATATACAGGGGCGCGGCCACGGTGACGGTGAGCAGAAAGAGCGCCAAAGACAGTAGCTCCGCCTTTTCTTTCCCCATGGCCTGCCAGGCGGGCACCGCTTCCAGGCCCATCATCCAGACGATGCCCAGCAGAATCAGCGCGGTGGGCACCGCAATGAAGAAGGGGAACTTCCGCCCAAAGGCATCCACCTGCTGCTGGGTATAGAAGGGTACGATCTGCGGGTGCTTTTTCACATAGTCCCCGTGGCGGATGCCGCTGACGATGAACAGCACCGCCGCAAACAAAATCAGCGTCATCAGGGCCATGCCCGCGAAAAGTTCATTGATCCCCACGGCTGTCAGTAGGGTGGTGAGCACAACCCCCAGCAACACCAGCGCCGTACCCACGCAGATGGCCCGGGTAAAGCTGTTCATTTCCTTGTCATAGCCCATGGTGTCTTCCTGCAAATGCTGCTCTGCGTTGCCCCGGGTCAAGGTGTCCAGATCGGTACCGAAAAGGTCGCAAAGCTGCAGCAGCTTTTCCATCTCCGGGAAGCCCGCATCGGACTCCCACTTGGAGATGGTCTGCCGGGTCACCTGCAGTTTCTCCGCGAAGGCTTCCTGGGTCATGCCCAGCTTTTTCCGAAAGAATTGAATGTTATTTCCCATGCTCATGGCGGTTTCCTCCTCCTGGTTGATGGCCTGATCGTACCGGATCAGGATGGAAACCTCCACCCATTTCCTGTTGCTTTTGACGATTTGGCTGGAAACTTTGGGTTGCCTTTCATAAAAAAACGCATCTTTTAAGGCGCTGGCCTGTAAAGACACGCTTTTCCGTTTCCCTTTTTCCTGTCTAAAGCAGCGCCGTCACCAGCTGATACAGTCCGTAGGCCACCATCAACCCTCCGCCGATACGGCGCAGCAGCCCCTGGTGCTTGCGCACCCAGCCCATGGGCCCTTTCAGCCATTGGTACAGCAGCATGAAGGCCAGCATGGGCAGCACCAGCCCCAGGGCAAAAACGGCCAACTGGCCCATCCCCGTCCACATGGTGGCCCCTTCGGAGGAAGCGGCCAGCACCAGCGCGCCGGAGAGCACCGGGGACAGGCAAGGCGTCCAGGAGAGCGCCAGCACAATGCCCATGGCAAAAGCGCCCCAAAACCCGCTCATGGCAGGGGCCTGGCCCTCGGCCTTTCCCCTCCCGCCAAAGCCCTTCCAATGGAACACGTCCAGCATCCACAGGCCAAAGAGCACCATCAGCGCGCCGCTGACCATATCCAGCACGCCCCGGTCCGCCTGCTTGAGGGCGCTGCCTAGCAAACCCGCGCCCGCGCCCATCACCATAAACAGCGCAATGAAGCTCAACGCCAGCCCCAGGCAGCGGCGCAGCACCAAGCCCCAGGCGGCCTTTTCCTCCCCTGCCTCTGTGTTCCCACCCAGCAGGTACATGGCGTACACCGGCAGCATGGGCAAAATGCAGGGGGACAAAAAGGCCAAGAGTCCACCGCCCAGCATGGCCCAAAGGGTGGTGGGCGGCAGGCTTACGCCATAGTCGATGATCATGGCCTCTTGCCCGTGGCGCCCACAGGCGCTGGGACCGGAGCCGGGGTCAGGGCCTTTTGGACGCCCATCTCCTCCACAATCTTTGCCATATCCTCATAGGTCATGGCCTGGGCCAAGGCGGTGTGCAAGTAGCCTTCCTTGTCCAGAAACAAACTGGTGGGGTAGCCTGGGATTTCGAGCCACGAGGCAATGGCTTTTTTCTCGTCCTCAAAAAAGGTCATGTCTTCCATGCCATAGGTTTTTTTCACATTTTCAGTATTTGTGGCATCCTCGCCGTCCCATACATGCACCAGAACGATTTGCAGCTCATCCGTGCTGTAGGTGTCAAACAGCTTTTTGATGCTGCCCATTTCCTCCATGCAATAGGGGCACCACTCCGTAAAGAAATTGAGGAAAATGGCCTTGCCCTTGTAGGGGGTCAGATCCAGTCCGGCGGCGGTCAGGGCTTCATCCAGCTTGACTTTCTGCTGCGCACCTTCCGCCACAGCCCCCAGGTTTCCCAGCATCAGGGCCACCAACAAGACGCTCATCCAGATTCGCACCATTTTTTTCATTTCCAATGCTCCTTTGCTTGCCCTTTGCGTGGCGGGCCGGTCCTGCGGGTCTTGTTTGCAGCCTTGGATTATTGCACAACCCCAATGCTCCCCAGGGGCGCTCCGCCCGATGGATCCTGCGCGGGAGGCGCTGCGGGAACCGGGGTGGGTGTGACGGCGGGCATTTCGGTGGCCCCGCCGGTGGCGGTCTCGGCGGCGGTAGCCTGCGGCGTAGCGCCCCGCTTGGGCACGCCCATGTAGTCAATCACCTCTGCCATGCCGTCATAGGAGATGTCATGGGCGAAGGCGTCCACCAGCATACCCTGCTGGTCAATGAAGTAGGTGGTGGGGGCTGAGGTGATCTTCAGCTTTTTAGCCAGCTTGATCTTCTTGTCCTCAAAGACGGTCATCTCTTCCAGCCCAAGCTCCGCCACCACTTTCTGGGTGTTCTTCTGGGTTTCCTTTTGCCATTCGTGGCTTAAAATGATTTGCAGGTACAGGGGATCATACGTGTCATGGATCTTTTTCACCTGGGCCAGCTGTTCCCGGCAGGCCGAGCTGTTCTCCACAAAGAAAAAGACCATGATGGCTCTTCCCCTCAGCTTTTCCAAAGATAAGGGGGATTTCCCGAAGGCTTTGATCATATCCACCTGTGTCGCTTGGGTTGCCAGGGCCGGGGCCATCCACGTGGCCAGCAGTACGGCCAGAAGCAGCAGGGCTGCGATGTTTCTTTTGCGAATCATGGGGGGAGTCCTCCTTACGTCTTCGGTACATTTTTCGTTTGCCTCATCATACCATATTTTAACGAGGGATGAAATAGAAACCCTGCAAAAGCTTCTTTCCTGCTTCTTCCTGTGCCCGCGCCGCGGACCGCCTGTCCCACACAGAGTGGATGCAGCTTTCGCAGCGGAATGTTTCAATTTTCTTTTCAGCCCCGCACTTTACACCTCGAAATAGATATGATATAATGCGATTCGACCCTGTTCGCCATTTGGTTTCAAATCTGTAGGCGAACACGAATTTGCAAGTTATTCGTCATCATCCGTCGTTTTATCACAGCCGCCCCGCGGCTCGAATAGGAGGATCCCCCCTATGCCTTTGGGTATTTCCGCTAACTGTAGCCAAATCGCTCCCTCCGCCACCCTGGCCCTGGACACAAAGGTCAAAGCCCTGCGAGCCGCCGGAGAAAAGGTGATCGGCTTTGCCGCCGGGGAGCCGGACTTTGACACCCCCGCGCCCATCCGGGATGCCATGAAAGAGGCCCTGGACAAGGGGCTGACCCGCTACACCCCCGTGCCCGGTACCCTGGAGCTGCGGGATGCCATCATCCAAAAGCTCCAGCGGGACAGCGGCCTTACCTATTCCCGGGAGCAGATCATCGTATCCAATGGGGCGAAGCATTCCATTTATACCGTGCTGCAAACCCTTTGCAACCTGGGGGACGAGGTCATCATTCCCACGCCCTGCTGGGTCAGCTACCCAGAAATGGTGCGCATGGCCGGCGGCGTGCCCGTTTTTGTGGCCGCCACGGAAGCGGAGGGCTTTGTGCCGCCCATCGAAAGGATTGCCGCCGCCATCACGCCCAAAACCAAGGCTTTCATCTTGAACACGCCCAACAACCCCAATGGCTCCGTGTGGGAGCGGGAGGTGCTGGAAGCCCTGGCTCAGCTCTGTGTGGAAAAGGATTTTTATCTCATTTCCGATGAAATTTATGAAAAGCTGATCTACGACGGCAAGCGGCACGTTTCCATCGCCAGCTTCAGCCCGGAGGCCCAGGCCCGCACGCTGCTGGTGAACGGCGTCAGCAAAAGCTACGCCATGACGGGCTTCCGCATCGGCTACACCGCCGGGCCCAAGGATGTCATCTCCGCCATGACCAACTACCAAAGCCAGGCCACCTCGGCCCCCAACACCCCTGCCCAATACGCGGCCACCAAAGCGTTGACCATGCCCCAGGACTGCGTGGAAGAGATGCGGCAAGCCTTCCAGGCGCGGCGGGACCAACTGGTGGCAGGGCTGAACGCCATTCCCGGCATTCACTGCATAAAACCGGAAGGCGCCTTTTATGCCATGATGAACGTGGGTGCTCTGCTGGGCAAATCCTTCAAGGGCCAGGTCCTGGCGGATACCCCCGCCTTCGCCGCCGCCCTGCTGGAAAGCCAGCACGTGGCCGTGGTGCCCGGTGACGCCTTTTTCTCCAGCGATTGCTGCCGGCTGAGCTATGCCATCAGCAACCAGGACATTGCCGAGGGCCTGCGCCGCATCGCCGCCTTTGTCAGCGAATTGGAATAACCCTGCGGCCCCGCCGCCAAAAGGAGACACGCATGATAGAGTTTAGCGAAAAAACCAATCTGCTGATGCAGGCCAATTACCAGTATGAATTGCAGGATGTGAAAGACCCCAACCTGTATCGGGAGATTTTTGATTACCAGTCCATCCCCAAGGTGGCCTTTAACAACCGGGTGGTGCCCATGGGCATGCCCGCCGAGGTCTGGATGACGGACACCACCTTCCGGGATGGCCAGCAGAGCGTCAGCCCCTTCACTCCTGCCCAGATCGAGCATTTGTTCCGCCTGATGGGCCGCCTTGGCGGCCCCAAGGGGTTGGTGCGGCAAAGCGAGTTTTTTCTCTATACCCCCAAGGACCGGGAAGCCCTGGAGCGCTGCCAGGCGCTGGGCCTTCGGTTCCCGGAGATCACCACCTGGATCCGGGCCAACGAGAAGGATTTTGAGCTGGTGAAGGCCGCAGGGGTACAGGAGACCGGCATTCTGGTCTCCTGCAGCGATTACCACATCTTCAAAAAAATGCATATGACCCGCTCCCAGGCCATGCAGCAGTACCTGGGCATCGTCAAAGAAGCCTTGGCCCGCGGCATCGTGCCCCGCTGCCATTTGGAGGACATCACCCGGGCGGATTTTTACGGTTTTGTGCTTCCCTTTGCAGAGCAGCTGATGCTTCTGTCCAAAGAGAGCGGCATTCCCATCAAGATCCGCGCCTGCGACACCATGGGCTATGGTGTCAGCTATCCCGGCGCGGCGCTGCCCCGCAGCGTGCCCGGCATCATCTACGGCCTGAACCACTATGCCGGTTTCCCCAGCCAGCAATTGGAATGGCATGGACACAACGATTTTTACAAGGTGGTCAGCAACGCGGCCACCGCATGGCTGTACGGCTGTTCCAGCGTCAACTGCTCCTTGCTAGGCATTGGCGAGCGCACAGGCAACTGCCCGCTGGAGGCCATGGCGGTGGAATACCAGGCCCTGCGCGGCGAAACCGGCGGCATGGACCTGACCGCCATTACCGAAATCGCCGAGTTTATGGAGCGGGAGATCGGCATCGAAATCAGCCCCCGGCAGCCCTTTGTGGGCCGTAACTTCAACGTGACCCGGGCGGGCATCCACGCCGACGGCATGCTCAAGGACGAGGAAATTTATAACATCTTCGACACCACGGCCCTGCTGAACCGCCCCGCCTCCGTGGCCGTGGACAGCCACAGCGGGCTGGCGGGCATCGCCCATTGGATGAACAGCTATTTCCGCCTGACGGCCCCCCACGCGGTGGACAAAAAGGATGAAACCGTGGCCGCCGTGAAAGAGCTTGTGGACGCCCTGTATACGGAAGGCCGCAACACCGTCATGGGCGACCAGGAGCTGGAAATCATGGTGCGGGATGCGGACCCGGAGCGGTACCAGCGGCTGCTATTCCACCGGAGCAAGTAACCCCACGCTTTTTGTGGCACAGGCAAAGGACCTGGCAAACCAGCACAGCGGTCTGCCAGGCCCTTTGCCTATTTTCCCCATTCCTGGCTTAAAAACTCCAGCCGCTTGCTCAAAAACCCTCGCAAGTACTCCACGTTTTCCCCCAAGGTTTTGCCGGTATCCACCGGATGGGAGGATTCCTTATAGATGGGCCAGCGGGCCCGGTTCATGGCGGCGGAATCCTCAATAAAGGCCTGATACTCCTCCAAAGACCGCAGCTGGCCCGTGGGGTCCTTTTCCTCCCCGATAAGGATGCGCAGCGCCGGGACAAAATCCCGAAAGAAGGCCTCCTTCACCGCCTGGCGAAAGTCCTCATGCTGGTAGGCATTGGGCCAGAGATAATAGGAACGGGCCGAGTCCGTGGCGGCGGACAGCCGGGTGGGATAGGCCAAAGTCTTGTTGTATGCCTTGGCGTAGTTGCCGTAGGAGCTGTCATAATCCCATACCGGCCCCGCAAAGGCCGTGACGCTTTGGCTGTCCGCTGGCTTGTAGAAGTATTGGCTGCTTTTGTTGGCGTCCAGGTTTTTGGAGATCTCCTCGATCAGGTATTTCTTCACCAGGGAATCCATGTCCACAAAGGCGGAATAATGCTTCCCGCTGACGGAGTCGATGCCGCTTTCGGCCCGGAGGGCATTCTCAAAGCCCTGCACAAACCCACGGATATAGGCCATCTGCGCCTCAGAGGCAAATTCCGGCTCCTTCACCACCACCGCCTGCCCGGCCCGGGTAACAAAGCCGCTGGCCTCCGGCGGATAGCGGATGGTATTCTCCCATTCCAGCAAATACCCGCCGGTGATATCCACAGGGTTCTCGGGAATGGCGTAGCCTTTCCAGGTATTTGCCTTGTATTTTCGTTGCCCTCTTCTGGGATAGTCGGACAGCGGCTGCGCATTCACCGCCTGGGTGGTCTTTTCCAAGTCGTCGATATTCAAACGGCTTTCCCCAATTTGCACCTTCTCGCAGAGCAAATAGGTGCCCAGGTATTCCCGGTTTACGTAGACATCCACATGCTGGCTTTTGCTGGTATAGGGGAGGCCCACCCGGGTGGCCATGCCAAAGGTAATGGTGTTGCGAAGCAAGGAGTAATCATTGTACTCCGCCAGAAGCAGCCAGGTTTTTGCCTTGCCCATGCCCAGCAGGTTGGTGGACTCCTCCAGCTTGATTTGATAGGGTTTTTTGGGATGCTGGAACGTGGCGTTGCCCCTGCCCTTCACCTGGGAAAGCCTACCCTCATACGCCACCTGGCCACCGCTGTCCAGCAGCAGCAAGCTTCCGGGTTCCTCATGCTCCCTGCGTTTATGAAGATACTCCAGCCCGCCGCTTTCCGTGGTGATCCACAGGGCGGGCAGCCGGGCGGACTGCATCACCTGCAGAGTATAGCTGCGCTTGCCCGCCTGCATTTCCAGCGCCTGGCCCGGCACCATCTGGTCCGTGGTCCCGCCGCTTTGCAAAGCCTGCCCATTCAGCGAAAGGCTTGCCACGTTGGTGTAGCGCACGGTGTAGGCCCCACCCTCCGCCATGGCGGGCAGAAATAGGTAATAGGTGCTTTTTTTGCCGGAGAACCAAATTTGCACTTCCGGGGCGGGGCTTCCTTTCCCCTGGGAAAAAGAGGGCAACGGCGATACCACCAAATCCACAGGCTCCGCCGCCAGCGCCGGTGGGCCTATCGGCAACAAAAACAGCAGGCAGAGCAGCGCCAGCACAAGGCCCTTTGTTCTCCATTTTTCCACCAATCCCATGGGCGTCCCTCCTTCTTCTCCTTGCTTTCTGGTCAGTCACCAAAGGGGTCCACCTGCGTGGAAACGCCGCAGGAGATCAGCTCGCTCTGTTGCCGGGCCAGGTTACCCGCGCCGGGTTTTTGGGTGATGCGCGTGATTTGCTTTCCCATGAACACAAAGACCGCCGTGCGCCCCCCATCCATGTTCAGGGCCTCCACGCAGCCCGCATCCTTCATGGCCTGGGCCAAGGCAGGCACGGAGGTCCCGCTGGCCTCCCGGCCCATGCGCCCCTCTTCCAGCATGGCAAAATAATGCCCCGGCTCAATCATGCCCAATCCCGCCCTGGGCTGCGCGGAAGTGGTGTTGTTGGACCTCACGATCAACGGGTTCACCTGTCCGTCCCGCACCAAAATAGGGCCAAAGGAGAACACCTCCAGCGCGCCTTTGTCCATGTACTCCTGCGCCGTCAGCTCGTTCACCCCATAGGTTTTCCAGGCGCCGTCCGGATACAGGGCCAAGGTGTCCAGGTTGGGGAAGGCCTCTGGCCGCACCTTTCCCACATCATTATAAAGCAGCTTGCCCCCCCGGACGATGACCCCCAAATAGCCCTCCATGGCAAACCGGTGGCTGTAATAATCCCCGCTCATGCCAAACACTACCTTGTTTTCCCTGGCGATCTGCATGGCGGAGGCCTGTTCCTTCCCCGGGCGGTCCGGCGAAAACAGCACGGTATACACCCGGGCATCGCTTGTTAGGTCCACAAACAAATGGGCCTCATACCAGGTCCTGCGGGCCTCCGGGTCCTGCCTGCGGTCCACCCGGATGATTTCCTCTGGCGACGCGTAAAACCACAGGCCTTCCTCTACGCTTTCGTAAATAAATTCGCCTTGTTGCAGGAAGCCCTTGCCGTTCCGCGCGCCGGCCTGTTCCATCCACTCTGCCTTCCAGGCGGGGCTGTCGGCGATTTTTTCCAAAGGCTCTTCCTTTTTGACATAAGTGCTTTCACCCAGGCCCGGAATGTTCTCAAACACATCGTTGGCCCGTTGGTCCGGCCCCACCTGGGTTTGTACCAAAAGGAACGTGCCGGAGCGCTGCTTCACCTCTTCGCTGGACAGGCTGCCATATTGCGCCCAGGCTTCTTGCAGCTGCTCTCCCTGCGAAGGCAGCGCCAGACCCCCTGCCTCCGGGCTCCACAAGTACAGCTTGTTCACCTGCCATCCGCCATAGGCTGCAAAAGACCCAGGGTCCATATCGGCACGCCAGGCATTGCCTGCGCAATACTCCGTGGCCCGGGCCGTGGCCACGTTGCCTGGGTCTTCCTCCCGGGTACCGTGGGTTATTACCACCTGGGGCCGGTGGCGGCGCACCATTTCCGTCAAGTACCCATAGAGCGCCGCGGGCTTCCAAGCCCTGATCGTTTCCTCCACCGTATCCCGGCTGCTGCCAAAGCCGCCTAATTCCGGGTACCTGCGAAGGCCCATGGCCCAAAGCGCGTTCAAGCATCCGCTTTGGCGCGGGCCTTCTCCATCGGCCATCACCACGATCTGAATTTTTTCCGCCTGCCCTGGCACATACGTGGCCAGCACGTCGCCAAAGGCGCTCAGTTCCTCGCCGGGGCGGGAGACGATCAGCATCAAATCGCAGGGGTCTTCCTTTTTCTCCCAGCGCTGCACCCAGGCCGGCGCTTCCCCCTGGGAAAGCAAATGAAAGGCCATGAGGCTGAGGGTCGAGGAATCTCCTTCCTTAGACCCCTGCAACCGCACCCCCGACACCCCTTCCAGTGGCACATAAAAATGCAGGAAGGGCGGCGGCCCTTCAAAAACGGGCTGCCACTCTTCTCCCTTTTGCACTTCCAACAGAATTTTTTCCGGCAACTGGGCAAAACAAATATAAGCGCCATAGGCTTTGGCGTCTTCCTTTGCAATAAAGGTCAGCGTTGGGCGGTTCCTTCGTTGGCTATTCCAAGGCCGGGTCAAGGAAAAATCATATAACGTTTTCACCGAATCCACGCCCGGGGACGTGCCCCGAAAGGAAGCCGTCACATCCGTAGCCTCATCGGCCAGGGCGCCCGCCGCAAGCCATGGCAAAAGCAGCAAAATGCCGATGGCGACCCATACTCTTGCTTTCAATCCTGGTGCACCTCTTTACTGATGAGAGAGAATAGAAAATAGGTCTTTCCAGATTTTTCCATATTTTATTATAGCATGGCAGTTGGAGGTGTCAACCGTTCAGCAAAAGGGACCATGCTTTGCGGTGCATGATCCCTTACGATGCAGGGGCCCTTTTGCTGTGCAAAAAACCGGTTGTTCAGCATTCATGGGGATGCGGACCCAGCCACCCAGTGAATGGGGTCCAGTCTCATGCTGGTTTTGTCATTTCATCCAAGCGTGGATGGCGTCCCGCAGAAACGCCGCGCAGCCGGGCTGGTTCTTGTCATAGTAGGCGGTGAACCGCTCGTCCGCCACGTACATATCACCCAAGCCCCTGTGGGCTTCCGGGCTGTACTGGCCCCAGGTGTACCCCAGCCACTTTTTGTGAAGCTCCGCAATTTCTTTGCCCACTTCTCCGGCGGGGTCCTCTCCGTTTTTCACTGCGGCTTCCAACCGGGTCCCAATCTCTCCGGCCAGGGCCTGCATCCTGTCGTATTCCTCCTGGCTAAGGTTCATCATCCGGGCATTGCTGGCGTTCACCGTGTCCTCGCCGTACTTTTCACGGACCTCTTTGCCATACTTGGCTTCGTTCTCCTCAATCAGTTTCGCCTTGAAGCCTTCAAATTTTTCTTTGTCTGTCATGGGGGCTCCTCCTTTTTTCTCTTCAATGGTTTTTTTAACGGTCTCAATGAGCCGGGCGGTTTGGGCCTGCCGCTCTTCCAAGGCCCGCAGATGGGCCGCCAGCGCAGTCAATTCGTCAAAGTCCTTGCTGGTCAGCGTTTTTCCGATTTCCTCCAGCCCCATGCCCAACTCCCGGTAGCACAGAATCTGCTGCAACCGGCTCACCTCCGCCGGGCCATAGATGCGGTAACCGGAAGAGTTGATGCGCGCGGGGCGCAACAGCCCGGATTGATCATAAAACCGCAACGTCCGTGGGCTGACCCCTGCCAGCCGTGCCAGTTTCTGCACCGTATACTCCATGGCTTCCCTCCTCACAGCCTTATGATAAACCATGACGTAGCGTCAATGTCAAGGGGTTTTATCTTTTTTACGCGGGCATCTTTTGTGCGCGGGCATCACCATAAAAAAGCCAGCGCCTTTTCAGCGCTGGCCCAAACCATTCCTCTTCGGTCCAACTTACGTTCCGATGGCCACCAAAAACGCTTCAAAAAACTCCGGACAGCTCCAGGTGCCGCAGGCGCTTACGGTGTCATCCCCCACCATCAGCTGCATGGTCAGGCCGTTGTCCAGCGTCAGCAGCAGCGACTGGTTCCCGCCGGAAGAAGCGCTGGCGCTTTGGTAGCTGGCATTGCTGAGCAGAACGCGCATCAATTCCTGGGCCTTTCCGGCATCCAGGATCGCGCCCACGCCGCTTAGCTCCATAGAGGTCACGTCCCCCGGGGCGCACAGGGTGTCTGAAAGCCCTTCACTGCCTACGATGGCTGTTCCCGCAAAGCTGACCCGCTGAAACACCCGCAGGGCGCCTTCCACCGAAGCCGCCGCCATGGCGCCCTTCATGCCCTTCACCGCGTATACGGTCTCTCCTTGGGATACCACATTGCTGATCATGCCGCCGCTGCCCAGGGCGGGCTCCAGGGTGTACTCCGCCACCTGGCCCAAGTCGTCGCCCAGCAGCCTATCACTGATGGAAGCCGGGGTTTTCAGCATGCGGTAGGTGACTCCATCCCATGTGACCAGCGGGAAATTGCTGCCCTGGCCCTTGGCGAACAGGTTGCGGTACGCGGGGGCCTCTTGTTCCCCCCCCAGGGAAATGCTTCCGGAGGGCACATCCAAAAGCGCCCGGACCGTATGCGCTTCCACCGCTTTCACTTCGCTTTCCCCTGCGGGTTGGCTGTCCATCACCACAGAAGAAGGCACGGGAACAACCGTGGGCTGCCCATCTACCGCCTGGGTGTACAGGGCCACGCATACCAGCAAGGCCGCGCAAACCGCCAACACCGGCTGCCACACGCGCCGCATGCTCTGCTTTTCTTTTTTCCTGGCCGCCGCCAATTTGATCTCCCCCAACAGTTTGGGGGTCGCCTGCAAGCCACCCAATTGCCGTTGGGCAATCTCTTTCAAATTCTCCACGTGGCTCATTGCTGGGGTCCTCCTTGCAAAATGGTCTCCAATTTTTTTCGTCCCCGGGACAGGCGGCTGGAAATGGTTCCCTCTGGCAACCCTGTCATCTCCGCAATTTCACTGATGCCATAGCCTTGGTAATAATGCAACATAATGACCTCTCGAAAGGCGCCGGGCAGTTCATGGATGGCCGTCATCATGGCCTCCTCATCCTCCCGCTGGGCGCTTTCGTCCGGCGCGGGGATGAGTTCAAAAGTCGGACTTCCCAGCACAACGCGCTTCACCCACGCGCCGCGCCATAAGTCCCGGCATCGATTTAACGCAACCTTCAGCAGCCATGCCTTCTCCCGCCCCTCCGTCAACTCGGGCGCATTGGTCAGTAACCGTACAAAGACATCCTGGCACACATCTTCCGCTTTTTGCTTATCTCCTAAGTAGAAATAGCTCACGCGCAGTACATCGGTCGCGTATTTCTCGTACAATTCCTCGAAATACGTCATGTTCGAGCCTCCGTCTCCGCCAGGTCCGCTAGTGGGGGCTGACGTGCTGTGCTCACTCATCCAACGAACCGCCCTTCCTGTTTCTTGCCTTTTTCAAAAAATATTTGTAAAAAAACCAATTCATGTTAACTTTGATTCGTTGAAAAACGTCAAATAATATTCCACCGAATCGCAAAGGGCAATGAAGCAGGCCTGAATAATGTTACTGGACACCCCCACCGTAGACCATACGTTTTTCCCGTCGGTGCTTTCAATCAGCACCCGCACCACCGAGGCCGTGCCGCCGCTGTCCAGCACCCGGACCTTAAAGTCCCGCAAATGCATCTTTTGCAGCGACGGATAAAACACCGTCAGCGCCTTGCGCAGGGCTGTGTCCAGCGCGTTGACGGGGCCGTCGCCCTCCGCCGCGTTGATCTCCTCCTGGCCCCCCACGGCGATTTTGATATAGGCCTGGGCGCTATGGCTGCCCTGCGGGTTCCCGGACAGCACGTGAAAATCCACCACGTCAAAAAACCGCTTGCGCATCTCCAGGGTATCCAGCGCCATCAGGTCAAAGCTGCCGTCCGCGTTTTCATAGGCATAGCCCTTTATGCCCCGGCGCTTGAGCCTGTCCGTCACCGCCTTCACCCTGGGGTCCTCCCGGGTCAGCTCCGGCAAAAGCCGTTTCAGCCGGGCGTATACGCCGCTGCGGCCCGCCTGCTCGCTGAGCACAAAGCGGCGGCGGTTTCCCACGCTTTCCGGCGGCACATGCTCAAAGGTGGCTTCGTTTTTGGAAACGCCGTCAATGTGCATCCCCCCCTTATGGGCAAAGGCGCTGTACCCCACGTAGGGCGAGCGTGGATTGGGTTGCAGGTTCATGATGTCCACCACGCTGCGGGCGGTTTCCGTCAGCAGGGCTAGGTTCTCCTTTGGCAGCGCATCGTATCCCAGCTTTAGCATCACAGTGGGAATGAGGGTGCACAAATTGGTGTTTCCACAGCGTTCTCCCACCCCCGCGATGGTGCCCTGGGCCATCATTGCCCCGGCCTGCAGACAATCGAGGGTGCCCGCCACTGCCAGGCCCATGTCGTCATGGCAATGGATGCCTATCCGCGCCTGGGGCAAGGCCGCCTTCACTTCGCACAGCCGCCCTCGCAGCGCCTCGGGCAGCGTTCCGCCGTTGGTATCACACAACACCAGCCAGTCCGCGCCACCCCGGGCGGCGGCCCGCAGGGTCTCAAAGGCATAGTCCCGGTCCACGCCGCATCCGTCAAAAAAATGCTCTGCGTCGTACAGCACGCGCCTGCCCCGGGCCTTCAGGTAGGCCACGCTTTCCTCAATCATCCGCAGGTTCTCCTGGGCGGATACGCGCAGTACCTCCGTCACATGCAACAGGCTGGTCTTGCCAAAAAGGCTGATGGTCTCCTGCTCCGTGGCCAGCAAGGCTTGCAGGCCCGCGTCCTCCTCCGGGCTGATCTCTGCCCGGCAGGTGCTGCCAAAAGGCACCAACCGCGCCTGCCGCAAAAAGGGCTGGGCCTTGGCCTCTTCAAAAAAAATCCTGTCCTTGGGGTTGCTATAGGGGTTCCCGCCTTCAATGAAGGGGATGCCCAGCCGGTCCAGCGCCATGGCAATCTTGCGTTTGTCATCCAGGGAGTGTTCAATGCCTTCCCCTTGGGCGCCATCGCGCAAAGTCGTATCCAACAGTTCCACCCGGGGCATGTGATCACTTCCTTTCCGACAAGTCTTGGCATATTGTACCATTTCCCTCCAGGTCTGTTCAAGACCCCACAGGTGTCACTTTTCACCGTTTTTCTTTTCCCATGAAATATGCTATAATGCAAGATGGACTTTGATTTCCGTGCCAGCGTACACCTGCCCCAAAACCCCACGAACGGAGGCGTTTCCATGTTTGGAAAAATGATGAACAACTTTTATTACGGCAAAAGCGGCAAAGGGGATTACCGAAAAGAGGACTTGCCCCAAAACCGCTGGCAGCTTTTTTGGCAAACCCTTCGGGTCCGGTTTGGCGGGCTGGTGCAGCTGAACCTGATGGACGCCCTCTCCTGGTTGCCTGCCCTTTTTGTGGGAATCTCCGCCCTCATCAACGCCTATAGCGCACTGGTGGGTTTTGCGGAGATGCAAGCTGCCGGGGACCCGGCCCTGGCCGGCCTGTCCCTGCCGGACACCATGAACGGGCTGGTGCTGCAAACCCTGCTGTTGCTGGTTCCCTGCATTGCTCTCACAGGCCCCTTTACGGCGGGCGTGGCCTATGTGACCCGCAACTGGGCCCGGGATGAGCATGCCTTTGTCTGGTCCGATTTCAAGGATGCCCTCAAGGAGAACTGGAAACAAGCCCTGGCCATTTCTTCCATCACCGGCGTGATGCCGCTGGTGCTGTACGTCTGCTGGCGTTTTTATGGGCAGATGGCCCAGGGCAGCCCTCTGTTCTTCATTCCCCAGGTCCTGAGCATTACGCTGGTGCTGCTTTGGTTTTGTTCCCTCCTGTATTTGTATCCCCTGCTGGTTACCTATAAGCTCCGCTTTAAGGAGCTGCTCCGCAACGGCTTTTTGCTCACCGTGGGCCGCCTTCCCATGACGGCGGGCCTCAAACTGCTGTCGCTGCTTCCGGCTGCCATCGCGGTGGCCGTGGGGGTCTTCACTCCCTACCTGCAGTGGGCTCTTCTGGGCTTCGTGGCCTACTTCCTGTTGATCGGCTTTGCCCTCAGCCGCTTTGTAGCCGCCAGCTATTCCAACGCCACGTTTGATAAGTACATCAACCCTCGCATCGAAGGCGCGGCTGTGAACCAGGGCCTGTACCGTCCGGAAGCGGAGGACGAAGAAGAGGAATCCGCTCGGTAAGCTGGTTTTCTCCCTCCTTTGCGCATGAGCCGCCCCGCTTTCGCACAACCTATCGCGTAAGCTAGAAGAAGGAGCGGCGGGCCATGACAAAAAAAGAGGACGGACATGCCCTGGAGACCACCCACTTGCGCGCGCAGGCGCTTCACTACCTTTCCGCTAAGGAACGAGAAAAATACCAATTGGCAACGAATTTAGGGCTTTTGGAACAGTTGAAACAGGTGGGCTGGGCCGGGCTTTCCGCCAAGGAGACGGGCCGTATCGGCGGCTTGCTGGGGCAAAAAAACCGCCGGCCCTCCCCGCCGCAGCCCTAGGCCCGCGCCTGGGTTTGAGAGCTGGCTTCCCAAAGGAGTTGAGCCATGTATACCGCTTTTGCCACTGTTTATGACCGCCTGATGTCCGATGTGGATTATGCCGCGTGGGCTGCCTTTTACTCGGCCATGATGGACCAATATGGCTTCGCCCATGGAAAGGTCTGCGAATGTGCCTGCGGCACCGGCAGCCTGACCATCCCGCTTTGTCAAAAAGGATACAAAATGACCGGCGTGGATTCTTCCGCCGATATGCTGCTGGAAGCCAGCCAAAAGGCCCGCAAAAGCGGCGCCATGATCCCCTTTGTGAAGCAGGACATGCGGCAGTTGCACCTGCACCGGCAAATGGACGCCGTGCTGTGCACCAACGACGGCCTCAACTATCTGCCGGAGGAAAAGGACCTGGCCGCGTTTTTCGCCACGGCGTTCAACGCCCTGCGCCCCGGCGGCGGTTTGTTTTTTGACCTGTCCACCCCCTATAAGTTGGAGCACATTCTGGGCGACAGCTTTATTGGCCACGAAACAGCGGATATCGCCTACCTGTGGCAAAATCGGTTTTCCGCAAAAAACCAATGGGTGGATTTGGATCTAGCCATCTTCGTGAAGCAAAAGGACGGCTCCTACCAACGCATTGGGGAGCACCAACGGCAATACGCCCATTCCTCCACAACGCTTGGGACGCTTTTGACCGCCGCGGGCTTTACCCAAACCGCCCTGTATGGGGACCGGCGCTTTGCCGACCCTGGGCCCAAGGAGGAGCGCTGGCATATGGCAGCCCTAAAGCCCTTTCCAGAGGAGGTTGCCGCCGCACCAGAGTCGGCGGCAGTCCTCGCCCCACAGCCGCTGCCATAGCCTCGCCTTCCCCATAAAACGCATGAAAAAAGGAAGTCAGCATGAGTACGAATGAAACCCTTTCCCAAGGCGGCCCCATCCTGCCCCTGGCACCCAGCGACCAGATTTTGCATATCAACTTAGCGGAGGGCATGGTCCGGGGCCTGTTGGTGACCGGAACCGCCACGGTGCAAGAAGCCCAATGCATCCATCTCACTTCCCCGGTGGTAACAGCCGCCCTGGGGCGCATGCTCATGGGTACCTCCCTGTTGGGCGCGCTGCTAAAGGACGAAAATGCCTCTGTCACCGTCACCATCGACGGCGGCGGGCCCATTGGCAAAATGATATGCGTGGGAGACCAGACCACGGTGCGGGGTTGTGTGAACGTGCCCCGTGTGGAACTGCCTCTGCGCCGGGATGGCAAGCTGAACGTGGGCGCGGCGGTGGGCACCCCAGGCCGTATGAGCGTGGTGAAGGACCTGCGGCTGAAAACCCCCTATGTGGGGCAAATTTCTTTGACCAGTGGTGAAATCGCGGAGGACTTTGCAACGTATTTTATGCAGAGCGAGCAAACCCCTTCGCTGGTGAGCCTGGGGGTGCTGGTGGCGGGAGAGACGGTGCTGGCCGCCGGCGGCGTCTTGCTCCAACCCTTGCCCGGTTGTCCGGAAGAGGTGATTGACCAGCTGGAACTGCGCAGCCCCTTGTTTTCCGACTTGAGCCGGGAGCTGGCCCACGAGCCCATGGAGGAATTGCTGAAGGGCTGGTTCCATGGCCTCTCCCCGGTGGTGATGCAGGCCACGCCCCTTTCCTACCAATGCCTCTGCTCCAGGGACCGCATGGAAAAGGCCCTCATTGCCCTGGGCCAGGAGGAGCTGACCCGCATGATTGAAGATGAAATTGATGGCGCGGAGCTCAGCTGCCATTTTTGCAAAAACCGCTTTCATTTCACCACCCATGATTTGATCCGCCTGCTAAACAAGGCCTCCCACTGACCAGAAAAAAAGGGGTGAATCATGAGCAATTTCCAGCATTCCGACCTTTCGGGGCGGGTGGTATCCTTTGAAAAGCCTCCCCATTACTGGCTGCGCCGCGCCCAGCAGCACCGCAAGCGGGGCGAGCACCGCCATGCCGCCACGCTCCTTCGGCGGGCCGTGGCCCTGGACCCTTCTTCCGGGCAACTGCGCCTGGAGTACGCCCACACCCTGCGGGACATGAGCTGCTTTGAAGCCAGCACCCGGGAGGCCTTTGGCGTATTGGCCCTGGAACCCTCCGGCTTTTTGCCCTATGGCCTCATTGGCCGCAACATGCTCTCCCTGGGCCGGGAGCAGGAGGCCATGGATGCCTTCTCCCATTTTTTGCAAAAGGCGCGCTACTTGAAAGAACCCCCTCCGTTTCTGGAAGAGGAGGAGGACTATTTCGCGCTGGAGGACCTGCTGGATAAGCCCTCCCGCAGGGGCGCCGCCCGGTATGAGGCGCTCATCCATATCGCTTCCCTGCGCCTGAGCTATGGCGATTTAGACCAGGCCCAGCGAAAGCTGACCCGGGCATCCCGCCTGGGCATGGCCGACGCCCGCCTCCATGCCCTGTATGCCATGTTGTTTGAGGCACAGCATGCCCCGGAAAAGGCCCTGTTCCATGCCCTGCTTTCCGTGCGCAAGAACCATGCCCATGTGCCTTCCCTTTGCGCCCTGGCCAGCGTGCGAAGCGCCCTGGGACAGCGGGGGCTGGCCGCCGCCGCCCTTCTTACGGCCGCCTTTCACTGCCACTATCCCCACGATGAACAGCTTTTCTGCTTCACCGCCGCCGCCCTGCGCCTGCCGGAGCCTATCCTGGCCATGCTGCGCCTGAACAAGCGCTACCGGCCGGACCGGGTGCCCACCCTGTACAACCTGGCCCTGACATTGCTTCGGGATGGCAAGATCGAGGAGGCGCTGGCGTACCTCAGCCGTTGCCGGGACCTGGACCCGGAGGACGTGACTGTGCATTTTGTATTCCAGGAGGTACAAGAATGGAGTGAGAAGGGCCTCTCCCTGGATGCCCTGCGGCAGGAGGCGGAGCAGCTTCCCTTTTATCCCTTTTTGCCCCCCATGGCGGAGCAGCGGCTGCTGGAAACCCTGTCGGAATCCATCCAACGTGGCATAACGGGCTTTGTAGACGAGCTTTCCAAGGACGGGTTCTTGTACCGACAGTTCTTGTATGCCCTGTCCCTGTCCGGCGACGGGCTGGGCCGTTTGCTGTTCCCCATCGCCATGATGATGGCGGAGCATGCGCCTGTCCAGGCGGAGCGCCTGCTGCGGGACGTGCTGCTGCAAAACACCCAGGACGAGGATGTAAAGCGGCTGTCCCTTTCCATGCTGGTCACCCTCCACGCTCCGCCGCCCTTTGTGCTGTGGCAAAACGGAAGGATCGTGCAGGTGGACCCCTCCCAGTCGCCGCCCTCGGTGGCCTCTGTAACCCAGCGGTTGCTGGCCCGCCGCATTGCGGAGGCCCAGCGCATGGCCCGGGACCCCCGTCTCACCGGCCACGCCTTGCGCCTGCTATACGGCATGGGCCGCCGCCTGCGGTATGCCTTCCTTGCCGATGTGGGCCATGTGTGGCGGCATGCCCTGGTACAGCATTTCTGCCAGCAGTACGGCCTGCCGCTGCCCAACTCCGTCCTGTTTTCCCTGGCTGCCAACCCGGGCATACAACGGCGCGTGGACCCGGTGCTCAAAAAGCTGAACGCGCTGATGCGGCCCCATAAGGAGGATCCCCAGTGAATTGCATTGATTTTGACGCGTACTTTTCTGATTATCTGAACCAATGGGTCCAAAAAAACGAGAAGCGGTTTAAGACCCCCGAGGAAATGGAGGACCAGGTGCCTTCCGTGTACCTTGCCTTTCTGAATACCCCGGCGGACTGGCTGGAGGGGGCTACCCCCGGCGCGTACTTTGACCAGTACACCGATGCCCAGGCGCTGTGCGATCTGCTGGTGGCCTATGCGGAGCAAAAGGACTGCCCCGTACCGGACCCCTTGCTGGAACGGCTGGCGGAGCTGGCGGAGGAAAAACCCCTGCTGGCCCTGGCCACAAACCCCGCCGCCCCTGCCGAGGCCCGTATGTTGGCCATTGACCTGCTTCGGCAAATGGACAGCACCGCCCCCATGGTGGAGTACATCCGCTGGCAGGTGGAGCGGCAGGAGGAAGACGAACTGCTGGACAATGCCCTGGAAAGCCTGCGCTGCATGGCGCCCTCCGTCTATGGGCCCGCGAAGATCGCCTTTATGGCCGCTGGACCGGAAGGCAAGGAGGCGCTGCTGGATGTGCTCTGCGACGCCCTCGGGGATGAGGATGTGTTTTCCTTCGCCCTGAACGCTTTTACCAGCAACCCCCTCAAGCGGGCCCTGTTTGCCGGGTACCTGGCCAAGCTGGACGACGACCGCGCCCTGGAAGCCCTGCAGGATGTGGCCGAGGGCAAGGACGTGAGCTACATTGATTTTATTGAAATCCGCAGCGCCATTGAGCGCCTGGGCGGCGAAGCCCCCATCCGGGATTTTTCCGGCGATCCCACCTACAAGGCCATGAGGCGGCTGCAATAACAACCTGCAAAATGATCCCATGAACAGGAGGAACTCCCTTGCTTACGCTACTAGAGATCAAACAAAACGAAAGCATCAAAGCCCTGGTGCGGGCGGGCAACCGGTACCTGGAGACCCTTGGGTTTACCGACCATGGCCCCCATCACCTGAGCTATGTCAGCCGCACGGCCAGCGGCATTTTGAAGTCCCTGGGCTACAGCGAAAGGGAAATTGAACTGGCCGCCATTGCGGGCTGGGTTCACGATGTGGGCAACAGCATCAACCGCCATGAGCACGGCCCCAATGGCGCGGTCATGCTCTTTCCCATTCTCAAGGAGGCGGGCATGGACATCGCCGATGTGGTGGAGATCATCACCGCCGTGGGCAACCATGAGGAGGAAAGCGGCGTGGTCAGCAGCGCCGTCAGCGCCGCCCTGGTCATCGGCGACAAAAGCGATGCCCACAAAAGCCGGGTACGCAATGGCAGGCCCGATGTGACCGACATCCACGACCGGGTAAATTTCTCCATCCAGGAAAACAGCGTCACCGTGGACCGGGCCGGCAAAATCATCCGCCAATCCCTGGTGATGGACGAAAGTTCCAGCGTGCTGGAATACCTGAGCATTTACCTGCCCCGCATCATCATGTGTGAAAAAGCGGCCGCCTTCTTGGGTCAAAGCTTTGATTTGACCATCAATGGCAGCCCCGTGAACAACCGCCGATAAACAGCGGCAGGCATCCCTTGCCTGCCCTCCTGCGGAAAGGAGCCCTTCCTATGATTTGTCAACGCTGCGGCACCTACATGGAGGATGGCGCGCTGACCTGTGACCATTGCGGCACTTTGCTGGTAAAGGATGCCGCCTTGGCCGATATGACCGGCGTACGCGCCCTTCGGCAGGGGCGGCTGGGGTCCATCCCGCCGGTCCTGTCGGACGACCCCCGGGAGGACATCCCGGAGTATGGCGATTTTGATATGTCGCCCCTGCCTCTGGAGCTATCCCAAAGCCCACGCCGCAAGGTGGCCCCCGCCGGGCTTGCCAGCTTTGCCAGCCGTCCCTCCACCCACCGGGGCGTTCCTGTGAACACCCAGGGCCGTTCCCGGCCTATCGCCTCCCGCCACGCAAAGACCCACGCGGTGACGCGCCATCCCATCAATTGGATGCTGGTGGGCATCATCTGCGTGTTGCTGGGGATGCTCTCCGTGGTGGGATATTTCGTCTACATGTCCACCACGGATGAGGGCCAGCGCATCACCGCCCGGAAGGTGACCGCCAACACCACGGAAATCACCCTGGAGCTTGCCACCAGCACCGATGACTTGCGCAAGGCCGAGCGGGAAGAGGCCCAGAAGGAACTAAACAGCGCCCCTGCCCACGCCTATTGGCTGGTGGGCCAGGAATACGTGGACCTGGGCGATGTGGAAACCGCCATTTTGTGCTTTCGCATTGCCAGCATCCTGGAGCCGGAAAATTATGACGGCTTGCTGCTGCTGGCCAATGCCTACGAACTGAACAACCAGGATGATGTGGCGGAAAAGGTCTACCTAAACCTGTGCGAAACCGTGGCGCCTTCCCGCAGCGAAGCCTACACCGCCCTCATCCGCATGTTTTTGGACCAGTCCCGGGAGCCGGAGGCCGCCGTCATGATGCAAACGGCCTACACAAACACAGACCGGGAGGCCTTCCGTTTGGAGCGGAAGGATCTGATCCCCAACACCCCCCAGGTGGATTTAGCCGCTGGACGGTATATGCTGGAGCAGACCGTCCACCTCACCTCCCCCCAGGGCTATGACATCTACTATACCCTGGACAAGGATGCAGAGCTGCCCAAACAGGGCATTTTCACTGATGACGGCTCCCTCACCGTTCCCGAAGGGAACCTGACCCTGCGGGCCGTATGCGTCAGCGAGGACCTGGTCAGCGATGAGCTGGCCGTCACCTACCAGGTGTACTATCCCACGCCCTCCGCCCCCAAGGCCAACCTGGCCCCCAACACGTACAACAGCCGCAAAACCGTCAGCCTCCGCGCTGGCGAAACCACGGACAAAAAGGAAGAGCTGAAATACTATTACACCATTGACGGGTCCATCCCCACCGAGGAAAGCCCCGTCTTTGACGGCACCCCCATCCAGCTGCCCTCCGGGCGGGTGACCCTGCGGGCGGTGGTGGTGAACCAATATGGAAAAATGTCCAGTACCTGTGAAGTGGGGTATAAGTTTGATGTAAAGCCCTACCCGCTGGAAATCTACGCCGAGGCGGACACCTTTCAAGGCTTCAAGCTCAATGAGACCACCCCGGAGGATTTCAAGAACCGGTTTGGCAACCCCCAGAGTACCTCCTCCACAAAATACCTGTTCATGCAAGAGGAAGCCCAGCACCTGCAGTACGACTGGGGGCACGCCGTCTTTGTGCTGACGGGGAACAAGTGGGCCCTGGTGCGGGTGGAAATGGACCGCGAGCTCTCCCCAGGCCCCCGGGGCGTGGGCTTTGGCAGTTCGGAATCCGACATTGTTTCCATGTATAAGGACATGGGCCAGGTCCAAAGCCCCAACGGCAACCGGGGTCTCTACTACGCGGACCCGGACATCGGGCAGGTCCTGCAAAACCCAGACGGTAGCCGCATGGTGCAATACTCCTGCAAAACCCTGGAAAGCAAGGTGTGGGTGCTGCAATATGTGTTAACCGGCGGACGGGTCACCAAGATTGTGAACTATTACCAGCCATAAAAAAGCCTTGCAAAGCATTGCAAGACTTGCTTGGTAAGTAGGAAGAGAGGGGCGCCGTGGGGCGTCCCTCTATAAATACATCCTCAGCTTCTCCATCATATCTTTCAAATCAATGGGCTTGCCAATATGGTCGTTCATGCCCGCTTCCAGGCAGCGCTCAATATCCTCCCGAAAAACGTTGGCGGTCATAGCCACAATGGGTATGCGCTTCGCGTAGTCTGTGCCCAGGGCCCGGATGCGGCGGGTGGCTTCGTACCCATCCACCATAGGCATATGGACGTCCATCAAAATCAAATCGAAGCCGCCGGGATGGGCGGTGAACTCCTCCAGGGCCTGGGCTCCGTCCCCAGCCCAGTCGATGTGCGCCCCGGTATTTTCCAAAAGGGCGATGGCAATTTCCCGGTTGATTTCCACGTCCTCCACCAGCAAAATGCGCTTGCCCGCAAAGCAACCCGCATCGTTTTTGGGTTGTGGCTCGGGTTCCGGCTTTTTGCCCCTGCCCAGGTGAAGGCATTCCGCTATGCAATCCGCCACATCGGAGGTGAAGAGGGGCTTGGGCATAAAGCGGTTTACCCCAGCGGCGGTGGCTTGGGGTTCAATCCGCGTCCATTCGGTGGCGGAAATCATGACCACCACTGTGCTTTCTCCGCACTTTTCCTTCATGCGCCGGGTTAAGGTAATGCCGTCCATTTCAGGCATCATCCAGTCCACAAATATGATTTGAAAGGGCACTTTTGCCTGGTCGATGCACTCCAGCGCTTCTTTGCCGCTGGCGGCCACCTCACAATGAAGCCCCAGAGAGGACCCCAGGCTTTCAAAATACTCCAGCACGTCCTGAGAATCGTCCACGGCCAACATGTGGATTTTTTCCCACTCCACCTCGCTATGGGACGCGTCCGCCGGAGCTTCGGCTTCGGAGGCGGTTTCCGCCCACAGGGTAAACAGAAACCGGGAACCCTTGCCCAACTCAGACTCCACCCAAATCCGGCCCTCCATCATCTCCACAATGTTTTTGGAAATGGCAAGCCCCAGGCCCGTGCCCCCAAACTTCCGGGACACGCCTCCGTCGGCCTGCTCAAAGGAATCAAAGAGCCGCGCCTGCTGCTCGGGGGCCACGCCGATGCCTGTGTCCTCCACGGCGATTTCCAGCCGAACCCGCTTGTCCTCCCGGCAAAGCTTGCGGGCGGTCAGAGTGATGCGCCCATGCTCCGGGGTAAACTTGACAGCATTGGATAAAAGGTTGGTCACCACCTGGGACAGGCGCTGTTCGTCCGCCAGAAGGACGCGGGGAATGTCCGGGTCCAGCTTGACAAAGAACTCCTGCTTCTTTTCGTCGATGCGAAAGTTTTGCACGCTCACAACCTTCATCAGCATCTTTTCAAAGTCGAAATTGGAGGGGGAAAGCTGGAACTTTCCCGCTTCGATTTTCGACATGTCCAGAATATCATTGATGACCCCCAGCAAATGAACGGAGGCGTTGTCGATTTTATCCATGCAATAGCGCATTTTTTCAATGTCGTCGGTACTTTTGGCAATGCTGGACATGCCGATGATGGCATTCATGGGCGTGCGCATTTCGTGGGACATGCTGGAGAGGAAGTTGGACTTGGAAACGCTGGCCTGCTCCGCCTGCTCCTTGGCGTGCAAAAGCTCGGTAATATCGTGCATCAGCGCCACAGCGCCCTCCACCTTGCCGTCCTCGTCCACCATGGTGGTGTAATGCACCTGGTATTGCAGGGGATGGCCGGTTTCGCCAATGTCAAAGCTCTCCACCAAGGTGCGGGTTTGCCGGTCGTTCATGGCCTCGGCAAACAAATCATCGGTCCGCTCCAGCCAGGACTGGGTGCCGTAGCGGGCGAACACCTCCTTGTAGTGCCGCCCATTGATGAGCCCAAAGCTTGGAATGCCCGCCTTTTGCAAAAAAGAGTCGGTGCAGTACACGATCCGGCCATTTTGATCGTACAAAATAATGATATCGGGGCTGTTTTCCAAAAGCAGGCGCATAAATTTCTCCTGCTTGCGCCTCTCCTGCTCCATCACATGGTCCACGGTGGCTTTCCCAAGGGCCAAGTCCCGGGAGCGGGCCTGCATTTCCTGCATGTTTTGGATTTGCCGCTTCATGCGCCGGTTTTCCCGTTCCAGCTGCGCCACTTTGGCTTGGTATTCTTCGATTGTCAGGTTTTGTTCGTTTGGCATAGCGCACCCGCCATTTCAAGGTCTACATCAAAAGATGCACGCAATAAAGGAATAGCTATGGAAGCGGTTATGCAGCTTCCCGTCCTTGTCGTATACGGGGCAAACCTCGCCGCCGGAATAACAGAGCTGGTAGGGCAGGCTGTCCGGCGTGAGGGCCTTGAGGATATCCCGCTGGGGGGTGATGTCCGCGCCCAGGACTAAAAAGTGGGAGGCGCAGGGGAACATCAAAAAGCCCTGGCGTTTGCCCTTGTCCAGGGCCGCCTGGATGGTTTCCCGGGTCATACGGAGCACGTCTTCAAACTCCACCGAGCCAATGGCCAACGTGGCGTTTTCCGGCATCAGGCCGCCGCAGAGGGCGTAGCCCTCCGGCGTAACGGTATGAATGCCACGGGCTACGGGCTGGGTGCCATCGCCAAAGTCCACCAAAAAGGGCACAGCGCCCAGGGCTTCGGTGGCCTTGCCCCGGGTCACACCAATGGTCTCCAAATACTCGGTGAGGGGGACGTCATTCACCTCCATCAGGACACTGCCCTGGGACTTGGTGATGATGGCCCGCTGCTTTTGTATATACTTGCCGGACATTTGCGAAACACAAAAGGCCGGCTGGAGGTCGCCCCAAAACAGCAGGGAGCGAAGGGCTCCCTGGGAAACCTCTCCGCCCAGGAGCGTAAAGCATTTGGAATAGGTGGGCGTGTGGTCGATGACCACGGTGCCAAAAATGGGGGCGCCCCCAGCGACCTTGTCCAGGTCCAGCACCATTTGCTCGGCCCCCATGGTCATGAGCAGGGGGAAGAAGGTGAACAGCAGCGCGGGTTGTTCCCCAGGCCGTGCCACGGAGCGGTACGCGCTTTCCATGGCCCCTGGCACAGACAGGTCCGGTACGGAAAGGGTGGAGAAGGAAATCTCATCGCTGGTGTACACCGACAGAGAAAGCATCAGGGGCTCATCGCCGCCGGTGGTCAGGTTCGACAGCGACGTTCCGCCAATGACCTCAAAGGGCAGGCTTTTGGCAATATGCTGCGCCACCCCGGCGTCAATAAAATCGGGATGGCAAATGAGCACCCCCGCAGAGTGCGCCAGTAGGTTCTTTTCGCATTGCAGCTGTTGCTCGATCTCTTCCAGGGCATACTCCGGATCGTCCATTTCTAAGGTATACGCGGTAAGCATTTTGAGCATGGGGAAAACTCCTTTCTTTTGTATGGGATGAAAATAGGGCTTAGGGCTCATGAGTCCGCTTGTCCTTTATCCCTTCTCCTTGGCGATATAAATGGGCCGCCGCTTGCTTTCCAGGTACGTCTTGCTCAGGTATTGGCCCAAAATGCCCATGCAGAACAGCTGCAGCCCGCCCAGCAGCAGCGTGATGCAGATGGTAGCCGGAAAGCCCGCCACCGGGTCCCCCCAAATGAGGGTCTTGACGAAAAAGTACAGAATGAGGATAAACGCCAGAACGCAAAACAAAATCCCCATCACCGAGGCGATGGCCAGCGGAGCCGTGGAAAAGCCGATGATCCCATCCAGGGAGTAGATGAACAGCTTCCAAAAATTCCACTTAGTCTCTCCCGCCACCCGCTGCACATTTTCATATTCCAGCCAATGGGTCCGAAAGCCCACCCAGCTGAAAATGCCCTTGCTAAAGCGGCTCACCTCCTTCAGGCTTAAAATGCTGTCCACCATCTGCCGGGTCATCATCCGGTAATCCCGGGCCCCGTCCACAACTTCCGTTTTGGAGATTTTGTTGATGATCTGGTAAAACTTCCGGGCGAAAAAGGAGCGGAGCCTGGGCTCTCCCTTCCGGGTGACCCTGCGGGTGGCCACGCAATCATAGCCCTCTTCTTCAATGCCCCGCAACATATCCGCCAGCAGCTCCGGGGGATCTTGCAGGTCTACGTCCATCAGGGCCACGTACTCCCCGGTGGCTGTTTCCAGCCCGGCGAACATGGCGGCCTCCTTGCCAAAGTTCCGGGAAAAGCTGATGTAGTGCACCCGGGGGTCCTTTTCCCGCAAATCGCGGAACGCTTTCAGGGTCCCATCGTTGCTGCCGTCGTCCACAAAGACGATTTCCCCGTCCACCGGCATGCCTTCCAACTGCTGGCACAAGGCACGGTAAAAAATAGGAACGGCCTCCTGCTCGTTCAGGCAGGGAACGATCACAGACAGTTTCTTCATGAAAATCAGCGGCCCCCTCTTCCAAGCTTTTGTATGGGCTACTCCGCAAACCGCAAGCTTTCCAGCCAGGCCTCCGCTGTGGCTTGGTCCTCTTGTAACTCCGCAGCCGCATTGTCATCATACCGGTAGGAGGCCCGGGTAGGCCCTGCCACCCATATTTCCACCATGTTTCCATCCTGGCAATTCACATAGCCCGTCAGGTCCACAGACAGCATTTTCACGCCGTCCAGCACCGCTGTGGTTTTCACCTGGACCCAATCCCGGCCTGCCATCTGCAGCACTTTGGCCCCATCCTCATGGTCATTCACATACTGCGCGGTCTTGGAAAGGGTGGTGACCATAGCTGGCCAAAGCCCCAGCAGTTCTTCCACCGTAAGCTGTACGCCGATCTCACTGCGGGCCACGCTGCCCACCACGCGCCCTTTGGGCATGCGAACCACCCATACCTGCGACGTCTCATTTGCCTGCTGCATCCAATCATACAACGCCTCCATCCCCTCCGGAGCCGTGAATTTTTCCTGCAGGGGAAGGGCGGCGCAGACCACACCCGCGGGAAACGTGCTGCTGAGCCAGGGTGCGCCTTCTTTTGTGACAAATTCCTGCAGGGTTCCCTGGGCCCGTGCCCCGCCGCAGAGCATCACCCAACAAACGAACGCCAGCCCAAAAGCCTTTGCCCCTTGCCTCATGGATCGTTGCCTCCTTACGGTTCACAAAAAGAATGAAGATTTCCCTCATCATAACACGAACCTTGCGTTTTGAAAACCCATTCGATCCATCCTCCGGGCGCGCCCTTCGCGCCGCCGTTTCCTCTTCAGAAGATGCATGGTGAACCCCCAAAGCACGCATACTACCCAGGCAATCCTATTTTTGTTGGAGGTGGATATGCCCCAAGCCCTGTCCCGTAGCCTGGAACGCAATATACAATGGCTTCGCAAGCGCCTGAACCTTGACGAAAACGGGGACATTGTGCAGCGCTGCTTTGTGGCGCTTGGGCAGACTTGCTGCCTGTTATATATAGAAGGGCTCTGCAGCAGCCAGCTGCTGAGCGAGCATGTTTTGCGCCCCCTTTTGCGCTGTAAAGAAACCATGGCCGGCAAAGAGGCCCTGGACTTTCTTGTGAACAAACTGCTGGAAACCCCTTCCGTGCGCGCCTGTGAGGATTTGGAGCAAATCATCAAGGATCTGATGAGCGGCCACTGCGTGCTGCTGATGGATACCCTGCCCGTTTGCCTGTTGATGGACCTGCGCAGCCCCGCGCACCGCCCCTTGTCCACCCCCATCAGCGAAAGCGTGGTGGACGGGCCCCACGAGGCCTTTAACGAGTCCCTCCGGGACAACCTCACCCTGTTGCACCGCAAAATCAAAAGCCCGCTGCTCATTTGTAAGCATCTCACCGTTGGAAAGCTGATCCCAGTCCAGGTGTCGCTTTGTTACATGGATGGCATTTGCAAGCAGGAAACCTTGGAGGCCTTGCAACGCCGCCTGGACGGCATTGATGTGGACATTGTGCAATCCAGCGGCATGCTGGAGCAGCTTATTGAGGACTCCCCCAATGCGATGCTTCCCCAGGTGGTGGGCAGCGAGCGGCCGGACCGGATGGTCAGCTTTTTGCTGGAAGGCCAGGCCGTGCTGCTCTTGGAGGGAAGCCCCCGCGCCATTGCCCTGCCCACGGGCTTTTGGCATATCTTTCACGCCTCGGACGATACCTCCAGCCGGTGGCAGCAAGGCAGCTTCATGCGGCTCATCCGCATCATCGGCATTTTTTGCACGGTGCTTTTTCCCGCCCTGTTTGTGACCATTGTCATTTATCATCCCAGCGCGTTACCCATGACCCTCCTGACCAGCATCATTGAAAGCCGTACCATTATGCCCATCAGCCTTTTTGGCGAGGCGTTGCTGATGCAAGTCATATTCAACCTCATCAACGAGGCCAATGTGCGCGTACCCGGCATGATGGGCTCCTCCCTGGGTTTGGTCAGCGCGCTGATTTTGGGCAGCGCCGCTGTGCAAGCTTCGCTCATTAGCCCATTGCTCATCATTATTGTCGCCCTCTCCGGACTGGGCAACTATTCCTTTCCCAATTATGCCACGGGGTTCTCTTTTCGCATGATGCAGTTGATCCTGCTAGTGGCCGGCTGGCTGATGGGCCTTTGCGGCGTGCTCTTTTGTGCGTTGCTGTTCCTGTGCCGCATCGCCGGGATGACCAGCTTGGGCTATCCCTATTTAGCCCCCCAAAGCCCTCACCGGGAGCATAACCCGGACCTGCTGCTGCGCAAACCGATCTTTCGCCAACAACTGCGCTCCTACTTTGCCAATCCTGCCACGGCCCAGCGTACCCATGGCCGGATGCGGGGCTTTTTCCCCGAAAAAGAGAGGTGATGCCCATGAACCAAGTCGTTTCCTTCCTGCGGCGTTCTGCCCAGACCCAGCATACGGTCAAGGACCGTACCCAGGAGACCCAGCAACGGATGCAGAGCATCCGTGTGGCCTATCGCCTCATGGTCTGTGTGCAAATGCTGGCCCAACTGCTGCTGTGGATTGTTCTGTGGCTATATGGGGATGTGTCCCTCACCACCTGGCAAGCCCTTTTCCTGCAAGTCCTGCCAGGTTTAGGCCTATGGGCGGTTTGGAGCGGTCTGCCCCAGCGGACCCCCAGTCTGGCCGCCCTTCGGCTTCGACTTTTGCTGTTGCCTTGCTTGCTACTGGACGGCTGCGTCCTGCTGATGTCCCTTTCCCTGTTCTGCCAGCTCCAGCTTCCCAGCTGGCCCAGCCATGTCGTAAGCCTGGGGCTAGCGGCGCTATTGTTTATGACCCTGCTCTTTAGTGGCCAGCATGGGGTGGCCTTTGGCATCAACCAGATCCGGTCTTTCTTGCTGGTGCTCTTTGTAGGCGTTGTCTTTATGGACGTAAAACCAGACCCGGACCATCTGTGGCCCTTTTGGGGTGAGGGGCCTCTGGTCACCCTCCTTTCCGCTTTGGCGGGCGTTGGCAATGCCTGGGGCGTGTCCCTACTTTTTTCTATGCCCAGGGAAGCCTCGCCCCTCCCCACGCCAGAAAAGCGGTCCAGCACATTGCCCTGGACCTTGCTGCCCATACTCTTAGCCAGCCTCTGGGCCTTATGGCTTTGCTTGTGCAGCACTTGGCAGCCGGCCAACCACCTGCTGCCCAAGGAGAAAATGATCGTTCTCACCTGGCGCAGCAGCGACCTGCTATCGTTCCAGTTCTCCATCGTGTTTTGGATGGTTCTGCTTGTCGCGGCCCTGGCCGGCAACGGCAGCAGTGCGTTGCATTTGCTGGATGAAGCCATTCCCCGCTGCCCCAAGGCGCTGGCCATTGCTTTATATCTGCTGCCCTTTCTGGTTTTTTCCTTTTTTCCCGCCGAGGGTGCGCTGGCCTTTTTGCAAATCCTCCTTCCCTTCCGGTTTCTCCTCTCCCTGGGGGTGGGCCTTGCCACGCTTTTATTAGAAAGGAAGCGTCCAGCATGAAAAACCTGATCCTTCTGCTGGTTTTCTGCCTGGCGGTTCCCCTGTTAGGCAGCTGCGGAATCACCGAGCCGGACCGGCAGGTTTTTGTGATCTGCATGGCCATTGACCTGGCGGAGGACGGGCAGTTCAGCCTGACGCTGCAAGCCCCGGAGGGCAAGGCCGCCGGCGGCGAAACCTCCGGGGGCGGAGAAGCCTACCGGATCTTTGGCGGCACATCGGATGATTTGGCCCACGCGCTACATGTGCTGGAAACCACGCTGCCCTTTCCCGCCAATTTTTCCCAGCTCCGCGTCTGCTTTCTGTCCACCGAATTGCTAACCCAATATAGCCTGACCGAAATCGCCAAAACACTTTTCCGCTACCCCTCCATTCGCTCCTCCGCCCATATGCTGGTGGTGGAGGGCAGCGCCAAGGAAGTGCTGAAAGCCCAGAAATCTTCCTTCTCCATGCGGCTGAGCATCCATCTGGATACCTTGCTGAACAACCTGATCTCCAAAGGGTATTCGCCCAAGGGTTCCTTGTCCACGTGCATGCAATACCTGGGCTCTGGCCGGTACGATCCGCTGTTAGGCTTGGCCGCCATCAACCCGGCCCTGGAGGGGGAGCCTAAGCAGCCGTCCACCGGAGGCGCCCCCGAAAGCAACGAAGGGGGCAGCGGAAGCAGCGGCGGCTCCGGCGGCAATGAGAAGGACCAGGGCAGCCAAAGCGTATTTTCCAAAAGCATTCCCACGCTGGACATGACCGATGTGGCGGGTTTGGCCCTGACGGAGGGCGGCGACCCGGTGGAAATCATGGGCGCGGCGGCGCTTCGGGAGGGCAAGGTGGTGGGCTTCCTATCCCCCCGGGAATGTGTGATTTTTCATCATTTGAAAACCAAGGGAAGGCTGCAATGCGCCATCCAGGGGGAAAACCTGCAATTGCAAGTTTTATTGAGGCCGGAAGATGTGAACGATACCGTTGTCAATGAAGGGACGGCCCTTTTGCAAAAACTACAGGCCTTGGGCAGCGATCCCTTCGGCTTTGGCAATGCGTCCACCCGCTCCTTTTGGACCCTGGGAGAATGGGAAGCCTATGGCTTTACCAACCGGTACCCCGGGGCGGACGTGTATGTGGGACTGTAAAGGGGCTCTTTTTCTTACGCTCTCTCCGACAGATATTTTTCCATTTTCTTTTCCGAAAAAATCTCCTGGGTCACAAACTGCCCATGGTCAAAGAAGCTGTAGGTGGTGAAGGGCGAAAATGCCGCCTGGGCCTCCTCCCGGGTATCAAAGCGGACCAAGGCCAGCTCCTGTCCCATGCGCTGGGCCACCGCCTGCAGCTTCGGCGCATACAGGGCCGTGAAGGGACATTGATGGGTATAATAGATCACCATGCCAGGGGTCCCATTCTTCCCTTCCTTGGCGCAGGGCAAAAAGGTTGGCTTTTGCGACTCCTCTTCCAGGGGCAAGTACAGCAATTCAAAGTAAGGCTTGGCGCTGTCCGCCACCTGAAAACCTTTGTATTTCAGATACCCAGGGTCGGACAGAAAGGGCTTTTTCTTTGGGGAGGACAGGGCTACCAGCCCTGCCTTGCCCTGGGCCTTGGCATCGGCCATGGCCGCGCCCAGCAGTTGGTTGGCATACCCCTGCCCCTGGTACTGGCCGGACACCCAAAAGCAATCAATATACAAATAGCCCGGCGCGTGGATGGGGACCCAGGCCATCTCCGCCGGGATATACTCCATGAACACCTTCCCTCTGGCGTCCAGCCGACGAAACACCAACCCCTCCGCAAAGCGCCCTTTCAGCCAATCCTTCTTCGCGGCCACGCAGGGATCGCCTTTTTTATCGCTGATGGCGCAACAAATATGCTCCCTGTCGATGTTTTCCGGGGTCAGTTGCAGGGTGTCCATCATTGTGGCTCCTTCTTCTTGCTTTTGTATGATTATTTGGGCAGAACAAAGGGGCCTTCTTTGGCCGCCCGGGTGATGCTTGCCAAATAGGCCGCGAAGTTTTCCCCGGCAATGGCCCGTACCAAACGTTCCCCAAAGCCGCGCTGCCGCATCCTCTCCAGCAAGGCCGGAATCTCCCCCCCGTGGGCCAGCCCCCGCGGGCATTGCGCAATGCCGTCAAAGTCGGACCCCAGGCCCACGCAAGTCTCTCCCCCCAGGTCACACAGGTAGGCTATGTGGTCAATCACCGTATCCAAAGTGGCCACACCGGAAGAATGCAAAAAGCGGGGATAGAAATTGATCCCCACAAAACCGCCCACGGCAAAGAGGGTACGCAGCTGATCGTCCGTCAGGTTCCGGGGATGGGCGCACAGGGCATAGGCGCAGCTATGGGAGGCCATATAGGCGGGCCCTCCCAAGGCCAACAGGCTTTCCACCCCCGCCGGGTTCAAATGGGAAATGTCCACTGCCATGCCCAGCGCGTGCATGCGGCGAACCACTTCTTTTCCATACGCCGTCAGGCCCTGCACAGACCCACTCACTGCCGGGTAGGCCAGCAGGTTTTCATGGTTCCACACCAGCGCGGCCATCCGCACCCCCAGGGCGGCATAGGCCTCCACCGCCTCCAGCCCTCCGTGAAAGACCTCACCGCCCTCCACGGTCAGCAGAATATTGGGCGCCTCTGGCAGGGCTTCCTGGATGTGGAAGATCTGCCGCCAGCCCGCTTCCTTGAGCTTGGACAGCTCCCGAAGCTCTCTGCGAACCAGGTCCGGGTCCCCCTTCAGGCCGCTGGGCCCGGTGAACAGGGCCAGCGCCTGCACCCGCACATCCTGCCCGCTTTGCAGCCGCTCCTTGGTAATGTGCAAAGGGAGGCCGCGGTCGCGCTCCGGGTCCTGCAAGGCCCAGAGGGTATCCGCGTGGGTATCGCAAATCAGCATGAGACGGCCTCCTTATTCCTGCTCGCTACCGTGCAGGCTGGGGGTCAGGTCGTAAATCACCCGGCGGACCTTAGGCAATTCTTGCAAAATTTTCTGGGTGGTCCTCTCCAGCACATCATAGGGGAGGCGGGCCGCATAGGCCCTCTCTTGGGCCGCCTGCAAAGCGCGCAGCGCCACCACATAGGTCCCGGGCTCCGCCGGGGCTTCCAGCAACGTGGCATAGTACTGCCACAGGCGCTTTTCGTGCCCGCCCTCATACAACTCTTGAAGGAACAAAGCGTCCGCCGCCCGGAGCCACGCCAGCCGTTCCTGGGTGACCTCTCCCAGGATCCGCAGGGCTAGCCCGCTGGCCGGGAAGGACTGCCGGTTCACAACCCCGGGCGGCAAAGAAAGGGCCTCCGCCAAGCGGCGTACTTCCTCTTTGTACAAATCCTGCAACGGCTCCACCAATTCGCAGTCCGCGTCCCCCAAAAGGCCTTCCGGGCCTGCATCCGCCGGGATGGAACCGCGGAGCACATCATGAAAGTTGGTGCCCAGCACCAGCACTTTGATGGAGGGGTCATCAGCCAACTGTTTGCGAAACACCTGCCGCAGCAAAGTCATGGTGATGCGCTCTTTGTCCTGAGCGCCGGAAATACCCGCCATGGCGCGCAAAAAAGCCTCTTGGGCATCAATGCCCAGCGCTTCAAGCCCCAGGGTCTCCTGGCAAGCGGTTTTCACCTCCTGGGCCTCCCCAGCCCGCAGCAAGCCCGTATCCACAACGATGCAACGCAGTTGGTCCCCCACGGCCAGACGGGCCAGCTTAGCGCTGACCATGCTGTCCACCCCGCCGGAAAGGGCGCAAAGCACCCGGCCTTCTCCGGCTGCCTTCCGGATGCCCTCCACCGCCTGGTGAATGATGGCATGTTCATCCCAATCCGCCTGCGCTCCGCACAAATGGGTGGCAAAATTGTAAAGCAGCTGGGCCGAGTCCGGGTCGTTATGTTCGATGGGGTATTGCAACGCATACAAAGGAAGCTCCCCGTGAAAAAAGCCAATGGGTTGCTCTGTGGCCGTAGCCAAAAGGGCCAGGCTTTCCGGCAGGCTCAGGCAGTGGAACCCATGCAAAACCCTCTCTCCTCCCGCCATGCCCGCCAGCAAGGGATGAGCCGCCATGCCCAGCGTCACCGTTTGGGAGCCGGACCGGCACTGGGGCACTCCTCCGCCAAAGTGCAGGCAAAGGGCTGCCGCAAAGCTTCCCAGCGCAAAAAGCGGAATGCCAGCCGTCAATAGGGATGGCAATGGAAAGGACGGCACCTCGGCCTCCCCTTCCTGAGGCGCCGCCAGGATGATGCCTGCCGGCTGCAGGGCCAAAATCTCCTGGACCGGTTTGTGAAGGGGCATCTGGCGAGCGTACACCTGCTGCAACCGCAGGCTGCGGGCTATCAGGCTGCCCAAGGCAATGTCATCGCACAAAATCAAAATGGGGTTTCGCATACAACCTCCTGCAATGGGCGGAGAACCGCCTGGCCGACTCATCAAGGCGGCCCTAGGTTCAATATGTCCAACAGAAGCGGAAAAGTATCATGGCTTGCGCGTAAAAACGCCTATCTCTTCTTGCCAGCGGCTTTAGGGCCGATGATGCCTCTCTCCCGCCCTTGCCTTACGCTGTCTACAATATAAAACACCATGGCGCCCAGGGCGTTGGCCACTGCCAGCCAAATCAGGATCAGATCCGGGCTCATGGGCCAGGTGGGGCAGGCCGCAGTAAGCGGGTCGTGAAAATAGGTGGCCACCAACGCGCCGATGAACAACACCTGGGCGATCTTGCCAACGAGATTGCTGTACACCACAATATGATGCCTTAGCATCACCAGCCCGCCCACCACCATCACGCCCTCTTTCAGCAGAAGGATGATCACGGCGGCCCAGGGAATCACTGCGGGGATGGCGGCATTGCCAATGGCCATGGAGAACATGGCGGTCAGCACCATCACCTTATCGGCAAAGGGGTCCACCAGCTTTCCAAAATCCGTGATCTGGTGCAGCTTCCGCGCCAAAAAACCGTCTAACAGGTCGGTGAAGCAAGCCGCCAGGAACACGACCAAAGCCGGGTACTTCCTCCCCTGGGCGAATAACACCACGTACACAGGCACCAACGCAAGGCGCAGCAACGTGAGAAGGTTGGGAATGTTGGCGTTTTTTTTGACGTATTCCCCCAGACGCATGGCAAAACCTCCTCTTTATTGGGCAAATAGCTTTTCTATTATAGCACCATCCGCCGTCTCTGCCAATATAGGCGGCTGGATTCCTTAGGGCGGCATCATTGAAACGGGCTCGTGGAGGCTTCGCCTCCGCCCCGGTTGCTTGGTGTCGCGCGGGGCACTACCATGCCCTGCGCTCTGCCTCGCTGCCTCAGCTCTCATTCGCTTTGGGCTCCGTTCCGGCCCTTCAGTCAGCGCAGCCTTCACTACCGTTCGGCTGCTTGCTTCAGGCCCCGGCTCTCACTCGCTTTTGCCTTCGGCAAAGCGCCCACAGGACGCACGCTCGTTGGCGCCGCCAAGCGTCCACAGGGCCTCGCTTTGATCGGCGTGCGTTTCACTGCCGTTCACGCACTTGTCAAAGCTCACACCTGCGGGTCGCTAGCCGCTGCGCGGCTGTGCGCACTGCGCACACGCTTCCCTCCGGTGCGCTTCCCTCCGGTGCCCATCCCCCAGCTTCGGGGCGCTTTGGGCTTCGACCCGGCCCTTCAGTCTGCGCAGCCTTCACTACCGTTCGGCTGCTTGCTTCAGGCCCCGGCTCCCACTCGCTTTTGCCTTCGGCAAAGCGTTCCGGCTCTTCGGTGTCGCGCACTGCGCTGCCGCTTGTGCGCTCGCCTCATCCCCCAGCTTCGGGGCGCTTTGGGCTTCGCCCAAGTGCCCACAGGGCACACGCTTCCCTACGCCGCCACAGGGCGCACGCTCATTGACGCCGCCAAGTGCCCACAGGGCACACGCTTCCCTACGCTGCCACTGGGCCTCGCTTTGATCGGCGTGCGTTTCACTACCGTTCACGCACTTGTCAAAGCTCACACCTTCGGGTCGCTAGCCGCTACGCGGCTGTGCGCACTGCGCACGCGCTTCCCTCCGGTGCACTCGTTGGCGGTGCCCCGCCCAGGGCTTCGCCCTGAACCCCTTTTTCACCGCGTTTCACGCGGTGAACATCAATCCATCCCTATCTTTTTTGACAACAAGGGGGAGGCCGCAACTGCGGCAGCTCCCAGCTTGCTAAAAAGCCTTATTTTGTGAAATTTTTTTATGGCTGTCTTGGACCGTGTGAAACACGGTCCAATAAAGGGTCCAGGGCAACGCCCTGGCGGTGGTTTGGAGGCGGAGCCTCCAAAAAGAGTTTCGCGACAAACAAAGGGCTGCCGCAACTGCGGCAGCCCCTTGTGGTTCAAACCATCCGGAAATTACTGCATGATGGGAGGCACGATCACCTCGGGGGTGGTGGGAACCGGGTCCTTTTCCACGGGGGTGGGGTCCGGGTCCACCGACACCGGGGGCACGATCACCTCAGGGGTCGTGGGGATGGGGTCCTTTTCCGCGGGCGTGACTTCCGGGTCCACCACCACGGGCGGCGTGGGCCGGTCGATAGGCACGATCAGGGTGCTTACATAGGCCTTGGCAATGTAGCCGATCTGGCCCAGGGCCCTCACTTTGTAAAAAGTACCGGACTGGCCCAGGATGTCCACCTGCTGGCCATTGTACAGGTTGCCCAGAATGCGGGCGCTGAGGGAAGCGCTGGCCCGCAGGTTCACGGAGCTACCGGCCCGCAGGCCCACGATGACGCCCTTGGTGGCGCTGGGCGCCGGATCGGGCTTGGCGGGCAGGGGCTTGCTGTCCTTGGAAAGGTAGCTGGCAGCCACATAGCCGCACAGCTTGCCGGATTTGATCAGCGTCCAGCCGACGCGCTGCTCCAGCACGGTCACCTGCGCGCCAAAGGGAAGGCTGCCCAGGATTTTTCCGCTCAAAGAAGCGGTGTAACGAACGTTCAGGTTGCCGCCGTTTTGGGTGTATACGTAGGCCGTGCCCAGGGGCGCGGCCCCATCCAGATACACCAGCTGGCTGGCAATATAGCCCTTGATGGAGCCGGACTGCACGTAGGACCAGCCATTCAGCGCCCATTTCACCTCCAGGCGAGCGCCGTTGGACAGCTTCGCCAGGATGCGGGCGTCGGTGGAAGCGGCGGCGCGCAGGTTCACCACGCCATAGGGGCCAAAGGACATGCCGTTTGTGTTGGGCTGCGCCGCCGCTTGGGCGGCCAGCAGGGGCATTACGCAGACCATCAGCGCCAGCATCAGGGTCAAACATCTTTTGTACAGTTGGGTGGGTTGCTTGTGTGTAGACATAGGGTACCTCCTTTTGTTTTTTTCGGCCCGAAGTGTTTCGGTCTTCAGTGCCATCCCTGATAAGACGCGTTACAAAACAAAATGCACGCATGCGAATGCATGTAATATATGGAAGTAAGGAGGAGGGAGCCTGTTTGCCAACAGGCGGGGGAAAAAGACGGCTCCCCCCAAAAAAGAAAGCGCCCCCGGCCTTTGGGGGAGCGCCTCCGGCCTTTGGCGTTCCCCCCTCTGAAAAAACAGGCCCCGCCAGACCCCCCGCCCTGGCAGCACATCCCTGCCCTGGCAACGCATCCCCGCCCTGGCAGCGCATCCCCGCCCCGCCAGGCCCCCCGCCCCGGCAGCGCATCCCCCCATTGCCCCTCCGGCCTAAATAGGCTACAATACAGGCAAGGGGGAATGATCCATGGAACCGACCATTGCCAAAAAGCTCCGCATCAAGCCCGGTATGACCGCGCTGGTGCTGTATCCGCCGGAGGGCTACCCGGCCCTGGCGGACACCCAGGCCCCCGCCGAGGGGCAGCGAGCGGATTTTGTCCATCTGTTTGTTTCCAGCCGGGAACAGTTTGAGGCCCGCCTGGAAGCCGCCATGGCCCAGGTCAAACCCGGCGGCCTGTTTTGGCTCTCCTATCCCAAGGCCTCCGGTAAAAACAAGCCGGACATCCACCGCGATAGCCTTTGGGACCTGTCCATCCCCCACGGCATCCATCCGGTGGCGCAGGTGGCTTTGGATGAAACCTGGTCCGCGCTTCGCTTTGTGGCCAATGTGCCCGGCGAGACCTATGCGCGCCCCAACAAAGGCGCCTGACCCGCCCCCAAGGGCCGCGCAGGCCGCCCCCAAGCCGCTGGCCGGGGCGGCTTTTTGCGCCCTGCCGCCGGAGCATGAAAAAAACGGCCTACCGCATCGGCAGCAAGCCGCGGCAGGCCGTTGCATGAAGCGCCTGATCCTACTCTCCCAGGGCCACCACCAACACTTCCGCATTCTCCGTGAAATACAGTTTCAGCACATCCCCCGTGCCCGCCGCCTGAAAGTGCAAGTCCTGCCCGCGACGCTTGGCGTACCGGGCGCGCTTTAGGTTCTCGTAGGCTATGGGGGCCTCCCCGCCGTACATGGCTCTTAAAAAAGCATTGGCCAGCTTGGCCGTATAGGGGTACATCACACTGTCGTACGCCACCGACAGCAGGTAGAACTTCGCCTGCCGCTCCGGGGTGAGAAACACAGCCACCTGCACCCCCGGGACCAGGGAATAGAACACAACATCTTGTCCATCCGCGTTGCGTTGCAGCATCGGGCCCGAAAAGCCCTTGGCGGGCAGCCCGGCCTGCTGGTACTCCGCCTGGAGCCGGATGATCTCCGCCTGAAAAGCCGGGACCTCCACGCCCCAAAAGGCCGCATAAGCCTCCTTTTTTGGGCTGTCCAACGGCGTCTCCAGCTGGGTGATGTCCGGCATGGGCTGGCTGCGGCCCAGGCCTTCCAGCGCCAGCTTGCGCCCCATGGCCGCCTGTTCATTTCCTTCGTCCCACACCAGGGCATGGGCCATGTCTCCCAGGGCCTTTTCAAAGTCGTCCAGCATAAAATAGGCGTCGCCCCGGCGCATATATAGATCAGAAAGCTGGTCCTTTGGCGCCACCTCTATGGCCTGGGTATAAGCCTGCTCCGCCTCTGGATAGCTTCCTTGGAAGTAGTCCCTGAACGCTTTCGCCTTCAGAAGCACATACCGGTCCCCAGTAAACCCCATGGCCCTCAGGAGGTAAGAGCTCTCCATATAGTCTTGCTCCAAACGAGCGCACATGTAGCTCAAAACAATCACCGACGAACCGTTGTTGTCAGGATCACTTTCCATGGCCTTGATGAGCAGGGTAACAGCCCCGTCAAAATCATTGTCTATCCACAGGTCCAAGGCTTTGTCCGCCATCTGGCTAAGCGAGAGCCCTCCCTCTTCCCCCAGGGCGGAGGGCAGGGCGGGCCACCAGGCCATCCCCATTTCCAGCGCCAAAACCAACCCCAATACCCACGCCAACGCCCTTTTCATCAAGGCTTGCCTCCTTTTGAGGATGTGATGATGCATTGCTTTTGCCGGTTCGAGAAAAAATGCTATGGCCCTAGTATGCCCTTTTTTTGCCGAGCCGTCAATCCGCGCCGCCCACGCCCGATCCTCCGCCCCCACCCTACCCATTTTCCCCCAAATGTGCTATGATGAGGGGCGTTCCAAAGGAGGTCACACCCCATGCCAAATACCACCCTCATCGTGGGCCTGGGCAACCCCGGCCCCAAGTACGAGCATTCCCGGCACAACGTGGGCTTTGATGTGCTGGCTTTTTTGTCCGCCAAGCTGTCCTGCCCCATCCGCAAAACCAAGTGCCGGGCCCTGGTGGGCGAGTGCGGCCTGGGGCCCCACCGGGTCATCCTGGCCGCGCCCCAAACCTATATGAATTTGAGCGGCGAGGCGGTGCAGGCCCTGCTGCGCTGGTACCGGGTGGAGCCTGCCCGGCTGCTGGTGATCTATGACGATGTTGACCTGCCGCCCGGGGTGCTGCGCATCCGGCGGGAGGGCAGCGCGGGCACCCATAATGGCATGCGGAGCATCATCGGCTGCCTGGGCACCCAGAATTTTCCCCGCATCCGGGTGGGGGTGGGGGGCTGCCCGCCGGAATACGATTTGGCGGACTGGGTGCTAAGCCATTACAACACCAAGGAGGAGCGCCAGGTGGCCTACGACGCCTATTCCCTGGCGGCGGAGGCGGCCATCGCCTTTGTGGAAACCGGCATCGAAAGCGCCATGCTGCGGTATAATCCCAAGAAAGCCCCCAAACCCCCCGCCCCCGCGCCCCAGGCCATTCTCCCCAAAGAGGAGGGCGATACCCCTTGAACGAAGGCCTTTTCACCGCCTACCAGGGCCTGGCCGAATGGGACCGGCTGCTGGAAGCGCTACAAGCCCCCCCGCCAGGCCCACAAGCCCATCCAACCCCGCCCCCCTGCGTGGCCCTGACGGGGGTCACCGAGGGCGAGCGGGCTTTTTTGGCGGCGGCGCTGCAACACAAAACCGGGCGGCCCGTGGTGCTGGTGTCCCCCACGGAGCTGACGGCGGCCAAGCAGGCCCAGGATTTGACCCGGCTCTTTGGGGAGGGCTATGCCCTGCTGCCGCCCAGGGAATTGCTGTTCAGCCGGGCGGCGGCCAGCCAGGAAAGCACCTGGCAGCGGCTCTCCGCGCTGTTTGCCATGACCCAGAACCAGGTAAAGCTGCTGTGCCTGCCTGTGGAAAGCCTGATGGACCGCTGCCTGCCGGGGGAAGCCTTCCTGGGGGCCACGGTGGAGGTATCCGAGGGGGCGGCCCTGCGGCCCGAAAAGCTGCTGCAAGACCTGCTTTCCGCCGGGTACGAGCGGGTGGCCCTGGTGGAGGGCCGGGGCCAGTGCGGCCAGCGGGGCAACCTGGTGGACGTGTTCCCCCCCCATAGCCCGGAGGCCCTTCGCATCGAGTTTTGGGGCGACACGGTGGACAATTTGCGCAGCTTTGACTGCATCAGCCAGCGGAGCACGGGCCGGGTCCGGGCGGCGCTGCTGCCCCCGGCGGCGGAATGCCTGGTGTTGGACCCGGAGGGGGCGGCCCGGCGGCTGGAAGCGGCCCTTTCGCAGCAGCCCTCTTTGGAGGGCGCGGACCCCCGGGGCATCCCCGGGGCCCCCGGCGTGCCCGCTTTGCCCCCGGATGATTTGGACCTGTTCCTCTCCCAGCTGGACGCCCTGGAAATCCAGGAGGCCTTGGAGCAAAGCGCCAAGAAAAAGGAGCGGGAACAGGGGCCAAGCGCCAAGGCCCTGGGACACATGCCCGGCGAAAGCAAAGCGAGCCTTGCTAAGCAAGCCCCGCTAGGCTCTGCTAAGCAAGCCCCGGCAGGCTCTGCCAAGCAAGCCCCGGTCGGCTATGAAACGGAAAGCCCGTTGAGGTCTGAAAGGGAAGGCCCAGACGAGGCCGAAAGCCCCTCTCGCCTGCCCCCCCACCTGGCGGACGCCCCGGCCCGCCTCCGGGCGGGGCACCCCCTGCGCAACGGCCCCATGTGGATGAACGTGCTGTGCGAGACCACCACCCCGGTGCTCAGCTACCTGCAAAACCCCATCATTCTTTGTGACCAGCCGGAGCAGTATGCCTCCCGGGTCCAGGCGCGGCTGGACGCCTTTCAGGAGGAGTACGAATCCGCCCTGCGCCGCCGGGACGCGGCCCCGGCCCAGCAGGCGCTGCTCTACCCCTACGAGCCCATTCTCAAAACCCTGGAAGCCCATCCGCTGGTGGCCCTGTCGGAATTGAAGCAAGGCCTGGGCCGTCTGCGCCCCACCACCGCCCTGGCCCTGGACACCCACCCGGTGATGCCCTACCAAAGCCGCCTGGAACCCCTGGCCCGGGACATCGCCCAGTGGAAGGCCCAGGGCTGCGCCGTGGTGATTTTGACCGGGGGCGAGAACCGGGGCAAGCGCCTGCAAAAGGCCCTGGCGGAGCAGGGCATGCCCAGCGTCTACGCGGACCGGCTGGACCATAACCTGACATTGGGGGAGGTGGCCCTGCTGCCGGTGGCCTACGCCAAGGGCTTCTTGCATCCTGCGGCTAGGCTCTGCCTGGTCAGCGACACGGATGTGTACGGCACCGCCTACCAGCGGGCCCGGAAAAAAAGCAACGCCGGGGAGCGGATCGCCTCCTTTACGGACCTGGCCCCCGGGGACTATGTGGTCCACGACTTCCACGGGGTGGGCCAGTACCAGGGCATCACCCGCATGCAAAGCGAAGGGATCACCCGGGAGTATTTGCTCATCCACTTTGCGGGCACGGACAAGCTGTACGTGCCCACGGACCAGTTTGACCGGGTGCAAAAGTTCATCGGCGCGGAGCACGGGGCCCCCAAGCTGAACCGGCTGGGGGGCGCGGAATGGGGCCGCCAAAAGAGCAAGGTGAAGGAGGGCCTCAAAACCCTGGCCTTTGACCTGGCGGAGTTGTACGCCAAGCGCCGCCAGCTGACGGGCTACGCCTTTTCCAAGGACACCCCCTGGCAGCGGGAGTTTGAGGACGTGTTCCCCTACGAGCTGACCCAGGACCAGGCCCAAAGCGTGGCGGACATTGAAAAGGACATGGAGTCCGAAAGGAATATGGACCGGCTGCTCTGCGGGGACGTGGGCTACGGCAAAACCGAGGTGGCCCTGCGGGCGGCCTTCAAGGCCGTCATCGAGGGCAAGCAGGTGGCCCTACTGGCCCCCACCACCATTTTGGTGCAGCAGCACTACAACACCATTCGCAAGCGCTTTGCGGGGTTCCCGGTGACGGTGGAGATGCTCAGCCGCTTCCGCAGCGTCAAGGAACAGAAGGCCATTTTGGAAAAGCTGAAACAGGGCCAGATTGACCTGATCGTAGGCACCCACCGGCTGCTGGCCAAGGACGTGGCCTTCAAGGACCTGGGGCTGCTGGTCATCGACGAGGAGCACCGCTTCGGGGTCAGCCACAAGGAGAGCATCAAGCATTTCAAAACCCGGGTGGACGTGCTCACCCTCACGGCCACCCCCATTCCCCGGACCCTGCACATGTCCATGGCGGGCATCCGGGACATGAGCCTGCTGGAAACCCCGCCGGAGGAACGGCTGCCGGTGAAAACCTACGTGGTGGAATTTAGCGACGCCCTGGCGGCGGAGGCCATCCGCCGGGAGCTGGCCCGTGGCGGCCAGGTGTATTTTCTCTACAACCGGGTCCGCTCCATCGAGCAGATGCACGCCCGGCTGCAAGCCCTGGTGCCGGAGGCCCGCATCGGCATTGCCCACGGCCAGATGCGGGAAAACGCCCTGGAGGACGTGATGCTGGACTTCTACGCCGGGGCCTATGACGTGCTGCTGTGCACCACCATCATCGAAAGCGGCCTGGACGTGCCCGAGGCCAACACGCTGATCGTCTTTGACGCGGACCGGTTCGGCCTGTCCCAGCTGTACCAGATCCGGGGCCGGGTGGGCCGGTCCAGCCGCCAGGCCTACGCCTACTTCACCACCAGGCAGCACAAGCTGCTGACGGAGACGGCGGACAAGCGGCTCTCCGCCATCCGGGAGTTTACGGAGTTTGGGGCGGGCTACCGCATCGCCATGCGGGATTTGGAAATCCGCGGGGCCGGGGACGTGCTGGGCCCCCAGCAGCACGGGCATCTGTCCGCCGTGGGGTACGACATGTATTTGAAGCTGCTGGAGCAGTCTGTGGGCGAGGTCCAGGGCATCCTGCCGGAAAAGGAGCTGGACACCCGCATCGAGCTGGCGGTGGACGCCTACCTGCCGGAAACGTATATTTCCCAAGACCTCCTTCGCATCGAGGTCTACAAGCGCATCGCCATGATTGACAGCGCCGCCGCCCGCGGCGACATCCAGGACGAGCTGCTGGACCGTTTTGGCGACATCCCCGCCCCGGTGCAAACCCTGATGGACATTGCCCATCTGCGGGCCATCACCCGAAGGCTGGGGGGCAGTCACCTGTTCCTGCGGCCGGACGGCATCCACCTGAAGCTGGACCCGGCCTTCCTGCCGGACCCGGCGGCCCTGTACCAGGCCCTGGGCGAAACCGACCCCCGCCTGCTGTTTGGCGGCAAAAAAGCCCCGGAGCTGATGCTGCGGCAGCCGGGGCTGGATGGGGCCGGGGCGCTGGCGCTGGCGGTACAGGTACTGGGGCGGCTGGCGGAGAGGGTGGAGGGGCTTTCGCAGCCTGCGGCGGAGGCGTAACCGCTTTTGGAGGGATTTTGGGGAATTTGGGCGAAAAAAGTATTCCCTTTTCAGGCGGGGCATGGTACCCTGTAGAAAGGGGAAAAGGGGCTTTCTTCTTATGTTATGTGTTATGAAAAAAAGAATGGCTTGGTTGCTGGCGCTGGTGCTGCTGGTGGCGTATTAGCGCAATGATCATCAAAAGAGTGCCCGTCGCTGCCCCCGAGGCTTATGCGCTTAGGCTTGGGCTTGGGACAAACTTGCCCCATGTTTCTATTTTTCACATCCTTGGGCTGGAGGTGCTTTACATGAAACTCTCACACCGAGTCCTCCTTGTTTTATGGGCTCTTTTGTGTTCGTTTCGTCTGCCCTTTGCTGTGGGCGCAGAGGCAACGCTTCCTCCTGCGCCTTCTATTTCTATTATCAATCATGAAATATGGGGAATTCCTTGGGGCCTTTCCATGGACGAGTTCACAAAGACCGCATACCAAAACACCGGCATAGTGTTTAAGCCCAATCCTTATTACCATTCCTGCCAATCGACGCTCCTGCCAAACATCTCGGTTTTTGGCCAGCCAGTGAAATATCTGTATGCTGCTTTTACGGAGGATTCCATGACGAATTACCTGATAAAAGTTTTGTTCCGTGTGCGGCGATCTTCCACTGCTCCCTTTGAAGCCAACGTCCAGCTTTATGAGGATCTCCTAAGTAGCGTGACCGCAAAATATGGCGCTCCTATCTATGATGCCTTTGGATATGTAGATTTTGAGACTGGGAAGCATTTTACTTTTGATCTTCTTTCGGATAACACCCATATCAATGCGCAGCACATCTCCATAGCCATGCAAAAAAGCGTCTGTGTAGGTTTCTACACCTATTTTGACAATATTGCATTGAGCGGACTTATCATTGTCGCTCCCGATGGCTCCATGTTCTTTGATATAGAGCTTGAAGCGAGGTTCTATGCAGATGATAAAATCGATTTTTCTCGCGGCAGCCTTGGGAGCTACGACGATTACTTAAGGGCCCATCCGGAGGAAAATCCTTCCCCCACCGCTATCCCGGCCACGCCTATCCCAATTGCACAGCCTGCCGAGACGCCCCTAGCGTTTGATTTTACGCCGAGATTTCCCCTTGATTTCTAACGTCACTTGATTCCCCCTACAACCTTCTTCACATGCACCGGCACAATATTCCCTATGCTTGAGCTGCGGCGCATGGTTGCCTCCCGGGGCATGAGCCGGGGCTAGGAACAACTTTTCCCACCATCAAACAACGGAGGTATCCAAAATGAAGCGATTCTGTCTGGTGGCTCTGTGCTTCCTTCTCTGTTTTTGCTTTGCGACTTCCTCCTGTGCGCAAGAGAACCCCGTAGCCATATCTTTTTCCCTGCGCAACGGCTACCACTGGGGCATGTCCATAGAGGACGCGCTGGAGTTGGCCAAAGCCGAGGGGCTCACCCTTCGTTACCAAGATTCCGGTTCCCTCACTTTCGAGGATGTGCCCGCAATGGGTTCCCTGGCTGGACTTTTTCAGCTTGACTTTATGACCTCCGCCGGGTCCGAAGAGCTGCAAAAAATGGAATATTATTTTTATCCGCGCAGCAAAGCAGAGGCGTATCCCAGGCTTCATGAGTTCCAACAGGCCTTGGAAAAAGACTATGGACCTGTCGGCCGCGTGATGGATGGGACGAACCCAGTACGCCAGGAAATGATTTGGGAGCTGCCGGAGACCACCCTCAGCTTGGTTTTTTGGCCCGATGAAGAGCCACCGGATAACCCTTACGCGCTTTTGTACTACAATATGAACCTTTGCTATGAACGCCGAAGCGATGCCTCCGTGCCCACCCCACCCTCTGCCAACACCAATTCCCGCAACTGGACCTTCTCTCCTTCGGGAGAACTCCCCTTTGGGCTGCAATGGGGCATGGGGATCAAGGAGGCTGAGCAGGCCGCCAAGGCAATGGGCTTGGATCAATGCGTTTCCATGATGAGCCGGTTGCTATACAACGGGGACATGGCCGTGGACGGCCACCCTGCGATGTGGCTGATTCTGACCTTCGAGCCGGAGGGGGCGGATGCCACGCTGCAAAGGATTTCCACAAAAACCACCTCCATGCGCAAAGCGGATTGCGATGCCCTGTATGACGAGCTGGCCGCCGCGCTGACAGCCGTTTATGGGCGAAAGCTGGGGCCCCCCGCTGTACGAATTGGAAAATGGAGCCTGCCTGAAGCCAGCATGATGTTGCATACTTCCGAAGATGAGGACCATCCGGGGGCATGGTTTTGTTACTTGTCCTTAGAGCAAATTCCGAAAACGTAGCCACAGGATTCGCGAGAGATTTTTCCTTGGCGCTCAGCCGAGGAAGGGCGGCATCCTGGTTCTATGCGGACCGGGCGAGGCAACGCGCCTGGGGAAAAGCTTCCGCAGCCTCCGGCGGAGGCGTAGCCCCTTCCCCCACCCCAACGCCCAGTCCTACGCCCTCTCCCACTCCCATTGTCTTTCCTCCCCCCCTGCCAAACGGTGGGCTGTAATCCGGCCTCCTGCTCTCCGTCGTCCCGGCCAGTCCATCCTAAGCACGCTCTTCCCCCCACCCCCACAAAAGATCCCCCCCGAAAGCGAGGTTCCCCCATGAAATCTCCCCCTCCCCCTTCCCCCCACAAAAAGCCTGGCCTCCTGCGCCGGGCCAGCTATTGGTTTGACAACGTCATGGCCCGGGGCACGGGCGCGCTGGTGCTGCTTTTATTTCTAGCCACGGTGGCGGCCACGGTGGGCCTGGCGCTGCTCAGCCACGGGGTGGCCCGCCCTGCCGCCGGCAGCGTGGACCAGTCCCTGTGGGTCACCTTCATGCATATTTTGGACTCCGGCTACATCGCCGGGGACAACGAGGCGGGCAGCGTGGGCTACGTGGCGCTGATGGCGCTGGCCACGGTGTGCGGGCTGTTCATCACCAGCATGCTGATCGGCATCATCACCAATGCCTTTCAGGGCCGGGTGGAGTCCCTGCGGCGGGGCCGCTCCCAGGTGCTGGAAAAGGGCCACACGCTGATTTTGGGCTATAACGAGCACACCCTGGGCATGATCCAGGAGCTGGCCAAGGCCAACAAGGAGGGCCGCCGCCAGGCCGTTGTGGTGCTGGCCCCGGAGGATAAGGAGCAGCTGGACGAGGCCCTCACCCAGCGGCTGCGGCATCTGGGCCGCACCCGGGTCATCACCCGCAGCGGCAACCCCGCGCATTTTGAGGATTTGCAAACCGTGGGCCTTTTGGCCTGCCGCAGCGTGCTCCTCTGCCTGGACGATGATCTGGACGTGCTGAAAACCACCCTGGCAGTGACCCGGCAGCTGCAAAGCGGCGGCAACCCGCAGGGGGCCTATGCCTGCGCGGTGGTGCACCAGAAGCGGAACCTGGCGGCCACCCGCATTGCCGGGGGGGACACCACCGAGGTGCTGTTCTTGGAAACGGTGCTCTCCCGCATCATCGCCCAAACCTACCGGCAAAGCGGCATGCCCCAGGTGTACCAGGAGCTGTTGGATTTTAATCAGGACGACGTGTTCCTGCTCTCCTATCCCCAGCTGGCGGGGCAGCCCTTTGGGGCCTTGCCGGGGCGGTTTTCCCAGGCGGCGGTGCTGGGCCTGAAAACCAGTGGCGGGCTGCTGCTAAGCCCGCCCGCCAGCACGGTGCTGGCCCCGGGGGACCAGGTGGTGCTGATGGCGGAAAGCCCCGCCGCCGCCCGGCTCCTGGCCGCCCCCGGCCCGGTGGACGAAGCGGCCCTGGCCCCCCTGGCCCCGGCGGCCCCGCGCCTGCCGGAAAGGCTGCTGGTGCTGGGCTACCAGCCCATGCTGCCCAGCATCCTGGCGGAGATGGACCAGTTCATGGCCCAGGGCTCTGTCATCACGGTGGCCTGCGGGCCGCAATATTTGCCAAGCGCCCAGGCGCTGCCGGACTTTGCCCATTTGGCGGTCACCGCCCAGGGGGGTGACGTCACCGACGGGGCCTTTTTGGCCCAGTTGCTGGCGGAGGGCTATGACGCGGCCCTGGTCCTCAGCGATTTTTCCTGCGACGCCCGCACCTCCGACGCCAAAATCCTGCTGGTCCTTTTGCAACTGACGGACCTGGCCAAAAGGGCGGGGCAGAGCCTGCGGGTGGTCAGCGAAATTCGCGACCCGGACAACCAGCAGATCACGGACTGCGTTCAGGTGGACGATTTTGTGGTGGGCAGCGACTTGGTCTGCCTGCTGATGACGCAAATCGCCCAGCAGCGGAACCGGCGCCAAGTGCTGGACCTGCTGCTGGACGACGAGGGCATGGAAATTTTTATGCGGGACATCGCCCGCTATGTGCAGCCGGGGATGCCGGTGAACTTTTACACGGCTCTGGCGGCGGCGGCCCGGTACGGGGAGCTGGCCATTGGCTACCGCAAGCAGGGGGCCGATGGCCAAACCCACATCCTGCTGAACCCCAACAAGGGCGAGGAAGTGACCTTCGCCCCCGGGGACTCGCTGGTGGTGCTGGCGGAGAAGTGAGCCCTACAGCAAATGCGCGCACTCCTTCTCAAACGTAAGAAGCGCCTTCTCCCCCACCCCAAAAATCCGCTTGTTCACGGGGCAGTTGTCCGCAATCTTCACCAGGGTTTCCCCCACCCGCACATGGTAGTTCTGGTAGCTGCCCATAAAGCAGGACAGCTCCACGGTGCAGGGCAGCAGCCCCGTAGCCCCGATGGCAATGGCCTCGGGCCGCAGCACGATCTTGCAGGGCTCGCCCATCCGCCTGGGGGCGTCGGTTGCCACCACCACCTCCCGGCCCTCCACGGCCACCCGGCAGTCCTTGCCCGCCATGCCCGCCACGGCGCCCTCCAAAAAGTTGGCCTCGCCAATGAAATCCGCCACAAACTCGCTGCCGGGGTGGTAGTAGATCTCCATGGGGGTGCCCATCTGGGCCACTTCCCCCTGGTTCATGATGATGATCTGGTCGGAAATGGACATGGCCTCGCTTTGGTCGTGGGTGACGTAAATGGCGGTGATGCCCAGCTTTTGCTGAATGCGGCGGATCTCCGTGCGCATCATCACCCGCAGCTTGGCGTCCAGGTTAGAAAGGGGCTCGTCAAAGAGCAGCACCCCCGGCTCCACCACCAGGGCCCGGGCCAGAGCCACCCGCTGCTGCTGGCCGCCGGAGAGCTGGTTGGTCATGCGCTGCTCCATCCCCTCCATCTCCACCAAATCCAGAATCGCGTGGACCCGCTCCTGCATCTGCTCCTTGGGCACCTTGCGCAGCTTCAGGCCATAGGCCACGTTGTCAAACACGTTGTAATGGGGAAACAGGGCGTAGCTTTGGAACACCATGGCGGTGTCCCGCTTGTTGGGGGTCAGCTCGTTGATGGCTTCCCCGCCCAGGTACATCTCCCCCGTGTCCGGGCTTTCAAACCCCGCGATCATCCGTAGGGTGGTGGTTTTGCCACAGCCGCTGGGGCCCAGCAGGGTCACAAAGCTGCCCGGCTCCATGGTCAGGCTCACGTCCTTCACGGCGTAAAAATCCTTGCCGGTCTTGGGATCGTTGTAAATTTTGGAGATGTTTTCCAACACGACGCCTTTGCTTTCCTTAGCCATGGCTTTGCCCTCCTAGCTTGCGGCTGGTGCCGAAATGCTTCATAAACAGGTTCATCAGCGATATGGACGCGTACACGATCAAAATCAAAATGGTGGCGTAGGCGCAGGCCACGCCGTACTTGCCCTTCTCGGCAAACTCGTTGATCTGGGTGGTCACCAGCAAAAACTGCGGCGTCACCAGCAAAATCACGGCGCTGATGGCGGTGATGGAGCGGACGAAGGTGGTGACCAGGCCGCTGAAGAAGCTGTCCTTGATCAGGGGCAAAGTGATGGACGTAAACACCTTGCCGCTGCCCGCCCCCAGGTCGTAGGCGCTTTCCTCGATGGATTTGTCAATCTGGCGCAGGGCGGAAATGCCGCTGCGCGTGCCCACGGGCAGGCTGCGCACAATGAACACGATGATGAGGATGGCGGCGGAGCCGTACAGCCCTTGCAGGAGGCCCGTGCCAAACAGCCCCCCGGCAAAGCCGCGAATGTAGCCGATGCCCAGCACCGTGCCCGGCACGGCCATGGCCAGCATGCTGACGAACTCAATAAAGCCCTTGGAGCGGAACTTCTTCTTCACCACCAAATAGCTGATGATCATGGACAGCAGCGCGGTGATGGGGCTGGCGATAAGGCTTAGCACAAAGGAATCCCGGAAGATGATCAACCCCCGGTACTTGAACATGTATTCAAAATGCTTCAGGGTCAGGGAGTAGTCCCGGCCCCAGAGGTTGAACAGCGCGCCAAAGGGGATGGACACGTACATCAAAATCACAAAGGCGGACACCAGCGTGCACAGCACCGTCAGGGGCACGGTGACGCTTTTGTCCGCAATCAGCATGCGCTGGCGGCTGGCCTTGCCGGTTAAGGTGGCCACGGTGCGCTTTTCCAGGTAGTACTTTTGGATGAAGAACAGCACCAGCGTCAGCGCCAGCAGCACCACGGCCATGGCGGCGGCGCCGTTTTTGTCAAAGGCCCCGGTGACCTGCAAATAGATGGTGGTGGCCAGGGTATCAAAGCTGCCGCCGATCATCATGGGGTTGGCAAAGTCCGCCACGGACTCGATAAAGGTCACCAAAAACGCGTTGCCCAGGCCCGGCAGCAGCAGGGGCAAAGTGACGGTGGTAAACACCTGCCAGCGGCTGGCCCCCATGTCCCGGCTGGCCTCCTCCAGGGAGGGGTCGATATTTTTCAGCAGGCCCTTGAGCATCAAATAGCAGACCGGAAAAAAGGTGAGGGTCTGCACGATGGCAATGCCGTGAAGGCCGTAAATGTCGGAATCATAAATGCCCAGCAGGCTGCGGGTGATGAGCCCGCCCCGGCCAAAAAGCAAAATCATAGAAAGGGACAGCACAAAGGGCGGGGACACCACCGGCATCAGGGATACCACATCAAACAGCTTTTTTACCAGCTTGAAGCGGACCCGCACATACACGTCCACATAGGCAAACAGCAGGCCCAGCAGCGTGCTGCCCAGCCCGGTGATGAAGCCCAGCTGCAGGGTGTTGGAAAACGCGTTGCGAAACACGCCAAAGTCCAGCACCCGTTTGAACACGTCCAGGGTCAGGCCCTGGCCCTTTACAAACACGCTGTCTATCAGCAGCGTGGCCAGGGGATACAGGATGAATAAGGCCAGAAAAATCAGCAGCACCCCAATGGTGCTGACCATGATGGGATCGCCAAAGAACTTTTTGCGGTTCAGGCGGGCGCTTTGGGATGAGGCGGGTGACAAGGGGATCCCTCCTTTTGTGCGACTGCAATCTCAGTCCCAGCTGGATACGGTGCCAAGGGGAGCTTCTTTTTCCCCAGAAGCGGGGGGGCTTTTCTCTTCTTGTTTTTTGGGGCAGGCTGTTTGCCACGCAGTCTGTTTGCCAACAGGATACGACGTTAAGGAGGGGCCGAGGGGGAACGGCGAGGTTCCCCCTTGGGCCCCTCCTTAACAATCCTCCCCAGCACCCCCTCCCCGCCCGGGGACACCCCGGACCCCTCCAAGATTCTCACAATGTGCGTTTACCATGGTGCGGCCAAGAGGGGTTTGGCGGGTTGCGGCATGCCACTAAAAACTTGAAGGCATATGAACAAACGGCACTTTCTCCTAATTGAGACGGGTCC
>JAVBPU010000031.1:0-21899 GCA_031549415.1 Eubacteriales bacterium | reverse complement strand
AGCTCATCCGCACAATAGCAAACGCACATTGTTAGAATCTGGGAGGGGTCCGGGGTGTCCCCGGGCGGGGAGGGGGTGCGGAGGGGATCGCTAAGGGGAGGTCCAAGGGGGAACCTCGCCGTTCCCCCTAGACCTCCCCTTGGCATCGTATCCAGTTGGGCCACCAACTGTCTCTAGAGAACCACCCACCAGGTATCAAGCGCCCACGGCGCTTATGTATACAAAATTTTGAACGGACCCCGCCGGGCTGGACGCAAATACGGCCCTCCGGGCGCACCGGGCAAGGAGGAAGCACATGGATTTGGATTTCAAAGAAAAGAAGGACCCGAAGGCGGGCGAACCCCTAAGCGGCCAGACCCAACCGCCCCAGGAGGAAAAACCCGCGAGCCTCGCTGAAAAAACGCCGGACAAGGCTCTGGGGAACCAGGCCCGCAAGGCGACCACCCCTCCCGAAAACTCCCCCGAAGGGGGCGAAGGGGGCGAAGGGGGCGAGGGGGCCGACCTGAACACCCTGCTCCTCGGCGACAAAGCCCTGCAAAGCCAGTTCGACAAGGCCATCACCAAGGCCATCGCCACGGCCCACCAGAAATGGGAGGCCCAAAAGAACATGACCGCCGAGCAACTGGCCCAGACCAAGGCCCAGGAGTGGGAGGCGGCCCTGTTGGCCCGGGAAGCGGCCCTCCAGGAGAGGGAGCGCCGGGCCATGGCCATCGGCCTGTTGGCCAAGCGGGGATTGCCCCCGGAGCTGATCGCCTGTGTGGGCCTGGGCGATGACGCGGCCATGGCCGCCAGCATCGGCGCGGCGGAAGCGGCCTTCCGGCAGGCGGTGAACCAGGCCGTGGAGCAGCGCATGCGGGGCCTGGCTCCCAAGGCCGCCGAGGGCAGCGCTGTGGAAGCGGCCCAGCTGAACGCGGCCTTTGGCCTGTAAGGGAAGCCACAACCCACAACAACACAAGAAAAAAGGAGAATGAAGAACAATGCCCAATGCCATCAACTACGCCACCAAATTTGACAGCCAGCTGGACCAGGCCTTCCGCAAGGGGCTGCTGTCCGCGCCGCTGAGCAAGCAAAATGACCGGGCCCGGTTCCTGGACGCCAAGACGGTGAAGATTCCCACGGTGACCACTGGCGGCTACGGCGAGCACAACCGCAGCGGCGGCTGGAACCGCAAGGACGTGACCAACGCCTACCAAACCTGCGAGCTGACCCATGACCGGGACGTGGAATTCCTGGTGGACGCCATGGACGTGGACGACACCAACCAGGCGGTGTCCGCCGCCAACATCACCAGCCAGTTTTTAAGCGACCACGCCATCCCCGAGATGGACGCCTACCGCTTTTCCAAGCTGTACGCGGAGTACGTGGCCGCAGGCCAGACCCCGGACAGCACCGTGCTGACCAAGGACAACATCCTCACCGTGTTTGACGGCATGATGACCGCCATGAGCGACAAGGAAGTGCCCGAGGAGGGCCGCCTGCTGTTCGTGACCCCGGCGGTGAGCCAGCTGATCAAAAGCGCCACGGGCATCACCCGGAGCCTGGCCCTGCAAAGCAACAACGGCGTGCTGGACCGCCGGGTGGCCACCCTGGACAACGTGACCCTCATCGAAGTGCCCCTGAGCCGGATGAAAACCGCCTATGACTTTACCGACGGCTTTGTGCCCGCCGCCGGGGCCAAGCAGATTCAGATGCTGCTGGTGCATCCGGACGCGGTGGTGGCCCCCATCAAGCACAGCGCCATCTACCTGTTCCAGCCCGGCCAGCACACCGTGGGGGACGGCTACCTGTACCAGAACAGGTCCTATAGCGATTTGTTCTTGCTGCGGCACAAGACCTCCGGCGTGCAGATGAACATCGCGTAAGGAGGCGGGCCCATGACGACCCTACAAAAGGGCAATAAGCTGCTGAAAGTCCCGGAAGAGCGGGTGGCGGCCTATGAAAGCCAGGGCTTTGCAAAGGTTTTCGGGGGGGAGTCCCTGGGGAAGAAGGGCGAAGCCCCCCCAAAGAAAAGGGGCGAAGCCCCCTCGGCCACGCTGGCCGTCCCAGGGCAAGGGACCAAGCCCGCCCAAAAGAAACAGGGCGAAGCCGCCCCGGGGAAAAGGGGCGAAGCCCCGGCCACGCTGGCCGTCCTAGGGCAAGGGACCAAGCCCGCCCAAAAGAAACAGGGCGAAACTCCCCCAAAGAAAAGGGGCGAAGCCCCCCTGAAAAACGCCGAAGCCCCCCCAGAGAAAGGAGGCGAAGCCTCTGAACGCTGAATTGCTGGACCGGCTGAAGCGCCGGCTGGACCCCTTTGGCAATCGGGCCACGGAAGGCTTGCTGCCCAGTGACGCGCTGCTACAGGACCTGCTGCTGGACGCGGAAAGCTACATCCAGCAGTACACAGGCCGGGACAGCGTATCGCCACTGCTGCAGGGCGTGCAGGTGGCGCTGGCCACGGTGGCCTGCAACCGTCTGGGCATGGAGGGCGAAAGCTCCCACAGCGAAGGCGGCGTCAGCCTGGGGGTGGACCTGCTGCCTAGCGACCTGCGCCGCGCCCTGGACGCCCAGCGGCTGGCAAAGGTGGGTGAGGGCTGATGCTGCGCCACGTGACCCGCAGGCCCGTCACCCTTCGGGAAAAGCTGGAGGATGTACAAGGCAACGCCTTTGCCGTGGAGGGCGTGACCCTCCTGGCCCAGGTGCAGCCCATGAGCGGCAGCACCGCCACGGAGCAATACGGCCTGCTGCCCAGCCAGATGCGGCTGCTGCTGTGTGACCCGCAAACCGTCCTGCGCATGGGCCAGGGGGTGTGCGTGGACGTGCCCGGCGATCAGGACCCGGACTTCCTGCTGGTGTATGTGGAGGCCTGGGGCCGGCACCAGCGGGCCCACCTGCGCTACATCCCGCCGGAAGAAAGGGGGCCCAGCGCATGAACCGACCCACGGGCGTGCCCGGAATGGACGCGGTACGCAAAAAGCTGGAGGACATGCAGGAAAGGGTCTCGGAGGCCGTGGCCGCCGCGCTGGAGGAAGCCGCCCAGCTGGTGGCGGAATCCGCCCGGCAAAAGTGCCCCAGGGATTCGGGAAGCCTGGCGGCCAGCATCCAGGCCACAGGGGTGATGACCTCCCCCCAGGGGGGCACCGTGCGGGTCGTTGCAGCGGCCCCCCACGCGGACTTTGTGGAGTACGGCACCGCCAACTCCCCAGCCCAGCCCTTTCTATACCCCGCGCTGGCGGAAAACCAGGACGCTATCCGCAGCCTGGTGGCCAGCGCCGTGAAGGAGGCGATGCGATCATGACCGCGGAAAGCGAAAAGGCCGCCGTGAAGGCCGCCTTGCAGGCCATCCCCGGCCTTCGGCAGGTGTACACCCAGTGGCCGGACCAATTCTCCGCCACCCCCTGCCTTGTGCTGCAGCTGGCGGCGGAGCAGGCCGTCGATATCCGGGACGGCCAGACGTACGTAAGCCAGTTGGAGTGGTACGTGCGCCTGTTCACCACCAAGGAGGCCGACACGGACGCCATCTGCCCCGCCATCGGGCGGGCCATGGAAGAACAAGGATACCAACAGACCTTCCGCACCTGCGCGGGGGGCAAACCACAACAAGAAACCTTCCGGTTTCGCAAAGCCGGATAAGAGAGAGGAAGAAAAACATGTCTAAAAAGAGAGCAGCCATTGGTTTCAAGGGGATCGTCCTGGCGGAGGTGGAGCAAGACACCCTGGCCGCGTACAAGACCAAGGCCGGGGAAGCCCTGCCCTTTGCGGGGGCCATGAGCCGCACCGCCAAGGAATCCAGCACCGACCTGTACTACGATGACGAGCTGTACGCCCAGATCAAGAACGTCACCGGCGAGGATGTGGAGATCCGCGTGGCGGAGGTGGACATCGCCCGCATGGCTGACCTGGGCCTGGGCGCATACGATGAGACCACCGGCGTGCTGGAGGGCAACTTCAACATCCAGGGCAAGTCCTACGCCCTGCGCTGCGTCATCGACACCGTGGACGGCCTGCCCTGGTACATCAATTACCGGGTGTTCCAGGTGACGGGCATCAAGTTTGACAACTTTGCCACCAAGAAGGACAGCCTCACCGTGTGCGAGGTGATCATCACCGGCGTGTTCAAGGCCCCGCAATTGCCTGGGCTGAAGCCTTGGGCCATGATGCAGCTGGAGGAGGACAAGGCCAACGAGGCCGCGTGCAATGCGTTTTTGACTGCGGCGGAGGAGAAGCCCGCAGCGTAAAGGGGGGCTGCCTGATGGCAGTCTGTTTGCCAACAGAGGAGTTACGATGTCAAGGGGAGGTCGAGGGGGAACGGCGAGGTTCCCCCTTGGACCTCCCCTTAACAATCCCCTCCGCACCCCCTCCCCGCCCGGGGCGCTGCCCCGGACCCCGCCGGGCGCTGCCCGGACCCGTCTCTAGTCGGGGAGGGTACCGTTTGTTCATATGAATTTTTGTTTGGTTTCATAAGCCGCAACCCGCCATTCCTACCTTGGCCGCACAATGGCAAGCGCATATAGCCTGAATCTGCAACGGGTCCGGGCGCCGCCCGGGCCCGCTTCCAATAGGGTGGGGTTTCGTTTATTCATAGGCGTTTATGTTTGGTTTCACATGCCCAACCTGGCATACCCCTCTTGGCCGCACAATGGCAAACGCACATTGTTAGAATCTTGGAGGGGTCCGGGGTGTCCCCGGGCGGGGAGGGGGTGCGGTGGGGGATCGCTAAGGGGGAGGCAAAGGGGGAACCTCGCCGTTCCCCCCAGCCTTCCCCTTAGCATCGTACCCTGTTGGGCCACCAACTCCCGTCAGGAGTAAACAAAGTAGGAAAAAGCCCCGGCCTACGGGGGAAAAAGACACCCCTTGGCATCGAACCCTGTTGCAAAACAGACTCCCGTCAGGAGCAAACAAAAAAGGAAAGCCCCCGGCCTACGGGGGAAAAAGACACCCCTTGGCATCGTAGCCAGTTAGGCCACCAACTCCCGTCAGGAGCAAACTAAGAAGGAATAACCCCCCCAGGCCTACGGGGGAAAAAGACACCCCCCTGGCATCGACCCCAGTTACAGCCCGCTGGTGTTGGCAGCGCCGCCAGCCTCCTCCGCGGGGGAAACGGCGAGCATGTACCCAAGGCCGCCCAACTTCGAGTAGCGAAGCTGGTAAGCCCCCTCCGTTTTTTCCACCACCTCATCGCCTACGGCCTGGTCGTTGAGGAATTGGTACAGGGCCACCCCCTTGTCCAGGGGGGCCTTGTTATCCTCCGTGGCATAGAGGAGGCAAAAAGAGGCCAGGAACATGCCCACGGCCTCGTGCACCGCCGTATCGTCTTTGCTTGTGGACAGGAGGGTGATGAACGCGTTGCTCATTTTCCCGGTGGCGGAATCGGAGAGGATCATGAGGGAAAACAGGCGGTCCGCCCGTTGCGCCGTGTATATGGCGATGTTGTCTTTCTTCTCCGGGTCCGTGTCATCCTTGAAAGGGAAAATCAGGTGAATGGCGTCCTCATCGCCGGGGCCCAGGGCGTCGGCCCGGTAAAGGGCCTTGTAATTGTGGATCATGGAGGCCTGCATCTCCTCCAGGGTCATGTCGAACAGGGAGCCCAGGGCCACGGTGGGGAAGGTGACCAGCAAAACCAGGACCAGGAGCCATGCGGTGTATTTTTTCATCCAGAGCACCTCCATTTTTGTACGTTGAAGGGGGAAGCCGGGCGGGCTGCCACCCTATGGAACAACGGCTTACAGCCCGCTGGCGTTGGGGGCGGACGTAGCGTCGTCGGCGTCCTCGGCATCCTCGGCGGGCGTCACGTAGAACATGAACCCGACATCCCCATGTTTCTGACTAAGCACCCGGTAGGGACCGTCCATTATCTTGAAGGGCTCACCGTCGGTCATCATTTCATACATGGAAAGGTACATATCAAGGCCTTTTGCCAGTGCGGCGTCCTCGTCCTCGGAGGTATAGAGCATGGCAAAAGCGGCAAGGAGCATGCCGTAGGACTCGTCAATCGCCGCAGTCTCTTGGTTCACCAAATTGAAGCTTGCCGCCCCGCCAGTGGTATTCCCGGTGGCGTCCTTGAGGAGGAGGAAGGTGAAGTTGCCATCCTCCCGCCGGACGGAGCGCGTAAGGAGATTGGGGTCCTCTTCGCTGGTGGGCCCGTCTTTGAAGGGAAAAATCTCATCGATGGCGTCCTCATCGGTGCCCTCCATCAAACCCAATTTGTGATAAGCCTTGTAATACTGGGTCATGGAGGCCTCCACCTCCTCCTCGGTCATGTCGAACAGGGAGCCCAGGGCCACGGTGGGGAAGGTGACCAGCAAAACCAGGACCAGGAGCCAGGCGGCGTATTTTTTCATCCAGAGTACCTCCATTTTTGTACGTTGAAGGGGGAAGCCGGGCGGGCAGCCACCCTATGGAACAGCGGCTTACAGCCCGCTGGCGTTGGGGGCGGACATAGCGTCGTCGGCGGGCGCAATGGTGAGCACCACCCCAAAGTCACCCAACTTCTGAAAAGACAAGGCATAGTCCGGGTCTGTTATTTGGAAGGACGCATCGTCTACAGGCTGCTGAGAAATGGAAAGGAACATATCATAGCCTTTGTTCAGTGCCGCATCATAGCCCTCTGAGGCATAGAGCGTGGATAAAATGGAAGAAAACATGCCGGCGGTCTCGATAAACGCCACATCCTTTTCGTTAAACAAAAAGAATCCCGTCATCGCGTCACGGATCTTCCCGGTGGTGGAATCCTTGTTGAGGAGCAAGAAGAAGTTGCCGTCCTCCCGTGCGGCCAAGCTGGCGAGTACACTGGTATCCGTTATGCTTTGAAAGGCCCGGTCCTTAAAGGGGAAAATGCGTTGCATGGCCTTCTTATTGGCGCCCGGTATCAGGCCCATTTCGAGATAGCCCTTGTAATACTGGGTCATGGAGGCCTCCACCTCCTCCTCGGTCATGTCGAACAGGGAACCCAGGGCCACGGTGGGGAAGGTGACCAGCAAAACCAGGACCAGGAGCCATGCGGTGTATTTTTTCATTTGCGAAACCTCAATTCTTTTGATGTAGTGGCAGTGTCAGTGAGCGGGCAAGCAGCGGAAGCACGAGAATCAAAGCCATCGGAACAGACGGCCCAGGTTCAAAAGGGAGATCAGCCAAAACAGCAGGCCCAGCACCGTCAGCACCGTAAAGAAGGCCAGCATGTTTTTGATGGACCGAAGCGATTGGGCCTGGGCCAGCAACAGCGCGGGGACCGCTTCGCCCTCCTCCAGGGTGAGGGGGATTTTTTCTGTCTTGTACCATTCGCCCGTCTCCGGGTCCTGGAGGCAATTTTTGTGTGTGCAGTGGCGGTCCTCGCATTTCAGGTTGACCCTGGGCATGGCGGGAAGAGTGACCTCTTTGATCCGCTTCAAAAGGCTGTTTCTCATAGGTTTCTCCTTTGTATCATTTTGATTGTTTGTATGATTTGGACGATTTGGCGGCCAGCCGGATTGATTTGTTCAAATTGTACCATGCAGGAAAGTGTAACGCAAGCGATCAAAGCGCCAACCCAACCAGGTTGGGCTTTTTATATAGTATCTATAATGAAAGAAAATTGGAGGACACCCCATGCAAACCAAAGCAAACCCATCCGGCAAGACCGAAAAGCCCACCAGCATTTCCATGTCCCTGCCCAAGAGCGTGACGGTGCGGGGCTACGAGATCAAAAAGATGCCCCTGGGGGCCTTTTTGCAAGCCACGGAGGCCCTGCAAGACCTGCCCCTGCGGCTGATGGCCGCCGCCTTCCCCGGGGAGGACCTGGGCGGGGTGCTGGGCCACCTAAAAACCCTGGACAAGGACGGCCTGGTACAGCTGCTGCTGCGGGGCGTGGCGGCGGTGCCCGCCCAGGTGATCCCGTTGTTTGCCCAGCTTTCCGGCATCCCCCAGGAGTCCCTCCTGCAGGATGAAGCCGTGGGCCTGGACGGCCTGATGGAGATGATCCTGGCCTGGATCGAGGTCAACGGCCTGGAAAATTTTATGGGAAGCGTGCGGACGCTGACCGGCAAACTCCGCGCGCTAAAACCCGCAGAGCAGGCGAAGCCGACTGGCTTCAACGGCTAATTGCCAGCTGCCTTTCCATCGGCATCAGCAAAAAAGAGCTGATGGAGGACTACTACTTTGACGAAATTGGCGCGGTGATTGGCGCCTGGAACCAACTGCACGATCCCAACCACCTGGAGGAGGAAGAGGTGGACGCGGTCTCCTTCTTTGGGGGCGGCGGGGAGAGGGTGGGGTAGGGAGGGGGGGCGCGGTAGCCCCAAGCCCAGCCGGGTGGCTGGGCTTAGCCATTGGTTAAAACCCGCTGGTGTCCTTGAAGGATTCCCTGGGCAGATACAGGATGGTCAGGCAGGTCAAATCCTTGTTGTCGGGCGAGGTCCAGCCAGATAAGGAAATGATGGTGTCGGACAGCTCCCAGCGGACCATGTCCATGATCGCATCGGAAGCCGGGCCATACACGTCCTCCAACGCTTTTTGCAGCGATTGGTGCTGGGCCCGCCGCCGGACTTGGTCCTCCGGGCCGGTTCCGGGAAACTGGTAATAGATGGCTTGTAGCATCGCGTTGGGGTCAAAACGGAGCACCATCAGGGCCTCTGCGTCGCCCACCGGCACATTTTCATAGGCGATGACGCGGTGGCCCTCGGCAATGCGGGTCTCAAAGCCTGTTTCCGTTTCGGTAAGGCCTTCCTTTCGGGCCAGAGACTCCGCCGGGCCTTGGAACATCCCCCAAATATACCCGTTGCGCAATTTGAAGGTATCCGCCTGGGCTACCGCTGAAAGGCTCAGGGCCAGCAGCGTGGCCGCCAGGATCTTGAGGAAGCGTGACATGGAAACTCTCTCCTTTCCATCAGGCAGGAAAATGCGGTGAACCCTTTGGGGCCGGCAGGGGAATCAGTAGCCGGCGTTTTGCACAGCCTCTTTCCGGTGGTACGAGACGATGCCGCATTGCAAGCCCTCGTTGTCGTAGTCCTTCGATTCCAAGAGGCTGATCTCCACATCAGGAAGATCCCATTGCGCATGGATATTTCCCAGCACAGAGTCCGGCGGGCCATACACGTCGGCCAGCGTACCCATCAGCGTATTGAACTGCAGGCTCTGGCCCACCTTGTCCTCCTGGGGGACCCCTGGAAAATCATAGGTGATGGCCTCAAGGGTCATCTGGGCGTCAAAGGAAAGCATCATGCGCACGGCAGAGCCGCCCACCGGAACATTCTCAAAAGAGGCCACGCTTTCGCCCTTGCTTCCGTTGGGGCCAAGGCCCTCTTCCTCCGCCAGCTTCAGGGCGTCCGCCTTGGACATGCCGAAGAAATACCCGCTGCGCAGGGAAAAAGCGGCCGGCTGGGTTGCGGCCGGAAGGCTGCTTTGCGCCTCTTCTGTTTGCGAATACAGGACGGAAACGCTTTCAAACTCTTGGCCATCTTCCGTTTCCACTAGGAAGAGTAAGATGTCCGCGTCGGGCAGCTTCCATAGGGCATATTCATTCTTGCTCTCGGTGGAAATCGCGCCATACAGGCCCACCAGCGCTTCGCGCAAAGAATGAAACTGCGGCAGAAGGGTGTCCCTGTCCGCCGCCCTTGGCTCAGGGAATATATAACTAATGACATGGAGAGTCATTTGTTCGTTAAACGCAAGGGCCATCGTCGTTTGATATTGGCCCACAGGCACATCTTTTAGAAAAACATATTCTGGATTTTTCCCATTAACTACTTCCAGTCCCTCCTCCTCCGCCAGCTGGATAGCCTCGGCCTTGGACATACCCCAATGGTACCCGTTGCGCAGGGTGAAGGGCTGGTCAGCCAAGGCCGTGGCGGAAAGGGCGGGGGAAAGGGCCGGAGCCAGGGGAAGGACCAGGGCCAGGAGGAGGGCGAAAACACAAATTTTCTTCATGGGGGGTCACTCCTGCTTTCCATATTTGGCTTGAGGGAGGAAATGTGGGCCAGGGGAGATGCGGGCCAGGAAGGGCCTGGCAGCGGGCGTTGTGGACCGCCTAGTTGGCTTCATAGCGGATGATGCAGCATTCCGGCTCATCATTGTCCGGGTTCACCAAGAGCAGCAGGCTGATGTTCACGTCCGCCAGGGGCCAGAACACAAAACGGTCCTCGATGACGCTGGAAGTGGGGCCGTACACGCTGACCATGGATTCTTCCAGCTCGTGGAGCTGCGCGACGAGCAACGCCTCCTCCTTGTTAGGGGGAGATGGAAATTGATACATGATGGAGCCAAGGCTCGCCCCCTGGCCAAAGTCCAGGATCATCCTGGCGGTGGAATCGCCCACTGGGACGTCTTCAAAAATGACAAAGCGTTTGTTCAGGCTCATATTCTCGCCCAGGCCCTCTTTGGCCCCCAGTGCCAAGGCATCCCTCCGGGACATCCCAAAGGAATACCCGTTGCGCAGGGTGAAGGGCTGGGCCGCCAAGGCCGTGGCGGAAAGGGCCAGGGGAAGGACCAGGACCAGGGCCAGGAGGAGGGCGAAAGCACGGATTTTCTTCATGGGGGGGTCACTCCTGCTTCCTGTTTTTGGCAAATTGCACTACGAACCATGATACCATACTTCATCAAGGGAGGCAACAGGAGTGGCCGACAGGACGCTGAACGCGCTGATGAAGGGACAAGGCCGGGGGGGCTGCCGCCCGGCTTCATAGGATGAGAGAGGCACGAGGCTTCCCATTGAAAATGCAGCGCCCGGGAGAACCCGGGCGCTTTTGCTCTATAGACTACGACGCTGGATGCGCCTATGACGTAAAAAGCCCAGCCGGGCGGCTGGGCGCAGGTGGCGCAGGTGAACACGGCTGGGCGCAGGTACGCACAGGTGGCGCAGACTTAAAAACCGGATGTATTTATGACTTTTCGTGGAATATAGCCGATGTTCCAATATTGCATAAACCGGTTGGCTGGATCATACCATGATTTAAGACTAATTCTGGTATCAGGAAGATCCCAGAAGGCAGCGCACTCTCTTTCAACGCATACAACGCCTACAACCGGTTTGTATGCATTATTTAATGTTTTCACCAGCATATTGAACTGTTCCTCCAGCTCGGTCTTATCATCCTTGGGGAACGATGGAAACTGATATGCAATATAGCGGAGAGCCGAATCCCCACTAAAACGAAGGAACATCGTTACAGAAAATTCGCCTACTGGAACATTTTCAAAAATCAAAAGCCGCTCATCCTGGCTAGCGATACTCACTAGGCCCTCTTCCGCCGCAAGCTTTATAGCCTCGTCTTTGGACATGTCCCAGTAATACCTGTTGCGCAGGCTAAAGGGCTCTGTTGGCGCGCTGGCCAGCGCTGTGGTAGAAAGGGCCCCAACCAGGGCAAGGAGGACCAGGAAAACGCCAATCTTTTTCATAGGGATCACTCCTGTTTTCCATGTTTTTCATTGTGGCCTACAAGCCATGATGCCACACATCACCAAGGGGGGCAACGGATGGCAAAGGGCTACGACACCGGATGTGCCCACACTACGACACCGGATGCGTGGGTGCCTATGGGCACGGCTGGGCGCAGGGCACAGACTTAAAAGCCGGACGTATTCACGAATTCCAGTGGAACATAGCTGATGCTCCAAAATAACAAAGAAGTGTCGTCTGAATCAGGCAGTTGCCCGAGAAAAATTCTGGTGTCAGGCAGGTCCCAGACACTAGTGAACATTCCTATTTCGCGTGCAACCGGTTCGTACGCACTATCTAATGTAGCCGTCAGAAAATCAAACTGTTCCGCCAGCGCAATCGTATCGTCCTCGGGGATTGATGGAAACCGATATTCAATATAGCGGAGAGCCGAATTCTCAGTAAAAAGAAGGACCATTGGTACGGATAAATCGCCTATCGGAACATTTCCAAAATTCAAATATGTTTTACCTTGACTAGTGATATCCACCAGCCCTTCCTCCGCCGCCAGCTTCAAAACCTCGTCTTGGGACATGCCCCAGTAATACCCGTTGCGCAGGCTAAAGGGCTCTGCCGGCGGGCTGGCCAGCGCTGTGGTAGAAAGGGCCCCAACCAGGGCAAGGAGGACCAGGAAAGCGCCAATCTTTTTCATAGGGATCACTCCTGTTTTCCATGTTTTTCAATGTGGCCTACAAGCCATGATACCACACATCACCAAGGAGGGCAACGGATGGCAAGGCCCTACGACGCTGGATGCGCCCACACTACGACACCGGATGCGCGGGTACCTGTGGGCATGGCTGGGCGCAGGTAGGCGCAGACTTAAAAACCGGACGTATTCACGACTTCCCGTGGAAGATAGCCGATGCTCCAAAATAACATAGAAGTGTCGTCTGAATCAGCCAGTTGCCCGAGAAAAATTCTGGTGTCAGGCAGGTCCCAGGTACCAGAGAACTTTCCTACATCGCCTACAACCGGTTCGTACGCACTATCTAATGTGGCCACCAGAAAATCAAACTGTTCCGCCAGCCCAATCGTATCGTCCTGGGGGAGCGATGGAAACCGATATGAAATATAGTAGAGAGACGAATCCTCAGTAAAAAGAAGGGACATCGGTACAGATAAATCGCCTACCGGAACATTTCCAAAATTCAAATATGTTTTACCTTGACTAGTGATATCCTCCAGGCCCTCTTCCGCCGCCAGTTTCAAAGCCTCGTCTTGGGACATGCCCCAGTAATACCCGTTGCGCAGGCTAAAGGGCTCTGTTGGTGCGCTGGCCAGCGCTGTGGTAGAAAGGGCCCCAACCAGGGCAAGGAGGACCAGGAAAACACCAATCTTTTTCATAGGGATCACTCCTGTTTTCCATGTTTTTCAATGTGGCCTACAAGCCATGATACCACACTTCACCAAGGAGGGCAACGGATGGCAAGGCCCTACGATGCTGGATGCGCCATGGCGTAAAAAAGCCCAGCCGGTCGGCTGGGCGCCGGTGAATACGACTGGGCACAGGTGGCGCAGGTGGCGCAGGTGAATACGGCTGGGCACAGGTAGGCACAGACTTAAAAACCGGACGTATTTACCACTTTTCGTGCATGATAGCTGAGGTTCCAAAATTCCATAGACGCGTCCTCATAATCAGGCAATGAGCCGAGAAAAATTCTGGTGTCAGGCAAGTCCCAGGAAGCATAGGTATAGGTTTCTCCTACAACGCCTACAACCGGTTCGTAAGCAGTATTTAATGTTCTTACCAGAAAAGTGAACTGTTCCTCCAGCCCAATCTTATCATCCTCGGGGAACGATGGAAACAGATATTCAATATGGCTGAGAGCCGAATACGTAAAAGAAAGAGACATTGATACGGAAAAATCTCCAACCGGAACATTTTCAAAATTCAAAGACCATTTATCCTGTTTAACGATATCCTCCAGGCCCTCTTCCGCCGCCAGCTTCAAAACCTCGTCTTGGGACATGCCCCAGTAATACCCGTTGCGCAGGCTAAAGGGCTCTGTTGGTGCGCTGGCCAGCGCTGTGGTAGAAAGGGCCCCAACCAGGGCAAGGAGGACCAGGAAAACGCCAATCTTTTTCATAGGGATCACTCCTGTTTTCCATCTTTTTCAATGTGGCCTACAAGCCATGATATCACACTTCACCAAGAAGGGCAAGGCAATGGATGCAAACAAACTGACAATCGAAACAGGGCCAAGCGTAAAAGCTGCTTTTTGGCATGGATAGCTCCATGTCCCTTCCGACGTTTCAGGCTTCTTATAGGGATTCAGGGGAAAAGAAGGCTTATGACCCTTCATACCCCATAAAAACATCAACACAAGAACAGGGGTGAACGCAATGGCAGATTTTGGTGAAGTTACATTGATGATTTCCGCCTCGGCGGAAGGCATGGAAGCAGGGCTACAAATGGCCAGCCAAATGCTACAAGAATTTGCGAAGCAAGCGGAGAGGGTGACCGGCAAAGGCATCTCTCCCGCCATGGGCCAGGGCTTTGCGGGCATTGGCAGCAGCGCGGAGCAAGCGGGCCAAAAGGTACAAGAGCTTGGGGACCAGCAGCAAAAAAGCGCGGAGAAAACGCTAAAGGCATGGGAAGAGGCAGCCAAGGCGGCAAAGCCGATATTTGATGCGGTTGTTGGCGCGGTGGACCAAGGGATCGCCGCCTCCCAGAAGTATTCCAACGCCATGCTGGGCCTCCAAAACACCGCCAGCGACAAAGGAATCGGCCAGGAAAAAGTGAAGGCGGCCCTGGCAGGCGTCACAGACGCTTTTTTTGGTACCGCTGACGCGGCCACCGCCTTTCAAAACCTGCTTTCCCGTGGGTATACCCTGGACCAGGCCACCGATACCATCACGCGGCTCAAAGAAGCGGCGGCCTTTGGCCGCCAGGCCAACCAGGGCTTTGCGGAATCCATCGTGTCCGCCACGCAAGGCCTGAAAAACGAAAACAGCGCCCTGGTGAGCAACGCGGGCGTCACCAAAAACCTGGCCAAGATGTGGGAGGAGTACGCCAAGGCCCGCGGCTTGGCCACCAGCGACCTTTCACAGGCGCAAAAGGTGGAAGCGGAATACCTGGGCCTGATGGGAGAAACCGCTGACAAGGTGGGGGACTTCCAAAAATTCACCACCACCCTGTCCGGCAGCCAGACGGAGGCGGCGCAAAAAAGCCAGGACCTGGCCAAGAGCTTTGGTGACGCCATGGCCCCCATGGTGGAAGCGGGAACCCAGCTGAAAACAGGGATGCTGGGGGCGCTGGAAGGGATTACGGCGGCTTTCCCCGGCATTACCGCAGGCGCTACCACGGCAGTTGGGGCCTTTGCCGGGCTGATCGGCCTGGTGGGCGGGGTGCTGAAGCTGGGGGCCGCCATGAAGGCGCTGGGGGTGGCCATGGGCTCGATTGGGATCATTGCCGCAGCCCTGGGCGTGGTGGCGGGACTTTATACGGCGATTACGAATGCGCAGGAAGAAGCGGCCCAAAAGGAAGAGGAGCGCATTCAAAAGAACAAAGAGGCTGTCGCTGAGGACAAGAGCAGAATTTCAAGGCTTGATGAACTGACGAAGCGTTACACTGAACTTTCAAGCAAATCCAGCCTGTCAGCATCCGAAATGCGCGAAATGAGCGCAATTCAGGCGGAGCTTGCTGGCACATACGGGCTTGCAGCGAATAAAGCGGACGGGGCGGCGAAATCCGTCAAAGAATATGCGGTAGCGCTACGATTATTGCGGGCCGAGGAGATGAAAGGGCTTGAAGCCTCCCAGCTTCAAGCGGCACAAGATGCCTACATAGCAGCAAACAGCAAGGAATACTTGGAGCTGCTTCAAAAGAGGCAAGGTCTGCAAAAGGACCTTGCCAACGTGGAAAGCAACGTGAGAAGCCAAGTGGCCGGAAGAAATCTTAGCGAAGGAGTGATCGCAGGCGCAATTCAAAGAGAGCGCACGAGCATTTCCGAGGAACTTGAGGCCATAGACACTGAGCTAAAAACCTATGAGCCGATGTTTGCAAACTGGGTCGACGCCTCTATTGATTACATGCAAACACAGATAACAAACAAGGACGGGGAATGGAACGAAAGCATATCCGAAGCATTGCAGGGCGGCTTCGCGATTGATTTTTCCAAATTCCAGGATGATTTCGACCCTGCCGCCGCCGCGAATGCCTATGTTGATTCGTTTGTGTTGGCTGTCACTGCCGCTGCACAAAACGCCGATGTCAGCACAGCAATGGAAGGGATGGCCAATCTTACCCAGGCCGTTTTAACAGGAGAGATGTCAACGGAAGACGCGGCAGCCGAAGCAGAATCATACCTGGCCACTTTGACAGGCTTTTTTGAAGATTTCTTTCTATCGCAAGGGGAAGGGGCCGCCGAGGCGACGCAAAGGGCAAACGAACTGGTCGCCTCGTTAACGAACGTTCCGTTTCAAGCTGGCATTCCACAAGCCAGGGCGTGGGCTGACGAATTGAAGAATGGCGGACAGTCCGCCGCTACTGCCGCAAACGCCTTTGAGGCCTTTGGGGGCGCAGTCAAGAAGACAGAGGATAAGATTCATGGCGCAAAGGGCGGGGCGAAGCTCATCACTGAATGGAACAACGCCAAAAAGGCCCTGCTCGCTGCCGAAAAGGGGACGGAGGAATGGACAAAGGCCCAGAAGGCGGCAGATGCGGCGGCCCAAAAAGTGGGTAAGTCCGTGGATGGGTCCACGGAAAGCATTGAAGAGGCGGATGCAGCTTTTGAGAATTATGCGAAAGGGCTCAAGGCGCAGGAAGCTGCTATTGTTTCGGAGATTGCTGGCCTGGAAGGACAGTTGGCACAATTAGAGGGCGCATCCAGCATTGACGGCTCCGCCGCCATCGACATCGCCAATGCGGAGGGGCAAATTGCAACCCTAAAAGCGCAACTGGAAGAGCTTCGCGAAGAAATGATAGCGGCAGGGGTTACGCCTGATGGTGGCGGCGGCGGTGGCGGCGGTGGCGGCGGTGGCGGCGGTGGGAAGAACGATGCGGAGCGGGCGGCCCGTGAGGCTGAACAAAGGCGCAAGGACGCCATTGCGGCGGATTACGCCCTCATTGAGCATAAGCGCCACATGAACGAAATCACCCTGGAAGAAGAACTGGCCATGCTGGAGCAGATCCGGCGGAAGCACCAGCTGAACGCGGAAGAGATCATGGATTGGGAAGAGAAAATCTATGATAAAAAGCAAGAGATCCGCGAGCGGGATTCCGGCAGCCTGGACAAGACCGGGGACGCGCTCATCGACTCCCTCACCGCCCGGTACGAGGCCATGCAGGACGCGGAAATCGAGCGCTTGGACGCGTCCCGGAAGGCCTGGGAGGAGTGGCGGGATTCCAGCGTCAAAGCCATCAACGACCAGATCGACGCGCTGGACGAGCTGTCCAAAACCGAGGACAGAGAAAAGCAGAACCAGGAAGAGCTGCGCAAAATCGCCAAGCTGCGCCAGGACATTGAGTTTGAGCAGGACGAGTACAACCGCATGAAGCTGCAACAGCAGCTGGACCAGGCCATTGAGAGCCGGGAGGAACGGCTGCGCAAGCAGGGCATTGACGACCAGAAGGAAGCCCTGCGCAAGCAGATCGAAGCCATTAACGAGCAAGCGGAGGCCGCCCTCGATGCCCTGGATGAGGAGCAGGAGGCCATCGAGAAGGAGTACGAGGAGCGCCTCAAGGCCCAGAACATCCGGGCCGAAGCGGAAAAAATGCTGATGAACTCCAGCCAGCAGGAGCTGGTGGACCTCATTGGCGAGTACGCGCCGGAGTATGACGCCCTGGGCAAAACCTTTGGGGAAAAGCTGCTGGACGGCTTCAAAAGCAAGTTTGGGGACGTGGTCAGCTGGTTCAAAAGCCTCAACGACAGCCTGTACGCCATCCAGGAGACCGCCGCCGCCCAGGCCACCGCAGCGGCCAGCAGCTTCCAATCCACCTACCAGCAGCGGCAAAACGCCGAGGCGAACCTGCCGGGGGCGGTGGCCACCGTCATCAACCAAACCGTGAACTTCAACGAACCGGTAGACAGCGCCGGGCAGGCGGCCCGCAAGCTCCAGCAGGTCAACGAGGACCTGGGGGCGCTGCTCAACGGACACTAAGGAGGTACAGCCATGCAAATACTCACTTACATCAACCTCATGGGGGAGCGCGCCGTGTTCGGCGGCTCCCCTCCCTTCGTTTTGGACCATGTGGACGGCGTGGAAGGCGCGGAGCTGACCCGAAAAACCTTTACCGGCGATGGCCAGGACGGGGCAATCACGGAGCGGGTGCTTCGCAATGACCGGAAGGTGGACGCCACCGTCAACCTCATCACCTATGGCCGCAGCGATTTGTACCGCACCCGCATCGACCAGCTTTGCGGCGTGCTGAGCGCGGAGAGGGCCTTCCAGGCCAAGACCGGGGCCCGGGCCCGGCTGGTGTACGAAAACGACTATGGCACATGGTGGACCTGGGCCGTGCCCAAGGGCGCGCCCAAATACGGCAAGCGCATTCAGGACATTTTCCCGCAAATGAAGCTGTCCTTCGAGTGCGACAGCCCCTTCTGGTTCGCCATGGAGGAGCAAAAGGGCGGCTTCATGGTGGAGGAATCGGCGTTTCATTTCCGCCTGCGCTTTCCCATCCGGTTCGCTTCCCGGGATACCCAGGCCGTGCTCATCAACCACGGGCATGTGAGCACCCCGGTGCGCATCGTCCTCTATGGCGAGGGGGAGAAGCCCAGCCTCATCAACCGCACCACGGGGCAGAAAATCTCCCTGACGTCGCCGCTCCCCACGGGGGCGGTTTTGCGCATCAACACCGACCCGGAGGATCTGTACGTGCGCATGGAGATCGGCGGCCAGGAAGGCAACGCCTACGGCCTGCTGGACGTGACCACGCCGCTGTCGGAATTCTCCCTGGCCCCCGGGGAAAACGCCATTGCCTATGAAGCCGGGGGAATGTCCTCCAAAACGGTCATCTCGCTGTATTGGCGGGATCGGTTTGAGGGGGTGTAAACAATGGCGCTCATGGTCATGGACTGGGACTTCCGCCTGACGGCGGAGCTGGCCATCCCCAAAAACTACCAGATCACGCGGAGCTACTACGGCCTGGGCTCCTTTGAGGTGCGCACGTCGGAAAAAGCGCCGGGGGCGGCGGCCCTGGTGAAGGACCGCGTGGTGTTCTTTTCCGACGCGCCCCACAAGGCGGCCATCCTTGAAAAGGTGACCCAGAAGAAGGGCGAAATCACCGCCTCCGGCAGGCTGCTGAAAGGCATTGCCGCCCGCCGCCTCTGCGTGCCCCCCGTCACGGACGACGGGCACTTTGGCTGGTCGCGCTTCATTGGCAGCGCCGAGGCGGCCTACCACCACTACGCGGCGGCCAACCTGTACGCCCCGGAGGACGAAAAGCGCAAAATCCCCCGGCTGGTGGCGGCGGAAAACCTGGACCGGGGGCCGGTGCTGCCCTGGCAATCCCGCTTTGGGGACCTGCACGCCCTGTTTGCGGACATCGGGGAAACCACGGAGGTGGGCTGGGAGGTGTACGCCGATTTCCAGGCCAAGCAGTTCGTTTTCACGGCCTGCGTGGGCCGGGACCTGACCCAGGGCCTGGGGCAGTCCGTGGTGGCGGAATACAACCGGAACGCCGGGGATATCTCCTTCGCGTTTGACGCCACGGCGGCCAAAACCACCGCCTATGTGGGCGGCAGCGGGGAGGACGAAAACCGGCTGATCGTAAGCGTGGGCAACGAGGCCACGGGCCTTTCCCGCCGGGAAGCCTGGGTGGACGCGGGCAGCATTGCGGAAATGGACATGCTGCGCCTGGCCGGAAGGAACAGGCTGGACACTGCGGAAGAAAAGGAAACCCTCACGGCGGACCTGCTGGACCAGGGCCTGTGCCGCTACGGGCGGGATTTTGACATTGGCGACAAAATCATTCTGGACGGGGGCTTCGCCTCCAGCCAGGTGCGGCTGCTGGAGGTGCAGGAAGCCTACTCCGACGGCAAGCGCACCCTGCGGGGCACCTTCGGGGCGGCGCCGGTTTCCTTTCTGGCGGATATCATGGGGCTCAAAAACCAAACAGTGCGATAGGAGGCGGTTTTTTTGAAGGAATTCTATGGGTACTTTGATCCCTCGGACGGGGATGAGCGGGACTATTCGGCGGACGAGTTTGCCGAGCTGTCCCGGGCCAGGGGCGGCACAGGGGTGAACGAGGGGCTGACGGTGGCCCCGGCCGGCGGGCTGAAAGTGGCCGTAAGCCCCGGAAACGCCTTTGTAAACGGGTACGTGTACACCCTGACGGACGATGGCGGCGGCCCGAAGGAATGCGCCCTCAGCGTGGCGGGCAGCGCGGACCGGATTGACCGGGTGGTGCTGCGGCTGGACCTGGCCGCCAATGCCAGAAGCATCACCCTGCGGGTGAAGGAAGGCTCCCCGGCGGCCCACCCGGTTCCGCCCGCCCTCACCAAGGGTGACATGGTGCGGGAAATCAGCCTGTGCCAGGTGCGGGTGCGGGCGGCGGCGGCGGCCATCGCCCCGGAGGACATCACGGACGAGCGGCTGGACGCGGAGCTCTGCGGCACGCCGGTGCCGGCGCATTTGCAAAGGGACGCCCTGGACGCCCGGTACCTGGCCCCCGCCACGCACACCCGCCCCGGAGCCATGAGCGCGGCGGACAAGGGGGCGCTGGATGGCTTGACGGCAGTGATGGAGGTGGTCCCCGGCGGGGTGGATATGGGGGGCCGGAAGCTGCAAAACGCGGTGCTGCCCTACGGGCAAACCACCGTGACGGCGGCCCTCACGGCGGCGGAGCAGGCCATTGCCCTGCACGCGCCCCTGTCCCTGAAGGCCACGCTGCCCGCCTCCGGCTGGAGCGCCACCGCGCCCTACACGCAAACGGTCAGCGTGGTGGGCCTCCTGGCCACGGACACGCCTCTGGCGGATGTGACGCTCAGCAGCAACGCGGCGGTGGCGGTGACGGAGCTGGAAGCCTATGGGCTGGTGGGGCGGATGGACGCTTTGAGCGGCGCGCTGAAAGCCACCTGCTACGAGGAAAAGCCCGCCACGGCGTTGACCATTCAATTGAAGGTGGTGAGATAAATGGGTGAGGTGATGATCACGCGCCGGGGCGGCGGCGCATCCAGCGGGCTGCCTACTTTCACCTATACCGGAACCTGCTTGCTGACGGATGAAGGGAACGACAATTGGAACATTCGCTTTTTGACCAGCGGGACGCTGGCGTTTACCAAGAAAGGGAAGGGCAGCGGAAGCCTGGACGTGTTTGCGGTGGGCGGCGGCGGTGCGGGCGGTTGGAGCTCGACTTCGGGGGGAGGGCGCTCCGGTGGTGGCGGCGGCGGCTATACCACCAAGGGCGTTGCGTTGGCTGCCCTGAATACGAACTATGCCATTGTTGTGGGCGCGGGCGGAGCCGCCGCCGGGGCCCAAGGGGGCACCACCTCCGGGCTGGGGATTAGCGCCATAGGAGGATCTGGCGGCAGAGCAGGCAAAGGCGGAAACGGCGGCAGCGGCGGCGGCGCAGACGCTTGGAACCCCGGAAGCGGGGGCTCCAACGGCGGGAGCGGCGGCTCTAGCGGGGAAAGCATAGGCGGTTTCGGGCAAGGCACAACCACCTATGAGTTTGGCGAGGCGGGCAAGGCGCTCTACGCGGGCGGCGGCGGCGGCGGATCGGACTCTTACGTCGGAATGAGCTACGGTGGCAATGGCGGCGGCGGCAATGGCGGCGTTTACCAACGTTACGCCACAAACGGGGCGGTCAACACAGGCGGCGGCGGTGGCGGCGCTGGGTATGAATCCTCGTGGGCTCCCGGCGGCAGCGGCATTGTCGTCATCCGAAACCGCCGGTAAATTGGGAAAGGAGGCAAAGGCTGTGACCTATGCTTTGGTGGAAAAGGGCGTTGTGGTGAACCTGATTTGGCTGTATCCGGGCAACGCCGGGAGCTTCCCCGGCGCGGTGGCCCTGGAGGGCAGGCCGGTGCAAATGGGGGATTTGTTTGAAAACGGGGTGTTTACCAGGGACGGGAACCCGGTACAAACCCCCCTGGAGGAAGCCCGGACGGAGCTGTGCGATATGGCGGAACGGATGATTGATTTGGAGATTCAAAACGCTTTTTGGGAAATGGGGGTGAATCCAAGTGACGGTTAAGGCATTGGCGCTGCTGATTCGCAGCGGCAGGACAGAGGGCCTGCAAGAAAAGATGGACGTGCTGTTCGCCCTGGGGCGGCTCAGCGAAAGCGAATACCGGGAACTGACCCAGATGATGGGGGTGAAACCATGACGAGGACGAAAAAAAGCCCGGTGACCGTGACCTGGCGGAAGATGAACATTCCGCCGGAGACGGCGGTGCTGGGCGTGGAAACGGATTGCAACGCGGAGACGGTGGAGTTTCGGGTGCCCCGGCATTACCAGGAAACGGACCTAGCGCCCATGGACTGGCTGGTGGACGTGTGCAACGCCAAAAAGGAAATTCTGGATACCGTGCTGCTGGACAAAACCGTGGAGGAGGACCTGTTGGTC
>JAVBPU010000024.1:0-24063 GCA_031549415.1 Eubacteriales bacterium | reverse complement strand
GGGCAGCGTCAACGAGCGTCAGCCCTGTGGGCTGTGCCCCGAAGGGGCAAGCGAGTGAGAGCTGGGGCAGCGAAGCGAGTACAAGGTACGGCAGTACCTTGTACGACACTGAGCAACCGGAGTCCCCGGGCGGGGAGGGGGTGCTGGGAGGATTGTTAAGGAGGGAGCAAAGGGCACCGCCAGTGAGCGTGGGCCCTGTGGGCCCTTCGGCGTAGCCGAAAGCGAACGAGAGGTGGGATAAGGAGGCGAGCGCATAAGCGGCAGCGCAATGCGCGACACCGACTGCCACCTCGCCGTGCCCCCTAGGTCCCTCCTTAACGTCGTATCCAGTTGGACCACCAACTGTTGTCCTTAGCATCGTATCCAGTTGGACCACCAACTGCTGTCCTTAGCATCGTTCCCAGTTGGACCACCAACTGCAATCCGCACATAAACCAGCCCACAGAAAGGATGCAGGGCTTTCGCCCTGGCGCGTGCGCTGCGCATTGCGCACTGTACTCCTTATCCCCCGGAAGAGGGTTTACATCTCTTGCCATTTGTTGTAAGCTAGGGATAGAAAAAGCAAGGAAATCTCCGCGCAAGAGGTGACATATGAGCCGCATCCTGAACTTTGGGTCACTAAACCTGGACCATGTTTATCAAGTCCCCCATTTTCTCAGGCCGGGGGAAACCCTGTCCTCCACCCAGTACGCCTGCCATTTGGGCGGCAAGGGCCTCAACCAGTCCATCGCCTTGCAACGGGCCGGGGCCCAGGTCTTCCACGCGGGGCGGGTGGGCCGGGACGGGCAGCCCCTGACGGACGCGCTGCGATCAGCGGGCGTGGACACGGGCCATGTGGCGGTGGGGGAGGAAAAGACGGGCCATACCATCATTCAGGTGGACCAAACCGGGCAAAACTGCATTCTGCTGTACGGGGGCGCCAACCAGGCCCTGCGGCAGGAGGACATTTTGGCCACCCTGCGGCAGTTTCAGCCGGGGGATGTGCTGGTGCTGCAAAACGAAATCAACCGCCTGGACGAGGTTTTGCGCCTGGCCAAGGAATTGGGCCTGCGCATTGTGCTGAACCCCTCGCCCATGACGAAGGAACTGCTGGCCGCGCCCCTGCACTGCGTGGATCTCTTTGTGCTCAACGAGCTGGAAGGGGAGGCCATGACGGGCATCCAGGAGCCGGACGGCATTGGGGCAGCGTTGCTGGCGCAATATCCCCAGGCCCAGGTGTTGCTGACCTTGGGCGAAAAGGGCGCGCTGTACTTTGCCAAAGGCATCCGCCTGGCCCAGAGCGCCTTCCAGGTGCCGGTGGTGGACACCACGGCGGCCGGGGACACCTTTTTGGGCTATTTTGTGGCCCGCACCACCCTGGGAGATTCGGCCCAGCAGGCCCTGGAGCTGGCCTCCACCGCCGCCGCCCTGGCGGTGGGGCAGGCGGGGGCGGCCCAGTCCATCCCCGGCCTGGCGCAGGTGCGGCAGGCCCAGGGGCAGCTTAGGCCCTGGCACGGAACAAGCGGTTCATCCAACAACAACGAGGAGGCATAACATATGTTAAAGGGAATTTCTGGGTTGCTGTCCCCGGAGCTGCTTAAAATCCTGGCGGAAATGGGCCATGGGGACGAAATCGTCATCGGCGATGGCAATTTCCCGGCCACCACCATGGGCAAGCGTTGCATCCGCTGCGACGGCCACGGCGTCAATGAAATGCTGGACGCGATTTTGCAGCTGCTTCCGCTGGATGATTTTGTGGCCGCTCCCGTCACGTTGATGGAAGTGGTGCCCGGCTCCATGCCGGACGGAGACCCGCCCATTTGGAGCGAGTTTCGCAAAACCATCGACCGCCATGAGCCCGGGGCCAAGATTGGCTTTGAGGAGCGCTTTGCTTTCTATGAGCGCAGCCGCAAGGCCTTTGCCACCGTGCAAACCGGCGAGGGCGCGCTGTATGCCTGCGTCATTTTGACCAAGGGCGTCATCCGCGCCAGGTCCTAAAAAAGGCGGCCAACAAGGCCGTTTTTCTGCCAAAAAAGCGAAATGTCTGGAAAATTGGGAAGTTCTGTGATATGCTACAACCGATTGGCAGACCCATGCAAGGGACCCATACGTGGTTTCCTCTTTCTCTTTCTTTTTCTCTTTCCCTGCGGCGATCCTCCGGCCCCAGACGCAACATAACCAGAACCGGACCCCATGAAGAAAGGCAGGCGCACCGTTGTGATACAGATGTTTACCGCCCGTACCTCGGAAATGGATGAAATCGAGGAGGCGATCCGGGAGATCAAAAGCCAGATCGACGTTTCCGCGCTGAAAAAGAATTCCTGCGGGCTCATCCTCTGCCATATTGATTTTATTGAAAGCGGGATGGTAGCCGCCCTTTGCCGGGAGTTCCCCTTTGACGTGATCGGCATGACCTCCATGGCCAGCGCGGACGCAAATGGCTACAGCCTTTTTGAGCTGACCTTCACCGTGCTCACCAGCGACGAGGTCACCTTCCGGGCGGGGATGACCAATGGCATTGATCACGAGAACTACACCCGGGAAGTGGAGGGCTTGTACCAAAGCCTCCGCGGCCAGGTGGCGGAGGACCCGTCCATGATCCTCACCTTTATGCCCTATATCCGGGACGTGGCGGGGTATGAGGTGGTGGCCGCCATGGACAAGGCCTGCCACGGCATTCCCATGTGGGGCTCCATCACCAATAACATTGACTTCAATTACGAGACGGTGTTCACCATTTGCAACGGCAAGGCGCTGCGGGCGGGGCTGGCCATGATGTTTGTGAACGGGCCGGTGACGCCTAAGTTTATCGTGGCCTCCATTCCGGAGCGGAACATCTCCGGCAACCGCGCCCGCATCACCAAGAGCGAGGGGGCCATTCTGCGGGAGATCAACGATTTGCCCGTGCTGGAATACCTGGCCAAGGTGGGCCTGGCCATTTCCAAGGAAAACATCACCACCACGCCTCTGATGATGTATTATGATGAGGTCAGCGAGCCTGTGGCGCTGGGCTTTTACACCCTGTTTGAGGATGGCTCTGTGCTCACCGGGGGCGAAATGCCCGTGGGCACGTCCTTTGCCGTGGGCAGCATTGACGCCCAGGGCATCTTTGAATCCGCCGAGGCGGGGCTGAAGCTGATTTTGGCGGAGCAGCAGCGGCAGGCCACCTTGCTGCTGCCCTGCGTCACCCGGTACATCATGCTGGCCCCGGACCAGGAAAGCGAGCTGCGCCTCATCACACAAACGCTGAAGGACAGCGGCAAACCCTTCATGATGGGCTACTCCGGCGGGGAAATTTGCCCCATGCCCGACGGAAAGGGCGGGTTCCACAACCGGTTTCACAATTACTCCTTTTGCGCCTGTGTTTTATAACGAAGCCGCGAAGAGCCAGGCAGAGGGGAGGATGGCATGCACGGGGAGCGAAACGGCATCGACACCATAGAAAACCAAGCGTCCCCGGCGGCGCAGTTGGAGCGGGAAAACCGCAAGCTCCGCCGTGAGATTCAGCACCTTAAAAACGCCATTGTGCAAGAAAAGCTGGCCTCCACCACGATTTTGAACCAGCAGAAGGCCAGCACCTTCACCCAGCGGGAGCAGCAGCGGTATTTGGCGCTGCTGCTGGCCAATTCCCCCAGCATCATCCTCTTTTTAAGCGAGACGGGTCGGGTGGAGTTCTGCACGGAATATTTCATTGCCAAGGCGGGGTTCCACAGCGCGGCGGATGTGCTGGGGCATACCCTGTCGGAGGTCCTTTCCCGCTTTTTAGACGAGGAGTCCAACAAAACCCTGGTGGAATATAGCCAGAATGCGCGTAACATCCATACGCCCTTTGAGTTTGAGCTGACCTTTCATTTTGGCGCGGAGGGCGGGGCGGAGGAATTCCACGGCGTTTTGGCCCCCATGATGGACGAGCAGCAGGAAAACAGGGGCTTTATGCTGATGTTTCACGATGTGACGGATTTGAAGCGCTCCCGGGAGGAAGCTCTGTCCGCCAGCAAGGCCAAGAGCGATTTCCTGTCCAGCATGAGCCATGAGATCCGCACGCCCATGAATGCCATCATCGGCATGACCTCCATTGGGAAGGCGGAGGAGGACCTGGAGCGGAAAAACTACGCCTTTGAGAGGATTGAAAACGCGTCCACTCATCTGCTAGGCGTGATCAATGATATTTTGGATATTTCCAAAATTGAGTCGGGAAAGATGGAGCTGTCACCGGCTTTGTTTGACTTCCGGCAGATGCTGGACCGGGTGCTTAGCGTGGTGGCCCAAAGAATGCAGGAAAAGCGCCAGTGCTTTTCCATGGAGCTGGACCCGGAGATTCCCGCCTCCCTGGTGGGGGATGACCAGCGCCTGGCGCAGGTGGTGACCAACATTCTATCCAACGCCATCAAGTTTACGGCGGAGGAGGGGGCCATCACCCTTCACGCGAAATTGCTGCACAGGGAAGGGAATACCTGTACCCTGCAAATGGATGTGCAGGACTCCGGCATTGGCATGTCGCAAGAAGAACAGGCCAAGCTGTTCAGCATTTTTCAGCAGGCCCAGGCGGGCATCGCCCGCAAATATGGCGGCAGCGGGCTGGGCCTGGCCATTTCCAGGCGTATTTTGGAGATGATGGATGGGGAAATTTGGGTGGAATCCCAGCCGGGAGAGGGCTCGCAGTTTTTTTTCACCGCGAAGCTGGGCATTCCTGAGGGCCAAGCGGAAACCGGCAGGGACGGCCAGCAGGCCGCGGCCTCCCAGGCGGAAAGCAGCGCCCAAGAGACGGATTTCTCCGGCAAGACCATTTTGGTGGTGGATGATATCGAGATCAATTTGGAGATCATCATCGCCGTGCTGGCCTCCACCCATATCGCCATTGATACGGCCCAAAGCGGCCAGGAGGCCGTGGACGCGTTTGTGGCGCATCCGCAGCGGTATGACGCCATCCTGATGGACATGCAAATGCCGGAGGTGGACGGGCTGGAGGCCACCCGGAGGATTCGGGGGCTGGGAACGCCCAGGGCCGCCCAGGTGCCCATCATCGCCATGACGGCCAATGTGTTCAAAGAGGACATTGAAAAGTGCATGGAGGCCGGCATGAACGACCATTTGGGCAAGCCCATTGACATCAAGGAAGTGATGCGGCTGCTGGCCCATTACTTGCGGTAAAAATGAAGGCAAGGAAGTGTTTGGATGAAGGTGCTGTTTGTAGGCGAGACCTGGCATGTGCATGTGACGGAATCCAAGGGTTTTGACGTATTTAGCTTTGATTATTACGAGCAGGCGGTAGAGCATATCCAGCGGGCGGTGGAAGCCTGCGGCCATGAATTCCACCATGTGCCTTGCCATATGGTGGAAGCCTCCTTTCCGCCCACGGTGGAGGGGCTGAAAGCCTATGATGTGGTGATGGTGAGCGATGTGGGGGCCAACACCTTCCAACTGCCCATGAATGCCTTTCAAAAGCTGCGGCCCACCCCCAACCGCTTGGAGAACCTCCGGCAGTATGTGCAGGAGGGCGGCGCGTTTGTCATGATCGGCGGCTATTTAACCTTCCAGGGCATCCAGGGCCGGGGCTGTTACCGCAACACGCCTATTGAGGAAATGCTGCCGGTGAACCTGCTGCCGGGGGACGACCGGGTGGAAAAAAGCCAGGGCGTGACGCCCCAGGTGGCGGAGCCGGATCATCCCATCATGCAGGGCGTGCCGGAGAGCTGGCCGCAAATTTTGGGGTATAACCAGTTGCTGCCCAAGGAAGGGGCCCAGGTGCTGGCGACAGTGGGGAAGGACCCCATCATCACCGTGGGGGAATATGGCCAGGGCAGGGTTTGCGCCTATGCCACGGATTGCGCGCCCCACTGGTCTCCCCTGGACTTTTGCCAGTGGGAGGGCTACCAGCGGCTTTGGGGGAACATTTTGCAGTGGCTGACTGAGCGCAAAGGCCGCTGAAAAAGCCTGTCTGCACCCGTTCCCCTTACTCGTCCATACAAGCGCCCTTCATGGCGCTGGAAGCCAGCTTTGTATACAATTTCAGCAGGCCCGGCCGAACCTTCGGCTCGGGCTTTTGCCAACGCCGCGCCCGCTCTGTCAAAATCTCTTCCATTTCCTGGGGGGTCCTGGGCTGGCCCTTCACCCCCACCAGAGCCAGCTGCCGGGCTGGGATGTCCAGCTGGATCAGGTCGTTTTCCTCCACCAGGGCGATGGGGCCGCCCACGGCTGCCTCCGGGGACACATGGCCGATGACGGGCCCCCGGGAAGCGCCGGAAAAGCGGCCGTCCGTCATCAGCGCCACGGAGGCGGCCAGGGCCGGGTCGGAGCAGATGGCCTCACCGGTATAAAACATTTCGGGCATGCCGCAGCCCCGGGGGCCTTCGTAGCGGATCACCACGGCGTCCCCCGGCTGGATGCGCCCGGCAAAGATGGCGGCGATGGCCTCATCCTCGCTGTCAAAGGGCTTGGCCAGCAGCGTGGCCTGGCGCATGCCCCTGGGGCAGGCGCTGTGCTTGATGACCGCGCCCTCCGGGGCCAGGTTCCCCTTCAGGATGGCGATGCTGCCCTCTCGGCTGATGGGGTTTTCCGGGTCCCGCAGGATGTCCGTGGGCCGGATGTCCATCCCCAGCTGGCGGGCCTTCTCCTCCAAAAGCTGCTGGCAGCGCTGGGAATAGTCGCTTTTTTGGAGCGCCTCCAGGTTTTCTCCCAGGGTTTTTCCGGTGACGGTGAGGGCGTCCAGGTGAAGCCTGTCTTTCAGCGCCTCCATCACCCGGGGGACCCCGCCCGCATAGGCGAAAAACTCCGCAGGCCAGTCTCCGGCGGGCCGGACGTTCAGCAAATAGGGAGCGCCCCGGTGCAGGCGGTCAAAGGCCTCCGCGTCCAGGGGCAGGCCAAAGGCCCGGGCGATGGCCAGCAGGTGCATCACCGCGTTGGTGGACCCGGAAATGGCCGCATGAACCAAAATGGCGTTTTCCAGGCTTTTTTCCGTCACCATGGCCTGGGCGTTTAAGCCAGCTTTTGCCAGTTCTACAATTTGCCGACCCGCTTTTTCGGCGGCCTCCCGCAAGGCGGGGGCTGTGGCGGGCAGCAGCGCGGTACCCGGAAGCATCAGCCCCAGGGCTTCCGCCAGGATCTGCATGGTGGAGGCCGTGCCCATGAAGGAGCAGGCCCCAGGGCCGGGGCAGGCGTGCCGCTGGTAATAGCGCAGCTGGTCCCCGGTGATTTCCTGGCGCTGGTACTGGGCGCTGAGCTTGCCGATCTGCTCCAGGGTCAGCAGCTGGTTCTGGGCGCAGGCAGGGTCCACAGGGACGCGTTCCTGGGGCAGCACATAGGCCTCCATCACGCCCCCCGTCACCAGAATGCCGGGCATTTCCTTCAGGCGGCCCAGGCTCATCAGCATGGCGGGCACGGCCTTGTCGCAGCTGGCGATGAACACGCCGCCGTCAAAGGTGCTGGCCCTGGCCTGGGCCTCCACCAGGTTCACAAGGGCCTCCCGGTGGGCCAGGGAATAATGGATGCCCTCATGCCCCTGGGCCATGCCGTCGCACAGGTCCGTGGCAAAGTAGCGGGCCGCCTTGCCGCCGCAGGCCTGCACGCCCTCCGCGGCCCGTTCCGCCAATTCATTCAAATGGACAGAGCCGGGGTGGCTGTCCCCATAGGTGCTTTCGATCAGGATCTGGGGCTTTGCCAGGTCCTCCTCCGTCCAGCCCATGCCCATTTTAAGCGGGTCCATCTCCGGGGCGAGCTGCCGGGTTTTTTGGCTGGGATACATACAAGGCTTCCTTCCTGTAAGGTTTTGGCGCGGGGAAAGGGTTTGCGGAAAAAGGGTTTATGGGGAAAGGCGTGGCGCTTAGGGCGCTTCCGTTTGCGTTTTTGTTTCCGTAACAATCTCATAGGGCCAGTCCAGGATACCGCCAAAATCGTACACCTGGGTATACCCCAGGGCAAGCAATTCCTTGGCGGCGTTGGCGCTTCTGCGGCCGCTGCGGCAATACAGCAGCAGCAGCGCGTCCTTGTCAGGCAAGTCGGCGGCGGCCCGGGCGGCGATTTCCGTGTCCGGGATCAGCCACGCGCCGGGGAGATGGCCCCCGTCAAACTCCGCCTGGGTACGCACATCCAGCACGATGGCCCCAGGGGTCGCCATTTTTTCCAGGGCGGCTTCCGGGGTGATTTTTTGGTAGACCGCCGTGGCAGGCGGCTGGGAATCCTGCGCTTCCGGCGGGTTTTCCTTGGGGAGCGCCGCGCAGGAAAGGGGCACCAGCGCCAGCCATAAAAGCAGAATCAGCCATTTTTTCATGGGTGCACACTCCTTTTCGGGTTGGGCTTTTCAAAGATTTGGCTTTTCAAAGGTTGGGCTTTTCTAAGTTTCCGCTTTTCAGGGTTGCCCCTGGCAGGTGCCGCAAGAAACGGCGCAGCCCGCAGTCTGCCGCAATTGACCGGCGCCCCATGCGCCAAGCTGCGACAGGGTGGGCAAAATGCTGGCGCCCTTCTCTGTCAGGGTGTATTCCACCCGGGGAGGCACCTGGTTGAACTGCTCCCGGTGGACCATGCCCGCCCCTTCCAGTTCCTTTAAGGACTGGGAGAGCATCATGCTGGTGACGCCGGACAGCCTGCGTTTTAAGACACTGTACCGCACGGGCTTTCCGGAAGCCAGCATGCATAAAATGGGCAGCTTCCACTTGCCGCCCACCAGGTCCATGGTATAGCGTACCGGGCAGAGCAAGGTTTCCAGCGGGAGGGTTGCCGTGTTATCTTCCATGCGGATGCGCTCCTTTGGCCTTGATATGAAAAACCATACTGAGTCAGTTTCTGCTGCGTTCTTGCGTTTTCAGGAGTTTGTATTATAATCATATCACAACCGGGGCGGGGGGACAAGTGCCAATGGCAACAGGCCGACCGCCCTGGTTTATGAAGGAGAAAACCATGGAACTGACAGGCTTTTTGGACCAAGGGATTGTGGAGATTGCGCGGATCGTGGGGCGGTTTTACCTGGGCAACCCCCGGGGCCTGCTCTTTGCCCTGGGCATGGCCCATACCGCTCGGAAAAGCGCCCGGGTGCGCAGTGGCTATGAAGCGCAGGGCACGCATATTCCACCGTTTTTGATTGCCAGCATTGCCTCCCAGTGCAATCTGCGTTGCGCGGGCTGCTATGCCCGGGCGGGGGGCGGTTGCGGCGAAGGGGACCGACAGGGGGACTTGACCGGGGCGGACTGGCAGCGCATTTTTGCGGAGGCGGCGGGCCTGGGCATCAACTTCGTTTTGCTGGCCGGGGGCGAGCCTCTGCTGCGGCGGGATGTGATGGAAGCCGCCGCCCGCCAAAGGGACATCATCTTTCCGGTGTTCACCAACGGCACGCTGTTGGACCCGGACTATCTGGCGCTGTTCCACAGGCATCGGAACCTGATTCCGGTGCTGAGCGTGGAAGGGGACGAGGTTGAAACCGACGCCCGCCGGGGCGCGGGGGTGGCCAGGCAGGTGGGGCAGGCCATGGAAAGCCTGCATAGGAAAGGGGCGCTCTTTGGCGCGTCCATCACCGTCACTCGGCAAAACTGGGCGGCGGTGACAGAACCCGCCTATATCCAGGCCCTGCGGGGGCGCGGCTGCGGCCTCGTGTTCTTTGTGGAGTATGTGCCCGCTCAGGAGGGCACCGAGGAGTGGGTGCTGACCCAGGAGGATTTGGACGCGCTCAAGGACCGGGTGGAGGCCCTGCGGCAGATTCCCGCCAACCGGGGGATGAACTTTCTCTCCTTTCCCGGGGACGAGGACAACATGGGTGGCTGTTTGGCCGCCGGAAGGGGCTTCTTCCACATCAACGCCAAGGGCGGCGCGGAGCCCTGCCCCTTCTCCCCCTTTTCCACGGAGAATGTGAAGGACGGTTCCCTGCTAGACGCCCTTTCCTCGCCCTTCTTCGCCCGGGTGCGCAGCATCAGCGCGGCGGAAAAAGCCAATCACCATGGGGGCTGCACGTTGTTTTTGCACCAGGACGAGGTGCTGGAAGCGGTACTAAAGGAAAAGGAAGGTGCTTTGCATGCAAGCCATTATGGAGCCACTTTTTGAGATCCCTTATCTGGTGGGGGTCGTTACGCTGGGAATTCTTATTCTACGGAAGGCGGCGGGGCGCAAGGCCTTTCTATTCTTCGGCATCATGGCCATTGTGCTGGGCTGTGGGGATGCCTTCCATTTGGTGCCCCGCATGGCCGCGCTGCTGACCACCGGGGACGCCACCCTGCCCATGCACGCGGCAGCCCTGGGGTTTGGGAAAATGGTGACCTCCATCACCATGACGGTGTTCTATGTGATTTTATATCATGTGTGGTGCCTGCGGTACCAAAAGGGCCTAAAAAACGGCCTGACCCTTTGCGTGTACCTGCTGGCCGCCGCCCGGATCATTCTGTGCCTGATGCCGCAAAACCGTTGGCTGGACGTGGATGCACCCCTGTCCTGGGGCATTTACCGGAACCTTCCCTTTGCGGCGCTGGGGCTGCTGTTGATTGTGCTGTTTTTTCGCAGCCGCCAGCAGGAAGGCCCCTTCCGGCTGATGTGGCTGGCCATCGCGCTGAGCTTTGCGTTCTATCTCCCGGTGGTGCTGTTTGCGGACGCCATCCCCCTGATGGGCATGCTGATGATTCCTAAAACCTGCGCCTATGTGTGGATTGTGTGGATGGGATACCGGGCGGTCAAGCAGGGGGAAGCAGCATAAGGACCGTTGGCGCATCAAGGGGTCCGCAGAGGACCCGGAATAAGCGTATACAATACAAAGCGAGGGCTGGTTTTCGCAAAACCAGCCCCCGCTTCTTGATGTGCGGCATTACATTTGCTCCACAAACCTCTCCACAATCCAGCCGCATACCGCCTCATAATCCTCCGGGTGCAGCACATGGCCGGTACCCTCCAGGGGATGGAGGACGGCTCCGGGTATGGTTTTGGCCAGCCACTGCCCATGGGGGAAGGGAATGACGGCATCCTGGGTGCCGTGGAGGACCAGGGTGGGCACGTTCAGGGTAGCGATGCGGGTCAGCTCGTCCCCGGTCACCTCCGCAACGGCATGGTTCATGCGGCTTTCGTAGTGGGGGGACCGCTCCACCTCCTGCTGGCAAAGGGCCCGCAGCTCGGCCTCGCTTCGGGTGCGCAGCCCCTGGGCCGTGGTTTTCCACTGGCGCACCCCGGCCTCTACCCGCTGGGCCACCGTGGGTCCGGGAGGGTTTTTGGCCAGCTCTTCAAAAAAGGCGTTGACCTCGTCGGAGGAATAGGGCAAGTTTTCGCACCCTTCCGCAAAATACATGGTGGACAGCAGCACAATGCCCAGCACCCTTTCCGGGTGGCGCAGGGCCAGCATTTGGGTGAGCATGCCCCCCATGGACATGCCCATCAGGAAGGCCCTCTGGATTCCGTAGGCGTCCAGCACGCGCATGGCGTCCTCCGCCAGCTCCTCAAAGCTGTAGCCGGGTTGCCCCGGCGGATAGCAGGTGGAAAGGCCTGTGTCCCGGTTGTCATAGCGGATGACGAAGAAGCCCTTGCGGGCCAGCAGCTGGCAAAAGGGCTCCTCCCACCAGACCATGGTGCACATGGCCCCCATGATGAGCAGAATGGCCGGGTTTGTCGGTTCTCCAAAGCATTGGGTGGCTAGCTCCACATCCGAAAAGCGAACGGTTTTCATGGCAATCCCTCCAAGCCCAGTATAGCATGGGCGGGAGCCAGGGGCAACCCGGCAAAAGGCCCGTAGCATCTGTAAATCTCCTTGCATAGGGTTGACGGATCTGCCTGGGTCCTGCAAAATGGAAAGGGCTTCCTACGGACGTGCAAGTATGGGAAGGCCGGAAAGAAGGACGCAGATGAACCGATGTTTCGCATTTTTTCTGGGGAGAACGGGAAAACAAAAGGCCGCTGCGGCTCTTGCGGCGCTGCTGGTTTGCGGCGGAACGCTGGCGCAGGCCGAAACGCTACAGGTTTTTGACCCGCCGCTGCAACAGGTGGCGGAAGCCGCCATCCGGGATACCCTGGCAGAGCAGCCGCAGCTTTCGGGCATTGTGGTGGCCATGGACCTGGAGGGCCGGGTGCTGGCCCTGGCGGACAACCGGCCTAAGGAAACCCTGACGCCGCTGGCGCTGACAGTCAGTGCCGCGCCCGGATACACGCTGCTGCCCATGACGGCCCTGGCGGCGCTGGCAAGCGGCCAGCTGCTGCCCGAGGAAACCATCGACGATGCGGGATATTTTTTGCAGTACACCACAGACATGGCCACCGCGCCCAAATGCTGGATTTCCGATGAACAACGGTATAAGCACCAGCACCAAACCGTGAAAGACGCACTGGCCAACTGCTGTGAGTATTTCTTTTACACCCTGGGCAGCCGCCTGGGGGACGAGGCCTGGGCGGACATGGGCAAGGCGATGGGGCTGGACAGCCTCAGCGGCTTAAACGTTCCGGGAGAGGCGCTCGGTCTACTAGCAGGACCCCAGACGCTCTATGATCCGGCGCTTCCCCTGGAGGGGCAAAAGACTCAGCTTCCCGGGCAGGTTTACGCCTCGCTGGCGGCGCATTTGCAAAAGGTGGGGCAGGACAGCGGGATTGAAAACAGCCAGGAGGCCCTGGCGCAATGCGCCAACGGGCTGATGCAAATGGCGGCGGCCAAGTCCCAGCCGGAGTGGCTGGAGGGCATCCGCGCCAGCCTGCGGGACGATCTGGGCTTTTCGGAAGAAATCTACATGAAGCAGGCCGCCGTAGAGCCGGTGTATGAGCTGCTCAACACCCTCAAGTGGGACGGCCAGCAGAGGGTGCAAGCGGCGGTGGGCCGGTCCCTGACCCGGATCACGCCCATGGCCATGGCCCGGTACTGGGCCTTGTTGGCCAATGGAGGGCGCTTGGTTGAGGCCCGCCTGCCGCAAGCCGGCGGGGAGGAAAAACCGCAGTCCGCCTTGGACCTGTCCGGAGAGCTGGGCGCGTACCTGCCCTTGGTCAAAGAGGGGATTTCGGGGATTTTGGATGCCACGGGCCAGGCCTACCCGGTATTCCTGCAATGGACGCCCTATCGGACGGATGTATGCAGCCTGGTGGCCGTAGGGGAGGCATCTGGTGCGGATACACAGGCGGCCTCCTGGATGGTGGGCTTTGCCCCCCAAAAGGAACCCAAGGTGGTAGTGGTGGCGCTGGTGCCGGGCACAAAGGACACCACCTTGCCAGCCACCCTCTTTGCCAAGGTGATGGGGGCCTACCTGGGCCGGTAACATTTTTGCGCACAGGCTGGCGGGCTGAAAGCCGGTATGGTACAATGGGGGAAAGAGTCAAACCGCATGGAGGGTTCCCCCATGGACGTACAAACCGTGATGGCTGAACTGGCCGCCCTGGGCCAGGCGGATACCAAGCGCATTTACCAAAACCACGGAGCACGCGAGCCGCAGTTTGGCGTGGCCGTGGCGGATCTTCGCAAAATGGCCAAGAAAATCAAAAAAGACCACCCCCTGGCAGAACAGCTCTACGCCACGGGCAATTATGACGCCATGTATTTGGCGGGCATGGTGGCGGACCCGGCGTTGATGGAAGAGGCCGATTTGGACCGCTGGCTTGCGGATGCCTATTTCTTTATGCTGTCGGATTATGTGGTGGCCCCGCTGCTGGCCCAAAAGGCCTTTGCCAAAGGCGTGGCGGAACGGTGGATAGCCACGGGCAAGGAGCTGTCCCTGTCCGCAGGGTACACCTGCTATGCGTTGCTGCTGTGCACTCTGCCCGATGAAAGCTTTGACCGACAGCGGCTTTCGGCGCTGCTGGCCCAGGTGAAGGAAAGCCTGCACAGCCAGCCCCCCAGGGCGCGCTATGCTATGAATGGCTTTGTCATCGCGCTGGGGGTCAGCTACCTGCCGCTGCACGGGGAGGCGGTGGAGGCGGCCCAGGCCATTGGCCAGGTGAAGGTGATGGATGGGAAGGTGGCCTGCGCCGTGCCTCTGGCCACGGCGATGATCGCCAAGGCGGAAAGCCAGGGGAAGCTGGGCTATAAGCGGAAAGGATAGGATGCGGGCATGGGCAGGAGAGTACGCTTACGCGCTTTAGCTTGTTTGCTTTGCGCCTGCTTGGCCATGGCCGGGCCAGGCCTTTCAGGCCGGGCTGCCGGCCTTGCGGCGTCTGCCCCGCAGCGCTTGCCCCTGTCCCGGGGCGTGAACCTGGGCAGCATACTGGATGCGCCCGGGGAGGGGGCCTGGGGGGAAAGCTTCCAGGATGGCTTTCCCCGGATCATCAAGGCGGCGGGGTTTGACCATGTGCGCCTGCCGGTCTGCTTTAGCATCTATGCTTCTGATGAGCCGCCTTACCCCATTGCCCCTTGGATTTTGGAGCGGGTGGAGCATATTTTGGCGCTGTGCCGGGCGGAAGGCCTGGCGGTGATTTTGGATTTGCATAATTATGAAGAGCTGATGGGGGAAAGCGCCCAGGGGAACGCCCCGGCGCAGAAGCCGCGCTATTTGGCCCTGTGGAAGCAGATCGCGGAGCGCTTTGCCGGCCAGCCGGACACCGTGCTGTTTGAGCCCATGAACGAGCCCGCCCTTTCCGCGGAAACGTGGAATCAGTGGATTCCAGAGGTGCTGGCGGTGATCCGGCAGAGCAACCCCACCCGCTGGGTACTGCTGGGGGGATGCGCCTGGGAAAACGCCCAGGCGCTGGAGGAGATTCCTTGGCCCGCAGATGAGCGCGTGGCGGGCACCTTCCACTTCTACCAGCCCTTTTCTTTCACACACCAGGGCGCGGAGCACGCGGCGGAGGAAGGCTCCCTGGGCTGGGTGGGTACCCCTTGGTCGGGCACAGACGGGGAGCAGCAGCCGGTGCGGGAGGAAATGGAACGGGCAGCCGCTTGGTCCAGGCGCACGGGCCGCCCGGTACACCTGGGGGAATTTGGCGTGTATCAGGCGGCGGACGCAGCCTCCCGAGCGGCCTGGGCCGGGTCGGTGGCCCGCCAGGCAGAGGCCCAGGGGATTGGCTGGTCCTACTGGGACTTTTGCGCCAGCTTTGGACTGTATGATGAGAAAACGGGCGCTTTTGAAACAGCGTTGCTGGATGCGCTGATGGACAGGTGAGGCGCATCAGGGGCGTATACGGCTCTCCACGCAAAAACACGACAACTTTGCGGTCCTTTTGCCTGCCGCCTGCGCCGCCGTCGCTCGCTGTAGCGGCTGGCTACGCCTCGTTCCTACGGCTTGCCGGCTAACAAAAATCCTCGCAAAGTATATCGTGTTTTTAAATGGAGAATCGGATTACACCAGCTCCACCGGCACGGGCGCGTCCATCCGCATGCCGTCCTCTGTCACCACGCAATCCAGCGCCGTAATGGACACCCCGGCGGCAGCGGCCTCCCGCAGGGCGTCCGCAAAGGCGGGATGGGTTTTCCGGTTGGCGCGAAAGACATGGCATCCCTTCATTTGGATCACGATCACCACATGGGCCTGGTACCCGGCGGCAGCGGCGGCCGCCAGCTCCCGCAGATGCTTTACGCCGCGCTCCGTGGGCGCGTCCGGAAAAAGGGCCACGCCCTCTTCCTCCAGCGTGCAGCCCTTCACTTCGATCAAAATTTTTTGGCTGGCGGTTTCCGCGTAAAAATCCAGGCGAGAGTCCCCGTACGGACTTTCCGGCTTGATCCTTGTCAGCCCCGGCAGGAACGCGCCGCTTGCCAGGTATTCCCCAAAAGCCTTGTTGGGGGCGGCGCTGTCCATGTTGATGAGGGTAGCGCCTTTGTATACGGCCACCACATCATAGGGCGTGGACCGGGCGGGGTTCTCCGCCCGGTCCAAAATCACCGTTGCGCCGGGCAGCAACAGCTCCTTGCAACGGCCTGTGTTTTTCACATGGCAGCGCTGGGTTTGGCCCTCCACCTCCACCAGGGCAATGAAGCGGTTGGGCCTGGACCAAAAGGTACCGCGAACGGGATGCTGGTAGCGCAACGGCTTACTCCGGCCAGTGAGACAGCTGCCAGATGATGCCGTAGCGGTCCTCCACCATGGCGTACCAGTCGCTCCAGAAGGTCTTTTCCAGGTCCATGTGCACCTGGCCGCCCTCCTTTAAGGCGTGGAAAAGGCGGGTGATTTCGTCCTTGTCATCCGTGCCCAGGGTGGGGCTGATGTTGTTGCCCCGCACATAGGGGGAGCCAGCGGGGGTGTCGGAAAACATGACGTTGCAGCCGAAGATGGGCAGGTTGGCATACATGATGCGGTCCTTGTCCGCCTCAGGCGCTACAAACGCCTCGCCGGGAGGGGTCTCCCCATAGGTCATTACATCCTCCGGGGTGGAGCCAAACACCTTGGCGTAGAAGTCCAGGGCTTCCCTGCAGTCTCCGTCGAAGTTGAAAAACACATCAAACTTTTTCATGGTACCTCTCCTTTTTTTATGGCTTTTTTGTATCGTTATAGAATGCGGCCTCCGTGGAAGCGGCATTCGTATACGCGGGTCTCGCTTTTGAAGATCTCCTCAAAACCGTGGAACCACTCAAAATCACCGGTCACAGAACATTCATACCGGTATTCGCCGCTTTCGTGGCGGGCGGGCCCCCGATAGGGCCTGTCCTGGGGCGTCAGGGCCAGCGCTTCTTTAAGAAAATCCCCGGAAAAGCCGTCGGCAAGGACCCGGCCCACGTAGTTCATGGCCCAAAAGGGCACGCCGTTTTCCCACAGGGCTTCCTCCCCGGCAAACTTTTCGCTGCCCAGATAGGTATCATAGTACAGCAAACCCTCTTCCTCATAGCGCAAATCATGGGAAGCGCAACGGGAGGAGGCCACCTCCGCGCCATGCCCGGCATAGGTGGCCTTTTTGGCCCGCCGTAAAAATGCGAGAATGCGGTCATTCATTGCCATTTTTTCCTTCCGGGGCCGTTTGGCCCGGGGTCTTTTTTCCACGGGCAAAGGGGTCGGGCCTGGGAGTGTTGTGCCAGAACCCGTCCTCAAAGCGGAGGTTTTCGAGCCCGTGGAAATCCGCCAGCTGCCGGGCGGTATCCTCCAGGGCGGCCTGAAAGGCGGGGGTGAGCCGAAAATCCGGCTCGGCCCAAAAGCGCTTCATGACCAGCGTGTTTTTCTTTCGGTCGCAAAGGGGTTCCACCCGGCCCGCAAAGCGGTTGCCGTAAAGCACGGGCAGCACGTAATAGCTGTAGCGGCGTTTGCTTTCCGGGTTGTAAATTTCCCATTTGTAGGAAAAGCTAAACAATGCTTCCACCAGCTTCCGGTCCCACAGCAGGCAGTCTAGGGGCGCGATGAACCGGGCCTTCTTTTTCCCCTTGTAGGGGGCCTGGCAGGAGCGAAGCAAGGGCTCGTCCTCGCTGCGGATGAAAAAGGGAATGGGGAAGCCTTCCACCTGCACGGGCAGGATGGCCCCTTCCGCTTCCAGTCGGGCAAAGGCTTTGTCCCGCGCGGGCTTGGTAAATTCTGGAATGCACAGCCAGGCGTCGGAAGGCCGGTTCCACAGCAGGCCCACGGCCCCGATGCGGCGCAGGGCCATCCAGGCCTGCTGGTCCGCAAGGTCTGTGAGAGGGCAGGGGGCGGCCAGCAGTTCCGGCGGCAAAAGGTCCTTGGCCAGAGCATAGCTGCGCACGGTATGCTGCTTGTGGTGGATCACCAAATCCCCGCAAAAATACAGGCTTTCCAGCGCGGCGCGGCCTAAGTTGGTTTCGCTCCAGTACCAGTCCACCTTGCCGCTAATGGGAAGCTGCTGGGAGGTGGTTGGCCCGTGCCGCTCCAGGTGGGCCAGCACCGTATCCTTGACCTTTTGGACTTCCTGCATGCTGCGGGTTTGCTGGCGGTAGTGCTGCCGCCGGGGCTCAAAATACGGCCAGTCCTCGGTCAGCACCAGGCTCATGTTCTTGTCCCAGTAGTCCATCAGCACCCGGTCCTCATACAGCGCTTCCCGCAGCAGCTCCCGGTGAAAGCCCTGTACGCGGCTTAAAAAGGCCAGCTCATGGCTTTTGCCGCACACATCCACCGGGTCATACTGTACGCAACCGGTTTGCCGCACATAGGAAAGCAGGCCCTCCTTTCCCACAAAGGGCGTAGGACCAAGCAACCCATGCTTTTTCAGCAAGAACTCCCGCGCTTGCAAGAGAGTAACGGAGAGGCCCATACGAATGCTCCTTTTCTCGTTGGTACGCTGTTTATTCTCCTATTGTACCACACGAACATGCGTTCCGTAAAGAGGAAGTTTTTTGCCGCTTCGTAGCCCGCCATTTTCGCTTCGCATTGCATTTACGCCCCGCCTGCGATATACTAAAAAATAACCCATATACCTTGGACCGTACCTAGGAGGTTGTGCGCAATGCGATTGACGATGATCTGTATCGGCTCCACAGGGGATGTGCACCCGTACATGATGCTGGGGCGGGAGCTGACCCGCCGTGGCCATGATGTGGGGATTTGCGCCTTTGAAGATTTTCGCGGCAGCATCGAGGCCGAGGGCCTGCGCTTTATGCCCTTGACCGGGGATGTGAAGATGCTGATGGCCAACATCATGAAGCCCGGGGCCAGCGGCATAGGGTATTTGAAGCAGGTGCGGGACTCCCTCCGGAATATTTTAGAACCTTTTTTGCGGGACCTGGAAGCCGCCTGCGCGGATTGTGAGGCCATCATCTCCACGTATTTGGGCAATGTGATTTTGTCCATGGCGGAGATGCGGCGGGTGCCCTTTGTGCAAACCCATTATTTTCCCATGGACCCCAACAACATCACCCCCATTTCCTCCGCGCCGGGCCAGGGGGCCGGGATCGGCTGGTATTTGATGAGCTACCAGCTGGCCTATTTGCTCATCAGCACACTGGAACGCTACTACCTGGCGGAATGGCGGGACAGGCACGGCATGCCGCCCAGGAAGCTGTCCACCAAGCCGGACCATCTGATCAACGGGCACCTGGTCCCCGTGCTGTACGCCATCAGCCCCTTGCTGATGCAGCGCCCCCGGTCCTGGGGGGAGAACATCCATATGACGGGCTTTTGGCTGGATGACCGGGAGATGACTTTTCAGCCGAGCCCGGAGCTGCTGGCCTTTTTGGCCGCCGGGGAAAAGCCGGTATACATTGGCTTTGGCTCCATGACCAGCGGGGATATGGGGGAGACCCTGGGGATTGTGGTGCAGGCCATTCGCAAAAGCGGCGTGCGGGCCATCATTTCCAGGGGATGGGGCGGGGGCGAGATTCCCAAATCCAAAAATATTTTTGTGGTGGACTATGTGCCCCATAGCTGGTTGTTTCAGCAGGTGGCCGCGGTGGTCCACCATGGTGGCGCGGGCACCACGGCGGCGGGAATTCTGGCGGGCCGGCCCACGCTGGTCATCCCCTTTGGCGGGGACCAGCCCTTTTGGGCCATGCGGGTCCGCATGCTGGGCCTGGGGCCCAAGCCCATCCGCCGGGAAAAGCTGACGGTGGCAAAGCTCACCAAGGCGCTGCAAAACCTGGTCAGCGTGAAGGCCTACCGGGTGGCGGCCCGGGAGCTGGGGGAGCGGCTGCACCGGGAAGAGGGCACGGTGATCGCCGCCAACATCATCGAGCACGAGGTGGGCAAGTGGCTGCAGGAGGACGATGCCTGGATGCCGCGAATCCGGTATTAGAGCAAATTCCGTTGCTATGTTTTCGGAAGTTGCCCTAAGGAGCAACCGCAAGCGAAGGAGGCCATCATGAGCGAACCCAAACCCCGGCGGAACCTGGCGGACCTAAAGCCCGGCGAAAGCGGCGTGGTGGCGGAAGTGGGGGGCGAGGGCGCCCTGCACAGGCACCTGCTGGACATGGGCATCACCCCGGGGGTGACCATTCTGCTGCAAAAAACCGCGCCCATGGGCGATCCGCTGGAATTGCACCTGCGCGGGTACGCGCTGACCCTGCGGGTGGAGGATGCCAGCAAGATTTTGTTGCGTTAGCGCAGGGGTTTTTGCAGGGGTTTCACCCCTGGACCCCATCAGGGGTTTCACCCCTGAACCCTTTGATTGAAACGCCCATAAAGTGGGCATTTCAAAAATGGGATTCTGAAGGGCATAGCCCTTCAGCCGCCGGAGGCCGTTTTCCCCGTTCCTCCCCGTTTTCCTCTCCGTCTCCCCCCGTTTCCTATTTTACCCCCCATCGGAGGCCACTGTATGCACGCAACCTTTGCCTTGGCAGGGAACCAGAACAGCGGCAAGACCACGCTGTTTAACCAATTGACCGGAAGCAACCAGCATGTGGGCAACTGGCCCGGGGTCACGGTGGAGCAGAAAACAGGCACCATGCTGCACCACCATCACGGCCGTCAAACCCATTTGGGCTTGCCCTTTTTGCACGGCAGGCGGGCCCAAGGCCGCAAAGGCGTGAAGCTGGCCAAACCCCTGCCGGAAAAGTACAGCGATATCACCATCGTGGACCTGCCGGGCATTTATTCCCTCAGCCCCTATTCCATGGAGGAGATCATCAGCCGCAACTACATCGTGCAGCAAAAGCCCGATGTGGTGATCAACATCGTGGACGCCACCAACCTGGAGCGCAATTTGTACCTGACGCTGCAGCTGCTGCAGCTGGGGCAGCCCGTGGTGGTGGCCCTGAACATGATGGACGAGGTGCGCAGCCAAGGCGATGTGATCGATTTAGAGGCCATGGAAAAGGCGCTGGGGGTGCCCGTGGTAGCCATCATCGCCAGAAAAGGCGAAGGCCTGGATGAGCTGGTGCGCCGCACCGTGGAGGTGGCGGAAAGGAAGCAGGTTCCCCCGGCGTTGGACATCTGCCAGGGCGCGGCCCATAAAGCCCTGCACGCCCTCACCCACCTGGTGGAGGAGGCCGCCAGGGCCAAGGGCATAAACCCCCGTTACGCGGCCACCAAGCTCTTTGAGGGCGATGAGCCTATGATGAAGGAGCTGGATTGTTCTAAGGAAACCCAGCATATCATAGAAGAGATTCTCACCGCCATGGAAAAGGAGGTGGGCATGGAGCGGGCCGCTGTGATGGCGGATACCCGCTACCGGTTCATTGAGCAGATGCTGGCCCGCTGCGTGACCCGGAGCCCCCGGGAGGGCAGCAGCACCAGCGACAAGATCGACAGCGTGCTCACCAACCGGGTGCTGGCCATTCCCGTGTTTTTGGCCATGATGCTGCTGGTGTTCTATATCACGTTTGGGCCCCTGGGCGCCTTCGTGGCGGACTGGTTTTCCGGCCTGGTGGACAACGGCATCGACCTGGTGGCCGCCGCCCTGGAAAGCACCGGCGTGGCCGCTTGGATGCAGGACTTGGTGGTCCATGGCGTGCTCACCGGCGTGGGCAGCGTGCTCAGCTTCATGCCAACCATTCTCATTTTGTTTTTATTGCTATCCATTTTGGAGGACAGCGGGTACATGGCCCGGGCGGCGTTTTTGATGGATAAACCCCTGCGGAAGCTGGGCCTCAATGGCCGGAGCTTCATTCCCATGATGATGGGCTTTGGCTGCAGCGTGCCCGCGGTGATGAGCGCCCGCAGCATGAACACCCAGCGGGACCGCCGGTTTACCATCATGCTGACTCCTTTTATGAGCTGCGGGGCCAAGGTGCCCATCTACGCCCTGTTCACCGCCGCCTTTTTCCCCGGCCATCAGGTGTGGGTGATGAGCGGATTGTACCTCTTCGGCATTTTGACGGCCATCGTCAGCGGGCTGCTATTAAAGCGCTTTTTGTTCCACGGGGACGCCTCCCCCTTCATTATGGAGCTGCCCAGCTACCGCCTGCCCACGCCGGTGAACGTGGGGCGGCAGATGTGGGACAAAGCCAAGGACTTTTTGCGCCGCGCCTTTACGGTGATTTTCTTGGCCACGGTGGTGGTGTGGGTTTTGCAGAGCTTCACCTTCCGCCTGACCCTTGCCCAGACCATCGAGCAGAGTATGCTGGGGACCCTGGCGGGGGCCATCGCCCCGGTGTTCACCCCGGCGGGCTTTGGCAATGTGCAGGCCTCCACCGCCGTGCTGACGGGAATCATGGCCAAGGAAAGCGTGGTCAGCACCTTGGCGGTGCTCTCTGGGGTGGATGCGGAAAGCTCCCAAATGCTGGGCAGCCTGCACAGCATTTTCCCCAGCCTGCTGTCCGCCATTTCCTTTTTGCTGTTTGTGCTGCTGTACATGCCCTGTGTGGCGGCCTACGCGGCCATGCGGCGGGAGATGGAAAGCGGGCGCTGGGCTTTTCTGACCGTGGCGGGCCAAACCGGGCTGGCCTGGGTGGTGGCCACGGCGGTGTACCAGGGGGGCAGGCTGCTGGGCCTTTGACGGCAGGGAAGAATCACGAACCCTTACAGGGAAAGAATAGGAATGAAAAGCCATGAGTGAATCCAACACCATTCGTTTGTTTGGGCTGGAGCCGGATTCCATTGTGGACGGGCTGGGCTACCGCACGGCCATATTTACCCAGGGCTGCCGCCACGGCTGCGTTGGCTGCCACAACCCGGAAAGCCATGATGTGGGCGGCGGCACGGTGTGGACCCTGAAGGACGTGGAGCAAAAATTTACTGGGAACCCGCTGCTGGACGGCATTACGCTGTCCGGCGGAGAGCCCTTTTTGCAAGCTGCCCCCTGCGCGGAGCTGGCCCGCCGGGCCCATGCCAAGGGGCTCTCCGTCTGGGTCTACAGCGGCTATACCTATGAGGAATTGCAAAAGCTGACCGCCAAGGACCCAGAGGCCAAAGCCTTGCTGGACGAAACGGACGTGCTGGTGGACGGGCGCTTTGTGATGGCGGAGCGCTCCCTGGACCTGCCCTACTGTGGAAGCCGCAACCAGCGGGTGCTGGATCTGCAAAAGACCCGGCAGCAGGGCAAGCCCGTGCTGTTTGCGCCACCTATATGGTAAGGAGGAAGCGCTGATGCCTCCCAAGCTGACCTTGCTGGCCACCGGCGGCACCCTGGCCTGCACCCCTGGCCCCCGGGGGCTGGAGCCCACCCTGCGGGCGGCGGATATCCTGGCGGCTGTGCAGGGGGACTTGCCCTGCGAGGTAATGCCCCGGGATGTGTTCATGATGGATAGCAGCAACATGCAGCCGGAGGAGTGGTGCGCCCTGGCCACGGCCACCCATGACGCGCTGCAAAGCTGTGACGGCGTGGTGATCACCCATGGCACCGACACCATGGCCTATACCGCTTCGGCGCTTTCGTTTATGCTGGCGGGCCTGGGCAAGCCGGTGATATTGACCGGCTCCCAGCTGCCTTTGGGGCATCCCTTAACCGACGCCAAAAGCAACCTGCGCCATGCCATCGCTGCGGCCCTGGAAGGGGTGGGCGGGGTGTATGTATCCTTTGACTATAAGCTGATTTCCGGCGTGCGCTGCGTCAAAACCCACACCACGGCCATGGATGCCTTTTCCAGCATCAATGGCCCGCTGGCGGGTCATTTTGACGTGGAAGGCGTGCATTTTGACCACCCACAGCTCTGCGCGCTGCCCCCGGGGGAAGCGGTGCGGCTGCGGGCCAGCCTGGACCCGCGGGTGTTTTTATTGAAGCTGATTCCCGGCACCTCGCCGGAGGTTTTATATTTTGTGAAGGAAGCCGGGTACAAGGGCCTGGTCATCGAGGCCTTTGGCCTGGGCGGGCTGCATTACATCCGCCGGAACCTGGTGCAGGCCCTGCAAGCCCTGGGGGACAGCGGCATGGAGGTGCTGGTGGTGAGCCAATGCCTGCATGAAAAGGCGGACATCACCGTGTACGAAGTGGGCCGGGGCATGGCGGAAAGCCATGTGCACAGCGGGCTGGACATGACCACCGAGGCAGCGGTGTGCAAGCTGATGTGGGCCCTGGGGCAGGGAGAGCCGGAAAAGTGGCTGGCATCGGCCGTGGTGGGGGAGTACCGGTAAGGGGTGTAGGGTGGAATACGATGATCCATTGGGCACACGCTTCCTTACGCCGCGCCCTCCCCGCTCGGGCTCTGCCGGGACCCGTCTCCACTAGGGGCGGGTAACGTTTGATCATACGCATTTTAGTAGCTAAACACGTACCGCATCCCGCCAGACCTTGCTTTTTCGCACAATGGTAAACGCACATTGCCAGAGTCTTGGAGGGGTCCGGGGCAGCGTCAACGAGCGTCAGCCCTGTGGGCTGTGCCCCGAAGGGGCAAGCGAGTGAGAGCTGGGGCAGCGAAGCGAGTACAAGGTACGGCAGTACCTTGTACGACACTGAGCAACCGGAGTCCCCGGGCGG
>JAVBPU010000027.1:0-38250 GCA_031549415.1 Eubacteriales bacterium | reverse complement strand
TTAAGCCCTTATTCTCCATGTTTGGAGTAGCATCGTCCTTTTGTGGGTACGTGGGGGGCTTCCCTCCGGCTATGCCCCCCTCGTACCCCCTACCCCTTGTACCCCTCGTCACCCCAGGTTTTGCTTGGCGGAGAAGTCGGTGACGTCCAAGGCAAAGACGGCAGTGGCGTGAAGCACCTGGGCGGGGAAGGAAGCGCTGTTACCGGTGAGGTGCAGCATCAGCTGGCCCAGAGCCTGGTTTTTTTGCTCGTCATCGGTCAGCAGGCGCATGGCGCCGGTGCCAATGATGCTTTGGTAGGCAAAGCTGGTTTTTTGGGCCTCGTCGTCCGTGAGCAGGCGGTGGTTGCCATCAATGCAAAAGCCGACGGCGGCCCCGTTTTGCAGCAGGTCCACCTTGCGCCCCTCCGGGGCCCCGTGGAAATACAGCCTGAGGCTGCCGTCTATCCATTCGTAGCCATAGTTCAGGGGCAGCACGTAGGGCGCGGGAGCCGCAGGGTCCGTGATCGCAATGTGGGCTACCTGGGCGCTGCGCAGGATGCTGTCAATGGTCTCGTGGTCGGTCACTTCCCGGTCTTTCCGTCGCATGGGGCTACCTCCTCAGTTCTCTTGCGTTCCAGCAGGCGCTTCAAATACTGCCCGGTGTAGCTGCCTTCCACCTGGGCCACCTTCTCCGGTGTGCCCTCGCACACCAGCTGGCCGCCGCCGTCTCCGCCCTCCGGACCCAGGTCGATGACGTAGTCGGCGGTTTTGATGATGTCCAGGTTGTGCTCAATCACCAGCACGCTGTTGCCCGCGGCCACCAGCCGCTGCAAAACGTCAATCAGCTTTTCCACATCCGCCATGTGTAGGCCCGTGGTGGGCTCATCCAGCAGGTACAAGGTGCGACCGGTGCCCCGGCGGGATAGCTCTGTGGCCAGCTTGATGCGTTGGGCCTCGCCGCCGGATAGCTGGGTGCTGGGCTGGCCCAGCTTGGTGTAGTCCAGGCCCACATCGTATAGGGTCTGCAGCTTGCGCACGATCTGCTGGTGGTTTTCAAAGAAGCCCAGGGCCTCTTCCACGGTCATTTCCAGCACGTCGTAAATGTTCTTGCCATTATAGTGAATGTCCAGGGTCTCCCGGTTGTAGCGCATGCCTTTGCAAACGTCGCAGGGCACATAGATATCCGGCAAAAAGTGCATTTCGATCTTGATGAGGCCGTCTCCGCTGCAGGCCTCGCAGCGGCCCCCCTTCACGTTGAAGGAGAAGCGGTTTTCCTTAGACCCCCGGGCCTTGGCCTCGGGGGTCATGGCAAAGACCTTGCGGATCAGGTCAAAGACGCCGGTATAGGTGGCGGGGTTGCTGCGGGGGGTGCGGCCAATGGGGCTCTGGTCGATGCTGATGATCTTGTCCAGCTGGTCCACCCCCTCCATGGAGGCGAATTTGCCGGGATAGGTCTTGGCCCGGTTTAGGACCTTGGCCAGGTGCTTGTACAGAATTTCATTCACCAGGCTGCTTTTGCCGGAACCGCTGACCCCGGTGACACAGCAAAGTAACCCCAGGGGGAAGCGCACGTCTATGCCCTGCAGGTTGTTTTCCGCCGCGCCCTTTACGGTCAAAAAGCCCGTGGGCTTGCGGCGCTTTTTGGGCAGGGGAATGACCCGCTTACCGCTTAAATATTGGCCCGTCAAAGAGTTTTCATTGGCCATGATTTCGTATACATTGCCCTGGGCGGTGATGTAGCCGCCGTGGATGCCCGCGCCGGGGCCCACATCCACAATGTGGTCCGCGGCAAACATGGTGTCCTCGTCATGCTCCACCACAATCAGGGTATTGCCTAAATCCCGCAGGCGCTTGAGGGTACCCAGCAGCTTGTCATTGTCCCGCTGGTGGAGGCCGATGGAAGGCTCGTCCAAAATGTAGAGGACCCCCATCAGGCTGGAACCGATCTGGGTGGCCAGGCGGATGCGCTGGGCCTCGCCGCCGGAGAGGGAGCCCGCCGCCCGGGACAGGGTGAGGTAGCTGAGGCCCACGCTGTCCAAAAAGCCGAGCCGCGCCTGGATTTCTTTCAAAATCTGGACGGCAATCATCTGCTCTTTTTCGGTGAGGGTGAGGCCGCCAAAGAAGGCCTTGGCTTTGCGGATGCTCAAATCGCAGGCATCGGCGATGTTCTGGCCGTTCACAGTGACCGCCAGCACCGTGGGCTTGAGGCGCTTGCCATGGCAGGCTTCGCAGGCATCGTTGATCATGTACTCCTCATAGGCGGCCTTCATGGTGTCGCTGGTGGTTTCCCGGTAGCGGCGGGCCAGGGAGTTGATGACCCCTTCAAAGGTGGTGGAAAAGTGCCCGGCTCCGTGGGCGCCTTCGTAGGCGACGGTCAGCTTTTCGCTGCCCGTGCCGTAGAGGATCACCTGCAACGCCTTGGGCGGCAGGTCCCGGACGGGCACGTCCAGGCTAAAGCCGTACTTTTTGGCCAGGGCCCGGAAGAAGGTGTTGGACATGCTGCCGGGATCGGCCACGTTCCAGCCGGGGGCCTGCAAAGCGCCTTCGTTGATGCTTTTGGAAGGGTCCTGGATGAGGTTGTCCGGGCTGATGCGCATGATGGTCCCCAGGCCGCCGCACTGGGGGCAGGCCCCATAGGGGGTGTTGAAGCTGAACATGCGGGGGGTGAGCTCCTCCATGGAGATCCCGCAGTCCGGACAGGCGTAGTTTTGGGAAAAGAGCATGGACCCCTTGTCAAACAGGTCCACCAGCACCAGGCCCTCGCCTTCTCCGGCGGCGGTTTCCATGCTGTCCGCCAGGCGCTTGCGGAAGTCGTCATCCTGGCGCAGCACCAGCCGGTCGATGACCAGCTCAATGGTATGCTTCAGCTTCTTGTCCAGCGTGGGCAGCTGGTCCAGCTCGTACATCTCGCCGTCGATGCGCACCCGCACAAAGCCCCGCTTGGAGGCGTCCTCCATCAGCTTGGTATGCTCGCCCTTGCGGGCCTTGACGATGGGGGCCAAGATTTGCAGCTTGGTCCCCTCGTCCTGACGCAGCACCTGGTCCACCATCTGGTCGATGGTTTGCTGGGCGATCTCCTTGCCGCAGACGGGGCAGTGGGGGATGCCGATGCGGGCGTACAAAAGCCGCAGGTAGTCATAGACCTCGGTGACCGTGCCTACGGTGGACCGGGGGTTACGGCTGGTGGTCTTTTGGTCAATGGAGATGGCGGGGGATAAGCCCTCGATGGAGTCGATGTCCGGCTTTTCCATCTGCCCCAGGAACTGGCGGGCGTAGGAGCTTAAAGACTCCACATACCGGCGCTGGCCCTCGGCATAGATGGTATCAAAAGCCAGGCTGGTTTTGCCGGAGCCGCTCAGCCCGGTAAAGACCACCAGCTTGTTGCGGGGGATTTCTAAGGTGACGTTTTTGAGATTGTGCTCGCGGGCGCCGCGAACGATCAGTTTTTCGTGCAAAGGGGGTTACACCTCGATCAATTCATAAATCATGGTTCCGATGCCCAGCTTTTGCGCATGCTCCGGCCCCACCCGCCAATTGGTCACGGGATGCACATCGTAAAAATGGTCGCCGGTGGACTCTTTGGAATCCGCAAGCTGGGTGCCGGGCAGGGGCGCCATCCGGTTGCAGGCATCGGCGCAGGCCGTGTCCAGGGCCACCGGGTCAAAGCTGGCGAACATGCCCACATCCGCAATGATGGGGGCGTCGTTTTCCCCGTGGCAATCACAGTCGGGGGAGACGTCCATCACCATGGAAATGTGGAAATGAGGGCGGTCCTGGGTGACGGCCAGGGCATATTCGGCAATCTTCCGATTCAGCGTATCCACGGAGCTGTCCGGCCCGCCGATGGCCCCCAGGTCCCGGCAAGCGCCCACGCAGCGGCCACAGCCCACGCACTTCGTGTGGTCAATTTTGGCCTTGCGGTCCTTGCCCTGTCCGGAAAAGGAAATGGCCCCATGGGCGCATTGCTTGGCGCATTTGCCGCAGCCGATGCAGATGCGGGGATTCACGGTAGGCTTGCCATCGTTGTGCATGGCCCGCTTGCCGCCGGTGGAGCCGCAGCCCATGCCCAGGTTTTTTAGCGCTCCGCCAAAGCCGGTCAGCTCATGCCCCTTAAAATGGGACAGGCTAATGACGGCCTCCGCGTCCATGATGGCACGGCCAATGAGCGCCTCCTGGCACAGCTCGCCCTGGATGGGCACGGCCACATCATCGGTGCCCATGAGGCCGTCGGCGATGATCACATGGCAGCCGGTTTGCAGCGGCGAATATCCGTTCATATAGGCAGCGTCGATGTGGTCCAGGGCGTTGCGGCGCATGCCCACATACAGGGTGTTGCAATCAGTGAGGAAGGGGCGCGCGCCCATGTCCTTTAGGGCATCCACCACCACCTTGGCGTAGTTGGAGCGCAAGAAGGCCAGGTTGCCCGGTTCGCCAAAATGGATTTTGACGGCGGTGAATTTTCCGTCCAGGTCCATGTCCATCATGCCAGCTTTTTTGAGGAGCCGATGCAGTTTTTGCAGCAAGTTTCTTTCCGGCGTGGCCCGGAAGCTAGTAAAAAACACCTTCGATTTTTCCATGGGAGAACCTCCTTGATGTGCTATCCGAAAGTGGGGAACCAAAAGCATGAACCTAATCATAGCATAGCATGCCGCCCCGCACAAGAGCGGAATCAAAAGCAGAACACATGAGGGGAAATCAGGATACATACAGTAGCGGGGAAGGAAAACGATCCATTCAAACAAGGAGGGGTACCATGCGGGAAGCCATGCATTTCTTTGCCGGGGGCAATACGGAAAAGGGGTTTTTCACCTGCTTTACGAACATTCTGCGGGAGCCGGAGCAAAAGCGGATGTTCTATATTAAGGGTGGCCCCGGCGTAGGGAAAAGCAGCCTGATGAAGCGGGTGGGCGCTGCCATGGAAGCGGCGGGCCATGCGGTGGAGTACTACCATTGTTCCTCGGACCCGGACTGCCTGGACGGCGTCAGCGTTCCTGCTTTGAGCATGGCCATGATGGATGGCACCGCGCCCCATGTGTATGACCCGGTGATTCCCGGGGCCAGGGACACCCTGCTCAGCCTGGGCGACTTTTTGGACGAAGAGGCCATGAGGCCCCACATGCCCAAAATTCGGGAGCTGCAAACGGAGATCAGCGCTCGCTTTACCCGGACCTACCGCTATTTGGCGGCGGCAGGCCAGGTGTACCGGGCGGCCACCCACGGAGAAGAAAAGGCGGAGCGCGTTGCCACGCTGTGCCAGGAGCTGACGGAGAAATACCTGCCCCTGCGGGGAGGACGGGGCACCTTGCGCACGCTGTATGGAACGGCCTATACGCCCAAAGGGTTCCTGTCGCTGCTCAGCACCCTGCCAGGGGACACCACCCTCACCATCGAATGCCCCTTTGGCCAGCACGCGGACGGCCTGCTGCGGGCCCTGGGAGAGAGTGCCCTCAGTCGCGGTCTGCATGTGGTGGCGCTGCTGAACCCGCTGGACCCCAGTCAGTGGAGCCATTTGGCCATTCCCGCCCATGGGCTGCTGTTTACCACCCAGGAGAAGCCGGAAAGCCCCACCGTCGAGGCCAGCCGGTTCATGGAGCTGAAAGAGATCACTGACAAGGAACAGAGCTTTGACAAGAACGCCTATGAGCTGTTCATCCAGCGGGCGGTGGAGCAGCTGAAAGCCGCCAAGGACCTGCACGATGAGCTGGAGGCGTACTACGTCTCCAACATGGACTTCTTAGAGTGGGAAGGGGTCCTGCGCAAGGTGACGGAAGAGTTCCTTGAGGAGGCCTAAGGGGCCTGCCTGGGCAGAAGCAGCTGTTGCAACGCCTGGGGCAATGGGCTGGTGGCCGTCACCTCCTGGCCGGTGAGGGGATGGGTCAGCCGCAAAAAGTGACTGTGCAGGGCAAAACGGCCCGGCAGGGAAGGCTCCTCCCGGCCATAGAGGAAGTCGCCCACCACGGGGCAGCCCAGCCAGGAGAGATGCACCCGGATTTGATGGGTGCGGCCCGTTTGCAGCTGTAGCTCCACCAGGCTGCGGCTGCCTGCGGTTTCCAAGACTCGGTATAGGGTGGTGGCGGGCTTACCCTCCGCTGCCACCCTTCGCCGCACAGAGGGGCCGCTTTCCTTGGCGATGGGGGCGTCGATGACGCCCTCCCGCTGGGGCGGCGCGCCCTCGCATACAGCCAGATACCGCCGGATGAAGGCATCTGTGTGCAAGGTTTGCTGTAGCAGCTGCTGCACATGGGCCGTGAGGGCCACAGCCATCAGCCCGCTGGTGCCCTTGTCCAGCCGGTTGACGGGATGGTACACGAAGGGGTCTGGGCATCCCAAATGGGCATAGAGCGCATTTTCCAGGGTGCGTTGGTCCGGGCTGCGGGAGGCCACGGAAGGCAGCGGGGCGGGCTTGTCCACCAGCAGCAGGCCCAGGTGCTGGTAGGGCACGGACAGGGGCAGGGGGTAGGGAAGGGGGCATGCCTTTTCCCCCTCGGGAATGCGGATCACCAACAGCTGCCCCGTTTGTACCCGGGCATCCGCATGGACAGGCACCCCGTCCAGCAGAAGCTGGCCCTGAAATTTGGCCCGCTTGAACTGGCCATAGCTCATTTGCAGGGCCCCCAGCGCCACCCGGCGAAGGGGCTGGCCCTGCCAGGAGGCATCAATGGGGAGGGAAAGTTCTGTGATGGAGCATCCCTCCCCTGGTTGTAGTTGGTATAGAAGGAGTTGGAACGGACCCATTATAGCACATATGTTCGCCTATGGCAAGGGGGAGTGAGATGGATTTGCTGGCGAATGATCAACGGGCAATCTTGCCACAGAACAAAAACCATGCTGCCGAGCTGCCGCGCCGCTATGCCTCCTGCGCCGCTACGCCTGCATCGGCTGCGTCCACCGCCCCGGCGGCAAGTACGGGGAGGCCTGCCAGGAGTGCATCAGGAACCCCATCAATCACGCGGATTTTTACGAGAGGGGCGGCCCATGATGCACCTATCGCCCCGCCCCGGGAAGCGCCTTTGCGGCACATACCTCTGGCTCTGGCCGGGGCTAAAGCTGGAAGGCAATTTCAACATCCAGGGCAAGGAATATTCCCTGCGCTGTGTGGTGGACACCGTGGACGGCCTGCCCTGGTACATCAACTACCGGGCGTTCCAGCTGACGGGCATCCGGTTTGACAACTTCACCAGCAAGAAGGACAGCATCACCGTGTGCGAGGTCATCATTACCGGGGTGTTCAAAACGCCCCAGTTGCCGGGGCTGAAGCCCTGGGCCATGATGCAGCTGGAGGCGGACAAGGCCAACGAGGCCGCGTGCAATGCGTTTTTGACTGCGGCGGAAGAGAAGCCCGCGGCGTAACGAAAAGAAGGGGGGGTGAGGGCGGGAAATGGCCCCCGCCCTCCTTCCGTTTTGGTAAAAAATGCGCTTGACGCACGCAAAAGCGTACGCTATAATAGGCGTGGAGGTGAGAGCATGGAACATATCAATGCGACCAATGCACGGAAGAACCTATATGCTCTGATTGGAAATGCGAACAGGGACAGCATCCCGGTGCACATATCCAGCCCCAAGGGCAATGTCGTGCTGGTTTCTGAGGACGATTGGAACGCCATGCAGGAAACTTTACACCTATACAGCGTGCCGGGACTGGTGCAAAGCATTCTGGAGGCCAAGAACGCGCCGGAGGAAGAGTGTACCGCATACGACCCCAAGGAGGAATGGTAAGTTGTATGCCGTTTATTTTTCTAAGGCCGCCCAAAAAGACAAGGCGCTTCTTCAACAGGCGAGGCTTGAACAAAAAACAAAAGAATTGCTTGATCTCCTGGTGAAAGACCCTTATCAGAACCCACCACCCTACGAAAAGCTTTGTGGTGATTTGGCTGGATGCTATTTAAGGCGGATCAATAGACAACATCGCTTGGTGTATGCTGTGGACGAGACAGCCAAGAGCGTCCGGGTGTTGCGTATGTGGACCCATTACGAGTAAACCAAGCCCGTCCAACTTCATTCACAAGGCCCAGCCGCTTGGCTGGGTCTTGCGCTTGCCGGTGAGGGATAGCCTTTTATCTGCTTAGCTTGTAAAGGGCGTATTGGTTGAGGCTTACGCCCTCTATCCGCGCTTCTTCCACAAGGCGCTTGTGCAGGCTCCTGGGGACACGAAGGAGGATTCTACCGCCGTATCCTTCCAGGGAATCCATGAAGGCATCCAGCGACATGGTGGAGCCGTTATTGATTCGGGCGGCCTCATCAATCATGCGGAGGTCATCAGCGTCGGGTTCTTCCGCCGGAATGGCGGCCAGTTTCTTTTTGATATCGTCTGTCATGAGGAGGCCTCCTTAATACTTGATGTTGGTACGGGTGTTGATGGTGGAAACAATGATCAAATTGCCCGCAACATCTATGGAAAACAGGATGCGGTAATGGGCGATTTTATACCGGTACAGGTTATCATACCCCTTTAGGCGCTTGATATCGCCCTCTAACCGGGATAGGTGGTCCGGGGCTTTGTAAAGCTTGACCCTGGTAGGCGCATCTACGGATGCAAGATATTTCTGCGGCTGCTTTTGTAGAAGAATTTGCACAAAAATCACCCGTTTGAGAATAATGATATCATATTCGATAGCATTTGTCAAACAAAAAAGAGGCTCGACTGCACAGGTTGGGCTTTTTCAATACAAATTTAAGGAGGCATCCCATGCAAACCATTTCCAACTTTTTCGGCAAGGCCACCAAGCCCAGCAGCGTTTCCGTGTCGCTGCCCAGGAGTATCAAGGTGCGGGGCTATACCATCAAGAAAATGCCCATCGGGGCCTATCTCACCGCCATGGAAACCCTGCAAGACCTACCCATGCAGCTGATGGAGGCCCTCTTTCCTGGGCAGGATGCATCCGGCATACTGGCCCAGCTTACCGCCCTGGACAAAGACGGGCTGAGCAGCCTGCTGATGCGGGCGCTTACAGAGACCATTACCCGGTTGAAAAATGCCGCCGCCTTTGGGGGCGCTGCACACCTGAGCCTTGCGCAGAAGGTGCAGACGGCCACGGAGGGCCTCAAAAACGAAAACTCAATTTTAGAGCAAATTAACAAACGTGACAAGTATATTATAATGGTGAAAAGGCGGTGATCGCATGCCAGCACCATTATCGAAAGATATACGCAAACGAGTGATCAAGGCAAAAGAACGAGGGGACAGCAACAGTAAGATCGCAAGGGAATTGCAGATAAGCCAAGCGTAGTCACTCGCTTGCTGATCCTATACAAAGAAACAGGAAGCACTGATCCGCGGCCATTGAACAATGGTCGCAAGCCGCGGATCAACGAGGAAACGCTTGCCCGCATCACCGAGAAAATCAAAGAACAGCCAGATATCTCATTACAAGAACTAATCGATGAATTTTCGTTGCCAGTAAGCGTTCCTGCGCTATGCAACACCATCAACAAAAAGTTAGGCTTGCGGCGTAAAAAAACGGCACACGCAGCTGAGCAAAGCAGAGAAGATGTTGCGCTCAGGCGCCAAGCATGGAAGCAGGATTAACAAACGCTTGACCCGGGACGCCTGGTGTTCTTGGACGAGAGCGGTTTCATCGAACAACGATCCTACTGAAATATCTCCAAGGCGAACCCCTCCTGCGCGCCAGATAGGAAGAAGCAACCTATGAATGCAACCAGCTTCGCACATACTCCGTCTGCGCGGGCACGTCTTTTAGGCGCGGGTCGGCCTGCGCCCAGCCGCCAGCCATTCCTTTCGCCCGGGCCGCCAGCTCAAAATGCGCCATGGCAATGCCCATGTCCAGCATCTGCATGTCAAAGGGCAGCATCTTCGCATAGCCCGGCGTATGGGCGATGTAAAAGTGCACGGCATCTGAAGCCTTCACCCCGCGCCAGGGCTGCTTGTTGGAGGCTGACGGTCCCAGGCGCACCATCTCCAGGGCCGCGCTGAGGTCATCGCCGCCCGGTTGCAGCGGCGTCCCAAAACTCCCATCGAAGAACAGCGTTTCGTAGGGTTTGCGCTGGTCGGACTTCGCGCCCCGACGCATAACACTGCCCAGCAGCCCTTCTTTTTCCGCCGGGTACCCCACAGAGATGACGGCGGGAATCCGTTCCTCCGGCCCCACGGTCAGCGCGGCCCCAAATTCGCCCCGCTTGAAGCTGCCGCCCAGCCAACAGGTGCCCAGGCCGAGGGAGGCGCACAGCAGCACCGCCTTTTCCAGGGCTGCGCCCGCGGCCAGCAGCCCGTCCCGGGTGCTGGGGCAGACGGCGGCAAGGAACGCCTCCGGGCGCTTGATCACCCCATAGGTGCCGAATGGCCTGCCGGGGGCATCCGCCTTGCCTTGCAATTCGTTCTTGAGCAAGGCTAAGCGAACGGAATATTCCGCCGACAGCTTACCAAGCTCCGCCTCCACCGCCTGCCAATGGGCTTCTTCGATCGGCCTTCCGCTGTAGCTGCGCGTGGAACGCCGAGCTTTGATGGTTTCAAAAACGTCCATGGGAATCCCTCCTCGTCCGTTTAGAGCAGCATCTCAATTTCCGCCCCCAGTTGCTCCGGCTTCATCGCCGGGGAATAGCGGCCATGGACGTTCCCCTCCCGATTGATCAGGAACTTGCCGAAGTTCCACTTGATGTCCCCCGCCTTGGCAAAAGGCTTGAGGACCTTCACCTTCTTCTCAAAGGACTTGCTTTCCTCATCGTTGTGGTCCTCCGGCGCTTGCTCCCGCAGCCACACATATAGCGGATCGGCATCCTTGCCGTTGACGTCAATCTTTTGGAAGCGCGGGAAGCTGGTGCTGTAATGGAGTGTGCAAAATTCCGTGATCTGCTCGTCCGTTCCGGGGGCTTGCCCCAGGAACTGGTTGCAGGGGAAGTCCAGAATGACCAGCCCTTTGTCCTGGTACTTTTTGTACAGCGCTTCCAGCGCCTCGTACTGGGGCGTCAGGCCGCACTTGGTGGCCGTGTTGACGATGAGCAGCACCTTGCCCCGGTAGTCCGACAGCGAAACGGGGTTCCCCTTGTTATCCTTGACTGTGAAATCATATACGTTCATCATCCATGCTCCTTCTGTTCTTTGATTGGTTTGATTGCTTTGCCTGCCGCCGCGCTCACATCTGGCCCAATAGCTTATACAGCAGGGTGTACAGCGTCTCGGCTTCCCCGGCGCTCAGCTGAATGCACTGGCCGATGGCTGCCGGAATGCCCAGGGCCTGTTCCCGCAACGCCGCGCCCGCGTCTGTGAGGGTAACGATCAGGCTGCGCTCATCTTCCTTCGAGCGCTGACGTGCCACATACCCCTGGGCTTCCAGTTTTTTCAGCAGCGGCGTCAGTGTGCCGGAGTCCAGATACAGCCTTTCGCCCAATTGCTTCACCGTGAGGCTCTTGTGCTCCCACAGCAGCATCAGGGTGACGTACTGGGTGTAGGTCAGGCCCATTTGATCCAGCAGCGGCGTATACAGCTTCACCACACCCCGCGCCGCCGCGTACAGCGGAAAGCATAGCTGGTTTTCCAGTTTCAGCGGGTCCAATCCAGCACCTCCCATCGCTTCACAAACATATTGTAGCACCAATCGAAAATATAATCAAATAAAATTTAATTTTATAAAACCATAATGGGAGCAAGTTTGATTCCGCTTGACTTGTGCGGCATCATCAAAGCGTACCCAAAGCAAAGGATAAAAGGCAGTTTTTACCGCTCCACAAAAATAGGCGATACAAACGCCCGTTGTCCGTTGATCTGCACGGCCTCCGCCTGGTAAACGTCCCGGCTCCCGGAGGGCTCATCGTCCCATTCCAGCACCGCCCGGCAAGCCGCGGCGGCATAGGCCGTGTGCATCTTGAAGGCATGAGAATGCCACGGCTTTGTTTGCGCGGTAAAGCCCTGCCGCAAAAGGTCTTTCAGCGGCATCGCAAATCTTTGCCCGTTCACCGCCAGTTGAACGCGGCTGTCTGGCTGTCCTTGCACCTCAAACAAAAAAGCCGAGGTCTGGGGATGCAAAGTGGACTTGTTACAAACGGTATCGCAGCGGAACTGGGCCCTGCCCGCTTCCGGTCTGGCAAAGCCGTTGTCCAGCGCGTTGGTAGCCTCCTGGCTGTTGACCTCGCTGTCGCTGGGGCTTAGCGCGTTCAATCCTCGGAAATACGGCTGCACTCGCAAAATCTCCCCGTCTTCCACCCGCAGCTCGCCCTCCCAATGGTGTTTGTCCGGAGAACTGCTCCAGCCCATTTCCAGCCTGAGTAGATAGACACCCCCTGGATCCTTCTCCAAATCCCGCGCCTCCGGCATGGAAAAAGCCGCCACGCGCCCGTTTTTACGAATGATGAGTTGCTCCAGGGGCGCGTCCCCCTGAACCTCAAAACAGAGATGCCGCCTTCCCGCCTCCAGGGCATCCCCCATCATGGCGTCGTTCAACGTAAAAGCGCAGGCGATCCGGTCTCCCGTGGCCGCGTAGGTATGCCCCTTGATCAGCGCATCCCAAAGGCCTTCCCGGGTTTTCTCCCTGGCCCACACCCCGGTCATCCCATCCCCATAAGAGCCCGGAAATCCCGCGTGGTGATCGGTGGACCCGGCGAAGGAAAACCGAAGGCCCCTTTTCAGGCCCTCCTGGGCGGTGTTTCGGGGGTCCAGGGGGCCCATATCGTGGTAATAGGGAAAGGGTCCGTCCTCCCGCATGGCGCAGCCATGCTTGGAAAATACCTCCACCACCGGAGAGATGGCCGGGTCAAATAGCGCCCAGTCGATGCCCCGGTATCCGGGCGTATAGCCGATGTGGTGGGGAATGGCTATGGCCCGACACCCGCAATCTCGGACGATCTCCCCCGGACTTTCCCGCTCTATCAGAGGCAAATGGCCGTCCGGCGACACAAAATGATGATCCCCATACCGTGAGGAATGCATTTCATAGGACTGAAAGGTGACCAGGCTCTCCGTGTTATATTCGTTCACCCTGCGGAGCACCTCTGGCCAGCGCTCCCGCAGCTTTTGAAAGCCTCTTTCATGAAAGTCCACCACAAAGGCGGTTTCCGGGTTCCGGGGGTACATGTCCGGCCACATGGCATGGCCGGTAACGCAGGTGAAATCCAGGTGTGTCCGGGCGATTTTCAAGGCGTTTTCCAGGCTGCCAAAGCCATACGATATTCCACAATGGTTGTGCAGGTCTCCCCAGTACAGCTTCATCCCATCATTCTCCTCGCCGTCCGTGGCAGGTTTTGGCACAGGCCGCGCCTTATTTTGCGCCGGCATGAATCCTGAGGCGTTGGTATTGCTCCGCAGGCGCGTCGTTCTTCTCCATTAGCGCCACCATTTGGTCCAGCATCCTAGCCTCAAGGGCGGAATCCTGCAAGGGCCGCTCCTGGCCTGGGTCCTCCGTGAGATCAAATAAAAGGTCCTCGCGCAAATGCTCTGGCTCCACATAGCCAATGCGGGCATGGGTGTCCTTGTCCACCCATCTTCCGCTTTTGATTTTCAGAGGGCGGCAGCCCTTGGTAAAGGAAAAGGGCTCCGCCAACTCCGCCGTGCGCATTTCCGGCACAGAAAACAGGTTGTATAAGTGCATGGGCATATAGGTGTATTGATACAGGGGCGCGTTATCCCCCTGGCCAATTCCCCGCATGTACACATACCGTCCATCCGTAACGCACACGTGGCCGCCAAACAGGCCGAACAGCGCCGCCTCCCGGACAGCCTGGTCCTTTTCGATCACCGGGCCCAGCGCGTGGCCCTCCATGTCGGCCGTTTTTTCAATGCCAAAGAAATCCAGCAGGGTGACGGGCAGGTCGATGGTCTGCACCAGGCTGTCCCTGCGCTCCCCTGCCACGCCATGGCGGGGGTCCCAGAGGAACAATGGAGTATGCGCGGTTTCATTGTACCAGGGCATGATGTTCTTGCCCCAGTAGTCGTGTTCCTCCAGCAGGTACCCGTGATCCGTGTTGACGATCAGCAGCGTATCCTTCCACATGTCGTAGCGGTCCATCATGTCCAGCAGCTTGCCCAGGTACTCGTCGCACATGGACAAGAGGGCGGCGTAGGTTTTGCGGATGTGATCCCGCTTCACCGGGTCCGCCTCGGCGCGGCCATAGCCGGGCCAATCAAAGGGCTCACCCTCATAGGCGTCCGGATAAAGAGCCTTGTATTTTTCCGGCACAAAAAAGGGCTCGTGGGGGTCAAAGCACTCCAACTGCAAAAACCACCGGTCCTCCTCTCGGTTCTCCTCCATAAAGCGCAGGCCCGCCGCAAAACTTTTGGCCAGCGGCATATCCTCTTCCCTTTGCATGCGGGCGCGGTTGACCTGATCCATGGCCATTTTGAACTGCCCCGCGGTATTTTTGATTTTGTTTATGCCCTTCATGGCCCTTACATCCCCAAGGAAGGGGTCCCCCTCCTGGCCGCGGATGAAGTCAAAGGAAGAATAGCGGAAATGGTAGGTCGCTCCCCCGTCTTCCCAGTAATGCTGGTGGTCCGTCACCAGATGGGTATAGACCCCTGCGGCGCTCATCATTTCCACAGCGGAATCATCAAAAGGCTCGATGGGCCCCCAGCTGCGGTGCAGAAAATTATACCGCCCCGTGTGCAACTCCCGCCGGGCGGGCATGCAGGGCATGCTTCCCACGTAGCACTGATCAAAGGTCACGCTGCGCTCCGCCAGCCGCTGGAAATTCGGCGCATGTACCCAATCGCAGCCATAACAGGGCAAAAAATGCCGGTTTAACGTATCAAACATGACCATGATCGCTTTCAAGGTGAAGTCCTCCTTTAGATGTATCGTCTACGTGGGCCTGTAAAAGCTGGCGAGGATCCGGTTTTCCCGGGTTTCCCCTGGGGAAAGCAGCGGCAGCAGCCCACGCTTGCGGGCATTCACCCGCCCCAGACCAGGGCAATTGCAGGGCTCGATCCCCAAAATGGCGGGCGTCCCATGAAAGCTTTGCCAAATGCCCAGCCAGTCCAGGCCGTCCCCCTGGGCGGTCAGAAGAAGCCCCATTTCCGCCTCCCGGTTTTCCAGCAGGACGCCACCCTGTAAATCGGCCTGGGTATAAAACACCTTTTCCCTGCCTCTGGTACCCTGGGTTCCCATGCCTGTCACGGCTTCCAGGGGGGCCAGGGTTCCGGTGTCCCGGTCCTCGATGTAGGTGAAATCAGCGGAAATCTTTAGCTTTGGAGATAAAAAAGGCTCTCCAAAATTGATATGATACATGATCATATAGGGCGTTGGCGCAGCCCCCAGGTTGGTCACACGGTCGTGGATTTCCAGAGTGGGCGTATGCTTATCAAGCCGCAGGGTGCGCAAAAGCCGCATATGTTCCCCTGCCGGATGGACCTCCTGGGCCGTTCCCCGCACATGGATATCCTCTTGGGTTTCCCAAATCTCCACCGGGCTGCAGGGCGTATTGGAAATCCTGCCATGGAGGCCGAACCTCCGCCCGGCCTCCTGGCAGGGCCGCCCGGACTGGATCAGGCCGCAAGTCGTCAAAAAGCCCACAAAAAAGTTCTTGGCAAACCCCTCTGTTCCGTCCTCCGCAAAATTTTCCGGAGAAATCCCCGCCTGTGGATTGGTATAGCTCACGGCCTTGCCATCCAAGCGGAGGGAATAGAGATCCAGGGCCCGGTCTGGAACGCAAACCAGCTCCAGGCCGGCTTCGTTTTTCAGCCGCACCGCCTCCACTGGCTTTTGGCAAAGGGGATCGGTCAGTATGGTTTTTTCCGCCCCCGAAAGGGCCTCCCGCATCTGAAGGCTCTCCATGCCCTACCACCACTTGATCAGTGCGGTGACCCGGTTGCGGAGCTCAATGAAGGCCTCCGAGGTGACCGAACGCGGATAGGGCAAGGTATTGATTATGTTTTCCTTGATGCTCGTGGGCTTGTTGGTGAGCACCAGGATGCGCTGGCTTAAATACACCGCCTCTTCAATGTTGTGGGTAATGAATACCACGGTGGTGCCCAGCTTGCGCCACAGGCTTAGCAGTTCATCCTCCAGCTTAAAGCGCAGCTCCAAGTCCAGCTGGCCATAGGGCTCGTCCATCAGCAGCAGATCCGGCTGCACGGCGAAGGCCCGGGCAATGGCCACCCGCTGCATCATGCTGGCGGAGAGCTGATTGGGGTAGTACTCCGCAAATTGTGTCAGGCCCACCATCTCCAGCGCGGCGTCTGTTTTCTCCCGCATTTCCTTTTTGGAAAGCCCCTTGATTTCCAGGCCAAACTGCACGTTTTGCCGAACATTCAGCCAGGACATGGTGGAGTACTCCTGCATGATATAGGCCAGGCTGTGCTTTTTGAGGTCCACTGCCTCCCCCTTGATGAGAATGGAACCGCTGTCGATCTCGTAAATTTGGGTCAGGCTATTGAGGAAGGTGGTTTTGCCGCAGCCCGTAGGCCCCACAATGCACAAAAATTCCCCCTCCGCCACATCGAAGGATACGTTGTCCAGCACCAGCAAATCACCAAAGCTTTTCGTCAGGTTCTTTACTTCCACTTTGTTCATGCCGATCCCTCACTTCGTAATTTCAAAAATTTCGCTGATCTCCTCACGGATTTTCAGGAAATCTCTGGAAACATAATCCCGGGGTCGGGGAAGGTCCACCCGGATCTCCTTTTTCACGTTGGCGGGGCAGTTGGTCAGAAGAATGATTCGGTCTGCCAGGAAGATGGCCTCCTCAATATTGTTGGTGATAAAGATCACCGTGCGCTTCTCCTGGCTCCAAATGCTTTGAATGGCGTCCTGCATGGAATAGCGGGTTTGGGCATCCAAATGGCCAAAGGGTTCGTCCATCAAGAGTACCGAGGGGTCGTTGCAGTAGGCCCGTGCAATACCCACCCGCTGGCGCATGCCGCCGGACAGCTTGATGGGGTACGCCTTCTCAACCCCGGTCAGGCCCACCAGGTCAATAAAATGCTGCGCCTTCGCCAGGCGCTCGGCCTTGGGCATGCGTTTCATGCGGGGGCCAAAATCCACGTTCTTCATCACGGAAAACCAAGGGAACAGGGCGGTGGTCTGGTAGACCATCCCCAGCTTAGGGTTGGGCTGCGTAATGGGTTGGCCCTCAAAGAGCACCTGGCCCGAGGTGGCGGGCTCCAGCCCGGCGATGATATTGATCAGCGTGGTTTTGCCGCATTGGCCCGGGCCCAGCAGCACCACAAACTCGTTCTCCCTCACGCTCAGCGAAAAATCCCGCAGCACCTCCAGAAATGTGTGCTTGCTTTGGAACGTTTTTCCGATTCCCTTGCATTCAATCACAGGGTTCATTTCCCTTGTACCTTCCATGCGCACAGCCTCCTTTCCAAAGCTTTCAAAAGGCCGGACGTGATCAGGCCCACGATGCCGATGGCCACCATGCCCACGATGACCTGGGCCGTGTTGGCGTAATTCATGCCATTGAAAATAATCCAGCCGGTGCCCTCATCGGACCGGATCATTTCGGCGGCAATCACAGCGCACCAGGCCCCCGCAAAGCTGCCCTGAAGCCCGGCGAAAATGTTGGGAACGGCGGAGGGCAAAATCACATTCACAAACAGCTGCAGCTTGTTGGCTCCCAACATTTTGGCGGCCCCAATCAAAACGGGATCGGCATACAAAGCGCCAAAAAAGGTTTGCATGGTAATGCCCACCAGCGCCGTCATACAAATGAGGAAGTACTTCGATTGCTCTCCCAGGCCAAACCACAAAATGGCCAAGGGAATCCAGGCCAAGCCGGGAATGGGGCGCACGATACTGAACAATGGCATAAAGAACGCTCTGCAGGCTTTGGAACAGGCCATGACCAACCCCAGAGGGATACCGATCAAAACGCCCAGCCCAAAGCCGGTGGCCACCCGGCGCAGACTGAAAAAGATATGCTCCAGCATGGTGTTGCGGCCAATGGGTACCACGAAAGACTTGAGAAAATCGGAAATCACCACAAAAGGGCTGGGGAAGAACTTGCCAATCCTGCCCCCCTGGGAGACCAGATGCCAAACGAAAAGCACAAACACCATAGAAATCAGCCCGTATACCAGCGGTTCCCACCGGGAGCCTTCCAGCCCGCGACTCTTTTTGCGGTTCACTGCATATGCCTCCCTTTGACCACAGCATGCTCGATGCTGCTCAGGATTTTGTTCAGAATCGCGCCAATGATGGTGATCATGATCATTCCCACGATGACCAAATCCACGCGGGCCATCATGCGGGCGTACTGGATCATATAGCCCAGACCCTTGTCGGCCGCCAGCATTTCCGCCGCCACCAGGGACATCCACGCCAGATTCATGGACAGGCTGAGCCCGGCAAAAATCATGGGCAAGGCCGAGGGGATCGCCACTTTGAAAAGGGTTTGTCGGCTGCTTGCGCCAAAAGTGCGGGAAACCCACACATGCACATCCTTGGTTTGCTTAATGCCGATGTAACTGTTCAAAATGCAGTTGGTCACGGTGGAAACAAAGATCACGGCCGCCTTGGCCGTTTGCCCGATCCCAAAGAAGATCAGCATCAGGGGAATCCAGGCAATGGGCGGGATCGGCCGCAGGAAATGGAAAACCGGGGTGACCAGGAGGTCCGCCTTGCGGTACCAGGCCATGGCAATCCCCGTGGGAATGCCGATCACAGCCCCCAGGGAGAATCCGTACAGAGCCAGCTGCAGGCTGGCAAAGACGTGCTCCATCATGGTGCCGCCATCCGGGGCCCGGCGCGAAAACTTGTTGACCAGCGTAGTCACCACCTTGGTGGGACTTGGCAACGCCTGGGGAGGAAAGGTGTGCAAAATATCGGTTACCAGATACCATACAAAGATAAAAAGGCTTAGGCTGAAAAGGGAAATCAGCAGGTATTTGGCCTTGTTCTTCATCCAAAACTCTCCTTAAAACATGCTCACTGGCGGGTCGCCAGTGAGCATGCGCGGTTCCTTCTGTTTTCTGCCTTATTTGAGGCCGGCCTCTACCAAAACATCCGTGCGCACATTGGATTGGATGACTTCCTTCTGCTCGGGCTCGATTTGCTCGGTCAGAATGTAGAATTCTACGAAGTTGTTCAGGAAATCGGCGCCAAGCTCGCGGGTTTTGGTGGCCTCCACGCCAAAGTAGGGCTTTGCCCCCATAATGGCCCGGGCGCTCTCCTCTTTCAGAGAACCGCCATTGAGCGTGACCCAATCCAGGTAGTTCTTCACGGCCACTTCCAGGTCGCCATTGAGGGTATCGTTCGTGTTGGCCAGCACCTGGCACAGGGTGGCCAAGCCCTTCCTCTTCTCGGGATTGTTGAAGGCCGCGTCGCTGCAAACCACCTGAGCAGTGGCGGCGCAGTTCAGCGTGGTCAGGGAAGCCAGCTCCACGTTGCCTTCCTTCACCAGGTCAAAGGAGTAGTTGTTGGAGCAGGTCAGGATGTCTCCCTCGCCCAGCATGAAGGCCTGGTAAGCCTGGTTGGCATCCATGGAGACCAGGTTCACGTCCTCCACCTTCAGGCCAATGGCCTCCAGGTACTTGAGGGTGCAATAGTATTGCAGGGTGCCCGCGGTGGTCAAAATGGTGGCGCCCTTGATGGAAGCGGCGTCACCCTTCAAGTCCGCCTTGTCGGCCACAGCGCCGGTAACGGAAGCGCAGGGCAGGTCCGCACGGGCGATCAGGCTCATGCCGATGGTATCGTTGTTCACTTCCATGATCATTTTGGAATTCAAGTTGGCCAGGGCGGGCACAGACGCGCCGCCGCCGATGATGGCGCAATCAATGTCTCCGGCGATCATGGCTTCGTTGGCGGGCGCGCCGGAGGAGAAGACAAGATACTCGATCTTGATGCCGGCTGCCGTGTCCAGGCCGTTATCCACCACATACTTGACGGGGGCGCCCGTCCAGCCATCCAAAATACCCATGCGAACCACAACGGGAGCCTCAGCGGCCAAGGCGCACGCAAAACAGGAAACAGTCAAAACCAGTGCCAGGAATAGAGCCATCGACTTTTTCATTTCAACTACCAGCCTTTCTTTTATTGCCCCTATGCGACGGTTTATTTGCGCGTAGTATAGCAGCCCCATGGTACACTGTCAACGCGCACGCTTTTTGTAACATTTCACAAAATGCTTGAAAATGCAGGCAATTTTTTATTTAAGCTCCCCAAAATTTCCAAAATGGTGGATGGATTTCATCATTTCTTTCACAATGTTACGTGCCCGTGTAACATTGTAATATTTGTTGACAATGCTCCCGCTCGTACCGTATCATATGAAATACAGAAAAGCGGATAGAAGGAGGGAAGCGGCGTGGCAATCACCATGACCGAGATTGCTTATCTGTGCGGCGTATCCAGGGGAACGGTAGACCGGGTTCTCAACGGCCGGGGCGGGGTGAAGCCGGAAACCGCGGAGCGCATCAAGTCCGTGGCGGAAAGCGTCGGCTATCATTCCAATTTTGCTGCCCGCACCCTGGCCACCTCCCAGCGACAGCTCAAAATCGGGGTACTGGTAAACGCCGTAGGCCACCAGTATTTTAGCGAAATCCTTTCGGGCATGATCAAAACGCTGGAAAGCCTGGACACCTACAACATCGCCAGCGTAATCAAAATCTCCGGCGGCTTTGACGTGGACCAGCAGCTGTATTTGCTGGATGAGCTGTTGCAGCAGGGTGTCAGCGCCTTGGCCATTACCCCGGCCAACAGCACCCGCGTGGCCGACAAGCTACAGGAATTCACCGCCAAGGGGATTCCGGTATTGGTGGTGAGCGCCCTGCTGGACGGGTTTGAATACTTTTCGTTTGTGGGTTGCAACCATTATCGGAGCGGACGCATTGCGGGGGGCTTTGCCAAGCAGATCCTGCCCGAGAAAAGCAAAATCGCCACCCTGACCGGTTCCCGGAGCATGACCGGCCTTAACAAGCGCGTGGCGGGTTTTTGCGACGCCATGGTGGCTTCCCAGCGGGGTTATGTGCTTTTGGACCCGGCGCAAAGCTTCGATGACGATGTGATCGCCTACAAGGCCCTGTCCAACCTGATTTCCCGCCATCCGGATATCGATTTGGTGTTCTTTGCGGCAGGCGGATACAGCGGTGGCTTTCAAGCCCTGGAGGATGCGGGGCTCCTTGGCAAAATCAAAATCATCGCTTTTGACGTGCAGGAGGTCAGCCTACAATATTTAAAAAAAGGGTATGTGGCCGCGCTGCTCAACCAGCATCCCTCGGCCCAGGGCAGGCATGCCATCAAGCAGCTTTCCGATTATCTGTTGTTTGGCACCATCCCCGCCAAGAGGAACCATTATGAACGGATCGAAATTTTGATTGATGAATCCCTGGAGTAGGATCATTCATTCCTTTTGATTTTTTCACTCATCATTGACACCCGTACAAGGCTCTGTGGAAAACCTGCGCACCGCACCTTGACAACCATCAAAAGCCATGATACAGTATTCGTTGTAAGTAGAGGCTGCCCGCTTCTCACCATGCGAATTCGCTTTGCATCGGTTGTGGCACGTGAGACCCTGGGGTCCGTAGCGGCGGGTAGTTTACCCGGCGTTTTTTTGTGTCCACCGCAAAAAGACAGCTTGCGAAAAAACTGGGAGGTGTATGGATATCAACGAGCCGATGATCAATGAAGAAATCCGCGACAGAGAAATCCGCCTGATTGGTGCGGATGGCGAGCAGTTGGGCATCATGTCCACCAGGGAAGCCCTGGAAAAGGCGGAGGCCGCCGAGCTGGACCTGGTGAAGATCGTCCCCAACGCGCAGCCACCTGTGTGTAAGCTGATGGACTACGACAAGCAACGCTACGAGCAGTCCAAGCGCGAGCGTGAACTGCGCAAGAACCAGCGCATTGTCACCTTGAAAGAAGTGCAGCTTTCCGCCACCATTGAGGAAAACGACGTGCAGACCAAGTTCAAAAACGCCGTGAAGTTTCTCCAAGATGGCGACAAGGTGAAGGTGAGCATCCGGTTTCGGGGCCGCCAAATCGCCCACGCGGACATCGGCATGAAAATCATGCAGGATTTTGCTGGCCGCATTGAAGAATACGGCACTGTGGAGCGCCGCCCCCTGCTGGAAGGCCGCCATATGATTATGATTTTGGCGCCCAAGGCCGAAAAGAAGAGCTTTGCGGAGAAGAGCCAAAAGCGCAAAGAACTGCAAGTGGCAAACGCGGCGGAAGCCGCCGAGGACAGCGCCCCAAAGGAGCAAAAAGAGCTTCCCACCAAAAAGATCAAGCGCGAAAGCGAGAATATGATCTGATCAGCATTCGGCAAACCCGCGTTTTTTCCGCCCAAGGCGTAGCGCGGTTTGCACACGGAGAGGAGGACAACCCCCATGCCCAAGCAAAAATCCCATCGTGGCGCAGCGAAGCGTTTTTCCTTCACGAAGACAGGTAAGGTAAAGCATAAGCAGATGAACGCCAACCACCAGGTGCACCTGAAAACCACCAAGCGGACCCGTCACCTGCGCGCGGACGGCATTGTGGACAACGCGGCCGAGGCCCGCACCGTTCACAAGCTTCTGCCCTACAAATAAGCTTTGCTGAGGATTCAAGGAGGAGAAAAACATGGCACGTATTAAGAGAGCGGTGAACGCTCATAAAAAGCGCCGCAAGGTGTTTAAGCTTGCCAAAGGGTATTTTGGCAGCAAGTCCAAGCAATACCGCGCCGCCAGCGAGCAGGTGGCCCGCAGCCTGCGCTATGCTTACGTGGGCCGTAAGCTCCGCAAGCGCGATTTCCGCCGCCTGTGGATTACCCGTATCAACGCCGCGGCCCGCATGAACGGCATGAGCTATTCCGTGCTCATGAACGGCCTGAAAAAGAACAACATCACCATCAACCGCAAGATGCTGGCGGACATCGCCGTGAACGACCCGGCCGCCTTCACCAAGTTGGTGGAAGCCGCCAAGGCGTAAGGCATCAGGCGTGCATGCAAAAAGTGGCTTCGATCGATCGGAGCCACTTTTGCTATGCACAAAACCAAGGATGCTTTGTTGTGGGACCTAGCGCAATCCCATAGGGGTCCGGCATCAGGCTGGTTTGCTATGCCCGCCTTTCCTATTCGTCCACCACCGCATAGCTGCTGTCCAAAAACTCCGCCATCATATTCCGGGCGGCTTCAAAGTCCACCTGGCGGGTGGTCATGCCCGCGTAGACGATGGGCTCCATCAGCTCATTGGGCGGCATTTGCAGGCCTTCCGGGGCCACGCCCCGCAGCTCCAGCGCGCAGCCTACGGCCTCCATCAAGTCCCCCAGGGTCATGTTGGTGAGCACCATGTTTTCAGATACGGCATTGAGAAGGGTCAGAGCCTGGTCCAAAGAGATTTCCTTGTATTTCTGGGTGAGGGTGGAAAGTACGGTGCGCATGCGGCGGGTACGGCCCGCGTCGCCCTCGTTTCCCACCTTGCGGATGCGCATGTAAATCACCGCCGCGTGGCCGCCAAACAGATAGGTGCCCGCCTTGTCCATGCTGGGCTGGGTGCTGTCCCGGGTGATGCGGTACCGGTTCAGGTAATCGGCCTCGGCATTGGTGACGGTAATGTACACCCCGCCCATGGCGTCGATGATGGTTTGGATGTTGTCCATGTCAAAGAGGATGTACTTGTCCACCTTCACGCCAAAATGGGTGCTGATGGTTTGGCAAAGGGCTTCGGGGCCGTAGGTTTTGGCTTGGTAGGTGATCCGGCCAATGGCGCCATCCGGACGCTTCACCAGCATTTCCCGGGAAAAGGTGGTAAACAGCAGCCGCTTCGCCCGGGTATCCAGGGTCACCAAAATCACGCCGTCGGTGTTGCCTAGATTTTTGGCGTTGCCCTGCCAGTTGTCCACGCAGGCCAATAAATAGTGGTGCTGTCCCTCCTGGGGGCCGGGCATGGTGTCATAGTCCAGGGGGGAAATCTCCCGCGGGGTATCCGCCAAGGCTCCCAAACCGGCAGGACATAGCAGCGCCACACAGAGGAGCGCACAGAAAAAACGCTTGGCCATACAGCGCCTCCTTTCGACTAAAATGCAGGGGCTCACAGACCGTCTTTGCCGATCTGCCCTCCTTAAACAAAGTACGAGATTCATGACGGAAATCCTGCTTTTATTGCAAAATTGTTACAAAAAAATCCCTACAACCCAACAGGGCCGTAGGAATGCGCGGTATGGACGATGGTTCCAAGGACTTACTTGCAAAGCATCTCCAGCAGCTGGTTGCTGCGCTGTAAGAAAGCGGTGACTTCTTCTTTCTCAAGGGGACGGGTGCTCATCCGGGCCAGGTCGTAGAGCTGGGCAGCCATCAAGTCCCGCTTTTCGCCCGCCTCCGCCTGTAGCAGGCTTTGCACAATGGCATTTCCCTGGTTGAGCACCAAGGTGAACCGCTCGGGCATCTTGAAGTCCTGGCCGTAGATTTTGCTCATTTCGCTGAACCGGCGGCCCTGCTCGTCCTGGATCAGCAGCGCGGGCAGGCTGGCATCGGTGAGGGTTTGCAGCTTCAGGGTCAAGTCCTGCTGGCCCAGCGCCGTTTTGAACAGCTCAGACAAGGCTTCTTCTTGTGCCTGGGTAGCCTTGGCGGCCTCGCCGTCCTGCTCCTGGGTAAAGCTGCTGGCATCGCCGTCCACCCGCACAAATTGCAGCTCCGGGATGTTGCCGGAATACTCCATAAAGCTGATGAAGTTCAGGTCAATCAGCGCGTCCAGCACCACCACGTCGATGCCCTTGCCGTCATACAGGGAGATGGAAGCGGTTTGGCGGGCGGGGTCGTTGCTATAGATGACCTTTTTGCCCAAAGCGCCCTCGTTCTTGCTGGCGTATTCCGCCAGGGTCATGTACCCGCCCTTGGTGGTCTTAAACAGCAGCGTGTCCTTCACTTGCTCGTAGAACTTGGGGTCCCTCATGCAGCCGTATTTCACAAAGGGATGGATGTCGTCCCAGTAGCCCTGGTACGCCTCCCGCTCGGTGTTAAACAGGCTCACCAGGCGGTCCGCCACCTTGCGGGTGATGTAGGCGGAGAGCTTTTTCACATAGCCGTCATTTTGCAGGAAGCTGCGGCTGACGTTCAGGGGCAGGTCCGGACAGTCGATGACGCCCTTTAACAGCATCAGGAATTCCGGGATCACTTCCTTAATATTATCCGCTACGAACACCTGGCCGCTGAAAAGCTTGATTTCGCCTTCCCGGGACCCAAAGTCGTTGCTGAGCTTGGGGAAGTACAGGATGCCTTTCAGGTTGAAGGGATAGTCCACATTCAGGTGCACGTAGAACAGCGGGTCCTCATAGTTGTGAAAAACCTGCTTGTAAAAGGACTTGTACTCTTCCTCGGTGCAATCTTTGGGGCTTTTCAACCACAGGGCCGCCAGGCTGTTGATGTGCTCCGGGCCCTTAGGGGCATCGCTTTCTTCCTTTTGCTCGCCGCCTTGTTCGCTGCCTACAGGCGCTTCTTTCACCGCCTCAAAATAGACCGGAGTGGCCATGAAGCCGCAATAGCGCTTTAACACATCGCGGACCTTGAATTCTTGCAAAAATTCCTTTTCCTCTTCGCTGATGTGCAGGAGGATGTCTGTTCCCCGGGCGCTGCGGTTTCCCTCCGCCATGGAGAACTCCATGCCGTCCTCGCTGACCCAGCATACAGGGGCCGCGCCCTCGCTGCCGCTAAGGGTCTGAATGGTCACCTTGTCCGCCACCATGAAGGCGGAATAGAAGCCCAGGCCGAAATGGCCGATGATGCCGCCCTTGTCCTCGCCCTCATAGCTTTTGAGGAACTCCTCCGCGCCGGAAAAAGCCACTTGGTTGATGTACTTTTCCACTTCTTCGCCGGTCATGCCAATGCCGTTGTCACTAAAGCGGATCTCTCCGGCTTTCTCGTCCAGGGTGACGGTGATCTTGTACTCATCCTGGCAGTCCGGATGGGCCATTTTTTGCTTGGTGATGGCGTCGGAGCCGTTGGAAACCAGCTCCCGGATAAAGATATCCTTATCGGAATAAAGCCATCGCTTGATGATGGGCATGATGTTTTGCGCGTGAATGGAAATGCTGCCTTTTTGCATGGATGGAATGACGCCTCCTATTGATGTGTTCCAGTGGGCTCCCGGTGGGAGAACCCCCTTGGAAAGATTATACCAAAGGATTTTTGAGAAAGCAAGAGAAAATTAGCACTCGCTTCACGCGAGTGCTAACAAAAAGGAACGCTATGGGAGGTTCAGCCATCCTGAGCGGCCTTAGATTCCTGTCGAAGGAGGCGTGTAATCAGGCGTATTTGCTCCTTGTTGATTTCCTCCAGCACTTGCAATCCTTGTTCTACTTGACCTTCTTTCCATAGGCTTGCGGCCCGCTGCCGCAGAAAATCATAGGTATCGGTTAGATCCCCTGTGTTGCTTTGCGTCATACTCTGTAACCCTTTCTTTCCATCCCACCACAAGATATTGATGGTTTTGATCTACATGTACAGAATAACCACAATAAAAAGGAAATGCAATAAGAAGTTTTGTCGAAACCTGTCGTATATGCTTTTCATTATATGTAACAAAAAGTGTAATGTTTGAACGAATTTTGCAGAAAAAGAAAATTCGACCCGCCGCAGTGATGTAACCGAAAAGAGCAACCCCGTGTTACACCCCGCATCACAGGAAATCTTGTTGCAAACCCCGCGTATCTATGCTATGATAGACCAACCCCAAAGGGGGAAGGAAGAACGTTTTCCGGTGGCTGCAACCAAGAGAGAGACCCCCTGGGCTGAAAGGGTCTTTTGCGGCTGGGAAGGCCCCCGCTTCCGGAAGATCGGCTAATCCCCGACGGTTTGCTTCCGTTAGCAGGCAGAAAAGTGAAAGCGCAGAGGATTGCGTTTTAAGTCGGGTGGTACCGCGAAGGCTCCCTTCGTCCCAACAGATGGCCCTGGCCATGGTGGGAGCGAAGCGGGTTTTTTTATATAGAAAGGCGAGGAGTGGATGTCGGATGGCGGGGCAGGAGAACGAGAAAAAAGCGGGTTTTGTGGAGCACATCACCCCCAGGGATGAGGATTTTTCCCAGTGGTATACTGATGTGATTTTAAAGAGCGAATTGGTGGACTACGCGCCCGTACGTGGCTGCATGGTGGTGCGGCCTTATGGGTATGCCATATGGGAGCGCATCCAGGAGGAAATGGACAGACGCTTTAAGGCCACGGGCCACCAGAATGTGTATATGCCCATGCTGATTCCCGAAAGCCTGCTGCTGAAGGAAGCGGAGCATGTGGAAGGCTTTGCCCCGGAGGTGGCCTGGGTGACCCAGGGCGGCAGCGAGCCTTTGCAGGAGCGGCTGGCCATCCGCCCCACCAGCGAAACCATCTTTTGCGCCATGTACAGCAAATGGGTCAGCTCCTGGCGGGATTTGCCCATGAAATACAACCAGTGGTGCAGCGTGATGCGCTGGGAAAAGAGCACCCGGCCCTTCCTGCGCACCAGCGAATTCCTGTGGCAGGAGGGCCATACCATCCATGCCACCCCGGAGGAGGCCCAGGAGGAGACCATGCAGATGCTGGAAGTCTACCGGGAGGTGGCGGAAAGCGAGCTGGCCATGCCGGTGCTGGTGGGACAGAAGAGCGAGAAAGAGAAATTTGCCGGGGCCCGGGCCACCTATAGCATGGAGGCCATGATGCAGGATGGCAAGGCCCTGCAGGCGGGCACCAGCCACAATTTTGGCACCAATTTCGCGGAAGCCTTTGAAATCCAATATTTGAACAAGGAAGGCAAGCTGGCCTACGTGCATGAAACCAGCTGGGGCACCTCCACCCGGCTGATCGGCGCCATTATCATGACCCATGGGGACGAGCGGGGCCTGAAGCTGCCGCCGCACATCGCGCCCATTCAGGTGGTCATCGTGCCGGTGGCGGCCCATAAGGGCGGCGTGATGGAAAAGTGCGAGGAGCTGTTTGCGGCGCTGAAAAGCCAAGGCATCCGCGTGAAGCTGGACGACCGGGACACCCTGTCCCCCGGCTTCAAGTTTAACGACTGGGAGCTGAAAGGCGTGCCGGTGCGGGTGGAGATAGGCCCCAGAGACATTGAAAACGGCCAATGCGTGGTGTTCCGCCGGGATACCTATGAAAAGGAAGCGGTGGCGCTGGCGGAGCTGGACCAGAAGCTGCCCCAGTTGCTGGAGGATATCCAGCAGAACCTGTTTGCCATCGCGGCCAAGTTCCGGGATGAGCGCATCACCACCGTCCAGTCCCTGGAAGAGCTGAAAAAGGCCACGGAGACGGGCTTCGCCAAGGCCATGTGGTGCGGGGAGCGGGCCTGTGAGGACAAAATCAAGGCGGACATGAACGTGACCAGCCGCAACATGCCCTTCGACCAAACCCCGGTGGGAGATCATTGCGTATGCTGCGGCAAAAAAGCAGACAAGGTGATTTATTTTGCGAAGGCCTATTGACCAGCAGAGTGGGCGCGCCCCTCTTGCCGACACACAAAAGCGTGCGGACATACCATCCGCACGCCCTTTTTACCAGCAGGTGTTTTGGGACTGGAACGGGACCCTGCTGGACGACCGGGACTATGCCATCGGCGTGCGCAACCGGGTATTTCCCCGCTTTGGCCTGCCTACGATTGACTGTTTGGAGGAGTACTACAGGCAGTTTACCTTTCCGGTGCGGGTTTATTATGAGCGGGCGGGCGTGACCCAGGAAAACTTCACGGACGTGGCCAACGCCTGGATGGACGAATACATGCGCTGCTGCGACCAGATCCCGCTGCATGGAGACGCCCTCCCGGTTCTGCGGGCCTTTCAAGGAGCGGGGCTTCGGCAGGTGATCCTCTCCGCCAGCCAGGTGGACATTCTGGAAAAGCAGCTGTCGCACTATGGAGTCAGGGACTATTTTGCGGATGTGCTGGGCCTTACGCATATCTACGCCACCAGCAAGGCGGCCATGGGCAGGGAGTACCTTGAGCGGCAGGGACTCCCCCGGGAGGCCTGTGTCTTGCTGGGGGACAGCCTGCATGACGCTCAGGTGGCGGAGGAGATGGGCATTGCCTGCATTTTGGTGAGTCAAGGGCACCAAAGCAAGGAAACGCTGCGGACCGCCGGGGTGCCCGTATGCGACTGCTTGGCGGAGGCCGCCCGGCTGGTTTTGGGGGCCGGAAGCGGCAACGAAATTGACTCAACGGAAAGACAATGATTGCCTTGCTGCTTGAAATTGTAATGGCAAAGGCCGCTTTTCCCCCTCAGAGCTATGTCGAATAGGGCCGACAATGGATCGGAGTTCAAAAACCCAGCGCTTCTTGAACGGAATCTTGCAAGCCCGCGGCGCACCCAGCTATTTTATGCCTTTAGGCGCATTGGTGCTTGGCAGATGTCCCGATTTTTAGCATAACTACTTCCCGTCCTTGATCAGCCTGCGGATATCGTCCAGCAGACTGGTGAGGCTGGGAGACTGTTTGATGGACTCCTCCACCTTTTCAATGGAGGACATGACGGTGGTATAATGGCGGCTGCCAAAGGCGTCGCCAATCTTGGTCAGGCTCATGCCCATCATCTCCCGGGTCAGGTACATGGCAATTTGCCGGGGCACAGTAACCTCATGGTTCCGGCGGGGACTTTTCAGGTCCTCTACGGTGATGCCATAATAGGTGGCCACCGCGTCCTGGATGATGTCGCAGGTGATGCGGCGGGTTTCGGAATGGCTAAATAGCTCCCGCAGGGCTTCCCGGGCCAGCTGCATGTCAATGGGGCGGCGGGTGAGGGAGGAATAGGCGGTCAGCCGGGTTAAGGAGCCTTCCAGCTCCCGCACGTTGGTGTCGATCTTCTCCGCGATCAGATCCAGGATGTCCTCCGCGATGATGAGCTTTTCAAACTCCGCTTTTTTGCGCAGAATGGCCAAACGGGTCTCAAAATCGGGGCGCTGGATATCCGCCAGCAGGCCCCCCTCAAAGCGGCTGCAAAGCCGCTCTTCCAGTTTGGCGATCTCCTTGGGCGGGCGGTCGCTGGTCATCACGATCTGCTTACCGGCCTCTCGCAGATGGTTGAAGGTATGGAAAAACTCTTCTTCCGTGCTGGGCTTGCCCGCGATGAACTGGATATCGTCCACCATCAGCAAGTCCACATTGCGGAAGCGGTCCCGAAACTCTTGGTTAGCATTGTTCTGCAAGGCGCGGATCAACTGGTTGGTGAAGTCCTCGCTGGTGATGTATAGGATTTTCATCTCCGGGTACAGCTCATGGGCATAGTGGCCAATGGCATGCAAAAGGTGGGTCTTTCCCAGGCCCACCCCGCCATAGATGAACAGAGGGTTGTACGCCTTGGCAGGCACTTCCGCCACGGCCAGGGACACAGCGTGGGCAAAGCGGTTGCTGGTGCCCACCACAAAGGTGTCAAAGGTATATTTGGGGTTCAGCATGGCCAGGGCATTCCCGGTCTGCTTGGCTTCCAATTCCTGCATACGGCTGCGCAGATCATCAATGCCCAGCACCTCCACGGCCAGGGCCTTGCCGGCCGCCGTGGCCACAGCGTTTTCAATCTGCGTTAAATAGCGGCGCACGCCGGTTTCGTACATCAGCGCGTTGACGGATTCCAGAATGAAACTGCCACCCACAACGGCATAGGGCTTCAGCGCGGAAACCACCCAGGTCTCGTAGCTGACGCTATTCATCTCGTCCTTCAGTATCTTACATGCGTTCTTCCATAGTTCATCAGCGTTCATCAAGCGTGGTTCAACCTTTCAGGGATATGCAGCTTCTGCATAATATACATGGGGGCCAATATACGCAGGAACACATTCAGCCTGTAAAAAGCAGCCTGAGAATGTGGAAAACAAGATGTGGAAAACCTCTTTCCGAGAATCAGAGGGTAGAATAATCATAGCAGACGCACAATATTTTGACAAGGGTTTTCCATAATCTACGTCTTGCATAGGTCAAACTATGTCGAAAACTTTTTTCCTCTAGGGGTAGTGGGTCCAAAAAAAAGAACCACTAGGAATGGGGCCTCAAGAAAAAATGATGAGTTAATATTCATTTTCATGAGAAACTATCCATTTTCTTCTGTTTTTCTATGGTATTTTTTTGTTTTTCGGAAAACAAAGGAAATCGACAAAATTCGTAGAAATGGTAAGGGATGAAGAGGGTGAAAAGGTTGTGGCGCAGGCCTGACCTTGCCCACAGTCGGGAGGGACGGCGGTGGCGATACCCATTGGTTTGCAGGACGTGGAACGTGCGCTGCGTCCATGGCTGGGCACGCTCTTTCTTTCCTCCAACGGCTTTGCGCAGGCCGTCACACAGCGGTTGCAGGAATACGCCCCCTACCGCCAAACCTTGGAGGATTTTCATCAAGAGATGGAAAGCTTTATCCTCACCGGGCTCAACCGCTGCACCGGCGGCAGCATGCGCGTGATGCTGGACAACTACCGCACCGTGCGGCTGGCGCTGCAGGATTTGGAGTGGCTGACGGACGATGTGATGGGGGTGCTCTTTGACAAGCTGACCCCTTTTTCGATGAATTATATGAAATTGAGCGACTATTCCCTCCATGTGGAGAGTTTAGCCGCCCTGAGAGTGCTGTACCAAAAATACGCGTCCTTTTTGACCGAGGAAGAATTCCGGTTTTTAGTGGAAATGATCCGCCGGACCTACCCTACCCATCGGTACGAGGCCTGGCTGGGGTGTAAGTGAAATTAATCCTTGTCCGCGCCTTGCAACAAGTCCACAAACCTTTGGGCGATGTCCCTCGCCCTGGTTGGGTTTGCCAGCATGCGCTGGTAGGCCTCCGCCGCATGGGCATCCGGCAGCAAAAGGGAGAGGCTCAGCGTGGCGGCTTCATGGGGCAGTTGGGCGGACACGGTGTGCTCGTGCGGGCCATGGCTTTGCACCTGGGGCGGGGAAAGCCTGTGAGGCTCAACCTCCTGGCTCTGGCCTGGCACTTCCGGGGGGCCTTCTTCCATCTCCAAGCTATAGATATAGGCCAGCAAATCGGCGGCATGGCGCCCAAAGCCGTGGAGCGCAGCCGCAGCCCAGTCCCGGTCCGGGGTGTGCAGGCGCAGCGTCAAAAGGGGGATTTCCCCTTCTTGTAAGGACAGCCGCACCCGGTATTCACCCGCCTTGGCGGATTCATACACCGCTTGCACTCCAGCCTTGCGTTGCAACTGCGCCCGGTAAAGGGCCGCAGCCCGGCGGATCTCCTGCCGGTCACTGGCCATGATGCGCCCATCGAAGAGCCGGAGGGAGCGGCGGCCCTGTTCGGTTAAAAAAAGCTGCTCCTCCAGGGCCAAGGCCCCTTTCTCCACATCGCCGTCCGCGATGAGCTCGTGCAGCAAAAGCTGCATGGGCATGTAGTCCATTAGCTCCAGCGAAGCCACAAAGGGCCACAGCTGGGCTTGGGTGATTCCTCCCAGGGCTTCCACGCAGCAAAGCAGCCGCAGCTTGTTTTCCGCATCGGACACCTGGCGCTTGATGGAACGTAGCGGCATGAAAACCTCCCGGCGAAAAAAATGAGCGAAAAATGTCAGAACATTGGATGAGGAAAACGCAACCACAAGAAAGGACAAAGCGTCTGCTTTGCCCTCGTTTTGGGGCCGCTGTCCGGCGGGAAAACGGCGCAGGCAAGAAAATGTTAGGCCATGAACGGTTTCACATCGGCCAGAAGATCGTCACAGGCGTCGGAATAGACTTCCATGGTAATGGCCTTGGAAAGGTCCAGGCTAAAGATGCCCAGGATGGACTTGGCGTCCACCACATGGCGGCCAGAGCGCAGGTCCACATCATAGGGGTAGCGGTTCACAATGTTCACAAACGACTTGACGTTCTCAGCCAAGCTGAGCTTGATGTTGACAGACTTCATATAAGTTGCCTCCCTTCGTTGCTTCGCCAACAGTATACACGAAGGGCCTTGCAAATGCAAGTTGCCAAGGCAAGTTCTGGCAAAAAATGGAGACCGTTTACAACGGTGTAGATCGGCTTTACGCCTTACTGGCCGTGAATAAAACCACATCCTTGGCTCCGCAGGCCTTCAGCACATGGGCGCAGGCCAGGGCCGTAGCGCCGGTGGTGCACACATCGTCTATGAGCAAGATGCGCTGGCCATAGGCTGCCTGGATGTCCGCCACTTCAAAGGCGCCCAGCAGGTTGCGCTGCCGCGCGGCCCGGCTACTGGAAACCTGGGAAGGGGCATGGTGGATGCGCCGCAAAAGCTGGGGAACAAGGGGCAACCCGGTATGAAAGGCGAACTGCCGGACCAAAACCTCGGCCTGGTTATAGCCCCGCTGGCGAAGCCGTTTGGGATGCACCGGCACGGGGGCCACCAGGTCCACCTGGCGCAGGCTCTCATGGGCGGCCAGGGCAAAGACCTTGGCCATGCCTTCCGCCAGGGGCAGGGCGGCCCAGTGGTTGCTGCCATATTTCAACTGGTGCACCAGCTTTCGGGCGGCAGCCTGGTGCAGGAAGGCCGCAAAGGAATGGGGAAGCTCCGCCTCCAAAAAATAGGGCTGATCCTCCGGGGGAAGCCCGCTTGACAAGAGAAGGGCTTGGCAGTCCCGGCACAGCAAATGCTCCTCCGCCTGCAAATATGGCTGGCCGCAAAGCGGACAGGAGATATCCTGGGGGTAGCAAAAGGAGGTCAGCACGGCCAGCCCACGCCGGATACGCGCATGCGTCATCGGACCAGCGCCTCCAATCGGGCCCGCAGGGTGGTATAGCGGGTGGCCACATGGTCGTTATGCACCATCTGGGCCACCACTTCCTCCCGGCCCACCAGCACCACCAGCTGCTTGGCCCGGGTCAGGGCGGTGTAGAGCAGGTTGCGGGCCATCAGCATGGGCGGCCCGCCTACCACCGGCATCACCACCACGGGGAACTCGCTGCCCTGGCTTTTGTGCACCGTCAGGCAATAGGCCAGCTCCAGCGCGTCCAATTGCTGCTTTTGGTAGGTCACTTCCCGGTCGTCGTCAAAGCATACGGTCATCAGGTGCTCCGCCGGGTCGATCTGCTCAATGTACCCTACGTCGCCGTTAAAGACCCCCGCGCCTTCCTCGGCCCCCAAGGCGCCCCGGCGCACAAAGGTGATTTGGTAATCGTTCCTGGTTTGGATCACCTTGTCTCCTACGCGGAACTCCGTCTCGCCATGGACCAGGGAATCCTGGCCGCGCCTTTCCGGGTTCAGGGCGGCCTGCAACAGCCGGTTCAGGGTGACGGAACCACAGTCCCCCTTCTTGGTGGGGCTCAGCACCTGGATGCAGCGGACCGCCTCCGCCTGCCAGCGGGCCTTGGGAAAGCCCAAAAACTTGGGCAGCCGATGGCTGAGCAAATCGCAAATGGTGTCCGCCGCTTCGGTTTGCAGCATCTTGCGCTCAAAAAAGAAATCGGCGTTTTTCGCGTTGAGCACGGGCAGCTCTCCATGGTTGATGCGGTGGGCGTTCAGCACGATCATGCTGTCCCCTTCCTGGCGGAAGATGTCCGTCAGCCGCACGCTGGGCACGGTGTCGCTTTGCAGGATATCCCGAAGGACGTTGCCAGCGCCCACGCTGGGCAGCTGGTCCGCGTCTCCCACCAAGATGAGGCGGGTGCCGGGCAACACCGCCCGCAGCAGCCCACGCATCAGAGCCACATCCACCATGCTCATTTCGTCCACGATCAGGCAATCCGTTTCCAGGGGATAGTTTTCGTCCCGGGCAAACACGTTTTCATCGCCGCCGTATTCCAACATACGGTGGATGGTCTTGGCTTCCTCCCCGGTGGCCTCACTCATGCGCTTGGCCGCCCGGCCTGTGGGGGCGGCCAGCAGGATGTCGTTCTCCTCCTTGAGCAGCTGGAGGATGCAGCGGATGATGGTGGTTTTGCCCGTGCCAGGGCCGCCGGTGATGACCACCACTCCCTCCTCCACAGCGCTGATGATGGCTTTTTTTTGGATGGGACTAAAGGAAATGGAAAGCTCCTTTTCCAGGGCGGTGATGCGCTGCGTAAGCCCCGGCACCTTCTTATAGGGGCGGGACTCCATCAAATAATGCAGCCGGGTGGCCACCTCGCTTTCCGCGTGGAAAAAGAAGGGCAGGCACAGGGCCTCCTCCCCATCCGGGGCGGTGATGCCGATCAGCATTTTAATGAGCTGGGCTTCACGGATCTGGTTTTCCACCCAATCCGCCTCCACCCGCAGCATGCCCACAGCCCGCTCCAGCAAAAGGGCGTGGGGCAAAAACGTATGGCCGCCATTGCCCGCGGCCTCATTCAACAGATAATAAAGGGCGGAGCGCACGCGAAACTCGCTGGCCGGGTCCATGCCCATGCTCAGGGCAATGCGGTCCGCGGTTAAAAAGCCCACGCCGTCGATGTCCGTTACCATGCGGTAGGGGTTTTGCTTGATGGCCTCAACGGTGTTCTCCCCATAGGTCTTGGCGATCTTCATGGCCAAATTGGGGGAAAGGCCGTAGTTTTGCAAAAACACCAGCACCCGGCGCATGCTCATCTGCTGGGCGTAGCTTTCCATGATCATGGCCGCTTTTTTGGGGCCAATGCCCGGCACCTCCGTCAGCCGACCGGGGGCCTGATCCAGCACATGCAGGGCGTCCTCGCCAAAGGCCGCCAGGATCAGCTTGGCCGTGGCCGGGCCGATACCGCGGATGAGCCCGGAGCCCAGGTATTTTTCAATGGCGGACAGGGTACTGGGGGGCGTGATGGCGCAGGTACGGGAGGAAAACTGCTTTCCGTAGACCGGATGCTCGGTCCAGTCCCCTTCAAAGGTGACACTTTCGCCGCTGGAAAGCTCCGGCATCTGCCCCACCACCGTGTGCTGGGCGCGTCCCACAGCCACGCGCAGCACGGTATACCCGTTGTCATCGTTGCGAAAAGTGGTATCCAGGACGGTGGCGGCCAGCTGCTCCATACATGCTCCTCTTTCGTGACAATGGTACCTGCATTATACCATGGAATCCGCCGCTGTGTGCATTCAGGGAAACATTTGCGGGCGCGAAGCAACGCATTCTTGATCCTTCTGGGCGTGAAACGCGACAGATCATGGGTCCAGGACGATAGCCCTGGGGTTTTCGCGCTCTTGTCAACCTCCGCATTCCTGTGTATAATATAGAATGGTCTTTTGTCGAATCCCCCCTTTTTTGGGGCAATCTACGAATCGAGGTGGTGGGTGGCCGTATCCGGCCCAAGCTATGCACCGCAAAGAAAAAGTGCTCATCACCGGTGGACGTCCCCTGCTGGGTGAAATCACGGTAAGCGGAGGGAAAAACACGGCCGTGGCCGTCATTCCCGCCACCTTGCTCAGCGATGGCCCCTGCACCATAGAAAACCTGCCCGATATTGACGACGTCCATGCGCTGATTGAAATCTTGGAGCATTTAGGCGCCCAGGTGGAGTATGTGCCCAAGCGAACCCTCACGGTGGACCCCCGGCCCGTGCAAAAATATGATGTTCCCTTTTCCTTTACCCAGCGCCTGCGGGCCAGCTATTATCTGCTGGGCGCGCTGCTGGGGCGTTGCGGTCATGCGGAAGTGGCCTACCCCGGCGGCTGCGACATCGGCAGCCGTCCCATTGACCAGCACCTCAAGGGGTTTGCGGCCCTGGGGGCGGATATTGACGACCGAGGCGGCGTGGTTTATGCCCATGCGGACAAGTTGACGGGCGCGGACGTGTTTTTTGACATGGTCACCGTGGGAGGCACCATCAACGTGATGCTGGCGGCCGCCAAGGCCGAGGGCAGCACCGTTATTTACAACGCCGCCAAAGAGCCCCACATCGTGGACTTGGCCAATTTTTTGAACAGCATGGGCGCCCGCATCAAAGGCGCCGGCACGGACATTATCCGCATCCGGGGCCAGCAATCTCTGCGGGGGACTACTTACGCGGTGATTCCCGACCAAATTGAAACCGGCACCCTGATGATCGCCGCCGCCGCCACCCGGGGCGATGTGACCATCCACGGTTGCATCCCCACCCACATGGAGGCGCTGACGGCGAAGCTGTTGGAAATGGGCGTCCGCGTTACGGAAAACGACGACAGCATCCGGGTGCGCCCCCAGGGCGAGCAGCGGGCCGTCAACGTCAAAACCCAGGTATACCCTGGTTTTCCCACGGATTTGCAGCAGCCCATGACCTCCCTTCTGTGCATGGCCAACGGAACTTCCACCGTGTCGGAAACCATTTTTGAACAGCGCTTTAAGCATCTGGACGAGCTGCGCCGCATGGGCGCCCATATCAAGCTGATGGGCCGCACCGTCCTGATCGAGGGCGTGCGGGAGCTATACGGCGCGCCCGTCACCGTGACGGATCTTCGGGCCGGGGCGGCGCTGATCGTGGCGGGCCTGATGGCCAAAGGCGTTACGGAGATTTACGAAACCTCCTACATCGACCGGGGCTATGAAAACATTGAAGAAAAGCTCCGCTCCCTGGGGGCGGAGATCCGCCGGGACAAGGGATAAGCCCGGGCGAAACCATGGGTCAGGCGCGAAAGGTAGCCTTGGCACAGCACGATTGCCAACCGACTTCCCCTCAGGCGGCAACTGCACTACGCCGGTTTCCCTTACGCCAATCGGCGGCCGGGCCCTACGCCTCTGCCGCATGCAAGGGAGGTGGCCAGCCTGCAAGAGCGGAAATATTTTGAAGTGCTGGGACTGACTCCCAGCGCAGACGCCCAGGCGGTGCGGGCCGCGTACCGGCAAAAGGTGAAGGACTGCCACCCGGACCAGTACCAGGACGCCGCCCAGCAAAAAGCCGCCCAGGAAGAGCTGATCCAGCTGAATCTGGCTTATGAAGAAGCCTTAAAAGTGGCCTCCCGGCACCGGGTAGGCTTTAATCTCATTTCCCAGGAGGAGGCCAAACATTTCGCCCTGCGCCTCATTGACCAGGGCAACCTGGGCAGCGCCCTTAGACAATTGAACCGGGCGGACAGCCGGGACGATGGCTGGTACTACCTGCAGGGACAGATTTTAATGGGCATGCGCCAGTATGAAACCGCCCACCAGAGCTTCCGGGAAGCCGTGCGGCTGGACCCGGAGAACCGCCGCTACCGGGAAGGCGCCCTGGACGCCGCCCTGGCCATGAAAAAAAGCCAGCAGCTGGGCTACCGCCTGCAAAACTGGATGAAGGACGCGCTGAAGAAGAAATGAGGGGCGCGTCCTTGTGCTTCCGCGCTCCATGGGTATCGCGTTTGCTTGTTTATGCGGGGCTTCGCCCCGGCCTTTCGGTCATCGCGGCCTTCACTGCCGTTCGGCCGCTCGCCTCAAGCCCCACCTCTCGTTCACTTTGGTCTTCGACCAAGTGCCCACTGGGCACACGCTCACTGCCGGTGCCCCATCGGGGGCAAGTCCCCGAACCCCTTTATTTGGCGCCGTTTCACGGCGCCAAAGCCAATGCCAACGGCATAGCCATGCGCCTTGATTCTCAAAAGGGAGTCGAATCTACGAAGCAAAAAAGGATGCGTCTTTTTGTACTCTGGCCACGTAAAACGTGGCCA
>JAVBPU010000009.1:0-183406 GCA_031549415.1 Eubacteriales bacterium | reverse complement strand
TATAATCGTATTGCTACTTTCATATCCCCGCTCGACTTGCATGTGTTAGGCACGCCGCCAGCGTTCGTCCTGAGCCAGAATCAAACTCTTATGTTTAATCCTTCATCGCTCTTGATTCTTTGCCCTCTTCCTTTCCGTCTTTCCTCCCCCTCATTTTCACAAGGGTTCGGTCCGATGAAATCTCCCGAAGGCTCAAGTACGATTTACTCAAAATTCATTGACTGTCGTTCTTTTTGCGTCTCTTCTATATCGTTTTCAAGGTTCGTGCTCTCAGGCGAGCTTTGCTAGGTTAACACGAATTATGCCTCTTGTCAACACTTTTTTTGTTTTTCTTTTCTTCCTTTATTTTTGGGATGGATCAGTCCATGGGGCCGCCCAGCGGGGGGCGCTTCAATGTCGCAACCCACTTGACTTTTCCGCTCTCAATGGGTATGCTTTCTTCATCCCTGCCCCGCCACGCCTGCAGGCAAACGAAGGAGCGCGCACCCATGATGACGCCACGAAAGAGACTTTTCTTTTGGCTCTTGGCCATGCTGATGGTCACGCTTTTTTTTGTATTCCTGGCAGCCACTCAATACTTCCGGTTTGAAAATTCCGATGACATTCTTTTTGTGAAGGGGTTTTTGGGCTATGAAGGCGGTAGCCCCATCGGGTTTACGCTGTATAACCACACTTTGGCCGCCCGCTTCTTGCAGGGCATCAGTCTCCTTTTCCCAGGCGTTCCCTGGTTTTCCCTGGTGCAAATAGGGCTGCTGTGGCTGTCCAATGTGGTGATCTGTAAATCGCTGTTGCTGCTGACGGCGGACCGCAAGCCCGGCTGGCTTACCGGGCTGGCAGCGGGATGCCTTTACTTAGCCGTCTTTTCCCTTTTTTTGTCCTGTCGCCTCAACTACACCACCACCAGCGCTTTGCTGGGGGCCGCCTCCATCGCGCAACTGCTCAGCGTTCCTGTAAAGGAAGCTTCTCCCGGGTCGGTGCTCCGGGGGGTGCTGCTTTCCCTTCTGCTATTGGCTTGCTGCTATTGCCTGCGGATGTCCAGCGCCTTCCCTTCCTTTGTCTTTTGGGCCTTGGCGCTGCTGACGGTCTACAGCCAGCGCCGGCAGGCTGGCGTTCCCTCCGCTGGAAAACCCCTTGCAATAGGCCTGATGACGGGGCTGCTTCTCTTTACCGCCCTGCTGGCTCTTCGCAGCTTTGAAATCCACGCCCTTCATTTAGAGGCGTTTATGGATTGGAGCGCCGCCCGTACCTCCCTGCTGGACTATCACGAGGCCGCCTTCGATCTGGTCAGCGATGCCCAGCTGCAGGCCGTTGGTTGGAGCCGGGCGGAGCTGGCCCTGGTGCGCGAATGGTACCTGATGGACCAGAACATCACCACCGAGGCGCTGACACAGCTGGCGCAAGTGCATATGGACGCCACGACCGCAGGGTTCTTTCCCCGCCTAGGGGCGTCCCTCCAGGCCCTCGGCTCCTTCTATGCCTCAAACCCGGCCTATCTGTTCTCCGGCGGCGTGCTTCTCTCCCTTTGCTTGCTTGGCGTTGTAGCTTCCTTCCAAAAAGAGCGGAAGCCCTGGCTGCTGTTTTCTTGTCTGGCCCTTACGGTGCTTCCCTTTGCCATGCTGGTTTCCCTGCACCTCAGCGGCCGGTTTTTGGCCCGCGCCGCGGATTGCGCCCTGCTGCCCGCAGCGGCGTTCCTTCTTTGCCTGGTGATGCCTCATTTTCCATGGAGGCAGGGCGGCACGCTCCGGCGCGTCCTCACCGGCTTTTTGTGCCTTGCGCTGCTGGCCTCGGCCCTGGGCAGCGCCACCGCCACCTGGAAGCAGCTAAAAGCCAGGCCGGACATGGTTTCCCCCACCCGCCAGGCCGCGCTGGAAGCCTACGGTCTCGCCCACCCGGACCAGCTGGTGCTGTACTCTCCAAATCTTCTGCGGGATACGCGGCTGTTCCCGGATGTGTCGGCGGGCATTCCCACCAACCTGATGCTCTGGGGCGATTGGTACTGCCGCACCCCCAGTTGGAATGCGCAGCTTGCAAGCCATGGCATCGACCCGGCCAGCTTCAGCGCGAAGGATTTTTTGCGGAGCAATCTGGTCTTTGTCTCTGCGGAGGCAGACCCTCCGGCCCATTTGCTGTCCTACCTGACCGAGGGCGTCGGAGCGTCAGTTCAGCCAGTGCGGATAGCCCAGTCCGGCGATCTTTCCTTTTTCCAGTTCTCCGGTATATAACGGCATGAAGCCGTATCCATCCATCACTTCCAACTGAACGGGAGGTTTTCCCCTTGCCACAGCGCCCTTCGCTCTCCAGCCGCCTTGCCTCTTTCTTGCGTTCCTGCTTTGTGTGGGACCGCGCCTTTTTGCGCAGCGTTATTTTTGTGTCCCTGCCTATCGTCTTGCAAGAATTGCTGGGCGCGTCTTTGCATATCATCGACGGCATCATGGTGTCCGGCCTGGGGGATGCCGCCTACTCCGGGGTGATGCAGGCCAACCGCTTCACCTTTTTGTTCCAGCTGTTTACCTTTGGGGTTTCCTCCGGCGGTGCCATTTTTCTGAGCCAGTTCTGGGGCGCCCGGGATATTCCCCGCATGCGCCAAAGCATGGGCATTGCTCTGCGGGTCAGCCTAGGCATCTCCGCCTTGTTTCTGTGCGGGGGATTGTTCCTGACCCGGCCCATCATTTCCCTGTTTCTGCTGCCGGGGGAGAGCTTTGAGCTGGCGGCGGACTATCTGCGCACCGTATCCCCTGGTTATCTGCTGATGGCTGTCAACATCATCTATGCCTCCGCCCTCAAATCTTCTGAAAAAACCTACATCCCCATGCTGGCCGGGTCTGCGGGCATTTTGGTCAACACCCTTTTTAACTACGGCCTTATTTATGGAAAGCTGGGCCTCCCCGCCTTAGGGGTGCGGGGCGCAGCCCTTGCCACCGTGCTTTCCGCCGCCGTGACCCTTTCCATCAACCTGGCCTTTTCCTATGGCAAAAAACTGCCTGCCGGGGCAAATTTCCGGGAAATGTTTGTGCGCGACGCTCCCTTCCTGAAAAAATTCCTGAAAACCGTATGGCCCGTGGTGATGAACGAGGGCCTGTGGGCCCTGGGCATTACCATGTATGGCATTTTCAACGGCATGATGGGGGACGTGAACATTGCGGCCATGGGCATCAACAACACCATCAACGATCTGGTGTGGGTGTTCATTATGGGCGTCACCACCGCCGCCGCCATTTTGGTGGGCAAAACCCTGGGAGAGGGGCACCGCGCCCGGGCCTATCTTTACGCCAAGCGCCTGTTGGCCGCGGGCATGGCCGGGGGCCTGGTGCTGGGTCTGGTGCTGATGACCGCACGCATGCCGCTGGTGGGCCTGTTTACGGGGCTTTCCGAGGCTGCCCGGGACAAAGCCCAGAGGCTCATCCTCATTGCCAGTATCGGCTTGTCCATACGGGCCTTAAACTGCATCAACATCGTGGGCGTGCTTCGCAGCGGGGGCGACACCTTGTATAGCCTGCTGCTGGATGTAGGTTCCATGTGGCTGGTGGGGGTGCCGTTGGTGGGCCTGGCCGTAACGGTTTTCCACTGGCCCATCGAAATCGTGTACGGCCTCACCCTGGTGGATGAGGTGCTCAAAATCGCCATTGGCATGCCCCATTTCAAAACCCGCAAATGGATCCATGTGCTCACCACAAACGAGGAGGAAACCGGCTTTGGCAACGCTTGATTTGGTGGTAAAAATCGGCAGCATGGCGCTCATTCAAAAGGACGAGGGCGTCATCGACCACAACATTTTTCAGCGCCTGGGCTCGGACCTGCGCCCCGGCATGCTGCTGGTCACCAGCGGCGCGGCGGAAATTGGCCGGTTGGACTACATCCAGCGCACAGGCCACGAGCTGGAGGGCCAACCGGAGCAGGTGAAGGTGGATTACGCCGCCCAGGGGCAAACCATCCTGATGAATACCTACCGCCGTTTCGTGCATCCCGAATACGGCATCCGCCAGGTCCTGGTGGAACACACCCATTTTAACGATCCGCAAAAGCGAGCCCACATCCACGATCTTTTGCTGCGGGCCGCCCGGCAGGGCACCATTCCCATTGTGAATTACAACGACCCCGTCAGCGATGACGAAATCCGGAAAATGGAGCTGGCCAGCCACCGGGCCACGGGCCAGGCCGTGGTGGAATGCGTGGACAACGATGAGACCGCCGAGGTGCTGGCCGCGCTTGTGGGGGCCAAGACCCTGATTTTGCTCACCAGCACCGAGGGCATCTATCTGAACCGGGATGATCCCTCCACCTTGGTGCGAAACGTCAGCGGCGCTACCTTTGACGAGGTGCGCGCCGCCGTGACCGAACTGATGGACCATTGCGTAGGGGCCAGCCGCTCCGGCGCCAACGGGGCCCGGGCCAAACTGGCCTATGCCCTGCGGGCGATAGAGCAGGGGGCCACGGTGATCATTGGCCATGCCAAATACCACATCGGCGATTTGCTGCAAGCCGCTGTACCCTGCACCCGCCTGGGCATTGACCGGAGCTGAGTGGCTTTACCCAAACAGCTCCGCCGCATCCTCCATGTTTTTGATGATCTCAACCCCAAAGGGGCAGCGGCCTTCGCAGCTGCCGCACTGGATACAATCCTCCCCATGGTGCTCCAGCGCCTGATAATGCGCCTTCACCGAGGGGGGGATGTTTTCTGTGTCCAGCCGGGCGATGTCCAGATATTTGTTCACTGCGGCAATGTCGATCTGGCTGGGGCAGGGCAGGCAATGGTTGCAATACACGCAGCTGCCACGAAAATCCTTGCTGGCGGCGTTCAAAATAGGCGCATAGTCCCGTTCTTCCCCGCTGCTTTGCAGATAGCGAAGCGCCTCCTCCATCTCCGCGCTGGTTTTGCAGCCCAGCAGCACGCTGGCCACCGCCGGACGCCCCAGGGCGTAATGGATACACTGGGCCGGGGTCAAAGGCTGCGCAAAGGGCGTATGTTCCTTGGAGAGCAGCTTGCCCGCCCCCAGGGTCTTCATCACCGTAATGCCCACGCCCTTTTGCTCGCACAGGGCGTACAGCGCCGCCCGTTTGGGGTCGATGCCCTGAAACAGCCCCGCGTCAAAGCCCGTGTCCAGGCTGTCCAGCACGTATTGATCTGCCGGGTACAAATCAAAGGCGGGGTTAATGCTAAACAGCATGGTCTCCACCAATCCAGTGTTCACCACCCGGGCGGCAGTGACCGGATTGTGGCTGGAAAAGCCGATGTGGCCAATGTCGCCTTTTTCCTTCAGGCTGCGGGCATATTCAATGAAGCCCGTTTCAAAAACGCTCTTATAATCCTCTTCGCTGTCCACGAAAAACAGCATGCCACAGTCGATATAGCCGCCAAAAAGCCGCAGGATCTCTTCAAAATACTTGCGGATGGTGGGCACATCCCGGGTGATGTCGTACTGCTGCCCCAGATTGGTGGAGCCGATATGCCCTTGAATGATCACGTCCTTGCGGCGGTCTCCCAAGGCCTTGGCAATGTCCTGCCGCACCTGCGTTCCGGGCATGAACACATCCAAAATATTCACGCCGCCCGCCAGGGCCGTGTCGATGGTTTCCTTCACCTGGGGATAAGCCTTGCCGTCCAGGTGCTCGCAGCCCAGGCCGATGATGCTGGCCTTTTTTCCGGTATGGCCCAATGCACGGTATTCCATAAAGCTCCACCCTTTGCTTGGTATTTGAAATAGGCTGGTAATTGGTTGGAATTTTCTGTGCCCATTGTACCCCATCCCACAGGGAAAAGCAAAGGACCGGAAGAGTCAGTCTCATGCAGCCTTATGCTTTCGGATGTTCCAACCCTGCTAAAATCAAAGGGTTCATGAGGAATCAGGCTCTCCCGCTTGGAACGCCACCCGATCATACCGATGTATATAAGGAAGATTCTGGCAGGCCGTTTCGTTTAGTATGAGAGTGAAGCAACCCATGGAAGAGAGCTTCAAAAAAGAAAGGAAATGCACAGTACCCATGAACCGCAAAAACGATGATTCACAGGGAGGTTGGACAAACATGAAAAAGAGATGGATGGCTGCTCTTGCCATCATGCTGTTGCTGTGTACGGGTTTCGCCTATGCGGACAACCCGCCCCCCGTTGAACCCAGCGCGGCGGATATGCAGCAAAAAGAGGCGATCGAACTGGCCAAGGCCACCTTGATCCAAAATTTTTCGGGCGTCGAGGACCTTCTCAACGCTTCCAACGTTGACACGCATTTTGGCTATCTAATGGTTGAGTATGAGGATCCGATATGGATCGTGGAATTCTATGATGAGTCGGCGTATCGCGGAAGGTATTTCGTGATGATCTCCAGAGAGGGAAACCTTCTTTCTTATCAAGCCCCCGGCTCGGCAGCCTATGGACCGGACGACGATGCGCTCACAAACGTCACCTTTGCCCAGCCGGGCCCCCATGATATCTCTGAGCAAGGAGCCGTCGAAATGGCAAAGCTTTATTTGGGGGAGCTTGGCGAGTATCATAAGCGTATGGATCAAATGACCACAAAGGCCTATTTTCTGTACGGCGACCGGTATAACAATGGTTGGGAACCGGTATGGCTCATTGATTTCTATCTTGAAGATGACCTCCAACAAAAGATGTTGCTTGGTTTTGACGGAAGTTATATGCAGAGTGAGAGCGCGGATAAAAAATTCACGCAGACCCTTCGCCCCGGCATACAGTTTTCGGCGGCTGGCGACCTGCGATTTGGAGAAATAGGGTTTTGGGAAATGTCCCATGAAGACCGCGCTGCCTTTTCAGAAAAATGGATTCCGATTGTGGAAGAATATCTGCAAAAAAACCCATATGCGCCCTACCCCGCAGACCAATTCTACCTGGCTACAAGATGCCGGTATGGGGTCCCGGGCGCAGAGGGCCTTTCGCAAAAGGAAGCCACCCAAATGGCAACGGCCGCCATCATCGCCATGGGCGCGGACAGCGGCAGCATAAAATTAAGTCATGCCCTTTATGATGTGACGGACAAGGCGCGCCCGGTTTGGAGGTTGCTGCTTTTCTCCGGTAGCAGCCTGGGCAACGGAAAAACTTTTCAAGTCACCATTGACGCAAAATCCAATCAAATCGTTTCCTCTTTGGAAATCAAGGATGCGATGCGAACCGATGCTTGCTATTTTTAATCACTCTATTTTATAAGGAAACGTAAGAAAAGAAAAAAAAGCAGGAAGGGAACGCAACAGTCCCTAAAGGGTTCGGGAGCTTGTCCCTGGTGGGGCAAGGGCAATGCCCCCGCAAGGCCCCCGCATAAAATCCCGCAAATCCTCCTGCGCACTCCCGCAGTACCCCCGAAAATCCTTCGCAAAACCCCCGCAAAATCCTTCCCTTCCCTTGCCAAACAAGCCGTTTCGCCTTATAATAGGCGTTACGGCATATTTCGTTCCATTTTCTTGAAAGGACAGGTGGCCATGGAAAACGCTCCCGTCAAATCCAACTTCATTTGGGACATCGTTGAGGAGGACATCGCCAGCGGACGGACCCAAAAGGTGCATACCCGCTTCCCTCCGGAGCCCAATGGCTACCTGCACATTGGCCACTGCAAGGCGCTGGTGGCGGACTTTGCCACCGCCGACCATTTTGGCGGCCTCACCAACTTGCGCTTTGACGATACCAACCCTTCCAAGGAAGAAACCGAGTATGTGGACGGCATCATGGAGGACATCCACTGGCTGGGCTTTGATTGGAAGGGCGGCCTGTTTTTTGCCAGCCAGTACTACCAGCAATGCTATGATATCGCCGAGGACTGGATTCAGCGGGGCCTGGCCTATGTTTGCGAGCTGAGCCCGGAGCAGGTACGGGAATACCGGGGCACCCTCACCCAGCCGGGAAAAAACAGTCCCTACCGGGACCGGCCCGCCGCCGAAAGCATCGCGCTGTTCCGCCGCATGCGGGCCGGGGAGTTCCCCGAGGGCCGCATGATTCTGCGCATGAAAATTGATATGGCCAGCCCCAACATCAACATGCGGGACCCGGCCATGTACCGTGTTTTATATAAGGAGCACCACCGCACCGGCAAGGAGTGGTGCATCTACCCCATGTACGACTTTGCCCATCCCATTGGCGACGCCCTGGAGGGCATCACCCACAGCCTGTGTTCCCTGGAGTATGAGGACCACCGCCCTCTCTATGACTGGGTGGTGGAAAAGGCTGCCAATTTGCTGCCTTCCAGGCCCCGCCAGATTGAGTTCTCCCGCCTGAACCTAACCCGCACCATCATGTCCAAGCGCTATTTGCGGATGCTGGTGGAGGGCGGCCACGTCAGCGGCTGGGACGATCCCCGCATGCCCACCCTGTGCGCCATGCGCCGCCGGGGCTTTACCCCGGAAGCCATCCGGGATTTTATTGACCGCATCGGCGTGGCCAAGGCGGACAGCACCGTGGATCTGGCCCTGCTGGAGCACTGCGTCCGTGAAAACCTGGGGGACAAGGTGCCCCGGGCCATGGCGGTGGTGAAGCCCCTCAAGGTGATCCTCACCAACTGGCCGGAGGACAAAACCGAATCCCTTCCCATGGAAAGCCACCCGGACCACCCGGAAATGGGCAACCATACCGCCCTGCTGACCCGGGAGATCTACATCGAGCAGGAGGACTTCATGGAAGTGCCTGCGAAAAAGTACTTCCGCAGGTTCCCCGGCAATGAGGTACGGCTGAAAGGCGCTTACATCGTCCGTTGCGATCGCTGCGAAAAGGACGGCCAGGGCCGCGTGACGGCCGTGCATTGCACCGTGGATATGGACACCAAGAACGGCACCGAAGGGGCCAACCGCAAAGTGAAGGGCACGCTGCACTGGGTCAGCGCCACCCACAATCTGCCCTTTGAGGCCCGCCTCTATGAGCCGCTGCTGGGGCCGGAACCTACCCAGGACCCCTCTGCAACTGGAGAAGAGGAAGCGCCGGCCCTGGATAAAAAGGATTTCCTCTCCCGTTTGAATCCGGAAAGCCTGACGGTATGCCAGGGGTTCATGAGCAGCCACCTGGAAACTGCCCATCCCGGCGACACCTTCCAGTTCCTGCGGCTGGGCTATTTCTGCAAAGACCCGGATTCCACTCCGGTCAAACCTGTGTTCAACCGGGTGGTGGGGCTGAAGGACAGCTTCGCCAAAACCCTGAACGCATAAGCATTGGAGGCTACCCTCATGATTCGTACCCGTTTTGCCCCCAGCCCCACGGGCTATTTGCACCTGGGCGGTCTGCGCACAGCGCTGTATACCTACTTGTTCGCCAAGAAAAACGGCGGCAAATTCATCCTGCGCATTGAGGATACCGACCAGGAGCGGGAAGTGGAAGGCGCGGTGGAGCTGATTTTTCAGAGCCTTCGGCAAGCGGGCCTCCACTATGACGAAGGCCCGGACGTGGGGGGGGCCTTCGGCCCTTATATCCAGACCCAGCGCAAGGCCCTGTACCTGCCCTATGCCAAGCAATTGGTGGACAGCGGGGCGGCGTACCCCTGCTTTTGCACCAGGGAAGCACTGGCGGAGCGCCGGGCCAAGGCCGAGGCGGAGACCCCCGGCCAATGGAAGTATGACAAGCATTGCCTGCGTATGTCCAAGGAGGAAGCCCGCAGGCGCATGGATAGCGGCGAGTCCTTTGTGATTCGCCAAAACATCCCCCTCACCGGTACCGCCAGCTTTGAGGATGCGCTGTACGGCCATGTGGAAGCCCCCTGCGACACCCTGGACGACAACGTGCTCATCAAGGCCGACGGCCTGCCCACCTACAACTTTGCCAACGTCATTGACGATCATTTGATGGGCATCACCCATGTGATGCGGGGCACGGAGTATTTAAGCTCCACCCCCAAGTACAACCTGCTCTATGCCGCCTTTGGCTGGGAGGCCCCGGTGTACATGCACTTATCCCCCGTGATGAAGGATGCGGGCCGCAAGCTTTCCAAGCGCTACGGCGACCCCAGCTTTGAGGACCTGCTGGCCCAGGGCTATGTCCGGGACGCCATCATCAATTTCATTGCCCTGCTGGGGTGGAGCCCCGGGGACGAGCGGGAGTTTTTCACCCTGCCGGAGCTGGTGGAGGCCTTTGACGTGAAGGGCCTTTCCAAAGCCCCCGCCATCTTCAACACGGAAAAGCTGGTGTGGTTCAACCACGAGTACATCAGCCGTATGGACTTTGAGGACTACCTCCAAATGGCCACCCCCTGGTTTGACAAGGCCCTGGCTGGGAAAAACATGGACTACCGCCGCCTGGCCCAGCTGATGCACACCCGTACTGAGGTCTTTGACCGGGTGCCGGACCAGGTGCGTTTCCTGGCGGAAGTGCCGGAGTACGACCTGGACATCTACACCCACAAGAAGATGAAAACCGACCCGGAAATCTCCCTCCAAGTGCTGGAACTGGCCCGGCCCCTGCTGGCGGCCCTGCCTAACTTCGCCGAAGAAACCGTGAAGGACGCCCTGATGCAGCTAGCGGAAGCCCAGGAGCTGAAAACTGGTCAGGTGATGTGGCCGGTGCGCATCGCCCTGTCGGGCCTGGCCAGCACCCCCGGCGGCACCACCGAAATCGCCTACCTGCTGGGCCAGGCAGAGAGCCTTCGCCGCATCGACGCGGGGATGGCGAGGTTGCGGGAGGGGGGACGCTGAGGCGCACTCAGACCCCGCTCAAGGGCTATGCCCTTGGGAATCCCTCTCTTAACCGCATTTCACGCAGTCAAGAAAAATGACTGGTATCCTCCCTTGCCGGGCGTAGCGCGGCAAATATGGGTCCAGGGCATAGCCCTGGCCGGGGGTTTGGGGGTGGAACCCCCATCGTATCCCCCCCCACGGAAAGGAAGTTGCTTTATGGACGAATCCCGGGTCTATAGCCCCCGCCAAATCGAGCCCAAATGGCAAAAAAAATGGGAGGAAACGGGCCTTTTCCATGCGGAATTTCCCAGCCAAAAGCCCAAGTATTATTGCCTGATCGAGTTTCCCTACCCTAGCGGCAACGGCCTGCATGTGGGGCATCCCCGCAGCAACACCGCCCTGGACATCATTGCCCGCAAGCGCCGCATGGAGGGCTACAATGTGCTGTATCCCATCGGATATGACGCCTTTGGCCTGCCCACGGAAAACTACGCCATCAAAAACAAGGTCCACCCGGCGGCGGTGACCCAGGGCAATATCGACCATTTCCGCAGCCAGCTGCAGCGACTGGGCTTCAGCTTTGACTATAGCCGGGAGGTGGACACCACCGACCCCGCCTACTATAAGTGGACCCAGTGGATCTTTGAAAAGCTGCTGGAAAAGGGCCTGGCCTACAAGGCGGAAATGCCCATCAACTGGTGCGTCAGCTGCAAATGCGGCCTGGCCAACGAAGAAGTGGTGGGCGGCGTGTGCGAGCGCTGCGGCAGCGACGTGGTGCGCAAGGTGAAAAACCAGTGGATGCTGCGCATCACGGACTATGCCCAACAGCTGCTGGACGGCCTGGACCGGGTGGACTTCATTGAAAAAGTCAAAACCCAGCAGCGGAACTGGATTGGCCGCAGCGAAGGCGCGGAGGTGGACTTTACCATCCTGCCAGAAGGGACCCAGAAGGAAAGCCCCGAAGGGGCCTGGCCTTTGGTGCGGGTGTTCACCACCCGGCCGGATACGCTCTTTGGGGCCACCTATATGGTGCTCAGCCCGGAGCATCCCTTGCTGGAAACCTACAAATCCCAGATCAAAAACTATCAGGCCATCGAGGCCTACCGGGCGGCGGCGGCCAAAAAAAGCGATTTTGAACGCACCGAGCTGGCCAAGGACAAGACCGGTGTGGAAATTGACGGCCTGAAGGCCATCAACCCGGTGACGGGCCAGGAAATCCCCGTCTGGGTTAGCGACTATGTGCTGATGAGCTATGGCACCGGCGCCATCATGGCCGTGCCTGCCCATGACAGCCGGGACTGGGAATTTGCCCATAAGTTTGGCATCCCCATGGTGGAAGTGGTGCAGGGCGGGGATATTGGCAAGGAGGCCTTCACCAACATCGAGGACGGTGTCATGGTGAACAGCGCTTTCCTAAACGGGCTGTCCGTTGCCGAGGCCAAGAAAAAGATCATTGCCTGGCTCCAGGAAAAGGGCCTGGGCGAAAAGAAAGTCAACTACAAACTGCGGGACTGGGTGTTCAGCCGCCAACGGTATTGGGGGGAGCCCATCCCAGTCATCAACTGCCCTCATTGCGGCGTGGTCCCCGTGCCGGAAAAGGACCTTCCCGTGCTGCTGCCGGATGTGAAAAACTACGAGCCCACGGACGATGGGGAAAGTCCCCTGTCCGCCATGACGGACTGGGTGAACGTGCCTTGCCCCGCCTGCGGCGGGCCTGCCAAGCGGGAAACCGACACCATGCCCCAATGGGCGGGCAGCAGCTGGTACTTCCTGCGCTACTGCGACCCCCACAATGACCAGGAATACGCCAGCCAGGAAGCTTTGGACTATTTTATGCCCGTGGATTGGTACAACGGCGGCATGGAGCATACCACGCTGCACCTTTTGTACAGCCGTTTCTGGCACCAGGTCCTGCATGATCTGGGCCTGGTCTCCGCCCCGGAACCCTACCAGAAGCGCACCAGCCATGGCATGATCCTGGGCGAAAACAACGAAAAGATGTCAAAGTCCCGGGGCAACGTCATCAACCCGGACGATATTGTGGATGAGCTGGGCGCGGATGCTTTCCGCCTGTACGAAATGTTCATGGGCGCTTTTGACCAGGCCATTCCCTGGAGCACCAACGGTGCCCGGGGCTGCCGCCGGTTTTTGGACCGGGTGTGGCGGTTGCAGGACATGATCCAGCCCGGCAAGGGCTACCGCAAGGACCTGACCCCCCTGATGCATGAGACCATCAAAAAGGTGGGGGACGACTACGAAGCCATGAAGTTCAACACCGCCATCGCCGCCATGATGAGCCTGGTGAACGAGCTGTATGCTGCCGGGGGGGCCACCCGGGACGAGCTGAAAACGCTGCTGCTGCTGCTGGCCCCGGTTGCGCCCCACATCTGCGAGGAAATGTGGGAAGGCCTGGGTTTTGGCGGAACGCTGGCCCTGACGGCTTGGCCCCAGTACGAGGAAGCCGCCATGAAGCGCGACGAAATCGAAATCGCCGTGCAAGTGAACGGCAAGGTTCGCGGCCACATCCGCATTTCCCCGGACATGACGGCGGAGCAAGCCCAGCAGGAGCTGCCAGAAAACGCCCAGGTGCGGGAGCTGGTGGGCGGCAAAAAAATCGTCAAGATCATTTTTGTGCCGGGCCGGTTGTGCAATTTGATCGTGCAATAAAGGCATTATGGCGGGCAAAAGCTTCTGTTATTGCCGCCGGGCCTGCCCTGGACCTGCTGCATGCGCTCCGCTTTGCCTCCCCGGTTCATTCCCGGGCGGCTACCTGTAGCGGAAAAAGAGGCTGGCGCTGACTGTGCCGGTTGTGCTGATTGGCATGCCGCCCTCATCCCTGCCTCTACGCTGCTTTTGCATGTGTGGCGCTCCGTAGCCCTAAGTCCTGCATACAAAGGAGGTCCCCCGCCATGTCCGTAGAACGCGTCACGCGATACTTACAACCCTTTCACCTGGAGGACCGGATCCTGACCTTTTCCCAATCCAGCGCCACCGTGGAGGAGGCCGCCGCCGCAGTGGGTTGCCCGCCCCAAAACATTGGCAAAACCATGTCCTTTCTGGTGGACGGCAAGCCGGTGCTGGTGATGCTGGCCGGGGATGCCAAAATTGACAACATCAAATATAAGGCCCAGTTTGGACAAAAGGCCGTGATGATTCCCATGGACCAGGTGGAAGGCCTGGTGGGCTATGCCGTAGGCGGCGTATGCCCCTTTGATGTGGCCGCCGGTGCGGCGGTGTATCTGGACGTTTCTTTGCGCCGGTTTGATTTTGTTTACCCCGCCGCCGGGGACGATCACAGCGCTGTGCGGCTCAGCCCCCAGGAGCTGGAGCTGGCTTCCCATGCCCTGGGCTGGGTGGATGTGGGCAAGGGTTGGGACCAGTGAGTTGCGTTAGGGAATGCGGTGCTTTATCGGCCCTTCACTTTGAAGGGCTTTTTTGCGCCGTTGGGCAAAGTGACTTCTCCATCGGGTCTGGGCATGGTCTTGGGCGGGGTCTCCACCTTCGGTCTCTCGGCCGCGCCGGGCGGGTCCGCCGCAGCGGGCACAGTTAGGGAAGCAGGCACAGCCTCCCCGGCGGGCATCGCCGCCCTGTCCGCTTCCAGCACCACTTTCACCACGTTCAGCATGACCGGCCCGCCCAGCAGGCCCAAAAAGCCAAAGGCGCGGTAGCCTGCATACATAGCAATCATGGTGGCCAACGGGTACAGCCCCAGGTTTTTCCCCACAATGCGGGGCTCAAAAATCTGGCGGATCACAATGGTGCCCACATAGCAGCAGGCCATAAAAATGCCCTGGGGAATATCCCCCGTGATAAAGCCCAAAATGCTGAGGGGAATCAAAAACAGTCCGGCCCCCACCACCGGCAGCCCATCGGCAACGCCAATGAGCAGGCCCAGCAGCAATCCGTAACGGACCCCAAAGATCATAAAAGCCGCCGCCAAAAAAGTGATGATGATCAGCGAAACATTCAGCTGGCTTTTGATTTGCCCAAACAAGGACTTGATCAGATTGGTTTTGATCAGGCGGCTGTGCCGCTGCACATCCAAGGGAAAGGTGCGCCTAAAAAAGGCCGTGATCCGCTCCTTATCCGCCGTCAGATAATAGGTGCCCATGATGGTCAGCACCACCGAAAGCACCACATCCACCATGGACAGGGCCGTGGTCCAGGCCCCGGCGGTGACCCAGGTGGTCACGGTTCGCACGCCGTCCCCCAGGGTTTTGCCAAAGCTGGCCACGGCATTGTCCAGGATACTATTCACATAAGGCGGCATCTGGCTTTGGTATTGGGCATACTGTTCCCGCACCCAGGGAATGGCCGTTTCGTTGACCCATGCCAGGCCGCGCGGGGCCGCCTCCACCAAGGACAGCAATTCCCGCCAGAGCCGGTTCACCGCCATAAACAGCAGGACCACCACCAGGCCAAACAGCAGCAGCATGCCCAGCAGCGTGGCAATGCTCCGGCCCATCTTCGCCTTTTGCAGCCATCCGCTCACCAGCCGCACAAAGGGCTCCAGCACCATGGAAAACACCAGGGCCACCGCAAAGGGCCAGCAATAGGGCAGCACCACCACCACCAGCGCCGCGATGAAAAGGGTAAGGGCAATGAGCAGGAGCATGCGTGGGATGCCATTCATTCGTGCGTTCCATTCCGACAATTTGGCCAGTAGCTGCTGCATGGCTTCGCCTCCCCAGACCCGTTTGCGGGTCTAGGGAAATTGTAGCGGATTTGGAAGGCCTTGGCAAGTACATCCTGCGCAAAGGATCTGGACTTCTGCGGGCAAACAAAAAAAGTGGCCCATCGCCACTTTTTGCAAATGCCTTAGACGCCTGTGGTTGCCTGGGGTTGGGTGACCCCGTTGTTGGTGGTGTTGGTGTCGGGGGTCATGTTGGTATTCATGCCGCCGGCCATCTGAGAACTGATTTCCAGCAAGCGGGTCTGTAGCTCCGCAAAGGAAATTTCATTCTTCTCCACCTGCTGCCACAGCTTTTGGATTTCCTGCACCAGCTTAGCATCATCCGTCACGTGGGTCACCGTCACCGTCTTGTCCGCCATCTGCACCCGCTGGTCAATCATCTGCCGCAGCCGGTCGGTTAGGCCGCCCTGGTACTGGGTATCATACTGAACACCCACCACCGCCATGTTACCCGCTACCAGAACGTCCGCGTTGCTCAGCTCCGACAGCTTTTCCACTTCCTTTTTAGCTGCCGCGCTGACCCGCGCCGCATCCTCTAAGGTGGTTACGCCCGCTGCTACCGTTGGGGCCGCCGTAGCCGTGGGCAGCATCGTCGCCATGGGCGTTTCCGTCATCATGGGGCTGGTGCTGGGGCTGGGGCTGGGCAAGGTGTCCGCGTTGCTGGTGCAGCTGCTAAGCAGGCCGATGCTGGCGATTAAGAGAACCAAGAGAATCCATCTTTTTTTCAATGTTGTTCGCCTCCTCGCGGCTATTGTGTGCAAAAGCCGCGAGGCATATCAGCGACAATCATTGGCACAGCGGGCATGAAATGGCGCTTTTTTTGAGATGTTTTTGGCATGGGCCCAGCTTGACGCAACCTTCCCCTTTCAGTATAATACCTGCATATGTGCCGCGCAGGCGTAGAAAGGGGAGGCCGCCATGCAGAACCGCTTTGGCCGGGTATTGTTCTGCCTTGGCATGGCCGCGCTGGTATTGCTTCTTTTCAGCGCCCTGGTGGAAGGCCCGGTGGTCGTGGCCGAAAGCAGGCCCGCCCCTTTCCCTGTTGAAAACGCAACCCTTTGGCCCATGGCCCAGTCCCCTGTGGAACCGGTTCATCCGGCGCCCTGGCCCTCGGTTGCCTCCCGTCTGGCCACTGCCCTGGCGGAGGATGCCTCCCTGGCCACCCCTGCCATGGCCCCCTGCGCGGATGCCAACGGAAGGGTGCTTCGCACGCCCCGGTATGTGAAAAGCGCCTACCCCCTCTTTCACCAGGAGCAGGCCTGCCCATAAAATTCTCCCAAGGGCCTTTTTGAAAATGGCTCTATTTCATATTACCTCCATCCATAAAAGGATGTTCTCTCCGCCGCCGGCGGACATCAACGGGGCTATGCCCCCGAAGGGACGGTAATACCCATGAAAGTCAACAAGCGACGCAAGTTGAGCATTTCCAAGCGCACCGGCGCCATCATCGCCCTCAGCTTGACCTTGGTCCTGACCCTCTGTATCGGTGCTCTGGGCCTAAACGGCACCTGGCTGGACAGCCGCGGCCTGTACAAGCTGCTGCCCTGGCTACCCACCTCCCAGGTGGAAAAGTGGCCGCCTTCCATCGCCCTGGGCTTGGACCTCAAGGGTGGCGTCTACGTGGAATATGAAGCCACCATGAGCGAGGAACTGGTCAAGGACGGCCATAATTTTGATTATTTGCTGGACAACACCATTTCCATCATCGGCAAGCGCCTCACAGAAAAGGGCTACCCGGAAGCCACCGTCAGCCGCCTGGGCGCTTCCGGCATCCGCGTGGAGATCCCTGACGTGACGGACCCTGCCGCCGTGCTCAATTTGATCGGTTCTCCCGCCAAGCTGGAATTCCTGGACGCTGATGGCAACGTGTTCATGGAAGGCCGGGACCTGCAGGCGGCCTACCCCGCCACCAACCCGCAGGACGGCAAGCCCGCCATTTCCTTCCAGCTCAACGCGGAGGGCCAGGAGCTTTTTGGCGATACCACCGCCAAGAGCATCGGCAAAAGCATCAGCATCCAGCTGGATGGCCAAACCCTCATGTCCCCTTCCGTGCACGAGCCCATCTATGGCGGCAGCGTGCTGGTCACCGGCAGCTTCACCAAGGAGCAGGTGGAGACCATCGTGCTGCAGCTGCAAAGCGGCGCCCTTCCTTTGGACTTGCGCCAGGACAAGCTGGACACCATCTCCGCCACCCTGGGCATTAACGCGCTGGGCACCAGCGTCACCGCCGCCGTCCTCGGCATCCTGCTGGTGATGCTGCTGATGGCCTTCCGCTACCGCCTTTGCGGCATCGTGGCGGACTGGGCGCTGTGCATCTACATCATCCTCATGTTCCTGTTCATCGCCATTGTGCCGGGCATTCAGCTGACCCTGCCGGGCATCGCCGGTATCATCCTCAGCATCGGCATGGCCGTGGACGCCAACGTGGTCATCTTTGAGCGGGTCAAGGAAGAAGTGAAAAAGGGCCGCCCCATGGTCTACTCCGCGCGCATGGGCTTCAAAAACGCCATGAGCGCCGTGCTGGATTCCAACGTGACCACCATCATCGCCGCAGTGGTGCTGATGCTGCTGGGTACCGGCTCTGTGCAAGGCTTTGCCGTCACCCTGCTGCTGGGCGTATTGACCAGCATGCTCACCGCCATTGTAATCACCAAATTCCTGATGACCCGCATGGTGCGCATTTTTACCAAGCCTGCCCTGTACGTGGCCGGAACTGAGAAAATCATTGCAAATACCGTAAACGGGGAGGGAAACTGATATGACTGTGAAAAATCGCTCCCGCATCTGCCTGATCGTCTCCGCCTCTATTATGTTGGTGGCGCTGGTGCTGTCCCTGTTTGGGCACGGCGTCAACCTGGGCCTCGACTTTTCCGGGGGCCTGAGCATCCGCTACGAAATGGGCCAGCCCTTTGAGCAAGCCGACGTGGAAGCTGTGCTGGACGCCCAGGGAATCACCGGCTACACCATCGCCCATTCCGGCGCCAACCTGGACGTGTTGCAAATCCGCGTGCCCCAGCTGGCGGATGACGCGGAAATCCAAAACCTCCAAACCACATTGGAAACCGAGCTGAGCGCCAAGTACCCCAGCCTGAACACCGAAACAGCCACCGCCAGCTATGTGGGCCCCATCGCAGGCGCCGCCCTGGTGAGCAACGCCATCTTCAGCGTGCTGCTGGCCACCGCCCTTATGCTGGTGTATATTGGCATCCGCTTTGACTTAAACAGCGGCATTGCCGCCGTGGCGGGGCTGCTGCATGACGTGCTGATCATGATCAGCTTCATGGTGCTGCTGCGCAACATCATCCAGATGAATTCCTCTTTCATCGCCGCCATGCTCACCATCGTGGGCTATTCCATCAATAACACCATCATCATTTTTGACCGCATCCGGGAAAACGCCGCCAAGCCCGGTTGCGCCGGCATGAAGCGGGAGGAAGTGGTGAACCTCTCCGTCAAGGAAAGCCTGGGCCGTACCGTCAACACCACCCTCACCACGCTGATCACCATCGTGTCCCTGTACATCCTGGGCGTGGATGCCATCCGCGAATTCAGCCTGCCCATCATCATCGGCATCCTCTCCGGTGTGTACAGCGCCAACATGATCAACGGCTACGTCTGGGCCTGGCTGGAGGAGCACCGCAAGGGCAAAAAGGGCACAAAAGGCAAAAAAGCAAAATTGAAAGCCAAAAAGGCGTAAGGCCCATTCTCCTTGCCTCACCCAAGGAAAAGTCCCAAACCATCGCGTATGCGGCTGGTTTGGGACTTTTTGAACGGATTTTCCTTGCGCTGGCATCCCTCGTTTTGCGTGTGCCTTACAGCGGTTCCCGTCCCGCAAACAAAATTTGACGAATGTCCTCCAAGGTCATGGGCTGCAGCCTGCCGATGTGCCCCTTGTAAATGCGCCAGGCGTTGTCGGCCACCGTATTCAGCCCCGCGTCATCAAACGCGCCTTCCTCGCTGAAGTCCCCGTACACTTGCGGTGCGCCCACCTGCTTGAGCCACTGGATGTAGCTGGCGATGCCCCTGTGGGCCGCCTGGGCGTCGTCGGCCTCCACAATGCCCATCACCCGGCGGGCAAAGCGGGCAAACAGCGCCGGATGCTGGGGGGCCACCTTCCGCATCCACCGGGGCGTCAGCACGCCCAGGCAGGCTCCGTGGTGGGTGTCAAAATACCCGCTAAAGCTCTCTTCGATGCTATGGCAGGTCATGTCCGGGTCCCGGCGGCCAATTTTGGTCAGGCCAGTGCCCCAGGTCACAGCGGAGCACCATAGCATTTCTCCCCGGGCGTCCAGGTCTCCCGGGTCCTGGACCAGCCGTTCCAGGGCCCGCATCACAGCGGTGATCAGCGCTTCGGACAGGCAAAGCTGGAATTCGCTTTCCATGCAGCCGTTGAAGTAAAACTCAAAGGTATGGCTCAGTACATCCATAGCGCCCCAGATGGTGAGCTTCTTGGGCAGCGTGGCGGTGAGCGCCGGGTCCATAACGCACAGCTTGGGGTACTGGCACACGCACCAGTATTTCTCCCGGGTTTTTTCGTTGACGATCACCGAAGTGTTGTTTAGCTCGGTTCCAGTGGCCGCAATGGTGGGCACCATGACCGTGTCCAGCGAGTCCGTGGCTTCCGGCCGGCTGCCCCATACGTACTCATAAGGGTCAATACCCGTCTTGGCGCTGACGGCGATCAGCTTGGCGCAATCCATGGCCGATCCGCCGCCCAAGGCCAATATGCAGTCCGCCTGGCCCTGCCGGGCGGCTTCCACCCCCAGGTACACCGTGCGCAGCTTGGGGTTGGAATCCACGGCTTCCATCTCCAGCAATTCCGCTCCGCCGCGGCGGATTTGCGCCCGAACCGCCTCCACTGTCTTTTCCGGCAGGTTCTTCGCTACTACCAGCAGCACCCTTTTCCAGCGGCCCTGAATCCGTTCGGCGAGCTTTTGACAAGCGCCGTTTTCAAACACCACTTCCACCGGGTTCCTGTACTCAAATGGCAGCATATCCTTCTTCCTTTCGCTTCTTTTACTGCTCCGTGCCCTCAAAGCCTCCCAGAATGCGGATGGCTTCTTCCGCGCCGCCGCAAGCGTTCAGCTTCCCGATGCGCTTTTCCTCCACTTCGATCAGCGCCTTGGAAAGGGCCACCACCTGCCCCGCATAGGCAGCGGGAAACTTGCAGGCGCCATTCTCGTCCATGTGAATGATCTCACCTGGGGCTACATCCATGCCGCAAACCGACACGGGAATGTTCACCGCCTCCACCGCAAAATCCCCATGCCCCGGGCAGACCCCCGTCAACAGGTACTGAAAGCCCAAGGCCCGTATTTCCTGCATGTCCCGGCAGGGGCCGTCCGTCACTACCCCCACGCAGCCCGACGCCTTCATGGCGGCGGTCATGTTGGTTCCGCAAAGCCCGTTTTTGTTTCGGTAGGCCTCGGGCAGGTTTTGCCGCAGCACCAAAATCACCGGCTTGGGAGAGGCCTCAATGGCCCGCAGCACATCCGCAAAGCCCAGGCGCTGGTAGCTGGGATCCGGCATCCCATATTGCACGGTGACCGCATAGCCCACCTTGGGCCCAAGTTCGGGAAAAACGCAGCGAATGCGCTGATCGGTATACCAGCCCACTGTCCAAGGGTTGTACAGTCCAAGGCAGGTCTCCGGGTCATTGGGATAGGTAGCCACCACATTGGAGATGGTGGCGGTATCGTAGCTTTCCAGGCCCTTTTTCGTCTCCTGGTCCATTGTATTCCTCTCCAAACTTAACGGTATTCTGCCAGGGATTCCAAAATGGCATCCACTTTCTGCTTTTGGGCGTCATTCAGCGGCGTGGCCGGGCCCGCGATAACGTCCTTGAGAAGCCCCAGCCGCTGCCCCGCATACTTCACCCCGTGCAGCCAGCTGCCCCCCAGGCGGGTAATTTCATTCAACTGCGCCACCTTGTCGCCCAGCTTCACGGTTTCCTCAATGTTCTTGTCCAGGGCGGCCGCCTGGTACAGCTTCACAAACAGCTTTGGCAAAATGTTGCTGGCGGCGGCAATATTGGCCTGGCTGCCCATCAAAAAGCTGGCCCCGATCAAGTATTCCCCGCCGTTAACCAGGCTGATGTCCTTGTCCCGCAGGAAGTACAGCATCCGCATGTGGTTTTCCCAGTCCGACCGGGTGTCCTTGTAGGCCACCACATGGTCCAACTGGGAAATTTCCATGAAGGTGGACGCAAGAATATTGACCCCTGTGGTGTCTAGATTGTTGTAGACCATCATCTTCACGCTGGTGGCCTTGGCAATTTTCTCGTAGTGGCGCACAATGCTTGCCTGGTCCTCATTTTTCGCGTAAAAATTGGGCGTGCAGCTCACAAAGTCCACCCCAAGGTCCTGCACCCGCTGGATGGTTTCGATGCAGCGGGCGGTACCCGGCTCAATCACGCCACAGCAAACCGGCACCCGGCCCTTGACCCGCGCCAGCACCTCTTTGACGAATCCTTCATATTGTTCCCGGCTCAGGTTGGTAGGCTCCCCCGTGGACCCGCAGGCAAAAATCCCGCCGCATCCGGCGCTGATGGCATTGTCCAGCAGCCGGTCCAGGCTGTCCAGGTCGATGCCGCCATCCTCATGCAGCGGCGTTAACAGGGCGGGTATAATGCCTTTCCAGTATTCCTTGTTGTTCATCTCCTAGGGCCTCCTCATCTCTGCTTCCTGCCGCAGTGCGTCGGTTCCTGTGGAAAGCGCTCTCATTGTAGAGTTGTTCTGGCAGCCTTGTCAACGCGGGAGCCTATAGAATGACACCTTTTCAAAAGAAAAGAGGGCTTTGCGCAAATGTCAACCGCTGGGGAGTGTTTTTCGGGCCTTTGTATTCTTTTCAGGATGGGACTGCTGGTGCTATAGTAACAGCAAGGTATTTCCTTTGCGACCCAGAAAACTCATAAGACGAACAGGAGGATGTATTGCATGAAGCTTTCCAAGAAGATGCTGTCCCTGGCCATGGTTCTGATGCTGCTTGTGATGTGCGTTGGCTCCGCCATCGCCAGCGAGGAAAAAATCACCCTGCGGTTTTCCTGGTGGGGCAGCGATGCCCGCCATGAGGCGACCCTGGCCGCCTGCGAAAAGTATCACGAGCTGAATCCCAACATCACCATTGAGGGTGAATACTCCGCCATTGACACCTACTACCAAAAGCTGATCACCCAGCTGTCCGGCGGCACCGCCCCCGACATCATCCAAATCGACTATCCCTGGCTGACCGACTTCGCGGCCCAAGGCCAGTTCCTTGAGAACTTCAAGGACTACGCCGACATCGCGGCCATTGACAAGTTTGACCCCAATTATCTGGCCGGCTGGTGCAGCGTGGGCGACCGCCTGGAAGGCCTGCCCTTCTCCCTGAACGGCTACACCATGATGTACAACCAGAAGCTGGTGGAGGAGACCGGCATCGACCTGAAACCCGATTCCCTGTGGACCTGGGATAAGTTCGTGGCGGAAGGCGAGAAATTCAAGGCCGCGTACCCGGATTATATCTTCCTCCACTCCGACTCTCATACCTTGGAAAAGAACGTGTTTAAGCCCTACCTCATCCAAACCTACGGCGGGCAGTACATCAATGATGATCTCACCCTGCCCTTTGGCAAGGAAAACCTGGTGCAGGCGTATGATTTCCTTCTGGGGCTGCTGGACAAGGGCCTGATTCAGCCTTTGAGCGAAACCGCCGCCTATGACGGAAAGATCGACCAGAACCCCATCTGGGCCAACGGCCAGGGCGCCATCTGCATCCGCTGGACCTCGGACCTCAAGCAGCTTTCCAATGACAACGTGGTGATGTCCTCCGCCCGGCTGCCCGTGCTGGAAGGGGCCACCGACACCGCCATCAATACCAAGCCCGCCATGATTGCCACCGTGTACTCCGGCTCCAAGCACAAGGAAGAAGCGGTGAAGTTCATCAGCTGGATCCTGACGGACAAAGAGGCGCTGGACATCGTGACCGACGTGCGCGGCGTGCCCGCTGCCGCGGAATCCCGCGACTATCTGGCCAGTGTGGAAAAACTGAACCCCGCGTTGGTGCAGGCTGTGCAAGTGGCCTCCGACAACGCCGGAACCGCCCAGAACGGCTATAACGACAACGCCGAGCTGACCTCCATCAGCGTAGACATCATGTCCAAGGTGCTGTACAAAGAAATCACCAGCGACCAGGCTGCCGATGAGTTCCTGCAACGCATTGGCGAGAAGCTGGAGGAAATGAAGGCCAACTAATCCTCTCCTGGCAGTGTTTTCTGGGCGTGGGTCCTCACTTGTGGCCCACGCCCTTCCTTGACAATCCCCATTCTAAGAGCGGAGCGTGAACCATGAAAGCACAACACCGCAATACGTTAGCACGCCGGCAGAATATGGGATACGTGTATATCCTGCCCTGGCTTCTGGGCTTTTTGGGGCTGCAATTGTATCCACTGTTGTCCTCCCTTTTCTACTCCTTCACCGAATACACCATGATCAAAGCCCCCCGCGTGGTGGGCCTGGCCAATTATGTGGACATGTTTACCAAAGACCCGTATTTTTTCAAATCCTTGCGGGCCACGTTCCTCTACGTGCTCTTCGCCCTGCCCAGCAAGCTGATCATGGCCTTGCTGGTGGCGGTGATCCTCAACCGGAAAATCAGGGGCATTGGAGCCTTTCGCACCGTATATTATTTGCCCTCCATCATGGGCGGCAGCGTGGCCGTTTCCATTTTGTGGCGTTTTCTTTTTATGAAGGACGGGCTGGTGAACAACTTTCTTTCCTTTTTGCAGTTTCAGCGTTTTGACTGGATCGGCAACCCCGCCACGTCCCTGCCGGTGCTGGCGCTGCTGCAGGTTTGGCAGTTCGGTTCCTCCATGGTGCTGTTTCTGGCCGGTTTACAACAAATTCCCCAGGCCCTGTATGAATCGGCGGAGATTGATGGGGCCACCAAGCCGCGCATCTTCTTTCGCATCACCCTGCCCCTTTTGTCCCCCATCATCCTGTTTAATCTGGTGATGCAGATGATTCAGCTTTTCCAAGAGTTTACGGCGGCCTTCATCATCACCCCCAATGGCGGCGGGCTGAAAACCACATATGTGTACGGCATGATGCTGTACCAAAATGCCTTCCAGTTCTTCAAAATGGGGTATGCCTCCGCCCAGTCCTGGGTTCTGTTCATTATCATCATCTTTTTTACCATTTTGGTCTTTAAATCCTCCAGCGGCCTGGTGCACTATGAGGATGAGTAGGAGGAGGCGCAGCCTATGACCACCCAACGAAGATTCCTTCCCCAAAAAAGATTTGCCACCCGAAAAGCGCTTTCCACGGGCGTAACCTATGCGTTCCTGATCCTGCTGGGCTTTGCCATGATCTACCCATTGATTTGGCTTTTCTTCGCGTCCTTTAAGCCCAACCACGAGATCTTTGGCTCCATCAAGCTGCTGCCGGATACCTGGGAGCTGCATTCCTACGCCAAGGGCTGGCGGGGCAGCGGGCAATTCACCTTCACCAATTTTTTGTGGAACACCGTGCAAATGGTGGGCCCCACGGTCCTTTTTACGGTGCTGTCCGCCCTGCTGGTGGGCTACGGCTTTGCCCGGTTCAGCTTCCGTGGCAAAAAGGCCCTGTTTTACATCATGATTTCCACCCTGATGCTGCCAAGCACCGTCATCATCATCCCCAGGTACCTGCTCTTCCGGGACCTGAACTGGCTGGACAGCTACCTGCCCTTCATTGTCCCCGCCATTTTCGCCGGGAATCCCTTCTTTGTGTACCTGATGATCCAATTCATGCGCGGCATTCCCCGGGAGCTGGACCAGGCGGCGATGATTGACGGCTGCAATTCCTTTCAGCTCCTTTGGCACATCATCACTCCCCTATGCAAGCCCGCCATCTTTTCCGTCATCATCTTCCAATCCCTTTGGACCTGGAACGATTTTTTTAACTCCCTGATTTACATCAACAGCGTGCGAAAATACCCCGTTTCCTTGGCGCTGCGCATGACGCTGGACACTGCCTCCAAAATCGAATGGAACGCCGTGCTGGCCATGGCCCTGGTTTGTATGCTGCCTTGCGCGCTGCTCTTTTTCGTGGCGCAAAAGTACTTTGTGGACGGAATTGCCACCACCGGCATCAAAGGATGAGCTCTGTACGCCTATGATATAATAGGGGTATACCACGGCACTGCGGCAAAGGAGGCGGGCTATGTACCGGGTCTTTATCGTAGATGATGAGAGCGAAATCCGGAAGGGACTTGTGAATTTCTTTCCCTGGAACATGCTGGGGTTTGAGGTGGCGGGCCAGGCGGAAAACGGCAAGCAGGCGCTGGACGCGCTGGTGAAGGCCGCAGGAACGGTGGACGTCCTGCTGACGGACATTAAAATGCCCTTTATGGACGGCATTGAGCTGATCCGCCGCCTGCAAGCCATTGGCATTCATATGAAGGTGGTGCTGCTGAGCGCTTACAGCGATTTTCAGCATGCCCGGGACGGCCTGAAGCTGGGTGTGGTGGACTATGCCCTCAAACCCACCGAGTATAACAGCCTGATTGAGACCTTTCAGCGGATTGCCGGGATGCTGGACAAGGAACGGGAGGAGGCCCCGCCCCAGGAGGCGGACCCCGCGCCCTCCACTTATAAGAATAAGCTTGTGCGGACCGTGCAGCAATATTTGCGCCTCAACCACGCCACCGCCACGCTGGAAAGCGCCGCCGACTACATCAACCTCAGCGCTTCCTATCTCAGCACAATTTTCAAAGAAGAGACGGGCATGGCCTTTTCGGATTATTTGATTGCGCAAAAAATGGAATATGCGGCCAAGCTGATGCAGGACATCACCTACAGAACCTACGAGATCAGCGAAATGCTGGGCTATAGCAACCCCAAAAATTTCACCCGGGCTTTTAAAAAGCACTTTGGGCAAAGCCCACGGGAATACCGCAACCAGCTGGGTGGTGCTTTCCGCGATGACAGCTAAAATCCTGCGGCAAAACCTGATTTCCACGTTGCTGCCCATGCTGCTTTCGGTGCTGGTGCTTAGCGTGTTGTCCATCGCCCTCATTTTCCGGTATACGGAAAACGATTTGCAGCGCTCCAATGTAAACACCCTCAACTCCATGCAGTACAACGTGGAGCTGATTATGCGGGATTTGGACCAGTACATCTATATCTTTAGCTCCAACCCCACCATCATTTCCCGCACCAAGGCCATTCTTTCCTCCACCCACTACACCTATGCGGAGCACCAAAGCGTTCTCTTTATTAACAACGCGGTGGACACCCCCGTCAATACCAATCCATACCTGCATTCCGCCTATGTCTATTATTACGGCTACAGCAAGCTGCTTTGCAGCGATATCGGCCTCACCAAGCTGGAGGGCTTCTACGATACCGACTGGCTGGAGAAGCTGGCGCTTCCCGTGAAGCAGCAGCGGCTTTTTGAACGCCGCCAAATCAAGCGGTACGCCTTTGAAAAGGAACCCACGGTGGTGCTGACCCTCAACCGGGCTCTCCGTTCCCCCGGCACCTCCGGCGGGGATGGCCTGGTAACGCTGAACCTGGACGCGGACTATGTGACCTCGCTGCTCCGGGGCATGGTGCGCTACGAAGGCCAAATTCTGCTGGTGGCGGACGAGATGGGCCGCATTGTGCTCAGCAATGGCGGGGATAAGCCGCGGACCGATATCGCCGCTTTGCGGCAACCCGGCGGGCTTTTGGCCACCGGGTCCTACCGCTGCTATGAAAGCGCGTCTTCCCAATACGGCTTATCCTTTTACTCCCTGGTACCCACCCGCGCGGGGTATTTGCTGACCATGCAGCTGATGGTCACCACCCTCATCAGCGTGCTGGCCGTGGGCTGTGTGGGCAGCCTCATCGCCGTTTCCACCACCCGCCGCATCCGCGCCCAATTGCTCAGCATTGTGGATACCCTGGCCCAGTACGAAAAAACCGGCGAATACGCGGACACCGTCAGCCGCACCGGGAACATTTATGACTATATTGTTCTGAATGTGCTGAACATGGCCATGTCCGGCAACCGAATGCGCCTGCAGCTGGCGGAGCGGAAATATCAAATGGACCTGTACGAACTCAAGGCCCTGCAGGCACAGATCAATCCCCATTTCCTGTTCAACACCCTGGAAACCATCAACTGGAAAATCATGGAACTGGCGGGCGCCCACACCCTGGCCAACGAAATGATCGAAAACCTCAGCGCCATTTTGAAATATTGCCTGTCCAACCCGGAGGAAAAAACAACCCTGCGGCAGGAAATTGATTTTACCCGCCGCTACATGTCCATCCAAAACATCCGGTACAAAAACCAATACAGCATTCTATGGGACTATCAGGACGTGCTTCTGGACATTTCCGTGATGAAGCTGCTGTTTCAGCCTCTGCTGGAAAACTCCATGAAGCACGGCGGCCTTTCCCGCAGCCGCAGCGTGGACATCAAAATCCGCATTTGCAGGCGCGGCGACCGGTTGCATTTTTTGATTAAGGACAATGGCGTGGGCATGAACGAGGAACGCCTGGCCCAGGTGCGGGCGAATTTGCAAGAAAAATGGCATTATGACGAGCATATCGGCCTGGTCAACATCAACCAGCGCATCCGGCTTCTCTATGGCGAAGGCTCCGGGCTCCGCATCTACAGCAAGGAAAACTGGGGCACCGTCATCTATTTTGCGTTTCCGCTGCATGAAAAAAATCAGGAAACCGGGGCCTGACCATTCGCCATGCGGTACGGCAAAAGGCGGTAAGCCCCGGTCTTTTCTTGTATGCTATTTTCAGGCAGCTTTCTTGGAATGCTTTTGAAATGCGGCTTATCCCCGCATTTTTTTATAGCGCGTGCCCAGGGCATCCCCTGCCAGGATGATATCAATGATCTGCGGCACCGTCACGTTGAAGGGCTCGGCATTCCAGTGGGAGCGCAGGCTGGACTCGGCAATGGCCACCAATTTTTCTTGGGTCTTGGGGATGTGCAGGTCTTCCAGGGTCAGCGGCAGGCCCACGTCCAGGCAGAAGGCCGCCACCTCGTCGATCTGCTCAATGGGGGCCCCTTCGGCCACCAACTGGCAAATGACGCCGAAGGAAACCCGCTCGCCGTGAAGGGCCTCCGTGCCCTCCGGCACCCCGGTGATGCCGTCACACACGGCGTGCGCTCCGGCGCAGCCGGTGTTTTCAAAGCCCAGGCCGCTCATCAAGGTGTTGCTCTCAATGATGTTCTCCACCGCTTCGGTGACCAGGCCCTGCTCTGCCGCCAGCTTGGCCTGCAAGCCGTAGCGCAGCAGCGTATCGTAGCAGGCCTGGGCGATGACCGCAGCGGTTTTGGGATGGCGGAAGGGCCCCTGGTCCTCGTTGATATAATTGCCGATGTCGGAATGGACATTGGCCCGGGCCTCAAACACAGTGGCCAGGGCATCCCCCATGCCGGAAATCAGGTAGCGGATGGGGGCTTTGGCAATGATGGTGGAATCCGCCAGCACCATGGCGGGGTTGGTGAGGTAGTGGCGGGCGTGGGAACGCTCGCCGTTCTCCCGGTAAATCACGGAAAGAGCGCTGGTGGGCGCGTCTGTGGAGGCCGTGGTGGGGCAGGTGATCACCGGCACGGAAAAGTTATCCGCCACGGCCTTGGCGGTGTCCATGGTTTTGCCGCCGCCAATGCCCAAAATCACGTCCGGGTGAAAAGGGCGCAGCTTTTCGGTGGTGGCGTCGATGACCTGCTCTGTCACGTCCGCGTTAAAGATGACGGTGGTCACCTCAGAGCCAGTGCCCTCATACACCTTCTTCAGGGTTTCCGTCAGTTCCTCAAACAGCACCTGGTCGATGATCGCGCCGATCCGCTTTCCATAAGGCCGGGTGTATTTTTCTGCGCTGAGCATCAGGTTGGGGCCTTGAATGTATCGGCTGGGAGACCCCCAGGCACGAATCGGCGATGGAATGTATGCCATATGTTTCACCCTCCAAAAATAGTTAATATCGTAATATCCCTTTGTTACAACTAAGTCTGATTATATGGCGCATGGCTAAAATTGTCAATCCTGTGGTTCTTTCTTCCAACGGCTAATTTTCCTTGCGGAATTAGCAAAAAATGATATAATGGCAAAGCAATGACATTACATTCATGAATGATCGGGCATCAAGAGGTTTTGCAGAAGGGGTCGATCGTATATGCTTTCCATCCAAAGACTTGATAAAACCGTGCCCATCCCGCTTTATTTCCAGCTCAAAAATATGCTGCTGGAAGAAATCAAAAGCGGCGCGTACCAAGTGGACGGCTTGATTCCAACGGAAAAAGAGTTCTCGGAAATGTTCCAAATCAGCCGTACCACCGTACGGCAGGCCATTACCGAGCTGGTGCAAGAGGGTTGGCTCTACCGCATCAAAAGCAAGGGCACCTTTGTGGCGCGCACGAAGATCAAGCAGGATTTTATCAAACGGCTGGAAACGTTTAATGAGCAGATCGCCCGCACGGGCTGCACCCCCCGGACGGAAGTGCTGAAATGCGAAACGGTCCGCTTGCCAGAACGGGTGGCGGCTACTTTTGAGCTGCCCACCGAGGGCAAATATGTGTATCTGTACCGCCGCCGCTACGCAGACGATGATCCCATCGTCACGGTGGAAACCTATCTGCCCTTCCAAGAATGCGGCTATGTGCTGCAGCATGACTTCAATAAGGAATCGCTGTACAAGGTGCTGGCCACCAGCGAAAAAACCAGAATCTGCCGGGTGACGCGCGTCTTGGAGGCGGTGGCCGCCACCAGCAAAGATGTGGTCAATTTGAACATCCGCAACGGAAAGCCGATTCAGTTTGCGCAAACCATTGGTTACAACAAGTTCAATGAGCCCATCGAATACTCCATGGCACGGTACCGGGGCGACCGGAACCGCTTTGAAGTGGACATCTTAATTGATACGGCCGAATAAAGGCCGCCAGCTTTCTTTCGTCTTTCTTTTGCTCTCTAAGATCATGACAATACAACGTTCCTACCTACACAAAAGTCCTGCCATAGGGAGGGGATGCGGATGGTTCAGACGGTGCTGGGGGAATTGGCGCTCTCTGCGGTGCAATATTGCCAAACCCATGAACATGTGTGGCTCCAAAAGAGTCCGGCATCTGAAAAAAACCCAGCCCTGCTGATGGATGAGGAGGAGAAATCTGCGGGAGAGCTGCAAAGGTTCCGCCAGGCCGGCGGCTGCACGCTGGTGGATTGCCAGCCCTGGGGGGCTGGGCGCAACGCTTCCGCGCTGCGCCGGTTAAGCTTGGCCAGCGGCGTGCAGATCGTGGCGGTGACGGGCTACCACATGCCCCTGTTTTACCCCAAGGACCATCCCTGCCAAGTAGACACAGAGGAGCAGCTTTACGCCCAGTTTGTGAAGGAGCTGACCCAGGGGATCCAGGACGAGGCGGATGCGGGCCAACCACCCATTTTGGCCGGAGCTGTCAAGGCAGCCATCGGCGAAGATGGGGCAAGCGGACGCTTTGCCATCCAGCTTCGGGCGGCGGCCCGGGCAGCGGCCTTGGCGAAGGTTCCTTTGATTTTGCATACTGAATTTGGCCGGGGCGCCGTGGAGGCTGTGGCCTTATGCGTGCGGCTGGGGGTGCCCCCCCACCGCCTGTTGGTTTGCCATGTGGACCGGCAGGCCGGGGATTTTGGCATTCATGAAGCCGTGGCAAAGACCGGGGCCATGCTGGAATATGACACCATCGCCCGGTTCAAATACCACGACAATGAGAGTGAAATCCAGCTCATCCGCCACATGCTGGACAAAGGGTATGAAAAGCAGCTTTTGCTTTCCATGGACACCACCCGCCAAAGGATGCTTCAATATGGCGGGGATGTGGGGCTGGATTATATTTTAACACAGTTCCTGCCCATGCTGAGAAAAAGCGGCCTCCGGGAGGAACAGCTTTTCCAAATCACCGTCACGAACCCGGCCACGGTTTTTGCCTAGCCCAGGCTTTTCGCGCATCCAACGACGAATAGGAGGACTTCTCATGGCTGACAAAGTACTGATTACCCCGCGTTCATACGGCAAAACGGATCCCTCATTGTTTGAGCTACTCAAAAGCAAGGGCTTTGAGCTGGTGCTCAATGATACCGGTGGAATCATGACCAAGGCGCAAATCATGGAAAAAATTGCGCCCTGCGCCGGGGTCATCTTGGGTGTGGACCCGATGGACGCGGAGGTCATGGCCGCGGCGCCGCAGCTCCGCGCCATTTCCAAATATGGCGTGGGCATGGACAATATTGATCTTCCGGAAGCCCAGCGGCGGGGCATCAAGGTTTCCAAAACCGTGGGGGCCAACGCAGAGGCCGTGGCGGATTATGCCATGGCGCTGATGCTGGCCCTGGCCCGCCAGGTGCTGCCCATTGACGCCCAGTGCAGGCAAAGCAATTGGGGCAAGATCACCACCAGCGATGTGTCCCGCAAAACCCTGGGCCTTTTGGGGCTTGGGGCCATTGGCCGCCATGTGGCCCGCCGGGCCCAGGGCTTCTCCATGAAGGTGCTGGCCTATGACGTGTATTGGGATGAAGCCTATGCCACCGCCAACGGCATCACCTACGCCAAGCCGGAGGACATCTTCCGGGAGGCGGATTTCATCAGCCTGCACCTGCCGCTGATGGAGGAAACCCGCAACTTCATCGGCAAGGACCAGCTGGCGATGATGAAAAAAAGCGCGTACCTCATTAATACCGCCCGGGGAGGGCTCATTGACGAGGATGCGCTGCTGGCGGCGCTGAGGGAAGGCGGCATCGCAGGAGCGGGTTTGGACGCCTTTGCCCAGGAGCCTCCGGAAAACAAGGAATGGTTTACCCTGCAAAACGTGGTGATCGGCTCCCACTGCGCGGCCTCCACCTACGGGGCCACCGAGAACATGGGCCAAATGGCCACCGAAAATCTGATTCGGGATATGCACTGACGCAAGGAGGAACACAACCATGGATATCTTTGAAAAACTCTCCCTGATCGGGCTCGTGCCCGTGATCAAAATAGAGAACGCGGAAGATGCGGTGCCTCTTTGCCGCGCCCTGAAAGAGGGCGGCCTCCCCGTGGCGGAAATCACCTTCCGTACCGCTGCCGCCGAGGCTTCCATCGCGGCGGTGCACAAGGAACTGCCGGATGTGCTGCTGGGTGCAGGCACCGTCATCACCTGCCAGCAAGTGGACCGAGCGGTGGCCGCCGGAGCCACCTATATCGTTTCCCCGGGCTTCAACCCGGAAGTGGTGCGGCATTGCCAGCAGGTGGGCGTGCCCATCTTGCCGGGCTGCGCCAACCCCAGTGACATCGAAATGGCGCTAGGCCTGGGCGTGAAGCTGGTGAAATTCTTCCCGGCGGAAGCCCTGGGCGGCCTTCCCCTGGTGAAGGCGCTGTCCGCCCCCTATGGGGATGTGCGGTTTGTGCCCACCGGCGGCATCAGCGAAAAGAACCTGCTGGACTACCTCAGCTTTGGCAAGATTGCCGCCTGCGGCGGCTCCTGGATGGTGCCGGAAAGCGCCATTGCAGCCAAGGATTGGGGCAAGATCACGGAGCTGACCCGGGCCGCGGTGCAGCTGGTGCTTGGCTTTGAATTGTACCATATCGGCATCAACAGCGAAAATGAGCAGGAGGCTACAGCCACCGCAAAAGCGTTGGCGGACCTGTTGCAATGGCCTGTGAAGGAGAAATCCTATGCCTATTTTATTGGCAACGGCTTTGAAGTGATGCGGGAAAAGGGCCGGGGCAGGCTGGGCCACATTGGCATCAGCACCCGGTTTTTGCAAAGGGCCAAAGCCTATCTGCAAGGGCGTGGATACCGCTTTGACGAGGACGCGCCCATCCTGGAGGACGGCAAGCTCACGGGGTGGCATCTGGCGGATGAGATTGCGGGATTTTCCTTCCATTTGTCGCAGCGGTGAATTGTAGGCAAGGGGGAGAGGGCCGCCGGCGCTCTCCCCCTTGCCCCACAATCAGAAACTTTGTCTTGCGGATTCATAAAATCATGATATAATAACAAAGAGAGTTAGCGCATCAACAAAAACTGCAAGAAGCTTTTCTTGGACGGAAAAGCGACGGAAAATCCCTTTTTTCTTGAAGTCTAATATCATAACAAAACTACGTATAGTCATTAAACCATAACGGGGCCCCAGGGCTCATAACAATTGAAGGAGTGTTGTTCCATGATGACCTTACCCCAAAAAGCAGATCGGCCGACCATGTACTTTGTGGGTGTTACCACCGGCCAATCTTCCATCATGAAGGTTTTTCCCAAATGGGCGGAGGCGCTGCAACTGGACGCGATCATCAAGGGCATTGATATCGGAATCCACGCGCCGGAAGAAGAATACCGCAAATGTGTGGAATTCATCAAGAGCGACCCGTTGTCCCTGGGGGCGCTGGTGACCACCCATAAGATTGACTTGTACAATGCGGCCAAGGACCTGTTTGAATACATGGACCCCTACGCGGTGCAGTTCAACGAGCTTTCCTCCATCTCCAAGGACCAGGGCAAGCTCTGCGGACATGCCAAGGACCCCATCACCGTGGGATTGGCCTTAGAAGCCTTCCTTGAAAAGGATTATTGGAAAAAGCATCCCCAGGCAGAGGTCTGCGTGCTGGGCGCCGGTGGAAGCGCGCTGTCTGTGGCCGCGTATTTGTATGAAGCCAAGCATGGGGACAACCTGCCCGCCCGCATCCACATCACCAACCGCAGCGCGCCCCGTCTGGCCGAAGCGGTGAAGGTGCTGGACAATGCCCGGGTTCCCATGAGCTATCATTTTTGCCCCACGGCGGAGTGGAATGACCTGGTGGTGGAAGGGCTCCCGGCAGGTTCCATGGTCATCAACGCTACGGGCCTTGGCAAGGACCGCCCCGGCTCTCCCTTGACGGATCAATGCAAATTCCCTCAAAATGGCATCGCCTGGGAGTTCAATTACCGCGGCACCCTGGAATTCATGCACCAGGCTGAGGCCCAGCAAAAAGAGCGCAACGTGACGGTAGAGGACGGCTGGATCTATTTCATTCATGGATGGACCTCTGTCATCGCGGAGGTGTTCCACACGGACATCACGGGAGAACGCCTGAAAATGTGCGACGCGATTGCCAGCACCATTCGGTAACCAGACGCAGAACGCCGAATTGAGGGAGGATCACGCACATGAAGTACATCCTGGCGCACGATTTAGGCACATCCGGCAACAAGGCCACGCTGTTTTCCCAAGAGGGAAAGCTGGTGGGCAGCACGGTGTTCACCTATGGCACCCATTATTTCAATGAAACCTGGGTGGAGCAGGACCCGGCGGATTGGTGGCGCGCTGTGTGCGAAACCAGCGCGGGGCTGATTCAAAGCACGAAGGTGAACCCGGCGGATATCGCGGCGGTGAGTTTCTCGGGCCAAATGATGGGCTGCCTTTGTGTGGACCAGAAGGGCACGCCCCTTCGGCCTTCCATCATCTGGGCGGACCAGCGGGCCCAGGCCCAGCAGCAGGCCATTGCTAAGAAAATCGAGCTGAAAGATTATTACCGCATTGCCGGGCACCGCAACAGCGCCAGCTATGGCATCCAAAAGCTGATGTGGGTGCGGGATAATGAACCGGATGTCTACAAAAAAACCTACAAGACCTTGAACGCGAAGGATTACATCGTTTTCAAGCTTACCGGCAAGTTTTACACCGAGCCCTCCGATGCTACCAGCAACGCCTGCATTGACCTGAACACGCTGACCTGGTCCGCCAAAATTGTGGACATTGCGGGCATTGATTTTGACAAGCTGCCTGAGTTGGTTCCCTCCACCCATGTGGCAGGCGGTGTCACCCGGGAAGCGGCTGAGGCCACGGGGCTTGCCGAAGGCACCCCGGTGGTGCTGGGGGGCGGCGACGGCGTGTGCGCCAATGTGGGCGCGGGCTCCGTCAAAGTGGGCAAGACCTTTAGCTACGTGGGCTCTTCCGCGTGGATTGCCTCCACCAGCGACAAGCCTGTTTTTGACGAGCAGATGCGCACCGTGACCTGGGCCCATATTGTGCCGGGGAAATATGCGCCCAACGGAACCATGCAGTCCGCCGGGGGCAGCTACGGCTGGCTCAAAAGCCAGATTGCCACCTCGGAAACCCTGGAAGCGGAAAACCAGGGCATCAGCCCCTATGAGCTGATCAACCGAGAAATCGAGCAAAGCCCCATCGGCGCGGCCGGGGTGATTTTCCTGCCCTATCTGCTTGGAGAGCGGGCCCCCCGTTGGAATGTGGACGCCCGGGCTGCTTTCCTGGGCCTTAAAATGGAAAACCAGCGCAGGGACCTGTTCCGTGCCGTGATGGAAGGCGTCACCATGAATCTGGGCGTGATCCTGGACATTTTGCGCCAGCACATTTCCATTGAGGAAATTCTGGTGATCGGCGGCGGCGCCAAGGGCAAGGTCTGGCGGCAGATGATGGCGGACGTGTACAATGCCCGCATCAAAGCGCCCGCGCTGCTGGAAGAGGCCACCTCCATGGGCGCGGCGGTGACCGGCGGTGTGGGGGTGGGGTTATTCCAGGATTTTGACGCCATTGAGCGCTTCCTGGACGTTTCCCATGTACATGAACCCGACCCCGAGGCCGTGAAGGCCTACGGCCCGGTGAAGGAACTGTTTGAAATGAGCTACCAGGCCCTTTTGCCCGTCTATGCACGCATGGCCCACAAAGTATAAAGGAGAGAAAAAAATGCAGACGCCGAAACTATTTACCTTATTGCCCGAGGACTATATCTGCACCCCTGACGGCATGGAATGCGACCAGGAGGGGAACCTGATTCTCTCCTGCCCCAACTTTGCGGATATGAGCATGCCCAGCTGTATCGTCAAGATCGACAAAGACCGGAACATCCGCAAGTGGTTTGACGTGCCCAAGAACCCAAAGACCCACGAAGCCCGCTCCATGGGCATCGCCTTTGGCCCGGACCAGGATTTGTACATTGTGGACAACCCCGGCTGGACCGGCCGGGAGGACCTGGTGTTTACTGGCCGCATCCTGCGGGTGCGCATGAAGGGCGACACCGTGGAAAAGGTGACAGTGGTAGCGGACGGCATGGAACATCCCAACGGTATCCGCATCAAAGGGGAGCACCTCTACGTGACCCAGTCCACCATGGCCCGCGTGAAAACCGACAGCGGTAAGCTGCTCAGCTGCGTATACCGTTTCCATTTGGAGGACCATGATATCCACGTGACCAACACCCTGGAGGATAAGAACATTCTGGCCACCTTCATCACGGAAAACCCCAAGTGCCAGTATGGCATGGACGGCATCGTGTTTGACCGGGAAGGCCGGCTTTGCGTGGGGAACTTCGGCGACGGCTCGGTTTCCCGCCTGACCCTGTCCGAGGACGGTACCCAGGTGCTGCACAACGAACTGTGGGCCCAGGACCAAACCCAGCTGCTGACCACGGACGGCATGACCATTGATCCCCATGGCAATATTTATGTGGCGGATTTCTCCGCCAACGCCATTGGCCGCATCGACCCCAGCGGGAAGATCACCCGCATTGCCCAAAGCCCGGATTGCGACGGCTTTGACGGCGGCCTGGATGAGCCCGGCGAGCCCTGCGTATGGAACGGCAAAATCATCGTAAGCTGCTTTGACCTGGTCACGGACGAGCAAAAGGTGAACACCGCCCACGAAATGCCCGCCACCATGAGCATGCTGGAAATTGAACCGTAATTCATAAGTAGCACAAAAAACAACCCCTACGCTTTGGCAGGCCGCGCCGCAGGAAAACCCTGCGGCGTTTGCTTGGCATTTCCCCTCAAAAGGAGTAAACTATAGAAAAAAATTGGAAGGACGTGGCCCCCCATGTGGAGAACACAACCAATTTTTGTATCCAGCACATTTCGCGACATGAATGCTGAACGAGATCTCATCGCTACGCGCGTGCTCCCTGACCTTCAAGAGGCTTGCGAGACAATCGGCGTGCTCCCAAGCTTTATTGACCTTCGGTGGGGGGTGAATACTTCCGATTTGTCCTCCGACCAAGCAAAAGAAAGTGCCGTGCTGCAGGTCTGCTTGGACGAAATTGAGCGCTGCGAGCCCTACATGATTGTGCTTTTGGGCGGCCGCTACGGCTGGGTGCCCGCCCAGCCACTACTGGAGCATATCTCTGAATCAAAGGGAATGCCGAAGGAGGCCCAGGTTGCCTCCGTCACATCGCTGGAAATCGAGTTCGGCGCGTTTCATCGAAGTGGCGCCAAGTGTTTCTTTTATTTTCGAGACCCCCTAGACACCACCCATATGCCGCCCGAGCAACAAGCGCTGTATTCTGATGCCCTGGAGGATCCAGAAAGTTACCAACGCCTCCAGAACCTCAAGTCCCGCATTGAACGCGAATTCCCTGGTAAGGTGCGCCACTACTGCTGCCGGTGGGATGCCTCCCAGGCGAGAATCACCGGGTTGGACGCGTTGGCCGAGATGGTACGGGCTGATTTGCTGGGCGATATACAAAGCAGCGCGCAGGAGATCCGCTACGCCCAGAAGGACGGATGGGTCAGCGAAGAGCGCCGTGTGCAGGAGCGATTCGCTTTCGAGCAGGCACAGCTCCCCTTTTTATGGGATGTGGGCCAAATGTGCCAAAAGATGGAGATGCACCGCCGCCCTCATATGCGTTTTGCCAGCACGCTGGGTTGTGATCAGGTGCTGTATGCCCTGCTGATCGACGCCCTCGCCCTGCTGGAGGGCCGCCCGCTGGTGCTTCCCTTTGCCTTTTCAGCCTGCGGCAGGGCCGACACCCTATGTGCCATGCTGGCCGTTTGGAACAGTATCCTAGCCGAGCAGTTGGGCACGCCGCGCCATTTTGCAAACCTGTCCTGCCACCAGCAGATGCAGGCTTTCGCAGAGCTCGTTGCACAGCTGAACCGCCCCATCACCTGCCTGCTGTATCAAGCCACATCAGCCAACGGTTCCTTTTTGCACGACAACATCATGTGGCTTCCACAGAATTGCGCGGTCAACATCGTTCATGTCTACGATATGTCGGGCAACAGGTCGAATACGCGCTTCAACAAGTTTTTGGCTTCCTTGGGTGCGGCGCATATGAAGTATCCCATGGAGCAAAAGCAGCAGCCGAATCTCGTAAGCAACATGGCCGCATACCACCATAAAAACCTTTCAAGTGAGGTGAAGGCCGCGCTGATAGCAAGGCTGGAGCAGGGTATCCCCGAATATGCCTATGCCTGCCTTCACCTGTTTGTCAATGACCTGTCGATGATGGATCAGCAGGAGTTTGATCTTCTCAACGCGCGCTACGCCACCGAAGCCCCGGCGCGCAGGCTGGACCTCTATTTGCTTGAACGGATTGAAACGCTGCCCGTAGGGTACGATGCGCTGGAGCAGCTGTTTGAACTGGTTGTGGCGCGCCTCGCCAAGCGCCTGCGGCCGGATTTTGTGCGGCATGTGCTGGCGATTCTGGCGTTTTGCCCGGGCAAGGTTGGCGAGGCCGATGTTCTGGCTATTCTTGAAAGGGCCTATGGGATGAAGGACTGTCAGGTGGAATTTTCCTGGGTACTCAAGTGGCTGCGTCCCATCCTGATGCGTACCGAATACGAGGTGAAATTTCGCGAAGAATACTACCTGGAAGCCGCCCGCCACTTGTATTCTCCTCTATATGAGGAGTATATCCAGCCCATCGCCGATTACCTGGTTTCGCTGCCCGATGAATACCCGCTAAAACGCGAAGGCGCCCTGTTGGTTTTTTTGAACGCAGGTCGGCACGAGGCGCTGTTTGACTACCTCAACGCACTTGTCAAGGAACCGGCGGTGTTCTATGCCTGTACCACCCCGCTGTGGAATTCCATGTATAGGCGGGATGCGGACTACGTCGATCCCATACTTCCGGGCCTGGTGGGGAAATGCCGGGATCAGCAGGACTTCCTGCCGCTGCTGCGGATGGTGGTGGATGTGGGCATCCCCTACTTTTCACAGGTAGAGTATTTTGCTTATATACAACGCATCGCGATCCTGACCCTGGAGGCTGCCGTCGCACGTCATTTTTTCTGGAATACAAAAACCGACCTGGCCCAGCTGATGCGCCTGCTCACTGCGCTGCCTACGGAAAATCTTTCCATTTCCACCTACTCACAGGTATACAACCTGCCAAAGATGCTGTCGGAGATCGCCGGAGATATCGCTGGCTTCTGGGGAAACGGCTGGGAAGACACGGGCGTGATCCGGTTTCTGGTGGAACACGCGCTGTTTGTTGCGAACGTGGAGATTGGCAACCCAAACCTCATCCGCCCGGATATCGACGAAATACCACTGGAGCCCTACCTGTTCGATCTGACCTCCAAAGCGGACCGGTTGCGCACCCTGTGCTGCAGGGCCTGCGTGCAGATGGCCCATTGCCACGCCAATGCCGGGGACATAGAATCCATGAAAGAGTTCGTGGACTTAGCGTTCGGGCACTATCAGCGCATGGATTGGGCCGACATGGGCGCGGAAGACCTGCTGGTTTTCACCTCTTGCCTGACCTACCTAGCGGAGCTGGCCAGAAAGCATCCGCAAGCGCTGGAAGTGGAATCGTTGGACTGGGAGAGCTACCGCCTGGCGCGGTATGCCTGCGAGCGGGAGGGTTATTTTGTTTATCTCAAGAAAGTGGCGTATCGCACGCTGGTGATCTGGAGGCAACCCTATGGGCCAAAACTTTTGGGAAAAGACCGCCTGGCGTACGGTTACCAGCTAGCCTTGCGCCTGTTGGTGGACCGGGATCCGGGCACTGATGGCAACGCTTATGATTCTTTGGTCCATATGTATGAAACACTGCTGGAAGAAGCCGGGATTCCCAAGGTTTCTCGATAGTCCATCCCAGGGTGCGGCAAAAAACGCGCCAAGGGCATGATCCCACGATAGAATCATACTCTTGGTCACTGTGTGCTTCTTTCACTGTCCTCATACTACTCGCCACGCAAAAATATGATACAATTTGCGAGGATTTTTGTTTGCCGACAAGAGGCAGGAGCGGGGCGTAGCCAGCAGCTACGCTGAGCGACGGCGACGCATGCGGCAGGCAAAAACACCGCAAAGTTGCCGTGTTTTTCAGTGGAGAGTAGTATCAGTAACGGATAATGCACTTCTTGGCGATCTCCCGTTTTTCCAGCTTCTCAAAGGCCTGCAAAATATCCGCGAAATCGTACACGTCCGAAATATAATCCTTCAGGTGGATCACCCCGGTTTTCAGCCAGTCCATGATCTGCTCATGGGCTTCGCCCTCCTCCACCTTGGAGGGGAATTGCTGGAATTGCAACTGCCAGTTGTAGGGGGCATGGGTCCAGTCGATTTCTGTTTTGAGGTTGGAGGAGATGCCATAGCAGCAGATCTTCCCCTGGTCCGCCAGCAGCGGCATGGCCATGTTGATGATGGCGGACACGCCCACCGCGTCCAGCACATGGTGCACACCCTCCGGGCAGATGTCCCGGATCTTTTTCACATAGTCCGGGTCCTTGCTGTTTAATACATAGTTTGCGCCCGCCTGCTTGGCCGATTCCAGCTTTTCCTCCACAATGTCCAGCGCGATAATGGGATGCACCCCCAGCAGGCTCATGAACTTGATAAAGGTGAGGCCTACGGGTCCGCAGCCAAAAACCACCACGGCATGGTGGGGCTGAATCCCAAAGCGCTTGATGGAGGAGAGAACCTCGCGCAGGGTAATGATCATGGCGGCATCCACCGGATCGATATCCGCTGGCAGCACGGTTTGGCCAAAAGCGCATTCCGGGGTGGGGCCATAGGCCGCCTCGTCCCAGGCTACGGGGTCGCACACCACGCCATACTCGCTGTAGGCGCCCCAGCCGCAGGCATACCCGTCCATGGGGCCCGCAAAGGGCAACAGCACCAAATCCCCCACCCGGAAGCTTCTCACCCTTTTTCCCACTTCGATGACCCGTCCCACCGCTTCGTGGCCCAGCATCATGGGATACATGTCCAGCCCGTAGTTTTTGAACTGGCGGTGGATCAGCTTGCCATCTGTGCCATTGCAAACGCCACAGCTGACGGTTTTTACCAAAGCCTGGCAATCATTATACTCCGGCATCGAAATCTCCTCAACGGAAAGAACGCCGTCCTTGTCTACGATCAATGATTTCATCACAAAATGACCCCTTTTCTGCTAAAAATGAAGTTCTACGCCCTGGAAAATATCGTTATCATTATATCATGACATTCACACGGATGCAAGCCGATGAAGAAGCAAGGCTTTTTCTGCACAGCCCGGAAAAATGCCCCAATATACACGCCTTTCCAATAGAAAAACCTTGTCGGCAATGCCTGGAAGCAAGGGAAAAAAACATCCTTGACAAACCCTGAAAATCCCGTATAATGAAATCATAAAATTATGTGATTACTATGTAATGACAAACAGACCACTGGTGAATCGCCCGTTCTGCTCTTTCCAACTGTTTCCTGCTCCAAACGGTATTTGGAGTAACAATATAAGGAGGATATATCATGAAAAAGCTGCTAGCACTGGTTTTGGCTACCCTAATGGTCGTTGGCCTCTGCACGACTGCCCTGGCGGACGTGGACTACGCCAACCTGAAGGAATTCAAAATTGACCCCGCCCAGATTCCCCAAGAGAAGAAGGATACCACCCTGTATCTGGGCGTCTCCATCCGCGGCCTGGAGAACCCCTACATCGCCACCATCAAGGTCGGCATGGAAATGTTCGCCAAGTACCTGGACAGCATTGGCCAGAAGTATGAAATGCAAGTGCTGGATTCCCAGGGCGACAGCGACAAAGAAGTGGACAATATGCGCCAGTTTGCCGCCAAGGCCAACGGCAACGCGATTGCCTATTCCGATCCTAACGAAAACTCCATCGCCTTCTCCTTGGCGGAAGCCATGGCCGAATCCGGCGGATTCATTGGAACCGCTTGGAACAAGCCCGAGGACGTTGGCCCCGCCGATTTGACCCCCAACTGGGTCATGCACACCTCTCCCGACAACGTGCTGGGCGGCTACAACATTGCCAAGGCGCTGTTTGACAACATGGGCGGCAAGGGCAAGATCTTCGTCGTGCAGGGCATGCTGGGCAACGCCGCTGCCACCGCCCGCTACGAAGGCCTCCAAAAGGCACTGGCCGAGTATCCTGACATCGTTGTGGCCGAAGATGACACCGGCAACTGGGCGACCGCCGAGGCTCTGACCCTGGTGGAGACCTGGCTGACCAAGCACGAAGACGTGGGCGGCATCTGGGCCGCGAACGACAACATGGCCACCGGCGCCCTGCAGGCGTTGGATGCCAAGGGCCTCAAGGGCAAGGTTGGCGTGGTTGGCATTGATGCCAACACCGATATCGTGGAAGCTGTCCGTGATGGCTTTGCGGTTGCCACCGTTTCCTCCAACGGCTACCTCCAGGGCGGCTACACGCTGGACGTGTGCTATGCCGTGTGGACCGGCCTGCTGGATGTGGCCCAATTCCCCGCCGAGTACCGCGAATTCGCCACCCCCTCCCTGCTGATCACCAAGGACAACGCCGAGCAGTACCTGTCTGCTGCCCCCGAGTTTGATTTCAGCATGCCCTTTGCTTGCAAAGCGGACTGATGAGAGACTCAATCACCCGGTAGATGGATCTTCGGGGCGGAGGATTTGCCTCCGCCCCGATTTCTTTGGAGCCCTGTGCCAGAAAAGACCGGCCCTTTGATTGATGTGGGCCGCTGAAAAGTAACAGCCGAACATAACGGGTGCCCTGCACACGTAAAGATAAGCCGACTCTACGATTTTGGAGTGATGCACATGAATATGGAAAAACGCGCCGCACTCACCATCACGGACGAGTTCGCGGAAAAGGTACGCCGCGAGAACGCCCAGGAAAAGGTCATGAAAATCGCGCCCATTTTGGTGCTTGTATTTCTCATTATTGTGTTTTCCATCGCTTGCGGAGCCAACTTTGCTTCCGCCGCGAACCTGATTTCCATCCTCAACCAATTGGCCATCCCGATGATTGTCGCTTTTGGGCTCACCTTTGTGATTATGATCGGCTCCATCGACTTATCCATCAACGGAACCGTGGGGATGGCGGGGTCCATGATGGCGGTGCTGGTTTTAAATAGCCAGTTCCCGGGTATGGACTTGGGAATTCTAGGCGCATTCATCGGCATTGTAAGCTCGGTCCTCATCGGGTTTGTGGTGGGCCTGGTGCATGTAAAGGCAAAAATTCCTTCTTTTATGGTCTCTTTCGCCTTCATGTACATCTGCCGTGGCATTGGGATGCTGACCTATCAAGGGCATCCCCCCAAAATCCTGGACCCGTTTTTTATGGGCCTGGCGAAGGCCAGCTTCATCGGCATCCCTTTCATCACCTGGGTGGCGATCCTGATGTTTGCCCTTTGCTACTTCATCCAAGAGTATACGGCCTTTGGCCGCCATATCTATGCCGTGGGAACCAATGAAAGCATCCCCCGGGCGGTGGGCGTGAATGTGGACAAAGTGAAAATCATGGTGTTTTCCCTGGCGGGCTTCCTGTTTGGCGTTGCGGGCGTCATTGGCGCGATCCGCCTAGGCCAGGGGCAAGTGGGCATCGGTGAAGGCCTCATGTTCCCGGCGCAGGCGGCCGTGGTGGTGGGCGGTACCAGCCTGGCGGGCGGCAAGGGCGGCGTGGTCAACACCGTTGTAGGCGTGCTCATTATGACAGTGCTTTCCAACGGCCTGGTGCTGCTGAGCGTGAACCCCTATATCCGCACCGGCGTTGAGGGACTCATTATCCTGGTGGCCGTCATCTTGACGGTGCGCCGTGGCAACCAGATCATTTGCAAATAAACGGAGGAGGCGACGCAGTTATGGAACATCAAAAGCCACTGTTTGCAGCAAAAAACATCACCAAGTCCTTCTCCGGCACCCAGGCCTTAAAGGGCGTGGATCTCACCGTGTACCCGGGCGAAATCGTAGGCCTGGTGGGAGAAAACGGAGCGGGCAAAAGCACGCTGCTCAAAATCATCATCGGGGCACAGCCGCAAACCTCAGGCGATATGGAGATGCGCGGAAAGGCATACACACCCAAGAACCCCATGGAAGGGAACAGGGAAGGCCTGGGAATGGTTTTCCAGGAGCAATCCTTGATCGTGAACCTGAATGTGGCCCAGAACATCTTCTTTGGCCACGAGAAGGATTTTCGTGCTCATGGCTTTATCAATTGGGGAAAAATGAACAAGCAGGCGGCGGAAGTGCTTTCTGAAGTGGATGTAACGGATATCAGCCCCCGGAAAAAGGTGTCCGACCTCAACTTTGCCACCCGCCAAATGGTGGAGATTGCCAAGGTCATGAACGTGACCCGGCAGACTGGCCACGAAAACTGCCTGATCCTCTTAGACGAACCCACCTCCGTGCTCAACGAGGAAGAGGTGCAAAACCTGTTCAAGCAAATGCGCAAGATTGCGGACCGGGGGCATTCGGTGGTGTTTGTTTCCCATCGCTTGAACGAGATTTTAGAAATTACCGACCGCATTTACGTTTATAAAGACGGCCAGAGCGTGGGCAGCCTGGACACGAAGGATGCCACCGAGGCCAAGCTGTATGAAATGATGGTGGGCAGGAGCACCACCACGGAATACTACAAGCTGGAAAAGCAGCGCGTGCCGGATGAAAACGTGGTGCTGGAAGTGAAGGACCTGGGTCTGCACGGCGTGTTCAAGCACGTGAACTTCAAGCTGCATCAAGGCGAAATCCTGGGTATTTGCGGCGTGGTGGGCTCTGGCAAGGAAGAGATTTGTTCCGTCATCTGCGGCGATGAAAAACCCACCAGCGGCGAAGTGATTTTAAAGGGCCAAAAAACGAATTTTTCCGCCCCCGTTCAGGCCCTAAAGCGCGGCGTCCTCATGATCCCCAAGGAGCGGCTGTATGAGGGCATTGTCAGCACCCTGTCCGTGGAAAACAACATTGCCCTTTCCGATGCGGAAAAGCTGAAAGCCGGTCCCTTTATTTCCAAAAAGCTGCTGCAAAAACAGGCCGAGGACTGGATCAAGACGCTCCGCATCAAAACCAAGGGCTGCAAGGAGCTTTTGCTGCAGCTTTCCGGGGGGAATCAGCAAAAGGTGGTCTTTGCCCGCGCCCTGGCCAGCCAGGGAGACGTGCTCATTCTCAACCACCCCACCCGTGGCGTGGACGTGGGCGCCAAGGAAGAGATCTATTCGCTGATCCGCGACATTGTCAACGAAGGAAAGTCCGTGATTCTGCTGGGGGATACGCTGGATGAGTGCATCGGGCTTTCCAGCCGGATTATCGTGCTGAAGGACGGGCTGATGACGGGCGAGTTTGATGCTTGCGTGGATCGCAAACCCAGTCAAGTGGACGTTGTCGGCCTGATGATGTAACAAAAGGGGGTTCACCGCTATGGTTCAACACGCTGCGACGCCGAAACATAAAGTGGGTTTTGGCAACAACATTGTCCGGTATTTCAGCTTCTCCACGATCATCCTGCTGGCCGTTGGCATCACCCTGGCTCGGCCAAACTTTTTGAGCACATTAAACCTCACCAACCTGTTTCGCGATACCGCGCCGCTGATGATCATGTCCGTGGGCATGACCTCGGTGCTCATCTTTGGGTCCATTGACCTTTCCATGGGCGCAGTTTGCTCGGTTTCCAACGTGCTGTTTGTCAAATTCCTCACCTTGTACGGCGAGCAAATGCCAAACGTGGCCATTGCCACCGTTTGCGCCTTTATGGTTTCCATTCTCTTTGGCATGCTTTCCGGCTTTCTGTTGGGCGTGGTCCATGTGAAGCTAAAAGTGCCCAGCTTCATTGCTTCTCTGGGCTTCATGTCCCTGTGGCAGTCCACCGCGCTCCTCATTGCCGAAGCCCCCATCTCCGTGCCCAAGTCCATGTGGGACGCGGTGAACTGGTTCAAAATCTCCTTTGGAGTGATTGGCCTTCCGCTGATTTTGGCGCTGGCGCTGGTGGCGCTGGTGTATGTGTTCCAAACCTTCACCCCGGTTGGCAAGGCCGTTTACGCCATTGGCGGCAACGAGCGGGCCGCCCGGGTCTCGGGTATCTCGGTGAACAAAACCAAGATTGCGGTATTTACCCTCAACGGCGTTTGCGCCGCCTTGGGCGGTATCTTCCTGGCCGCGAAGCTGCGCAGCTGCGCCCCCACCATCGGGGACCCCTTTACGCTGCTGATCGTGGCTTCCTGTGTGCTGGGAGGCACCAGCCTGGCCGGCGGCCGGGGCAGTGCGCTGGGGACCGTTCTGGGTGTTTTTACGGTGGCCCTGATCAATAACGGCATGAACTTCATCGGTGTGGACGCCTACTGGCAAAACGTAGTATTTGGCATCTTCGTGCTGGGCGCGATTGCCATCTCCACGGACCGCTCCACCCGTGGGTTGATCATTAAATAGTCAGTCAATAAAGTAAGAGAGGGAAGACTTATGGGAAGTAGTATCGCGCCGTTTGCCGTTGATTTTGACTTGCGCACGGGCATGTGCAAAAGCGAAAAGGAGAAGCCTACATACCGCTATGTTTCCAATATGGTGGAGCAGTTCCATGACCAAGACGCGGCGCGGGAGATCGCAAAGAATGGGGACCAACTTCTCTATGCGTTTTATGAGTTAAACCAAATTCCTGAAACCAGTGGCGAACTGAAATTTGGCACCAGCATCGTCTACCCCGGTTTGGTGGGTGACGAATACTTCATGACCAAAGGCCACTTTCATACCATTTTGGATACCGCAGAGGTTTACTATTGCCTGTCTGGCGAAGGCTATATGCTGATGGAAACGCCGGAAGGGGACGTGCGGCTGGAAAAGCTGGAGGCCGGTGTCGCGCTCTATGTACCGCCCCGGTACGCGCACCGCTCCATCAACACAGGTGATGTTCCCTTGGTGACGTTCTTTACCTTCCGTTCCGATGCCGGGCATGACTATGGCACCATTGAGCAGAAGGGCTACCGCAATCTGCTGGTGAAGCGGAATGATCAGCCCACCCTGGTGGAGAATCCAGCCTGGAAGTAAAGGTTGCGGCTGCCAGCCGCAGCCAACAATCAATCCGAACGCTTGGTCCATAACAGTGGACAAGCGTTCGGATTTTTGTTGTTTCTATTTCTATTGATTCGATGCGGAATTGTTTGACATTTGTGAAAGACACCAGTACAATAGGTAGTAGATAAGCATGCGATTTTCTCAATCCCTTGGGTGTCCTGTCCCTATTGCACTACCTCATATTCATGAAAGTGAAAAAGGAGCTGTTGAGATGAAAAAGTGGATCAGTCTTGCGTTGCTTATGGTTTGTTTGCTTTCCATCGTATCCGCACCTGCCCATGCTGAGGGTTCCGAAGCCTATACCGAGGTGACGCTGGGAAAGCCCCTCCTGCTGGAAGATTTGATGGAGCTGAACATCGAAACCGTTTCCTTTAGCAAATCCGAAAAATACTTTGGAGCCACCAACAATTATTCCACCTATACCAGCGGCGAAGGCTACCGGTTTTTGCTGGTCAAATGCACGCTGCTGAACACCTCTTTAAACTACTATCAATATGACGAGCACATCAAAGGCGTGAAAATTGTTTTTAGAGACAAATTTGAATACGCGCCGACGCTCTTGCAAAACCTGCCGGAAAAAAAGTTCCCCACGGAGGTGCTTTGGGAAATCGAGTCCCTGGTTTCTTCTACCCCCATTTTTTTCTTTAAGGTTCCTACCATCATTGAAACTTCTCTGGATCCAATCTTCCTGCGCTTCACCATTGGCGATGTGAATTACAGCTGCAAACTCCGTTAGAAGAATGAGGCGTCGGGTATCCATCATATGAGGGAAATAGAGAGAAAAATGACCTGCCTTCTTACCATAGGAAGGCAGGCTATTTTCATTTAGAAAAAAATGGGTCCAATGATGATTCCCTGGCGGAGGACCAGCGGGTGGGCCTCCGGTCTCTTACTTTTTGTTGAGGAAAAAGATCCCGTAAGCCACCTGCTGGTAAACACCAAGGACAGCGATACCAAATGATATCAACAATACCACAATGCTGCCCCCCAGCCCATCAGAAAAAACCCTTTCCGCCACCGCGCTCACGATGCGCATCCAACCGATGGTGGTGAAATCAAGGCAAAAAAGCTTCCACCTTTCATTTCTCATGGCGTCGATCCCCAGGCGCACCGCGTCTGTGACCCGGATTTCCGGGTCCTCTGCCAAATAAAAGGGGATCATCGCGTAGCTATATACGGCGATCACTAAAGGAATAGCCGTGACAACTGCGGCAAGTATGAGAAAGATAGAGCTGTCTTGTCGCCCTCCGGAAAGAACCATAAGAAAAGTGAGTATGCAGGCGCCAGGCAGAATCCATAGGATCATTTTTAACCCTACCAGCAAATTCAAGCCCACCGCCTTGAGAGGGCTGTGGCGGAAGAAAAAGAAACATGTGCCGAAGGTTGCCTTTTCCCCTTTGGCGATGAGAAGAAAGTATCTCGTTGTCCCCAAGGAAAGCACCGGCGCTACTAGCACTACGGGAATCAGCATCATCAATTGCGCTGGCAGCCCGGAGGTATATCCACCCCGAGAATAGGAATAGGGTTGCACCCGAAATGCAAAGAACACTGCATAATAGATAAGGGCGAAAACTGCAACAACGATCAAAGTTGCGGCTATTGGCACCAGGACCGCCTTGCGCCATCTTCCTGCCAACTGTGCCCGCGCCTTGGCACGAATCCTGGCATTATCCCAGCTATCCTCTGTAGGCTCCATCGCAGGCTCCATCGCAGGCTCCATCGTGGAATCCACATCCGGTTGAAAGTCTTTGGGTTCCATAGGGACACTCCTTTTTCTTTTGTTTTTTCTATGAAGAGAACCAGCCGTTTTCCCTTACATCGGGACTTTGTAAGAAGCGAACGCCCTTAGGATGGGTCCAGGGATCATTCCCTGGCGGGGGCACCGCCAACGCGCGTGGGCCCTGTGGGCCCTTCGGCGTAGCCGAAAGCAAGCGAGAGGCGGGCCTGGAGGCAAGCGGCCAAACGGTAGTAAAGGCCGCGATGACCGGAAGGCCGGACCCGGGGGCGGAGCCCCCGGTCAGTCGATCACTTTTTCATCATTGGCCTTTTTCACCAGGGCCACAGCCTGCTCAAAGGGCATGGTGCCCACGTTGTCGCCCTTGCGGTTTCGCACGGTCACGGTCCGCTCTTCCGCTTCCCGGTCGCCAATCACCAGCATATAGGGGATTTTCTCCATCTGGGCTTCCCGTACCTTGAAGCCGATCTTCTCGTTGCGCAGGTCGCACTCGGCGCGAAGACCCGCCTGCTTTAGGGCGGCTTCCACCTCCTTGGCAAAGGCGTCGCTGCGCTCTGTGATGGTCATAACCCGCACCTGGGTGGGGCTGAGCCAAGTGGGCAAAGCGCCCGCGTATTTTTCCAGCAGCAGCGCCAGCGTGCGCTCGTAGCAGCCAATGGAGGTGCGGTGCAGCACGATGGGGAATTTCTTTTCGCCATCCTTGTCGGTATAGACCATGCCAAAGCGCTCCGCCAGCTGGAAGTCGATCTGCACGGTGATCATGGTGTCTTCCTTGCCGTGGACGTTTTTGATCTGAATGTCCAGCTTGGGCCCGTAGAAGGCCGCCTCCCCCTCCGCCTCGGTGTACTGGATGCCGATATCGTCCAAAATGCGGCGCATCTCGTTTTGGCTGTTCTCCCAATCCTGGGGGTTGCCAATATATTTGTCCTTGTTGTTTTCGTCCCACTTGCTAAAGCGGTAGCTCACGTCCCCGTCCAGGCCCAGCAGCTTGAGGAAGTATTGGGCCAGCTCCACGCAGCCGCGGAACTCGCCCTCCACCTGCTCCGGCGTGCAGGCCAGGTGCCCTTCACTGATGGTGAACTGGCGCACGCGGATCAGGCCGTGCATCTCACCGCTGCTTTCGTTGCGGAACAGCTTGCTGGTCTCGTTCAGGCGCATGGGCAGGTCCCGGTAGCTGCGGGTGCGGTTCAGGTACACCTGGAACTGGAAGGGGCAGGTCATGGGCCGCAGGGCAAAGACCTCCGCCTCCTCGTCATCAGCGTTCCCCATGATGAACATGCCGTCCCGGTAATGGTCCCAGTGCCCGCTGATCTTGTACATGTCCCGCTTGGCCATGAAGGGCGTTTTGGTGAGCTGGTAACCCCGGCGCTCCTCCTCGTCCTCCACAAAGCGCTCCAAAATCTGGATCACCTTGGCGCCCTTGGGCAGCAGAATGGGCAGGCCCTGGCCAATATAGTCCACCGTGGTGAAATATTCCAGCTCCCGGCCGATCTTGTTGTGGTCCCGGCGCTTGGCATCCTCAATGCGGTCCAGATGGGCTGCCAGCTCTTCCTTGGTGGGGTAGGCCGTGCCGTAAATCCGTCGCAGCATCTTGTTTTTCTCGCTGCCCCGCCAATAGGCCCCGGCCAGCTGGGTCAGCTTGAATGCCTTGATATAGCTGAGGTTAGGCAAATGCGGGCCCACGCACAGGTCCAGGAAATCATCCATTTGGTAGAAGGACAGGGGTTCGTCCTCGGGCAGGTCCTCAATCAACTCCACCTTATAGGGCTCGCCCGCCTGCTTCATTTGCGCGATGGCCTCATGCCGGGACAGGGTGAAGCGGATGGGGCGAATGCTCTTGCCCACCAGGCTCTTCATCTCTTTTTCAATCTTTTCCAGGTCCTCAGCGGTGAAGGCCTCCTCCCGGTCAAAATCATAATAGAAGCCGTTTTCAATGGCCGGGCCAATGGCCAGCTTGGTCTCAGGAAACAGCTTTTTCACCGCCATGGCCATCAAATGGCTGGCACTGTGGAAGAACACCTTCCGGCCCGCCTCCTCCTGGAAGGTAAGCGCCTCCACTTTCTGGGATTTTTCGATGGGGGCGAACAGGTCGCACAGGGTCCCATCCTCCAGCCGGACGGCCAGGTATTTTTTAAAATTCTCCGGGTCGATGTTTTTCAGCAGGTCGCCTACGCTGCTGTTCTCCGCCACCTCATGAACTTTTCCAAGGAGTTCCAGTTTCATAAATTTCCTTCATTTCTTGCCCTTTCATAACAAACGTCCGCCCCCACATCACTGCGGGGGCGGACGAAAAATCGCTCGCGGTTCCACCCTGCTTGGAAACTTCGGCCCCTGGACCCGGCCTTATACGTCTCCACTCATTACGCGCTGTATCGCTCGCCATGCGTTCCCATCGGCAGGTGGTGTCCCTTGCTGTTTCGGCCCGCCGCTTTCAGCCTGGGCGGCGGTCTCTTTGGCCGGGTCATAGCAGGGCGCGTCCCACGTCATCTAGGATTGCGCATAGCATAGCACCGGGGCCAAGGAATGTCAAGAGGCGCCCGACCAGCGGCTTTTCACCGCATTTTATTCCTCTTCCTCTTCTTCCGGCAGCTCCGCGTTGTGCCACACATTTTGCACGTCATCATTGTCTTCCAGCATTTCCAGCAGCTTTTGCATCTTTTGCAGGGATTCCTCATCCGGCGGGGTCACGGTATTTTGGGGAATCATCTGCACTTCCGCGCTTAAAAAGGACAGGCCTTGGGCTTCCAGCTTTTCACGGACCGCGGAAAAATCGTTGGGGTCGGTGACCACTTCAAAGGCATCCTCCAGGGTGCTCATGTCCTCCGCTCCTGCGTCCAGCGCGGTCATCATTAGCTCCTCCTCATCCATGGAGGCCGTTCTCTCAATGACGATCATGCCCTTTTTATCAAACAGGAAGCCTACGCTGCCTGTAACGCCCAGCTGACCGCCGTTTTTGGCAAAGCAGTGCCGTACATCGCTGGCGGTGCGGTTCCGGCTGTCGGTGATGGTTTCCACGATCACGGCCACGCCACCTGCGCCATAGCCTTCGTAGGTAATTTCTTCATAATTCACATCGCCCAGTTCTCCGGCGGCCTTTTTGATGGAGCGCTGGATGTTGTCGTTGGGCATGTTGTTGCTTTTGGCTTTGGCAATCACGTCCCGCAGTTTGGAGTTGCTATCCGGGTTGCCGCCGCCTTCCCGAACGGCAATGGCAATCTCCCGGCCAATTTTGGTAAAAATTTTCCCGCGGACAGCATCCGTCTTGCCTTTTTTTATTTTAATATTGGCCCATTTGCTGTGTCCTGACATCGTATCAGCCTTTCCGCTGGGGGGCGCGCCCTGGCGTCTTGAATAGGGAAACGTCCTATTCATCCCATTTTTTGCCCTCTTCTTTTCCCAGCTTTCGGGTCAAATTGTACCATATTTTTTTTTTGCGGTCAATTTGACTTTACGCAAAAGTATGATATAATGGCAATGGATTTCTGGATGGATACATGGTTACAAGAAATAGAAGCCAATGTAACCAAAAACACGAACGATCTTGAATCCATTGTCTGGCAACGATCGTAGGGCGCGTCACAGAGGGCCGAAAAGTTACATGGTCAAAATCACGTAACCCAAAGCAGCAAGTCCTTATAGCGCAAGGGTTTGCCGAATGGAACAAAACTGGTCAGGGAGGAACCTGAAGATGTTTAAGAAGAAGGACTTCCTTCTTATTTTTTTGCTCTTGGTGCTGGTGGGTGGCCTGTTGCTCTTGCTGCCCTTGTTGCGCAAACCTTCCCCCTCCCCTGATGCCGCAGAGCAGGAAAGCGCCCCCTCAGAGGCCGCCCTGTATATGCGCTATAGCATCGATGGGGAAGTGGTGGCCACCCTTCCCCTGACAGAGGAAAAGGAAATGGTGGTGGACCAAGGCAATGGCGCGGTGAACGTTCTTTCCTTGTCCCCCCAGGGCTTTGTGATGAAGTCCTCCACCTGCTATAACCAGCTGTGCATCTACCAGGGCGAGGTCACTCCTGATACGATGGAGTCCCGCCCGCTGATGAATATGATTGTTTGCGCACCCCACCGGCTGGTGGCGGAATTGCTCTACGCCAGTGAGGTGGAAAGGGACAGCCATGAGTGAAAAGCGCGGAAATCCCCGTTCTGCCAGCAGCAGTCCCCCTGGCAAAAGGCGCGCCCAAAGCCGAAACACCGCACAGCGCATGGCGCTGTGCGGCCTGTTGACTACTTTGATGCTGATTCTGGGCTATGTGGAGAGCCAGCTCCCCATCCTGCCAGGAACGCCCGGGATCAAGCTGGGCCTTTCCAACGCGGTACTGCTATATGGGGTTTATCTTCTGCCTGCTTCCTATACAGCGGGCCTCATGGTGGTAAAGGTACTGCTCAGCGCCATGCTGTTTGGCAATCCCGCCGCCATGGCTTATAGCTTTGCCGGAGGAGCCCTCAGCGTGGCGGGCATGCTGCTGATGCATCGGTTTTCCGGGTTTGGCGTAGTGGCCGTCAGCGTGGTGGGCGCCATTTTGCATAATGTCGGGCAGGTTTTGGTATTTTACCTGGTCCTGCAAAATGTGAATATATTCTACTACTTAGTCATGCTCACTTTGGTGGGCATTGGCACCGGCGTGTTAACAGGCATTGTGGCTGGCCTGGTGATGAAGGCTGGCGTGGGAATGGCCCTGAACCTCAATGGGAAAAAAGGAGGACTGAGCAAAGCCTCAGTCCCCAACGGGCAGGGTCGCAAAGCGAAGGCCTTAGGCCAAGGTCGCGATCATTTCCAGCGCCCTTTGATATTCAGTATCCACGGCCGCGAACAGCGCGTTTACATCATACGGCTCATTGGAGCGCAGCGCATTCATCATGGTGGTGGACGCCTCAAACAAAGGCGTTAACCCCAGGTTGCCGCTGAGGCCCTTCAGGGAGTGGGCCGCCACCTTCAAAGCCTCCAGGTCTTGCGCCGCCATGGCCTCCCGCAGGGAGCCCATGGTTTTGTCATTGGGAAAACCAAGCAAAAAACGCATCATCAAGCCTTCATTGTCGCCAAAGCGGGCCATGGTGCCCGGAACATCCATGCCATAAGCCGTTAGTGTATCCAATTGGGTTTGTACCATAAGTCGTCACTCCAAATCGTTGATCGGTCAGGGGCATGATTTTCAGAAAGATGGTAAAAATGCTTCGATAATGAAAAATAATGTAAAAAATTCTGAAAATCCAGATTCAGATCAGCAATCCCGCGTAAAAAAAGGACTTTACTGACCCTTATGCGAAGAATACCATTGGATGAAGAATTTGTCAATCCGTAAAAAGTGTTGTTTTTGATGGAAAATTGATAAAGTTTTATCGATTCACTGCGGCAAAAATCCTATGGACAAGAAAAATATAATACGATATAATGAAAAACATAGTGCTTGCAAGCATTTTACAAAGAGACGATGTTTTCATTCTGCTGATGATCAAAGGAGCGATGTGCCATGGAGACCCTCAAAATTAAAGCCCCGTTGGATGCTGCTTTTACCCCCATCTATCAAGAGCTGAAACGTTTTTTGCAGGACGCGAAGCAGGCCCAGGGTCCCCAGCTCTTGCTAGCCGTGGAGCGAAACGATGGCCTGGTGGCGACCCAGAGCCTGCAAATTCTGCCCGAGGGCCAGGACGATGCCCGCAATTTGGCCCTGGTGGAACGCATGGTCAAAAGCATGCTGTGGCTGTATGGCGGCTTCAAGGTCACCGTGGCGGGAAGCCAGCGCATTTACGAGGGTCTAAAGGCCCAGTACGCGCCCGGCGGGGCCCGTGCCTTTGATGCGGCCTTCATGGGAGACGTGTACGAGCATCCCTTTCAAATCTGCTATGAACCCCGGGTGGAGGATGCTCCGCAGAAGAAGGAAGCCGCCGAAGCCATCGGCAGGCATTTGGACGGTTGCCGCATTGGCTTTGACGCGGGCGGCAGCGACCGGAAGGTCAGCGCCGTGATGGATGGGGAAAGCGTATACAGCGAAGAGGTGGTCTGGTTCCCCAAAACCAACAGCGATCCCAGCTATCATTTTGACGGCATTGTAGAGGCCTTACAAAGCGCCGCCGCCCATATGCCCAGGGTGGACGCCATCGGCGTTAGCAGCGCGGGGGTGTATGTGGCCAACCGCACCATGAAGGCCTCCCTGTTCCTGAAGGTGCCCCAGGAGGCCTTTGACCGGCAAGTGAAGGATATTTACATCCGGGCCGCCCAAGCCATAGGCGATGTGCCCTTGGTGGTGTGCAACGATGGAGATGTGACCGCCTTGGCCGGTGCCATGAGCCTGGGAGAGGACGGCATTTTGGGCATAGCCATGGGCACCAGCGAGGCGGGCGGCTACGTGGATAGAGCCGGAAACATCACCGGGTGGCTGAATGAGCTGGCTTTTGTGCCCTGCGACCTGTCCCCCTCCGCCATGCGGGATGAATGGAGCGGAGATTTGGGCTGCGGCGTGAAATATTTTTCCCAGGACGCCGTCATCAAACTGGCCCCCGCTGCGGGCATCCCGCTGCCGGAGGACCTCAGCCCTGCTGAAAAGCTTAAAATCGTCCAAGGCGAGATGGAAAAAGGGAACGAGAACGCCCGGAAAATCTATGAGACCATTGGCGTGTACCTTGGCTATACCTTGGCTTTCTATGCGATGTTCTATGACATCAACCATGTGCTGCTCATGGGCCGGGTCACCAGCGGCGAAGGCGGCGACCTGGTGCTGGCAAAGGCCCAGGAGGTGCTAAAAGCCGAATATCCGGAGCTGCCCATGCAGGTCCATCTTCCCGACGAAAAAAGCCGCCGGGTGGGCCAAAGCGTAGCAGCCGCCAGCTTGCCTAAGCTGGGTAGCTGACCAAGGCATCGTACCTGTTAAAAAGTGGCTGTGCCACTTTTTTTGCGTTTGGCTATTTGCGTAATCTGCATCTGTTGCGCTTCGATCAAAATGCGAATATAATAGAAGAAATCAACTCTCAGTGTGCTAGGGAGGAAGGGTCAATGGCCCACGTCTTTTGTAACAGCAAAACGGTATCTTCCAATCCATCCGCTTCCCTTCCCCAGAATTCGTCACAAACTGCCAAAAGGCGAATAAAGCCAAATTGGTCAGTGCTTCTGGTTTCGGCGGTTGGGGTTCTTGTGATAGCCGCCTTGATAGCAACCCAACTGGGAATTGCTCCACAGGCATCGGCTGCAAGCGGGACAGTTCCGCCAACGGCGGCGGCCAGTGATTTTGCAATCGAAGATGGCATTCTTACCTCCTACTCGGGCCATGGGGGCGATGTGGTGGTTCCCGACGGGGTAAAGAGGATAGAGGAATATGCCTTTTCGCGCAACGCCTCTTTGGCCAGCGTCACCTTGCCGGATTCTGTCACTGCGATAGGCCAACGGGCCTTTGAATACTGTTCTTCGCTTACACAGGTCCTGCTTCCAAACTCTCTGCTATCAATAGATTATGGCGCTTTTTTTCAATGCAGTTCGCTTGAGCAGTTCACCATACCCGAGAGTGTGACGAGCATTAGCGGCGGGGCTTTTGGATACGCCGCTCTTTCGTCCATTGATGTCGCTCCGGGGAATCCAACCTATACGTCCGTGGAGGGTGTGCTTTTTGAGGAAACCACCCATACGTTACATACGTATCCTTATCATAAGGCAGGCGACACGTATTCGGTTCCCATGGGCACCCTCTCCATCGGGTTTGAGGCCTTTTGGGATTGCGACACCTTACAGCAGATGACCCTTCCTGATTCGCTCACCACTCTTGATACCGAAGCGTTTGTAAGCTGTGATGCTCTCGCACAGATGAATGTATCGGAGAATGTAAAGAACATAGGCCCTGATGCGTTTATTGGCTGTCCAAAACTCAAGCTTTACGGTCAGGCGGGTTCTTATGCGGAGCTTTATGCGAAAGAGAACGGCCTTTCCTTTCTCACCTCATCGCCGCCCCCCGTTGAGCCACCGGCTCCATCTCCACAGCCTAAAGGCGAGCCGCCAGCCGCATCCGCGAACGTGTTGCCGGAGTCTGCAGAAGAAGGCACCGGTGCCGAACGAAATGAGGGTTCCCTTTTGCCATATGTAGGTTTCGGGGCGCTATTGGCTGCGCTTCTGGTGATCTACTACTACTGGAAGACATGGAAGAGCAGGATGGAAAAGAGAGCCAAGGCCAGGGATGACCAGTTCCTGGATTATACAGCCGGAGCCCTTCGCGATGACTACAATGAAATCTTGAGGAAAAAGAAAGCACTCGAATCGCGCGCGGAAAAGTTCAAGGAGATGGCAGACGGCATACTCGATAAAAAGAACGAGTAGCGGTAGCCATGGCTGAATAAACCCGAACGCAAAGCGCAAGAGAAGCCAAGCTGTTTTGCTTGGCTTCTCTTCCTGCCCCTCTCCAACGGCCAAACTCCAGTGGCTGGATAAATCCCGGCCATGCCGCCCAAAACTTGATGTGGTTGGCGATCTGTCCCGCCGCGTTCATGCGGCGGGTACTGCTTTTCAGTATTTCAGTATTTCAGTATCCCAGCCTGTCAGCCTTTCTGCTGGTAGCAAAAGCATCCGGTTTCATGGTCGTTCACCAGGCCAATGGCCTGCAAATAGCTGTAGAGCGTCACAGAGCCCATGTACTTCATGCCCCGCTTCTTCATGTCCTTGGCCATGGCATCGCTCAGCGGGGTGGTGGTGGTAAACTGGTCTGTGGTATTGGTGACGGTCTTGCCGCCGGTAAAGCTGTACAAATAGGCGGCAAAGCTTCCGAATTCTTTCTGTATGGCCAGGTAGCACCTGGCGTTTTGAATGGCCCCTTCCATTTTGGCGCGGCTGCGGATGATGCCTGGGTCCTGCAACAGGCTCTCCAACTTGCTTTCACCGTACTGGGCAATCTTCTCCGCGTCAAACCCATCAAAAGCCTTGCGGAAGTTTTCCCTCTTGCTGAGCACAACAAACCAGGAAAGCCCCGCTTGAAAGGCTTCCAATAGCAAGAATTCATACAGAATCTGATCATCCTTCGTGGGAACGCCCCATTCCGTGTCATGGTAACGCTCCATCAGCTCTCCCTTGGCCCAGGCACAGCGGCCCTTGCTTTCAGCCATGGTCCGTCCCCTTCCGGCCCCGCTTCCAGCGGGCCTTCATGTAGTGAAGCAGGGTGCGGCCATCCGCCACAATGCCGTCAAACAGGTGCGCCCGCACGGCGCTGACCAGCACCACCATGGCCACCGGCCCCAAAATCAGGCCCATGACCCCAGCCAGCCGCATGCCTACGTACATGCCAATCAAGGACAGCAAAGGGGAAACGCCCAGGTTGGTGCCCAGCAGCATGGGCTCCGTGGCCCGGCGGATCACCTGATAGATCAGGTACAGGCCCAGCACGATCCAGCCGTTGCGGGTTTGGCCCACAATGAAGCTGATCACAGACCAGGGCAAGTACAGTACGCCGCAGCCAAACTGGGGGATCAGCTCCAGCAGCGCCGCTACAAAGCCAATCAGCACCGCGTACTGAAACCCAAAGGACTGAAAGCACACCCAGGAGAGCAGCAGTGTGATCAGCGAAAACAGAAGCTGTACCCGGACGTAGCCCAGCATGCCCTTCACAGCGGATTTGCGAAGCACCAACATATTTTCATTTTCCGCATTGTCGCTATGGCTGGCCCAGAAAAGCCGGATGCCTGGGTACCGGCTGGTGATGAAAAAAATGCCCAGCACCAGAAAGTTGGTAAAAATGAAGATGGAGGGCAGGCTGGCGGCAAAGGACAGGGCCCAATTGCCCAGCCCGCCTGCCAAGGCCATGCCCGCCTCGCTCAGCGTGCCGATGGCTCCGTCAAAGGAGGAGCGGATGGCAAGGCCCACCTTGTCCGGCATGGCTTGGGCCGCATCCAGCACCCGGTTGGCGGCCGTTTGCAACAGGTTGGTGACGTTGGCCACAATGGTGGGCGCATTTTGCACCACAGCGCTGATTTGTACCACCAGAAAAGACACAAACCAATAGAGCAAAAAGAAGGCCGCCGTACACACCAGCGTGGCCCAAAAGGCCACGGCAATCCCTCTTTTGATGTGCAGCTTTTCCTGAAAGAACTGGATGGCGGGCTGCAACGTCGCCGCCACGGGCAGGGCAATGAGAAAGGGTGCAAAAAGCCGCCACAGCTCGGGCACCACCACACCCACGGCCAGTGCCGCCAAGGCGAGGAACACCAGCCGCAAGGAAAGCCGCTCTGCCGCGTAGCGGACAGCATGATCCGGTTGCATAGGCGTGCTCTCCTTCCTTAAAAACTGCGTCCGCCGCCGCCATGGCTGGTACCGCTGCTGCCCACATGGACCCCGCTGCCGCCGCCGCCGCCAAAACCGCCGCCACCGCCGGACCCTCCGCCCTGGGGCGGGTCTGGCCGCCGCATTTGGGTGGTGGCGGAGCGCAGGAACTGGTCGTCCTGGTCGGTCATGTTCAGGGAGGTATTGGCTCTCATGTCATATTGATAAGTGGTCCCCTTCAACTGATACCGGCGAGCCACCCCCAGCCCAAAAACCAGGGCCACCACCGCGCCAATCAGCAAATTCAGCAACAGTTCATTGGAGGTAAGGGCCTTATGCCTGGCGGTGAGCCGCTGTCCGGTCAGCACATCATACTGGTACTGCCCCTCGGGAATGCCCGCGCGGATGTACCGGGTGACCGCCTCCACCATGGCGGAAGCGCCGCCCGCATAATCGCCCCGGGTCATCCGGGGTTGGGAGGCGTCCAAAGCGCCCTGGATCCGCGCGTCCGTCAAATAATCCTTCATTTTTCCCGTGGTGGATACATACAGCTCCCGCTCGTACAAATCCACATAATAGCAAACGCCGCTCTTCTCTTCGTCCAGGCCGAATCCGCCCTGGTCATAGAAATCGTCCGCAATGGTTTGTTGGGTCACCTGGCCGTGGGCTTGGTTGGAGGTCACCAGCACAAAATCCATCCCGGTGTCCTGCTGGAACTGGGTGATCTCCTGGGCCAGAGTTTGCTCTTCCTGCACGCTCAACAGTCCCGCCTGGTCAAAGATCCGCTGCTCCGTGGCCCCCAGGGCGGGCAGCGCGGCCAACAGCCATCCGCAAAGCAGAAGCAGGGCCACTTGATTTTTCTTTTTCATGGGGTCGCCCTCCTTTTGCCTAATAGAGGAAGTAAGCCGCAACGCACATCACGGCGCAAACCACTGCGCCCCACAGCACGCTATTCCAAAACAGCTTCCCTTTGTTGATGGGCAGCTTGCCGCACACCGTCCCCGTGCGGCCATTCATCACGTAATAGTAAGGCTTCTTGTCTCCGCTGCGGCGGGTATAGGTCAGCACCCAGGTGGGCAGCAGCACATACTGGGTTTTTTGCCGGATCACTTTGGCAGTGCAGCTTCCGCTATAGCTGTTGTAATGCACACTCTCTTGCAGCAAGGGCTTCACGTAGCCCCCCAGCTCCTGTTGCACGTCCTGGCCAATGTCCTCCGCGTTCACATTCCGGCGCTCCGCCAAAAAGCCGGAGAGGTAGGCGCTGGAAAAGGGCTTCGCCTCGTCCAGGGGAAAGGGATGGATGCCGTCGGAAAGCTTCCGGTCCAGGCTTTCCAGGGCCGGGCGCATCACATTGCGAAAGTGGAGGTCCGCCCGGCGGCGAAAGGCATAAAAGTCGGTTTTGGTCACGATGTACTGCCCCATGGTCATGGTGGAGCTGTTCTGCCCCTCCCCCTCGTACGTGCCGTCCATTTCGCATTCCGTCACAAAATGGGGGTAGTACACGCCGGCCATATTCTGCACTTCTTCCTTGGAGAAGAACCCCTTGGGAATGAAGCGCTTGGTCTTGACCCACTTCAAAAAGGCCTCCACGGCGGCCTCCTTGCTGATCACAAAGGGCAGCACCGCGTCCGGTTTCATGTCCGCGGTCAGCTTGCCTTGCAACACCACGGGATTATGGCAATAGTAACAATGGGTGGCCACGGTGGTGGCATCGGTCATGATCTCGCTGCCGCAGCTTGGGCAATGATACGCCACCTCGCCGGTGGGTTTCCCCCCGGCGGTTTCGGCTTCCCCGCCGCTGGGGACAGTTTCGGGCGGCTGTTCTTTGGCGTCCTGCTCCGCCTCCTGGGCGTAGGCATCCGCCTTGGGTAGCAGGTCTTTCTCGCCAAATTCCGCCTTGCAGAAATCGCAGCGCCATTTTTGCGTGTCCGGATCAAACACCAGATAAGCGCCGCAACTGGGGCACTTATAGGTTACGCCTGCCATGTCATCACCTCATGGTTGGTTTTGGGTTGTGAACGTCCGCCTGTGAAACAAGCCCATTATACCACTGACATCCCCTAAAAATCAAACGCAACATATGCTTTGCTTTCTCAGCGAAGTGTGATACCCTTTAGGCTAGAACCCTACAAGTCGTTCCATCCTCAACACACAAAGGAGGTTCTCCCCATGAAAAAGCTTTTCTCTCTGGTCCTCTCCCTGACGCTGTGCCTGGGCGCTTCGCTGGCCCTTGCGGACGCCGCGCCCCAAGCCGTGACCCTGGACCAGGTCCCCTTTGCCTATACCCTTGTGTCCATTGAAGAATACGTCCCCTACACCTACGGCATTCCCAAGGATTGGACGCCGGTGGAGCTGGAGGGCGACGATAAAGTTTTTTACAACGGCCGTTGGCAAAGCCCCGACCAAACCGCCACCGTCACCACCGCCTTTGAGGAGCCCGGCAGCGATACCTTAGCCACACGGCTGAAAAAAATGATGGGCTGGACCAGCTTTGCCGATGTGGCTTTGGTGACCATCAATGGCCGGGCCTTCATTTCCTACGCGGAGCCCAAAGCCGGAACCACCAGCCTGGTGACGATGCTGGACGATGGAGACCAGGACGATTTGATGTTCCGCTACGATTTTACCTTCGCAAGCCCGGATAGCGACGCCGTGCTGCTCTCCCAGCAAATCGCCAGCCTGCTGCTGGAAAGCGCGGAACCGGCTGCGCAGAAGTAGTATAATAAGCCCTCTTTAGTCATCCGCCCCAAGGGGCACATACCCCGGCACAATCTCCCCGATCCCGCCCAGCACATAATGGGGCCGGTAGGGGTATTTGCGCATCTCATGCTCATTGGTGACGCCGCTTAACACCAGCACCGTATCAATGCTGCTTTCCACCCCGGCCACAATGTCCGTGTCCATCCGGTCGCCGATGATCACGGCCTCGTCCACGGTCACATCTAACAGGCGAAGGCCCAGGCGCATCATCAGCGGGTTGGGCTTGCCCAAATAGTACGGCTTGCGGCCTGTGGCCAGCTCAATGGGCGCCATCAGCGCCTTGCAGGCGGGAGCGATGCCCCCCTCCACCGGGCCGGTCAAATCCGGATTGGTGCCAATCAGCTTGGCTCCGCCCCGCACCAGCGCCACAGCCCGTTCGATCCTGTCATAGCTATAGCTGCGGGTCTCTCCCAGCACCACGTAGTCCGGGTTCACCTCGTTCATGGTCAGGCCCGCGTCATAGAGGGCTCCCACCAGGCCGGGTTCGCCAATCACATACACGCTGCCCCCCGGGCATTGGTGTCGCAGAAAATAAGCGGTGCTTAGCGCACTGGTGTAAAAATGGCTCTCATCCACGTCCAGCCCCAGGCGCGCCAGTTTTTGTTGCAGCTCTTTGGGCGCCCGCTCGCTGCTATTGGTCAGAAACAGGAACTGCTTGCCATGCTTTTTTAAAAAATCTACAAATTCCGTTGCTCCGGGCAACAGCTTGTTTCCATGATAAATCACGCCGTCCATATCACAGATGAAGCCTTTTTTGGCGCGTAGTTCCTCCATGGTATAGGCCTTGGCCACAAACTCTTTCATGCGGATGCCTTCCTCCTGCTGATGGAAAATTCTCTTTCTTTCCTGGGCTGCGGCCCCTGGGCCACATGCCCTAGTATACCACGGCAAGGGCTGGAAAGCATAAATTTCTTCCAACTGCCCCATATTCTCCCAAAATGGCCATCAGAATTTCCTACAATAGAAACGCATATATTACGGAAGAAAGTCGCCTTTGGCAAGATTGTGAAGTTCTCAAAATAGGCTTTCACTGGCCCCTGTTTTCTGGTATAATAGGTTTGCAATAAAACGTGCGGTGCGTTAAGCACTCAAAAATGAAGGAGGAAACCACTGATGAAAAAGGGTATTGCTCTTCTTTTGGTGTTGGTTCTCACCCTGGGTCTCACCTCTGCCTTGGCCGCTGGTGGCACCTATGAAATCGCGCTGGTGACGGACGTTGGAAACATCGACGACCACAGCTTCAACCAATCCGCTTGGGAAGGCGTTGTGGAGTATGCCGAGGCCAATGGCGTGACCTACGCTTACAACCGTCCCTCCGAGGACAGCGACGCGGCCCGTGAAGAGTCCATGAAGGCCGTCATTGAAAAGGGCGCCAAGGTCATCGTTCTGCCTGGCTTCCTGTTCGGCGCTTCTGCTGCCGCCATTGCCAAGCAGTATCCCGATGTGCAGATCCTGCTGCTGGACACCACCCCCTCCGAGGAAGGCCTCAAGAACATCTACTCCATCCTGTATCAGGAAGAGCAGAGCGGCTTCTTTGCCGGCTACGCGGCTGTGAAGGAAGGCTATAAGAAGCTGGGCTTCCTGGGCGGCATGGCGGTGCCCGCTGTGGTCCGTTATGGGTTCGGCTTCGTGCAGGGCGCGGAAGCGGCCGCTGTGGAAATGGGCCTCACCGATGTGGAGATCAAGTACTGGTACTGCGGCGGCTTCGGCCCCACCGATGATATCACCACCAAGATGGCTGGCTGGGCCACCGAAGGCACCGAAGTGGTCTTCGCTTGCGGCGGCGGTATTTACCTGAGCGCCTTGCAGGCTGCGGATGCCGCGAACACCAAGGTCATCGGCGTGGACAAGGACCAGGCCTTCGACAGCGACCGGATCATCACCTCCGCTATGAAGGACCTGAAGAATTCCGTGGTTCTGGCGCTGACGGACCTGTACAAGAACGGCGGCGTCTGGGGCGATTTGGGCGGCACCGTGGTGACCCTGGGCGCGAAGGACAAGTGCGTGGGCCTGCCCACCGCTGAAACCTCCTGGCGGCTTGAGAAGTTCACCCTGGATGAGTACAATGCCCTCTTTGAAAAGGTTGTCTCCGGCGAGGTCGCCATCTCCAACTCCGACACCGAGCAGCCTGCTGTGAAGGCCGTGAAGGTGGATTACCAGGAGTAGTCTCTCCCATATCCTTTTGGAAAGGTCGGGCATCCGCCCGGCCTTTCCTTCCATCTGGGCCTCCCATGGGAGCCTTTATCAGGAACAAAGGGGTAACAGCCATGAGTGAATACGTCATTGAAATGCTAAATATCACCAAACGCTTTCCCGGGATCGTTGCCAACGACGACATCACCCTGCAGCTGAAAAAGGGCGAGATCCACGCCCTTCTGGGGGAGAACGGCGCGGGCAAAAGCACGCTGATGAGCGTGCTGTTTGGCTTGTACCAGCCCGAGGGCGGCACCATCAAAAAAGACGGCCAAGTGGTGAAAATCGCCAACCCCAACGATGCCAACCACCTGCACATTGGCATGGTGCACCAGCATTTTAAGCTGGTGGAGGTGTTTTCCGTGCTGGACAACATCATTCTGGGGGCCGAACAAACCCGCCGCGGCCTGCTGCAAAAGCAGGAAGCCCGACAGCGGGTCCTTGCATTGAGTGAAAAGTATGGGCTGCCGGTGGACCCGGATGCCCTGATTGAAAATATCAGCGTGGGCATGCAGCAGCGCACAGAGATCCTCAAAATGCTGTTCCGGCAGAACGAAATCCTGATTTTTGACGAACCTACCGCCGTGCTCACCCCCCAGGAGATTGACGAGCTGATGCAGACCATGCGCGGCTTTGCCAAGGAAGGCAAGAGCATCCTGTTCATCACCCATAAGCTGAACGAAATCATGGCGGTGGCGGACCGGGTGACCGTGCTGCGCAAGGGCAAGTGGGTGGGCACCGTGGAGGTGGCGGAAACCACCAAGGACCAGCTGGCGGAAATGATGGTGGGCCGCAAAGTAAGCTTCGCCGTGGAAAAGAAGCCCTGCCAGGCGGGGGCCCCGGCCCTGCGAGTGCAAAACCTGACCGTGGCCCAAAAGCGCCATGCGAAAAAACAAGTAAACAATGTCAGCTTCACCGTGCGCAAGGGCGAAATCGTAGGCATTGCAGGCATTGACGGCAATGGCCAGACCGAGCTGGTCTACGCCCTCACCGGGCTTGTGAAGCCGGAAAGCGGCGCTGTGTACCTGGGGGAAAGCAATATCACCCATGCCAGCATCCGCGCCCGCAACGACGGCGGCCTGAGCCACATCCCGGAGGACCGCCACAAGCACGGGCTGGTGCTGGATTACACCTTAGCGGAAAACCTGATCCTCAAAAGCTATTACCTGCCGGAGTTTCAAACCGCCGGATTTTTGAAGTTTGACGCCATGAACCAGCACGCGGACGCGCTCATTTCCCAGTTTGACATTCGTTCCGGCCAGGGCGGGGCCACTGTGGCCCGGTCTATGAGCGGCGGCAACCAGCAAAAGGCCATCGTGGCCCGGGAACTGTCCCTTCAGCCGGAGGTGCTCATCGCGGTGCAGCCCACCCGGGGCTTGGACGTAGGGGCCATCGAGTACATCCACAAGCAAATCATCGCCGCCCGGGACGATGGCAAGGCCGTGCTGTTGGTCAGCCTGGAGCTGGACGAGGTGATGAACGTCAGCGACCGGATTTTGGTGATGTACGAAGGCGACATCGTGGCCGAGGTGGAAGCCCAAAGCGCCACCGCCCAAGAGCTGGGCCTATATATGTCCGGCGCCAACCGGCAATCCCATCAGGAGGTGGCTGACGCATGAAAAAAGGAAACCGTGGAAAAAACAAACAGGGCTTGATCAACAGCGTCTCTTCGCTGCTGGCCATTGCGGGCGGCCTTGCTTTTGGCTTTATCCTTTTGTTGGTGTTCAACCCGCCCTTCGCCCTCTACGGCCTGAACCAGCTCCTCACCACGGGCGTGGCCAGCCTGGATAAGCTGGCCAAGGTCTTTTACCAAAGCGCGCCGCTGCTGATGACGGGCCTTTCCGTGGGCTTTGCCTTTAAGACCGGGCTGTTCAACATCGGCGCCACGGGCCAGTACACCTTGGGGGCCTTTTTCTCCCTGGTGGCTGTCATTCAATGGAAGCTGCCCTGGTGGTCCGCCCTGCTGATCGCCATGGTGGGCGGGGCTTTGCTGGGCTCCATTCCCGGCATCTGCAAGGCTCTGTTTAACGTGAACGAGGTCATCACCTCCATCATGTTCAATTGGATGGCCCTGTTCGTGGTCAATTTCTCCATCAACAACATGCCCCTGATGCTGGCCAACGCCTGGGGCGCCACCAACAAGGAGCGCACCGTGTCCCTCATCGGCAAGCCCTTCATGGAGTACAATCCGGGCGCTACCGTCCCCAAGCTGGGCCTGGATGAGCTGATGGGCTCCCCGTACATGAACATCGCGGTATTCATTGCCATTTTCATTGCCTTGATTGTGTGGATCGTGATGAACCGCACCACCTTTGGCTATGAACTGAAAGCCTGCGGCTACAACCGCCACGCCAGCGACTACGCCGGTATCAACGCCAAGCGGAACATTATTTTATCCATGACCATCGCGGGCGCTTTGGCGGGCATCGGCGGCGGGCTCTACTTCCTCAGCGGCACCGCCCAGTATGTGCTGGCCAAATCCCTCCTCACAGCGGGCTTTAACGGCATCCCCGTGGCCTTGCTGGCCTCCAGCAACCCCTTGGGCATCATCTTCTCCTCCCTGTTTATCAGCTACATCCAGGTGGGCGGCGACGCGCTCCAGCCCGAATACGCCAAGGAGATCATCGACATCATCATCGCCGCCATCATTTACCTCAGCGCCTTTGCCCTGCTGATGCGCGGCGGTATCTCCCGCCTTTTCCTGCGCAAGCCAAAAGAGAACGTGAACCTGGAAGCAGAAAATAACGCAGGCGACCGGTCGGCCGCCCCGAAAACAGAGGAGGCTGCCCAATGAACATAGCGGTTGATATTCTCAGCGGAACCGTCCTCTTTGCCGTGCCTCTCCTGCTGGTGGCCCTGGGCGGCATGTTTTCTGAGCGTAGCGGCATCATCAACATCGCCCTGGAAGGCATCATGATCATCGGCGCGCTGATGAGCTGCCTTTTCCTCAGCGCCTTGGACAAGGCCGGCCTCGGCCAGGACAATCCCCAGTTTTACGTGTTTCTCTCGGTGCTGGTGGCAGGGGCCTCTGGCCTGCTGTTCAGCCTGCTGTTGGCCTTTGCCGCCATCAAGCTCAAGGCGGACCAGACCATCGGCGGCACCGCGCTGAACATGCTGGCCCCCGCCGTGGCCATCGTGCTCACCTGGGCCATCCAGGGCCAGGGCCAGACCACCATCTTTATTCCCAAGTGGGTGCGCATCACCAAGGAAAGCCTGGGTCTGGCCGCTGGGGAGGATTTCTTTTCCCGCTTCATTTTTAAGAACCTGTACCTCACCACCCCCCTGGCCATTCTGCTGTTGGTGGCCGCCGTGGTGGTGCTGTACAAAACCCGCGTGGGGCTGCGGCTGCGTTCCTGCGGCGAGCATCCCCAGGCTGCGGACAGCGTGGGCATCAACGTCTACCGCATGCGCTACCTGGGCGTGGCCATCTCGGGCCTGCTGGGCGGTATCGGCGGGCTGGCCTACACCTTTGCTGCCGGGACTGCCTTCCAAAGCACTGTGGCAGGATACGGCTTCCTGGCCTTGGCCGTGATGATCTTTGGCAACTGGAAGCCCATGAACATCCTGGGTGCGTCCCTGTTCTTCGCCCTCTTCAAAATCATCGGTTCCTACGCCGGGTCCCTGCCCTTTCTGCCCAAATTTGAAACCCTCAAGTCCTCCGAATACCTGTACCTGATGCTGCCTTACATTGTCACCATGATCGTACTGATCCTGACCAGCAAAAAGAGCCGCGCCCCCAAAGCGGAAGGCATCCCTTACGACAAGGGTGGACGGTAGGGGCGGGGGAGGACGAGGAACGGGTGCGCGATACGCAGGGGTTATACGCAGGGGTTTTACCCCTGCACCCCACCAGGGATTTCATCCCTGGACCCATCTCTGCACTGCCCAAACAATGGGCAGTGCAGTAAAGGGATACTAAATGGCGCAGCCCTTTAGAGCAAATTCCGAAAACATAGCCACAAGATTTGCGAGAGATTTTTCCCTGGCGCTCAGCCGAGGAAGGGAGGCATAGTGGTGCTATGCGGACCGGACGAGGCAACGCGCCGGGGGAAAAGATCCGCAAAGACTGGGCTATGTTTTCGGAATTTGCTCTACCTGCCGGAGGCCGTCCCTTTTCAGTTTCATTGACACAACAGCGCCGCTGCAAGCCTGCAGCGGCGCTGTCATATAAGGTTTCTAAAGTAACACCCCTATTTGATGGACCCTTCCACCATGCCCTTGATGATGTACTTTTGGGCAAACAGGTACAAAATGATGATGGGCAACATCGCCATCAGCGTGGCGGTGAGGATCAGGTCCCATTGTTTCACGTAGGAGCCTATAAAGCTTTGAACCGCCAGAGGCAGCGTTTTGACCGCCCCATTGGACCCCAGCACCATCAGCGGCAACAGATAGTCATTCCAGATCCAAATGCCGTTCAAAATCAGCACCGTCACCACCACGGGTTGGAGGATGGGGAACACGATGCGAAAGAAGGTGGCCGCCCGGGAACAGCCGTCGATGGTAGCCGCCTCCTCCAACTCCAGGGGCACGCCCTTGATGAATCCATGGAAAATGAAGATGCTCATGGACGCGCCAAAGCCCATGTAGGCAAAGACGATCCCCTGCACATTGCGCAACAGCGGAAAGTGCAGGAAATCCCCCACCATTTTCAACCATGTGACCAACGGAAACATAACCACCTGAAAAGGAATGACCATGGCCGCCACAAAGGCCATGAAAATGAGGGTGGACCAGCGGGTCTTGGAGCGCACCAGCACCCAGGCCGCCATGGAGGCGGTCAGCAAAATGGCCACCAGCGACACTGCGGTGATGAGTACGGAATTGCCAAAGGAGCTCCAGTAGCTGATGTTGGGGCTGGTCAGGATCAGCCCGATGTTGGTAAACATCTGGCCCCAATTGGCGGGCCAGCCCATGGGGCTATTCATAATGTCTTTGGTGACCTTGGCCGAGTTCAACACCACGATCACAAAGGGGAACATGAACAGCACAAACAGCACCAGCGTACAAATTTGCAGAATGATTTGACCGCGCCTGTTCATCTTACATCTCCACCTCCTTGCGCTTGGAGACAGCCACTTGAATCAGTGAGATCACCACCAGCACCACAAAGAAGATCACGGCCCTGGCTTGGCCCTGGGCCATCTGGTTCAGGTTAAAGGCGGTGGTATAGATGTTCAGCGCCAGGAACTGGGTGGCTTTTACGGCCTTCATGCCCATGATCATGGCCGGGCCGCCGTTGGTCAGCGACACGTTCACATCAAACTGCTTGAAGGAGTTCACCAGCGTCAAAAACAGCGAAATGGTAAAAGAGCTGGCCATCATAGGCATTTGAATACGCCTTAGCCGGGTCAGGTAGCTGGCCCCGTCCACGTTGGCAGCCTCCATCAGAGAGGCCGGAATGCCTTGTATGGCCGCCACATAGATCATCATAATATAGCCCGCATACTGCCATGTGGACACGATGGACACCGCCAGTACGGCCAGGTAGGGGTCTGCCAACATGGATTTTTGCATGAACAGCAGCCCCAAACCCTTGCCAAACTGCGGAATGACATTATAAAAGATGAATTGCCATATATAGCCAAGCACAATGCCGCCAATCAGGTTGGGCACGAAAAATCCAGCGCGATAGAAATTCCTGCCCTTTAGTTCGCTGGTCACCAGCAGGGACAGGCCAAAGGCCACCACATTCACCAAAATCACATTGATCAGGGTAAATATCGTGGTTACAAGGAACGAATACTGAAATTCCGCTGACTGAAAGGCGGCGATGAAATTGACAAAGCCTTTATAATGAACATTTTCCGCAAAGCCCTGCCAGTCGGTCAGCGAATAATAAATGCCCAGAAAAAAAGGAATGATGATGACCATCACAAAGGCAAAGACGGCTGGAAACAAAAACACGAAGTTCGTTAAACGGCTCTTTCTCACAGGGCTCTCCCCCCCTCGCAACGTTAACGACCCGCCAATGTGTGGCAGGACTAGAAAAGGGACGCGGTCTGCGCGGGTACGCGCAGACCGCGTCTGAACAGAAAGTGTACGCTTTGGATGGCGCTTATTTGGCCAGCAGAGAGGGGATGGTGGCGATGGCATCCTTCATCATCTGGATGAAGGTAGCCTGATCCGCGGTGCCATTGGCATACAGCTCATAGATGGGGCCCAGGGTGTTCATGCCGAAACCATCGGGCATCTTGTACTGCTGCCAGTTGTAAATCTTGCCGGAGGAAGCCCATTGCATCATGGCCTTGGACAGGGGGCCGGAGGGCTGGAGGGTCACGCTCTTGAAGGCGGGCACCATGCCAGCCTGGGTCACCATGTAATCATGGCCTTCCGGCGTGCCGGCGATGGACGCGACGAACGCCTTGGCAGCTTCCGCATTGGGGCCGTTGCTGACCGCCAGCCAGGAGGGAGGAGCCACCAGGATGCCGTCCGTGGCGGTCTTGGAGAAGGCATGGGGTGCGTAGCCAATGTCAAAGCTCACGCCCAGGGTATTGAGGGTGGGATCCAGCCAGTTGCCCTGGTGGATAAACACGGTCTTGCCGTTGGCAAAAGCGGCGGCTTGCGCGTCATAGTTGCCTTCCAGCAGCACGGTCTTGTCGGAATACTGGAACAGCAGGCCCACATAGTCCGCATACTCTTGGAAGCGGGCATCGTCCACTTTGCCTTCCAACATCAGGTCGATGATGGAGGTGTCGTCATAGGCCAGGCCGCAGGTGAGGTAAATGTTGATGTTGTGCAGGCCGGTCACCCAGGTCATGCCATTGGTGACGCTGGCAGCCATGGAAACCACGGCGTCAATGCCCAAGTCGGCCTTCATGCCGTCCAGCTTTTCAAAGGCGGCCTTGTACGCGTCAATGGTGGTCAGCGTGGCGGGGTCAATGCCAGCCTTTTCCAGCAATTCAGCGTTATAGCCCAGGCCATAGCCTTCGATGGCGGCCGGGAAGCCCACCACTTTGCCTTCGGGGTTCTTGAAAGCCACGTCCGTGTCGGACACCCAGGGCTGATCGCTCAGGTCCGAGATGTTGTCCTTCCACACTTCATAGGTGGCGGGGCCTTCGATGATAAAGATGTCAGGCATATTGCCAGAGGCTTTTTCAGCCTTGATCTGGCCCTGGTAGTCCGCGCCGCCGCCTACGGTGTTGATAACCACCTTCACACCCGTGGCGGCTTCATACTTGGCGGCGTAGTCCTTGAGTTGCTGGTCGATCTCCACCTTGTTGTTCATGTAGGTGATGGTGGTGCCTTCCGCATGGGCCACCAGCGCCAGGGACAACACCATGGTAAGGGCTAACACGATAGAAAGAACCTTCTTCATCGGGAAACCTCCTTTGAATTTTGAGTTTTTTCGTACCTTGAGTATAAGGGAAAACCACGCGATTGTCAAGAAAAACCATACACGCTGCACAAAGGCATGCGCCCTGTTTTGTCAGACTCCACCAAAAATCTTCCTTCTCCCGTTTTCTCTCCCCGTGGCAGAAAAAAGAAAGGAATAGAAAGCTTCTTGCTACAAGCCTACAAAAGCCACCTTGTGCAAACGCTTGCACAGTTCTTTATACTTATTATAGCAAGTTTCTGGGTTTTGTCAATCATTCATTTTCATTGAGATTGCGCAATGTGCGTTACCCTTGCAGTCCTCCCTGCCCTCTCCGGCCCACCGGCTCCCTTCTTCTAGCGCCGATGCCTTTCCCCCGCACGCCCTTGGGCTTGCGCGCTCCTGCAGGCACGGTCCGGCGCTTCGCCACAGCCTTGCGGGACGGGGCGTCCGCCCCCTTCACCGCCTCCGTCCATGGAATGCTTTCCGCAAATTTTTGAATGGGCAGGGCGTCCTTCTGCTTCACCCAGATAAAGGGTTTCAGTGTGGTCCATCCCCGGTTTTCAATATAGCTGTAAGCGCCGATGGCGCGGAAATTATCCCGCATGATCAGGTGGGGCGGAACCGATACATCGTGCAAGGCCGTCAGCAGTTGCCGCATGGTGTATTGCCTTACCACAGGCCCCATGGACCCTTTCAGCAACGCCACCCGTCCTTTGTCCATGCCATGGCCCGTCAAAGACATATACCCGCTTTCGGCGTATCCGGCAATGGCCTTCACCACGTCCAGGGCCTTATCCCCCGCATAGGTCAGCACCCTTTCAATGGGGGCCACGGTCCATCGTTTGTCGATAAGCTGGCTCAGGTTTTCTTCGCCCTTTTCCTCCAGCAGGCAGTAGCAAAAGGCCACGCAGATTTCCATGATGCTCAAGGTGTCCTTCATTTGCAGCACAAAGGGCTGCAAGGCCTTGCGTACCTCCACCGCCTTGGCGCTGTGGTTCAGCCCGTAGGCGGCTTTGCGGAAGGCTTCATGGGCCTGGTACTCCAGGCAAAGGCCCAGGTGCAGCAGCGCCCCCACCCGGGGCACCACGTCATCGCTGTTGAGCACATGATAAAGGGGATACCGGGCCGGGTCGTACACCAGCCGCCCCGTGGCCACCGTTGGCGAGGCAAAGCCATACCCCACCACGTTTTGGGGCAACACTCGCCAATCGCTAAGCAGTTTGTGGGTAAAAATCTGCATCACAGCGGCCCCTTGGCTGTGCCCGGCCATCCATAGGAAAAAGCGGCTGTCCGCGCTCTTCATTTCCGTAAGAATATCCGCCAGGGTCAGCCGTTCTAGGCCTAATTCCGCTGCCGTGTCCGGAAACAAAATCCGGTCCGCGCTTTGCTCAAAATACTCTGTCAGCTGGGAAAACCCCTTGTGAAACCCTTCCTCGGTAGTAAAGCGCAGGTTGGAAAACCAGTCGTAAAACCGGTGCCCCGTCCCCATAAAACCAATGGCCACAACATATTTCCCGGTTGCTTGCTTCCGCAACAACGTCACAGCCTTGATGGTATCGCTTCGCTCCCGCTGGCGAAGCGCGCCCAAAATTTGCATGATGGGGTTCCGCTCCCGCAGGGCGGCCTTGGCCCGGTATAATTTCCAGCCGTTCATCAAGGCCCGCATTTGTTCGCCGCTGGTGCTTTCCCCAGTGGTCACTCCGCTTTGCAGCGTGTTGTCAATTTGAATGGAGCAATCCGTCCAACCGGCGTTCATCCAGTCTTCCAGCTCCAAATGATAGGTCATGGCGGCCAGTTCCAAGGATAAGGCCATGGCCTCATGGCTGAGGGGCGGCCGCAGCCGAAAAAAGGGGTCCTGCTGAAAGGGCAGCCGCAGGCAATCCAATGCCGTCAGGTCGCAGCCCGTAATAGGCCCAATGCCGGAACGTACGGTGTCCTTGGGCGTTATGCGTTTCTCCGCCTCCAAAACCGGGCCAATTTCCGGCTCGGTTTGCGGGGCTGTCTCTTTATTTGCTTCCACCATGGGCGTCTTTGCACCTCTCCGTCCCTTGGGGGCTCCCTCGTTTCTCCCGCCCTCTCCTTGGCATTATAACAAAGAACCCGTGGAAACGAAAGCCACTTCTCTTCCCATCCCGCCGCAAGAACCTCCCGCAAACCGCTTGACCGAACCCGGCCAATAAGGTACAATTTTCCTATATTCATACGGATCAAAATCAGTTAGGAGGCTCTTGTATGAGCATCGTCACAAAACCCTTTGGAACCATGCCCGATGGCCGCCCGGTCACAGAATATATCCTGCAAAATGAAAGCGGCGCCAGCGTCGGCATTTTGGATTTGGGCGGCACCCTGACCCGCCTTTTGGTGCCGGACCGGGAAGGCAACCTGGGTGATGTGAACCTGAGCGTGACAGACCTGGGCCTGTACCTACGGGGCGAATGCGGCAGCATGGGCGCCATCATTGGCCGCTACGGCAACCGCATTGCCGGGGCCCAGTTCACCCTGGAAGGCCGAGAGTATGTTCTGGACAAAAACAACGGTGAAAACAACCTGCACGGCGGCCTCATCGGCTTTAACAAGCTGCTGTGGAAGGCGGAGCCCAGCGAAAAGGACGGCGTTTGCGCGCTAAAGCTCACGCTGACCAGCCCTGATGGGGACCAGGGCTTCCCCGGCACTCTGGACCTGACCGTCACCTATACCTTTGACCAGCAAAACGCGCTGGGCATTTGCTATGAGGCCCGCACCGACAAAACCACCCTGTGCAATCTGACCAACCACGCCTATTTCAACCTGGATGGCCACCAGACCGGCTCCATCATGGACCAGGAGTTGCAGGTATTTGCCGACTTCGTCACCGAAGTGGGCCCCGGCCTCATCCCCACCGGGAAGCTGCTGGGGGTCCAGGGGACTGCCTTTGACTTCACCAAGCCCACCCGTTTTGGCGATGTGCTCTCCCGAAAGGACAGCGAGCCTGCCTTACGGGCGGCGGACGGGGTGGACTGCAACTATTGTATGGGCCGGGACCGGGAGACCAAGGTGGCCGCCATTGCCTATTCCCCCAAAACCGGCCGGGAGATGGTGGTGGAAACGGACCAGCCCGGCGTGCAGGTATACACAGCCCAGCACCTTTCTTGCCAGGGCAAGGACGGCGTGGCCTACGGCGCTTTCCAGGGTTTCTGCCTGGAGACGCAGCATTATCCCGATTCCCCCCATCAGCCCCATTTCCCCTCCACCGTGCTGCGGCCTGAGGATACCTACTACACCAAAACCGTGTACCGTTTTGGCGTCCGCAAGGCCTGAAAGGAGCCCTCATGTCCAACCAACGGCAACAAATTCTGCAGGAAGGGCCTTTGCTGAATACCCAGGGGGAACTGGCGGAGAAAGGCTATGCCACCTCTTTGGTGCGCCGCTATGACCGCCGGGCCATCCGGGCTGGCAAAACCCGCATCAAGGAATGGGACTATTACTGCATTTGTGGCAAGGACGCCATCCTGGCCCTGACCATCGCTGATAATAGCTACATGGGCCTGGACAGCGTAACGCTGATTGACATTCCCATGCGCTGGCAGCATACCAAAAGCTTCATGCGGGCGTTCCCCATGGGCAAAACGGGCTTGCCCGCCACCAGTGCTAAGGGAGATGTGGAAGTTCGGGGCAAGGGTTACCATCTTTCCTTTGAAAACGATGGCAAGCAGCGGGTTTTGACCGTGCATGTGGAAGATTTCTTCAACGGCCTGCCCTTGGAGGCCACCGTGCTGCTGACGGAGGAGCCCCAGGACAGCCTGGTCATTGCCACTCCCTTTCCCCATGCCCCCAAGCACTTCTACTACAACCAGAAGATCAACTGCCTCCAGGCCAGCGGCCAGGTGGCCTTTGACGGCCAAGTACGGGAATTCGTCAAAGGCGATGCCATGGGCGTGCTGGACTGGGGCCGGGGCGTGTGGACCTACCAAAACACCTGGTATTGGGGCAGCGCCAGCGGTTTGGTGGACGGCATCCCCTTTGGCATGAACCTGGGCTATGGCTTTGGGGACACCTCCGCCGCCACCGAAAACATGCTCTTCCTGGACGGCAAAGCCCACAAGCTGGACCAGGTAACCTTCCACATCCCCAAAAAAGCGGACGGAACCGAGGACTATCTTTCCCCCTGGGCGCTGGATTCCAACGATGGACGGCTCACTCTCACTTTTACGCCCTTCCTGGACCGGGCCAGCCGCACCAGCATTGCGGTCATTGAAAGTGACCAACACCAGGTGTTTGGATATTTTGACGGCACTGCGTTATTAGACAACGGAGAAACCCTTGCCGTCAAGCATTTACTGGGGTTCGCGGAAAAGGTCAAAAACCGCTGGTAAATTTTGCGATTTGGTGATTGGGCCGGAGTGCTGCCTGGATTTTCCCGCAAAAAAATGGTATAATTGTTTTTTGGTAGCGTATCTGTGTTTGCTTTGCCCATTCCACCAAAGGAGCGTGAGCCGTCCATGGAATCCTCTTCCCTCCCGTCCGCCAGGCACGGTTTCCGCTTTCCCGCAAAAAGCCTGCTGGCTGTGGCCTGCGCCTTGCTGCTGGTCCTCTCCACGCTACCGCTGTACCTCCTTTCCTTCTATAACCATCCCTATTATGACGATTACGACTTTTCCGCCAAAGCCCATGACGCCTGGCAGCAGTCCCACAGCTTGCCCACTTTGCTGCAAAGCGCCCTGCAAAGTGCTCAGACGGTGCGCAGCAATTGGCAGGGCACCTATACGGGTACGCTGCTTAGCAATGTCCAGCCCGGCCTTTTTTCGGAAAGCCTGTATTTCCTTACCACGTTTTGGCTGCTCACCGTCTTTTTGCTCTGCTTTGGGTTTTTCCTGAAAGTGCTGCTATCGGACCTGCTGGGCCTGGCCTCTGCGGAAGCCGTCATTTTGACCTGCCTGTCCCTCACCTTGCTCATTCAGTTCATGCCCGACCCGGACGAGGCCTTCTTCTGGTTTAACGGCGGCATTGGCAATACCTTCATTTATTCCTTGCTGGCCCTCAGCCTGGCCCTCTGCGTAAAGCTGGAACGCTGTGCGGGCCAGGGCAAGCAAATGCTCCTTTTTCTGGTTTTGACCCTCCTGATGGGACTGCTGGGCGGGGGCAGCTATAGCGGCGGCCTCCTGGGCCTGCCCCTTTGGGCCGGGGTCACTCTGTGGGCCTTTGGGCGCAAGCGGCCCAAGGCCTGGATGTATGGCCTGTTGACCCTCTTGTTTTTGGGAGGTTTCTTGTACAGTATGGCCGCGCCGGGCAACGGGGTGCGGGCGGCGGTCATCGCCAACCCCGTCTCCCCCGTAAAGGCGGTGGGGCAAGCGCTATACTATGGCGTGGCGCTGGCGGGCAGCTATGTGCGCCTGCCTCTCCTGGCCATCACTGGCCTGGCCCTCCCCTTTTTGCTGGCGGCGGCCCAAAAAAGCCCCTGGCGGTTTGCCCATCCCTGGCTGTGGCTGCTGGCGGGCCTTTGCCTGTTCTGCGCCCAGCTGACCCCTCCCCTGTATTCCGGCGTGTTCATCGGCGGCGGCCGCACGGTGGATACCTACTGGCAGAGCTTTGTGTTGCTGTGGCTGGTATACTGCTATTATCTGGCGGGCCATCTGTTGCGCCGGATGGAAACAGCCGGGCGCGCTTTGTCCTCTCTTTCCGTCAGTCTACAGCGGGGTCTGCTGCTGCTTTCCGCCATTTTGCTGGTGGTGGGCTGCCTGGGATACAAGCGCCCGGCGGACAAGACCTATGGCCTGCCCAACCTGGCTGGGGTCAGCGCCACCCTGTCCCTCCTCAAGGGAGAGGCCCAGCAGTACCACCGGGAAATGACCGCCAGGGAGGCCCTGCTGCGGGACCCTTCCCAGCCGGAGGTGACCCTGGCCCCCCTGTCCGCCGTGCCGGACCTGTTTATGAAGGATTTGCTGGCAGCGGATGCCCGGGATGATGTGCGGCCCGTGCTGTGCCGGTATTATCACAAAACCGCCATTCACCTGGCTGGCCAGGAGGTGGCTCCGTGAACATGAGAAAGGACTTTTCCCTTTCCAAAAAAACCCTGGCTTGGCTTTTGGCGGCTCTACTCCTCCTTAGCCTTTTGCCCCTGTATGGCATCTCCTTTTACAACCATGCCTTTTACGATGATTTTGGCTTTTCCATCAAAAGCCATGCCGCCTGGCGAGACACCGGCAGCCTGGGCGCGGTGCTCCGCGCCGCGGTGGACAACACCCTGGGCACGCGAAATACCTGGGAGGGCACCTACGCCACCACCTTCCTCAGCACCCTGCAGCCCGCCCTCTGGGGCGAGGATTTCTACTGGATCACCACCTTTGTGCTGCTCACCGGGCTGCTGCTGGCCCTTGGATTCTTTGTCCGGCAGGCGCTGTTTTTTGGCCTCCATGCGGACCGGCCCGCCTGCGTCATCACCTTTTGCAGCCTTGCGTTCCTCCTGACCCAGATGCTGCCCAGCCCCAGCGAAGCCTTCTTTTGGTTCAACGGCGGCGTGGCGTACACGCTGCTATGGAGCTTTCTGCTGGTCTCCGCCGGAGCCTGGCTGGCCCTGGACCGTTGTGCTTGCCGGGTCAAAAGCGGCCTGCTTTTTGCCTTGCTGGCGCTGCTTACTGTGCTGGTAGGCGGGGGCAAGTATTCCACCGTGCTGCTGGCCCTGCTGCTGGCCGCCAGCTTCACCCTGTGGGCCTTTGTCCGCCAGCGACCCAAAAAGTGGCTGTTTTTGCTGCTTACGCTGCTACTGTCCGCCTGTCTGGCCTTCAGTGCCGCCGCCCCGGGCAACGGGGTGCGGGCCCAAACCCTGCAGGGGGGCATGAGCGCCCCCATGGCCATTTTGCAGGCCTTCTATTTTGGCTTCGCCCTGATGGGCAGCTGGTTTTCCCTGCCCCTGGCGGCAGTCGTTGGGGTGTCCGTCCTCGCCCTGCTGCCAGCCCTTCGGCAATGTAGCCATCGGTTCCCCAGGCCCCTTTGGGTCAGCCTTCTTTTCGTTTGCTTATTTTGCGCCCAGCTGGCCCCCACTTTGTTCACCGGCAATTACCTGGGGGATGGCCGTGCCCTGAACACCTATTATGACACCTATGTGCTGATGGTCTGCGGCCTTGCTGTCTACTGGACCGGCTGGGCTTTGCGTCAAGGGTCGGCCCAAAAGCCCACGCTGCTGGAAGCGCCCGTCTCTTCCCGGCTACGGGGGTCTGCGCTGGCGGTTGCCGCGGTGCTGCTGGTGGTGGGTTTCCTTGCCTTTCAGCCGGAGGGCAGCCCAAGCTATGGCCCGCAAAATACGGCGGCTGGCAGCGCCCTCCTTAGCCTGCTCAAGGGCGAGGCCCAGCAGTATGACCGGGAGATGGACGCCCGGGATATGGCCATGAACGACCCGGCCCAGCCAAGTCCCATGCTCACGCCTGTCTCGGTCCTGCCCCGGGTGTTTATGAGCGACGCGGCCGGCGGTAGTGCTTCGGACTACGTGTTGTCCCTCTATGCGGAATACTACGCCAAGGAAACGGTGTCCCTGGCACCTGCCGGGGAAGCCTCCCCTGACCGCCTTTCAAAGGAGTGATGCTGATGTTGCTCTCCGGTAAAAACGCCCTCATCACCGGCTGCGCCCGGGGCATCGGCCATGCGCTGCTGACTGTCTTTGCCCAGGAAGGGGCCAATGTGTGGGCCTTTGCCCGCACCCTGGACAGCGGGTTTGAGCAAGACTGCGCCGCCCTGGCCCAGGCCCACGGGGTCTGGGTGAAGCCCGTTTACGGAGACCTGGGGGAGGAAAGCGCCCGCAAGGCCGCCTTTGCCCAGGTGTTGGCGGACAAGCTGCCCCTCCACATCCTGGTGAACAACGCGGGTGTCATGGGGGAGGACAAGCTGTTTCAAATGACCCCGGAAAGCGAGATGCGCGCCATTTTTGACGTGAACTTTTTTGCCCTGCTGGAGGTCAGCCGCTTTGCCACCCGCCTGATGGCCCGGGGCAAGCAGGGCAGCGTGGTGAACGTCGCCAGCGTGGCCGGAATGGACGGGGATAGCCGCATCGACTATTCCGCCAGCAAGGCCGCCGTCATCGCCGCCACCCAGAAAATGGCCCGGGAATATGCGGGGCTGGGCATTCGCGTTAACGCGCTGTCCCCCGGGTACACGGATACGGATTTGGTCCGCAGCCTCAGCGTAAAGGTGCGGGAGGAGACCCTCGCCAAGATCCTGCTGCACCGGAAGGCCGATCCCCTCGAAATTGCCCAGGTAGCCGCCTTTTTGGCCAGCGACCGGGCCAGCTACGTCACCGGCCAAACCTGGCGGGTGGACGGCGGCATCCTGTAGCTTTTACGGGCAGTCTGGCCCTTTCCCATCAACTAAAGAGGAGTGATTCCCTATGAACAATCTGGAAAAATACGTGCAGGCCTTTGCCACCGCCCTGGAAGTGACCCCGGAGGAAGTGCCCGCCCTGGTCTACGGCCAAAGCGCCGCCTGGGACAGCGTGGGCCATATGACTTTGGTGGCGGCCCTGGAGGACGCCTTTGACATCATGCTGGAAATGGATGACATCATCGACCTGAGCTCTTTTGACAAAGGGAGGGAGATTCTTGCCAAATATGATGTGGTCCTTTGACCACTTTGGGGAGAGCGTTGCCGTCCTCGACGAATACGGGCAGCGCCTGACCTATACCCAGTTGGCCCAGGAAGGCCAGGCTCTTTGCCGTGCCGCCGGGGGCCGTTGCCTGGTGCTGCAGCTCTGCGAAAATACCCTGGGCAGCTTTCTGGGGTATGTGGGCTTTTTGCAGGGGGGCGTGGTGCCCGCCCTGCTGGGGGCGGATACCCATCCCCAGGCTTTTGAAGCCCTGTACGCCGCCTACCAGCCCAAGTTCCTCTGGGCCCCGGAAAGCTTCCGCCACCCGGGCTGCCTGCCTGTGTACAAGCGCTTCGGCTACCATCTGCTGGCCACCCCCCATGGGGGCAAGCTGCGGCTCCATCCTGATTTGGCCCTGCTGCTCACCACCAGCGGTTCCACAGGCAGCCCCAAATTTGTGCGGCAAAGCTACCAAAACATCCGGGCCAATACGGCCAGCATCGTGGAATACTTGGCCCTCACCGCCGAGGAAAGGCCCATCACCACCTTGCCGATGAACTATACCTACGGGCTGAGCATCATCAACAGCCATCTGGCCGTGGGGGCCACTTTGCTGCTGACGGACAAGGGCATCGCCCAAAAGGATTTTTGGACCTTCTTTAAGCAAGAGAAGGCCACCAGCTTTGGCGGCGTGCCCTACACCTATGAAATGCTGGACCGCATGCGCTTTACCCGCATGGACCTGCCCTCCCTGCGCACCATGACCCAGGCCGGGGGCAAGCTGCTGCCCAGCCTGCATGAAAAACTGGCCAAGTGGTGCCAGGAAACGGGCCGTCAGTTCATCATCATGTATGGCCAGTGCGAGGCCACCGCCCGCATGGCCTACCTGCCCTGGGAGCGCAGCCTGGAAAAGGCCGGGGCCATGGGCATCGCCATCCCCGGCGGCCGGTTTGAGCTGGTGGACGTGAACGGGGCTTTGATCACCTCACCAGGCGTGACGGGCGAGCTCCGCTATTATGGGGACAATGTGACCCTGGGCTATGCGGAAACCGCGACGGATTTGGCCTTGGGTGATGAGCGCCAGGGCGTGCTGGACACCGGGGACATGGCCCAGATGGACGGGGACGGGTACTTCACCATCGTTGGCCGCAAAAAGCGGTTCCTAAAAATCTTTGGCAACCGGGTGAACCTGGATGAGACGGAGCGCATGCTCAAAAACGCCTTCCCCTCAGCGGATGTGGCCTGCGGCGGCGTGGATGACCATCTGTACCTGTTTGCCACGGAGGAAACGGTTCTGCCCGCCATGCGCACATTCCTGGCGGAGCAAACCGGCCTGAACCCCATTGCCTTCTTCCCCCGGGCCATCCCGGACATCCCCAAAAACGAGGCGGGGAAAACGCTCTACAAGGAGCTGGAACAGTACTATGACGGAGTTTGAACCCCTGCTGGCCCTGCCCCCCTATGGCATGGAGGCCGCAGAAAAGCATGCCTTTTTGACCCGGGAGCTGGCGGCCCTCACCGCCCACCACGGGAAGCATTGCCCACCCTATGCCCGCATGCTGTCCGCCTGGGGGCAGGCCCCGGACGGAGTCCAGAGCTTTACCCAGCTCCCCTTCTTGCCGGTGCGGCTGTTTAAGGACTATGCCCTGGCCAGCGTGCCCCAGGAGGAACTGCACAAGACCATGACCAGCAGCGGCACCTCCGGCCAGCAGGTCAGCCGCATTTTTTTGGACCGGGAAACCAGTACCGCTCAAAGCAAGGCTCTGGCCAAGATCGTAGGCGATTTTTTGGGCGGCAGCCGTCTGCCCATGATCATTTTGGACACCAGCGCGCTGCTGAAAAACCGGGCCATGTTCTCCGCACGGGGTGCTGGGGTGCTGGGTTTTAGCCTCTTTGCCAAGGACAAGTTCTACGCCCTGGATGAGCAGATGCGCCTGGACGTGCCCGGCCTGCACGCCTTTTTGGAAAAGCACCGGGACAGCCCCATCTTCCTGTTTGGCTTCACTTTTATGGTATGGCAGCATTTCTACCGGGAGCTGCTGCGGCTTGGTGAGAAGCCGGATTTGAGCCAGGGCATTCTCATTCACGGCGGCGGCTGGAAAAAGCTGGTGGAGGAAAGGGTCAGCCAGGAGCAGTTCAAGGCCGCCCTTCACGAGGTTTGCGGCATCCGGCAGGTGCATGACTACTACGGCATGGTGGAGCAGACGGGCACCATTTACATGGAATGCAGCCAGGGCCACCTGCATGCCCCCGTCTGGTCGGACGTCACCATCCGGAACCCTCGGGATTTTTCCGTGGCGGGCGTGGGAAAACGGGGGCTGATCCAGGTCAGCAGCCTGCTGCCCCGCAGCTATCCCGGCCACATTCTGCTCACCGAGGACGAAGGGGCCCTCCTGGGCGAGGACGACTGCCCCTGCGGCCGCAAGGGCAAATACTTTGCCATCTATGGCCGCATCCAGCGGGCGGAGCTAAGGGGGTGCAGCGATACCTATGAACAGCCGTGATGACTTCCACCTGCTCTGTGGCCAGGCGGATTTTTCCCTGGCCGCCAGCGCCCCGGCCCTGGGGCCTTTTGATCCAGCCGTTGTGGACTTCCTGTCCGACCTTTCCGGGGCCTTGCTCAAAGACAAGGCCGCCAAGTCCTTCCCGGATGTGGTCACCTTCGCGTTTTTCTGCCGAAAAGCCAATCTGGCGCAGCTGCGCGGGTCCTATGGCACAGCCTTGGAGGGCCGCATGGGCCGGGGGCTGGTGTTCCATATCGCGCCCAGCAATGTGCCCATCAACTTTGCCTATTCCCTGGTGGCCGCCCTGCTGGCGGGCAACGCCTGCATCGTGAAGGCCAGCAGCCAGGATTTTCCCCAGACCCGCCTGGTCTGCCAGGCCATGGAAGCCCTGCTGACCAGCAAGGACTCTCCTTATGGCGGCCTGGCCCCCTATGTTACCGTCCTCACCTATCCCCGGGACCGCCAGGACCTGACGGAGCAGCTTTCCGCCCTGTGCGACGTGCGGGTGCTGTGGGGCGGGGACGAGACCATCCGGCAGGTACGCCGGGCGCCTGTGGCTCCCATGGCCTTTGATGTGACCTTCGGGGACCGGTACTCCATGTTGTGCCTTCGCGCCAGGGCCGTGCTGGAACTGGAAGAAAAGCAGCTGCCAGCCATGGCCCAAGGCTTTTTCAATGACACCTTCCTCACCGATCAAAACGCCTGTACCGCCCCCCGGCTTTTGTACTGGGTGGACGAGGACCCCCAAGGGGAAACCCTGCTGGCCGCCCAGGAACGCTTCTGGGCAGCGGTGCACGCCTATGCGGCCCCCCGGTACACCGTTCCCCCAGTGGTGGCGGTGGACAAGCTGACCACCCTGTACCAGGCGTCCATCGCCTTGCCCGGGGTCCGGCGGCATCCCATGCCGGACAATCTCATCGCCCGCATCGGGGTAGACCGGCTCACGCCGGAGGTGGAATCCATCCGCTGTCCCGGCGGTTGCTTTGTGGAATATGTGGACACCGACCTGTCCGCCCTGGCATCCATCGTGCGGCGCAAGTTCCAGACCCTGTCCTACCTGGGCTTTGACCCGGCGGAACTCCGCAGCTTTGTCCTTTCCCACGGCCTGAAGGGCATCGACCGGATCGTCCCCCTGGGAGCCACCCTGGACTTCTCCCTGACCTGGGACGGGTACGATCTGATCCGCACCCTGTCCCGCCAGATCCAAGCCCTGTAGTGCAATGCCCCCATTCTTTGTTGCTTTGAGGTGAACCCCATGGGAAAACGGTTGCTCTCCTTTGTCATTCCCTGTTACCGCTCCGCAGGCACCATCGGCTCTGTGGTGGCGGAAATTGAGGCCACAGTGGCCCAGCGCGCCGCCGAATTCGATTATGAAATCATTTTGGTCAACGACGGCAGCCCGGACGGCACCGCCGCCACCATCACCGGGTTGTGCCAAGAGGACCCGCGCTTGGTGTTTGTGAACCTCTCCCGCAACTTCGGGCAGCACAGCGCCCTCATGGCGGGCTTTGCCCAGGTGCGGGGCTCCATCGTCATCTGTCTGGACGACGACGGCCAAACCCCCGCCATGGAATGCTTTGCCCTCATCGACAAGGTATTGGAGGGCTTTGACATCGTGTTTGCGGAATATGGGGCCCGCAGGCAAAGCCTGGCCCGCAACCTGGGCAGCCGCTTCAACGCGGCCTGCAACCACTTTTTCTTTGGCCAGCCCAAAAACCTGACCCCTAACAGCTATTTCGCCTGCCAGCGCTTTGTGGTGGACAGCGCCCTTTCTTATCCCAACCCCTTTCCCTATATCACAGGGCTTTTGTTCCAAAGCGTCAGCACCTACGCCAACGTGCCCATCACCCACAGGGCCCGCCTCCAGGGGGAAAGCGGCTATAGCCTCAAAAAACTGATCTCCCTCTGGTCCAACGGGGTCACGGCCTTCTCCATCAAGCCCCTGCGTCTGGCCAATTACATCGGCTGGTCCACCGCTGTGTTTGGCTTCCTGTTTGCCCTCATCACCATCATTCGCAAATGGGTGAACCCGGAGATGCAAGCTGGCTGGGCCAGCACCCTGGCGGTGATGCTGGTGCTGGGCGGCGTGATCATCGCGCTGATCGGCATCGTGGGCGAATACGTGGGCCGCATCTATTTAAGCATCAACCGCAGCCCCCAATACGTGGTGCGCGATATCATCGACCCCAGAGAGCAGGAGGCCCCCCATGAAGACGATTCACGCCACCTGGGAGCTTGAAAACCTGGGTGTGGACGCCTATGAGTTTTTGTTGGAGGCCCAGGACACCCTGGCCGACTTTGCCGCCCAGGAACAGCAATGCGTTGCCGCCGGGGCCCAATACCTGGTAGTCAAAACCCCCGTCAGTTGCCCCCACCTGCTCTTTGGCCTGCCCACCCTGGGCTATGGCTATGTGGAAACCGTGTTCCATGTGGCCATCAAGCGGCAGGACTACGCCATGCCCAGCACCATTGCCCGGTTTGACCGGGGCCTGTTGGTACAGGAGCGCACCCAGGAAGCGGACTTACAGCGGGTGTACGCTCTGCTGCGGGGCGGCATTTTTGTGAGCGACCGGGTGTCCCTGGACCCCTTCTTTACCCTGGCCCAGTCCGGCAACCGCTATGCCAACTGGCTCCGTAGCATGCTTTCCCAGGGCGGAAAGCTGTACGAGGTCCTGGCGGGGAGCAAGCCCATTGGCTTTTTTGTGGTGACCCGGGTGGACCCAGACACGGTGGACCCGGTGCTGATGGGCCTGTATGACGAGGAAAACGACCGGGGCATGGGGGCGCTGCTGCACAAAAAAACGCTGGACACCTGCTTTACCTGGGATTGCAAGCAGCTGACCAGCACCATCGTCAGCAACAACGCCAAGGTGCTGCGGGTGTACTTAAACGCCGGAGCCAGCTTGACAGACACGCTGTACACCTATGTGAAGCACGTTGGTTGACCAAAAAATGAACCCCTAAAAGACTCCTCCCGGAAAGGAAGTTTTGCTTTGAAGCCCACCCCCGCCCCACAGCCGCCGGCATCCTCCGCCCCGAACCAATATCCGGTGAAGCACCTGCTGTTTCTCCATCTGACGTTGTTACTCTACAGCATTGCCAACCTGTTTGCCAAATACGCCGGGCTGCACCTGGCCATCGAGGAAAATGGTCTGGCGCTGCTGTTTACCGGGCTGGAATTTTTGACTCTGCTGGTCTATACTGTGCTGTGGCAGCAGGTGTTAAAGCGCATGCCTTTAAGCTTTGCCTACAGCAACAAGGCCATCTGCACCCTGTGGACCTTCCTCATCGGCCTGCTGTTTTTTGGCGAAACCCTCACCATAGGAAGGGCAATCGGCATCCTGGTGGTGCTGCTTGGGGTGTGGCTCGTGGTGACGGACCATGCCTAGCGGTGCGCCCATCTATCTGCTGACTGCCCTGCTGGCCGCCATTTCCCAGCTGATCCTCAAGAAAGCGGCGGACAATCCCCTGTACCAAGGCATCCGGGCCTATTTGAACCTGCCGGTGATCCTGGCCTACGGCCTGTTCTTTGGCTGCATGCTGCTGAACGTCTTTGCCCTGCGCACGTTGGATCTGACCGTGGCGGGCGTGCTGGAGGCCTCCGGATACCTGCATGTGATGGTCCTGTCCCATTTCTTTTTGAAGGAAAAGATCACCGCTCGCAGGCTGGCTGGGAACATCCTCATCATCACGGGCATCGTGCTCACCTTCGTTCTCAAATAGCGCATCCTCATGCGCCCACAGGAGGGATTCCCATGGAACAATCCGCCCCTACCCCTCGGCAACAAACCATTTTTTCCGGCATTCAGCCCACCGGCACCCTCACCCTGGGCAATTACATCGGTGCGCTACGCAATTTTAAGCTGCTGGAAAACGATTACCGCTGCCTGTACTGCGTGGTGGACATGCACGCCATCACCCTGCGGCAGGACGCGGCGGCGCTCCGCAAGCGCTGCCTGGAACTGGCGGCCATTTATATCGCCTGCGGCCTGGACCCGGACAAGAACCTGATCTACTGCCAAAGCCATGTGCCCGCCCATGCGGAGCTGGCCTGGATTTTAGGCTGCTACACCTACATGGGGGAGCTTTCCCGCATGACGCAGTTTAAGGACAAAAGCGCCAAGCATGAGGACAACATCAATGCCGGGCTGTTCACCTACCCGGTGCTGATGGCCGCGGACGTGCTGCTCTTCCAGACCAACCTGGTGCCCGTGGGCGCGGACCAGAAGCAGCACATGGAGCTGACCCGGGACATCGCCCAGCGCTTCAACGCCCTGTATGGCAATGTGTTCACCATTCCGGAGGTGTACATCGGCAAGGTGGGCGGCCGGGTGATGAGCCTGCAGGAGCCCACCCGGAAAATGAGCAAGTCCGACCCGGAGGACACCTACGTTTCCCTGCTGGACCCGCCGGACGCCATCCGCCGCAAGCTGAAGCGCGCCGTGACAGACAGCGACGGGGAAATCCGCTTTGACCCCCAGGAAAAGCCCGGGGTCAGCAACCTGCTCAGCATCATCGCGGCCCTGACCCAGGCCACGCCGGAGGGCGTAGCCGCAGAGCTGGCGGGCCAGGGGTATGGAACCCTCAAGGAGCGGGCCTCCGACGCGGTGATCGCCACCCTGGAGCCTTTGCAGGCGGAGCACGCCCGGCTGATGGCGGACAAGGGCTATCTGCAGGCGGTGCTGGACCGCAACGCAGAATCCGCAACGCAGCTGGCGAACCGCACCCTGGACAAAGTGAAGCGCAAAGTGGGCTTTGCCGCCCGGGGCTGATAGCCGATACCTATTACCTCCAAAGGAGACACCAACATGGAACAGAACTTTGACGCCATCATCATCGGCGCGGGCCCGGCGGGCATCTTTGCCGCCCTGGAACTGACGGAAAAAATGCCGGAGGCCCAGGTGCTGATGGTGGATACCGGCCGCGCCATCAAAAACCGCACCTGCCCCGCCCGCAAGGACGGGCATTGCGTGCATTGCAGCCCCTGCGGCATCGTCCACGGCTGGGCCGGGGCCGGGGCTTTTAGCGATGGCAAGCTCTCCCTCTCCGACGAGGTGGGGGGCCATGCCAGCGATTACCTGGGCCACAAGCGCACCATGGAATACATCGCCAAGGCGGACCAGCAGTACCTGCGCTTCGGGGCCAATACCACCGTCCACGGCCTGAACAACAGCCGGGTGGACGAGATTGCCTACGAGGCCAGCCGCCACAACATCCGCCTGGTTCCCTGCCCGGTGCGGCACCTGGGCACGGAGAACGCCGGGCCGGTGCTGGGGGCTATGCATGACTATTTGGTGGAAAACACCCACACCACTTTTTTGGAATTGACCATCGCCCAGGATATCCTCTGCGAAAACGGCAAGGTCACAGGTGTGCGGCTGCATACCCGGGGCCAGGAGCCGCGCGTGGTCACCGCCCCCCATGTGGTGGTGGCCCCCGGCCGGGGCGGAGCGGGCTGGCTGACGGAACAGGCGGGCAAGCTGGGCCTGCGTACCCGCAACAACGAGGTGGACATCGGCGTGCGGGTGGAAGTGCCTAACTCCATCATGGACGGCCTCACCAAGGACCTGTACGAGGCCAAGCTGGTCTATTACAGCGACACCTATGAAAACAAGGTGCGCACCTTTTGCATGAACCCCGGCGGCGAGGTGAGCCAGGAGCATTACGAGGGCGGCATTGCGGTGGTGAACGGCCACAGCTATTCCGACCCGGAAAAGCGCACCGGCAACACCAACTTCGCCCTGCTGGTCTCCACCCAGTTTACGGAGCCCTTCAACCAGCCCATCGAATATGGGCGGTACATTGCGCAGCTGGGCAACATGCTCACCGGCGGGCCCATCATGGTGCAGCGCTTGGGCGATTTACTCAAGGGCCGCCGCACGGACGCCTCCCGGCTTCGCAAGTCCACCACCATTCCCACCCTGTCCACCGCCGTGCCCGGCGACCTCAGCTTTGTGCTTCCCCCCCGGCACCTGACCAGCATCGTGGAGGCCCTGCGCGCCTTTGACCACCTGGCCCCGGGCCTGTACAGCCAGAACACGCTGCTCTACGGCGTGGAAGTGAAGTTCTATTCCAGCAAGATTTTGGTGGACAACCATTTTGAAACTTCCATCCAGGGCCTGTACGCCATCGGCGACGGCGCGGGCATCACCCGGGGGCTGATGCAGGCCAGCGTCACCGGCATGGCCGTGGCGGACCATATCGCCTCCAAGGGCTGACGCGGGTACGCCGTATCATTGGGGTGCCCGGGTCTTGACCGCCACATTGAGCACAGCGAAGAACAGCAGCAGCAAAATGTCCCCGAAGATGAGGGTCATTCCCCCCGCAAAACCGAATTTGTCCGCCACCGCGCCCACTAAGACGGGCATCAGAATGGCGCCCGTGGAGCCCGCAGCCAGCAACGTACTGGTGACCAGGGGGTATTTGTTGCTAAATATACCCGCGTCTGCGTAGATCATGGGGCAAATGCCAGCCATGCAGAAACCAAGGCCCACCACGCTGATGGTAACGGCGACCACGCTGCCGCCCAGCAGCATTAAGGCAAAAAACCCTACCATGCCAACGGAGAAGGTGAGCATCAGTTTCTTTTGATGAATCTTGCTGGACAAGAAGGCGCAGGTGAGCCTGCCAATGAGGATCACGACCCACAGCAGCGTGGCCATGGACTGGCTGTAGGCCTTGATATCCGCCACGGCCAGGGACGGCTTGTTTTGCAGATAGGTCACCAGCCAGCCGTTGATGGTGTATTCCGCGCACAGGTAGCAGAACATCATCCCAGCCAAGATCAGAAAGCTGGGGTTCTTTAAAAATATCATGGTGGATTCGTTTTTGTCCTTGTGGTCCGGCCGGTCATTTTCCAGCTTTAAGCCGGCAAAGCCCAAAACAGCCGCCAGGGCCAGCGCCGCCCCATAGAGGGGCCCCATGCGCCAACCGCCCAGGCCTGCCAGCAGCAGGAACACCAGCGGCGCGGTGAAAGCCCCGCTGGCAAAAAAAGCGTGCAACAGGTTCAGCGCCACGGGGCTGCCACCGGAAACCCTGTTGACGGTGCCATTGTTAAAATTGGTGATGCTGCCCCGGCCAATGCCTGTAAAAATGAAGCAAAGGATCAGGAACAGGGGATTGCCCCAGAGGATCATCAGCACAAAGCCCAGCGCCGCGAAGCTGGCAAGAACCACAATGCTGCGGCGGCGGCCCAATACCAGCGGCACCAAGCCGCTGACAAAACCGGCGATCAGGTTGCCCATGGAATGGGCGGATATCAACATGCCGCTTTGGGTATCCGTCAGGCCATAGGCGGCTTTCAGGTCCGGCATGATGGAGCCGATCATCAGCGTCAGGGTTCCGCTGGCGAAGAAGGCAAAAAAACAGGCCATGAGGGTACGTTTTCGGTCCTTGGAAAGCTCCCGAAAAAGAGTCAACATGAAACAGGGTCTCCTTATGATTGATGTGCTACCTTTACCTGGAACGGGGCATGATTTTTCCTCAAAAATCATGCCCCGTTTGCATCCTCATTTCTATGCGCCTTACTTCGCCGGCTCCCCAATGCCAATCAGCGAGCTGACGGAGCGCACGAAGGACTTTCCCTTCCAGGCACCCAGGGCATTGAGCATACGGCCCCGAAAGACCAACGCCACCGTGTTGCCGCCGTCCAGGTTTAGCGCCTCGGTGACCCCCATCTCCTTCATGCGGTTAGCCACCCAAATCAGTCCCGCGCCCCGGCTTTCCTTGATGCGCCCCTGTACGGTAAGAACCACGTAATGGTTGGGGCCCAGCATCCCCAAAGCCTGCCTCGGCGCTGGCTGCTCATAGTACTTTCCTTCCACGCGGCTGTCTACCATGCCCTCTTGCAACAAAACCGGGCCAAAACAATACGTATGGATCGCGCCCATCGCCAGCAGTTCCTCCGAGGTATATTGCTTGCAGCGGTAGGCTTTCATGCTTCCATCCGGAAATTGCGCCAGCACATCCAGGTTGGGCAGATAATTGGTGTCATCCTTCATGGTCTTTTTGCCCAAAATGGCGCCGTCCCGGATGACCATTCCCACGGTCTTTTTATTATACACCCTGTATCCGTAAAAATCATCGGTAAAGCCCAGCACCAGGTTGTAATTCTTCGCGATCACCTCCGGCAGCTTGAACACGGCCCCGGGGCGTTCCACATTGTTTTCGTAGGGATTAAGCTGCTCCTTGCCCCTGCAAATGATTTCCGTTTCATACCAGATCAGCGGAATCGAAGGCTCGTTGTACCGCTGGATGGTGACCTGCAAGTCTTCGGATAAATAAACCCATTCGCCTCGGTCATCATCTTCCCTGTAGTATTCTCCTTGGATGTACCCCTCCGCGTCCCGCGGTGGCTCCGGTGGAAGGGGCGTTGCGGTGGTTTCCGGGCTGGCGGTGGGTTTCTGCCCTTTGGGGGTTGGCTCGGGCTCGAGAGTGGCGGTTCCTTCCTTTTCCGCATCATCCATGTGGAAAAAAGGCTTTGCCTGATCCGAATGCAGGTATTCCAGCTGCGCCATGGTCATGGCCCCTGTTTGCATCATCCTGTTACAGGCCTGGAACCGTTTGACGGCACTGGCCGCCCTGGGCGTAAACTCATCAGTCAACGTCGTGCCCGCGTTATACCCCATTTCCTGCAAGCGCGCCCTCATGGCAAAGACATCATACCCGTTGTCGCCCTCCTGAATGTCTCGCCAGAATTTTGCCGTATAGCCAATGGACAGGGCCGGAGGCTGTCCCAAAAGCACAAAAAAAAGGCTAATAGCAGCCAAGACTACACAAATTCTACCCTTTAACATTCCTTCGCCCCATCCAATTTTTCAAAAATTCATCGAGAACCACAACATATGCTATAAACTGTTATATCATAGCCCATGATATAGTTTTTTGTCAACCCGCAAATGTAACTGCTTTGTATCCGCAGCCGCTATAGCGCCTTCTTCAGCCGCTATGGAACGATCTTTTCCATTATGCTTCCGTTCCCTCTTCTCTTTCTTCCACATCCGCTACCTGCTCTTCCGTTTCCATGACTTCCTCCCCACACAGGGTACAGCTTGCCTCCGTTTCGGCGGGCACGTCCGCGTCCTCTTCCGCTTCTCCCTCCCTGGGCTTGGACACAAAACGGTTGACGCCCATGGCCACCAATACGCCCATGGCCGTCTCCAGCATTTGCATAAAGGCAAAAAGAAGCGTATTCTCCGTTTCCCCTCCCTGTACCATGATCAGCGCCAGAATGGCCGCAATGGCTGCTGCCTCCGGCTTCTTGAACGCGCAACAGACGGAAATGCTGATCATCACGCCCAGGCCCGCCAAAAAAATGCGCAAAATGGTATGCGGATACAGGGTGTACGCTGCCACCAGAAGCATGCCCACCACGCCGCCGATGGCCGTGCCCAGCAACCGCTGTACGCCCACATTTAGCGATTGCTTCTGGGTGGCCTGCATGGTCAAAATAGCTGCGATGCAAGCGTTTACAGGCGCGTTGTGTCCCATGGCAAAGTCCAGCGCCAAACAAATAAACACCGCCAGCGCGGTTTTGCGCGTACGCATGCCAAAGCTGTAGCGCCTTAGGAATTCGCGAATTTGATTCATCTTAAAATTCTCCCGTGTCTCTCCCAAGTTTTTGGCTATGGGGCTTGCTCAAACAGCAAGGGCATCAGCTGCGTGCCATCCATCCGCACAGGCTCGCAGAGCAGTTCCCGCTCGCAAAACTTCCGCCGGGGGGCGGGCCGCCCCTCCCGCACCGCCGCGCTCACCCTCCGGCTGTCATAGAGGGCATAGGGCACCGGGCTGCCGTCATGGGTGCGGGTGGTCAGCAAGGTGGGGTGGTCGCTGAGCAGCAGCAGCCGAAAATCCTCTCCGCCGTGGGTCAGTTTGTCCAGCAGCCTGGCCACCACCCGTTGCTCCACATTCTGAATGGCTTCCATCTTCCCGGCCAAATCCCCGGCATGGGCCATTTCATCCGGCGCTTCCACGTGGACCGCCACAAAGTCGTCCCCACCGGCCAGCAGGGCCTCCACCGCGGCATCCGCCTTGCCTTCGTAGTTGGTATCCAGTTCGCCGTTGGCTCCAGGCACCTTGGGGGTTTTCAGTCCGGCCAGCCGGGCAATGCCCCACACCAGCGGCACCGCGCTGATGACGCTGCCTCCATGGCCATATTTTGTGGCGAAGGAAGGCAATTCCACCGCCGTGGCGGCCCCCCAGGGCCAAATCATATTGGCGGGCAGCTTCCCCTCCCGGGCCCGCCGCCGGTTGATGGGGTGGCCCTTGAGCACTTCATAGCTAAGCTGCATGAGCGCCTTGATCTCATCGCCCATCCGCAAGACGGCTTGGTCGGAGGTCTCCCGCGCCTGGCGGGGCCAATGCCCCTCGATGGGCTGTTCCAGCACATTATGAGGCTCGGTGAACTGGAGGGCGGAAAGGTCCTTGGCCTCGCTTTTCATCACGCCGATGTGCCGGAAGGTGTCCGTTGCGGTGATGGCCAACTGCGCCTGCTCCAGCAGCTTTGAAAAGGCAGGGTCCGCCAGCAGGTCCCGCATCAGCGCCGTGGCTTCCTGGCCTTGAATGCTGCCGCCGTTATGGCTGCGCAGCACCAAAACCCCATGCTCGTCCGGCGTGACAGCGCACAGGTTCACCCGAAAGCTAATGCTGCCTTCAGGCAGTTCCACACCCATTCCGGCGGCTTCCAGCACGCTTCGGCCTGTATAATAGCGCTCCGGCGCATAGCCAAAAATGCTGAGAATGGCCGTATCACTCCCGGCAGGCATGCCCCTAGGCACGGTGAGGACGCGCCCTGCCTGACATCCGGCCACAGCGTCAAAAGCAGGCAGCGCAAGGGCCTCCAGGGGCGTCTTTCCGGCCAGTTGCGGAAGAGGCGCATCCGCCATGCCATCGCCAATGACCAGCACATATTTCATGCGTGCACATCCTTTCGCGCAGATTGCGCTTTCCTAGTATACCCTGAAACGGAAGCGGGTTCAAGCCGCAACCCCTGTGCTAAACCGCCGGTTTTATGGTATACTACTTCGGAATGGCTGTTTGTGCCACATTCTAACCAAAGGAAGTTCTTACATGACCAAGCGCATTGTGCTCACCGGCGGCGGTACCGCAGGGCATGTCACCCCGCATCTCAGCCTCATTCCCAAACTGCGGGAAAGCGGCTATGACATCCACTACATTGGTACGGAAAACGGTATTGAGCACGGCATGCTCGCCGCCCTGCCAGAGGTGACCTATCATGCGGTGCAAAGCGGCAAGCTGCGCCGGTATTTCAGCTTGCAGAATTTTACGGACCCCTTTCGGGTTTTGTGGGGGGCGCTGCAAAGCGTGAACCTGATGCGGAAGCTGAAGCCAAACGTCTGCTTTTCCAAGGGCGGCTTCGTGAGCGTGCCCGTGGTGTTTGGCGCTTGGCTGTGCCGGGTTCCCGCCGTATGCCATGAAAGCGATTTTTCTCCTGGGCTGGCGAACCGCATTTGCGCCTTTTTTGCCAGCAAGGTGGCCACCACCTTCCCGGAGTGCGCCGAAGCCCTGGGCAAAAAAGGGGTCCTCACGGGCACCCCCCTGCGACCGGAGCTGTTTACTGGAAGCCGGGCAACCGGCCTGGCGTTGGCTGGTTTTGACGGCCAAAAGCCCGTTTTGCTGATGACTGGCGGCAGCCTGGGGGCGCAGAGCGTCAACCAATGCCTGCGGGAGGCCCTCCCGCAGCTGCTTCCCCAGATGGATGTGCTGCATCTGTGCGGAAAGGGCAACCTGGCCCCGGCCCTGGAAGGGACCCCTGGCTATTACCAGAAGGAGTTTTTAAGCGCCGAACTGCCCCATGCCCTGGCCGCGGCGGACATCGTACTCAGCCGGGCGGGCGCCAATACCCTCTGCGAGCTGGTGGCGCTGCAAAAGCCCATGTTGCTGGTTCCCTATCCCATGACGGCCAGCCGTGGGGACCAGATCCAAAACGCGCAAAGCTACGAAAAGCAAGGCTTGGCCCATGTGCTGCCCCAGGAAAAAATGACCCCCGCCACTTTGATCCACGCTTTGCAGACGCTTTTGCAAAGCAAAGCCGCCCTGCTGACCCGCTTGCAAAACTATCCCAGCAAGGACGGCACCGCCGCCGTGCTGGACTTGATTGAGGCCGTGCAAAGGCCAGGGCGGTAAGCCCTCCTCTTTTTTTCGGCTCTTTCACAAAAAATACATAAAGGATACAAAGAACCGGCCCAAATGACCCCCCGGCCATTTGACTCCCAGGCCCCTTGCCCGTATACTGATGCATAGGGGCTTATTGCTATGCATTCTTTGGACACCCATTACATTTTCATAGGAGGGATCCACATGTCTCCTGCTTCCTTGCAAAACCTGATTGCTATGGTGGTTTACATGCTGGCGGTCATCGGCATCGGGCTATATTTCTCCAAGCGGGCCCAAGCCAGTACCGACAATTACTTTTTAGGCGGCCGCACCCTGGGTCCCTGGGTGGCCGCCATGAGCGCGGAAGCCAGCGACATGAGCGGATGGCTACTGATGGGGCTGCCCGGCGTGGCCTATTGGCTGGGCTTGGCCGACGCCATGTGGACCGCCATCGGATTGGCACTGGGCACTTATCTGAACTGGCTGCTGCTGGCCCGCCGCCTTCGCAGCTATTCCGAAGTGGCCGACAACGCCATCACCGTGCCCGATTTCCTCAGCAAACGTTTCCATGAAAACAAAAAGATCATCCTGAGCATCGCGGCGCTGTTCATTCTGATCTTCTTTACGGTTTATGCCGCCAGCTGCTTTGTGACCTGCGGCAAGCTGTTTGGCACCATGTTTGGCCTTCCCTACCATTCCATGATGATCGGTGGAGCCATTTTTGTGATCATCTATACCGTCCTGGGCGGCTTTCTGGCGGAAAGCGCCTCCGATTTTATGCAGGCCATTGTCATGGTGATCGCCTTGGTGCTGGTGCTGGTGACCGGTACGATCGCGGCAGGCGGCGTCGATGCCGTGATTGCCAATGCGAAAGCCATTCCCGGTTTCTTCTCCCTGACCTCCATGGCCTCGCCCACGGTGCAAGACGGTATGCAGCAGCTCTCCGGCGGCGCTCCCCTGTTTGGGGAAGCGGTCCCTTATGGCTTGCTGACCATCATTTCCACCATGAGCTGGGGCCTGGGCTACTTTGGCATGCCCCAGGTGCTGCTTCGCTTTATGGCCATCCGCAAGGGGAGCGAACTGAAACAATCCCGCCGGATCGCCACGGTTTGGTGCGTCATTTCCCTGTTTGCGGCTGTGTCCATCGGCGTGGTAGGCCGGGCGCTGTTCCCCAGCCATCCGCAGCTTTCTTCCGCCAGCGGCGCGGAAAGCGTTTTTATCGTGCTTTCCCAGGGGCTGCTTCCCGCGCTGCTGGCGGGGATTACCATGGCGGGCATTTTGGCCGCAACCATTTCCTCCTCCGACAGCTATTTGCTGATTGCCGCCTCCGCCTTTTCCAAAAATATCTACCAGGGCATTGCCAAAAAGGACGCCACCGACAAGCAGGTGATGCGCTGCTCCCGGCTGGTGCTGGTGCTCATTGCCCTGGTGGGCATGTTCATTGCCTGGGATGAAAACAGCGTGATCTTCACCATCGTTTCCTTTGCCTGGGCGGGCTTTGGCGCCACCTTTGGCCCGGCCATGATCTTCTCGCTGTTCTGGAAACGGATGAACCGGGCGGGCGCCATCGCCGGCATGGTGACCGGCGGCGGCATGGTGTTCTTCTGGAAGCTGGTGCTGCGGCCCATGGGCGGCCTTTTGGGCATCTACGAGCTGTTCCCGGCCTTCGTATGCTCCTGCCTGGCCATCGTACTGGTGTCGCTTCTCACGAAAAAGCCCAGCCCGGAGATCTGCGCGGAGTTTGAAAAAGCCAAGGCTACCGCCGCATAGAGCAAATTCCGAAAACGTAGCCATAGGATTTGCGAGAGATTTTTCCCTGGCGCTCAGCCGAGGAAGGGAGGCATAGTGGTGCTATGCTGACCGGACGAGGCAACGCGCCTGGGGAAAAGATCTGCAAAGACTGTGCTATGTTTTCGGAATTTGCTCTAATTCACTCAACGCCCATCAGGCCCGCACCTTGATCCTCTTCAGTACAGGCAAAAGCGCCAGTGCCACCACCACGCCGCTGATCCCTTGCAGCGCGTTGCCGGGTACGCTGGCCCAGGCCCCTGCAAGGCCTACGCCCAGCAGCAGCCATTCCGTTAAAAAATAACCGGCCACCATCAGTGCTTCCGCTGCCAGAAGCAGCAGGCCCCTTAGCCAATGCTTCTGGTGCCTCATGGCCCTCACCGCCACCGCCGCCATGCCCGCCTTGATGAAAAAGCTAGGCAGGGCATAGGGCGCGAAGCCCAGCATCAGATCTGCCAGCAGGCTGCCCAGCCCCGCGGCAGGCACGGCCACCCAACCCAGCATCGCAGCGCCCAGCAGCGCAAAGCCGTCCCCTAGATGCACATACCCATTGGTCATGGGAAAGGGCAGCTTTAAAAACGCCGTGGCCACAAAAACCAGCGCGGCCAACAACCCCCCCAGCGCCAGGCCCAGCGGGTCCATCTTTCTTTTGTTTTGGCTGTGGTTTCCCTGTGCGTCTTTCATCCTTTTTAAACCTTCTTTATTTAGCGTGTCGCGCTTCTCTATCCCGCCTTGCCCTACAGCATTGCCCCCGCATCCGCGGGGGCAATCAGCTTGCCGACCAGGCCCGTTAGGCAACAATACTGGTTTCGGGCAAACGGGTGTGGACAAAACATCCCTATTCCTCGGTATCGCCCTTCTGGGTCAGCAAATCGCTCAGGTGCCTCTCCTCTTCGACCGCAATCGCTTCCAGCACCGCCCTGGTTTCCGGGTCTCGGCACTGCCGGGCAAAAGCATGGTAGGTTTCCGCCGCGCGGGCCTCCTCCTGGGCGGCATAGCCCAGCATGCCGGGCACATCGCTGACAAAGCCCTCCCGCACCGCCTCCATCAGCCCGCCTTCAAACAAGACTCCATTGGCAATGGCGGCCAGGGTGAGCTGCCTTTCCATAGGCTCCCCAAGCCCCAGGTATAGCGTATGAAATTGCTGCAAATGGCGCTGCTCATCCGCCAGGGTATGGCGCAGGGAATCGCAGATCGGTTCCCCATGCCTGCCCTGGTCCTCCAGCAGCATCAGCGCGCGCTGATAGACCTGCACGGCGCGGCGCTCCATCTCGGCGGCAATAAACAGTGCTTCTTGGGCGGATCGTATCTGCATAGGCTCCTACTTTCCCTTATGTTTTCCACAGGTTTTCCACGTTTTCCACGTTTCCTCAAGGCCCGTGCAAAACCTTTTCCTCACGTGCTTCTTATCCCATCTTTTGGCCCAATTAGGCCTTCTCTTCCAAAAACGCGTTCAGTTTTTCCACAAGGGTCTCCACATCCGCGCCATGGGCCGCGCAGGCATCCTCAAGGGACTCCGCCGTGGCGTGGGGACAGCCTAGGCAGTGCATCCCAAAGCCCATGAAAATGCTGGCCGTTCCCCGATTGAGGGCAAGCACCTGACCAATGGACATCTCCTTTGAAACCATCCTTCAATCTCTCCTTCTTTTGCGGCCAGCCATGGCGGCTGTCCGCCTTTTCATCTTACCATTCTGCCCCATTCATTGTCAATGAAATCGCAGGGTATGTTCCCTCTTTGGGCTCTTGTTCCCTCTTTGGGCTGTGCCCTTGCATCCGGGACCCGCCTGCGGTATGCTATCCGTACGGACTTCTCAAGAAAGAGGGGGGACATCCCGTGGAAATCAATCCAGTCATGGAATCAGGTTTGCGCCAATGCGCGCTTTTTAGCGGCTTTGCTCCTAAGGACTACCCCGCGATGCTGGATTGCCTTGGGGCCCGCAGCGTCAAATCCCCGGGAGGAGAAGCCCTGCTGCAAGCAGGGGAACCCGCCGGGTTCATCGGGGTTCTTCTCTCCGGCACAGCCCACATCCGCAAAGACGGCTTGGATGGCCAACCCGCTCTCATCGCTCGCCTGGGACCTGGGGACCTTTTTGCTGAAACTCTTTGCCTGGCAGGCCGTCCCAGCCCGGTGTGGGTGATGACCCAGGAGCCCTGTCAGGTTCTGCGACTTCCCGCCGAAACGCTTCTCCATCCCCTGCAAGAGGCCTGCCGCTTTCATGCCCGGCTGCTGGAAAACCTGCTGCGCATCATGGCGGAAAAAAACCTGCATCTGCAAGCCCGCATGGAGATTTTGGCCGCCAAAACCCTGCGGGAAAAGGTTCTGCTTTACCTGCGGCCCTTTTTGGAAGCCCAGGGACAACGCTTTGTCCTCCCTCTCACCCGGGAACAGATGGCCGCCTACCTGGGGGTGGACCGGTCCGCCCTGTCCCATGAACTGATGCGCATGAAAACGGATGGCTGGCTGACCTATCGCAAAAACCACTTTACCTTGCTTCGCTCGCCCAGGGAGTTTTTCTAATTCTGCGGGCATCCTGCGCCTGCCCCCCATGAAGCCAAGCTCACATTGACATTTTTTCAAAAAAGCGATAGTATCAAAACCATCTTCTGCGAAAGCGGCAACAACGGAGGCCCCTATGATTCACTTTGAATGCGATTATTTGGAAGGCGCGGACCCTCGCGTATTGCAGGCTTTGGTGGATACCAACGCGCAGCAAACCGTAGGCTATGGCGAGGACACTTCCTGTGAGGAGGCCCGTGCCCTCATTCGCGGCCTGACGGATTGCCCCGCCGCCGCCGTACACTTCGTGGTGGGCGGCACCCAGGCCAATCTCACCGTGATTGCCTCCGCCCTGCGCCCCTGGGAAGGGGTGCTTTGTGCTGATACCGGGCACATCAACATTCACGAAACCGGAGCCATTGAGGCCTGTGGCCACAAGGTGCTGGCCCTTCCCGGCAAAGAGGGCAAGCTGTCCGCCCAGCAGGTGGAGGAGGCCGTCCGGGCCCACCGGGAGGACAGCACCCATGAGCACATGGTAAAACCCGCCATGGTGTACATCAGCCACCCTACCGAGATGGGCACGCTCTATACCCGCGCGGAGCTGGCCACCCTCAGCGCCGTTTGTAAAACCCACGGGCTATGGCTATTTTTGGATGGGGCCCGGCTGGGCTATGGCCTGGCGGCGGACCCTCAGGTGGATTTGCCCTTTCTGGCCCGCTGCTGCGATGTATTCACCATTGGCGGCACCAAAGCCGGTCTGCTTTTTGGCGAGGCCATCGTGCTGGTGCATGAAGGTTTGCAGCCCTGTTTCCGGTATGCCATCAAGCAGCGTGGCGGCATGCTGGCCAAAGGACGGCTGCTGGGGGTCCAGTTCCTGGCCTTGCTTTCGGAGGGCTATTACATGCAAGCCTGCGACCGGGCCAACCGCTATGCCCAGCGCATCAAAAAAGCTTTTGTGGCCCAAGGCTTTCCCTTGTTGTGCGACACGGTGGCCAACCAGGTTTTCCCCGTTCTGCCCACGGCCATGATTCACGCGCTGCAGACAGAGTATTCTTTCGCCCATTGGCAGCAGGTGGACCCGGGGCACGCGGCGGTGCGCTTCTGTGCCAGCGTCACTACCCAGGAAGCTGCCATCATCGCCTTGGAACAACATATAGTGGTATTTTCTTCCAGAAGCCCTGCATAATGTGGGCCCTGCATATATCAGGCTTTTCATAAAAAAATCAAGCTTTTGCCTTGACATTGTAATAAATTTGTAATACAATAGGCATGATAAAAGCGGCAGTCTAACGTCTTATATGCGTGTGCATAGACTTATGCCCGCCATTTTTCCATAATTTTCCTACACTATGCAAACGGAGGCAACGCTTATGAAAACGACATGGCACGAAAATTCCACAGGGAGGAAAGGCATGCGCAGGGGGGTCTCCTTGCTGCTGCTGATGTGTTTGCTGCTTTCAACGTTGCCTACGGCGGCCCTGGCGGCTCAGGATCCTACTAGCAAAGGCGCCACAAAGGCGCCCGACAACAATTGGGAGAGGATCCTCCCTTCCGATACAAAATTTTATTTTGAGGTTGGAAGCGATGGCGTCTATGGCGAAGCAGGCGGCACCGCGTCTTTTAACGTGTCCGCTGGGGATATTTATCAGCTGGTCAACAATGTATATTTTGTATACGAAGGGGCGGATTATTTCTTAGCTTTTATCAATGGTAAAAAATGTTCCATTCCCGTTGACGATGTGATTTTCGGATTCGTTGATAGTGATTATATGAATGCTATCATTAATGATTATTGGGACGATGTCGCGAACGGACTCGGAACCTACAACTTCCGCTTTGATACCGATACCCCCAGAGGTAACATATATGTACAGGGACTTCAAAAGGCCCTTAAAACATTGGGGTATTACACGGGTGAATTGGATGGCGGCTATGGTACCGGCACCAAAGATGCAGTCAAAGCTTTCCAGGTTGAATGGGCGCTGTACAACGAAACCGGCATTGCTGACCAATCCACACAAAGGGCGATTTTTAACGCTCTTTTGAATCCCACCCCCTCTTTTACGGAGCTGATTGCTGCTGGTTTTGTCCAGGTAAAGTCAGCGCAAGCTGTCAAACCCGCGCTCCCTAAACTGTATTTTAATGATGGTACCGCTTACCGCCAATTAGTTTCCAACCAATTCTATGTAGACCAGGGTTTTCCCTATTTTATATACTACGACGCAAACGGTTCCCAACGTCCCATTGATGCCATCAATGGCGGAGGTATTTCCAAGCTCTATTCCAAGGTCCTGCAGAGCGCCGCCGTTGAAAGTTATATCAAAGGCACCCTCTGGTCCTCCACCACGATTGGTCCCCTTACTAAAGGGCTTGAGCACAACATCGAAGTCCAGGCTGTACAGTTGGCACTGAGCGTGCTGGGCCATTATTCAGGGGAGTTGGATGGCACCTATGGCGACGGAACTACGCAAGCCATGGCAAAGTTCAAGGCCAGCGCCAGCATTTCGCCGGCGGAGGGCGCCTACGTGCATAACGCCACCCTCCAGACTCTCTTTGCCGCAGCAATCTCCGCAGGCAATGGCTCCTCCACCGCTACCGGCGGCGCTTCCTCCATCACTCCCTCCAACCCAAAGGTCTATGTGACGCTGAGTAAGGACACCAATATTTTCACCACCGAAACCTCTACTGTGGGGGTCACAGTTGGTAAGGGTTCTGTACTCCAGTTGGTGGCCAACCAGTACTACTCCGTTGGCGGTGAAAAATATTATTGCCTGTACTACGAAAACAAAGTGTATAGAGTGAAAGGCACCGATATCAACGGCTGCATCATGACCGATGCCCAGCTTGGCACGTTTATCACCAATGTACCCTGGTCCGCCACCAGTTTTTCCTCCCTGAAGGAGGACATGGGGCTCAAGGGCAATGTACGGGTACACGCCTTGCAGGAAGCCCTTCGAGTGATGGGCTACTACAGCGGCAACGTGGACGGTAACTTCGGCCCGGAAACCACTTCCGCCGTGAAGGCCTTTCAGCGGGCATACAAGCTGGAAGTAGATGGCCGGGCAGGCCCCATCACCCAAGCCACCCTGTACCCCCTGGCCAAGGCCAAGGGCTATGGCAGTGGCAGCAGCGGCGCCATTGGCGGGAACACTCTCAGTCCCACAGGTACCCTGTATACCAACGTCAGCGTGAACTTCCGCAAATCCACCTCCACCCGTTCCACCCGTCTGGGGCAAATACCCAAGGGCACAACTCTTAGCTATATTGATACCACCACATCGGGCGGCGTCACCTGGTACAAGGTTGTCTACAACGGGGATACCGGCTGGCTCATGGGTTCCTATGTGACCGTCGGCGGCAGCGGCTCGGGTACCACAGGCTCCACCACGCAAACGGGGAACGTCACCGTCATTAAAAACAGCACCCGTGTCCGCAAGACCGCCAACGGTTCCAAAACCGGCGTTGTCCTTGGCATTGGCACCGTGGTTCCCATGATGGGGTCGGCCGTCACCGCCGGGGGCTATACCTGGTATTATATCCAAACCGGAAGCGGCGTGTACGGCTATGTGCGCGGCGATTGCGTCACGGTCACCTATTCCAGCGGTACTGGCGGTACCGGCGGCACCTCCGGCATCCTTCCTTCTTCCACCAAATCTTATGTGAAGCTTACCGCCCCGTTGGACATCTTTACCAATGACGAAAAGCCCGCCTCAGGCCTTACGAATATTGGCGTCGGCAATATCCTTCAACTGGTGAACACCACCACCGTTACCAGAAATAACGTGGCGTACGGAAGCCTATACTACGGCAACAAAGCGTATAACTTTGTCAACCGAGAACTGAAGACCACGGATATCATGTCGGAAGCTGATGTGCTCACCTATATCACCGGTACCCTTTGGAAGCAAAATTACTCCTTCTCTTTGAAAGAAACCCTTGGGCTGGTGGGCGATATCCGCGCCCATTCCGCGCAGCTGGCTCTCGCCGTGCTGGGCTTCTATACGGGCAGCCTGGATGGCAACTTTGGCGCGGGCACTTCCAGCGCCGTTCGGAATTTCCAGCGCGCCAACAGACTGGACGTAGACGGCAGCATCGGGCCTGCCACCTGGGCAAAGCTCTTCCCCATGGCCTCCGCCGCCTATTCCGCTGGCTCCTGGACCAGCGGCAGCACCGGTACCACCGGCACCCCCATAAACAGCGGCGACTTTGGTACGGTTCGCAGTGTTGAAAAAGCCAGATGGACCTTTGGGGATGCCGGGGCTACGCTTATTCCTAAATACGGCAGCGCCAAGGTGATGGACGTGGAAACCAAAAGGGTGTTTACCGCGTTCCGCTGGTCCGGCGCCTATCATGCCGACTGTGTGCCTTACACCAGGGCCGATACCAAGACCATGTGCGACATTGTGGGCTTTGCCTACAGCGATAGCGCACCCAACTTAAACGATGTGAAAAATGGCGCGCCCTGGCCCGCGTTTACATCGAGCACTGTGGGTAGCAAGTGGGACCGCCGCGCGGCCTGGCTGAACGTGAACGGCCGTGTGTTCTGCGTAAGCATCTATGGTTGGCCCCACGGTTTCAATGATGTATCTACCACCAACTTCCCCAACGGGGTGCGGTACCACGAGCAAAACAACTACTATGGGATGTTCTGTGTCCACTTTGTGGGCAGCACCACCCACGAAAACAAAACGAGCAACGCCCAAAACGAGCACCAAGCCTCCATTGATAAGGCCTACAGCGAAGCGTCAGCCATGTGGCCCGGGTTGGTCAAGAGCGGAGTACAATAAGGTTGCACAATAAACAGAGGGTGGGCGCGGGAGCGTCCACCTTTTTTCTTTCTATCAGTATCTGGCCAGGGAATGCAGGGGCGACCCCTGCGTAAAGGTCCCTACTCCCCGTAGATGATGTCGTCCCGCAGGCGGTAGATTGTCGCGCCGTAGCCTTTGCGGCAAAAGGCGTCCACAAACCAGTCAATTTCCTTCACCGCGTCATACTGCACATAGCCGTACCGCTCGCCGCCGCGCTTTTCACCCTTCATGTTGCTGTCCGTCCAATGCACGCTGTCCGTAGCCGGGTCATAATCCGCCGTAAAAACCATGCTGTGGGCCCCGGTTCCATAGTAATACTTGGCCGCCATCTGGAAATAGTCACCGCGCTGGACCTGCATCAAAAATTCACGGGCCTTTTGCCGATTTTCGGCCTTGCTGAGCCCTTCGTCATACCGGAAGGAGGCTGCCGCCACAAAGGGATTCCCTTGGTCCGCCGATACCTCTTTCCATTCCACTCCATAGACGTAGGGCTTGCAATCGGCCTTTTTCTGATTATCGGGAATGATCAGGGGGACCGTGGGAAACTCCGCCATGCGGAAAGCCCCGGCGTTTTCCCGGAATAAATAGACGGTGAAATTCTTACATACATAAATATCGCCGCTATAATGGGCCCGTTGGGCGCGTCCATTGGCATCCTCAAATTTCTGTTCCGCCAGGTGAAGCATGCCGTCAATGAAATCCTGCCGCGCCTGGGTTACAGGGCCTTCGGGCTGGGCCTGGACGCCTTCTTCCGTAAACCCATCTTCCGCCAAACTCTCCAGAGAACTGGGTACCGGGCGGGCGGCTTCCTGGTGTTCTTCTCCCTCCACTGAAAACACAGTGACGGTGGTGATGCTGCCCTCCGCCCCAGCGAAGCCCACCGTCATAAACGTCATCACCAGCAGGAAAGCAGCGGCCTTACCGCCCAACGCCCTCACTCCTTTTTTCACAGGGCCTATCGCTCCTTTTTCATCTCTTCGTTCCAGCGCCCCTGCCTCTACCGGATAAAATTGGTGCGCTGGGCCGTTTCGTATGTGGGCGGCTGTACGCCCGCATCCTTCGCCGCCTCCATGCAACGCAACAGCCAGGCCATGTTTTGCCCCAGGGTGCGCATCGTCTGCATGCCCTCCAGGTCCTGCTTCGCTTCCTCCCCGTTGCTGCCATGCACCTGGTTCCAATACTGAGAGGACACAATGGGCATATGGCTGATGGTAAAATAACGGTTGATGTCATCAAAAGCCGTCACAAGGCCGCCCCGGCGGGCGCAGACCACCGCCGCCCCCAGCTTCCCCGCGAATCTCCCCGCGTTGGAGTAAAACAGCCGGTCCAAGGCGGCTTTTAGGCTTCCGGCCATACCCGCATAGTAAACCGGCGACCCAATGATGATTCCATCTGCCTCTCTGGCTTTTTCACCCACGTCTACCACGACATCCGAAAAAACACAGCGCCCCGTTTTAAAGCAATTCCTGCACGCCGTACAGCCCTGGATGGGGCCTTTGCCCAGGTGCAACAATTCCGTTTCAATCCCATTCTTTTGCAGGGTCGTTTCCACTTCCGTCAAGGCCGCATAGGTGGTTCCTTTTTCATGGGGGCTGCCATTGAGCAAAATCACTTTCATTCCGGTTTCCTCCTTATTGGATCGCTGACAGATGTTGGAACTCCATGCCCCATCATAGCAAAAAACGCTTCCTCCCGCAAGCCAGTAGCGTGGGAACCCCCAGGTGGATAGGCGGACCTGTTCATGGGCTTACATAGCCCGATACATGCGAAAAGCGACGCAGCTTTCGCTACGTCGCTTGATTTTGCCTTAATTACGCTTGCTTATGCTCGGCGAAGCACTCGCTGCAGTAGATGGGGCGGTCGCTCTTGGGGACGAAGGGCACTGTAGTGGCCTTGCCGCAAGCAGCACAGGTGGTTTCAAACTGCTCGCGGGGCGCAGAAGCACGGTTGGCTTTGCGGGACACGCGGCAATCCTTGCAGCGGGTGGGTTCGTTCTGGAAGCCTTTTTCCGCGTAGAACTCTTGCTCACCGGCGGTGAACACGAACTCAGCGCCGCAATCGCGGCAGGTTAGGGTCTTGTCTTCGTACATAACTGGGGATTCCTCCGTTTTCTTTTCCTTTTTCTCGACGACGCATTCGTCTGTTGGTGCATTGCGATGGATTGCACACGGCTGACCTGGTCTTTGCCCCCACACTCGCCGACAGGAGGGTTTGCTCATCGCATCAGCGCCCTACGCGCCCTCTCTCGAAGCCTTCGCCTTGGAAGCGCAGGTTCCGGTCGGACTTACTACTAGAACGCGCCATGCTCACCGGGCTTTGCCCGGCTTACGTGGGCCGCTTTGCCCGCGTCTGGCATCGGCTTGCAACCACAGACCCGCATACAATCACCGCTATTATAAGCGGGGTTTCTACAAATAACAAGTACCAATTTCATTTTTGTGTACATTTTTTAGGCCGTTTTATACAAATTTGTTCTGACATATTGGTTTGCAGTCTACTGCTTTTCCCCACATACTTCTTATGGACGCGCCTTCCCGATCGGAGGCTGCTGCTGTGAGCACTTCTTGGGCCCAGGTCCTTGGGATCTGTAACACGTGTGTAATATTTTCCATATCCATGTAACCTTTTCGTTCCCTTTTTTTGTTGGAAAAATGCCCAAAGGCAGCTCAGCCTTATGGAAAAACGCCCACGCGAAGCCGTGGAAAACTTATGATGAGCATGTGGAAAGCGCTTGCGAAAATATTTTTTTATATGGAAAACAAATGGAAAAATGTGACGAAAGTGCGTAAATTCGTCATATTTCGAGCTTCTTTCCTTCCTTTCTCCTTGGGGTAGCCCCCATATGTTGTATTGACATTCTGAAAGCGACACAATATAATGAGGATGCTCTCCTGGCCAAAAACCCATCCAGGGAAAATCCGCGGACGATGGGAACTTCGACCGCTGTTTTTGTCTCTGTTTTTATGCCCTTCCCCGGGAAAGCTTCTGCCTAGTCCCCGGTGAAATACGCACCAAAAGGAGCATGAACCATGATTACTTCCATTAAAAAGCGCGACGGGCGCATCGTCTCCTTTGACCAGTCCAAGATCGAGCAGGCCATCGAAAAGAGCTTCATGGCCAGCGGCAGTCAGAAAAGCGCGGAGACTGCCCATGAGCTGACCCTCTTGGTCGTAACCGAAGTGGAAAATGACGAGACCATCCCGTCTATCCCCTCGGTGGAGCAAGTGCAGGACACCGTGGAGCGGGTGCTGATTGAAAGAGGCTTTGTGCGCTCCGCAAAGTCTTATATCCTCTACCGCGCGGAGCGGAGCCGTGTTCGAGAAATGAACACGCGCCTCATGCGCATTTTTGAGGACATTGCTTATAAAGATGCCATAGATAGCGACATTAAGCGCGAGAATGCCAACATCAACGGCGACACGGCCATGGGCAGCATGCTGAAATTCGGCAGCGAGGGCGCGAAGCAGTTTTATGAGATGTATGTGCTCAATCCCCGCCATGCCAAGGCCCACAACGATGGGGACATTCATATCCATGACCTGGATTTTTACACCCTGACCACCACCTGTTGCCAGATCGACCTGCTGGACCTGTTCCATAACGGGTTTTCCACCGGCCACGGCGTACTGCGGGAGCCCAACGATATTTATAGCTATTCCGCCCTGGCCTGCATTGCCATCCAGGCCAACCAGAACGACCAGCACGGCGGCCAGAGCGTGGTGAACTTTGATTACGGCATGGCCCCCGGCGTGCGCAAGACCTTCCGCAAGCGCTACCGCGACAACCTGGCCCGGGCCCTGGACCTGCTGGGCGGGCTGGAGGACGCACCGGAAACCGCCATGTGCATCCTGGCCAAGCTGGAAGAGGAGACCGGCAAGATCCCCACCCTGGCGGTCACCCCGGATTTTGACAAGGCCATCCGCGCCAAGGTGGCCGCCGCCATGCCCAAGGCCACCAACGATACCCTTACCCGCCTGATGGACTTTGTGCGGGAACAGGCGGAGAAGGAGACCGACAAGGCCACCTACCAGGCCATGGAAGCGCTGGTCCATAACCTGAACACCATGAACAGCCGCGCCGGCGCCCAGGTGCCTTTTTCCAGCATTAACTATGGCATGGATGTTTCTCCCGAAGGGCGGATGGTGATTCGCAATTTGCTGCTGGCCACGGAGGCCGGGCTCGGCAATGGGGAGACGCCCATTTTCCCCATCCAGATTTTCCGAGTGAAGGAAGGCGTCAGCTTCAACCCAGGGGACCCCAACTACGACCTGTACCGCCTGGCCATCCGCACCAGCGCCAAGCGCTTGTTTCCCAACTTTAGCTTTGTGGACGCGCCCTTTAACAAAAAGTACTACAAGGAAGGCCACCCGGAGACGGAAATCGCCTATATGGGGTGCCGCACCCGCGTCATCGGCAACGCCTACGACCCCACCCGGGAGGTCTGCCCCCGGCGCGGCAACCTGTCCTTCACCTCCATCAACCTGCCCCGCATCGCCATCAAGGCCAAGGGGGATTTGCAATGGTTCTTTGAAGAGCTGGAGCGGGTCCTGAACCTGGTGGTGGAGCAGCTGGACGAGCGGCTGGAGATCATCTCCAATAAAAAGGTCCGCAACTTCCCTTTCCTGATGGGGGAAGGTGTATGGATGGACAGCGAAAAGCTGGACTGGAACGACAGCGTGCGCGAAGTGCTCAAGCATGGGACCCTGTCCATCGGCTTTATCGGCCTGGCGGAAACCCTGGTGGCCCTGCGGGGCACCCACCATGGTGCGGACGAAAGCAGCCAAAACCTGGGCCTGGAGATTATTGGCTTTATGCGCAAATTCTGCGATGAGCTCAGTGCAGAGCGCAAGCTGAACTTTACCCTGCTGGCCACCCCCGCAGAGGGGCTCTCCGGCCGCTTTGTGAAGATTGACAAGGCCAAGTACGGTGAAATCGAAGGCGTCACCGACCGCAATTATTACACCAACAGCTTCCATGTGCCAGTATACTATCCCATCAACGCTTTTGCGAAGATTGCTACCGAGGCCCCCTATCACGAGCTCACCAATGCGGGTCACATCAGCTACATTGAAATGGACGGCGACCCCTCCAAGAACCTGGACGCCTTTGAAAAAGTGGTGCGCTATATGCACGACAAGGGCATTGGCTATGGGTCCATCAACCATCCCCTGGACCGGGACCCGGTTTGCGGATACAACGGCATCATTGGCGATACCTGCCCCAAGTGCGGCCGTACCGAGGAAGAGCACTCCTTTGAGCGGATCCGTCGCATCACCGGGTACCTGGTAGGCAGCCTGAACCGCTTTAACAACGCCAAGCGCTGCGAGGAGAAGGACCGGATCAAGCACCAGCTGTAAGGGCTTTTGCCATGGAACACCAACACCACTGCCCTCCCAGCGGTGGTGTTTTTTCGCAACTTTTTGCACGGATTTGTTTGAAAATGTCCGCCGTTTGCGGTATAATTGACCCAAAATACAACCGGATAGGAGCAATTCCATGGAGCATTTTACACATCTGTTTCAGCCGATCCGCATTGGTGGTATTGACATTCCAAACCGTATTTGCCATGTGCCCACGGATACCAGCACCAGCAACGCCGATGGCTCCGTTTCCGAGCGGGATATCGCTCACCACGCCCAGCTGGCCAAGGGCGGCTGCGGACTGATCATCGTGGGCGCCACCGCCCCGGATGCCAAGACCGGAAGGCCCACGGTCACCGGCTTTGTGGCCGATTCCGACAGCTACATCCCGGGTCTGGCACGTCTAGCGGCCTCCATGCACCAGTATGGGGCCAAGTGCCTGGTGCAGCTGCAGCACCCCGGGCGGCAGGCGGCCATCCCCCGGGGCAATTATATGTCCGCGGACGACACGGTGGTGCGCATTCCCTGGTCCGCCGGACATGAAATCGTCTATGCTGGAGCCGAGGAAAAGGGCAAGAGCATCAAGTCCATGTCCACCGAGCAGGTGCTGGACATGGTGGAGCTCTTCGGCGACGCGGCTTCCCGGGTGATGCGGGCGGGGTTTGACGGCGTGGAGCTTCACGCGGCCCACGGATACCTGATTTCCGGCTTTATGAGCCCTCTGCTCAACCACCGGATCGACCGCTTTGGCGGTTCCTTTGAAAACCGCATGCGCTTTCCCCTGGCCATTATCGCCAACATCCAGCAAAAATGCGGCAAAGCCTTTCCCATTTTTGTGCGCTACTCTGCGGACGAATGGGTGGAAGGCGGCCGGGACCTGTCCGAGAGCTTGGAAGTTGCCAAGCGCTTTGAGCAAGCCGGGGTGTGCTGCCTGGATCTTTCGCAATGCGTGCAGGAAAGCCCCGGCGCAGGCTTCGACCCCATGCAGTACCCCGAAGGCTGGACGATGTACGCCTCCGAGGCCGTAAAAAAAGTGGTCTCCATTCCGGTCATCAACAGCCATTCCCTGCGCAACCCCGCCTATTGCGAGGAAGTGCTGGCCGCCGGAAAGACGGATATGGTGGGCCTCTCCCGCCAAATGCTGGCCGATCCCTATTGGGCCATCAAAGCCCAGTATGGCAAGGTAGACGACATCCGCCGCTGCATTTCCTGCCTGGTGGGCTGCTGGCAGGAATCCCTGATGGCCCAGCGAGAGATCAAATGCTCCATCAACCCGGCCTGCAATGATCCCCGTTTTGAAAACCTGAAGAAGGCCGAAGAGTCCAAAAACCTGGCGGTGGTAGGCGGCGGCCCTGCGGGTATGGAATTTGCGCGCATAGCGGCCCTGATGGGCCATACCGTTACGCTGTACGAAGCCTCCGGCGAGCTGGGCGGGGCCATTTTGGGCTGCTGCATGGCTCCGGGCAAAGAGAAGATGAAATGGTACGCCGACTGGATTCGTCGTCAGGTGCGCACCCTGCCGGGCATCACCATCCACATGAACACCGCGCCGGATCCCGCCGCCCTCAAGGGATATGATTTTGTGCTGCTGGCCACGGGCGCGCGCTCCCAGACGCCGGACATGGTCTGCGGCGCGGAGCTGGTGACGCCCTTTGAAAAGGCCATCGCCTGTCCCAAAGTCAGCTGTGAGCATCACCCCAAAAACGGGCGCACCCCGGTGAAGCTGCCCGAAGCAGTCCTCGTGTGGGGAGACGGATACCCGGCGCTGGATACCGCCACCTTCCTGGCCTCCATTGGCAAGCGGGTGACCCTGGTCACCGAGGCCAAGGAGTTCGGCTCCGCCGTGGAGGTGATTCACATGTATGTGTCCCGCAAACGCTTCCAGCAACAGGAGGCCGAGGCCCTGGAACCCAAGCCCTACAAGTACCCGGTCACCCTCCTGGAACGCGCCACGGTGGAAAGCTTTGACGGCGAAACGGCGATTGTGATGAACAGCGATTTTGTGCGGACTTCCCTCCCCTGCGGGGCGGTGGTGAACTGCCACGTGGCTCCCGTCAACGGGCTGGCGACGGAGCTGGCCACCGCCGGCATTCCCTATGCCCTGGCGGGGGACGCCAAAACGCCGCGCAACCTGGGCGCGGCGGTGTTTGAAGGAGCCGAAACGGCCCTGCTTTGCACGGAAACCCTGCGCAATCCCAACGGCGCGCCCGTAGGCGATCTGCCCTTGGAGCTTCGGGCAATTCTGAAGGGGTAAGCGAGGGGGGGACGGCCTCCGGCGGTTTAGTGAACGTTGGGCGCTGCCCAAACGCGCTTAAGGGCTATGCCCTTAAGAAACCCTTTATGAAAACGCCCATTTTATGGGCGTTTTCTAATGGGTCCAGGGATGAAATCCCTGGTGGGGTGCAGGGGTGAAACCCCTGCTCTAAGATTCTTCCTCTTACCCGATCACAGCCTTGATGCGCCGCACACCGGCAGAGGAGCTCTCTTCCTTTTGGATCTTGAACCCGCCCAAATCTCCTGTATTTTCCGCATGGGGGCCGCCGCAAATTTCCTTGCTGAAACCGCCCATGGCGTAGACCTTCACCTGCTCGCCATACTTGCTTTCAAACAGGCCAATGGCGCCCTGCTCCTTCGCCTCCGCCACGGTCATCTCCTGGCAGGTGATGGGGGTTTTGGCGGCAATGGCTTCGTTCACCAGCTTTTCCACCTCCGCAATTTCCTCCGGGGTCATTTTGCGGCCAAAAGAAAAGTCAAAGCGCAGGCGCTCGGCCGTGATATTGGAGCCCTTCTGGGCCACTTCCTGGCCCAGCACCTTGCGCAGGGCGGCGTGCATCAGATGGGTGGCGGTGTGCAGCTTGGCGGTTTCATCACTGTGGTCCGCCAGGCCGCCTTTAAAGCGCTGCTCGGCCCCGGCCTGGGAGGTGGCCTGGTGCTTTTTGAAGCACTCCTGAAAGCCCGCCAGGTCCACGGTCAATCCCGCTTCCTTGGCCAGCTCCATGGTCATCTCCACGGGGAAGCCAAAGGTGTCATACAGGTGGAAGGCGCTTTCACCGTCAATGGTGCGGTTTTGCACCCGCCCCACCAGTTTTTCAAATTCCTTGTTGCCTTGCCGCAGGGTCTTGGCAAAGCGGGTCTCCTCCAGCGCCAGCTGCTCCAGCACAAAGGCGCTGTTGCGGGTCAGCTCCGGGTAGGCTTCCTTGTACTGGGCAATGATCACCTTCGCGATGTGCCCGGTGAAGCCATCGGGCAGGCCCAGGCCCATGCCATAGCGCACGGCCCGGCGGATCAGGCGGCGCAGCACATAGCCCTGGTCCACATTGGAGGGGGATACGCCCCGGTCGTCTCCCAAAATGAAGGTGGCGGTGCGCATATGGTCCGCCACAATGCGAAAGGCCTTGGTGGTCTCTTCATCGCTGCCGTAGCTCTTGCCGGACAGCTCCGCGATCTTGCCCAGGATGTCCGCGAACAGGTCGGTGTCGTACACGCTCTTTTTGCCGTTCAGCACGCAAATGGTGCGCTCCAGACCCATGCCGGTGTCCACATTTTTTTGACTCAAAGGGGTGAAACCCCCATCGGCCTGCTTGTTGTACTGCATGAACACATCGTTCCAAATTTCCAGGTAGCGGCCACAGGAGCAAGCAGGGGAACAATCCGGCCCGCAGGGTTCCTTGTCGGTGATGATGAACATTTCACTGTCCGGGCCGCAGGGACCCGTCAGCCCGGCGGGGCCCCACCAGTTGTTCTCCTTAGGCAGATAGAAAATGCGTTCCGCCGGCACGCCCATGCTTTTCCACAAATCGGCGCTTTCCTCATCCCGGGGGCAATCGCTGTCCCCGGCAAACACGGAAAAGGCCAGCTTGTCCTTGGGCAGGCCAAGATAGTCCGGGCTGGTTAAAAACTCCCAGCTCCAGGGGATCATCTTCTCTTTGAAATAATCCCCCAGGGACCAGTTGCCCATCATTTCAAAAAAGGTCAGGTGGCTGAAATCGCCCACATCGTCGATATCCCCCGTGCGCACGCATTTTTGCACGTCACAAAGCCGGTTGCCCGCCGGGTGCTTGGCCCCCATCAAATACGGCACCAGCGGGTGCATGCCCGCCGTGGTGAACAGCACCGTGGGGTCGTTTTCCGGAATGATGGACGCACTGGAAATGACCGCATGGCCGTGGTCCTTAAAAAACTGTAAAAACATCGAACGCAGCTGGGAGGAGTGAAGAGATTTCATAGCGCTTGCTCCTTTTTTGATGTGCAGGATCAGGCAAAAGCCTTCATGATTATAAAAGAATTGAAGAACGGTGTCAATCCGTGGTTTCTGCGGATGCCGCAGGCAATGGCTCTTCCCCCTGCGCCTCCCCACCCGGGGGCAATGGTTCCCCGGCCTGTACCATTTCCTTGGCCCGCAGGGACAACAGGCAAATGGCCGTGATGGCCGCGCCGGTGATGATCAGCAGGATCTCCACGCTGGTCACATCCGCCAGGGGGCCAAAAAACACCATGGACAGGGGCATGGCGGCGGAGCCGATAATGGAATTGATGCCAAAGACCCGCCCCATCATCTCCGGGGCTGTCCGGGTCTGCAAAATGGTATTGGCCACACTGCCCTCAAAGGGCATGGAGATGCCCATCAGGAACATGATGATGAGGTAGAACACGAAAGTCTGGGAAAAACCCATAACAAACGTGGTGAGACCAAAGAAAGCGCAGGCCGCAATCAGGGTATGAGTCTTGTTTTTGAACCCGCCCCACACGCTGACCAGCACGCCTCCCAGGATGCTCCCCACGGAAAAGACCATTTCATGGATCACCAGCAGCTGGGGGTCGGTTCCAAAGCTGCGGGCCACCATCAGCGGGGTCAGGAACACCACCGGGCCAAACATCATGGCCACAAACAGGTAGAAGAGGATCATCTGCCACAGCCACTTGGTATGGGCGATATAGCGAAGGCCGCTTTTCATGTCCGCCATCATATGGCCGGGTTCCACCGGGGCCAGCACTCTGGGCGGCGCCACCACCAGCATCAGGACGCCAATCCCTATGACCGCCGTGACCACATCCACCCAAAACACAGAGGTGAAGCTGATATATTTATACAAAGCGCCCGCCACTGCGGGGGACAGCAAAAACAGCACGCCCTGGACACTGGCGTTGATGCCGTTGACCCGCATCAATTTTTCCTCCGGCACGATTTCCGGCAAGAACGCGCTGACGGCAGGCATCTGAATCCCCGCGCCGATGGAACGAACGGCGGAAATGAAGAGCAGCAGCCACAACTCCTGATACCCCAACATGAACAGCACCGCCAACACAGCGGTGCAACTGGCGATGGCCGCGTCCGCCATGATGATGAGCTTTTTGCGGTCATACCGGTCTGCCCACACCCCCGCAAACAGGGAGATGACAGCCTGGGGCAAGAAACCGCAGAGAGTGGCCAGCGTGATCATCAGGCCGCTTTTCAGCGTGAGGGTGATATGCCAGCTAATGGCAAACTGCACGATAGAAGATCCAAACAACGTGATGGTTTGGCTGCTTAAAAACAGCGCGGTCTGACGAACCCAATTTTTGGGCGTAGTGGTCATTGAAAACAATCCCCCGTTTATTGATCATATCCCGGCCTTTGGCCCGCCATGGCCGCGATAGGCCCATGATACCCGAAACCCGCAGGAAAAGCAAGAAAAAGCAAGCGCTTCCACCCCGTTTCCTTTTGCGGGCGCTTGCGCCATACCATCGTATGCGTGAGCCGCCGCCAGGTGTAAAAAAGGCTGTTGCGCTTTTCTTGCCGCGCAACAGCCCCAGAGCCCGTCTCTTGCCTCTACTTTGCCTCTTCCAGAATCCTGGCAATGAGGCCGCAGTTGCGCACCGTTTCCTCAATGTCCAAAGAGGGTTCCCGGCCCTCCAAGATGGCGTTTCCGAATTCTTCCAACTCCAACACATACCGGTTGCAGGCCGGTACGGGAATCTCCGTCACCTTCTTGTCCTGCACCAGCAAAATGGGGGTGTCGGTGTCAAAGAAGGTATCCCGCACCACCAGGCTGCCCAGGGCGCCCGTGATCTCCGTCAACTTGGCGGAAGCCGCGTCAAAGCCGGAGTTGGCCGTGCAGATCACGCCGCTTTTGTACTTCAGCACCGCGCTGACCGCCAGGTCCACGCCGCCGACCTCCACCTTCTGGGCGCACACCGATACCGGCTCGTCCTGCATGATCATGCCGATCACATTGATGGGGTAGCAGCCCACATCCCAAAAGCTACCGCCGCCCTGGTCCGGGTCCAGGCGCACGTCCCCAGGCCGGGTCAGATGAAAACTAAAGTTGGAATGAATATGCCGCAGCTCGCCAATGACCCCAGAGGCCAACAGCTCCTGGATCTTTTGGGTGCGGGTGGTGAAGCGGTACATAAACGCTTCCATCAGCTTCACCCCTTGCTGACGGCAAACGTCCACCATCTCCCGGCAGTCCGCCGCGGTGAGCGCCAGGGGTTTTTCGCACAGTACATGCTTGCCCGCCCGGGCGGCCTTTAGGGTCCATTCCTTATGCAGGCCGTTGGGCAGGGGAATGTACACCGCGTCCACATCCGGGTCGTCTAATAACGCCTGATAATTGTCATACACCTTGGCAAAGCCAAACGCCTTGGCGGCCTCCTGGCCCTTCTCCGGGTCCCGGGAGGCAATGGCATAGGGGACCGCATTGGGCGTTTCCATCATAGCGGGAAGAACCTGCAGGCGCGCAATGCGCGCATACCCTAAAATGCCCCAGCGAATTGGATGGCCCATGGTCTTTCTCCGTTCTATCCTCTTGTATTGCCCCAGCTTTTGGCATGTAGGATTTCGACTTGGGGAGGGGGGATTCCTGCCGTGGCTGGTGGGCACGCTTTCGCTCTGCGGAAGAAATCAGCATAGAAATTGGTGTGCGCTAATTGCTAATGACATCCTTTAATTCTCTCACCACGTCAAAAAAGGCATCTCTGGAGACTTCAATATAGTCGGTAATGTTACCGGCATCTATAAGCGTTTCCATCATGTATTTCACAGCGCTGCTGGAGGACGCGGGAACGTCAATGTTAATGGCCTCTATTATATTGTCCTTTATATCCGCCAAAAGCAACAGCGTTTTCTCAGAGTCAATAAAAAATACACTCACATAGTCCCTTTCACTGGCTTTTCTAGTAACGTAAATATAGGGCATTGTATCTTCAATAACGTCTTTTTTGGTCTCAGCTTCATAGTCAAGCATAACGCCGACGGAGAAGAAGGCGGCAATCTTTTCACTAAGAAAGAGATTTTTGACAGAAAAATCGTCGATGCTGGTTATAATAGGCAGCATGAAAGGATCGGTAATTGAGATGTTCTTCCCTCCCGCAAAAGCACCAGGGGTAGTACACATAAGAACCAAAACCAAAACGCATACCAATGAAATAGGCTTCTTCATAAAAAGGAGCTCCTTTCTTTTGTGCAAGTAAGAACGAATGGCCTGAGTACCCATGGCATTTACAGGCTCGCTTGCTATCATTGTATCAAATCAGTTACCTATAAGCAACAAAAAATCTCCGTGTTACAGGAGGCCCTTGGTGATTCACCCAGGGAAAGAGGGCGCTTGTTTCACATAAACTTCTCGATATCATCGAAATCCAATAGTTCTTTCGGTGAAATATCCTGTATATGGGCTTCCCACAGTTGCAGCCTTGCACTTTCCATCAGGCTGTTTGCAACTTCACTTTGAAACCGTTGCAAAAGGTCCCATGGAAACCCTTCTAAACCTATTGTTCTGGCTGGACGGTTGCATCTCTCCCCAGATTTTATCGTGGCGTTGTCTTATGAGACTGACAACGGTTTATTGCCTACCTGGAAACGATACTAAGGAGGGGGCTAGGGGGAACGGCGAGGTTCCCCCTTGGCCCCCTCCTTAGTGATCCTCCCCGCACCCCCTCCCCGCCCGGGCGCTGCCCGGACCCGTTGCAGATCCAGACAAAGCGCGCTTACCCTTTTGCAGCCAAACGCGGTGTGGCGGGTTTCGGCATGTGTATATCTGCTAAAATACATATGAGCAAACGCGTTTTTTCCCTATCTGCAACGGGTCCGGGCAGAGCCGGGCGCGGAGGGGATTGTGAAGGGGGGGCCAAGGGGAAGCTCGCCGATCCTCCTATGCCCTCCCCTACACATCGTTTCCAGTCAGGAACCGACTCCTTCGCAACCTTGCGCACCCTTTCCCTTTCGTGTTATAATAAGGGTTGATGTTTGCTGCCTTCGCCCCATGGCGGTTTTCCCAGCGGCAACACAGAGTAAGGAGACGACCACAGTGGCAGTCATGGATTTGGTAAAAAAAATTTTTGGCCAAAGCAACGAGACCGAGGTCAAGCGTCTGCAAAAAATCGCGGATAAGGTGCTGGCAAAAGAAGAGGAATATAAGCGCCTTTCCGACGGGGACCTCCGCGCCACCACGGAGACCCTCAAAAAGCGCCTTGCCGCCGGGGAAACCCTCGAAGATATCCTGCCCGACGCCTTTGCCGCCTGCCGGGAGGCTTCGGACCGCACCCTGGGCATGCGCCCCTACCCGGTGCAGATTTTGGGCGGCATCTGCCTCCATCAGGGCCGGATATCGGAAATGAAAACCGGCGAGGGCAAGACCCTGGTGGCCACCTTGCCCGCCTATTTGAATGCGCTCACCGGCGAAGGCGTGCACATCGTCACCGTCAACGATTACCTGGCCACGCGCGATAGCGAGTGGATGGGCAAGATCTACAAATTCCTGGGGCTTTCCGTGGGCCTCATCATCCACGACATGGATAATACCCAACGCCGGGAAGCCTACGCCTGCGACATCACCTACGGCACCAACAATGAAATGGGCTTTGACTACCTGCGTGACAACATGGTCATCTACGGAAAGGACCGGGTCCAGCGGGAGCATGTCTATGCCATCGTGGACGAGGTGGACAGCATCTTGATCGACGAGGCCCGCACCCCCCTGATCATCAGCGGCCAGGGGGACAAGTCCACCGATCTGTACGAAAGGGCCGACCAGTTCGTCTCCCGCCTGCGCAACGAGGCGGATTACACCATCGCTGAAAAAGAAAAGGCCGTCAGCCTCACCGACAGCGGCATCGCCAAGGCCCAGAACCATTTTAAGGTGGACAACATCGCCGATGTGGAAAATAACGAGCTGTACCACCACATTTTGCAAGCCTTAAAGGCCCATGCCCTCATGAAGCGGGACGTGGACTACGTGGTGCAAAATGGTGAGGTCATTATCGTGGACGAGTTCACTGGGCGGCTCATGGTGGGCCGCCGGTATAGCGACGGTCTGCACCAGGCCATCGAGGCCAAGGAGCACGTGAAGGTGGAGCGGGAGAGCAAAACCCTTGCTACCATCACCTTTCAGAACTATTTCCGCATGTACAAGAAAATCAGCGGCATGACCGGTACCGCCAAAACGGAAGAGGACGAATTCCAGGGCATTTATAACCTGGACGTGGTGCAGATTCCCACCAACCGGCCCCTGATCCGACAGGACCTGAACGATGTGGTCTACAAGGGCCGAAAGGGCAAGTTCCTGGCGGTGGTGGAGGAAATCGTGACCCGGCACAAAACCGGCCAGCCCCTGCTGGTGGGTACCGTCAACGTGGAAACCAGTGAAATGCTCAGCCACCTCATTTCGCTCCGGGGCGTGGCCCACGAGGTGTTGAATGCGAAAAACCACCAGAAAGAAGCGGAAATTGTGGCCCAGGCGGGACATGTGGGCGCGGTGACCATCGCCACCAACATGGCAGGCCGTGGCACGGACATTCTGCTGGGCGGCAATCCGGACTTTCTGGCCCGCCGGGCCATGCGGCAGCAGGACTATGACCCAGAGCTCATCGAGGCCGCCACCGGCCACAATGAAGATGTGGAGCAGGCCGTGCTGGACGCCCGGAAGGCCTATAACGACCTGTACGCCCAGTATAAGAAGGAAACCGATGCCGAGCATGAGCGGGTCATGGCCATGGGCGGGCTGCACATCATCGGCACCGAGCGGCACGAAAGCCGCCGCATCGACAACCAGCTCCGGGGCCGGGCAGGCCGCCAGGGCGACCCGGGCAGCACCCAGTTCTTCATTAGCCTGGAGGACGATGTGATGCGCTTGTTTGGCAGCGAGCGCATCGCGCCCCTCATTGAGCGCCTGGGCCTGACGGAGGACCAGCCCCTGGAAGCGGGCATGCTCACCAAGCAGATTGAGGCGGCCCAGCGCCGCATTGAAGGCCGCAACTTTGAAATCCGCAAGTCCGTGTTGCAGTTTGACGACGTGATGAACAAGCAACGGGAACTGATCTACGGCCAGCGCAAGGACATCCTCATGGGCCAGGATGTGCGCGGCAACATCATCACCATGGTGCATAGCCTGATCGACAGCTGCGCTGAGCGCAACTTCACCGGGGAAGGGAGCTTCGACTGGAACCTGGCCGATGCCACGGAGTATTTGGAAGCGCTGTGTCTGCATAGAGGAGACATTGCCAAGCACGCGAAACAGATCGAGGCCCTGGAGGAGCCGGACCAGCTAAAGGCCCTGCTGTACGCCGACGCGGAAGCCTTCTACCAGGAGCGGGAGACGCTGCTGGCTGGCATTGGCGTGGACATGCGGGAGTTTGAGCGGGTCATTCTCCTCAATGCCATCGACCACCACTGGATGGACCACATCGACGACATGGACAACCTGCGGGATGGCATTGGTCTGCGGGCCTATGGCCAGCGGGACCCGGTGCAGGAATACCGCCTGGAAAGCTACGATATGTTTAATGACATGGTGCATTTCATCCGGGAGGAAACGGTGCGCCGCCTATACCAAAGCCATGTGGAGCGGGTGCCGGAGCGCCGCCAGGCCATTAGCTTGGATAAGGTCCAGGCGGGCTTGCAGGGCGCCAATACCAACGGCCAGGCCAAAAAGGGTGGCGCGCCGGTGAACAAATCCCAGCCCGGCGCGGCCGGAAGGAACCAGCCCTGCCCCTGCGGTAGCGGCAAGAAATACAAGCATTGCTGCGGGGCGGGCCAGTAGGCATTCCCCTGGTCTCCCATAAATTCAGGAAGAAAAGATGTGAGTTGGATGATCGACCAAGACCGTTTCCGTCAAGATTTGGAGCGTTTGCGCGAAACCATCACAAAGGCAGGGGATGCACTTTAACTTGGACCGCATGCAGGAAGAGCTGGCCGAGTTAAAGGAGGAAATGAACGCGCAGGAGTTCTGGAATGACCTGCAGCGTTCCACCGCCGTGAACAAAAAGGTTGCCTCCCTGGAAAACAAAATTGGCCATGTGGGAAAGCTGCAAAGCCGTGCCGACGATGTGGAGGCCATGCTGTCCTTGCTCAGCGAGGACGAGGACCCGGACATCGCCGCCGAGTGCGAGCAGGAGCTTTTGGCCCTGTCCACCGACGCGGAAGCCCTGGAGCTGGAGACCCTTATGCGGGGCGCTTATGACGACTGCGACGCGGTGCTCTCCCTCCACGCCGGGGCGGGCGGTACCGAGGCCCAGGACTGGACGGGCATGCTGTACCGCATGTACACCCGGTATTGTGAGCGCCACGGCTATAAGCTTACCGTGCTGGATTATCTGGATGGTGATGAAGCCGGGGTGAAAAGCGTCACCTTCCAGGTGGAGGGCGACAACGCCTATGGCTTTTTGCGCAGCGAAAAGGGCGTGCACCGTCTGGTGCGCATCTCGCCCTTTGACAGCAACGCTAGGCGGCATACCTCCTTTAGTTCCTTGGACGTGTCCCCCATCATGCAGGATGACGGGGCGTTTGAGGTGAATATGGAGGAAGTGCGCATCGACACCTACCGGGCCGGCGGCGCGGGCGGCCAGCACGTCAACCGCACCGACAGCGCCGTGCGCATGACCCACCTGCCCACGGGGGTAGTGGCCCAGTGCCAAAACGAGCGCAGCCAGATCCAGAACCGGGAAATGTGCCTGCGCATCTTAAAGAGCCGCCTGTTGGAGCTTCGGGAACGGGAAAAAGAGGAGCAGATGGCGGATATCAAGGGCGAAATGAAAAAAATTGAGTGGGGCAGCCAGATCCGCAGCTATGTGTTCCAGCCCTACACCATGGTGAAGGACCACCGCACCAACTATGAAATGGGCAATGTGGGGGACGTGATGGACGGCAATCTGGACGGCTTCATCACCGCCTACCTGAAGATGCAGTAGGCAGGAGGCGCTTTATGACGAAAGATGTTTTCGCCATTTCCTTTCAAGCCTGCCCCTGGCAGCAGATCCAGCCTCTGGCAACCGCCCATCTGCGGGAAAAGCAGGTGGTGGTGGAGTCCTACTGGGAGGACCGGGTTCTGGCCGCCCATCACTACCAAATGCTGGACGGCGCAAAGCCCATGGGCTATTTTTCCATCCATGGGGAGAGCACTTTGGTGCTGTTTTTTGTGGAACCGTCCTATGGGGCGTTGTCCCAGGCCCTGTTTGCCCGGGTCAAAAAGTACGAGTCGGTGGTGAACGCCTTATTGCCCACCGGGGACGAGTTCTTCCTCTGCCATTGCCTGGACGACTACGCCCGGCTGGAAAAGCAGGGCTATTTGGCGGTGTATGGGGAAGCGGAGGCGGAAACAAGTCCAGTGAAGCAGAAGCGGACCCCGGCCCCCATCACCCTGCGCCAGGCCCAGTTTCCTGCGGATACCCCCACCTTTGCCCTGGCCCAAGGCTTTTTTGACGAGGACCTGCCCCGTTTGCTGGCGGGCTCCACCTCGCTGACCCTGTACATTGCGGAGCAAAAGGGCGACGTGGTGGGCTTCGGGGCCTTGCAACCCAGCCAAATCCTGCCGGAAACCGCAGGCATCGGCATGTACGTCTGCGAAGAGTACCGCCAACAGGGGGTGGCCACGGTCATCCTGACCCAGCTTCGCCAGCGGGTGGTGGACAGCGGCCGCAAGCCGGTCTCCGGCTGCTGGTACTATAACCACAACTCCAAGAAAAGCCTGGAGGCCGCCGGCGCCTGCTGCGCTTCCAGGCTGCTTCTTTTCGCTTTCTAACGAAATGCTTTCACCGCTCCATCCCATCATAGCAAGGAGGTTCCCCCCATGGCCGATGACAAAAATATCCTGGGCAATCTTACCGAAAACATCGTGGACGATCTGAAAGACAAAGTGAACCCCAGCAAGCTCTTCTCGGAAAGCAACCTGGAAAAAAAGCGCAACTCCTTCTGGACCTGCCTCATCGCCGCCTTTCTGCTGATGGCCCTGGCGCTGGGGGCCTCCCTTTACTACAACGCCACGAAAGTGAGCCTCCTCACCGAAGGCATCACAAACAACGTGGACCTGGCCGCCCTGGGCATGGATGAAAGCAGTGCCAAGAGCTTTTCTGTGTCCACCCTGGCCTATTTGCAAGGCACCGTCAGCAACTGGGAGCCCACCATTGTCATTGGCGACCACATCATGCCTATCCCCCAGACCTTTAAGGACCACATGGCCACGGTGAAGGGCTGGGTGTCCTCCGCCACCACGGTGCTGCTGGCCGGGGTGGGTGTTGTGGTCCTGCTGCTGGGCCGCTCCCTGATCGGCACCAAGGGCAGCAAAAAGAATAGCTTCTCCTTTGGCGGTTACTACCTGGGCGCGGTGGCGCCCCTGGTGTTGGTGGGCGGCATTGGGCTATGGGGGCTGCTGAACTTTGACAGCCTCTGGGGCGCTATCCACAAGCTGTTGATTCCCGATGGCATCTTTAACGCCGCCGAGCCCATTATGCAGCTCTTCCCCTCCCAGCTTTTCGCCGGGTACCTCCAGCCCGTGGCCGTGACCTTCGGCCTCCTGGCCGCCCTTGTGCTGGTGCTGCCCCTGTTGCTGTTCCCGCTGTCCAAGCTGCTGACAGCCCTGTTTGGCAAGAGCGGTTCCTCCCGCGCCTCCGGCAGTAGCCGCCGCCGCTCCACCCGTTCCACCGCCCGCAAATCCACCGCCAAGCGCGCCTCTTCTTCCAAAAAGAAGTCTACCAGCGCCCGGTCCTAAAGGAGCTTCATGAATACCCCGCAAGACATGCAACAAAAATGGGAAGCCTTGCAAAGCAAGGCTTCCATTCGCATCCTGGCTTTGGAGAGCAGCTGCGACGAGACCGCCGCCGCTATAGTGGAAAATGGCCGGACGGTATTGTCCAGCGTCATCTTTTCCCAGGTGGACATCCACGCCCTCTATGGCGGCGTGGTGCCGGAGATTGCCAGCCGCGCCCATGTGGACGCCTGCGACCGGGTGCTGGACCAGGCCCTGGCCCAGGCGGGCCTTGTCCTACAGGATATGGACGCGTTGGCGGTCACCTACGGCCCGGGTTTGGTGGGCGCGCTGCTCACCGGGGTCAGCTGCATGAAGGGGCTCAGCTTCACCAGCCGCATCCCGCTCATTCCCGTCAACCATATCGAAGGCCATGTGAGCGCCAATTATCTTTCCACGCCCGGGCTGCAGCCGCCTTTCCTGTGCCTGGTGGTCAGCGGCGGCCACAGCCACTTGGTGCGTGTGAATAACTATGCGGATTATACCCTGCTGGGCCAAACGGTGGACGATGCCGCCGGTGAGGCCTTTGACAAAGCCGCCCGGGTGCTGGGCCTTCCCTACCCTGGCGGCCCACTTTTGAGCCAGTTGGCCGAAACCGGGAACGACGGGTACCTGCCTCTTCCCCACCCCTCCCCGGAAGGCCGGTATGATTACAGCTTTTCCGGGCTGAAAACCGCCTTTTTGAATGCCTGCCATAAAATGGAGCAGCGGGGGGAGGCTCTGCCCAAAGCGGACTTGGCCGCCTCCTTCCAAAAGGCCGTGGTGGACAGCCTGTGTGAAAAGGCGGTGCTGGCCCTGAAGGAAAGCGGGCTTTCCACCCTCTGCTTGGCGGGGGGCGTCAGCGCCAACCTGCGCCTGCGCACGCAAATGCAAGCCCTGGCGAAGAAGCACGGCTTTACCCTGTGCATGCCAGAGCTTTGGCTGTGTACCGACAACGCCGCCATGATTGGCAGCGCCGCCTACTACAGGCTGCGAAAGGGAGAGCTGGCCCCGCTGGACCTGAACGCGGTACCCGCGCTGCGGTTGTTGTAACGGTCATCCCTGGGGCGGTGGCTGGGACGGTGGTTGGGGCGGCGTCTGTTCTGCTTCTTGTGTTGCGCCGGGTTCTGCCGTTTCCTCCGGGGGCAGCGTGTCCGCGGGTTGCTCCGGGACCTCCTGGGGAGGCGCTGCTTCCGCCTCTTCCTCTTCTGCCAGCCGTTCCAACGCGGCCCGCAGCTTTTTGGGAATGGGCACCCCCGCAACTGCCAGGTTTTCTACCAGCGACAGGGCTTCATTGCTGATGTAAAACCAAGTGACGGCGCTTTGAAACATGGTGTTTCCCTGGTCAATGAAGCGATCTAGCACATAGGCCAGCAGCACCACCAGCAGCATCAGGCCCTTTTTCAGCAGGCCCTGGGCCCCCACTTGGCTGGATAGGCCCCCTGTAACGCTTTTGCGGCTTTTTTTCATGGCCGCCGCCACCACGCCGCTGATGTAATCCGCCACCATCAAGGCAAGCAGCAGCACAATGCCCCTGTTCTCTCCCCAACGGATGCCCTGCAGGAACCCTGCCACCAGCATGGCTCCCTTTACAATCAGGTCCCAGGTATGCCGCAGAAAATTGCCCATCCACACGCCTCCCTTTGAGGCAGGATATTCCTCCTTTTTACCGTTTATGAAGCGCTGGTTATGGGTTTGGCTCAGCCAAAGAAAGGAAAAGCCCATGGGTATTGTGCTACGATGGCTGTTGCATCCCGGTGCTCTTGCAGCGGTGCGGGCGGCCCGCCAGCAGCTGGAAACCGTCCATCCTGTCAAAGGCGATTGCGGCAGGCTCTGCGGCCATGCCTGTTGCCTGCCGGATGAGACCGGAGAAAACGGCATGCAGCTGTTTCCTTATGAAGAGAGGCTTTATCACGAAACAATTGAAGGGTTTCCCTTCCGCCTGGTGCCGGACAGCACCGTGCTGAAAACCGGAACCCGGCTGGTATGTGAAGGCCGTTGTGACCGCCCAAACAGGCCCCTTGCCTGCCGCCTCTTTCCCCTTCGGCTACGGGTGAACTTCGATGCCGCCGGGGACCATCCCACCGTTGCCGCCGAAATAGACCCCCGGGCCTGGGCGGTCTGTCCCCTGCCGGAGCAGGCCCGCATGAACGCCTTCGACCCGGCCTTTGTGAAGGCGGTGGAGGCGACAGGGAATATTCTGGTTCGCAACCTGTGTCAATTGGAGTTTTTGGTGACAGAGCAGGCGCTGCTGGATGAAATGAAGAAGCTGTAGGGCGTTACCGCACAGAAATAAAAAACGAAAGCCCTTTCGGTGTGGCCTTACCAGTTTGTTGTTTCGGAGGGACTGCCTTTTTCTAAACCATGCCGACACGCCATCTCCGGCGTGTCGGCATGGTTGTCATGGAGAAAAAGCCGCCTATTCCTCTTCGTCAAAGTACCGGATAAGCGCTTGCGTGCCCAAATCACCCATACCGCGTTGATCAAGGGCCTCATACATGGCAAGCACATGGGCCAGCACACCCAGGTCCAAATCAGCCGCCTGGGCTTCCTCCGCGGCGATGCGCAGGTCCTTGATGTAGTGCTTGACGTAAAAACCGGGTCGGAAATCCCCTTCCAACATCTTCGGGCCGTTATTCGTCATCTGCCAGCTGCCCGCTGCGCCCTTGCTGATGCTGTCCAGCATCTTGGCCACGTCCAGGCCCACCTTGCGGCCATAACTGATGGCTTCGGAGACCCCCGCGATGGCCCCTGCCAAAGCAATCTGGTTGGTCATTTTTGTATGCTGCCCAAAGCCCGCCGCTCCTTCATATACAATGTTGGTGCCAAGGGCTTCCAGCAGGGGTAGGCAGGCCTGAAAAGCCTGTTCGTCCCCGCCCACCATGATCGATAGCGTACCGGCGCGGGCCCCGCTGTCGCCCCCGGATACCGGGGCATCCAGCGCGGAGAGGCCCCGCTGCCTGGCCGCTTCGTAAATCCTCACGGCCTGGGAAGGGGCAGTGGTGGTCATATCAATGAGATAGCACCCTTTTGGGGCGCTCTCCAAAATTCCATTCCGCTCAAAATACACCTGGTCCACATCGGCCGGATAGCCCACGATTGTGATGATTGCGTCCCGGTTTTCGGCGCATTCTTTCACGCTGTCACACCACTGTGCGCCCTCGGCCAGCACATCCATGATCTTGCTCTTGTCCCGGGTATATACGGATACGTGAAAGCCTTTCTTCATTAGGTTCCGCACCATCGATTTGCCCATAACGCCAACGCCGATAAATCCAATGTCTTTCATGTTATGCAATCCTCCTGTTTATGGTTTTGGAGCGCCCAGCTCAATATGGTAGCAATTCCAGATCTCCAGCGTGTCCACCTGAAAATGGCAGCCCTGTGTATCGCAGCGAAAGGGGATCTCCCGTTGGTGAAACACGTCCTCTACTCGCCGGACCGGCCCCGTTTGCAGGCAAACCGCCAAATCGTGCAAGGGCGTGGCGTTGGCTAGGGGCCTTCTTCCTGTGCCGTTGGTGAGGTGCAGCACCAGGGACGCATCATCAGCAAACAGCGTAGCGTACAAGCCTTGCAGCATAGGCAGTTGCAACAGGAGGCCGCCGGACATGTGCACCACCAGGTTTTTTAGCACCGTCAGGTGGTCCGCCAGGCGGTACTCCTCATACAACCCCGCCAGGTTCAGCGTCAAGGCCGCAACGCGCCCCTGGCCATAGCGGTTTTGGGTGCAGATGGGAATGTCGGTATGGTCCGTTAGCATGCTGGCCCGCTCGGGAGGGGTAAAGGCCTCGCAGGCAGGCACATAGGGCGGCACCAACGTGGCCAGCGTTTCGGCGGTGGTGGTCCGCGCATAGAAAACCTCCCCTCGCAGGGCGAGGAACACACTGTCTTCCAGGCCTCCCGCATTGAGAAGGCTTCCCGCAGGTTCGCTACGGAAGTAAGCGCCGTCCAAATAGGGGCCGCGCTTTCCAAAGCGCTGGAGTCCGCACATGTCGTACAGCAGCTCGTCCTTTTCGCACAGATACCCCTCCTGGAGGAGGTTGCCCCCCGCTTTCACATAGGCTTCCACCTCCAAAAGGCTCTCCGGGGTATAGACGTAACCAAAGGGCGCGACCACCAGCCGATACTGAGACAGCTTCTGCCGCCGCACATCCTGGTCCAGCAGCGGGGTGAAGGGCACTTGCATATCCATGAGCGCGTTGGCCCAAGGAAAGCTGTTGGTCTCTTCCAGGTTCATATGCGCCTCGTTCACCAGGACGGCCACTTCCGCTACCTGCTGCTTGCCTTTTATCAGGGGATAGACCTGCCGCGTCCGCTCATTGACCCAGCGGACGCTTTGAAAAACGCGCTTGTCCAGGAAGGTATCGGGAATGCCGGTTAGGGAATGGATCAACGTGGCGCCGCTGGCGGGAATCTGGCTCAGCCAGAACCGATATTCCGCAGGCGGCAAGCCTACATGGCGCCAGTCTAGACCGGGGGCGGAATGGATAAACCCCCAGGGAGGCGCCTCCTTGGAAAAGGCCTGACAGAACTGCATGCGGACAAGGGGCTGCCATGCGGCCGATACGCCTTCGGACAAAGAATCACGGGCTTCTTCACAGATAATCTCCGCATTCAAGCATTCCCCAGTGATGTGTTGGTACATGTAATACAGCACCAGGGGAATATCGGGGTTCACTTCCTGGATGGCCCCATGCATGCGGTCCACGCTGTATTTGTATTGCAAAGTTCTCCAAAGGGGATGAAACTCCGCGCCAGCATCCGGCATGGGTACGCCAAAGCTTTCCTGGTAAGCCCGGCGGCAGGTTTCGCACCAGCAGTCCCTGGGCGCGGGCCCGTTGATGAACACGCCGTCAATAGCGTAGCGAGTCAAGGCTTCCTGAAGCACGGGAATCCCCACGGCCTCGTTTCGGTACCCCGAGCGGATGCAGGTGGGATGGAGTAATTCCCATCCGCCGGGTCTGTGCGGGCCAAAGACCGGGGTACGCCGGTCCAGCAACTGTACAAACCACTCGGGATGATGGTTGTAGATCTCATCCACCGCTGTGCCAAAATCAAAGCGGGCGATGAACTTCATGCCTTCCTGATGGCAGGCGGCAATCACTTCGTCAAGCAGCGTTGGATAGTCCTCCACAAACGCACCCTGATGGTGATGTGGAACCGATGTGGGATACCAAGCATAGATGCCGCCCACATTGAATATCCAGGCGTCCGCCCCCATGTCCCTGACCTGCCTGGCAAGCCGCGCAGGCACGATTTTGAGCGCGTCACGAATCTGCAGGTTTGTCTGAATAACCGTTATGGGGTCTTTCCACCACATGATAAAACCTTCCTTCTGTATTTGCAGCAGATTATCCTTTCAGCGCGCCGGCTGCCACGCCCTTGACGATGTGCTTTTGCATGACCACGTACAGGAGCACGATGGGCATCATAGCGATTACATAGCTGGAGAAGGCCAGCTGCCACTGGGTACCATAGGTGCCATAAAAGAGGTATTGGGACAGGGGGATGGTCTGCTTTCTATAGTCCGAAAGAACCAGCAGAGGCAGCAGAAAATCATTCCACAAATCCAGGGCGTTGAGGATGAAAACCGTTGCGGTGATGGGCCTGAGCAGCGGCAGCACGATGGACCAAAACAGCCGGAAGGGTTTGGCGCCATCGATCTCGCCCGCCTCAAGAATTTGGTTGGAAATGCCGCGAATAAAGCCCGTGTATAAGAAGATTGCAAAGGGAATGGAACGGCCCCAATAAACCAACACCAGCCCGAGCTGGGAGTTGAGCAGGTTCAAGTCCGCAATTGTTTTTACCAAGGGTACCAGGGTGGTATGGAAGGGCACCATGATGCCGCAGACAAAGGCCAGATACATCCATTGATACCCCTTTCCCTTGGCTTTGGCCAAAGCAAAGGACGCGCAAGCTGACAACAGGAAGATGCCCGCCACCCCCAGGATGGTGATGAGAAGGCTGTTGGTAAAGACCGTGGGGAAGCGCATCATAGTGAAGGCTTTCACAAAGTTTTCCGGATGAATGCTGGTGGGGAATCCGCTGGGGTCCATCAGCGCCTGCCGGGAGGATTTGAGAGAGACCGAGAGCACAATGTAAAACGGAAACAGAAACAGCAGGACCACCAGAAACATCAGCGCTTGGATGACCCACTGTCCATGGCTCATTTTGGACGACCCGCCGGGGCTGAGACGCTTCAGGCGTTTATTCATTCATGTTATCCTCCGCTTTACGAAAGATGGACAGTTGAATCAGCGACAGCACCACGATGATCAGGAACAGCACCACGCCCATGGCGGAAGCATACCCTGCGTTATAATTTGTAAAGGATTCCTTATAAATCATCAGGGAGATGGTCTCGCTGGCGTTGCCCGGGCCGCCTCCCGTCATGGCGAAGATCAGGTCGAACTGCTTAAAGGTGCGCAGCATGGCAATGACGATGTTCACCGTGAACGCGGGGATCATCCCTGGTATCGTAATGTGCAAAAACCGTCTCCACGCCCCTGCGCCATCCATCACCGCCGCCTCGTAGAGGTTTTGGTCAATGGTTTGCAGCCCCGCCAAATACACCACCATGTACCAGCCAGAGGTCTGCCAGATGGTGACGAAGGAAATAGCGTACAGGGAGTAGCGGGAACCCAGTACATTGTAAGCCAACAGCGGAATGCCGAGGGATTTGCCCAGGGCAGCAACGGGCTCGGTGAAAATGAAACTCCATACAAAGCCCACAACCAGGGAACTAAGCACATTAGGGATGTAGATCAGGGAGCGCATGGTGTTTTTGAATTTGAGCTTGGCATCCAATCCCACTGCGATGAACAGTGCCACCAGATTCACCATCACCGTGGTGATAAAGGCGTATACAAAGGTGTTGCGAAGGGGTTCCAGGGAACGGGCCTCCGTAAAGACCTTGATATAGTTGAGCAGCCCCACAAAGCTGAGCCGGGTGTCGATGCCTGTCCAGTTGGTCAGGCTGTAGTAAAAGCCGCCCAAAAGAGGGTAAACCACAAAAATCACATAGAGGATGACCGCAGGCAGCAGCATCAAAAGATAGACCGTGTGGCGCCGAGAAAAGCAAGACAGCCGCTCTCGCATATCAAGGTACGGCCTGTCACCGTGTCGGGCTGTCATCATGTCCTTCCGCCTCTCTTCTGATCAAACTCCGAAGCCAGCCGTGGATGGGAGAAGCGGGCGGAATGCCCGCCTCTCCCGGAAAGCCTCCTTATTGGCGGGGATTATCCGCCAGGAAATCCCTCACATAGTCTCCGTTGATCTCCATCAAGCGTTTATGCTCGTCTTCGATCTGTTTCAGAGCCTGCGCCTTGTCCATCCCCCCCAGCCAATCCTGGGTGGACTTTTTCATGATGTCCTGGGTACCGGGAACCCACTGCCGGGAGAAGAAGCCAATAGCCTTCTTCTGATTGATGTAGTTTTCAAAGCAGTAACTTAGGGCGGGGTCCAGGTCCACATTGGCGCCAAGCACAGAGGGATACGTGACCGTCGCGTTGTTGAAAATAGCCGCGCCTTCCTTGCTGGTAAGGAAATCGACGAACGCGAGGCATTCTTCAGGATATTCTGTGGAGGAGGAGATGGAAACCGCAGAGTCATAATCAGAATTAGCAAGTGTGTCATCGTCAGGTCCCATGGTCCACGGGGGCGGGATGACCATGTACTCCGTGTCTGGGTTCGCCTCGCGAAGGTAGGCCAGACCACTCGCATTGTTGATAAGGTACACTCCCTCCCCTGTGGCCAGGCGGCGGATCGCGCCATTGAAGTCCAAGCCCAAGGCGTCCTTGTTCATGAAGGGGAGAAGCTCGGCATAGCCATCAAAAATGCTTTGCATTTCAGCGCCGTCCCAGCTGTTTTTCCCTTCCAGCACATCAATGTACCAATTTGGGTTGCTGCCGTAAATCCGAAGGTAGATAGACTGGTATATGTATTGAGAGGCGGGGGAAAGCTCTTTTCCGCCAATAACAATGGGGCTTTCCATGCCTGCTTCCTGGAACTTTTTGCAGGCTTCAATAAACTGGGGCTGATTCTTGGGGACGTCTTCCACGCCATATTTCTTCATCATGTCGACGTTGACGATGATCCCCGCAACACCCAGGCTCATGGGGATGGAGAACACCCGGTCCTTATAGGAATAACGGCGGCGGTCGCCGGCCGAAATCCTGTCGACGAACCCTGTGTCCGTCAAATCCGTGATGATGCCTTGCGCCGCGTACATCGCGGTGACCGAACTGGCCTGGTACATCAGCAAATCCGGCACATCCTTCGAGGCGATCTTTGCGGCCATGATGGAATTGTATTGGTCCGGGGTGGCAGCCACAAGGGGTTCGATGGTGACGTCCGGGTACGTTTTGTTGAAAATTTCCATCAGAGCCGGGAGGGCCTTCGCTTCTTCAGCCGCGCAGAGCATCTGAAGATGAACGGTTTTGCTCTCTGCCAAGGCGGCACTTCCGCCCACCAAGAGAGTCACAAGCAAAATGCAGGATACTATAGCACTGAGAATCTTTTTCATAGGGTGAGATCTCCTTTCATTTTCAGCATGATGTGGTCTTGGCTTTGACCAGTCAATGAAGCCCTGTCCTGGGAGAGGCGGCCCCTTTTCCACTGCGCTCCTTTCTCCCGCCTCATGGTGCGTTGCTTTGTACCCCAAGTATAGGGGAGGCAACGGAAAAAGGACAGTGGCATTTGTTGAAACCGCTGGTGATCTGTTGACGACTGCGCAGCATTTGTATAAGCCTGTCCCGGTTGCGCATTTGTTGAATGCCGGGAGAGCCAGGCCTTACAACGTCTACAGCCTATAGACAGAAGAAAGCTTGAAGGAAGTATTTGGTCCTCAATCTGCCTTTTCTTTCCCAGCGGTTTATGCTATGCTGAATGCAGAGCTGAGCAGAGCAAAAGCATAATGAAATGCCCCGTTACCTCCCATCCCAATGAAAGGAAGTCCAATAAGTTGCTGCAACGCATCAAGCATCTTTCTTCTGTGGCCCGATTGACGCTCTTGTTTTTGCTTATGATTGTGATTACAGGGGTTGTGGTTGGCCTCTGTTTTGCTCGGCTGCAAACAAACTTCCGGAAAAGCTGCTCTGATTCCATTGATAATGCCGGCAACGCGCTGGACATCCTCATCGCGGACATGAATCTGAACGCTATGTCCATGCTGGATTCCGCCGATTTTTCCACTAGCAAAATCGTCACCAAATACGGGAGTTTTTTGGCCATCTCCCGCGCGCTGAACAATTATGTGACCTGTACCGACCTTATTAGCAACGCGTTTTATGTCAACAAAGACATCCAAACCGTATATACGGTCGGTAAACCCTATCATTTTAAAGACTTTTCCCTATTTAACAGGGGCTACGGCATCACCGACGAGGATTATGCGGATTTTTTTCTGCTGGATCAGCGCAATTTTTGGATTCCCGCGCAGGTGGTGGAGGAAGGCAAGCCGGCTGTTTTGACCCACGTGGTCACCTATACCCTGCACGCGGACAGACCGGAGTACGCGCTGGTGATCCACGTGGTGACCGACAAGCTGCAAAACCTGCTCAACCGGTATCTGCCCAGCCCAGGCTCTATGATTATGTTGCTGGATACGGACAATCGGCCCCTGTATTTAACCGGCAATCCCTCCGGCACAGAATGGTTGGCGGCGCTTTCAGATATCGGCCAGGTGGATACCAATGTCTTTACCCTTCAGATCGAGGGACAGGCCTATGAAACCTTTGTGAAAAGCTCCGATAAAAGCGCCCTCTATTATGCGCTGGCCGTCCCCCGGACGGAGGCCTTTGGCATTGCGGGCATTGACCAGTATTTGACTTTTTTTCTTTGCCTCATGGGGCTTCTCGCCTTTTTTTTCATTTTGATGGCCCTGCGCTGGTCCCGAAAGAACCGGCATCTGTTCCCCGAGCGGGTTGCCTTACAACTGTACCAGGGGGGATATAGCGATAAAAAGGCGCTATGGGATGATTTTCGGCAGGTGGGCATAGCCAAGCCTGAGGATTTCTGCCAGGCGCTATTGCTGAAGATTGCCCGCCCGGCGGATGTGGCGTATGACAACGACCGGCGGCAGATGCCGGTCCGCTTGCTTGATAAGCTGCTGGCGGAGGCCACCTCCGTGATAGCGCTCCGGTGCCTGGTGGAGGATACCCTATTTGTACTGTTGGCGGGAGAGAAAAAGAATCTCCAAGTCTGCCTTCAGGGCCTACTCCTGGCAAAGGAGCAGCTGGAACAAATCGCAGAAGCGGATGTTGCCATCGGCATTGGAACGATGGCGCCCTTTTCTGATACGGCGCGCACCATCAACGAAGCGAAGGTAGCCATCAGCAACCGATTTGTGCGGGGCGAAAACGCCGTTATCGATTTTCAGATGCTTAACAGCCCCATCGGGTATCTGTCCTACCCCTCCGATCGTCTGTCCCAGTATTACGATGCATTGCTGACCCGCAAAGAAGCAACGGTGCAGGCGTCCCTGGCCCAACTGATGAAGATCATCACCAGCGGAAACAACCTTTTTTTCGCCACTTGTTTGATGTATGACATTGTAAATACGACGTTGAAAGCCATTGATGAGATGAACTATTCCAGTACAGCTTTTCAAAACCTCCCTATCTCCAACATCAACCACTTTACCTCTATTGAAGATGTGAAAGGCATTTTGGATGCTCTGATTGCGGATATCGTCCTCGTGTTCCATGAGGGGACTCTCCCCCCCATGCCCGTTGCAACTGATGAGCGGGCGCAACTGCTGGATAAAATGAAAGAGCACATCCAGGCGCACTTTTTAGATGCGGACTTTTCCGTCAAATCACTGGCTGCTTCCTATCACATGTCCATTTCCAACCTGAGTCACTTTTTTAAAAAAATGCAAAATACCAATGTTTCCAGCTATATCCTGGAGCTTCGCGTAAACAAGAGCAAAGAGCTGATGCGCAAAACGGACCATACTTTTCAGGACATCGCCTCGGCCTGTGGCTATGTGAACATCTCCACCTTTTTGCGGCAATTCAAGCAGTCCGAAAACATGACCCCGTCCCAATACCGGGCGCTGTATCGCAAGGCGGGTTCATAATGCCTGATGCTTCCATGGGGCGGAGGGCAGAGAATCGCGAAGCCGGGCTATCACAAAGGAGGCTGCGGCAACACGCCCCATCCCTTGGAGACCCTGCAGCGGCTCCCACAAGGAGCAGGAGCGAGGCGTAGCTGCTGGCTACGCCTCGCTCCTGCTCCTTGTGGGCCAACAAAAATCCTCGCAAATTGCATCGCGTTTTTGACTGGATAATAGTATTACTTCTCCACCTTCTCCATCCGGGTCACCGTCATGGCTCCCTCCGGGCCAAAGGCAATGTCCATTTCATAGGTTTGCAAAACCTCCGTCTCCCAGGAACGGCCCTCCGTAAAGGTGAGGGTCACGGTCCCGCTGGCGCCCTTCGCCGGTTCAAACACATACAGCTGTGCGCCGCCTCCGCCCACCAGGCCCTCTTCCTCTTCAAAGGGCTCATAGCTGTTGGAGGTCTCCGTCAGCAAGCCTTCGGCGGAAGCCTTGTAGCTCCAGGTGTAGCCGGTGGTAGGGTTGCTGTCCAGCACGATCATAAGGCTGGACCCGTCCTCCGCCAGCTCATAGGCCACGGCGCTGGTTTCCAGGGGCTGCACGTCCACCACGCTCAGCGCGCCGCCTGTAATGGCCAGGGTCATATCATAGCCCAGGGCCGGAACCCCTTCCCAGGGCTGGCTATACACCAGCGATAGGGTCAGCTCTCCATCCGGGGCATTCTCGGCCTTTGTCCACGCCAGCAGGCGCTTGCCGCCCACCCCCACCCTGTCCTGCTGGGCGTCCGCCGCCTGAAATTCGTCCTTTGCCGCTTGCAAAAGCCCTTCCTGTGAAACCGTAAACGTCCAGGAAAACCCAGTGGTGGGGTTTTCCGCCAGCTCCAGGCTGAGGGTGTTGGTGGACGCATCCAGGGTATAGGTGAGGGTCTCGTCCAACTGCACAGCCCCTTCCGCCAAGGCCATACCGCCGAGCATCATCAGGGTGAGTATCGCGCACAACCATTTTTTCATTTTCTTTTCTCTCCTTTGTTGTGATGAATCTCATGAAATGTTCCTGTATCTTTTCGATTCTTAGACTTGCGGCCCCTGTTTTTTGTTCCCGCAATTTTGTCCAAACCGTAAACTTTCTTTTTGGGGACGATTTTTTACATCCAAACCCATTGACGCTCTTTATTTCTTTGATATAATATGACTGTTTTTCCACGATTGGTCATAGCGTATAGACGACCCAGCAACATCAAGGAGGCCCATTTTGAGCTACATCACCTTCGACCATGTGACCAAGGAGTATCATACCGGCGGCGAACGGGTTTTGGCGGCGGACCAGGTCAGCTTTACCATGGAAAAAGGGGAGCTGTGCGTGGTGCTGGGCCCCAGCGGCGCGGGGAAAACCACCATTTTGAACCTGCTGGGCGGCATGGATAAGGCCACCTCCGGCACCATCACCGTGGATGGCAAGCAGATTACCGGCATGCGCGGCCCGGAGCTGACGGAATACCGCCGCATTGACGTGGGTTTTGTATTCCAGTTTTATAACCTGATGCCTAACCTGACCGCCCAGGAAAACGTGGAATTGGCCCGCCAGGTGTCCACCAAAGCCCTGGACCCGGTGGAGGTCCTAACCCAGGTGGGGCTGAAGGACCGCCTTGCCAACTTTCCCGCGCAGCTGTCCGGCGGCGAGCAGCAACGGGTGTCCATTGCCCGGGCGCTTTGCAAAAACCCGGCGCTGCTGCTTTGCGACGAGCCCACCGGCGCGCTGGACAGCAAAACGGGCCTGCAGGTGCTGCATCTGCTTTGTGACGTGGGTAAGCGCTTTGGCTCAACCGTGGCCATCATCACCCACAACGCTTCCATCGCCTCCCTGGCCAACCGGGTGATCCGGGTGCGCAGTGGCCGCATTGAAAGCGTGGAGGTGAACCCAAATCCCGCCACGGTGGAGGAAATCGCATGGTAAAGCGCGCGCTCAACCGGAAGCTGATCCGGGACATCTGGCGCAACCGGGCCCAGTTTGTGGCCATGATTTTGCTTTGCGCCCTAGGCACCTGGTGCTTTGCGGGGCTGGATTCCTTCTGGCGCATGCTGGATACCTCTGCCAACACCTATTTCCAGCAGCAAACCCTGGCGGATTTCTGGGCCTACATGACGCCCGTGGACCGGGAAGCCATGGCAAAGATCAAAAATATCCCCGGCGTGCAGGACGTTCAGGCCCGCGCCTCCCTTGAATTCACCGTGGACCTGCCCCATGAGCCTACCTTGCAGGTCCACGCCTTTGACGGCGCGCCCCGCATCAATGTACCCCTGATGCAAAGCGGCCGCGCCCTGGCTAGCGAGGAGTTGCGCAGTTGCCTGCTAGAGGACCAGTTTGCCAAGGCCAACGGCTTTTCCCTGGGAGACCGGATCCCTTTGCGGGTGAATGGCGCCCTCCTCCAATTCACCGTGGTGGGCACCTGCATCAGCCCGGAGCATGTGATCACCGCCAAGGACGTCCGCTCGGACCCCCACGCCTATGGGTTCATGATCTGCTCCAGCGCGGCCTTTTCTCAGTTTCCCTTGAATGAAGCCCTGGTTACCCTGGCCCCCGGCGCGGACCGGGACACCGTGCAAAGCGCCATCAAGGCGCTCTATCCCCAGGCCCTGCTGGTGAACCGCGTGGGCCATGGCAGCACCCAAAAGATCCAATCGGATGCGGAGATGTTCCGCAATCTTTCCTACCTGTTCCCGCTGCTGGCCTTTTCTGTGGCGGCCCTCATCGTGCTCACCACCCTCACCCGCATGATTGAAAACCAGCGCATCCAAATCGGCACCCTCAAATCCTTGGGCTACCGGGATGGGGTGGTACGCCGGCATTACCTGTGCTATGCCCTGTATCCTTCGCTGTTTGGCGCGTTGATTGGCCTGTTCACGGGCCGGGCCACCCTGCCCTATTTTCTATGGGAAGCGGAGTCCGATTCCTTTGTGCTCCCCGCCTGCATCCAAGCCCCCATCTCCCCGGAGCAATGGTTCATCACGGGGGTGGCGGTGGTGCTGGCCATTCTCATTTGCCTGCGTACCTACAACAAAAACGCCCATGAGTGGCCGGCGGCCCTGCTGCGCCCCAAGCCCCCCAAGGCGGGAAAAAAGCTGCTGCTGGAACGGATGCCAGCCTTGTGGAACCGGCTGGGCTTCAATGGCAAAATGATCATCCGCAACCTGTTTCGCAACAAGCTGCGTACCTTCATGAGCTTTGTGGGCACCCTGTGCTGCACCATGCTGCTCATCACCTCCATGGGCTTGCAGGACAGCATCCACTTCTTTGTGGGCAATTATTATACCCGTACCCTGCGCTACAATGTCCGCGCGGATTTGACCACCGATGCCGGGCTGCCCGAAGCGTACCACAAGCGCATGGACGCCCAGCGGGTGGAGACCGTGATGGAAAAGAGCATGACCATCTCTTCCGACACGGCCTCCCGCACCACGTTGCTCACCGTGCTGGAAAAGGACCAGGAACTGCTGTACCTGGGCAAGAATGAGAGCTACTTTGCCGTGCCCGGCACAGGGGTCACCCTCACCCGAAAACTGACGGATGTCTTGAAGGTGGGCCTGGGGGACACGGTGCGCATTCACCTCCCCGGCAAGGACGATCCCATCGCCACGCAGGTGACGGGGATTTGCGATGTCAACATTGGCCAGGGCGTCTATATGACCAAGGAAAGCTGGGAATCCTGGCGGGAGGGACCCTTCCTGCCCACCTCCCTGCTGCTGCGGGACCCCACCCCGGAAACCCTGCGCAAACTGGAGTCCATGGACGAGGTGGACAGCCTGAAATTCCCCGCCTCCCAGGGCAGCCAAATGCTGACGCTGCTGCAAAGCATGATGGGCATGTTCATGCTGCTGTCCTTGGTGGCGCTGGGGCTGGCCTTTGTGGTGCAATACAACATGGGCATCCTCAACTTTATGGAGCGGTACCGGGAATACGCCACCTTAAAGGTGCTGGGGTACCACCAAAAGGAGATCCGAAGCCTCATGACCTGGGAAAACAACCTGGTGATGCTCATGGCGGTGCTGGGCGGCGTGGTGCCCGGCCGGTTCTTCACGGCGCTGATCCTCAAAACCTGCGAGGGGGACAACACGGTGTTCGCTTCCACGGTCAACCTGCCCTCCTATCTCATCTCCTGCGCCATTGCCATTGTGTTTTCCATGTTCGTCACCTGGATTTTGACCCGGAAGGTGAAAACCATCGACATGGTGGAAGCCCTCAAAAGTGTAGAATAAACCCTGGTCCCATGACGGTTTACAGATAGAAAGGGGAACAAACAATGAAACCTTCCGCAAAAAAACTGGCCGCCCTGCTGATATGCCTGCTTCTGATGCCCTTTGCCGCCCTGGCGGAGGGGGACGCCGCCGGGCCTACGGCCAATGGCATTGTCAAGGCCGTACACACCCTAGACATCACCGCGCCCTTTAGCGGCACCCTGCTGCCTTTCACCCTGGAAAGGGGCGAAATGGTTGCCAGCGGGCAGCAGCTCTTCGCTCTGGAAACCCAAAAAATCTACGCGCCGGAAAGCGGCAAGCTCACCTTGTTTGCTGCCCAGGGCGATTTGGCCGAGGACGTATGCCGCCAGTACGGCATGCTGGCCAATATTGAGAAGGCCAACCGCTTCCTCCTCAACTGCACCACCCGCACCGCCTATGATGAGGTGGAAAACAAATTTGTCAGCGCGGGCGAAACCCTGTATTTCAAGGTGGCGGAGGATACCGACATCGTGGGCGTGGGCCGGGTGATTGCCGCCGACCCCTCTGGGTACACCGTGGAGGTGGCCCCAAAAGAGGGCGATAATGAGTATGAAATCGGCAAGCGGGTGAAATTGTACCGGGCGGAAAAGAAGAACTCCTCTTCCTGCGTAGGGGAGGGCTACATTGCCCGGGCCGCCGGGCAACCTGTGCTGGGGGGTGGCCGCATCCTACGCTGCGCCGCCAGTGACGGGCAAACCATCAAAAAGGGTGATCTGTTGTTTGAAGCCGTCGCCTCCGATGCCGCCCCGGCTGCGGCGGCAAAGGTGAAAGCCCCCAGCGCGGGCGTGGTGGACGCTCCCAAGGTGGTCTCTGGCCAGCAGGTGTACCAGGGCCAGGTGTTGGCCACCTTGCACGAAACCGGCGCTCTGAAAGTGGTGGCGGAGGTGGACGAGGTGGACCTGGGCCGCTTGCATGAGGGCAGCGGCGTTTCCCTGGTCTTTGACAGCTTCCCTGACGAAACGGTGACGGGCACTGTAACCCACATTTCCCAAATGGGGGTTGCCAAACAGAACGCTACCTATTATGATGTGGATATCACCTTTCGTAGCGTCTCAGAGGTCCGCTTGTTCATGAATGCCACGGTGACGCTGCCCTAGCTCAGGATGGCCCGCCGTTTCATTGGCCTGCCAAGGACCCGGCAAAGGAGGGTTTTGTCATGGCAACCGCCTTTACCCCGAAAGAACGGGATACCATTGAAAAAAAGCTACAGGAGGTTGCGTTGCAATGCGCCTCCACCGTGGGCATGCGTCGCACTACGGTGGATGAGCTGGCCAAGCGGGCCGGCATCAGCAAAGGGGCCTTCTATTCCTTTTACCAAAGCAAGGAGCATTTATTTCTCACCATGCTGGAGCAGGTGCATAGCGAGATCTATGGCAGCGCCAAGCAGGTGTTTGATCAAAACCCGGACCTGCCTGCCTGGGAGCGGGCCGCCCTGGCCATGAAGGAAGTGTGCCGCGCCACAGAGGAAAAGTGCATCTTTCCCTTCACCCAGGACGAGCTTCCGCTGGTGCTGCGCCGCCTGCCGGAACAGGTGCTGCGGGGCAATTACCACAGCGATGCGGAGCACTTGCAGCAGTTGCTCAGCCGCAGCGGCTTGGAAATGGCCCTGGACATTGAAACGGTCAGCGCGGTGGCGCGGCTGCTGATGATGTCGCTGATGTTCCGCCAGGAGATTGGTCCGGGCTTTGACGAAGCCCTGAACGCGCTGATTGAAGGCGCCTGCAAACAGTTTGTGAAGCCGGGCTGAAAGGGCCTTCTTGCTTGCTCTCCTGATAATCGTTTCCTATCAAAGAGGTGACCGCCATGAAGTCCCAAAAACCATTTTATCAAAGGCCTTGGGTGCTGATGGGCGGCGCTCTGACGCTGGCGGCTGGGCTGATTCTTTTTGCGGTTTTTGCCTGTGCGCCGGTTGCGGCCCCCGCCCCTTCCCAAGAGCTGCTGGCCTTTTCCCACGGGCTGGACGAAATTTCCATTAAGGCCCGTTTTGAACCGGACCAGCACCGGCTACAGGTCTCCCAGCGGCTGACCCTGCAAAACCGGGAGTCCCTTCCCCGGGATATGGTGGTGCTTCGCACCTATGCCAATGCCTTTCAGCGGGAAGACACCAGCCCCGCCGCCACGGAGGAGCTATACGAGGGATGCTATCCAGAGGGATTTTCCCCAGGTTCCCTGGTGCTTTCCTCTGTACGGGTCGGGCTGGGGGGCCAGGTGCCCAGCCCTGTCCAGCACCGGTACAAGGATGCCGCCAAAACCGTGCTTTCCATCCCCCTGGCCAGCCCCTGGAACCCCGGCGCATCCCTGTCCCTGGAGCTTGCCTATACCCTGAACGTGCCCCAAGGGGCCATGCGCTTTGGTGAAAACAGCGGGATTTGGGCCCTGGGAAACTGCTTCCCGCTGCCGGCTTTGTTCCAAGAAGGCGCTTACCGGGAGGACCCCTACTATCCGGTGGGCGACCCCTTTCTCAGCGAGTGCATGAACTTTACTGTGGATGTGACAGTACCCAGCGGCTATGTTTGCGCGGGCAGCGCTTTTCCCGCCGTGACCTCTCAAGAGGATCACACAGTCTACCACTTTGAGGCCCCGGTAGTGCGAGATTTTGCCCTGTGCCTCTCCACCGGATACCAGCAGGCCCAGGCTGTACAAGAGGGCGTCCAGGTCCTTGCCTATGCCCAGGAAAAAAGCCAGGCCCAGGAAGCCCTGGGCTATGCCAAGCAGGCCCTGGCCTGTTTCACAAAGCGCTTTGGGGCTTACCCGTACCCGGCCTTCACCTTGGCCGAGGTGGATTTTCCCTTTGGCGGCATGGAATACCCCTCTTTGGTCATGCTCAGCAGCGATACCCTGGCACAGGGGGGCCAGGACTTGGAATTTTTGGTAGTACACGAAACGGCCCACCAGTGGTGGTATGGGGTGGTGGGCAGCGATTCCGTGGCCCAGCCCTGGCAGGACGAAGCCCTGTGCGAATACAGCCTGCTTCCTTATGTAGAAACCTATTATGGCCCGGAGGCCCGGAAGGACACGCAGTTCACCCGGTTTGAAACCGCCATGCGGGTTACCGTGCCCAAAGGCGTCACCCCCGCCAGCCCGCTTTCGTATTTCTCTGATATGAGTGAGTATGGCCTGGTGGTCTACCGCCGGGGAGCGGCGCTTTTCTGCGCCCTGGATACCGCTTTAGAGGGGAAGCTTGACGATTTCCTGAATGCATATTATGATAGAGAACGGTTCCAGTTGGCAACCCGGAAAGACTTTTCGTCTTTGCTGGCGGACTATACTGGCCAGGATTGGGGTCCGCTGATGACGGACTACCTGGATACATACTTGGGCCCCTGATCCCTCGGTCTTTCCATTGTTGGCGCGGGCCTTCACAAAAGCGGGAGGATGCCTTTGATGCAACCAGCTTATGCACAGGATACCGCTGTTCTCATTCCCAGCTACAAACCGGATGACAAGCTTGCCCCTTATGTGGAAAGCTTGCTTGCGGCTGGCTTTTGCAAGATCGTTGTGGTGGATGACGGCAGCGGAGACGCGTTCCTTCCTTTTTTTGACGCCCTTCCAAAAAGCAGTCGGGTGCAGGTGATTCATTATGCCCCCAACTCCGGCAAGGGCGTGGCCCTGAAACGGGGCATGGCCTACCTGTGGGAGCAATGCCCGGAGTGTGCCTTTGTGGTCACTGCCGACAGCGATGGCCAGCACACCTGTCAGGATGTGTTGCGCATGAGCGAAAGCCTGCACCAGGACGGCAGCGGGCTGCTGCTGGGCAGCCGTGACTTTGGGGAAGCCCATGTGCCCTTTAAAAGCCGGGCGGGCAACCGCATCACCTCCACGGTGTTTTGGCTGCTGTACGGCCATTGGGTGCGGGATACCCAGACGGGCCTTCGAGGCTTTGCCCGGGATTTGCTCCCCACCATGATGGCCGTGAAGGGCGACCGCTACGAATATGAAATGAATATGCTCATCGACTGCGCCGCCGCCAAAATTCCTATGCGGCCTTTGCCCATCCAAACCGTTTATGAAAACAACAACGAGGGCAGCCATTTCCGCGCCGTACGGGATAGCGCCCGCATTTACAAGGTCATTTTCGCCGGGTTCTTTCGCTACATCGGCTCTTCCGTGGTCAGCTTCGCGGCGGATTACGGCCTGTATCTGCTGATCAACAACCTGTTAAAAGGCGTGTCCCCCGTTTTGGAACAGGGAATCCGCCTGGGTGTTGTCAGCCTGTTGCCCCGCATTGCCCTGGCCATTGTCCTTTCCCGGCTGCTCTCCGGGATCCTGAACTTCTTTTTGAACAAGCAGTTTGTCTTTTCCGACCACAGTTCCCTTGGGCAGTCCCTGCCCCGTTACTTGGTGGTGTTTTTCCTGGTGATGGCCCTGTCCGCGGCGCTGACCAGCAGTCTGCACCTTTGGATGGGCTGGAGCGAAAATATGGTCAAGGTCCCGGTGGACATTGTGCTGTTTTTTGTGAGCTATCAATTGCAGCGCAAATGGGTGTTTACCAAAAAGAAAATCTAACCTTTGCAGAGGTTCCCGCAAGGGCTGAGGGAGATGGCGTTCCCACTCAGGCTCATGTCCACCCAGGGGGTTCCTTCCCGCTCCAGGGGCTCCTGCTCTGGGGCAAAGCCGTAGCGGCGAAAGAACGGGGCGACTGTCCGGGGGGCGCTGAGGCGGACCTGCCGGGCATGGTGGCTGAGCGCCTTATACAGGGCCAGCCGCACCAGGAGGTCACCAAACCCCTGGTGGCGGTCCTCTTCCAGCACGCAGACCTCCCCCAGATGGAACGCGCCTTCCGCCCACCACAGCCGGGCGGCGCCCACGGGCCGGTCTCCCTGGTAAACCAACACCTGCTGGGCCTGCTCGTCCAGCGCATCCCGGCCTTTTCCCAGCACCGCCTCCCGAATGCGCAGCGCTTCCCCAATATCGCTGCCCTGGGGCATCCATTTGCCCTTGACCACGGCACACCCTCCCGTGCATTTGTTAGCAATGTAAAACAAAGAAGGAGATTTTCCTGATGGATCAAACCAAAATCGCGCGGATCAACGAACTCAAGCGTCTCAGCAGGGAACGGGTCCTGCTGGAAGAGGAGCTGGCCGAGCAAGCCTCCCTGCGGGCGGAGTACATTGCGGCCTTCCGGGCCAACATGCAACAAGTGCTGGAAGCCGTGCGTATTCAGGAAAAAGACGGCAGCTTAACTCCCCTGAAAAAGAAAGAGGACGCGTCCCTCTAACGCTGCCCACTTGTCTAGTATATCACAGAAAGCCTTACAATACAAGGAAAAAATGTTTGCCGAAACGCTTGTATTTTCAGGGGGCTGGGGTATAATAAGATTGAGCCAAGGGAGAGGACAAGGAACATGCTCCGCATCGCGGCCGCAGGCGCCTTCGGGCCGCAAGCTGTGTTGACACGGCGGCCACCGCGCAGGGTGCGCAGCGACGGCAGGCGGGCGATGTGCCCGGTGCAATATTTCCTATCGAACCCCAATCCATCCCACGGCGCACCGGGAAGTGGCGAAACCACTTGAAATCTGCACAGAAAGAGGGGCGATTCCATTGTACAACGACGACCAGCCCATGGGCGGCTCTGCCGCCGAAGAAATGGACCAAGACCTCATCGAAGGCGTTGATGAGGATGGGAACAAGGTTCTGCTAGAGGTTGTGCGCTATTTCTTCTACAACGGCGAAGAATACGTTGTATTGGGCGATGCCCAGCAAGATAGCGACTGCGACCATGAATGCGAACATTGTGACCACGACCATGAGGGCGACGAGGAAGAAGCCGTGAGCCTCTATATCATGAAGGTTGTGGAGTCCGAGGAAGACGGCGAGGAAATGGAAGAGTTCGTCCCCGTGGAAGACGAAGACCTGCTCGAAAAGCTCATTGAGATTGTTCAGGCGGATTTTGAAAGCGATTTAGAGGGTATTGAGGAGTAACTCCCATCCCAAAATACCGGTAAACATTCTGGTTTTCCAAAGGGCGCCTCAATGCCCACGGAACAACAGGTTTCCCGGAACTTTGACCACTGGATATTCTATCACAAAGGAGACGGTTTCCCTCAGGTTTCTCCGGTAACCCAGTCATTGGTTTAGATAGATTTTTGGTTCCTATCTTTGGCAATCTGGTATCCATGGGATTCCCTGGAAATCGAGCAGGCAGGAAAACTCAATAAGTAGTCTGGCCGGGCTGTGAAAGCAGCCCGGTCTTTTGTGCCCCCCAAAGTGGGGGCGCCGTTTTCCCTTGACAGCCGCTTTCCCTCCGTGCTAGGATGGACCAATCTTGTGGATTGGGTCCCTGGGTTCCCGGAAAGGAAGTGGAGCATGTCCCGTACCCTGCGCGCCAACCTGCTGCTGCTTATGACCGCCTTCATTTGGGGGGTCACGTTTGTGGCGCAGGATGTGGCCATGAACAGCATGGAAGCGTTCACTTTCAACGGCATCCGTATGGGAGTGGCTGGGCTGGCCCTGCTTCCCTGCATCGCCTGGCTGTCCCGGTCCAAGGGCGAAACGGAGCCTTCGCCTACGCCCTCGGCGCGGCCAAAGCCCTTTTGGCTGGGCGGCCTTTGTTGCGGCGTGGCTTTGTTCTTAGGCTCCACCTTTCAGCAACTGGGCATTGTCCATTCCACCCCCGGCAAGGCCGGCTTTATCACCGCGCTGTACATTGTATGGGTTCCCCTCACGGGCTTGCTTCGCGGCAGAAGGATTCGCCCCTTGCTTTGGTTGGCGGTGGCGGTCTGTACCCTGGGGCTGTTCCTGCTGTGCGTTACCACGGGATGGACGATCTCCCTGGGCGATCTGTTGCTGGTCCTCTGCGCGTTTTGCTTTACCGGCCACATCTTGGTGATCGACTTTTTTGCTTCCCGGGCCGACTGCCTGCGCATGAGCTGCGTGCAGTTTTTCGTCTGTTCCGCCCTGTGCCTTCCCCTGGCGTTCTTGCTGGAAAAGCCTACCGTAGAAGGCATCTGGCGGGGTATTGGGCCGATTTTGTTCGCGGGGGTATTAAGCGGCGCTGTGGGCTATACCTTGCAAATCCTTTGCCAACGCGACACCAACCCCACCGTGGCGTCTTTGATTCTCTGCCTGGAAAGCGTCTTCGCGGTGCTGGCAGGCTGGGTCCTGCTGGGCGACACCCTGTCTGCAAAGGAATTGCTGGGCTGCGTTTTGATGCTCACAGGCATAGTGCTGGCGCAGCTGCCGGCAAAAAAACTGGCATGATGCCGGACCCTCCTTTGCTCTGGGGCCGCGTCACCACCAATGATGCACAACCGGTTTTGTGCATAGGAAAAATGACCTGTTCCACAAGCCCAATCGCACATCTTTTGCCGCCAAATCACGCGGAAATCCGTACCTTCCGCCCCTTACGTGTGCATTTTTTTCTGCAATTCCCGGATCACATCTTTGGGAAACAAGATTGCGCTTAACACCAACAGCGCCAGGCTGACGCTGCCCACCACAATCTGGGGCCAGTTCAGCGTCCGCAGGCCTGTAAGGCTAAGCAAAACAGCCACGAAGCCCCCTAAAATCAATTCGTAAAGCGGCATGAAGTTTCGCTTCTGTTTTTTGAAAAACGCCAGGTAAATGAACCCGATCAGCAGCAAATCGCTGAAAAATACGATGGGCACCACAAAGGAGCTCCAGCCCTGCTCCAAAATCGCATCCAGGAGAAACAAGTAAAAGCAGATGGCGATGGAAATATCGCTGAGCTTTTTGATGAGGGTGTTTTCCACCATAGGCTTGTACACAAACGCAATCCAGGCCACGCAAAGCCCACCGATCACAATCAGGCTCCAGGGCATGCCGCCGGTCAACAAATTGACAATGAAGCAGGTGTACCCCGTTATCAAAAAGGCGCTGCGCAATAGGTTCTGCTTGTTGCGCGTAAAAAAGCTGCTCGCCTTTTTCTCCGGGTAAATGCGGTGGATCTCCAGCTTAGTCACTCCCTTCCATGTACACCGACAGCCCATCCTCGCACAGCCGCCGGTACAGGCTGTTTTCAAAGGTGGAAACCTGCGTGTTTTTGGTCACGGTGAGCACAGCCTGGTCCCCATAGCTGCACAAGGCGCAGGTCGCCCGGTTGGTGATGGGGGGGCCTAGCACAAAATCAAACTTGTCCACAAAGGGCTCCATCTCCGCAGGCAGCGCCACGGCCCCCAGGTTGCTCAAGGTGGTGGTAAAAACCGTATCTCCCAAAGACCCGTAAATGAAATAGGCGATAGGCCGTTTGATCATTAAGGGCACAAAGCGCAGCAACTTCACCAGCCTGCGGGAAAGATGCAGGGTTTGGTCCAGGCTCTCCTTTTTCCCGCCCTCTTTGATTTGGCGGGTAATCTCCGGCAGCATCTCATCCAAGGTGGTGATCTCGCTGGGATGCATCCGAATGCTGCAATACATGGAAAAATTGCGGAGGGTGCGGGAGGGGTAGAATTTGCGCATGTTTACCGGCAACTGGATCTGGATCTTCCGGCGGGAAAAACCCGGGGCCATGGCTTCCTTGCAGCTCAGCAGCAAGTATCCCATCAGCAAGGCCGTAATGGTCACGCCTTTTTCCCGTGCCTTGGCCAGCAATTGCCTCACAGAGAGGTTATAATGCAGCACTTGGCTGGGCAGCTCATAGGAGATTACGCCCCGCAGCTGCACCGCCCGCTTGTCCATAAAGCCTTTTGCCCTCTGGCTTTTGTCTCCGATGGTGAAATCATCCTGCCATTCCTTGGGTTCTGGCGGTTCCGCCGCGTCAAACACCCCTTCGGTGGCAGGGATTTGGTGCCCCAGCAAGCGCAGGTATTCCCTAAGCAGGGTGCGCAAAAATATGCTGGCGCCGGTGCCGTCTGCCAGGATATGGAAAAATTCCACGCTGATTCTGTTCTCAAAATACACCACCCGCAAGGCAGGGGACGCGCCCGCGTTAACCCGCATCACCGCGCAAGGCAGCTTAGTTTCCGGCCGGGCCGCGTAACGGCGCATGGAGCTGTCCAGATAATGCCAGAAGAACCCGCTTTTCAGGGTCGTGGCAAAGTAGGGAAAGCGCTTGATGGTATAGGTGAGGGCCATTTGCAAAACCACCGGCTCCACCGGTTGTTTGAGGTACCCGGACAGACGGAATACCATCATCCGTTTCAGGCTCATGCTCAGCGGGTAAATCTTGGCCGCATGGTCCAAGGGATACCAGGCATCCCTCTCCACCAGGTAAAAATCGCTGAGCTGCGCCGGGTCCAGCCTGCCTATGGCCTCCCGCAGGCTCATACCCTGGTCCATGTAATACCGAAGCGCCTTGGCATGGTCTTCCAGCATCAGTCCCGTATGCTTATGGCTCAAGCTCAGGCGGGCCCGCACATCCGTCAAAAAAGCATCCACCAACGGCTGCTCCGCAGGGGAAAATAAGCTTTCGATGCCACGGGGTGCGCTCTTCACCTTCCCAGCCTCCTTTGCCGTTACGCTAGGCTGATTATACCACGAAGGGACCTGTCTAACAATCCATCCTTTTCCATGGGCCAGGCCGTTTTGGCCTTGTGAAAGTTTCCAAAAACGTTTCCATCTGCTTGACGGCAGCCTGGAAGCGTTTATAATGGTAGTAGAGCGCATTTTCTCAGCAGCCCATTCTCGCATCAAATTGGCAGGAAGTGAACCAATGAACCGCATCCATTCAAAGCTTTTCAGGATTGCCCTCCTTGTACTCCTGGCGGCCCTTTGCACGGTGTCCAGCTGTGCGCTGGCGGCCAGGAAGCCGAAACCCACCCCCATTCCCGCCGTGTTTCCGGCCCAGGCCACGGAGCTGGACCTATCCGGCCAGGTGCTTCCGTCTGCTGACCAGCTCATTGCCGGGCTGCGGAAGGTGGAGGGCCTCCAAACAATCCGTTTTCAAGGGTGCAATCTCTCTCGGGATGATATGCGCGCTTTGCTCAGCGCCTTCCCAGGCCTCACCCTGGACTGGACCGTAAAAACCAACAAGCGTTCCATCAGCAGCTTAGACACCACCATTGATTTTGGGAAGCGCCAGATCACCGATGAAGCAGATTTCATCGACGCCCTCTCCTGCTTGCCCAACGCTAAGGTGGTCCATACCTATGCCACTACCTTTAGGCGGGCGAACATGGCTCTTTTAAAGGAGCTTTATCCGGACACGGAGTTTGGCTGGACCGTCCAGTATGCCAATGCCCGGCGCATCCGCACCGATGCCGAGGTACTCACCATGGGCAACAACAGCAGCACTTCCAGGCGTTTTACAGAGGAAACCTTCGAGGTGCTGAAGTATTGCAAAAACCTGAAAATGTTGGACCTGGGCCATAATATGATCCGGGACATTTCCTTCCTGCGGGAACTGCCGCAGCTGAAGCTGCTCATTTTGGTGGATAACGCCATCACCGACCTGACCCCCCTGGAGGACTTGAAGGAACTGGAGTACCTGGAGCTCTTTAAAAACCCCATTACGGATATTTCCCCTTTGCAGAACATGCCGAAATTGCTGGACCTGAACTTGTGCTTCACCCGCATTAAGGACAACGATGTGACGCCGCTGCTCACCAATACCACCCTGCAGCGCTGCTGGATCTCCCATGCGGGCCTTTCCGAGGAGCAGAAAGACCTCCTTACCAAAGGCCTTCCCAATTGCCAATTCGATTTTATCGCCGGGCACAGCACCGCCGACCGCTGGCGGGAGCATGGCCGCTACTTCGTCTACAAAAAAGGCTTTAAGGAGAAGCGTTACATTCCCTTTGACGGTACGGAGCAGCCGCCTCCTCCGCTGAGGCGAAATAAGTGAAGAAAGATATAGATAAGCCGGGCCAGTCCTTTCGGAATGGCCCGGCTTGCTTGCGAGAAAAACTGGAAAAAAACGGCCTCTGGCGGCTAAAGGGCTATGCCCTTTAGAATCCCTTCATTGAACTTCAAAAGCAGGTCAAGGGGTGAGCGCGAGGGAGGAACGGACAAACGACAGTACGGCCCGCATACCCCAAAGGCAGGAGCCAGACGCGGAGCGCTGCAACTGAAAACTACATCCGCTTTTCCATCCAGGCGATCAAATCCGCCCACACGGTCTCTTTTCCCTTTTCGTTGAACATCTCATGGCGTCCGCCATCATAGAGCTTCACGGTCACATCCTGCGCCCCGGCGGCTTTCAGCTCATCGCCCACCTTTTCTACGCCCTTCCCATAGGCCCCCACCGGATCCTCTTTCCCAGCAAAGAGCAACACGGGAATGGCCTTTTCCATGGAGCCCAGATGGCCCGGGTACAGCCGTGCCAGGCCGTCAAACATGTCCCGGTAGCCCCGGGCGGTGAAGGGGAATCCGCAAAACGGGTCGGCGATGTACGCATCCACTACGTCTTGGTCAGAGGACAGCCAGTCATACGTGGTCCTCACCTGGGCATAGCTCTTGTTATATCCGGCGTTGCTCATGGCCGCCAGCAAGCCGCTGGGCTTTTCGCCTGCCCCCAGGGCGCAAAGGAGGTTGGCCACCAAGCGGCCCACCGTTACAATCAGCGGGTCAAAATGCCCTGTCCCAGAGAGGACCAACCCTTGCAGCCCCTTTTCATATTTCAAGGCGTATCCCCGCGCCACAAAGCTTCCCATACTATGTCCCAGCAAGAAATACGGCAGGCCCGGATACTCCGCCTGGGTGGCCAGCCGAAGGGCCTGGGTATCGTCGATCAAGGCGTCCCAACCGCCCTTCTTGGCAAAATGGCCCAGGGTCTTTGCCTGGCCGCCGTGCCCCAGATGGGTATGCCCCACCACCGCGAATCCCGCCTGATTCAGCCGCTGGGCGGTGGCCTCATACCGGTCGATATGCTCGGCCATGCCGTGCAACAGCTGCAGCACACCCTTGGGCTGCCCCTCCGGCAGCCACAGCCGCTTTTCCAGTTCTTCCCCGGCAACAGAGCGAAAGGTCCCTTGCTTCGCCTTCACGCGAATCCCTCCTTCGTATGTCCTTGTTTCCTTTCGTTCATTATACCATGTTCTCAGGGGATTGACAAAGCCGCGGTCTCCATTTGCTGTAACATCTGTCGCACTCTGTATAAATGCTGCATTTTCCTGTCATTTCACTTGAATCGCTCCTCATCCTACCGTATACTGGCAAGGAAACAATGCTGCTACAGCAAATCTCCCTTGGAGGCGTTCTATGAACGTAACACAAAAAATCCTGGCCGCGCACCTGCTGCAAGGCGCACTGGTTCCGGGCGGCGAAATTGCCATCAAAATCGACCAAACCCTCACCCAGGACTCCACAGGAACCATGGCCTATTTGCAGTTTGAGGCCATGGGCATCCCCCGGGCCAAAACAGAAAAAAGCCTGGCGTATATTGACCACAACACCTTGCAAACGGGTTTTGAAAACGCGGACGACCATCAATATATCACCACCGTGGCGAAAAAGCACGGGGTGTACCTTAGCAAGCCCGGCAATGGCATCTGCCACCAGGTGCATCTGGAGCGCATTGGCATACCCGGCAAGACTTTGCTGGGCAGCGACAGCCATACCCCCACCGGAGGCGGCCTTGGTATGCTGGCCATTGGCGCCGGGGGGCTGGACGTGGCCGTGGCCATGGGCGGCGGGGCCTATTACCTCACTTGCCCCAGCGTGGTGAATGTACACCTGACGGGAACCCTGCCCAAGGCCGTGGCCGCCAAGGACGTGATTTTGGAGCTTTTGCGCCGTCTTTCCGTCAAGGGAGGCGTGGGCAAGGTGATGGAATACACCGGGGAAGGCGTGGCCAACCTGTCCATTCCAGAGCGGGCCACCATCACCAACATGGGCGCGGAGCTGGGCGCCACCACCTCCGTTTTCCCCAGCGACCCGGTGACCCTTGCTTTCCTGAGAGCCCAGGGCCGGGAGCAGGACTTTGTGCCCTTGGCCGCCGATCCCGACGCTACGTATGAGGAAACCGTGGAAATCAACCTGAGCGAGCTGGTCCCATTGGTGGCCCTGCCCCATATGCCGGACCATGTGCAGCCCGTGGCGGAAGCCGGACCCGTGAAGGTCCACCAGGTTTGCATCGGTAGCTGTACCAACAGCAGCTACCTGGACATGATGCGGGTGGCCGCCATTTTGAAGGGCAAAACAGCCCATCCGGACGTGTCGCTGGTCATTGCCCCAGGCAGCCGCCAGGTGCTGAGTATGCTCAGCGCAAACGGGGCCTTGCATGACATGATCGAAGCCGGAGCCCGCATTTTGGAATGCGCCTGCGGCCCCTGCATCGGTATGGGCCAAAGCCCCCGTACGGATGCGATAAGCGTGCGCACCAACAACCGCAACTTCTTTGGCCGAAGCGGCACCAAAAGCGCGGGCGTGTACCTAGTTAGCTGCGAAACCGCCGCGGCCACCGCCCTGGCCGGTGTTCTTACCGACCCACGGAGCCTTTCTGTGGATTTGACTGTGGACATGCCTGCCCAGTTCTTGCTCAATGACAACCTGATTCTCCCTCCCGCCACCCCGGAGGAAGCCGCTTCCCTGGCCGTGGTCCGGGGACCCAACATCAAGCCCTTCCCCCACGCGGAGGCCTTGCCCGACACCCTGGCGGGACCTGTGCTGCTCAAAATGGAGGACAACATCACCACGGACCATATCATGCCCAGCGACAGTTCCCTGCTGCCCTTCCGCAGCAACATACCCAAGCTGGCCGAGCATTGCCTGGCCCCTGTGGACCCCACTTTCCCCAAGCGCGCCAAGCTGGCGGGCGGCGGGTTTTTGGTGGCGGGGCAAAATTATGGCCAAGGCAGCAGCCGGGAGCACGCGGCCTTGGTGCCATTATACCTGAAGGTGCGGGGCGTGCTGGCCAAGAGCTTTGCCCGCATCCATGCCGCCAACCTGCTGAACAACGGCATTTTGCCCCTCACCTTCCAGGATGAAGCGGATTACGACCGCTTTGACCAGGAGGACATCATCTCCCTGGAAGGCGTCCGCGCCCTCCTGGAGGGCGGCGCGGAACAAATCCCCGTGAAAAATGTAACCAAAGGCTTTACGGTCACCGCGCTGCTCCCCCTCACCGACCGCCAGCGGAATATGGCCCTAGCCGGGGGGCTCATCAACATGATTGGCCAGGCGCAAAAATGACCGATGTAAAAAGCCGTCCACTCCATGGCGGAGTGGACGGCTTTTTTGATCCTTCGGAAGCGCCTTTACTTGGCCAGCTCGGCTGAAACGCCATCGCCAACGATCCAGGTGCTTTCAATCACTTGGTGCATCAGCTTCATGTCGTCCTCCGTCAGAGGGGAACCGTCTTCATACCCCATGTACAAGTTCACAAAGAATCCCTTGTAAACCGTGGTCATCAGCGCGCTGTATCCAGCGGCGGCGTCCGTCTCCTGGGTCAGCAAAATGGTATTGCCGGAAGGCGTGACAAAGAACTCATTGGTGGGCACGGAATACCCCTCGGAAGCCATGGAAACCATGGAATCCTTGTCCTCCTGGGAAAAATCGCCCAAGGACAGGCCGTCCACGATATCGCTGGGGGCCACGTTCAGGTCAAAGCTGGGCTTGGACCCATCCTCAAACCAGAACTGTAGGCAGAGCATCTCTTCTTCCGGGTTCTGCTCGTAGGTAGCGCCCTCTGGGATATCCAACTCTACATCGAAGTTGGTAAAGTCCTCTTGCAGCTTATAGTGCTCCGCAAACGCGCCCGCCACAGTGAATACCATGAGACACGCCAGCAAGGCGGCCAAAATCTTTTTCATCATTCTCATAAACCCCTTTCATCCTCCTGGTACTTGATGAGCACCGATGTTTACGCAGCGCCTTCAGCATTCTCCATATCCAGCTGGGGTGCGCTGTCCTCGCTCTCGATCACAGCGCCGTTGCCAGCCGCGCCATTGCCAGCGCTGCCCGAGCCGCCCACGCCCACCTGGCTCAAGTGAGTCCGCTCAATAAAGCCCACGTAGCCGGTTTCCATATCCTGCACCTGGGCCCAGCTCTTGCCAACAGCCAAAACCTGCATCATGTCCCCATCGTGGCACTTGGCCAGAACAGAGGTGGCCTTGGTGGGCGCCCAGCGCATACTGACCGTACCGCCAGGCAGAGAGGCCCGCACCTGGGCCGTATAGTTGGCATGCTTCATGTACTTAAACAGCGTGCCCAAATCCACACCAGAGGGGGTGGGGTTGGGAGCGGGCTTGGGGTTGGGGGCGGGCTTGGGGCCGGGCTTGTCATAGGTCAGATAACGGGACATCACAAAGCCTTCAAGATTGTTATAGTACACGTAGGTCCAGGTGCTGTCGTACCGCTCGCCAATGACCACCTTTGCCCCGTAAGGGATGGAGGCAAAGGGCTTATTGGTGCCGCTGGTGTTAGGTTGGGCACGCAGGTTCAACGCTTTGCCGTTGCTGGTGTACACATAGGCGTCGTGGGTCATGGCGGATGCCGCCATCGGCACGGCCACCAAGGCCAACAACAGGGCTGCCAGCACCATGGAAACGAGTCTCTTCTTCATGTGTAGTCCTCCTTGATTTTGATGGTAAGCGATTGAGATTTCTTTTGTGCAAGGGGGCGTTCCTTGGGAGAAGTATGCCTTGTTTTCAGCAGATACGCTTTGTTTTGACAGAGAATGCTGCAATCATGCTGTTTTCACCCATATCATACATCTGCTTCCTAGTTTTGTCAATAAAATGTAACCAAATTCCGCTATTTTTTACAAAAAAAGGACAAGAAGCGCTCTTCTTGCCCTTACCGTGGAACAAAAGGTCCCTTGCTTCTTATCCCCCAACATGCTTGCGCATATGGCTCAGCGCGTTTTTCTCCAACCGGCTGACCTGGGCTTGGGAAATGCCGATTTCCCCCGCCACCTCCATCTGGGTCCGGCCCTCAAAAAACCGCAGCTTCAAAATATGCTTTTCCCGGTCTCCCAGCCGCCCCATGGCTTCTTTCACACCAATTTCATCCAGCCAGCCGTCGTCCAGCTTTTTATTGTCCGTCACCTGGTCCATAATATACAGGGCATCGCCCCCATCGTTATACACCGGTTCAAACAAGCTGACCGGGTCTTGGATGGCTTCCAGGGCAAACACCACGTCCTCCCGGGGCAGTCCCAGCTCCAGGGCCAGTTCCGTCACATTGGGCTCCCGTCCCAATCTCTCCGCCATGCGGTCCCGCGCCTTTAATGCCTTGTAGGCGATGTCCCGCAGGCTCCGGCTGACGCGAATGGCGTTGTTATCCCGCAAATACCGGCGAATTTCACCGATGATCATGGGAACCGCATAGGTGGAGAAGCGCACATTCTGTGTTACATCAAAATTATCTAATGCCTTGATCAGCCCGATGCAACCCACCTGAAACAGATCATCCACATTTTCGCCCCTGTTGCCAAAGCGTTGGATTACGCTCAGCACCAGCCTCAAATTGCCGCGAATGAACTCCTCCCGGGCGCGCATATCCCCGCCGTGCACCAGAGGAAATAGCTGCCGCATCCGCTCGTTGGTGAGTACCGGCAGGGTGGAGGTATCCACCCCGCAAATTTCCACCTTGTTGGTTGCCATGGTCATCCCTCCGCTTTTGCATTGCTTGTACATAGGGAGTATGGCGCAGGAACACGGCGAATATTCCATTCGGGAAAGGCAGACAAAACCAGTGTGGATATGACAAACCCGCCCAAGGAACACAAAAAAGCGACCCGAAGGCCGCTTCGATTGCTATCCATTTCCCTTTGGAGGCTCCGCCTCCAAACCACCGTCAGGGCTTGCCCTGAACCCATCTCTAAAATGCCTGTTTCATAGACGTTTCAGCAAAAATGCGTTATCCCCGCTGCGCTTGTTCCGCCTCCCTTTGCCGTAACCGGCACTGGACCAGCGCTTCCACCAGGGGCAGCGGCAGGGGCTTTTGATAGAAAAAATGCACGCCTCCACGGGTTTGCCGGTATCCCTGTAGCTGTTCCTTCATGGCTTCCAAGGGCTCACGGCCCACATGCAGCGTTACATGGGCCTTGGCATGGGAGAAGTACACCAGGGGGTGACCCTGCACATAGTAACCGGGCATGTCATAGCGAATGCACTCTTCCGCCTCCGGCGCGGTGGTACGGATGATCCCTCGCAAGGCTTCCAAATAGGCCCGGCTCTCCGCCGGAGCCGCCGCGATGTATTCCTCCACGGACTGATAACGGGGTTTGGAAAGGCTCATGGGGCACCTCCTGCTATGATTGTTTTTATCAATGGCCATTTTCTTGCGCCCGTTTTGTTGCGGCCGTTTTGTTGCGGCCATTTTCTTGCGCCCGTTTTGTTGCGCCCGTTTTGTTGCGGCCGTTTTCTATCCGTCACATTCCATCCCCGCCAGCAACCCGTCCACGGCGGCGCTGACGATTCCGCCCGCGTACCCCGCGCCTTCGCCGATGGGATAGAGCCCCGGCAGCGCGCTTTCCCTGTGGCTGTTGCGCAGCAGTCGCACCGGTGAGGAGGAGCGGGTCTCCGGCCCTGTCAGCAGGGCGTCCGGGTGGTCAAAGCCCTTCAGCCGTTGCCCCAACCGGGGCAGGGCGTAGCGCAAATTTTCCGCCACAAAAGGGGGCAAGCAGGGCGTCATCTCTCCCATCCACGTGCCGGGGCGGTAGCTGGGCCGCACCGCGCCGTAGGCTGTGGTGGCTCTTCCCTGCAAGAAGTCCTCCACCCGCTGGCAAGGGGCCAACAGGCTTTGTTTGCCGCCCGCGCCCGAGATGGAGGGATTGGCCAAGGCATAGGCCCTCCGCTCTATGTCCCGCTGAAACCGGACCCCGGCCAAGGGATGGTCATCGCCGAAATCCGCAGGCCTCACTCCCACCAGCAAGGCCGCGTTGGCATTTTCCCCGGCCCGGGCGTGAAGGCTCATGCCGTTCACATTGATGGTTCCTTCTTCACTCATGCTGGCGATCACCTGACCGCCGGGGCACATGCAAAAGGTGTACACGCCCCTGCCGTCCGGGGTGGCCACGTTCAGCTTGTACTCCGCCGGGGGCAGGGCCGAGTGCCCCGCCGCTCTGCCATATTGGGCCTTGTCGATGTCCCCTTGCGGGTGCTCGATCCGCAGCCCCACCGCAAAAGGCTTCTGTTCCATGGGCAGGCCCATCTCATGCAGCCAGGCGTAGGTATCCCTGGCGCTATGGCCAATGGCCAAAAACACATGGGAAGCCGCCAAAACCTCTGTTTGGCATGGCCCAGCGCCCTGCGCCGCGCTCACCATGGCTTGGACCACTCTTCCGCTCCGCAGCACAAGCCCGTCCAGCCGATGTCCAAACCGAATGTCCACGCCCATCTCCTGCAATCTCCGGCGCAGGTTTTTCAGCACCCGGCGCAGCTCATCCGTGCCGATATGGGGCCTTTGCGCGGTCAGGATGTCCTCCGGCGCGCCGGCGTCCACTAAGGTCCGCAGTACCGTGGGGATGTGCGGATGGTTGAGCCCGCAGGTGAGCTTCCCATCGCTAAAGGCCCCCGCGCCACCCTCTCCAAACAGCACATGGCTCTCCGGGTCCAGCAACCCTTCTCTTTCTAGCGCGTCCACAGAGTTGGCGCGGCCTTCCACCGGCTGTCCCCGCTCGATCAAGATGGGGTTCGCCCCCCGCCGGGCCAGGGAATAAGCGCAAAACAACCCCGCGGGGCCCGCCCCCACCACCAGGGGCCTGGGGCTGTCGGCCCCCTGGGCTCCGCTGCTGCCCCTCCAGAGAGGGCCGCCCAGGAGCAGCTCCACGCTGGCCTCTCTGTCGCCCCCCAGCAAGGTCACTTCATTAGGCTTTTCCTTGGCGGCAATGGCGGTTTCCGCCTTTTTACCGCCTGCCAGGGCCAGGTCTACCGTCAGCGCAAAATGCACATCCCCTTTGTCCCGGGCATCCACACTGCGCTTCACCAGCACAGCCCTTTGGATCGTCTCCGCCGGAATGCGAAGGCGCTTGGCGCAAAGGCTACGCAAAAGGGACTCGCCCACGGTACCCGCAGGATGCTGCGCCGCCGCCTGGTCCAAAGAAAGCTTGATCTGATGCACCCGCAGCATGGCTTTTCCTCCTTGCATCGCGTTGGTTAAGCGGCCATCCCTGTACCCTTTTCAGATGCCCTGGGAGGCGCGTAAGCCTTCTCCCGCGCCCGCAGAACCCCGGACACCAAGCCCATACCGCCCCAGAGGCACAGCGGCGATACTGCCAGCAGTCCCGCCACCAGCGGTAGGTCTCCAAGGGATAGGGCGCTGAGATAAAATGCCCCAGGGAAGGCCATCACACTCACGGTAAAAAGGAGGGACATGGCCGCAATCAGCGCCGCGCGAAGCCCGTTCAGGGGCAAGCAGGCAAACCATAACACCCATAGCCCCGTGATGCCTGCGGCCAAAACGCAGAAGGTACCCAGCCGCTGGCCTTCCAACTGCAAAGGCCTATGGAGCAAACAGAGCGCCACCACCAACAGGCCCGTCACCAGCCCTCCCGGCAGGGCCTTGGCAACCATATTCTGCAAAAACCGACCCTGGACCCTCTCTTTGTTGGGCTGCAGCGCCAGCACAAAGGAGGGAATCCCAATGGCGCTGGTGGCAATCAGCGTCAGCTGGATGGGCACAAAGGGGTAGGGGAAGGGCAGCAACAAAAGCAAGGCCGTCAGCAGAAAGCTAAAAATATTCTTCACCAAAAACAGAGATGAGGCTTGCGTGATATTGTTGATGACCCGCCTGCCTTCCTGCAAAATCTGGGGCATGGCGGAAAAGCTTTCGTCCAGCAGGGTAATCTGTGCCACCCGGCAGGCCGCATCGCTGCCCCCGGCCATGGCAATGGAACAGTCCGCCGCCTTGAGCGCCGGGATGTCGTTGACGCCATCGCCGATCATGGCCACCCCATGGCCCTTTTGTTTCAGCGCTTCCACCAGCCCCCGCTTGTCCTCTGGGCTGACCCTGGCAAAGAGGGTGTACGCTTCACAAAGGACCCCATAGTCCACCGGGGCCTCACAGACGGACAAATCCACCAGCCTTTCCGCTCCCGGGAGGCCCGCTTGCCGGGCCACACTGGCCACCGTGCCGGGATGGTCCCCGGAAAGCACTTTCAGCTCCACGCCCTGGGCCTCAAAATAACGGAGGGTCTCCTCCACCTGGGGGCGCAGGGTGTCCCGGAGGCAAAGCAACGCCAGCCCTTGCAAACCCTCTGGCAAGCCCGTCTCCGGCAAGGCGGACCCGCTCCGGGCCAACAGCAGCACCCGCAGGCCTTGCTCCGCGCATGCCTGGGCCTGCTCTCTGGCTGGGTCCCCTGGGGGCAGCAGCCTTTCCGGCGCGCCCATCACCACCGTGCCCAGGGCTTCCTTGGCAAACTGTACCGCCGCCCATTTGCGCTGGCTGGCAAAAGAAACCCTTTGCAGGTATTCCTCCTGGGTCCCAGCTATTCCAAAGGCCCTGCGCAAGGCGTCCTGGGTGGGGCCTTCCTCCTCTTGGGCGTCCAGAAAAGCCACCATGCAAGCGGAAATAACCTCCTGGGGCTGCTGGTTCAGCGGCAGCACCCGTTCCAGGGACATGGCGCCATTGGTCAGGGTCCCTGTCTTATCCATGCAAATCACATCGGTGCGGGCCAAGGATTCAATTCCGTAGAGTTGATTCACCAGCGCCTTCTGCTTTCCCAGCCGGATCGCGCCCGCCGCCAGGGCCAGAGAAGTCAGTAAAATGAGGCCTTCTGGAATCATCCCCAGCATGGCCGCCACGGTTTTGGTCACTGCGTCCGGGTGCTCCAGCCCTAGAAAGTGGGTTTGTTTCCCGTACAGCAGGAGGCCCAAGGGCAGTATGGCAATCGAAATGAAGCGAACCAGCCCGCCCATGCCCTCCATCAGCTCGCTGCGGGACCGGTGTACTTTCCTGGCTGCCATTTGCAAATGTCCCGCATAGCTGTCCTTGCCCACGGCGGTCAATACCGCCGTCACGCTGCCCTCCGTCAAAAAGCTGCCGGATTTCAGGCTGTCCCCAGGGTTTTTTCCTACTGGGTCGCTTTCTCCCGTCAAAAGGGCTTCGTTGGCTTCACAAGCGCCAGCAAGCACCCTGGCGTCCGCCGGCACCTGCTCCCCCCTGCTGAGCCGCACCACATCCTCCCGTACCAGCTCAGCGGGAGCCAGACGCACCAGCGCACCGTCCCGCAGGGTCCGTATTTTTCCCTCCGAAAGCAATTGCAGCCGATCATGCATCTTTTTCGCCCGCCATTCCTGCACCAGACCAATCAGCGCATTGCTGACCACAACGCCCAGAAACAGCAGGTTGCGGTAGCTGCCTACAAAGAAGAGCATTCCCGCCAGCGCCACATTCAAAAGATTGAACAACGTAAACACATTGCGCCACACAATCCCCAGCAGGCTATCCTCCCCCTGCTTTGGCATATGGTTGGTTTCTCCCTGCCTGGCTATGGCCTGGGCTTGCTGCGAAGTGAGGCCCTGCACGCTCTTTTCCAAAGGCGCCTTTTGCATCTACTTACCGCCGGAAACCGAATGGCCCCCTGGCGTACATCCCCCTTTGTGCCGCTCGCTTTGGTGATTCCGTGAAGGAGCAAAGGTAGTATTAGTATACCATCCCTCCAGGGTTTTGGAAACGCACTTCTTTCTGGGATGCTTTCCCAATATAAAAGCTGCCGGGATGATGCGGCAGCTTCTGTAGGGAAGGGCGCTGAATGGATTCGCTATTCTTAGAGCAAATTCCGAAAACGTAGCCACAGGATTTGCGAGAGATTTTTCCCTGGCGCTCAGCCGAGGGAGGGAGGCATAGTGGGGCTATGCTGACCGGACGAGGCAACGCGCCTGGGGAAAAGATCCGCAAAGACTGGGTTATGTTTTGGAATTTGCTCTATCTTCCCTTTTCCAAAATATAGAAGGCGTTGAGGCCCAGCCACTGGGCATTGTCCTTTTTAGTGCGCACCACCCCCGGCGCAACCACTTCCAACAACCCGGCAGCGTCCGTGCCCTGGTAACTGGTTCTGCGGAAGGGGTCCAAAAGGTAGTAATGCGTCTCGTCCATCCCTGCCAGCACAACATAATGGCTTCCTTTGGCAAAGGGAGAATTCGCCCCTGTGGAACAAACCGCCATGCCTCCCCGCGCCAGGGCGGCGTCCGCACCCGAAATGTCCAGGCTGGGCGTCAATTGCAGCTTATAAATGCCTGCGATATACTGCACAAAACGCATGCTTGTACCGCCAATGCCGGTCCGGGATGTTTCCGACCAAAGGTTATTACCGGTGGTGAAGCTGGCCATGGCCATGGGCAAATACCGGGCAAATTCTTCAGGGGTTTGAATCTGGTATTGCGCATGCTTCTTGTTGCAATAATACTGGTTCACGGAGCAAGTGCAGAAGGTATAGCCCGCCGCTGTGTTGGAATAGCCGGTGATGCGCGGCAGGTTTTCTTCCGGAACCAGGTTGGCCACGGCCATGGCCACCGCCGTTGGGCCCGCCCCGCCATCCCCGAAGGAGCGCTTCTTATCCCCGCCCCGGCCATCAAACTGCAGGCCTGCCCACAGCTGATCATTTTGCCCGTACACCATCATTTCGCCCAGGGGGCCTACCTGTACCTTGCCATTGCTGGTGGGCTTCGCGTCGATGTTCATCTTGGTGAGGGTAATGGTTTCCTCTGTGCCGTAGCGAATTTGACGCATCCGTCCATACACCACATAACGCTGCCCGTGCCGTATGTTGGTACAGGTACAAAGCACCAACCACTGGTCCCCCCATTCCGGGGAAACATCGCTCTTGAAAAGAGAGTTGCCTTTCAGTTCCTCCAAATAGGCCTCAAATTCCGCCTTTTTGCTGAACTGCTTCACCCGCCATTGGGCTTCTTCCTCCACCAAGCTGACGGTGCTGGCAAAAAAATCTACTTTGAAATCCGCATAGGGCGTCAATAAGAGGGCCCCGGGATGTTGTTCATAATATTCTTGGCTGGCGTAGTTGGAAAGCGTGGAAAACATTGTGCCCACTTTTGTATTATGAGCGTAAAGGTAGGTGTTGGCGTCCACAAAATACGCGGAATTCCCGCTATCCATAAACACGGAACCGTCTTCATTCTCCCGCCCGTTGAACATGCGGTCCAGGTAATAATCATTGTTCTTGGCCTGCATGACAGGGTAATTGATGTTGGTGCCCTCCTGCAGCAGCCAGGCTACCACGTTGGGATACACGGTTTTCAGATAGGGAAAATTCACCGTGTAGTGTACCTCGTCGATGTCCACAAAGCGCTGCCATTCCGGTTCCTCCGTGGGCTTTGGCGTGGGGGCCGGTGTAGGGCTGGACGTCTGGGAGGGCGCCGTGGACGCTGAGGCCGCGGTCTTGGGCTTCATGGGGACTGGGGGCGGCAGCGGGGTGGAAGCCCCATCGGCCTGCAACCCCATCGTGGCCTGGGCGGAGGGTGACGCGTCCTCCTCCGACACTTCCAGAATAGAGGCCTGCTTTGGCTCCGCCGTGGCTTGGGTGTTGGTTTCTGCTGCGCCTTGCGCTTGCCTTGCAAGGGTTTGTGTTCCGGGAATCGCCGCTTCCGATGTAATGTTCTGTTTTGCCCGGGCCGTTCCCTCTGGCGCGTCCGTGGTCTGGGCCTCTGCTGTGGCCTGTGGCTTGGTAGCGCCCTGCGGCTTGGCTTCAATGGATGCCTGCGGCGTGACTGTGGTCTGGACCGCAGCTGTGCCCTGCGGCTTAGCTTCAATGGATGCCTGCGGCTTGGCTGTGCCCTGCGGTTTGGCTGCAGCTGCCGCCTGCGGCGTGACTGTGCCCTGCGGCTTAGCCGTTCCCTGCGGTATGGCTGCAGCGGCTGCCTGCGGCGTGACCGTGGCCTCTGCCTTTTCTTGCACCTGCGCAGGCCCTTGGGCGGCGGATTCCGTGGGTTCTCCCGCCTCCCCCTGATTTTCTAACGGGGGCTGCGTCGCCTGCGTTGTGGCCGGGGGCGCGGTGGCTTCCCCCCGTTCAAAGGAATGCTCCAAGCGCGGCTTGTCCATTTCGATAAACCACATGGTATCTTCCTGGTTTGTCTCCTGCTCTTCCAATCCCTTGGGCACGTATTCCTCCTGCTCAAAGGCAGAACTCTCCGAAAGCGGTTGCATTTCTTGCGCAACCACTTCCTGCTGCAGCTCATGGTAAGCGGCGGCGCTTTCCTGATGGACCTTTAACTTGCTCAGCGCGCCCCAAAGCGCCACCGCGCTGGTCAAAAAGCAGAGGGCAATCATAATATACAACCCTACGCTGCTATGTTTCCGCTTCTTTTTTGCCATGCCGGTGGTTCCTTCCTTGCTTCGCAAAGGCGAGGCTGCTTCGTTGTTGCAGCAGCCTCGCCATGGTTTAGTTGTTCCGTTGACGATGCTTACTGGTCTGCTTTGCGAGCCGTATGCTTTTTACGGCGGCGGATCTCCACGGCAGCCAGCACGGCGACCAGCAGCGGCATCAGGGCCGCGGCTCCGATGAGTATCCAGTTGGTATCGTTGCCTGTAAGGGCCACGGTACCCAGCGGGGTGTTGTACTCATCGATGTATACCCATTCTCCGTCCACAAATTTCACGCCCAAGGGGATCCGGTTGCCCAGAATGTTCACCAGGGCCGTGGGGGTGGCGAAAGGTGTGGCGGTGGGCTGGTTCGGGTTCTGAGGAATGGTGTTGGTAATGCTTCTACCGTTATTGGCATAGGTGGTGTCGTATCCTGCCACCCGGTCCTCTGTGACGAGGTAGTCGTACCGCACATTGCTGGCGTTGCTGGCATCCAAATCCGCAAAGGTGAACCGCCAGGTGTTGGTGGTGCCCGTTACGTCTACGGAGACCAACGGGGCCGCAGGGTAGGCCGTATCGGTAGAAAGCTTCTGGAACAGGTTCAGCTTGATGGAGCTGGGCCGGATGCCCGCCGCGTTGTTGTTGTCCACCCAACGCTTGGTCACCACTACGTCCACGGTATTCGGACCCGGTCCCGGAGGCAGCGTGGGAGGCGTAACGGTGCGCACGTTATCCAGCGCAAAGGTCTGGGGCGTCGAACTGGCGGCAAAAGTGAATTCCCACGGGCCGCCCCTTTGGTACCCAAAGGGCGGGGTGACCTCTACCACCCGGTACCTGGTGCCCGCTTTCAACACGCCCACCACTTCATGGGGCACGTAGTTGGAGCTGGTCCAGTCCGGTTCCACGATGTTGCCGCTCATGTCCTCAATGTGGAGCACTGCGCCGGACAAGAGGGCGCGGGTGGTGGCGTCCACCTTGCTAAACTTGTAGATAAACGGATCTTCCATGGTCACGGTGATTGCCTGCTGCTTGGTATTCACGGTGAAGGGCACGCTGACCGCTTTGGCAAATCCTGCGGGAGCGGTGTCTTCCACCAGGGAGTACGAACCCACCGGCAATCCATAGATCACATGGGGGGTCACCGCGCTGGTCCAGTTGGCTACGGTGTTGCCTGTGGCCGTATCCACAACCTTTAGCGCGGCGCCCGCCAGGGGCTGGCCGGAGTGCTGATTCAGCTTAATGAAGCGCACTTCCGTCTTGATGTTCCGCATCTCCACAATCTGTTGATCCGCACCATTTCGCACGGTGAAGGTCACATCCGGAGCCAGGGTATAGCCCACCGGGGCGGACACTTCATGCACGGTATAGGTCTTGCCCGTTTCCAGCTTGACGGCTGGGGTGTGATAGCTGGTGGCGTTGGTGGTCCAGCTGTCGATCTTTGTGCCGCCCACAACAGACGCGCCTGCATACAGTTCCAGCTCCACGCCGTCCAGATAGCCGGTTCCGTCATGGTTCATCTTCGCGATGCGGATGTCCAGGGGCTTATCTTCCATGGTGATGTCGTAGGAAGAAACCGTCTGCGTGATTCTGAAGGGGATGGCTGTCGCTGTGGAATAGCCCGCCGGGGTTTTGGTTTCGGTGAGGATGTAATCGCGGTCCGGTACCAAAACGCCTATGAACTCTTTGGGCGCGGCTATGGTGGTCCACGTTTCTACCAGCCTGCCATTGGTGCCGGCTTCCCGCAGGGTCAACTCCGCGCCCTCGACATAGATGGGGTTGGCGCTGGTGCTGCCAGGCGCCACCTTGGCGATGGAAACGCGGGTGGCCAGGTCCACCATGGTCAGGCCTTGCAAGTTGGTGGTGTTGGCGATGGTAATGGACATATCCGCTGCCCGGCGATATCCATCGGGCGCCTTGTGCTCATGCAGGGTATAGAGCTGACCCACCTGCAAGGGCTTGGTAGGCTTGTAAGGCGTTCCTGCGCTGGTCCAGGTCAGGTACGGGGTCTTATTCGCAGCATAAGCGCCCTCATACAGTTCCATCTCAGCTCCGTCCAAGGCGGTAAGGGTGAGGTCGCTGTTCTTGCCAAACTCCACATTCAACAGCGGGTCGATCACGGTGAGGCTTACGTTCCCGCTGAAGTTTGGCTCGCTAGCGTATCCCATGTTCGCCGGATCGCCAATCATGGTAATGCTGGCCCTGGGTGTGGTGGTGAGCTCATTGGGAACAGTACCACCCACTGTCACGGTACCGCCGGTGGCGATGGTGAACTGAGGCGCGTTGTCAATGGCCACATGGCCGGGAGGCGGAATCAGTTCCATCAGTGTATAGACGGTGCCGGTCTTTAGGCCGTAGAAGACTTGGCTGCCTGTGCCGTTGGACTGCCAACGGCGTACCGGCGTTGCCCCTTCCCGGATCTCCAGGATGGCTCCTGCCACGTGAGAGGCGCCTGCCGCCAACTTGGAAATCTCAACCTTGGTCACATAGTTGGTCATGGTAATGATTTGCTTGTTCTGGGCATCCGTATTGATTTGGAAGGGCACCTCCACCGCTTGGGTAAATCCACTGGGCGGGGTGATTTCCTTCAATACATATTGCTGGGTGGGATCCAGGTCCGTAAAGGTCACAGAACCGGTTCCGTCGGTGGTCCACTCTTTGGTGGCCGCAACGCTTCCCACCACGAAGATCCCCAGCCGCACATTCGCCAGGGGCGTCTCCACGCCCGTGCTTCTGTTCAGCGCCACTTTGCGAACGGTCAGCTCCCAAGGCTTCAGCGGATCCTCCACATCGATGGATTGCTCTGTGCCATCCGTTTTGATGAGGATGGGCAGGGGGGTGATCTTTTGATAGCCCAGCGGCGCGGTGATTTCCCTCAGCTCATAGGTTTCGCCTGCTTTGAGCACGCCTACGAACTGCTTGGGATTGGTGGTCCAGGTGCTGCCCACCAGCACATTGTTCAGGTACAATCCCAGCTCTACCCCAGGCAGGAGCTGCCCCCCAGGGGTCCGCTTATGGATGATCAAGTTGGTGGGGGTGTTGGTATAATCGTCCCCGTTCTTGACGGTCACATATCCATCCATGGGCACTTCCGCCGTGGTGTAGGTGTACTTGAACTTGTTGGGCCCTTCCGCGGGCAGGTTGGCAAAGGTATACGTCACTGTGCCGGTGCTGGTGGCCGGTGCCGGCAGGTCCACATACTGGTAGACAGTGGTGGGCGCATCGTTGCGGTACAGGTTGATCCTGGCGGTGGGGTGGGTCAGGGTCCCCAAGGGATCCCGCCATGTCTTGGTGACCTTGACATCAATGAATACTCTGGGATCAATGAGCGTGATGCCATACTTCACCGCGTCCGAATTGGCGGACACGTTGAAGACATAAGGCTCCGTGATGGCGGTATACCCGCGCGGCGGCGTGACTTCTTCAATCTTATAACGGTTGGTGGTAGAGCTTTGCAGGAAGAAGGTTTTGGCCTGGCCGTCCGTTTCCCACTCTTCCACCAAGTCATCGGGAGCGGGCTTGGACAGATCGTAGAGCCGCATGACAGCGCCCACAACGTAGTCGCCAAACTGATCCTTCTTGTGGACCAAGACTTTGAAGTCGGTAGTGTCGATCACGTCCACCATGGTGAGGTTGACAACCGCACCTTCGTCGTCCACGGTGAAGTTGATGGGAGATGCCAGCAAATAGCCTGCGGGCGCATCCGGCTTTTCCTTCAGGGTGTAGTTCCCAGGCTCCAGGATTGCTTCCAGCACAATGGAGCCTACCTGATAATCGCCAGCAACGCTCAGGGCAATGCCATCCTTGGAGATGATCTGGGTGGCGGCGGTGGTGGTGTAGGTCTTATACGCCGCCGTGCCGCCTTCCTTCCAAATCTCCAATGTAGCGCCCACAACGGGTTGCGCCGGGAGCTGGTCGTCCAGCTTGCGGATGACCACCTTGGTGGGCAAGTCCTTCATGGGGACGGACTTCACAGGTTGGTCCACGGTGAATGTCACGGGATCGGCCATAATGAATCCAGCGGGCACGAAGGTCTCCCGCAGTTCATAGGTCTTTCCGCTGGAGAGGACGCCTTCGATCACGAATCCGTTCTCCGTGCTTTCAAAGGGGCCGTACACGGGAGCGCTGGGGGCGGGGGTGGTGACTTCCCAGATTTCCAGCATGGCGCCAGCCAAGCCCCTGGTGGTTTCCCCGCGCTTCTTTTCCACCGTAACCTTGGTGTAGGTGTTGGTGAATTTATAGCCTCCGGGCACGGTGTCCTTCTTGGTGTGGTAGCCAGCCACCGTCAGCTCCTGCACATCGTAGGTATAGGAGTTGCCATCGGCATCGGTGGTTTCCAGGTTGCCGAAGGTATGCTCCGTTGCCGGGTGGGTAAGCGTGACCGTGTCCACCCTGGTTCCATTCTGGAACAGCTCAAAGGTCACATCCGGGAATGTGGCAATGGCCGCGCCATTGCTGTCCCATACCTTGGTCACCTTGATGTCCTTTTTGGTGATGGGCGTGTCATACATGAACTCTTCCTGGGTGGCAACGTTGGTGTACGCCAGCGCGTCCTGCGCGATGAATTCCACACGGGTCGCCCTCAGGTACCCGCTGGGCGGGGTCACTTCACGGATATAGTAGGCCTTGCCCGGGGTGACCACCCCGTAGAACTCCTTGGGGTTTTCATCGGTGGTGTTCCACGCGGTACCAATTACCTTGTCCTGCGCAGGGGTTGCGCCTTTTTCTACCAGCTCTAGGGTCGCGCCGCCCAGCAGGGTGGTGGTCCCTGTGATGTACTTATACACCTTCAGGCCGGTCTCGGTATTGGTGAAGTCGTTGCCATTTTTCGTCGTGTAGAATCCATCCAGCGGCGCTTCGCGGACTTCGTAGGTATGTCCCGGCGGGATGTTGTCGTCAAAGGTATAATCCACTTGGCCCGCGGGCAATTGGAGGGTCTTGAAAGGCGTTGTGAAGTTGTTGTCCTGGTACAGATTCAGGGTGATGTCTACCGGTGCCCCATTTGCTCTGCGGAAGCTCCAGAACTTTTTACCCTTGATAATGATGCGGTTGATCTTGTTTTGGAAGGTCACGCCGCTGAGAATCACCGGGTCTGTGGCAGAGGCGTAGAACTGAACCGTTTGGGTGGACGGGGTATAGTTCCCGGACGGAGGCGCGCTCTGTTCGTACAGTTCATACTTCCCAGGAATCTCTGGCAAGGTGAAGATGTGCTTCGTCTCGCCATCCACGTCCAGCACAGTGGTCCATGTAGCCACGTCCACGCCTGTGGCCACGTTCCGGATGGCCAACTTAGCCCCCTCCACGGGGTTGCCAAACTGGTCTACCTTCTTCACCCGCAGGTTGTGGGTATTTTCCGAAGGCGGGTCGTACATGATTTTCACTTCTTGCTTCTGACCCATGGGAACCACAAAGGTCAGATCAGGGGCCTTCTTGTACCCTAGCGGCGTCACAGTCTCGACGAGGGTGTAGGTTTCCCCGGCCTTTAAGATGCCTTCCAGCACAATGGCCTTATCGAAGGCGGTGTAGTGGCTGGCGTCGCTCAAAGCGCCCACGGCGTTAGAGAGCACCTGGACCGCGTCCGTAAACTCTAGGGTCTTTACCAGCGTGCCGGCGGAATCCCTCAGCTCCAGCGTAGCGCCGGAAATGGGCTCCCCATTGGGATGGTCCCTATCAGGCGCGGAGAACTTCCGGATGACCACGTTGGTGGCATAGTTGTCCATCTCCACGGTGGCCGTTGTGCAGGTGGTCAGGTCCACGGTCTTCTCCTCTGTGGTGAGTATGAAGCCGTTGGGCGTTCCCCGTTCCTTGACGATGTAGGTCTTTCCACCCGTCAGGACGCCTAACAGCACCGTTTCCGCCGCCGTGGTCGGGTCGATGGTGTAGACCGGGATGATCTGGTCATCAATGTCAAAGATGTCCAGGATCGCGCCGGGAAGATCGATATTCCGGTTGGTGGTATCAATGAAGGAACGGGCCCATTTGCGAACCACAACCCGGGTGGCGGTATTGGTGATGGTCACGGATGTTTTGCCGGAGGCATCCACCACCTTGTCCGTTGTGGCCAGGTATCCCGTGGGCACGGTTTCCACCACGGTGTAATCAATGGGCGTGGTGCTGCCCTCATACTTGGGCAGGGGGGACCAGGTATGCTTCCATAGGTTGCCGGCGTTCAGCGTCACAGGGTCCTGCACGGGGGTTGTCCCATTCTTCATCAGCTGAACGGTGACGCTGCTGGGCTGGCCCGTATACCCGTTGTTCACCCACTTCTTTTCCACCGTCACTTGGGTGGCCTCGGGGGAATAGCTGTTTTCCAAGTTGTAATTGTAGGAGGATATAGAATGAGGCGGATCTGGGGTGTACCTGGGCTTTAAGGTAGCAGAGTAGGGCGCGGGATCCGACAGCTCCACCGCCGTGTAAACGTGGAAACTGCCAGTATTTGTGAACTTCATCAGGTTGTTCCAGGTATGGGTCCAAGCGGGGTCGGTGTCGGCGCTGAGCGTAACCTCCGTGCCCGGCATCAAAACGCCGTCCTTGGAAAGCTGCACCCGGATACTTTCGGGCCTCTGGCCATCCTGGTTGTTGTTGTCATTCCACACCTTATAGAGGGTGTAGCTGATGAGGGTGTCCCAAATGTCAAATATTTCCAATTCCTGTGCAAATTGTCCATTATCGATGACCACCCTGTGGTTGGGTACCCGCTGAAATCCCGGTGGTGCATTGATCTCAATGATGGTATAGGTGCCTACCTGCAGCGGAGCGGTAATCTTATGGGGGGTTCCATCAGTGATCCACGTCTCCACGAAGTCCTCTTCATCGGGAGTGACGCCGTCCGGAATGTCCCCCTTGTACAGCGCCAGCTCCGCGTTTGCCAAGGGAATGACGTTCTCCCTCTCCCAAAAGCCCGATAAGAGGGCGAGCTCGTCGCGAAACTTCAGCTTGGAGACTATGAGCTCACGCCTCTGGTTGGTACACGTGATGGTGTTGCCAGAATAGGTAATCCCAGCATAGGCAGGCGAAACCCGCGTCAGCCCAGTAGTGGTGAGTTTGAACTGGGTGGACAGGGCGGGGGTGCGCTCTATATACCCATCAGGCGTCCTCGTCTCCCTCAGGATGTATTCCCCTAGGCTCAATGTATCCAACAGGTGCGCGGCGCTGCCAGAGTCCCAAGAGGTGACAGGCACCTCAACTCCGTTGACCAGCTCATACAGCGTAAACTCCGCGTCTGGCAAGAAATTGCCGTCCTGGTCCTTCTTTTCCACGTAAATCCAGATGTTTTTGTTGGTAAAGGCCCAGGTCTGCTTCGTGCCGTCCGTGGACATGGTGGAAGTGGGGGTAGTCGTTTGCGCATAACCGGCAGGCACCACTTCCCGCACCTCATAGGTGTAGGTCTCCGTATTCTCGGCATTGGTTTTGGGCAAGCCTGTCAGGGTGATGCTGGTTGTGCCCGAGGTCAGCAAGATGGGGTTTGCCGGGTTGGGCGCGGGGGCGTCATACAGCGCCATCGTTCCGCCATTTACGCTCCTGTACAGGTTGAAGTTCAGGTTGGGAGGCGTAATGTTGGCAGGGTCCAGAACCCAGGTCTTGTCGATCTGGATATCCAGGGTGCCGATGGGCGTGTCATACATGAACTCTTCCTGGGTGGGAACGTTGGTGTACGCCAGCGCGTCCTGCGCCACAAAGTTCACATTCGCCGCCTTCAGGTACCCGCTGGGCGGGGTCACTTCACGGATATAGTAGGCCTTGCCCGGGGTGACCACCCCGTAGAACTCCTTGGGGTTCTCATCGGTGGTGTTCCACGCGGTACCAATTACCTTGTCCTGCGCAGGGGTTGCGCCTTTTTCTACCAGCTCTAGGGTCGCGCCGCCCAGCAGGGTGGTGGTACCTGTGATGTACTTATACACCTTCAGGCCGGTCTCGGTATTGGTGAAGTCGTTGCCATTTTTCCTCGTGTAGAATCCATCCAGCGGCGCTTCGCGGACTTCGTAGGTATGTCCCGGCGGGATGTTGTCGTCAAAGGTATAATCCTCTTGCCCCGCGGGCAATTGGAGGGTCTTGAAAGGCGTTGTGAAGTTGTTGTCCTGGTACAGATTCAGGGTGATGTCTACCGGTGCCCCATTTGCTCTGCGGAAGCTCCAGAACTTTTTACCATTGATAATGATGCGGTTGATCTTGTTTTGGAAGGTCACGCCGCTGAGAATCACCGGGTCTGTGGCAGAGGCGTAGAACTGAACCGTTTGGGTGGACGGGGTATAGTTCCCGGACGGAGGCGCGCTCACTTCGTACAGTTCATACTTCCCAGGAATCTCTGGCAAGGTGAAGATGTGCTTCGTTTCGTTGTCGTCGTCCAGCACCGTGGTCCATGTGGCCACGTCCACGCCTGTCGCCATGTTCCGGATGGCCAGCACAGCGCCCACCACGGGGTTGCCAAACTGGTCTACCTTCTTTACCCGCAGGTTGTGGGTATTTTCCGAAGGCGGGTCATACATGATTTTCACTTGTTGGGTCGCGTCCGTGGGGACCACAAAGGTGAGGGGCGTTTCCACCTTCTTGTATCCCAGCGGCGCTTCGATTTCGGTTAAGGTATAGGTTTCTCCGGCCTTGAGGATGCCTTCCAGCACGATGGCCTTATCGAAGGCGGTGTAGTGGCTGGCGTCGCTCAAAGCGCCCACGGCGTTGGAGAACACCTGGACCGCGTCCGTAAACTCTAGGGTCTTTACCAGCGTGCCGGCGGAATCCCTCAACTCCAGCGTAGCGCCGGAAATGGGGGCTCCATTAGGATCGGAAGAGAACTTCCGAATCACCACGTTGGTGGCATAGTTGTCCAACTCCGCGATGGCCGTTGCGCAGTTGGTCAGGTCCACCGTCACAGGGTCTTCGTTGGAAGGGGGTTCGATGAAAATGAACCCATCGGGCGCTTTCCGTTCCTTGATGACGTACTTCTTTCCGCCCGTCAGGACGCCCAACAATTCCATCTCCGCGCCCGTGGTCGGATTGATGGTGTAGACCGGAGTGGTCAGGTTCCCCTCTTCAAAGATATCCAGGATGGCACCGGGCAAATGGATGTACCGGTTGGTGGTATCAATGAAGGAACGGGCCCATTTGCGTATCAAAACCCGGGTGGCGGTATTGGTGATGGTTACTTTTGTCGTCTCGGAATCATCCACGACCCGTTCCGTTGTGGCCAGGTATCCCGAGGGCACGGTGGTTTCCACCACGGTGTACGCAATGGGCGTGGTGCTGTTGCCATCATACTTGGGCAAGTCCTCCCAGGTATATTTCCAGTTTTTGGTAGAATTCAGTTCCACTGCGTCCCCAACAGTGGTTGAGCCATTCTTCATCAGCTGCACGGTGACGCTGCTGGGCTGACCCGTATACCCGTTGTTGACCCACTTCTTCTCCACCGTCACTTCGGTGGTTTCCGGCGCGTAGCGGTTAACCAACTTCACACCGGGGGCATAGGGGGGGGGCGGGTCGTTGCCCTCAGGCGGCGGCGTGGGCAGCGGTGCCAGGGTAGGCGCATAGGGGGCAGGGTTCAACTCCTCAACACTGTACGTGTAGAAGCCTCCTGCATTGGTTCTCTGAGGCAGGTCTGTCCAGGTATGGCTCCAGGGAGGATTGTTGGATGCGCTCAGCGTAACTTCCGTACCCGGTACCGGAACGCCGTCCCGCAGGAGTCGCACTTGGACGCTTGTCGGCCTCTTCTTATCCTGGTCGTTATTATCGTCCCATTCCTTGAAAACCTTGTAGTTCATTGGTTGCCGCTGATAGTTTCTCATACTGAAGCTTTGTGTAGCATCCGTATGCACAATGGTCACCGGCAAATAGGGCGCTATATGGTAGCTAGTCGACGGTGCTTCAATCTCAATGAGGGTATATTTGCCTGCCTTCAACGGAACGGTGACTTTATGAGGCGTTCCATCACTGATCCACTCATCCACCTTGTCCGCCGCGTTGGGGGTGGCGCCGTCCGCGATCTCCCCTTTGTACAGCTCCAGCTTTGCGCCTGGCAGATGGGTACTGCTAGCCCCCTCAAACTTGGAAATTTGAACGTCGTACAGCTTGTTGTAGACGACAATCTGGCCGCTGAAATAGAGGAATTTCCCTGAAACGTCCTGCGTCAGCATGGTAAGCCCGCTTTGAGTGACGTCAAAGGTGGCGATTGTATCGTCGGCTCCGTAATATGCATAATATCCATCGGGAGCCTCTGTCTCTTTCAAGACATACCGGCCTTCGGTCAACGAATGCACTTGATGCGATGCCGCCACGGATGTCCACGCGTCAACAACAGACAGGCCGTTGGGACCCTCCTTATACAAGGTAAGCTGCGCCCCAGCAAGGCCATCTTCGTTCTGATCCCTCTTTTGAATATAGATGTCAAAGTTCTTGTTGGCAAAGTTACAGGTCAGCGTTGTGCCGTCCTGGGACATGGTGGCCGTGTTGGTAACCTGCACATAGCCCGCAGGAAGCTCTTCCCGCACCTCATAGGTGTAGGTTTCGGTCTGGGCTTCATTATTTTTGGGCAAGCCCGTAATGGTCCTGGTCACCACGGGATACGTCAGCGTGATGGGGTTCTGGTCCGGCGCGGGGGCGTCATACAGCGCCATCGCGCCGCCGTTCACGCTACGGTACAGGTTAAAGTTCAGGTTGGCGGGCGGCGTGACATTGGCGGTGGGGTGCCACGTCTTGTTGATCACAATGTCCAGGTACTCGATGGTGGCTGAAGGCTCGTTCTTTAACGTCACCACCTTGGTCTGACCCTTTGTATACGTGAACGTCATTTGGGTCTCTTCGTAACCGGCCGGCGCATCACTTTCAAACAGCACATACGTGCCGGATTCCAGCGCGACGGGAACGACGTGGGGGGTGGCGGAACTGATCCAGGAATCCACCAGATTTTCGGGGGCCACGCTGTCTTTGTACAGCTCCAGCGACGCGCCAGCCAAGGGCTGGTCGTTCTCGTCATGCTTAATAATTTTCACATAGGGCTTGTTCGTATAGACTATCGTACCACCGTATGTCGGGATCGACACTCCATCAGGTGGTGGCTTCTGAGCCCTCCACCATGTGACCGTGCCCGCGGCGTTGACGGAAAAGTGGAGAATTTCAGGGGCTTTTATATATCCCGGAGGTGCGTCAAGCTCCCTCAAGGTATACACCATGTCCGCTGTGAGCCCGCTGACGGCGTGGCCCGCGCCATTAGACGTCCAGGTATCAATAATCGTGCCCGTCGGGTCGGTCACTTGAAGCCGGGCTCCGGCCAGGGCCATTCCGTTGGAATCCACCTTGCAAATGATGACGCCATTTTTGATGTCCTGCATCACCACGGTGGCTGTGCCATAGGTGCCGCCCTTCCCGTTGGGTACCTCGGTGAGCTCAAACTTAATGTCGTCGGCTACCTTATACCCTGCAGGCGCGGTTTTTTCGCGAAGCCAGTACACTTTGCCCAGCTCGCAGATGTTGTCGATCACCGTGGGCACGGCGGCGCTGGTGAACTCATACAAGATGGTAGCTTTGTCCTCGCTGAGAATTTGCAGCGTGGCGCCGGCAAGGGCCGCCCCGTTCACCCCTAATTTTTCAATCGTGACGCGGCTGCGCAGTTCAATTTCATTGCTGATGTTGAACTCCGGCGCGGTATTGATTTCAAATTCCGGCATGCCGGACACGGCGCGCAGGGCATCCACCACCGCTTGGGCCCCGATATCGCCGGGGATTAGGAAGTAGTGCTCCGTAGTATCCAGCGCGTAGCCGGCGGGCCGCTCCACTTCCTTCACCATGTACAGTTTGTTGACCTGAAGCCCGCCCGTCTGGCTGGGCAGATACAGCTCGCCGCTAACGTCGGTGGTCCCTTCATATTTGAAAGTGCTGGAAGGGATGCCGGTGGCGTGGTCCACCTCAAAGAGCTGGAATTTGGCGCCCGCCAGCTTTTTGTTCACATTTTCTTCGTCAAACTTGTTGATTTTTACAAACGTAACGTCATATTCCAGCCCGGCGGAGGCCTTTGTGACCAGGTAGTCCTTCGGGACGGTGGTGGCGGAAAGCCCCAGTCCTGTCAGGTTGATGGTGTTGGTCACATTCACCGTCGTTCCCGGAATACCATTCAGCGAGCAATCAAACTCAATCTGTAGCTTTTGGTTATCCGGTACCGTAAAGCTGAGTTCCCGCGTCAGGTTGTTATAGTTCACCACATAGTCAGAGGGCGGCAGCGTCGTCAGGAATGGAAGCACGGTAACCTTCACGGAATCCGGCACCAGCTTGAGGTGGCTGGCCAGTGTATCGGTGAGGGTCACTGTGGTACCCAGATGGTTGAGGTCCATATCGGCAAAATTGAGAACCGTCGAGAACGACACGCGGTTGTTGGTGCCCGCCGAGCTGGACTTTGAAAGGACATTGTCTCTGGGAAGCCCATAGACGGTTGAGGCGGAGGCAAAGTCTGTGATAGCGGAATGATCGCTCTGCCGGTAGGCCTTCACCACGTTCAAAAACGTGTGCGCCGTTGCGGGAGGCTCGTAGAACATATAATCTTCGTTCACTGCTGTGTAGACTAAGATTACGGACTTCTTGCTGATGGGTGTGAAGTAGTATCGGATGTTGTACCCGTCTACCTCGTAATTTACCAGGGTCGTACTAATATAGGTGCCCTCAGCCGTGTAATGGGCTACCATCGGCTGCTTACCGCTGCCGGCCCACTCACCATGCAGCCGCGTACCTGTGGGTATCGTATCCTCAAAATAAATCGGTACTCCAATGAACTCGTCCGCAACCAGTTCCACCTTCCACATGAAGTACCATACTTTTCTGGTGGGGTCATAAGCGCCGCTGTTGAAATTCTTTGTAAAGGTGATCTCTTTGTCAATGTTCACCTTGGCCGTAACGTCCGCCAGCAGTTTACCTGTTCTGGAATAAAACTTTGCGTTATTCGTGAAATCAAAATTGGTTTGGGTGGGATGGGTGGTCGCTTCGGGGGGAACCTGCGTCACCACATAGATTCTGACGGGCGTATCCGGATTTGTGAAGACGATGTGAAAGTCCATTCCCGGCTGGCCCGCAAAATCAGCGATGGTAATCGCGTTGCCAGCCACATCCGTCAGGGTGAAGGGAACCGCTGTAGAATCCGACTTTTCAACCACCACGGACTTCACAATCAGCCCATCGGGGATGAGTTCCTTGACCGTCAGCTGCTGGCCCGCCCGTCCAGGCTCGTCATAATGAATCTCCCAGGTGATCTTGCTGCCGAATGCGGGGTCATACCCCTTGATCCCGGTCTTGGAAGCCGTTCTCCTAAAGGGAAGCATCTTGCCCTGGGCAAAGTTTTCAGCAATGATGCCCCCTCCGACTTCATGATGCCACAGTTGGGCCTTGTTTTGCCAAATGTACTCACTGCTGGTGGTGTTCACCGCGGTCTCCTCCACGAAGGTCCGGTAGAACAGGATCATCTTACCGTCTGAGTTTGGGTTCGGATCCGGCCCAATCGTAAAGCGGTAATTATAGAGACCACCGGTGCTGCTGATCAATTCAGTTGTTATTGGCCGGACAGGCTCGGTCCTTGCGCTGCCTGGCACCAAATCCAGGGCCTGGGGAAAATTATCCGCGATAATCGTATTGACCCCCGCCTTGGAGCCACGGGTCAAGTCATGCAGTTCAACGGCCCAATCGATCACATACGCGTCCAGCGTCTCGTCAAAGTAGGCCTCCATCACGTCCTGTATGCCGCCCGTAGGAGGTTTCGCGTCTTTTTGGAAGATGCGGACCTGGGCGTTCACTGTGGCCTGCGCGGTCTCAACATTCTCTGTATCGTCCGCGTTGCGCAGGTTCACAGTGTTGGTATAGGCCGTGTCGTAGCCGATGTGATCGTCAAAGAGATAGGTTTTCAGCCTAAAAATCGTCTTTTTGCTGGTGGGGGTAAACCGGATAGGGAGGGTGTCGTTACTCTCCAGGGGCCCTGCCGTAACCGCGAGACCCGCAGGCGACACCACCTCAAACGAGTTCTCCAGGTACCGGTGGTAATAAGGGGCATAATCGCGCAAGATGACCGGCTTGCCCACGCGGGTGGCGTCGTCAAAGATGATCTCCCACTGGATGTAGTATTTGTTGCTCACGGGGTCATATTGCACTTGCTCGTTGTTGGGTCCGGGCACCACCCGCTTTGTCATCTCGGCTTTTCCGTGCAGCCAGTAATCGTCGTCCACGATGTAGTAAATGTAGTTGCCATCCCCCAGCACCTTGTACTCCAGGTCCGCATAGTTGCGGTACACCTTTTGCCTGGTGTTAAACTTAGAAAGTTCATAAATGTTTTTATATTTCAGCGTAAAGCTCTGGGTGATGTTCCCCGTGAATGTGATGTACAGGCGGTTTTTCCCGTATTCATCCGTGCCAATGGATGTGGTGTACGTGACGCCCGCGTTCAGGCCTGTAATGGACAAATCCAGCTTGGACGGGGGGTCAATCACAAAGTAGGACTCCGGGTACCAGAAGTTCATGTAGTCGCTAAGCACTACATTGGTGAGGGTCACGCCGGCCGGAACGGTGATTTTGGTTTCCCATTCGCCAGTGACCGGGGTGGCGTCCAGGTCCACTTTCAGCAGGGTCTTTTCAATGCTGGCCGGGCCACCGGGGCCACCAGGGCCGCTCCCGCCGCCATCGCCGCCCGCATTGTCGGGATCCCAATCAAACACCACCGCATCGGCGTTTTCCACATACTTGCCCCAAAGGTCATGCTTCAAAGTCACCTTGTTCTCCGCCGTAATTTTTGCGGCGTTGGAAGGCAGGCGGATCAGGCTGTTGTAGTGATAGTAGAAGCCATCACTTTTCACGTCTTCCCCGCTGGCGCCGATGTTATACACAAACTCCTGCAAGTAGTCCTGGGTGCCGATCCGGTTTGTACCCGTGCGGGCTATGGACGTGCTGATCCCATTCATGTATCCAACACTAAAGGTCAGCATTTTGTTAACCCCGTCCGGGGCCCAGATCATCTGCCGGCCAAACATCTGGTCCGACAGGGTGGCGCCGTTCCAGGGCAGGTTGGCGCCATTGAAATGGATCCCCCAGGTGATGTGGGCATACTTATACCCGTTAATGTCGTAGGTCACGATCCGGTCCTGCGCATCCCTTTCGACGGTGCCCTCTTTATTGAGGGTAATGTCCTGCGTGCTCAGGTGGTGCGTGGTCCTCACAGTGCCGGAGGCACCCCCTTTTTTCCAGGCCGCCTCAACAACGTTGGTATGTGTGTTACAGTCGTTGTATATGTCTTTATAGGTTCTTCCATTGCCAATAAAGCCGATGTAGCCACGGAATTGGATGGTGTAATTGCCGGGCTCCACATTGTGAATCTTAAACAGATCGTAGGAAAGTATATCCGACCCGGTGGGCGTATATGGGCCCGTGATGACCACCTGGCTGCGCCAGGTAGCCGGGTCAACAGCGGCGGGCAAGCTCTTGGCGTACATATCGGGGTACAGGTCCGTAAAGGTGATCTCATCCAGCTTGGAGTATACTTTGAAGGAAAACTCAAGGGGCAGGTAGTACTGGCCCGTGGAGGCCTCATACAGAATTTTGGTGCCGCCATATTTCGCCAGCGAAAGCATGGTGGGCTTATCGGCAATCTTTGTTTCCCAACCGGAGGCGGTAATTTGCCCCGTTCTTGTACCGGCTTTCCAAGAGAGTTTGGCGTTATTTTGACGCTTGGCCTTGATGGCGGGATCACTAACGCCTGACGCAAAATTTCCGGACAAAAGCGCGGCCTCGTCCACACGGCATGCATAGCGGATGGCATAGTTCTTTGTGCAGTCAAAATTCAGGATTTCAATTTTTATGTTTTGTCCGTTTTGCGTCAGGATATAATCTGTGCTTTGCACGCTGTCAATGGTCAAATTGAAGATGGTGGGTATTAGGGTAAAATACTCGCCCAGGGTATCCTCCACCACCATGCGTTCCGGGCTGAAGGCCTTGGGGAAGTTGCTCTTGTCAATATAGATGTAGAAATTGACTAAAAAGCCCTCATGACCGGGCTCGGTAAAGGTATAACCGCTGCCCTCTTTTCTGAACTGGATGGTTCCGTCTGCCGAGATGGTAACATCCTTTGTGACGGAGCCGGATTGCCCGTCCCGGGTCCAGGTCAGTTTGGCCGTGTTGGTACGCGGCACAGGGCCTAACGTGCTGAGGAACTTCCTGTCAAACATATTTTGAAAGTCAAAGGGGACCTCATAGGTGTAGGTATAGGTGGTGTTTGCCACCGCGTTGTTGATGGTGCCCTTGCGGCCCGGCTGCACCACGCCGCTGCTGTCCTTCAGCACACCGGCCACACCGTCCACTGTCGTGAAAAGAGATCCCGGGATGTCCTCAATTTCCAGTTTTTCAAAATTGAGCTTGGGCGTAAAGCTGATATTGAACACCGCGTTGCCGTTCACGATGCCGGCATACGTCTTGTTCAGACTAAAAATGTCTTCCTCTATAGAAGCAATAGCGCTGCCTGCGTTCACCGTACCCGTCACCGTATTGTACGCCTTCCAGTTGATCACGGCGGTGTTGGTGCGGTTTGTTTCGGTGGCGGTATAGGACTGCGCCAATTGGCCCGCGATGAGCTTGTCCACCGGCAGGGTGGCCTTGTACCGCACCGTGTATTTGACGTTAGGCTCCACATTATTTACAGTGAACTTATGGCCCGTGGCGTCCCCGGTTACGCCTCCGGCTTGCAGCACATCGGCCTTGTACAGGGTTGCGGAGGTATAATCCACGGTCAAAAAAGACCCGACGGTTTCCACGATTTCCGCATAGTTCAGGTTATCGTCCGCCCAAAAGGTCACCTCATAGGTGGCGGTGGGCTTATCGTTTTCAATGGCGCAGGACAAAATGTTCTTTGCGCCCTGTACTTCGCCCAAAGGGAAGTGGAAGGTGGCCGTGGTAATGCCTGGGAAGGTATAGGTGGTCTGACCGTTCACGATAAAGTTGGTCAGCAGCTTCGCGGAAAAGTTCACAAAGCCCGTCACATTATTGCGGGTGGTCCCAAAAAACTCCGGAGTAAAAGAGAGGGTCAGCCGGTTGTCCACAATTTGCCAATGCATCAGCGGCTCGTTGGCATGTGTGATTGGGTTTTCTCCATAGAACGTATCGTTTAGATCCGGGATCTGCATCGACACAGGAAAATCATAATAGAAGGTATTGGTGGTGTCGCACTCAGTCTGAAACTCATCTTTCAGCGCAAAGTCCAGCAACAAGCCTATGTCCGCACCCCGGGGCAAGGTGGCGCCGCTGCTGATTGGGTTCCCATTAAGCGTGAAAGCAAGGGTCGCAGAGCCTGGTTTGCACCAGTCCAGCAGGGACTGTAAAGGCGGGGTGACGCCCATGGTGCCCATATCGCCGTCACCCTCCATGCCGGTCCCTACTTCGTTGCTATGAAATTCTTGCGTTTCCCCAAATGCGAGGGATAACGGCAAACTTCCACACAGCATCATAACGCACAAGAACAAGCTTGCCATTCTTCGTGCCATGGGGATTAATTTCATTTTCCAGTTTTTCATACAATGCGACCTTCTCTCTGAGTTCTGTGTTTCTACGGATGATTCTATGGATGCAGAGGATGCTGTAACATTTTAACGGTTTTGACAATTCTAGCCACTACTCCAGTGTCATGATTTATTGTAAGGCACCAAATTTTCCCTGTCAAATATGTAACTGCTTAGTAACCTTCGCAAAACCTATATGTGGCAATGGTTTCATGGACCTTTGCCCCTGCCCTGTAAAAATAGTGCTTGCAAACCCTTTTTTTCTACGTTTTGAACAGTTTTTTAGTCAATTTTATGGTTGCTTTTCATGTATTTCCCCGTAAAATGAGAAGAATTTCCCTTTTTATCCCTCAAAAATGCGCCTATTGGGGCGTATTTCGCTGTTTTTTCTCTTTTTTTTTCAGGTCTGGTTGGGTGTGGTCCTTTCGCTGGTTCGTTAAAATAATTTCGTTCACTATCTTCGCCTCCACTACATTGTCGATAATTCTCCGGCTCCTTTTTTTCATCGTCGTGTAACCATTTTCTCAAAGCCAAAAAAACCATCCTCGCCTATCTCTTCATGGCTCCTTTCAAAATAATTGCGACTTTGTTGGATTATGATTACGGTTTTGTTAAATTATGTTCCCACTCTTGCGCATTCCTGCCTCCCTGTGTATAATACTAATGTTGTCCTATTCACCTTGCTGATGTAGCTCAGGCGGTAGAGCACTTCCTTGGTAAGGAAGAGGTCATGGGTTCGAGTCCCATCATCAGCTCCACGTAGGAACAAGCCCGCATTCACAGCGAGTGCGGGCTTTTTTATGTCATATGCGATTTTCCGCCGTCCGTCTTGTTCTTATTACTACGCCCCCATTCGGAAAAACGAACGCCAAAACACGATTTAGGATAAAAAATGCTAACGTAAAATGCTAATCAAACCCCCGCCAGCCTTCCGGCCAGCGGGGGCTGCTCTCCAAACAAAAACCCTTTTTATCACACCATAGGCACCACTCCCGTCCCACCCTCTCCCCCCGGAACCTCCTCCTTCACCCCGGCGGCCATCTGGCTGATGTCCATCTGCTTCCATGCGGCTTTCAACGCGTCTATCACATCCTCCGTGTCCACATCAAAGCCCCGTTCCTTCATCTTGTCCAGGGCCAGCCGCCATTTATCTTCCCCGCCATATCCGCCCATAATGGCTTCCACGGCATTCACCACGATCACCGCCGCGTCGGTCAGTCCCCGCTGCTCCAGCCAAGGCCTTACATACCCCATCCAGGCCCGCGCCAGGAGGGCCGACAGGGCGGTGCCCAGCGCACCGATGAGCCAGACAACCACCTGCGTCCAATCCACCCGTATAGGCTGATTTGGGGCCTCTGCACCGGCAGGCAACGCAACCAGCGCCAGCAGGGCCAACACCAAGGCAAACCATAGCACCTTCTTCATATCATCCGTTCCCTTCTTTGCTTTCGTTGTTCTTCTCCTCTTTTTCCAGCAACCTCAAAACCACGGTCAGCAAGAGTTCGCCGCCGAACACCGCGCAGGTGTGGGTCAGTACGCTGTCCGTATCCACCCCAAACCACGCCGCCACATAGCAGGCCAGAATGACCAGGGCCGTAAACCCAATGCACGTCCACACAATCACTTTCATAAAGCGGGCTTTGCTTTTCTTCTTCACCGTTATCCCACCTTCATCTGGCGCTCCACGGGCAGCCCTTCCAGCGCTTCCATGAGGTTGCACACCGTACCGTTTCCGCCCAGGGCCTTGTATTGCTTGAACATGTCGCCCATGGAATCCTGGGCGTAAATCGGCCAGCAGCCCTTTTCCATGTAGTGGTTGTACCCTTGAATGATCCGGTCCCGCAAAAGGGCCCGCATGCCACATTTTAGCGCTTCATTTTCGGCGTTCGTCACCTTAATTTTCTTGGATAGTTTGCGGTACCCAATCGCCAGCATCGTGGCGATGATCCCCATGGCCCATTCGGCCCAGTATTTTGCCATCATCTCCCACACGGGAAACCCCTTCCTTCTCTTCCGTGGTTTCAGCCCTCAATCCGCCGCAAATAATCCGCCTGAATATACCATTTCCGGCTGCCCCGCTCCACCCGGCACCAGGTGCGTCCGCCGCCGGCCACCTGCCCGATCACCAGCACGGTTTCCCCGTTGGGCACTTCTTTGTACAAATCACAAGCCTTCGAGGGCTTCTCCCGCATGTTCACGGGGCCGCCGTTGGGCGTGACCACTTGTGCCCAATACCGGGAGGGCTGCACAGCGGCAGCGGGAACGGAAGGGCTGCTCCCGGTTGTTTCCGGCTCCTGTGCCTCCGGCATATCGTCCACAATTTCCGCCACAACAGCCAGGCCGCCAATCTTCGCCTCCACTGCCGCGCCATAGTCCACCCAGGGCAGCAGCCCCACCCGGTTCCAGCCGCCGTTGGGGATGGTCTTTTGCTTGAATACGCTTTCGGCCACGCATGCGCGGCTGGCGCTGGCATGGATGGCTCTTTGCTCACCCAGGTACAGCCCCATGTGCTCGGCGTTGCCCCTTCCGTCCCCAAGGTATTTGGCAGGTTCGCCGCTTTCCACCCAAATGAAAAGGGCCGCGCCTTCCGGCACGCCCCCAAATAACCGGACCGCTTCCTCCGGGGTTCCGCTCCATTTCAGCGCCCGCCAGTGGGCATTGCTCCCCGCCAGGTTGCATGCTTCCAGCGGTACCCCGCATTGGGCCAGCAGGTATTCCACCAGGCCCTGGCAGTCCATCCTGGCCAGGGTCATGCCGCCCAGAACGTAAGGGATCGTTTGCGCTTTAGCCAGGGCCAGCAGGGCCTTCCCCTGCTCCACAAGCTGTTTGTAACCGACCATTTTTTACACCTCCAGGCTTTTTCTTGCGTCCGGCACCGTCCACCGGGTGGGATTTCTCAGGGTGTCGCCGGCATACCTGCCAGCTCCCGAACCTCTTCCCGCCAGCGCTCCGGCACCTGCTCCAGGGCCATCAGGCCCGCCTGCACCCGTCTTGCGTAAATCACAGCCATCACACCACACCTCCTGTCACCATGTCCGCCAACTCGCAAAGCGCCGCCTCGATTTGGTCCATGCGTTCCGCTTGGGTCAACTCGCCAGGATCGGGCCCTGGAGTATCCGCGTCTATTTCGGCCTGTGTTCTGGGCAGCACTCTTTCTCCGTCCCATTTATAAAGAGGAATACCGTTTTCATTGAAAATCGCTTGGTTTTCAGCGCCGCCGGGAAAGAGCCGGAACTGATATGAACCTTGGTCTGTGAGCAATACGTCACCATCCTCTGGCTTCTCAAACGCATCTGAAAACCCATGAACAATGGTTCCATTGGCATTGACGCGAATGTAATGACCCCAATGCTCGCAAATCTCCATCGGCGCGGTTTTTGTATTGGACATCTCCTTGTTCCTCCGCTTCTCTATTTCGCAAGCTAGATATTGG
>JAVBPU010000006.1:0-107494 GCA_031549415.1 Eubacteriales bacterium | reverse complement strand
GGCATCCAGTCATCCGGGGATTGTCTCGAAGGATACTTTCGAAGCGGCGCGGAAAGAGCGTGCTCGAAGAAGCAATGTTGTTCAAAATGAAGGTGGCTCAACGAGAAAGAACACCCGGTACAGTTCGAAGGAAGGACGAGCGCCGGGCGCTGATACGAATGGTAACCGCACAGAAGAATAGCCTATTGTCGATCTCAATTACGACCATCATTATGATTAGGCTAACCAGAAAATCCCAATATATGGGCGCTGGACATGCCGGTTTCACAAAAACATTATGCACAAGCTGTATCGTGTTTTTATGTAACCGACTTGTCCCCAAAGCGATAGCGATTCGCAAAAACAGCTTGTATACTGGGCAAAAACCCCTTGTCCACCTAAAACGAAGGCTTGTGCTTAATGTAAAAGAAGAACCCCGGAAGCCCTTCAAAATGAAGGATTTCCGGGGTTCTGCCAGCAAGCATATGCTTGCTGACATGCTTCTATGGTGCTGAAAGCGGGACTCGAACCCGCACGCCCATTCGGACAAGAGATTTTAAGTCTCTGGCGTCTGCCATTCCGCCATTTCAGCAAAAGCTACGTGTTTTATTATGATGCATCAAAAACGGAAAGTCAAGATTTTGGGTGCATGGAATTTTGGCTGTCCACTCAAAATAAAGGAAGAATCGCTTGAAAAAAGCAAGCATTCCCATGAAAACAATTGGCAGCGTAATTTGAGGGCTATCGGTCAAAATAGCGTTGAAAACACAATGGGAGGTGAAACAAAGATGGTAAACCAGAACTCCGGTTCAACACGGAGCAACACCACCAGCGTGCCGGAAGCGCGCGCAGCCTTGGACAACATGAAATATGAGATCGCCAAAGAGCTTGGCATCAATTTCAAGCAAGGCTATAATGGCGACCTCAGTGCCAAGGACAATGGCTATGTGGGCGGGTATATGGTCAAAAAGTTGATCGAGCAAGCCCAGCGGCAAATGGCAAATCAAAGTGGGAACGCAACGCGCTAAGCGCAATATTATGATGAGGTGAACGAAAATGTATCAAAACCAGAGCAATAGCAGCAATTCCAAGACCATGGTCCCCGAAGCCAAGCAGGCTCTCAACAACATGAAGTTTGAAATCGCCAACGAGCTGGGCATCAACCTGAAGCAGGGCTATAATGGCGACATGCCTTCCCGTCAGGCCGGCTATATCGGCGGCTACATGGTCAAGCGTATGATCGAGCAGGCGGAACGCGCCATGAGCGGTGGCAAATAAGGGATTCTCAAAAGGGGGGCTTTTGCTTGCAAAAGCTCCTCTTTTTATGTCCGTAATGGCAAGGGCGGCTGCGGCTGTGAGGGAAAGCCGCCAAGGGCTTTGTGCATCCATACCACATCATGCCAAGCGCCGTGCTTGTATCCCATGCGGGGGAAGCGGGCAACTTCCACAAATCCGGCGCGCTGATGGAAGGCCAGGCTGCCGGTGTTGGCAGCGGTAATGATCCCATAGGCATTGAGAAAGCCCTGGGAGGCCAGCAAGGGCAACAGCTGGTCATACAGCGTTTTGCCTACTCCAGACCGCTTTGGCGCGTCCGGATGCAGATAAACCGTCAGCTCCACATCCCATTGATAGGCATTATGGGGACGAAGCCGGTCCGCATAGGCGAAGCCCACCACCTGTTCCTTTCCGTTTTCGCCGCTTATTTCCACGGCCACGAGATAGGGATAGGGCGTGTGCGCAATATGTTCCGCGTAGCTTGCCACGGAAGCGGTTTGGGTGGAAAAGGTTGCCACGGTATGGTCTACATAATATTGGTAAATATCATGGATGGCCTGGGCATCCTCCGGCACGGCGGGCCGTACCACAAAGCAAGTGCCTTGGGAAAAGGCATCAGGCAAGGGAAGCCACCTCCTTGGCGATAGCAACCATCTCCTCCGGGGTCAGGCCCACGAAGAGGGTCCCAAAATGGGTGTAGGTCACAAAACCAGCCACGGCTCCCGAAGCTTTTTTTACATATTTGCGCTGGGTGTAGTCCACGGGCAGCGCCGGGTGGTTGCGGCCCTTGCTGAAATAGGCGGCTAGCTTCGCCGCTAGTAGCAGCGTAGGATCGGAAGGAGCCTCTTCACCCCGGATGAGCACATGGGAACCGGGAATGCCCTGGGCGTGAAGCCAGGTCTCATTGCCCCGGGCATGCAGAGTCAGGCGGTCGTTCTGCAGGGCGTTTTTTCCCACCAGGATTTCCGCACCGTCCGGGCTCACAAATCGGTAGGGCTTGCCTTCCTGGATTTTTTTCCGTTTTCGTTCCGTGGGGTCGGGCCGTAAAAACCCGTTTTCTATCAACAGTTGCCGCACTTCCGAAAGGTCCGCGGAGGAGGTGCATTTTTCCAAATCCTCCAAGGCGTTCTCAAGGATGAATTGTTCTTCCTCGGCTTTTTGTAGCTGCTGGGCGGCATATTGCTTGGCCACCTTGCTTTTGCGGTATTTTTTGTAGTAATTCTGGGCGTTTTTGGCCGGGGTCAGCAGGCTGGAGAGGGGGATGTCCACCAGGGCCATGTCTGGGTCGTAATAGTTGGGAAGGGTCACATGGGTAGCGCCCTTTTCCACTAGATGCAAATGGGCGGTCAGCAGTTCGCCATAAATGCGGTTTTGCTCCGAATGGTCGCTCTCTTCCAGCGTTTGCAGCAATAGCCCCTTTTTCTTTTCCAAACGCTCCACCGCGTTTTTGATGTGGCGCTGCAAATCGGCGCTGCGCTGGCTTGTGCGCAGGCGCAGGTCCCGTCCCAAAAAGAAGGCGTCCATAGCCTCGCTGAGGCTGGGCAAGGGCTTTTGCTGCTCCTTGGCAAAGGTCAGGTAGGGAAAAGGGAAGAAGTCCAGGGCCAGGCCCGTTTCGTCCATCAGCACCACAGGGGCTGTCCGGCTTTGCAAATTTTGCCAAAAGCCCTCCAGGGCCGGAGCCACCACGGCCCAATTCAGCTGGTCGCAGGGGACGCCGCCCTCCAACCCCAGCTGTGCGCAGACCTCCCGGGCACAGAGGGCCGCCATGCCCGCGATGGACTCCGGCAGGGCCTTTTGCAGGGGAATGGGTAAGGAGGAAAAACGCGCTTCGATGTCTGCGGCGGTCATGGCCAGAGGGTCCAGCTTGTCCTGGGCTGGGGGCAAATGGTAGGGCTGGCCGGGTAAAACAGTGCGTACACGGCTCATTTCATAGTTCACATGCTTGATGCTGTCCACGATGCTTCCGCTGGCATCCACCAGGATCAGGTTACTGTGGCGGCCCATCATTTCTAAATAAAGAGTTTTTTGCGTCAAATCGCCCAGCTCGTCCACGCCTTGGAAGATCATGGCCAAAATCCGGTCGCTGGAGATTTGTTGGATGTCCAACACATGGGCACCCAGCAGATGCTTGCGCAGGAGCATGCAAAACATCGGCGGTTCCGCTGGGTTTTCATAGCTTTGAGACGTGAGCTGGGCCCGGGCGTGGTTGGCGTTGGCGCACAACAGCAGCCGCTGGTTGCTGCCCTGGCAACGAAGGGTTAAAAGCAAGGAGTCCCGCTCGGGCTGGCTCACCTTGTCCACCCTGGCCCCTGCCAGTTGCCCATGCAATTCTCTTTGCAAAAAGGAGAGAGTAAAACCGTCCATGGGCATGCGCATTCCCCCGTCATAAGCCGTTTCCGCTTGATCATAGCATAGAAGTAGGCTTTGCGCAATGATAGGCATGGCAAGGAACGTTGGGACATACAATGGGCATAGCAAACACTGCAAGGAGTGGAAACCATGAAGATTAAAAGGGCCGATATCGAGCGAATTCTGATTTTATGCGCAGCGGTGCTGGTGGTGGTATTGGCGCTGCGGGGAAGTCAACAGACCACCTCACAAACCCTGTATGAGCAGGACGAAATTCCCATTGCCCAAACCAGCACGGACAGCGGGACGGAAAAGGTGTCCACTACGGTCTTTTATGAGGACGGGGCGGGCTATTTGGTGCCTGTCACCCGCCAAATTCCAAAAACCGACGGCATCGCCAAGGCCACCCTGGCGCTGATGGTGAAAAGCAGCCAAAATGACATGGAAGCGGCCCGTTTGGGGCTGCGGACGGTGATTCCCGAGAACACCACCTTCCAAATTGACATTCAGGACGGCAAAGCCCGCGTGGATGTGAGCAAGGAAGCGCTGGATTGCGTCTCTGCGGACCAGGAAGCGTTGATGGTGGGGGCAATAACCAACGCCATGAACTGCTTTTCCACGGTGGACGAGGTGAGCCTGCTGGTGGAGGGGCAAAAGCGCAGCAAGCTGACCTACGGCACGGATGTGAGCAGCGCTTTCGCGGGGACGGCGGTCAATTTGGAAAGCGTGGAAACTTTCGGTGAGGACGGCAACCTGGTACAGCTGTATTTCCCCTCCGAGTCCGGCAGGCTGCTGGTGCCGGTGACCCGCACCGTGTTCAGCGACGCGGACCCCACAACGGCCATGGTGGAGCTGGCCAAGGGGCCCAGAAGCGATAGCGGGCTAGAAAGGGCGTTGCCTGCGGAGACGGGCATCCGAAACGTCACCCTAAAGGACGGCGTGGTTACCGTGGATTTGTCCAGGGAGTTTCAGCAAACCCTGCAACAGACGGATGGCGGAAAGCAGACCATGCGTGCCATTATGTTCACCTGCGCCCAATTCCCCGGGGTGAAGAAGGTGCAACTGCTGGTGGAAGGCAAGCCTTTGGAGGGCCAGCCGGAAAGCGCCGCCACCTTCATCAACCAGGAGGAAGAGGTCATCGCACAATACCCGGGCGTGATCGAGATAGAATAATGAGCCCTATCGCAAGCAGGCTTTACAGAAGCAAGAAGCAAACGTATAATAGAACAGACGATTGGACGGAGGAGCGGCTTTGCCAAAGTCGCTCCTTTGGCTATGCAGCAAAGGAGAATCCCCATGAAAAGAAACGACCAGCGTACCCCTTCCCAGCCAAGGCCCTGCAGCATTCGGGTGGGCTTTGTGGAATCCGCCTATGGCAGTTGCCTCATCAGCACAGGCAAAACCCAGGTCATTTGTACAGCCAGCGTGGAGGAAGGTGTGCCTCCCTTTTTGCGCGGCCAGGGCCAGGGTTGGGTGACGGCGGAATATGCCATGCTTCCGGCTTCCACGGGGCAGCGAAAGGCCCGGGACGGCATCAAGAAGGACGGCCGGGGCGTGGAGATTCAGCGGCTGATTGGCCGCTCTCTGCGCCAGGCGGTAGATAGGAAGCTGCTGGGAGAGCGCACCATTACGCTGGACTGTGATGTACTGCAGGCCGACGGCGGCACCCGCACCGCCTCCATCACCGGGGCTTTCGTGGCCCTGGCCATGGCGGTGGACAAGCTGATGAAGAATGGCCTGGTCACGAAGAACCCCATCCTGTCGCAGGTGGCGGCCATCAGCGCGGGAGTGGTGGAAGATACGCCCATGCTGGACCTTTGCTACACCGAGGACAGCGCCGCCCAGGTGGACATGAATGTGGTGATGAACCAGAAGGGCGAGTTCATTGAATTGCAGGGCACCGGGGAAGGCCGGGCCTTTACCAACACGGAAATGAACGCGCTGTTGGCCTATGCCCGTAGCGGCATCCGGCGGCTGATGCGGGCGCAACGGCAGGCGCTGGAAAGAGAAGGGGCGTATGTGGTCCCCTTGCCCCAGCTGGTGGTGGCCAGCGCCAACGCCCATAAGCTGAAGGAGCTAGCGGACATCTTTGGGGGTATTTGCCAGGTGGTGAGCATGAAGGAGGCTGGCTTTGCCGGGGACATTGAGGAGACTGGCGCCACCTTTGAAGAGAACGCGGCGCTGAAAGCGGAAGCGGTGATGAAGGCCACGGGCCTGCCCGTGTTGGCGGACGACAGCGGCCTGGCGGTGGACGCCCTGGGCGGTGCGCCGGGGGTTATGAGCGCCCGTTACGCCGGGGAGCATGGCAGGGACGGGGCCAACAACCGCCTGCTGCTGCAAAACATGGAGGGAAAGGCGGACCGGAGCTGCCGGTTCGTGTCCGTCCTCGCCCTGGCCATGCCGGGGGAGGAGACCCGGCTGGTGCGGGGGGAGTGCCCAGGCACGCTGCTCACGCAGGAGCGCGGACAGGGCGGCTTTGGTTACGATCCTTTGTTTTTGCACGAGACCGGCAAGACCTTTGCGGAGCTCAGCGAAAAAGAGAAAAACCAAGTCAGCCACCGGGCCCGGGCGGCGGAAGCCATGAAAAAGCTGCTGCAAGAGGTGTTATAAGCCGTGAAGCGTTTGGTGGCTGTATCCGATTCCCATGGCATGACCAGCAATTTGCGGGACGTGGTGCAAATGGCCCTGGAACGGGGCAAGGTGGATTGCTTTGTATTCCTGGGGGACGGCATCCAGGACCTGGACGGGGTGCGGCCCCTGCTGCTGCGGCAAAATCCGCAGGTGGAGATTGTGGCGGTGCGGGGCAACAACGATCCGGGCCAAAGCGCACCCTTGGCAGCCGTGTTCTATGTCAATGGCCTGAAAGTGATGGCCACCCATGGGCATCAGCAGCATGTGAAACTTGGCTTGGACAGGCTCTGCTACGCCGCCAGGGAGCAAGAGGCGGGGTTGGCCCTGTATGGGCACACCCACCACTCTCATTTGGAGGAAGCCTGCGGGGTGTTGTTGGTCAACCCGGGGGCGGTCTGCGAAAGCTCCTTGCACAAGGCGGCCTTTGCGGATATTGCTGTGGACGCCGAAGGCGTGATGAAGGCGAAACTGGTAAGCTGGGCCGGCACAAACATGTAGGCAAACCGGCTCAGCTCATTGGTAGAGATGAACGGAGGGGTTGCAAAAGATGACGCTGTTTCAGTGGACCGGTGGGCTGCTGCTGGTGGCGTTTTACGCCATCTATTTTGCCAAAATGCTGCTGCAAAGGCGGCAGGGCATTCAAACAGACCAGATGGGAAAGGGTGACAAAGCCCCCTCTGTTCTGTGTATGGAATGGATGCTAAAAATCATCACCTACGGGGTGGCGGTGGCGGAGGCCATCAGCGTCCTGCAAAACGCCGGAGGGCTTCCCCCTGGGTGGCGCTGGGCAGGCGCGGCGCTGGCAGCGCTGGGCGTTTTGGTCTTTGGCGTATCGGTGTGGACCCTGGGGGAAAGCTGGCGGGCAGGCATTCCCGCTGAGGCGCAAACGGAATTGGTGGTCACTGGCCTGTACCGCTACAGCAGAAATCCAGCTTTCCTGGGATTTGATTTGATGTATGCGGGAATGCTGCTTCTGTTTTTTAACGGGCCGCTGTGCCTGCTCACACTGGCGGCCATGGGGTTGCTCCATGTGCAGATTTTGCAGGAAGAGGCGTTCTTGGAAAAGGCGTTTGGGCAGGCTTATTGGGAATACAAGCGGCATACCCTGCGCTATTTGGGGCGAAGGTAGGGGTCTTGTAAAAGGTTTTCAAAAATTCTGAGAAAAATCAAAAAATGGAGAATGTACTGGTGTCAATGTTGTGTGAAAAAGAGATTAGATAGCGGCAATGATCTGTAACGGCGAGCGAAAACCCAAACAAGTTTAGAGCGTTTTTGCCCGAAGAGTGCATTGGTAAACTCATGACCATTGGCCATAGACTTGGGACCCGCCCAGTTTTTTTGCTGTTGTAGCCAGGCGATATCCTCTGTTTGTCAATATTCCCGCTTCTCAGTGCCTCCACGGGTCTTTTCCACAGTCGATACATAGGCGCAGTTTGCAAGGAGTTCAGCATCCAGAAAGTACTCCTTTACGTCCTTGCACAAATTGCCCTGATTCCCTTTCAGCGCCAGCCCATAGTGCGCTCGTTTGCGACGGATTTGATTCACAATCTCGGTTTGCGTTCCCATGGCATCGGTGGTAATGATCTGTCCCTTGATGTTCAACGCATCCAGAAGTTCCTGGATCGCTGTGATCTCGTTATGCTTTTCATCCACCCGTATTTGTCCCAGGCACAATCCGTTTTCATCAACAGCACTCACAATCAATCAAGCAAAAGACCCATTGAAAAATGAAGCGGAAAATGCGCGGAAATGAAAAAAACCGCCTATTGCAGGCGGTTCGATTATGTCCATCTACACGTTTTATGTGCGCGTCATCATTGTTTTCATCGGTTCGCAGTCAAACCGCCCCTGTCCTTACACCGCCAAATACTGCTTTGCCACGTCTTCCGTCAGGTCTTCCGTTTTGCCGGAGTGCACCACTTGCCCTTTTTGTATCATAACGAAACAGTTGGCAAGCTGCTTTGCAAAGGCAAGATTTTGTTCCACAACGATGGTCGTAATCTGCATCTCTTCCGAAATCGAAAGCAGAAGTTCGGCGATTTCCGCCACAATATTGGGCTGAATGCCTTCTGTAGGCTCATCCAGCAAGATGACCTTCGGCGCGCCCATCAGGCACCGGGCAATGGCCAGTTGCTGCTGCAGCCCTCCTGAAAGCACGCCCCCCTTGCGCTCCAGATGAACGGTCAGCGAGGGAAAATAGCCCATTACTTTTTCAAACTGCTTGGGAAAGTGGATGCCGGCATGGCCCAGCATGCCCAGCTCCAAATTCTCGCGAACCGTGAGGTTGGACAGGATTTCCCTGCCCTGGGGCACATACCCAATCCCGGCGCGGGAACGGAGAAACGGCGGCGCTTTGCTGATATCCCGCCCATCAAACTCAATTCTCCCGCCTTCTAAGGGCAATACGCCAATGAGGCTTTTTAGCAGTGTGGTTTTTCCCACGCCGTTGCGCCCAAGAATGGCCAATCGAGTTTTTGTGTCAGCTTCAAAGGAGATTCCCGTGATCACTTTGCTTTTGCCGTAATTCACCATCAATTTTTCAGCTTTTAGCATGGCTTCTCCTCCGCTTTGCTCTCCCGCTTCAAGTAGACTTTTACCACTTCCGGGTTGTTTTCCAGCTCGCAGTAAGTCCCCTGGGCCAGCAGAGTCCCTTGATGCATGACAGTGATGGTATTGCTGATTTGCTTCACAAACTCCATGTCATGCTCCACCACAATCACGGTATGACTTCCGGCTAGTTCCTGAATCAACCTGCCCGTCTTGGCCGTCTCTTCCGCCGTCATACCGGCCGTCGGCTCATCCAAAATGATCAGCTTCGGGTCCTGCGCCATGACCATGCCAATTTCCAGCCATTGCCTTTGCCCGTGGGACAGGGAGGATGCCATCAGCTGACGCTCTTCCAATAAGCCAATGGTTTCCAAGATTCCCAGGACCTGCGCTTCAATTTGCTTGGTCCTGCGGAAAAAAACAGTTTGTGGGATGGAAGAGTATCCGTAGAGGGAAACCTCAACGTTCTGGTAGGTGGTCATATTCTCGAAAAGATTGGGCCCTTGAAATTTTCGCCCGATCCGGTATTTCAGCGAAATCTCACTGGGGCTTTTCCCGGTGATATCCTCGCCGTCAAACAGGATCTGTCCCTTCGTTGGCTTTGTTTTTCCCGTGATCAAATCCATGAGCGTGGTTTTCCCCGCGCCGTTGGGGCCGATCACCACACGAAGCTCCCCCTCCTCTACGCAGAGGCTCATGTCGTTGATCGCCTGGAACTTATTAAAATCCACAAACATCCCCAGGGCTTGCAAAATGGGCTTGCTCATACGTTCGCCTCCTCTTCTAAGGACGCATTCTTGCGCTTTGAATGCTGGCGCGCGTACTGCCACTCCAGCAATTTTCCAACCAACCCCCTGGGGAGGAAAAACACGAACAGCAGCACAATGATTCCCATCAGCAGCATCCAATAATCGGATATCTTTTCGGAAAGCAAGATTTGCGCCCAGTTGACGATCAGCGTCCCCACAATGGCCCCCGTCAGGTTTCCCCGGCCGCCCACGGCCACCCACACCAGCAGCATGGTGGATAGCGTCAGCCCCACATCCAGCGGCGAGACAAATCCATTGCTGGGAACATAGAGCACCCCCGCAAACCCGGCGATCACACCGGAAATCACATAGATGGCGATCTTAAATCGGTTGGGCTTATAGCCCAGGAAGGTGAGCCTGGGTTCATTCTCCCGAATCGCTTTCAAAACCGCGCCAAAGCGCGTACTCATCAGCCATATGCAAAACACATACACTAGCAGCACCAGCGCAAGGATGATATAGTACAAGCCATTCAGCGGAATATTGGGGCTCCCCAGAATGGAGCGCGGCAATCCGCCCAGGCCGTTGCTGCCATTGGTGTACGAGGGCTGGCCCGTCACAAACAGTTCAAAAATTTGCGCCAAGGCCAATGTAATCAAGGAAAAAAACACGCCGCTGATTTTGCTGGAAAAAATGAACGTTCCTAAAATGGCGGCAATGGCTCCGGGAATCAGCAGCGCTAAAAGAAACGCCATGATGGGGCTTTGCAAGGGGGCCAGGAAAACAGGAACGCTGGTGAGGCCCGCCTGCTGCATAAACCAGGGCAGCCCCTTCATCAGGGTATAGGAAAGCGCCACGAGATACCCGCCCGTTCCAAACAGCACGGCATGGCCAAAGCTCATCAGCCCTGTATAGCCCCACAAAAGGTCCAGGGAAATGGCAAAAACCATAAACACCATCGTTTTGCTCATGAGCTCAATGCGGAACGCAGAAAAGAAAAGCGGAAAGACAGCCAAAAACAAAAAGACAACAAAATCAATGTATCTGTTAATAGGCAGCTTTTTCATCATCTGCGCTCCTTTGCAAACAGGCCTTCCGGCTTGTATCGGATGAGGATAATGATCACCAAGAACACCACGATCTTCGCCAACACATCGCTCCAAATCCCGCCCAGCAAAGTGGTGGATTCTCCAATCAGCACCGAGGACAGCGCTGTGCCAAACAGGGAATCCAAACCTCCGATGACCACGTTCATGAAGGAGTCCGTCAAATACTGCACACCCATGAAGGGGGAAACCGTGCGTATGGGAGCCAGCATGGCCCCGGCCAGTCCAGCCAATGCGGTGCCATAGGTAAAGGTGAATGTGTCAATGCGTGAGGTGTTGATGCCAAGGCAGCCAGTCATGGTCCGATTTTCTGTGATCGCCCGGATTTGCTTGCCCATGGTGGTTTTGAAGATCACAAGCCATGTAATCAATAGCACCAGGCAGGCAACGCCAATGATGATCAAATTGTAATAGGGAATCCGAACGCTTCCTAGCTGCAGCGCGCCCTTCACAGGCAAAGCAACCTCCTTCATCTGTGGCCCGCTGATCAGGCGTACGCCCTGCTGGATCACCATGGAAAGCGCATAGGTTGCCAATAGGGTTTCGGCTAACTTACCGTAGAGCTTTCTGATCACCAGGCGTTCAATCACCATGCCCACAAGGCCTGCGATGATAAAAGCGCCGATGACAGAAACGTAATAGGGCAAATGCAACACCGTGTTGGTATAGTAGGCCACATACGCGCCTACCATGATCAATTCCCCATGGGCCAGATTGACAATTTTCATGTGGCCCATGATAATGACCAGCCCAATGGCAGCCAGCAAGAACAATGCCGCTGAATTCAATCCATTTGCAAGCAAAAAAGGAATCATAGCCAGAGTCATATCATCAACCACACTTTTTTGAGAATAGCAATTCAGGGCAGGCATACTGCCCTGAATTGCATGGAGTCCATGGAAAATTACGGCTTGGGCTCAATCAGCTCCGGAGATTCATAAACGACCTTGAACGCTCCGCCTGGCTCCACAACGGCAATCCGTCCACGGCACCAGAGGTGATGGGTCACAGGATCGATTTTGATGGGGCCCTGGGGCGCATCCATTTCCAACCCCTCAAAAGCCTTGATGATGGTTTCAGGCTTGAAGTCCGCCGCCTTTTCCAGCGCCTTGGCCAGCAGCAGCACGGAGTCGTAAGACGCTTCTCCCACGCAGGTCACATCGCGGTTGCCGTACTTCGCCTCATACTTATCCACAAAGGCTTTGTTTACATCGCTTTCGATGGTGCTGAAGTAGTTGAAGCAGGAGTAATGGCCTACCGCCGCCTCGCCAATGGCCGCAACGGAAGCTTCGTCCGTAATGGTGCTGGCGATGGGCATGGTTTTGGGATCAAAGCCATAGCTTGCATATTGCTTGTAGAACGCCACAGTGCTGTCGCCGTTCAGGTTGGCATAGATCACGTCCGGGTTGGCTGCGGAGATTTTCGCAATGACGGAAGCGAAGTCCGCGCTGCCGGAGGGCACGATTTCATTGCCTACGATTTCGCCGCCATTGGCCTTCACCACTTCGACGGCCTGGGCATGAATCAGCGATACATACACGGTCTCAGAGCCCACGAAGAAGAACTTCTTTCCCAGGTGCTCCATCAGCCACGGCACGAACAGGTCGTTTTGCTGGTTCAGCACCGTGCCGGTGTAAATGAGGTTGGGGGACGGGGCTTCCCCTTCGTAGAACGTGGGGTATACCAGCACGCCGTTATTTGCCTCCACCACAGGGCGGGCGGCTACGCGGCTGGCGGAAGTATACAGGCCCACCGTTGCCACTACTTGATCCTGCATGATCAGCTTCTTCATTTTGTCCGCTGCCTGGGCGGGATCGGTGGCGTAGTCCTCCAGAATCGGGATGAGCTGTTGGCCCTTGACGCCACCCGCGGCGTTGACCTCTTCCACAGCCAGCATCGCAGAATTAATCATACATTCTTCCGTGATTGCCGTTGCGCCAGTCTTGGAAAAAATCAAGCCGATCTTGATCCCTTCCGCTCCGCTGGCCAGAGCGGTCATCGGGAGCACCATGAGAACACACAGCAGGAGAGTGAGTACGGATTTTCCAAGCTTCCTTTTCATGAGCATACCATCCTTTCAAAATGAATCCCCTTTTGCAACCGGTATACATACCTGCTTGCCTGCAGATAGGGCCCATAAGAAACTGTATGCGCAAGCCACGAGAGCATGTCCGAAATCCTTGCCTCTACCTCTATTGTAGAGTCACGTTGATCCCGTTTCGGATCACGTATTTGGGCGGGGTATGGTCCCAAATGGCGTGATAGACATCCCCTGCTTCCAGCACCACCAAGTCCGCGTTGCCGCCCACCTCCAGCTTGTGGCCCCCAATGCCCAGCACCCTGGCCGCAGAGGTGGTGATCATATCGTAAATGATTTCCATATCCGCAAAGGACGTCATCCACAAAAGATGCACGGCCAAAAAAGCCACTTCCAGCATATTGCAACGGCCGAAGGGGTAATAGGCATCCGCGATGTCATCCTGGCCCAGCGCCACGTCCACACCGGCGGCCACCAGATCCCTCACCCTGAGATGGAGCGGGCCCGTATGCGGGTCAGTCACCAGGCCCACCTTTGCCTTTTTCAGCAAGGCCACAATCTTTCTAAAATAATTTTCCTCATAAAGGGCCATGGCGCGGCAATGCTGGGCTGTAATTCTGCCTTGCCAGCCTTTTTCAATGGCTTTGAGGGCCATCATTTCCAGCGTATGCTCGCCAGGGTCTCCCACATCATCCAGCAACATGGACACATCTTTGCCATATTTTGTGGCCAAGTCGAACATCTTGTCCACATGGGATTGCTCATCCGCTTGGGTGAACTCAATCCATGGAATGCCGCCCACCACATCCGCGCCCAGTTCCAGCGCCTGGCGGACATAATCCTCTGCGCCGGGATCACGGACCACGCCATCCTGCGGGAAAGCGACGACCTGCAAGTCCACCTTGCCCGCAAACTCTTTCTTTGCCTTCAGCAGCGCCTTGACCCCCTCCAGCCTGGCCTTGGGGTCCACGTCCGCAAAAGCCCGGATGTGGGTATTTCCGTATTTCAGCGCAAGGTTCAGCGCTTTGCGCACGTTCTCAATGATCCAGCTTTCATCATAGGCATCTTTAAAGCTGGCCGCTTGCTCAATGGCGGTCATGGCCCCGCCCATCCCGCCGCTATGGTAGCTGCTTAAAGCATTTTGCCCCGCCATTTCCAGCGTATAGACCTTGCAAAGGTGTAAGTGCCCGTTGACGAAGGACTCCGTCACCAATCCGCCCGCAGCGTCCAGCGTGCTCTTTGCCTCGGCCCCTTTGCAATCGCCAACGGCGGCAATTTTCCCATCCACGATCCCGATGGACACTGTTTCGTTCCCTGTGTTCCTTGTCTTGGCGTTTTGAATCAAAAGATCATAGCCCACGTCTCATACCCCTTTACTTCGTTATTTCAGCAGCGTTCTCCACTGCCCTTTGAATGGACGCATACCCCCCGCACCGGCACAAATGCCCGCCCAGCGCGGTTTTGATCTCTGTAAGGGAAGGCTTGCTGTTTCGGTCCAGCAGCGCCTTGGCGGCCAGTAGCATCCCCGGGGTGCAAAAGCCACATTGCACCGCGCCAGCGTCAAGGAAGGCCTGCTGCAACGGGGCCAGCGTTAGCTCGGGGGCCAGCCCCTCCACAGTTGTAATCTCCGCGCCGTCCGCCTCCACGGCAAGCATCAGGCAGGAACGAATGGGCACGCCGTCCACCAGCACGGTGCAAACGCCACATTCCCCATTCTCGCAGCCGCACTTCGTGCCTGTGAGGCCCAGATCGTCCCGTATAAGCTCCAAAAGCGTCTTGGAAGGTTCCACTTCCATTAAATAAGCAAAACCATTGACGGTTACGCTGACTGGGTATTTAGACATGAAAATGGCCTCCTGTCATGTCGTTTAGGCCTTTTACAATCAGCTCCCGCACCATCGCCTTTTTATACTCCGGCGTGGCCCGCAGGCTGGACCTTCTTGGGTTCACGTCCTCTAGCAGCGCAGCCAGCCCGCTTTCCAGGGATTCCTGGCTGAGACCGGCTTTATTGATGACTTCTTCCGCCTTGCCGGCCCTGGCCACGGTGGGCCAGACAGCACCCAGCGCGATCCGGACATTTTGCAGGCCTTCGCAGTAGGTGGCCACGCTGATGCCCGAAAGATCCATGCCCTTCACCCGCGTGGCGCGATAGTAGCGGCTGCTGGAGCCTTCGGAAGCCTCCGGCAACAGGACACCCAATAGCACTTCGTCCCGCTCCAACGCCACCTTGCCCGGCCCCAGCAAAAAATCGCACAAAGGCATGGTTTTTTGCGTCTTGGCAGAAGCGATACAGACCTGTGCCTCGTATAGCAGCAGGCCCGGGACCGAATCCGCCGAGGGAGAACCGTTGGCAAGATTGCCGCCAAGGGTGGCGCGGAGCCGCAATTCATAGCACGCCAAAGAGCTTGCGCCCTGAACCAAAGCGGTGTAGGGCTGGGTCAGCGGATGCTCCGCCACGGCCTGGATGGTCTCCGCCGCACCGATCCACAGCTGGCTCCCCCGCTTTTCAATGCCCTGCAGCTCGGGAACCGCTTTCAAATCCACAAGCTTTTCAGGGGATACCTTCTCCTCCCGAAGCAAAACCAGCACATCGGTCCCCCCGGCCAGGAACATGAAATTCTCCTGCTGGATTTCCTCAAACAATCCGGTCAGGTCCTTGGGCTTTACATAAGCAAAATTGACGGGGATCATCCATGACCACCTCCATCCGTCATTTCATCTTGGCGCACAAGCAGCGCGGCCTTGAGTGTGGCCGCCGAAACAGGCAGGCTGGAAAAGCGGATGCCTGTCGCGTCGTAGATTGCGTTGAGTATGGCCGGGGCGGTGGCCACTGCCCCATGCTCGCCAATACCCTTGGCTCCAAAGGGGCCGGATTCCTCTGGCGTCTCAATGAACCGGATGGAAATCTCCTCCGGCATGTCCTCAATGCCCGGAATCTTGTAATCCACCAGATTGTTATTGCGGATATTGCCGCGCTTTTCATCAAAGACCAGCGTTTCACTCAGTGCGCTACCTACCGACATGAGCATGCCGCCCACCACTTGGTCGTGCGCAATGGCCGGATTGATAATGGTTCCGGCGTCGATGGTATTGATGAGCCGGTAGAGGAACACTTCCCCCGTGGCCTTGTCTACCCCCAGCTCCACCCCGACGCAGCCCATGGTCCAATCAGCTGCGGCGTTGCTCTGGCCGGTTTCAATGTTCGGATTCTGGATGCCCTGGGCGCAGAAATAGCCTTCACCCATGATGGGGCTGGTGACCGCTTTTCCACTTTCATCCCGGAGGCCCAGCGCCAACTCCTCCCAGGGGATTTCCTTACCCATGCACACCGCTTTCCCGTTTTGCAGCTCCACCGTATCGGCGGCAGACCCAAAGAACTTTGCAGCTTCCTCTTTCAGCTTGCGCCGGAGGTTTTCCGCGGCAATCAGAATCGCGTTGCCCACGCCCCAAGTGGTGTGGCTTGCCACGGTTTGCCATTCGTAAGGGGAAATCAGGGTGTCTACTTTTGCGTTCACGCTGATTTTTTCAAAGGGAAGCCCCAGCGCTTGCGCCGCGATCTGTGCCAGCGCCGTATAGGTCCCCTGCCCCATCTCAATGGCCCCTACTGAAAGGGTGACCGTGCCATCGGAGTTCAGCTTCAGCATGGCACCGGATTGAACGTTGGAGGGCATGCAGGGGGTTTTCATATAAGCGCCCAGCCCACGGCCCACAGAAATATTTTCGCAGACCTGACGCTTTTCGCCCTGAAAAAGCTGCTGGGTCGTTTGTTCCGTGCAACGGAGAAAGTCGCCGCTGTGGCTCGTCATGACCTGCCCGATGCCGTTGGCGGCGCCCTCCCTCAAATGGTTTTTCAGCCGAATTTGCGCTGGGGAAATCCCCAGCTTTTCTGCCGCAGCGTCCATTAAGCATTCCACGGCCAAGTGCACCTCGGGATGCCCATAGCCCCTGGTCGCGCCAATAGGAGGGGTATTGGTGTACACGCCATACACATCCAGGCTCAAATTCGGCACGAAATACGGCCCGGTTCCACTATGGGCCATACCTGTGATGATGTTGACGGCATAATCAGCGTTGCCGCCGCTGCCCAAATAGCATTCGCCCTTCATACCGGTGATCATGCCGTCCGCATCAAAGCCGATGCGGTATTTGCAAAAGCCTCCCCGGCCCAAAGAAGAGCCCGTGAATACCTCTTCCCTGGTGAGCAGCAGCCTTACAAACCGGCCCGGAACGGCTTTTGCCGCGCATGCCACCAGGGCTTCAATGGTAATGTCCGATTTGCCCCCAAAACCGCCGCCCAGATAGGGCGCAACAACCTGTACGCTGCTCTTGGGGATGGAAAGCAACTCGTGGACGCAATCCTGCACGACGAAGGGAGCCTGGGTGGACGCATACATGACCATGGAATTGTTCTTTTCATATTTTGCAATGGCGCAGTGGGGTTCCATCTGCACATGCTGCACATAAGGGAAGTGATATTCCCCTTCCACCGTATGGACGCTATGGGCCAAAGGCTGTTCGCTGTTTCCTTTTCGCACCTGAAAGTGCTGGTAAAGATTGCCGCCAACGGGCCGCACGTAAGGTGCGCACTGATAGCTCATCAAATCTTCATGGAGCACGGGCGCGCCATCGGCGATCGCCGCTTGAGGCGAAATGACAAACGGGAGCGGCTCATACTCCACCTGGATCAGCTTACAGGCGTTATGCGCAGCCTTTTCCGAAAAGGCGATGACCGCCGCCACCGGCTCGCCTGCAAAGCGCACTTTTTTTCTGGCGATGGGATACTGGTCCTGAATGGCAACGCCAAAGGGGCCAGGAACATCTTCCCCCGTGATGACCTTGACGACCCCTGCCGCCGCTTGCGCCGCCACCGCAGAAATGCTTTTAATGCGGGCGTGCGCATAGGGCGAGCGCAGGACCTTCATATACAGCATGCCGGGAAAGCACATATCTGCTGTAAAAAGCGCACCGCCTGTTACCTTTTCAACGCCATCAAGCCTAGTTTTGCTGATGCCTACTGATTGACTTTGCAAGAGTGTCCCTCCCTATCAGTCAACAAAAAAACCTATGGACAACTTGAAACGTTCTTCTCGCTTTAATGGTAGCTTGTCTTCAATTAACGCTCGTTTATTTTTTCATATTACACCTAATTGACAAAATGTCAATATGCTACTATATGGTAGAAAGGTTTGCCATATACCAAATTGGGAGAATCGCTTCCCACAGATGAAGGTATTAATTTTTTGTTAGCAGCAAAAAGGGACATCAAGACGCACTGAAACATGGGAACATTTGCAAAAAAAAGTAACCCATATTATTGAATGAAGGGCTTTTTTACATTTGAGCTATTTTGCGCAAGATAGTCAAAAAAGACAAAAAAATAAAACCCAGATATCTTCAATGATATCAGGGCTTACGTTGGCTGGGGTAGCAGGATTTGAACCTACGAGTGCGGGAGTCAAAGTCCCGTGCCTTACCGCTTGGCTATACCCCAATGGGGTGAGTAGTGGGGTTCGAACCCACGACATCCAGAGCCACAATCTGGCGCTCTACCGCTGAACTATACCCACCATGTCTGGCGCGCCTGAAGGGATTTGAACCCCTGGCCCACGGCTTAGAAGGCCGTTGCTCTATCCAACTGAGCTACAGGCGCATAGCCACGCGTGCCCTAAGGGCCCCAGGCAAAACCCGCTGACGATTAGAAATTATACCAAACCTGGCGCGGACTGTCAACCGTTTTTTGGAGAATCACCACGCCAAACGCGTGAAAGAGGTTTCCCGATAGAGCCTGTCATGGATTCTGCTTTTTGCGTTGTTATGATTAAAACGCCATGATCATTTCCAGATACTTTTCCAGATACTTTTCCACGTTGGGGCAGATCTTAAAGCGTTTGGCCTTGAGGCTCATGTTGTTTTTACTGAGATTGAGGAGCATCAATAATATGTAAAGCCATTTTCTGGATGATATTCAGGTGATAAGCCGCATCCTTGCCAACGGTCCGATTAGCGTCCTCCCGAAAGGTGACGTCCAAGTGCCAATGATGACTCTCCACCATCCAATGCCCGCGAATGGCTTTGGCCATCAGCCCAACCTCCAAGGGCAGGCTGATGATGAAGTACCGGTTCTCCTGGGTCGTTGCCCGTTCTTGATGAGAGTGTTTCGCGTCATGGCAATAGACTGGAGACCCGCCGATTTTTTGCGCTGTTGTACGATGAGTTCCTCTGCAAGTTCCGTCACCTTGTTGAGAATGCGTTCTCGAAGCTTAAACGCTGCCGTGGCGTTGCTACGCGCTACGCAAAGGCCCTCTCCGCTTTTGTTGGCTCTGTGAACTTGGCGGCCATTGTTTTTTGGTTAAGATGCATTTCTTGACTTGCGTAGACACTGTCTAGCAGCTCGTACACTCCATAAAAATTATCTACAACTCAATATACCATATCCTCCCGACATCCTTCACGCCGAATGGCAGACCGTTCCATAAAACCAAGTGTTTTCCTGGGTTTCACGGGAATTTTTTGCGTGAAACCGCCCCCTTGCTTCGTTGCATGAAGGATGGGGCCATCTCGACGGCATACGCCGTTGGCTCCCATACAAACTTCAAGGAGGTACCCCATGTCCATTTCCCAACGCCTTCATTTCCAATGCAAAAGAGGCCTGTTCGTTTTGGTGGCGCTGGTATTGTGCCTGTTGCCGCTGATGCCTGTATTCGCCGAAGCCGACAATACGAACGCCATGATCAGCAAGGCCAAAAGCGGCAGGGAACTGCGCGCCTACGCGTCCGACGAAGCAAAGATTGTGAAGCTGCTGCCCAGCGGAACTCGCGTAAACGCTTTGTGGCTACAGGATGGCTGGTATTATGTGCAAGCTGGGGATCAGAAGGGTTTCATCATCGAATCTGTGGTCATCATTGATGAGGCAAAGAGGGAAGAGCAAAAGGCCTCCACACCTTTCCTCACCGCCATGGTGAGCACTGCAAGCGGCGGCAACCTGAACCTTCGCCAGTCCCCCTCCACCTCGGCCAAAGTGGTAAGCAGCCTGAGCAACGGCACAAAGGTAACTGTTTACGACCAACAAAACGGCTGGGCTCTGATCAGCGCCGGTTCCAAGGAAGGCTATGTGGCCACCCGCTATCTTTCCTTTGGCAGCGCCAACCCGGTTGTAACGAAGGGCGTGATCGCCAACCTGAAACCCACAAGCTGCGTACGGATGCGCAAGCAGCCTTCCGTCACTTCCACTGTGGTGGGGCTTTTCTCCAACGGCCAGCAGGTGGAAATCCTGGGACAGTCGGGAAATTTCTACCGCGTACGGGCCTATGGCATCAACGGATACATCTCCATGTCTTATGTTCGCACCGCAGTTCCGGTCCCGGCGAAATAAGGCGGGGGGAAAATGCTCCAGGGGGAGGATATCCCTGATGGTTGGCAGCATTCCATCCGGTATGATCCACAAAAGCCGTCCTTCGGGGCGGTTTTTAGCGTACATGGGCACAAGGCAAATCAAGCCCATGGCATGACGCGGCATCAAAACCCCCGTTGGCAAAAGCGCTTTTTTGCCTCCGCCACTCACCGGGCCGTGCCCATCATGTAAGGGTGTGGCCTCCTTTTTCAGTTGGCCAACACCACTGTGGACGAAGTTTTGGGAAAACCTACTGTCGGCAGCTGGCAAAAACCGCTGTTCCTGCTCGTTCCCAAAAGGTTCCAGATTGACCCCAGCCACACTGAACTACATTCGTTCTATCAAAATAAAAAACCACTCCTGCTTTCACGGACCCCTACCGGGGTACCAAGGCGGATGCCTACTGTTTCAATTTTGTTCTCAAACACTCCTGAGGTTCACACTCCCGCTCATCATGGCCACAAAGCTCTTGGTGGGATCTGGCTCAAGGACATCTTTGTGGATAATCAACATCAGCCTGCTTCCCGCCGCCACGGGAACATTTAAGTTGTTTACCATTTTTTCGAATAGTGCGCCCTTGGCCACGTTGCCAGCCACAGCAGGCGCCATGACGACCTTTGTTTCAGGAATGGCGATAAAATGGCTCGTGATGGTCTTATAAAACATCTGCATATACATATTTGCGCTGGCGGCCCCAAGATCAATATCTTCAAGGATCATCATCGATACGCCCATGTCGGTAATGATTGCGTCCCGGCTGATAAAGAACGGGTATGAGGAAAGTATGCCGCCGGTGACTTCCAGCTTCCCATCGATCAGGGGATGTGGCAATTCACCGAACATCCCAAATCCCACGGTATAGGGGTGCTGATTGGCATCCATATAAAGGGAGATGGGTGATCCTGTGCTATAAGGAATGATTGATCCGTTTGAATCCGCCCCGGCGGGCCCCTGCGGTCCTTCTGGTCCTTCGGGGCCTTGAATCCCTTCAGTGCCTTGAATCCCTTGAACCCCCTGGGGTCCTTGCGGGCCTTCTGGGCCTTGGATACCCGCAGGTCCTTCTATGCCTTGGGGTCCCTGCGGTCCTTCTATGCCTTGCGGGCCTTGGGGACCTTCAATCCCTTGGGGTCCTTCAGGGCCGGGAACGGTGCTATCCGCTCCTGCCGGGCCTGTCTCGCCCTGGGGGCCTGCTGGGCCTGCGGGGCCTGTCGGGCCGGGAACGGTGCTATCCGCTCCTGCCGGGCCTGTCTCGCCCTGGGGGCCTGCGGGACCTGCGGGGCCTGTCGGTCCGGGAACGGTGCTATCCGCTCCTGCTGGGCCTGTCTCGCCCTGGGGGCCTGCGGGGCCTGCGGGGCCTGTCGGGCCGGGAACGGTGCTGTCGGCTCCCGCCGGGCCTGTCTCGCCCTGAGGGCCTGCTGGGCCTGCGGGACCAGTCGGGCCGGGAACGGTGCTGTCGGCTCCTGCCGGGCCTGTCTCACCCTGAGGGCCTGCGGGACCCATAGGGCCTGTCGGGCCGGGAACGGTGCTATCCGCTCCTGCCGGGCCAGTCTCGCCCTGGGGGCCTGCTGGGCCTGCGGGGCCAGTCGGGCCGGGAACAGTGCTGTCGGCTCCCGCCGGGCCCGTCTCGCCCTGAGGGCCTGCTGGGCCTGCGGGGCCTGTCGGGCCGGGAACGGTGCTGTCGGCTCCCGCCGGGCCCGTCTCGCCCTGGGGACCTGCTGGGCCTGCGGGGCCCGTCGGGCCGGGGTCTCCTTTATCGCCCTTGTACCAGCACGGGCAGCCACTCCCTCTAAGATATCTCACAAGCCTTGAATAGAATTCTTCAAATTCTTCGCAACACTCATTGCAATCACAAGGTTTTCTGAAACAGCGAAGCAAGCCTTCCAGCTTCTTCAGCAATTGTCTTAACTCCTTATCGGGACATTTATCACCTGGATAGCAATCCGCTTCCGGATACTCCAAAAGATATTCCACAAGCTTTGGATATAGTTCATCAAACATTTCTCCGCACTTTCTGCAAATATCGCCACTTTTGCAACAGCAGAGAATCTCTTCAAGTTTCCTCAGTAAATATTTCAGTTCCCTATCAGGATAGTCTTTCTTTGCGGAGTTCATATCGTCACTTGCATAATCCATTTTTTACACTCCTTCAAAACACATTTGTTATTGCTTCACGGTTGGCTCATTCTCTATACAAAAGTCGCTTAGACTACAAAACCTTCCGCACCAGAGGGTTGTGATATCATACAGTCGGCTCCCATTCCAATGTATGCACCTACTGGACGTTTGGTAACCGAAGTCCGGGTAAACCTCAATGGTTCCCATCCCGCCCAGCTCATAAGCGTGGCCGGGTTTTCATACAATAGCTGGCAGTTTTTGGTTTTTTAGGGGGGGAAGGAATGGCAGCCGATACAAAATCGCTCATACTCTCTGCCGCTTTGGATCTTTTTGCGCAGCAAGGATATGAAAAAACAACGATGAGAACCATTGCGAAAAAAGTTGGCATCCAACCGGCAAGCATCTATTACTTTTTTGAATCAAAAGAGAGCTTGTTACACGCTTTTTTTCAGGAGTTTGCGTCGAACTTCGCCAGATATCGAAATCCACCGGATGTGATTTGGAAAGCAGCGAAGGAACAGCCCCTTGCTGAGGTACTGAGCCTGTTGTTTTATACCTTCGGAAGCCCAGAAGAACGGGACAGAATGATGGCCATATCCCGTGTGATCCTGTCTCTTCAATATGAAAATGCAAGCGCCCAAAAGCTTTTTGAAGAAGTCTTTGTACGGGACGCCATGGAATATGGGGTTGAGGTTCTGCAAGGCTTGCATTCTTTAGGCATCATCATCGACATTGATTTTCAATGGACTGCCTTTCTTTTTCACGCTTTAGCGGCCTCTCTCTTTCAGGAAAATCTGCGACGCCTAAAGCCCTATTCGGACGGCAGCCGCGAATTTGAAGACGGAATCAGATTTCTATGCTCAAATTTTGCCAAAATCATCGGGGAATCCGTCCCAAGCGCAGGATAGAAGGCGGACCTATGGCATGCGCTTGCCGACATCCGGGAAACCATGCTGTCCCAGCAAATCGAGGGATATTTTCATAGCGTCCGCCCCATACAAGCGCAAAAAGAAACTCCGTAATTTTCCCCCCTCCAATCGGAATTCACCTCCCCTTTACAGGCATGCGCCCCATGCTATACTAAATGTACACACTGTAGCAGCATTGGAAAGCGTGGGTGGAGCGGCCCCATGAATGAACTGATTGTATCCATGGAACATATCTCAAAGGGTTTTCCTGGCGTTCAGGCGCTGGATGATGTCCATTTTGAGCTTCGCTCCGGCGAGGTGATGGCTTTGCTGGGAGAAAACGGCGCGGGAAAAAGCACGCTGATGAAAATCCTCAGCGGTGTCTACACGCGGGATTCCGGCTCCATGGAAATTCTGGGCAAAGAGCATGGGAACCTAACGCCGAAACAAGCACAGGACTTAGGGGTTGCCATGATTCACCAGGAGCTGAACATGTGCGCCCACCTGTCCGTGACAGAAAACATGTTTCTGGGCCGGGAAATGGCCCAGGGTACCGTGTTGCAAAACCGGGACATGGAAAAGGAAGCCCGTGGCATTCTGGACGATTTGAAAATCGACATTGATCCCAAAACGGTTGTGGGCGAACTGCCTGTTTCTAAGCAACAGATGGTGGAGATTGCCAAGGCTCTGTCCACCCATGCGAAAGTCCTGATCATGGACGAGCCCACCTCCTCCCTCACCTCCCGGGAAATCGAGGATCTGTTTCGCATCATCCGTGAATTGAAGCAAAAGGGCTGCGGAATCGTTTACATTTCGCACCGTTTAGAGGAATTGCAGCACATCGTGGACCGGGTCACCATCATGCGGGATGGCCGGTACATTACCTCCATGAACTATCAGGATACCACCTTGGACCAGATCATTGCCCACATGGTAGGCCGTGAGATCAAAGAAAAATTTCCCCGGGTCACCTGCCCCAAGGGCAAAAAGCTCTTTGAGGTCAAAAACCTCAATGCGGGCCGGATGGTAAGGGATATCAATTTTGAACTGTATGCGGGTGAAATCGTCGGCTTTGCCGGCCTTATGGGCGCAGGCCGCACGGAAACCACCCGGGCCATCTTTGGGGTGGACCCCAAGGAAAGTGGCAAAATCTTCCTGGATGGAAAAGAAATCAAAATTCACAGCGTAAAGGACGCGATCGCCGCGGGGATCGTGCTGGCCCCAGAAGACCGCAAAAAAGACGGCCTGTGCACCAAGCTTTCCATCCGGCACAACATTGCCTTGCCCAATCTGGATATGCTTTGCAACCCTCTGGGCGTTGTCAGCAGGAACAAAGAAAACATCATGTGTGACAAGGCTGTGAAAAATTTGAAGATCAAAACCCCTGGGCTTGAGGTGGACGCGGCCACCCTTTCCGGTGGCAACCAGCAAAAGGTGGTCGTGGGGAAATGGCTGGCGCGCAACTCCCGGGTGGTCATGTTTGACGAGCCAACCCGCGGCATTGATGTGGCCGCCAAGGTGGAAATTTATCACCTCATGAACCAGCTCAAGCAAAACGGAATCGCCGTCCTGTTTGTCTCCTCTGAAATGCCGGAGGTCATGGGCATCGCGGATCGCATCATCGTCATGTGCGATGGCCGCATCACCGGAGAATTGACCCGCGAGGAAGCCACCCAGGAAAAAATTCTGACATTGGCCACCCGGTTTGAAAAGAAGCTCGCCGCAGCCGCGAACCAGTAATAGGGAGGAAACACTATGCAAGTCAGCCGGAAACAAAATCCTCTGCGCCGTTTTTTTGGCATCCGGGGTATGGCCTCCGCCATGATCGCCCTGGCGGCTCTGATTCTGATCTATGTGGGTTTTGGCATGAGGGAGCCCACCATGTTTTCCTCCACCAACATGATGAATCTGCTCCGTTCCATGTCCAAATACCTAATTATCGGCATTGGGCAAAGCTATTTGCTGATCACCGGCAACATTGACCTGTCCATCGGCTCCATGGTGGGCATGAGCGCCATGATTTCCGCCACGCTGATGACCCATGCCATCCATCCGGTGGTGGCGGCGCTGGCCACTTTGGTGTGCTGCCTGGCCATCGGGGCTCTCAATGGCTTTTTGGTGGGAAAGTGCAAATTGCCGCCCTTCATCGCCACGCTGGGTACTATGTTCTGTGCCCGTGGCGTTGCCTACATGGTCAACAACAACCGCAACACCGACGCCATTTCCTCCGGCATTGGCAAAGAAGCGGGCAAGGCCTTTGAAAACCTCTTCTATTACGGCAAAGCGGTGGACAATATTTGGTGGCCCTATAACACCTTCTGGATCGCGTTGCTGGTTTTCGCCATCTTCTTCTTCCTTTTGTCCAAAACCCGGACAGGCCGCCACATCTATGCCATTGGTTCCAACGTGGAAGCGGCCAAGCTCTCCGGTGTCAATGTATTCTTTACCACCACCAAGGCCTATCTGGTTTCCGCGTTCTGCGCCTTTGTGGTGGGCCTCATCCTTTGCGCCCAGGCCGGCATGGGCAACATGGAGGCCGGCAACAGCTATGAAATGTATGCCGTGGCCTCCGGCGTCATCGGCGGGGTCTCCCCTCTGGGCGGTACCGGCTTGTTGCTGGGCACCTTCATGGGCGCGGCCGTGTGGCAAACTTTGGAAAACGGCCTGAATATGATCGGTGCCCAGGTGGGCCTCCAACGGATTGCCATTGGCGTGATCGTTGTCTTCTCCGTACTCTTGGATGTGGTGGTTCGCCGGGGCGCGCTGGAAAAGCGGCGCTCCGCACCCCGCAAGGAAACCAAGAATTCCGTTGCATTATAAGCAGTCCCTGTGGATGGCTTATAAAATAAAAAGAGACTCAGGAGGGAATCCCATGAAAAAGGTTTTGGCTATCGTTTGCGCACTGTGCCTCACCATGAGCCTGGCGGCTACCGCTTTGGCCGATGACACGCTCGTCGCCCTGATCACCATGGACTCCATTGACCAGCACTGGATTACGCTGAACGAAGGCGCTCAAAAGGCCGCCACCGAGCTGGGCGTGACCGTAGAATTCATGTCTCCCAACGTGAAGGACGACGCGCAGCAGATCGAGTGCGTGAACAACGCCGTATCTAAGGGCGCGAAGGCCATCGTTGTGGCTGCCAACGGCCCCGATGCCATCTCCTCTTCTTTGGAAGAAGCCAAGGCTGCCGGCGTGAAGATCGTGTATGTGGACTCTCCCGCTGTTGTGGAAGCCGAAGCCACCTTCTCCACCAACAACAAGGCCGCTGGCAAGACCGCCGGTGATGAAATGCTGAAGGCCCTCACCGCCGCCGGCATCGCCGAAGGCTCCATCGGCATCATCAACGTGAACGCTGCCACCGATTCTTGCGTGCAACGTGAAGCCGGCTTCCGGGAAGCTTTTGATGGCTCCAAGTTCACCCTGCTGGAGACCCCGTATGGCGAAGGCGATGCCGCCAAGTCCCAGACCATTGCTGAGAACTACATCACCCAGGGCGTTGTGGGCATCTTCGGCTGCAACGAAGGCTCCACCACCGGCGCTGGCAATGCCATCAAGGCCGCTGGCAAGAGCGTGATCGGCGTTGGCTTTGACAAGTCCGATGCCATCATGGGCCTCATCGAGGACGGCTTCCTGCTGGCCACCATGGCCCAGAATCCTGATGTGATGGGCTACGAAGGCGTGAAGGCTGCTGTGGCTGCCATCGGCGGCGAGAGCCTGGGCGGCGCTGTGACCGATACCGGCGTCAGCGTGCTGACCAAGTAAAAGACCCCCTTATCCACCGCGCGCCGGCCTTCGGGTCGGCGCGTTTTTGCACGGAGAGCCTTGGCCTTGTTGAAGTGGAAGCGCCCGCCCTTTTATGTTATACTTCTATCCATAGCATGTATGGGTCTTGGGAAGGAGCGTTGACGATGCGAAAGGTATTATGCGTTGGAGTTCTCACTATTTTTTGGACGCTAGCCTGTGGATTATCCGCGTTCGCAGCGGAAAATGATTCGGAAATAAGCAATTTTATGAAACTATATGGGTATGCTTTGCCACAAAGCGTTTTGGACGATATGCACGCGGCGTTCTCTCCCCAGACCGTTGATTGTAGGGATATAAAGGTGACACTTTCCGAGATGTTCTATGATGGGCGCATGCTCTATACCAGCGCACAGGTCACGCCAATCGACCCCGACGCGGTGTTGCTAATGCCTGGTAGCGCGTTCCTGGAGGATTCTGTATCGGGAGGAAACCAAGAGAAGGAACGCGATGACAATCGCACCTTTCTGAATGCGGCCAGGGAGGACGGCAAGCGGCTGCTATGCGTGTCTGTGTACCCGAAGGAGTTTGACGCGGTAGGCGAGTGGTTTAGCGATCATTTTCAGAGGGCGGACAACGTTTCCGTGTTGTATAGTGGGGCGGTTCTTACCTCCGGGGATGGCATGATTCCCGTTACGTGGAAAATCAAAGTGCATGAAATTGATACGGTTACAGGTGAATACGGCTCGGCTCCATTGGAAGAAGCGTCCCTCAGCACAACCATACGGGCTCTCACGCCGATGGAAACCAAAAGATATATCCCCCAGGCTGAAGAAGAAGCCCCGTTTCATGCGGTGGTGTTGGTGAAAACCGGACTTACGGTTTACGTTGACCCGGAGTGGGCAGCAGCGGATGACGTTTTTAGTTATACAGTGCTGGATGCCTCTGGTGAAGCCTATGGAGAGGGTACGCCGCCCTATGCGAATACCTGTACAATGGACGAACTCCCGCATGAACTGTATATCCTGCTGGAGGGGAACGGTGCGCCGATCCTGCTGACTGCGGAAGAATAATCCATTGACAAGCTTGGCTTCATGGTGTAAAGGCGGCTGCTCCATAACCTCGTTTCAATGGGCGTTGTAACTGCCGAGGCGTCGTCATTAGGGTTTTTATGCGGGGCGATACCCCACGCCTCCTTGGACGCAAGTCACCAGAGCCCTTAATTGACAACGTTCCCCCATGTCAAAGCAGGCAAATGCATCGCATAGCTATGCAGCGTTACGTGCCGGAAGCAGACTGTTTTTTTGCTCAGGGCACGTGAAACGTGGCCTGATAAAGGGTCCAGGGCGATAGCCCTGGCTCCCCTATCGCTGTCCGCGCGGTTGAAATCCCCAGAACGGCTGTGATATACTATCCTTAGCTTTGACAAAAGCATTTGCGGCGGAGGTTTCGCGTGCAAGGAGGAAAAGCCATGCTTCGAGTGGTCATTGCCGATGATGAGGAACACATCTGTAAACTGATCCTGGCCTTGGCCGATTGGAAGCGGCTGCAAATGGAAGTGGTGGCCACTGCTTGCAATGGCCTGGAAGCGTTAGCCTTTGTTGAAACCTTCTCTCCGGACATTCTCATTACGGACATCCGCATGCCCGGCTGCGGCGGACTGGAGTTGATTAGCCGCGCCAAAGAGATCGCCCCGGCGCTGGAAGTCATCATCATCAGTGGATACGCCCAGTTTGACTACGCGCAAACCGCCATTCAATTCGGCGTGGGCGAATACCTGCTCAAGCCCGTCAACCAGGAAGCCCTCAACAGCACGTTAGAGAAAATGGCCGAAAGGTGCCAGAACCGTAAAAAATCGGCAACGGACATGGAACTCCTCCGGCAAAGCACCCTCAGCGGCCAGGAGCGTTTGCGGGCCAACCTGCTCCCTGATTTGGCGGCGGGCCGTTTTGCCGCCCTAGACGCTGCCGCGCTGAGGCAAACCTACCACTTTCACGCCAGCGCCGACACGTACCAGCTCTTTTTGCTGAAGCTGGATTATGATTTGGATCAGTTTCAGGAGCCCTCCCTGGCCATCGTCCGTTCCAAGGCCGAGGACATTTTCCGCTCCTCCCTCCCCGAAAAGTGCCAGGACTTTCTGCTCATGGCCGACGGGTCCGATTTTTATGGACTGGTCCATTATGCCGCCGCCCAGCGGGACGCTTTGCGTGGGTTGCTTCGGGAATGCCTGAACCAGCTGATTGCGCAGCAAAGCCTGCTGGGTCCCGTTGTGTTTTCTCTGGCGCTTGGGCAGCCGGTGGCGGAGCCCGCATCGCTTCCCCAGTCCTTTCAGAGCCTCAGGCACATTGTTGCCGAAAGACTCCTGGAAGGCACGGGGCGGTTTTTAGAGCGGGTGGCGGCCCCGGTCATGGGAGAAAACAGCCCCTTGCCCCGCTACGTGGGGGCTGCCACCCATGCCATTGAGATGTTCAGCCTGGAGGAGGGACAAAGCGCCTTGGACGGCCTCAAGGAGGCGGCCCTTGCCATTTCGGGTATATCCGGCATGGAGCTGTTGGAATTGGTGAAAGGAGCGGGCCTTTTCTTTATGACCCGCCTGGGGGTGGAAGGCCGGGAGCAAATGGCAGGGGACTTTGACAGCCGCTTGTGGCACTCTGCCTCCGCTGGCGAGCTGTTTGACTGCCTTTCGCGGCTGCAAGCCAACTTGCTGGCCGCCGCGCTGGAGCGCCAAAAAAGCCAGACGGGGCAACCCATTCGCCTGGCAAAGCAGTACATTCAAAAACACTACATGAACCCGATCACGCTGGAAGAGGTCAGCGAGGCTACGGGGTTTAGCGTGAATTATTTTAGCACGCTTTTTAAAAAAGAAACCGGAGAGGGCTTTGCGAAATACCTCACCCGCGTCCGCATGGAAGAGGCCCGCAACCTGCTACGGGAAACCCGGCTTCCGGTCAGCGAAATCTGCAAGCAGGTGGGCTATGTGGATTTGAAGCATTTCACCCACACCTTCAAAACCGCCACCGGCCTTACCCCAGGCGAATTCCGTAAGCTCTACGGCTGAAGGAGGGCAACCAGCGATGAAGCAAAACCGCACGCTTCGTTATCTCAGCAACCGGGTCAAGCTGCTGGTGGCCTTTCTGGCAGGGATCGTCTTGTTTTTGACCGCCATTTTGGGGGTCAGCTATGCCCAAGGCGCCCCTTTTTGGCCGGTTGGAACCGCGTTGTTATTACTCATCGGTTGTCTGGCCCTTGGCTATGCCCTGATCGCCAGGCCCTTTGAACAGTTGGAGAGAATGACGGATCTGTTTGCGGAAGGCTACACGCTGCCCGGCTCCAAGGAAGGCATTCGCCGCAGCCTGTCCCCCGCCACGGAAAAGCTGCTGCTTCGCGTCAGCGATGAGCTTAGCACCCCGCAACTCCTGAAACTCAGCAAGCGCCAGGCCCAATATCGATCGCTGCAGAACCAGATCAACCCACACTTTTTATATAACACGCTGGAGAGCATCCGCAGCGAAGCCCTCATCGCCGGACTGCATAGCGTGGCGGATATGACCGAGGCCCTGGCGGTGTTCTTTCGGTACACCATCAGCAAGGTGGAAAACCTGGTGTCCTTGGAAGAAGAGCTGCAAAATTGTCAAACCTATTTCCGCATTCAGCAGTACCGCTTTGGGGCGCGGCTGAAACTGCAAATCGAATGCGATCCCGCCGACCGGGAATCGATTTATCACAGCCGTGTGCCAAAGCTGACGCTGCAGCCCATCCTGGAAAACAGCATCATCCATGGCACTGAATCCAAAATTGGCGCGGGCAATTTGATCATTCACCTGGAACGGACGCAGAAGCGCCTGCTAATTCGCGTTTCCGACGATGGGATCGGCATGGACGAGGGGACGCTGGCTATGCTCAATGAGCGGCTGAGCAAAAGTGGCCTGTCCTATCAGGATGGCCGGGAAGGCTCCAAGGGCGGGTTGGCTTTAACCAATGTGAACCACCGCATCCATCTGCTTTTTGGCGAGGAATTCGGCTTGCATGTCTATTCCATGCCCGGCATGGGCACGGATGTGGAAATCAGCCTGCCCCTCATTGCCAGCGACCGTGACGTGAACAACCCGGAGGTGCTGCCATGAAGCAAGAAATCCTCCGACTGGACCAGGTGACGGTGGTGGAGCAGAGCGCAGTGGAACTGAACCACTTTAGCTTGGAAATCTTTGCCGGAGAGATCATGGGGCTCATTCCCATCAGTGGCACCGGCCTGCCCGCTCTGCTTCGGCTGCTGCGGCAAAACCTGCCCCTTCACTATGGGTATGTGTATTACCGGGAAAAGCGGGTGAACCAATGGCAGCATTCCGACGGCAGCTACAACCGTATCGGCGTCATTGAAACCCGTAGCGGCTTGGCGGAGGACCTCACCGTGGCGGACAACGTTTTTGTGCTTCGCAAAGGCTTTAAAAAGCACGTCATTCAGCGGGGCATGCTAGGCCGCGCTTTGCAGCCCTTTTTGCAGGACATTGACGTGGAGATTTCCGCCAATGCCTATGCGAAGGATTTGTCTGCCTTTCAGCGTTTTGTGGTGGAAATCGTCAAGGCTGTGGTGGCGGGCTGCCGCCTGATCATCTTAAACGATGCGGGAACCATCGTCAGCGACATGGAATTGCACAAGCTTCAAAAAATCCTTCGCCATTATGTACAGGAGGGCATCTCCTTCTTATATGTCAGCCGCCATTACGAGGAAATCCGTTCCATTTGCGACCGCGCGGCCTTCATGTACAATGGGCAGATCACCAAAGTGCTCTCCACCAAAGAGACAGAGCCCTCCATGATCCACAGCTTTGGGGTGGAAACCTTTGAACAGCTGGTGCAAAGCGCCCACCGCCCCCGGTCCCAGACCACCGCAGCCGCCTTGTCCATGCAAGGCCTGCACACCGGCGTCATTTCCGGTTTGGATCTTACCATTGCCACAGGAGAGTGCGTGGTGGTGCAGGACTTGGAAAACCATATCTTTAACGACTTGCTGGCCATCCTCAATCTGGAAAAAAAACCGGCGCAGGGAACGGTTTGGGTTGGGGGGGAGATTCTGTCCCATCAAAACCGCAGGGAAGTGGCCATCATCCAACGGCTTGCCACCAAGACCATGATTTTCCCAGAGCTCAGCTATATGGACAATCTTTGCTTTGCTATGGACCATCAGCTGCCAAAGGTCTGGGTAAGTGCACAGGCCAAGGCGGGCATCCGGCGGGAATGCGCCAGATGGCTTGGGGAGGACGTGTTTTTCAAGCACACGGAGGAGCTAACGCCCCTGGAAAAGTATGATCTGATTTATTCCAGGGTTTTGCTCCAACGGCCCAAGGCTGTTTTCTGTGTGCAGCCCTTTATGCAGGCGGATGTACAGCAGCGCATCCATATTTGGCAATGGATCGAAAGGCTTTTGGAAAAGGACATTGCCGTGGTGATCTTAGCGATCAACTTGGCCGATACGCTCTCCTTGGCGGACCGGCTGGTGCGCATCCAAAACGGGCAGGTGCTGGCCACCTATCAGCGTAGCGAGTTTGGGGCCCTGCCGAACAACCCTCCCTGGCAGCACCTGTGGAGTTAGAGGGCCTTTCGCCCAAAATATCGGGCCAAGGCCCAGGAGGCCGTGAGGCCAAAGCTTCTTTCCTCCAAACTGCGCGAGAAGGCCGCTTTCTCTATCCGGGAGAGCAGGCGCGGGTCCGCCTCCGGGAAACAAGCTTTGTCGGCAGCGTACATCTCCGCCATGCGGTTTGCAATGGCGGGGTCCTTGGCAAGCCAGTAGGACATGGGGTTCATATCGTATTTAGATTTGCCCAGCAGCCGAGTGGCCAGCCTGGCCCAAGCCTTTTTGCAGAAGGAGAGCCAGGCCGGCTGCGTGAGAGGGCCGAAGCAATAGGCATAAGGATAGGGGTTGGGCGCGTAGCGCAGCATCCATTGTTTGTACAAATGGCGGCCCATGCGAAGGGCCGGGTCCAGCTGGAGGGCAAAGCAGAAAAAATCCTCCTCCAAGAAAGGCGAGGCTGCTTCCGCAAAGGGGGCGGCCACCCGCATAAAGGCTGTGCAGACCCGCAGGTCCGCAAGGTTTAAGAACTGGTTGTAATCCTTCGCTTCCCCGAAGAGGGCCTCCAAACGGGCCGCCTGGGCGGTATCATCGCAGCCGATCCGCCGGGCACGGTGGGCCCGGGCCTCCCCGCTATTTTTTACGCAAATGTCGCCCATGATCTCGCCGCCGCCCAGTCCGGTATGAATCAAACCCATGGCCTGGCAGTTCTGCTCCCGCAGCGCGTCCTGCAGCACGGTGGTCCCATCGTAGAAGGTCATGGCCTCGTTGGCTTCGATACGGGGCTGCCGGTTTTTTAGAAATTGTCCGCCGCTCATGTTGCGGTACAGGATGGGACAGCGGTACGCCTCCGCCAAGGCCAGCGCGGTTTGTTGCTCCATGGAACCTTCCTGGGAATAGGTGAAGCAACGCTGGGAATATCTCCGTGCGCCGTATAGAAAAACGGCCCGGGAATCCATGCCCGCGCTAAGCGTGGTCACGTTGTCGTAGCCGTTTTCTTGGTTTTTGGTAAATTGTAACGCCACTGCCGCTTCAAACAACCGGTCCAGTTCGCTGAGGATATCCTCCTCCCCCATGTCCTGCCGCGGGACTGGCAAAGGAAAGCTCTTTTCCACGCAACCGCGATGGACTTCCAGCGCGGTGAATGGAGGCAAAAAATGGATCTCATTTGCATAGGTCAAATTCCCAAACAGCACGCCGGTCCCCAGCATGGAAGAAAAAGCCAGCCGGTCCGGCGTCAAGTGGACGCCCCTTTCTTGCAGCGCGTCCACCAAGGAGGCAAAGGAAGTGGAAAAGGTGAGCCCGTCCTCCCGCACATGATAGTAAAGCGGCCGTTTGGATAGCAAATCGTTTCCCAGATAGGCTTTCCCGGTGGCTTTTTCAAAAACGCACACCACAAAGGAGCCTTTCAGTTGTAAAAAGCCTTCCCAAAAACCCGTTTTGCAAAAACCCCTGAGCAGCTCCACGATGCCGGAGACAGCATGAGCCTCGCAAAGCGCGGTCAGATTGAGGATGTATCCCTCGGTGCAGACGATGTATTCGTCATTTTCTTCATATTGATTGTCCGCCGGGAATTTTTCGTTCGGTGGGCAAAGCGTGACCTGGCAAAGGGGCTCCTTGGCCCAGAAAAACTGACCAAACATCTTGTCCCTCCTGATTTTCATGGTTTTAGTATAAATTTCATGGGGAGGGATGTCAAGGAAAATGCCGGGAGTTGAAAGATTTTGTCGAAAAACCATGCCTTGCGCCAGGCGGCTTTTTTTAGTAAGATGGAATATGAACAGGAGGAACGATCATCCATGTGCATGCCTTCATCCCTCCCGCCCGTCGAAATCATGGAGGCCACCCTGCAAAACGGCATAAAAAAATCAAAGCTGCCGACAGCCAGCCTGTTACTGCTGGGATTTTTGGCGGGGGCGTTTATTGCCTTCGCGTCGGAAGGGTCCACCATGGCGGCCTATGGCCTGCTGGCCAAGCCGGAAACCTACGGCCTGGGCAGGTGCCTGGCAGGGGCGATTTTCGGCACGGGGCTGATGCTGGTAGTGCTGGCCGGGGGCGAGCTATTTACCGGCAATACGCTGATGCTGGCTTCTGTGGTCAGCAAAAGGATTTCGCTGGCTTCCATGCTGCGCAACTGGTTGTTTGTGTATGCGGGAAACCTGCTGGGGTCTGTGTTCCTTGCCTGGATGATGAAGGAGTCCGGCCTTTTTGCCAGCGGGGCCAACCTGCTGGGGGGCATGACGGTCAAAATGGCGGTTTACAAGGTATCCCTGCCTTTTTCTTCCGCTGTTGTGCTGGGGGTCCTATGCAATTGGCTGGTGTGCCTGGCCCTTTGGATGGCCAACGGCGCCCGGGACACAGCGGGGAAAATCCTGGCCATTTTCTTTCCCATATGGCTGTTTATCACCTCTGGGTTTGAGCATTCCGTGGCCAACATGTACTATATCCCGGCGGGCATTTTCGCCAAGGGCGTTCCGGCTTTGGCCCAGGCCGCCGCAGAACTGGGCGTAACGGCGGAGGGGCTGAAAAGCCTCCACTGGGGCAGCTTTTTTGTGAACAATTTGCTTCCCGTAACCCTGGGCAACATCCTGGGCGGCGGGGTGCTGGTAGGGTGCGCCTATTGGTTTGTTTATGGACGGGGCCGGAACGGGCCCCAGGAGAGATGAGGTTCTTCCATGAACACTGAAAAGCCCACCTTTGAAAGCTTTCTGGCAGAAGTGCCCATCGCTTTTAGGCCCTTTGCGCTGGCCCTGCGGCAGGAGCTGTCCACCGCTGGATGGAAAGAAAAAATGGAGCAGAAGCCCTCCGGCACTGTGCTGACCTATGCCCATCCCAAAACCCGGCGTTCTTTGCTGAACCTGCTGCGAAAGCCAAAGGGCCTGATGTTTCGGATGTATCCAGACCATCTGCCCCAGTACATGGATTTGCTAAACAACATGCCGCCCTCTCTGGCCCAAGCGGTGGCAAAGGCCCCAACGTGCAAAAGCCTCGCCGCACCCGGCGGATGCAGCGAGCTCTGTGTCAAAGGCTATGATTTTGTATTGCAGGGGCAGCACTACCAAAAGTGCCGGTATCGGTGCTTTGAATTTTGGCTGCGAGAAGAGGATCTCCCCTTTTTACAAGAGCTGTTGCGCCAGGAACGGCTGGCGCGGGAGCCTCTATAGGCCGCTTACAGCTCCGTGTTGGGCTCCTGGCCCTCCGGCGGGTTCCCTTGGCCCACTTGCTCGAATTGCTCGGGCTTGGCGGCATCCTCTAACTGGCCCTGGAATCCCTCCGTCTCCGGGGCGGGCTCCTGGGTCTTGCTTTCGCCTTCTACCGGCGCCTGCTTTGCGGCGTTCTGCTCCACAGCGGCGTATTTCTGCGCCCGCAGCACGCTTAGCTCCTCGTCCAGGTCGCTGGCTTGTTGCAGCATGCCTCCCAGCGGGTCCGGCAGCGCGGTCCCATTTTGCCACATTTCATAGGCCTTTTGGGTAAATTCGCTCATGACCTCACGTCGGCGGGTTTCCAGGTTGATTTCCGCCACTTTGAACTTGGCGTTGCTGGCCAAGTTGGACGCCGTGGTGCCCACCGCCTCCACACCTTTGAGCCAGGCCATTTTCACTTTGTGCACAAATTTTGTCATCTCCATGCCCTCCTAGTTCTTATACAGATCATCCCGCAGGCGGTATACCGTAGCCCCGCGTTTTTTCATGTTGAATACCTCAATCCACCAATCCACAGGCGCATCCGCATCGTATTGCATATACCCCCAGCGAACACCGTTCACCCGGGTGCCCCGCATGTTGCTGTCCGTCCAACGGATCATCTGGGTCACAGGGTCGTAATCGGCAATGATGTACATGCTGTGCGGGCCATTGCCTCCGCCATAATACCCTACGATTTGAAAAAAATCACCCTTCTTGATTTGCACCAGCAACTGCCGGGCCAGCTCCGCGTTCTCTTTTTCGCTCAAGTCATTGTTGTACTTAAACTGGGCCACGATTTCAAAGGGGCTGCCCTCCTGGGCGGTTTCCGGCTTCCACTCAATGCCGTAATCATAGGGGGCGCAAGCCTTTTTGCTGTTGTTCACCGGCATATGCAGCTTCAAGTCCGGATATTCCAGCATCCGGTAGCCCTTGGAATAGGTGTCAAACAGCCGCATCACAAAGTTTTTGCATACACCAATGTCGTAATCGGTCTCCGCCGGGGCAAACTTGTACTTATTGTCCTTGGAGTTGGCAAAGGCCAGGGCGATCATTTTGCCGATCAGCTCATCCTTGGGAGAGGCAATCTCCACGCGGGCCTCCACGGCATCCTGCGGCCCCGCCGCCCCCTGGGGATACCCACGGGCGATCAGCACGGCCCGATGGGTTTGCGGGGTTTCAAAGGTGAAGGTATGTTCCGTTGTTCCCTGGGAAAGCTGAACCGTCTGCGTCCCCACCTGGCTGGTCAGTTCCAGCTCGATGGTTTCCACCTGCTGCCCGCCCACCTGCACCGTCAGGGATGTGGCGCTGTCGTAGCTGGCGCCTGGCAAGGGGGCCAAAATGAACACCCCGGGCTGGTACCGGACATCCGCCAGGGACGTTTCGCTCTCCTCCTGGGTGGCCATGGCTTCCCCGCCAAGGAACACCGTGAACATCACGATGAGGCAGAGGAACCCAAAAGGCCGCATGGTCCGCCGCAATGCCCATCACCTCGGCCTTAGTATACCACATTTGCCTCCCTGTTGCATAAAAAAGAGAGGATTACCAGTGAATTTTTAACGCGTCTCTTTCGCAGCGGAACCGAACTTCTTCCACTTGAATGATCTCTCCATCGCGGTTCAGGCGCATGCCAGGGGCGGAAACCGCCGCCGCGCTGGCCCGGTAATGATGGGAAAAGGGATAGTTCATCAGCTTGCCGCTCAGCAAGGCCGGCAGATAAAAGGGAATCTTCCACCGGGGCTGCGCATCCACCACCAGAATATCGAACAGGCCGTCCGCCACATCCGCAATGGGAGCAATGGGGATGCCGCCGCCAAAGAACCGGCCATTGGCAATGGAGCAAATCAGATAGGAGCCGTCCAGCTTCACATCGTCCCCAATTTCCACATGCATGGGAAAGGGCTTAAAATTTTTGATGGCGCGGATCACTCCGTACAAGTACGGCAGCAAGCCCTTGCAGTACTTTTTGGCAATCAGCGCATAGTCCAGCACCATCACATCAAAGCCCACGCCGCACACATTCATAAAAAACGTGTCGTTCATGATGCCGGTATCAATGGCTCTAGCCGGATGGCTCAAAATGAAATCCAGCCCGTCCTTCCACTGCCGTGGGATGCCCACTGCCTTCACAAAATCATTGCCCGTGCCTGCCGGTAAAATCCCCAAAGCGCAACCGGAATGCATGAGCCCGGCCGCTGTTTCGCAAATGGTTCCGTCACCGCCCACGGCGATCACCGTGGCTATGCCCCGCTCCGCCGCTTCCTTGGCCAGCTCTGTGGCATGGCCGCTGTACTGGGTAAAGACCAGCTCGTGCTCCACCTGCTTTGTCTGCAAGTACGCATGGGCCAGCTCTCCTACTTTTTGGGCCTCTCCATTGCCCGCCGTTGGGTTAATGAGCAATTGCATCACGAAAGCCTCACGCCTTCCCTTTGTATTATCCCAGTATGATCCTAGTATGATCCTATTTCATGTATGACAAGGTAATAGTGCTATTTTACATGGGACCACACAAAATGTAAAGAACGAAACAGGGGAAATACCCCGTGACATACCTTGTGACGCGTTTGCTTTTTGCCTGGTGAGCCGCTATAATAATCAGGTTCACGAGGGAATGAAAACCAAGGATGTGTCGCCATGAAACTGGGAATTGTAGGGTTGCCCAATGTGGGAAAAAGTACGTTGTTTAACGCCATCACCAAGGCTGGGGCCCAGGCTGCCAACTACCCCTTTTGCACCATCGAGCCCAATACAGGCATCGTGCCCGTGCCGGACCACCGGCTGGATGTGCTGGCGGAGATGTTTCACCCCAAAAAGGTGACCCCTGCCAGCGTGGAATTTGTGGACATCGCGGGCCTGGTCAAAGGGGCCAGCCAAGGCGAAGGCCTTGGCAACAAGTTCCTTTCCCACATCCGCGAGGTGGACGCCATCGTGCATGTGGTGCGCTGCTTTGAGGATGAAAACATCATCCATGTGGATGGCGGCATCGCGCCAGGACGCGATATTGAAGTGATTGACCTGGAGCTGATCTTTGCGGATTTGGAGACCGTGGCCCGCCGCATGGACAAGGCCCAGAAAATGGTTAAATCCGGCGAAAAGAAATACCAACAGGAAACCGAAGTGGCCCAGAAATTGCAGGCGCATTTGGAGACGGGCAAGCCCGCCCGTACCCTTTCTTTAAGTGAAGCGGAAAAGGAAATTGTGGACAGCTGGTTTTTGCTGACGGATAAGCCCGTCATTTATGCCGCCAACATAGCCGAGGACGATGTGGGAAAGCCTAGCCATGAACTGCCCTTTGTGAAGGCCGTGGAGGACATCGCCAGGGCGGAGGGCTCCCAGGTGTTTACCATTTCCGCCCGCATCGAGGAGGAGATTTCCTCCATGCCTTCGGAGGAAAAGCTGGAGTTCTTGCAGGCGCTGGGCATTGGCGAAAGCGGCCTGGACCGGCTGATCCATGCCTGCTATGCCTTGCTGGGGCTCATTTCCTTCCTGACTGCGGGCAGCGATGAATGCCGCGCCTGGACCATCACCAGCGGCACCAAGGCCCCCCAAGCCGCCGGGAAAATCCATACGGATTTTGAACGGGGCTTCATCCGGGCCGAAGTGGTGGCCTATGACCAGCTGGTGGCCCTGGGCAGCATGAACGCCTGCAAGGAAAGCGGGCTGGTTCGCAGCGAGGGCAAGGACTATGTGATGAAAGACGGGGACATCGTGTTATTCCGCTTCAACGTATAACGGGAGGGCTGCCCATGGGAAAGCTGACCTTTTTTTGGAAGCGCCTGATGAAAATGGACTGGAAGGCCATGTGGAAAACCACGGCGCTACTACAGGAGCGCAGCGGGAAAAGCCGCCTCTGGCTGCTTTGGGATATGCTGCGCTGTGCCATTACCTATAACGCGGGATACATGGACTATAAAATCGCCCAGATGTACCGCTTAAACGATGCCCAGAAGAAAACCCAGATCACCCGGGGGCTTTCCAATACCATTGTCCGCCGCATGAACGACAAGGCGTATTGGCATTTTTTTGACGACAAAGCCACCTTTAACGGACTGTTCAAGGAGGAGGTGAACCGGGGCTGGCTTCAGCTAAGCAAGGACCTGGAGCTGGACCGTTTCAAGGCCTTTTTAAAAGACCATCCGGACATCATCGCCAAGCCCTTGGAGGGCAGCAGCGGCGTGGGCATCGCCCACTATACCGCCAAGGACTGGGAAGGCCGGGAAGAGGATTTCCTGCGGGAACTGCTGGACAAGCAGACGGACCTTTTGGAGGAGCGGGTGATGCAGCACCCGGATTTGATGGCCCTCTGCCCCACCTCCGTCAACACCATTCGCATCGCTACTTTGCTGGGCGACAAGAAACAGGGCATCGTTTACGCCTTCCTGCGCATTGGCAACGGCAAGGTGATGGACAACGTGGACTGCGGCGGCATGGCCGCCCGGGTGGACCTTAGCAGCGGCAAGCTGCTCACCGTGGGCGCGGACAAGCAGGGCAACACCTTTACAACGCACCCCATCACGGGTACGCCCATCGTGGGCTTTACCGTGCCCCATTTTGAGGCCGCCAAGGCCATGTGCCTCAAGGCCGCCCAAAAAGTGCCCCAAATGCGCTTCATTGCCTGGGACGTGGCCATCACCAAGGACGGGCCTTGCTTCATTGAAGGCAACAGCTTCCCCAGCCACGCGGTGCCCCAGTTTGCCGCCCACTACCCCGACGGCATCGGCATCATGCGGGAGTTCCGTGAATTCATTGATATCTAAGCGTTTGTACACCTCCTGGCACCCTTCTCTCCCCCATTTCCATCAAGGAGGATTCTCTCATGAGAAAACTATTCTCGCTGCTGCTAAGCTGCCTCTTGCTCTTTTCTGCCCTGCCCCAGGCCCAGGCTGCGGAGAGCAGCTTCACGCTGATGGTGTACCTGTGCGGTACGGATTTGGAAAGCCAGGGCGGCCTGGGTTCCAAGGACCTGCTGGAAATGGTGAAGGCCGGCCTTCCCAAGGGCGGCAACGTGACCCTGTACGTGCAGACCGGCGGCACCAAAAACTGGCACGCCTCCGGCCTGACCAACCGCCGGGTGGAGCGGTGGACCGTGAGTCAAAACGGACTGGCCTTGGTGGAAAGCGTGGGCAGCGCGGACATGGGGAAAGCCGATACCCTTTATGATTTTCTGGCCTCCGGCCTGAAAGCGTACCCCGCGGACCGCTATGGCCTGATCTTTTGGGACCATGGGGCGGGCCCGGCTGACGGCGTGTGCTATGATGAAATGAGCGGCGATTCCCTGGACATGGCGGAGATTTACGGGGCGCTCCAAAAGCTGTCCAAAGCAAAGAATTACAACAAATTCACCTTTGTGGGCTTTGACGCCTGCCTAATGGCCTCCTTTGAAACCGCCTGCCATTTGCAGCCCTTTGCCGACTACATGGTGGCCAGCGAGGAGCTGGAGCCCGGCACCGGCTGGAATTATAGCGACTGGCTGCCCAGGCTGGTGAAAAACCCGGCCATCAGCATGGAAGAACTGGGTCCGGTCATTGTGGACGGCTTCATCCGGGCCACCTTGGCGGCGGACTCTTCGGAATACGCCACCCTGTCCCTGACAGATCTACGCAAGCTGGACCCCTTAAAGGCGGCCCTGGCGGACATGGCCACCTCCCTAAACGGCCAGGTCACCGGCGGCAACCTGATGGCCGTGTCCCGCATCCGGCAAAACGTGCGCTCCATGGGGGAAATTTTTGACTATTCCTCCGATTTGATTGATGTGGGCCTGTTTGCCAAAATGTACAAGGAGTTTGATCCCCAAAGCGCAGCGGCCATCGCGGCCGCCATGAAGCAGGCGGTGGTCTACAGCCGCCACACCAACAACCTGACGGACCTTACGGGCCTTACGGTGTTGGTGCCCTACAGCACCCGGGCCACCATCCAAAAGACCCTGCCCCAGTACGACGCCTACAACCTCTTTCCCAAGTACAGCGGTTTTGTGGGCGACCTGGCCCAAAGCATGTCCTCGGGTGGGTACACCTTCCAGTCCACCGGCGTGTCCCAGGAAAGCCTGGGGGATGTGATGAACGCCTGGTCCTCCGGGGGTGGCTCTGGCAGTGGCTCCGGCGGTCTTTGGGGCAGCCTGCTGGGCAGCCTGCTGGGCGGCTCCGATTTTGGCTCCGGCTTTGGCGACGGAACGGGCTATGATTCGGGGAGCTATGATGACTCTGGGAGCTATGACTCTGGAAGCTATGATGCTTCAGGCAGCTATGATGGTTCGGACAGCTATGATAACTATGACAGCGCTGGCAGCTACGGTACCGACTCTTCCGGTGATTTTTGGAGCAGCCTCTTTGGAGACGACAGCGGCGGATTTACTGGGGACGGCGGCACTGCGGGCGGGTTTCCCAGCGAGGCTCCCTCCGGCGGTGATGATTCCGACTTTTCCCTGGACAGCTTCCTAAACAGCCTCTTTGGCGAAGAGGACGGTTCCAGCGATTCCAGCGGTTCTACGGCTGCCCAGCCCACGCAGACGCCCAGTGCTTCCGCCACTGCGGAAAACCCCTTTGCCAACGCCCAGGGCGGCTACGCCTATGTGGTCAGCCTGACCCAGGATGAAATGGAACATCTGGGCAAGGTGGAGGCCGTGCTGATGATGGACGTCAGTGACCCGGATTTTGAATGCTATGTGGACCTGGGCTATGTGCAAGACGTGCTGGTGGACTGGGACAAGGGCAAGGTTTATGGCTTGTTTGACGGTACCTGGCCCAGCCTGGACGGGCAGATGGTATGCCTGTATGACCAGATCTCCAACGAGAAATACATCCGCGCCTTGGTTCCCGTCACCGTCAACGGCGAACACCAATACCTGCTGGTGGTCTTTGATGAAAGCCATCCCACCGGCTCCGTGGTGGGGTACACGGAAGGCTATACGGAGGCGGGGATGCCCGCCCGCGGCTATCACGAGCTGCAACCCGGCGATGTGGTGGTGCCCCAATACGACCTCCTCTATTGGGATGAAAATGACCAGCAGCAGACCGAGCCCTTTGAAGGGGACCCCATCACCGTAGGGCAAAGCAGCACCATTCCCTTCACCTATGCTCAGGTGGAAAATGACGCCAAGTACAGCTACGGCTTCTGCCTCAATGACATCTTTGGCGAGTACCAGTACACGGATTTTACCACGCTGGAATTCTAACCGCACCAAAAAAGCGGCTCTGCCGCCGCGCAAAACACGCCACTACTCTATTGATAGAAGCAGTGGCGTGTTTTTTCGTTCTCTTAATCCTCTCACAGTCAGGAACCGCAAAGCATTACGCCACTTCTCCAAACACCTGCTGCACATGCTCCTTCGCAAAGGCCGTCCCCTTGGTAAGCCAGCTGACCACTGGCACGATGACCAGCCCGCTGAGCATGGCCGCCGCGCCGCTGATGGGGGCCAGGCTCATCTGGCCGGTGAGCAGTGGGGGCAGCAGGGAGATCAGTGCGCCGCAGATGACCCCGGCAAAGGCCCCGGCCTTGGTGACGCCCTTCCAAAGCAAGCCGTAAAGGAAGGGGGCTAAGAAAGCCCCGGCAATGGTGCCCCAGGACAGGGACATCAGCGAGACGATGGGGGTATCCTGCAACAGGAAGTTGATCACCAGCGACAGCACCACAAAGGCTAGGCACAGCGCCCGCATCAGCCAGGTGGCGCTTTTGGGCTTCATGTGGGGGGCAAAGCTGCCCACCAGGTCCAGGGAAATCACCGAGGAGGAGGCCAGCACCAACGCCGTCAGCGTGGAAATGCTGGCAGACAGCAACAAGACCACAAACAGTCCCAGCATGGCGTCCGGAATGCCCACCACGGTGGGGTCCGTCAGCATGGTGGGCATGATCTGGTCCTTGGCCAGGGCCCCCGCGTTCACCAGCGCCGCCATGGAACCCGCGCCGTCCGGCGCGGCGATCTTGCTGAGCACCACCCGGCCAAAGCTGCCCGCGAAATACGCGCCCCCGGCCACGACCAGCGCAAAGGCGGTAGAGATCACCGTGGCACGGGTCACGCTCTTGGTATCCTTGATGGCAAAAAACTTGTGGATCATCTGGGGCATGCCCAGCACCCCGGCAGAGGTCAGCAACACGTTGCTGCACAGCCATACCGCCTTGTCGGCGCTGGGAAACAGCCGGTTCATGGCCGGGCCTCCCACCTGTGGGTCACCCAGCAGGCCCAAGCCCTCCGTCACGCCGCCCGCCCCGCGCACCACGTACACCACCACGGCCACAATGCCACCGATCATGATGATGCCCTGCACAAAATCCGTGATGGCCGTGGCCTTGTAGCCGCCCGCGAACAAGTAAACGGCGGACAGCATGGCGATGCCAATGATGCACCAGGTGTAATTGATGTGGAAGGCCCGCTCAAACATATTGCCCAGGCCCTTGTAAACGCTGGCGGAGTAGGGCAGCAAAAACACGAAGATGATCAGGCTGGCGATGATTTTGAGTAGCTTGCTGTTGTACCGCTTTTCAAAAAAGCTGGGAATGGTGCTGACCTTTAGGCGTTCGCCCATGCTGCGGGTGGGTCTGGCCAGCACCGCCCAGGCCAGCAGGCTGCCTACCAGGGCATTGCCAATGCCGCACCAGATGGCGGAAAGCCCCACGTCCCAACCAGTGGAGCCTGCGTAGCCCACGATAATCACGGCAGAAAAATAGCTGGTGCCGTAGCTGAGCGCACTCATCCACGCGCCCACATTGCGGCCCCCCAGCAGAAAATCGTTAAGCGATAGGTTTTTTTTCGCGGTCACGGCGATGACTGCCACCATCATCACCACATAGGCAATCAAAATAAACCACTTCATAAAACAACCACCTTCCGTACTACTTGCCTCCGCGAAGGGAGACCCTACGCATCCATTATAAGTACCTTTCACAAAAAAGCAAGTGATTTCTTCATGAAGCCTTCGCTCAGGGAATATCCTGTTCAAAACCCCTGCGAAAGGAGGCCCTCCCATGCTGCCAGAAAAGCTGAGACGGGCGGATATCCCCCAGGAACTGGTGCTGGGCTGGCCCCGCTCCGTCCTGCTGGGCGATGAAAAGCTGATTGTGGAACAGCACCAGGGCATTTTTGCCTATAGCCAGCAAGAAGTCATCGTAAAAACCGCCTGCGGCCTGCTGGTGATCAGCGGTGAAAACCTCTCCATCTCCCATTACAACCAGGACGATTTGGTGGTGTTTGGCAAAATTGGCAAGCTTTCCTACCGCCCCGCCGAAGGGAGGTAGCCAAGTGAAGCCTTTGCGCCTTCCCTATCTGACCTGTGGCTTTACCATCGACGGCCTCAACCTGGAGCGCTTTGCCAACATGCTGGTGAAAAGCGGCATCCCCTTGCTGTCCCTGGAAAGAAGCGGCCAGCGGAAGCTTCTCTGCCGGGCCTACCTGGCGGACATGCCCGCCATCCGCGCCCTGATCCAGGAAAAAGGCTGGAAGCTCAGCGGTGAAAAGCCCCTTCAGTTGGCCGCCGCGCTGGCTTTTTTGCGCCGCCGCTGGGGCATTCCCCTGGGGGCCGTGCTGATGCTGGCCTTGGTGATCACCCTGTACCAGTTCATTTGGCAGGTAAGCATCCAGGGGGCAGGGCCTTACCAGGGGGACATCGCCCTTTTCCTGGCGGAAGAAGGCTATGGGCCGGGCCGGGCCAAGGCGCAAACGGATGTTTCCGCGCTGGAACAAAAGCTTCATCACCGCTATCCCGGGGTGGCCTGGTTCCGGCCTTACGTCCACGACATTACCTTGATGGTGGACGTGACCCTGGGCGTCACCGCGCCAAAGCTTCCCCCCACCAGCCCGGGAGACCTGGTGGCCGCCAGGGACGGAGTGGTGCTCTCCGTGCAGGTCCACGCAGGCACTGCGGCGGTGAAGGCCGGCGACCTGGTGCAAAAAGGCCAGGTGCTGATTTATGGCCGGGAACGGGCGGCGGATGAAACCCAGGTGCCCGTGGCGGCCCAGGGCATCGTAAAGGCTCGTTGCTGGACTGCCCGGCAGGTGAGCCTCCCTTTGTTTGAAACCCACAGCGCCCCCACGGGCCGCAGCGCCGAGATCCAGCAGCTATGCACGCCCTGGCTTTCCTATCCCAGCCAGCCAGCCACCCCTTCCTATCTGGCCTGTGATGTGGAGGTGACTCTGCTACCCGTGGTAGGAAGTTTTTTCCCGGTATGGCTTCGGCGGGAGGTGCGGCAGGAGGTGGCGCTGGAGTATGCCCCACGGCTGGAGGCACAGGTGCGGCAAGAGGCCGCCACCGCCGCGCTGCGAAAGCTTTCCGAGGCTTTAGCTGGCGATGAAATTGTTGACAAATGGGTAGATTATTGTATGATAGAAGGTGGCAACTTGCAGGCAACCGCTACAGCGGAATGGATTTCAGACCTCGCTGCCGCGCCGCCATGATCGGAGGAAGGCCCTTTTGACAGTTTTGCCCCAGACGCGCATCGCGCTGGAAAGCCCTGATAGCTATTTGGCCTTGTTTGGCGCCAATGACAAAAACATCCCTTTGATGGAGGAAGAGCTCAGCGTCCAGCTGGCCCTTCGGGACAGCGATCTGATCATCACCGGCCCGGAGGAAAACGCCGCCATGGCCCAGGCCGTGGTAGAAAAATTGCAGGACCTTTTCCGCCGCCATGCCCAGGTGGACCGCTCCACCCTGCGCTATGCCCTTTCCCTGGTCCGGGAAGGGCAGTTGGACAGGCTGGACGAAATTGCCTCCACTGTGGTGGCCGTTACCCATCGGGGGCGTCCCATCCGCTGCAAAACCTATGGCCAGCACCAGTATGTGAAGGCCATCCAAAACCATGAGCTCACCTTTGCGGTAGGCCCTGCCGGCACCGGTAAAACCTCCCTGGCCATGGCTTTGGCCGTGGTGGCCCTGCGCAACAAGGAAATCGAACGCATCGTACTGACCCGGCCCGCGGTGGAAGCCGGTGAAAAGCTGGGCTTTCTGCCGGGGGATTTGAGCCAGAAAGTGGACCCCTATCTGCGCCCCCTGTTTGACGCCCTGTATGATATGATGGGCGGGGAGGCCGCCGTGAAGCTGCAAGAGCGCGGCGTGCTGGAAATTGCGCCCCTGGCCTATATGCGGGGACGCACCCTGTCCGACAGCTTCATTATCTTGGATGAGGCGCAAAATACCACCACGGAGCAAATGAAAATGTTTTTAACGCGCCTGGGCGCAGGCTCCCGGGCTGTGGTCACCGGAGACGTGACCCAAACCGATCTGCCCGTGGGCAAAAAAAGCGGCCTGCTGCAGGCCCTGGAAGTGCTGGCGGACATTCCGGAAATCGCCATCCTCCGGCTGACCCACAGCGATGTGGTGCGCCATGACCTGGTGCAGACCGTGGTAAAAGCCTACGAAGCATACGAAAGCAAATGGATAGGGAGGAATGCAGGCCATGATGCCTAAAAAGCATTCCAGCGCGCATCGAAAAAGCCGTTGGACCTGGGGGTCTGTCGTTGCCGCGGTTCGCTCCATTCCCGCCCGGTGCGTGTATGTGCTGGTCATCGGCACGCTGGTGCTGCTGGCCCTGTTTTTGCTGGCCATCGCCCCGGAGCGCTACGACCTACGGGTGGGCGACATCTCCCATGTCACCATCACTGCTAGCAAGGACGTGGTGGACGAAATCAGCACCTCCCGCCAGCGGGAGGAAGCCGCCCGCCATGTGGAGCCAAGCTACCTATATAAAGAAGACGTGGCCTCCCAGGTGCTGCAAAACCTAAAGAATGTGATGACGCAAATCAACGCCGTGCAGCAATACGGCCAGAAAACCTTGGCCAACCATCTTCCTATCGGCGGAAGCAAACCCTATGTCTTTTCCCCTTCGGACCTGCAATACGCCCACTCCCTGCTTACCCAGGTAACCTTGGCGGATTACCAGCTGGATACCCTGCTTCACGCCAGCGACCAGCAAATGCTGGACCTCAACGACAACATCACCACCGCCGTGAGCAATACCCTCAACACCACCATCCGGGAAGGCTATGTGGGCGATGCCATCCAGTATTTGCAGCAGATCATCGGGTATAAAACCGAGATGGACCTGCTGCAAAACGTGGTCACCCCCGTTTTGCGCAAGGTGATCCAGCCCAATATGGTCATCGACCAAGAGGCCACCCACAAGCTGCAGGAAGACGCCCGGGCCGCTGTGGAGCCGGTGATGTACAAGCAAGGGCAGAACATCATTCTGGCCCGGGAGCGGGTGAACGCCAACCAACTGGAAATGCTCCGCAGCCTGGGGCTGTTGGATGACGACAGCATTGACGTGATCCTGTATGTAGGTGCTGCCCTGATGGTTTGCCTGTCCGTTTTTGCCCTGCTGCTGGTCCTTTCCCTGTCCGCGCCCGCTATTTTGAAAAGCCCCAAGAGGCTGAGCATCGTCATGCTGGTGGTCTGCCTCACCCTGGCGGTCTGTTTGCTGGGCCGCATGGTCAACATTTACCTGGCTCCGGTGCTGCTGGGGGCCATGATGCTCTCCGGCCTGCTGGGCGGCGCTGCGGGCGTAGCGGGCGGCATTTCCCTTTCCATCCTCACCAGCGCCCTGATTGTGGGGGGCGATAGCACCTATGGCACAGAAATGGTGAACCTGCTGCTCACCACGCTGGTCAGCAGCCTGGTGGCGGTGCGCATCATCGTGCAAAAGCCCTACCGCCAGCAGGTGCTTCTTTGCGGCATCGTCACCGCCCTCACCAACCTGATCATCATCCACACCATCGGGTTTATGACCAACAACTCCGTCCAACTGGTGTTTACCAACGCCCTTTGGTGCGCAGGCAGCGCACTCATCGCCTCCATTTTGTGCGTGGGCCTGGACCCCTTGATGGAATCCTTCTTCAACCTGGCCACCCCCAGCAAGCTGCTGGAGCTTTCCAACCCCAACCACCCCTTGCTGCGCCGCCTGCTGATGGAGGCCCCCGGCACCTATCACCACAGCATCATCGTGGCCAATTTGGCCGAGGCCGCCGCAGAGGCCATCGGGGCCAATCCGCTGCTGGCCCGGGCAGGCTCCTACTTTCACGATATCGGCAAGCTCAAGCGCCCCCTCTATTTTAAAGAAAATCAGATGGGCGAAAACCCCCATGAGCAGGCGAACCCTTACGTCTCCGCTGCCATCGTCACCGCCCACACCCGGGACGGGCTCATCATGGCCCAGCAAAGCCGTTTGCCGCAAGAGATTCAGGATGTGGTAATCGAGCACCACGGAGACACTCCGGTGATGTTTTTCTACCACAAGGCCTTGCAGCAGGCCAACGGCCAGCCTGTGGACATCGCGGATTTCCGCTATGACGGGAAACGACCCCACACCAAGGAAAGCGCCATTGTGATGCTGGCGGACACCATTGAAGCCGCCGTGCGCAGCATGCCGGACCCCACGCCCCAGGCCATTGAGGAGTTCATTGAACGGCTGGTGCGCGGCAAGCTGGAGGATGGCCAGCTCAGCGAAGCGCCCATCACCCTGTCGGATATTGATAAAATTTGTGACGCCTTTGCCACGGTGTTAAACGGCGTGTTCCATGAACGTATCGAATACCCCGCCATTGCCCCGGAAAATGTTCCCCCTGCGCATTTGATGGGACCGCCTGCCCGGGTGGAAAGCCTGGTGGAATCCCAGGAATTGCGGCCCACGGAAACTGTGATAGAAACGGCGAAAGCAACAGAAACAGGCGAAACAACGGAAACAGGCGAAACGGCGGAAACGGCCGAAACCGCCGGTGCGACGGTGGAAGCGGCGGCGGAAGCCACGGCTTCGCCTGCACCCGCCGCCCCGCAGGAGTTTCCCGATGTTCATTGAGTGGACCCAGGGGGAGGGGGCCCGTCTGGAGCAAGAGGCGGTAAGTTCGTCCAGCCTGCTAGCTCTGGTGGCGGATTGCTGCCAGGCGGCGGAAGGGATTTCCTTCCCCTGCGCCGTCCATGTGGAATGGGTGGAGGATGGGCCGATCCGGGAGGCGAACCGGTTGTACCGCGGCCTGGACCAAGCCACGGACGTGCTTAGCTTTCCCAGCGCCAACTTCCCCCGTGGCAAGACCGCGAAGGACTGTCCGGCCCGCCTTCGCCAGGAATTTGACCCGGACCTGGGCGGCGCCATGCTGGGCGATATCCTCATTTCTTTGGACCATGCCAAAGCGCAGGCCCTGGACTATGGCCACAGCCTGCGGCGGGAGCTGGCCTATTTGCTGGCGCATGGCCTGTTTCACCTCTTTGGCTACGACCATATGGCCCCAGACGAACAGAAGGAGATGCGGCAAATGGAAGAAAAAGCCTTGCAAATGGCGGGAATTTCCCGGGAGGACACCCCTTCCTATCCCACGGATGAAGAGCTGCTGGCCCTGGCGCGGCAGGCCATGCAGCGCTCCTACAGCCCTTACAGCCATTACAAAGTCGGCGCTTGCCTGCTCAGCGCCGATGGGCGTGTTTTTCAGGGCTGCAATATTGAAAACGCCTCCTATGGCCTGGCCAACTGTGGGGAGCGCACCGCCCTCTTTAAGGCGGTCAGCGAAGGCGCGAAGGAGTTTCTGACCATCGCCATCGCCGCGGAAGCCTCCCCGCCATACCCCTGCGGCGCATGCCGCCAGGTGCTCAACGAATTCGCGCCGGGCCTGCGGGTGCTGGTCACCTGGGGAGACGGCCATGTGGAAAAGACCACTTTGCCGGATTTGCTTCCCCACAGCTTTGGCCCCAAGGATTTGCCCTAATAGTCATTCCGGTCCTTCACGCCATGCCGATGGGTCCCGTGGGAAGGGCTCGTCCGCGTATCGCTTACAGAAACGAGGAACCCTCCTTTGACGAAGCAGCAAGAAGTCCCCTTCCGCTCTGGCTTTGTAGCCATTGTTGGCCGCCCCAATGTGGGCAAAAGCACCTTCATGAACGCCATGGTGGGCGAAAAGGTAGCCATTGTCAGCAACAAGCCACAGACCACCCGCAATCGTATCATGGGTGTATGCAGCCAACCCGGCAGCCAAATCATTTTTTTGGACACCCCCGGCATGCACACGCCCCGCTCCCGCCTGGGAGAGTACATGATGCAGGCCGCCAAGGAAGCCCTGCAAGGCATTGACGCGCTGGTGGTGATGGTGGACGCCACCAGCCTGGGCAAGCAGGACCATGCCCTGGTGCGGGATATGAGCGCCAGGAAGGTGAAAAAATTCCTGCTGCTCAACAAAATTGACCTGCTGAAAAAAGAGAACCTGCTGCAGATCATCAGCTCCTTTGCCCAGGACGGCTATGATGAAATCGTACCCATCAGCGCCCAAACCGGGGACGGCGTGGAGCGCATCAAAAAGCTGCTGGTGGAAGCCTTGCCCGAAGGCCCTCAATACTTTCCGGAGGATGCCATCACCGACCAGCCGGAGCGGATTCTCTGCGCGGAGCTCATTCGGGAAAAGGCCCTGCTCCATTTGAAGGAGGAGGTGCCCCACGGCATCGGTGTGGAAATGATGAGCATGAAAAAGCTCAGCGATGAACTGATGGAAATCCACGCCACCCTGTACTGTGAGCGCAGCGCCCACAAGGGAATCATCATCGGCAAGCAGGGCAGTATGCTGCGCCGCATTGGCCAGGAGGCCCGCCTGGACATCGAAGCTTTGCTGGGCATGCGGGTGAACCTGCAACTCTGGGTCAAGGTCCGGGAGGACTGGCGCAACCGCATGGAGGATTTGCGGACGCTGGGGTATGATGCTAGGGAAAAATAGGAGAAGATTGGGCGAAGTTGCGAGGGCCATCATGAATCACCCTGCCGCCGGACATACTACCCAGCGCAGGATCAATTCTATAAGGAGGCCCAGGCATGAACCCATTTGAACTACAGCCCAAACCGATCGAAGACACACTGCTCAACTGGCAAACCCTGTACCCCACTCCGTACAACAAGCTGACGGCAGACCCATATACCAAGATTCGCATCATTTTGATGAACGGTATTGAGGTGGAAGCCACGATGTTCTCCCATCAGTTCCACCGCCATTGCAACAACAACGACATCCGGCGTGACCTGGCCTTGATGCGCCGGGTGGAACAGCAGCAGCAAAAGCACATCAACTGGCTGAAGCCGCTGGATGAAACGCAACTGGAGACCACCATCGGTTTTGAGCATGTGGCGGTGGATTTGACCGCCTGGCTGGCGGAAAATGAGCCGGATGTGTATGTGAAGCAAGCCTTGGACTTCGCCCTGCTGGAGGATTTTGACCATCTGTACCGCTACGCCAACCTGCTGGATATGGAACAGGGGCTGAAGGCGGACATGATGGTGCGCCAGTATGTGGAGATTACGCCGGGCCGCCCCACCATCGCCGAGCACCGCCACCCCTTTGAGGAAGCCAAGCGCTTCGTCGATTTCAAAACCGCCGACATCCGCACCAAGCTTTCCACGATGATCATCACCGCCGGCGAGCAGCAGACCATGAATTTCTACATGAACATCGGCAACACGTATTCCAGCGACCTGGGCCGCAAGCTCTACCAGGAGATTGCGATGATTGAGGAACAGCATGTAAGCCATTACGGCGCGCTGATCGACCCGACGCTCACATGGCTGGAGAGCCAGCTGTTGCATGAGTACATGGAGTGCTACCTCTATTATTCCTTCCTGCAGGACGAGCAAGATGCTAACGTGAAGCGCGTTTGGGAAATGAGCTTTGAAGCGGAGGTGGCGCACCTGCACAAGGCCGCCGCCCTGCTAAAGCAACACGAGCGCAAAGAATGGCAAACATTGGTACCCGGCGCGTTCCCGGCGCTTCTCAAGTTCCACGATACGAAGCCCTATGTGCGCCAGGTGCTACGCGACCAGATCGAACAGACCGCCGACCGGGAGGCGTATCAAAACGTGCATGACCTCCCGGAGAACCACACGTTCTTTCTGTACCAGCAAAAGGTGAACGGCGACGGCCAGCAGACGCCCAGCCATCTGGTCATTGGCGAACACCAGAAGCGATTCACCGAGGACTACCGCTGGGAGATGAAGCCCAGCGAGGTGCAGCCGCTGGCCGACCGCAAGTGCGACAATATCACCATCGCGCGTACCCGCGAGATGGGACATCCTGGCGACCTGCCCCATATGCCCATGCCACCCGCCCAGGTCCATACGGGGAAATATACTTCCTGATGCCAGGGCGAATTCCGAAAACGTAACCGCAGGACTTACCCTCAGGACCAAAAAAAATGAATCGCCCGTTCTATTGGAGGAATAGTGACTCCGTAGAAGGGCGATTCGCTTTCTGTATGCGGAGCATCTTCCCCTGAGTCCTACAGGACATACAAGAGGATGGAAAAGAAATGCAGCACGCTCCCTGCCAATACAAAGAAATGGAACACGGAATGAAAGTATTTCTTTTTTGCCCCGATGGCATAGAGGAGCGCTCCCAAAGAATAGGCCACGCCACCCCAAATCAGCAGAGCGATGCCGGTTTTGTCCATGGCCTCCGCTAGGGGCTTGAACGCGAAAACGATCACCCAGCCCATGGCCAAATAGCAGATCAGCGACAAAGTGCTGTATTTCTTCAGGTCCACCGCGTTGAGCACGATGCCCACGATGGCTGCGCCCCACACAAGCGCAAACAGCCACCAGCCCACGGTGGGACGCAGGGTGACCAGTGTATAAGGGGTGTAGGTTCCGGCAATGAGCAAAAAAATGCTGCAATGGTCAATCACGCGAAAGACGCGCTTGGCTTTATTCACTTTCAGCGCATGGTACAGCGTGGACATCAAATAGAGGAGAATGAGAGTAGCGCCGTAAATGGCCGCGCTGACGACTCGATAGGCATCCTGATGCGAGATCGCAACGACCAGGCACAGCAGCAGCGCCGCGATGCTTAGCAGCGCGCCAATACCGTGGGAGATTGAGGAAATGAGTTCTTCTGACAGGGAATACTTCGGAATGGTAATGGGTGAACGTTTTGACATGGCCTGTACCTCGTTTTTTCAAGCTGTGCGGAGTTCATTATATCATATGAAACGGTTCCGTGAACACGCTGTTCAAATACTCAGCACTTTGGGCAAGGAGCCTGATTTGTGGAGAATGGGTTTGATTTTGGGAGAAGGGGTCTGATTTGGGGAGAAGGGGCCTGATTTTCCCCTTGACAGACCTCTCCAAAATATGCTATGGTACGTGAAACCGATGAGAAAGAGCAAGTACGCTTTGGCACTTTCGCTACAGAGAGCCGTTGTGGGTGGAAATACGGCACGAAAACCAGCGCGGAATGGGCTTTTGAGGCTTAGCTGAAGCAAGTAGGCAAGGCGGGGTTGCGCTCCGTTACCAGGCGCAGGCGTATGAAAGTACGCGTAAGTGGGCGCAATTTTGCGCCAAGCCGGGTGGCACCGCAAGAGAATGATCATCAAGCTCTTGTCCCAGCATCAATCTTAGATGGGGACAAGGGCATTTTTATGTCCTTCCCCGCAAGCAGGGCCGGGCAGACCCCGGCATGGAAAGGAGCGGTTCCCATGGAAAACAAGGTGCCTTACAAAATTTATCTGGAAGAAAACGAGATGCCCACCCAGTGGTACAACCTGCGGGCGGACATGAAGAACAAACCCGCGCCGCTGCTCAATCCCGCCACGTTCCAGCCCATGAGCTTTGAAGAGCTCCAGCCTGTTTTCTGCGATGAGCTGGTGCGCCAGGAACTGGACGAGAACACGCCTTATTTCGACATCCCCCAGGAGATCCTCAGCTTTTACAAAATGTACCGGCCCGCGCCGCTGGTGCGTGCCTATTGCCTGGAAGAAAAGCTGCAAACCCCCGCCAAAATCTACTACAAGTTTGAGGGCAACAACACCAGCGGCAGCCACAAGCTGAACAGCGCCATCGCCCAGGCCTATTACGCCAAAAAGCAGGGCCTACAGGGCGTTACCACGGAAACCGGGGCCGGGCAATGGGGTACGGCGCTTTCCATGGCCTGCGCGTATTTAGGGCTGGATTGCAAGGTTTTTATGGTGAAATGCTCCTACGAGCAAAAGCCCTTCCGCCGAGAGGTGATGCGCACCTATGGCGCGGATGTGACCCCCTCCCCCAGCGAAAGCACAGAAGTGGGCCGCCAGATTCTGGCCAAATACCCCGGCACCTCCGGCAGCCTGGGCTGCGCCATCAGCGAGGCCGTGGAGGTGGCCACCCATACGCCCGGATACCGCTATGTGCTGGGCAGCGTTTTAAGCCAGGTGGTGCTGCACCAATCCATCATCGGCCTGGAAACCAAGGCCGCCATGGACAAGTACGGCATCCAGCCTGATATCATCATCGGCTGCGCGGGCGGCGGCAGCAACCTGGCGGGCCTTATTGCCCCCTTTATGAAGGAAAAAATCCAAGGCTCCGCAAACTACCGCTTCATTGCCGCCGAGCCCATCAGCTGTCCCAGCTTCACCCGGGGGAAGTATGCCTATGATTTCTGCGACACCGGCATGGTTTGCCCGCTGGCCAAGATGTATACCGTGGGCAGCGGCTTCATTCCCAGCCCCAGCCACTCCGGGGGCCTGCGCTTTCACGGCATGAGCTCCACCCTGTCCCAGCTCTATGCGGACGGGCTGATGGAAGCCCGGGCCTTGGAGCAAACCTCCGTGTTTGAGGCTGCCGAGTATTTTGCCCGGGTGGAAGGCATCCTGCCCGCCCCGGAAAGCAGCCATGCCATCCGCGTGGCCATGGACGAAGCCCTTCGCTGCAAGGAGACGGGTGAAGAAAAGACCATTCTGTTCGGCCTCACCGGCACGGGGTACTTTGACCTGTATGCCTACCAAAAATTTAATGACGGGCTGATGAGCGACAGCGCCCCCACGGACGAAGAGCTGGAAAAGAGCCTGGCCGGGCTGCCAAAGGTACCGGGGCAGTGATGTAATGAACAAACTGGGGCTGCGCAGATGCGCAGCCCCAGCCAGCCTGTCCAAAAAGGTCCGTTAGGGGCTGCCGCCCCTAAAATCCCGCTCAGGGCTTCGCCCTGAACCCTTATTTCACCGCATTTCACGCGATGAAGAAAAATCTATCAAAGGCTTGTTTTGCAAAAACATAGCTTTACGAACCTTTTCCCAAAACTACGCTTCATCCTCCGCAATCAACACCTGCACCCCGGGCAGCATCTGGCTGAGGGTCTCCGCAATGCCTACGGCGTTTTCACCGCCGCCCATCACCACCTGGCTCACGCCGTTCTCGCTGGCATACTCCGCCATGGCGGTGACAGGCACCTCCGCAGTGAGCAGGCACATCTCCGCCCCGGCCTCGCCGGAGAGGGCATACAGATAGTCCAGCACCTGCGCGTCAATGGCGCTTTGGCCTTCCGGCAGGGTGGCGGTACTGGCTACATGCACCACATGCAAGGCGCAGCCTTGCCGCAGGGCCATGTCCGCGCCGCTGCGAATCAAACGGGCACAGTGCCGCTGCAAGGTGACCAGCACCATGATGGGGCCTTTCTTCTCCACGCCATCCGCCCCCCTTGCTTTTTCTATCCCTTGGCGGCCTTTTGGATGTCCGCAACCATCTTGTCATTGCTTTGTACAGTCACCAGGGTCCCCAAGGGAATGTCGGGCCGCCCCATACGGGCGTCATAGTAAAACAAACGCTCGTCCTGTGCATCGCCCTTTTCCCCCACGTTTACGGTCAAGGCATAGCAGGCCAAGCCGTCCTTATCGGTAGTTTCGATGGCCATCTCCTGCAAAATGCCTGTGGTTTCCCGCTTGCGGCCATCCAGCATATGGCTTACATGCCTTTGATACAGCCGGGCGGGCTTCCAATACATCCCGTCCATCAACAATACGTAGAAGCCGCCAAACAAAGTACAGGCGCAAGCAAAGACCCAGCCCCAGTCCTGCCGGTTTTGCTGGCACGCCACAAACACCCCAATACCCACCGCCAATAGCAGTGCCCCAGGAACCAGCGTGATCCACGCGCGCTTTCTGTTTTCCCGCCTCAGGGCCTCTCGGTCCGCCTGGGTATACACGGTCCTTCCTCCCCCTATACTCATTCAGGCCTTAACGCTACGCCGCTCGAGGCATCTTTTGCCCGTAAGGCATCGTCAGTTTCCTTCCTCACCTACAAACAAAATCTGCCCCAATCGGCATAGCATAAAAGCCTGGAATGAGTATTACTCCTGTTCGCCCTCGCCATCCTTGCCCTTGATGCGCTGCATCAGCTTGATGGTCACAAAAAACAGGCCCAGCACCAAAAACACGCCCAACAGGCCCATCCCTGTGGTAACCAGGCCCTTGGTCATCAAATCCAGCCCCGCATATTCGCTCCCCTTGGCGGCCTCGGGCGCCGCCGTGACCGCCGCTTCACTCATCGCAAAAAGCCAATTCATCATATAGCTCCCCCATCATCCAATTTCAAAAAATGTGTGCTTACCAGCCAATCAACATACTCACCAAGGTAATGACCATGCCGCCCGCCACGATGGAGCCCAACTGGCCGGACACGTTAGAGCTGATAGACTGCATCAGGATAAAATTGTACGGGTCCTCTTCCTTGGCCATTTTTTGGATGACCCGGGCGCTCATGGGAAAGGCGGAAATGCCCGCCGCGCCCACCATGGGGTTGATCTTGTTCTTGCGGAACAGGTTCAAAAACTTGGCGAAGAGCACGCCGCCGGCGGTGTCAAACACGAAGGCGAACAGGCCCAGGCCCAAAATCAGCAAGGTATCCATACGCAGGAAGTTTTCCGCCACCATGGTGGAACCAATGGTGATGCCCAGCAAAATCGTGACCAGGTTGGCCAGCTCGCCTTGGGCGGTTTTGCTGAGCCGTTCCAGCACGCCGCATTCGCGGATGAGGTTGCCAAACATCAGGCTGCCCACCAGCGGTGCGCTCATGGGTACGATGATGCCCGCAATGACCGTCACAATCACCGGGAACAGGATCAGCGCCACCTTGGGGGCCCGTTGCTCGGTGTAGGTCATGCGAATCATGCGCTCCTGCTTGGTGGTCAGCGCCTTGATCACGGGAGGCTGAATCACCGGCACCAGGGACATATAGCTGTAGGCCGCCACGGAGATAGGGGCCATGTACTGCACCAGCTTGAAATGGTTGGCCACATACAGCGTGGTGGGGCCGTCCGCCGCGCCGATGATGCCGATGGCCGCCGCCAGGCGCATAATCAGGCTGTCCTTTTCCGGGCCTGCCGCCATGGCCGCCACATCCGGCAGCACCACGGGGATCAGCAGCATGGAGCAAAGGAAGGTGGCAAAGATGCCAAACTGCGCCGCCGCGCCAAAGAAGATCATGGAAGGGTCCTTGAGCAGCGGGGAGAAGTCAATCATCGCGCCCACCGCAATGAAGATCAGCACCGGAAACAGCTCGTTCTTGATGCCCGCGTTAAACAGCACCGTCAAAAAGCCCTCGCTGCCCAGCACGCTGGCCGCCAGATTGCCCGCCGCGTCCATCACCGGGGGCAGATTCGCCAGGATGGCCCCAAAGCCAATGGGCAACAGCAGCGCCGGTTCATAGTCCTTTTTGATGGCCAGGTAGATCAGCACAAAGGCAATCACAAACATGACCAGCGTCTTTACCCCAGCCAAGGTAAACAAATAGAGAACACCTGAAAAAAGCTCCTGGAGCAGGGCCAATACGTCCACGTCGGTTCCCCCCTGAATTGTGATAAGAAAAGGGTTTCCCCTTCTGTCAGTTCCTAGCGTATTATAGCATTGTATGGGAGGGCTGTCAAAAGAAAACCTGGTTTTTTTCCTGCTTTTCCTGTTTGTATTTTGTGAAGAAGCTCGCCTGGTCCCTCTCTTTATGGTATGATAGGGGTACATAGAAAGGCTCCCCAAAAAAGCGCCCGAAAAATAAAAATTTCCTGTAGATGAAAAATATCCCGCTTCCGCATTGTATCTGATGTGAAGGGAGTTGAACGCCAAATGAGTGTGCCATCCGAGCTCAATGGACGCATTCACCAAGCGGTGCGCCTGCACATGCAAAGTATCGTCCGCGTGGCCTATACCTATGTGCATAGCCTGCAAGACGCGGAGGATATCGCCCAGGAAACCTTCCTGGCCTATCTGAAAACGGCCCCGGCCTTTTTCAGCGGCGAACATGAGAAGGCCTGGCTTCTACGGGTGTGCATCAACAAGTGCAAAAACCAATTAAAAAGCGGCTGGCAAAAAAGCCGGAATCCGCTGCCGGAGGATTTGGCCGTGCTGCCCAGGGAAGAAAGCGATGTGCTATCCGCCGTGCTGGCCCTGGACGAAAAATACCGGCTGCCCGTCCACCTGCATTATTACGAGGGCTATGACCTGAAAACCATTGCCCAGCTTCTCTCCCTTCCTGTCGCCACTGTGGGCACCCGGCTGGCCCGGGCCAAGACCCAACTCAAAGAACAGTTAGGAGGAGCTTTTGATGAAGCATGACCTATACCGCAAAGCCATGGACCAGCTTCCGTTTCACGAGGATCTGGAAGCCAAAACCATCGCCCTGCTGGAAGCTTCCTCCGCCGCCCAAGAAAAGGAGGAGACAAACATGAAAAATACGGTGCAAAAGCCCGAGAAACCCCATTGGAACTCGCAAAAAATTCTGGCCTGGGGCGGCGGCGTGCTGGCAGTCGCAGCCGCGGCCGTACTGGTCCTCACGCCCCTGCTGCAAACCAATACCCTTCCTTTGGTTCCCGCCGTGGTAGACCAAGGCGGGGCTGTACTCCAAAGCAATGCGGCCAAGCCCTCCACGGACGCGCCCATAGCCCCTCCGATGGATGCTGAAACCAGCGCTAAAACCGTTGCTGAAACAGCTGCCGAAACGGGCGCCGCTCCGCCCCTGATGGACGCCGCCGCCCCCGAGGGCGAGTGGGTGATTGAGGATACAGACATGATCCTGGGCGCGGTCCCTCTCCCCGGCGCGGCTGGCTCCTTTGCCTACGCCCCCACCGCTCCGGACTGGAACACCAACGAATACAACTTCATCCAGGAAAACCGCTTCCTTTCCACCAAGACCTCGCCCCTTTCCACCTTTGCCGCGGATGTGGACACCGCCTCCTATGCCCAGCTGCGGGCCAGCCTGCTGCAAGGGCAGGCCGTTACCCCGGACAGCGTGCGCATCGAGGAGATGCTCAATTACTTCCATTATGACTATGCCCTGCCCAAGGACAACGAGCCCTTTGGCGTCACCCTGGAGGTAGCCCCCTGCCCCTGGAACAAGGACACCCAGCTGCTGCTGGTGGGCTTGCAGGCCAAGAAAATCGACACCAAGAGCGTACCCCCGCAAAACCTGGTATTCCTCATCGACGTCTCCGGCAGCATGGACGAACCCAACAAGCTTCCCCTGGTGAAGCGTTCCTTTGGGCTGCTGCTGGAAGAGCTGAAACCCGCAGACCTCGTGTCCATCGTCACCTATGCCGGGGAGGACCGGGTGGTGCTGGATGGCGTGCCCGCCAGCGAGAAAACCCGCATCATGGAAGCCCTGGAGGACATGTATGCCGGTGGCGGCACCGCCGGGGCGGCGGGGATCACCACCGCCTACGAGATCGCCAAAAAGCACCTCCTGCCGGGCGGCAGCAACCGGGTCATCCTGGCCACGGATGGGGACCTGAACATCGGCGTCAGCGACGAGGGCTCCCTCACCCGCCTGATTGAAGACAAGCGCAAGGACGGCGTGTTCCTGAGCGTGCTGGGCTTTGGCGACGGCAACTACAAGGACAACAAACTGGAAGCCCTGGCAGACCACGGCAATGGCAACTATGCCTATATTGACACCATTCATGAGGCACGCAAGGCCCTGGTGGAGGAAATCGGCGCTACCTTCCTGACCGTTGCCAAGGACGTGAAGCTGCAAGTGGACTTCAACCCGGCCAAAATCATGGGGTACCGCCTCATCGGCTACGAAAACCGCTTGATGGAGGCCGAGGACTTTGCCGACGACCGCAAGGACGGCGGTGAAGTGGGCAGCGGCCACCGGGTCACCGCCCTGTATGAGATCGTGCCCCTGGACAGCCCCATGGTGATGGACGCGGCGGAAACCAAGTATCAAACCGCTGCCACCAGCAGCAACCCGGAATGGCTGACGGTGAACATTCGGGCCAAGGAGCCGGAGGGCGACACCAGCAAGCTGTACAGCTATCCCATGGATGCCAGCATGGTCAAAGCGTCCATGAGCGACAACCTGCGCTTTTCGGCGGCGGTGGCGGAGTTCGGCATGCTGCTGCGCGACAGCGAGTTCAAAGGCGATGCCAGCTATGACCAGGTGCTGGAACTGCTGCGGGGCGTCCAAACCCTTACCGGGGACGTATACAAGGAGGAGCTGCTCTATTTGGTCAGCCAGGCGAAAAGGGGCCTTTCCCCGGCGGAATGATGGATTTCGTTCCTTTTGGGGCTGCCGCAAAGAAAACGCGGCAGCCCTAAAAGGCTGTTGAGTAACCCCAATACAGAGGTTTCACCCCTGTACCCCATCAGGGCTACGCCTTGAACCCATCTCTGAAATGCCCATTTCATGGGCGTTTCAGTCAAGGGATTCTCAAGGGCGGCAGCCCCGTAGCCGCGGTCAGCCGATCCTTATCGCACATTGTCTTTTTCCCCTGCTTGTCGTATACTCTTCCTAACAGAAAAACGATTGCATACAAACAAGGCGCAAGGAGGCTTTTTTATGGACAAGCAACAGGATCTTTTGGTGGGGATCATCGGCTGCGGCGGCATCGCCCGGGGCAAGCACATCCCGGCCCTTTTGCAGGTGGAGGGCGTGAAGCTGGCGGCCTTTTGCGACTTGATTGAGGAACGGGCGCAAACAGCCGCCCAGGAATTTGGCGCGCCGGGCGCAAAGGCCTATACCGATTATCGTGAAATGTTAAAACACCCGGGTTTGCAGGTGGTGCATGTGCTGACCCCCAACAGCAGCCACGGGGAAATCTCCTGCGCCGCCATGGAGGCGGGCCTGGATGTGATGTGCGAAAAGCCCATGGCCATCAATGCCAAAGAGGCCAAAGCCATGCTGGACTGCCGGAACAAAACCGGCCGCAAGCTTTCCATCGGCTACCAGACCCGGTTCCTGCCGGAGTGCCAATACCTGAAGCAATGCTGCGAGCAAGGCGATTTGGGTGAAATCTACTACGCCCGGGCCCTGGCCCTTCGCCGCCGGGCGGTGCCCACCTGGGGCGTGTTTTTGGACGCAGAAAAACAGGGCGGCGGCCCCCTCATCGACATTGGCACCCACGCCCTGGATTTGACCCTGTGGATGATGGACAATTACGAACCGGACCTGGTGATGGGCAGCGTGTACCGCAAACTGGGCGACCGGGAGAACGCCGCCAACGCCTGGGGCCCCTGGGACCCGAAACAGTACACCGTGGAGGACAGCGCCTTTGGCTTCATCCGCATGAAAAACGGTGCCACCATTGTGCTGGAAAGCAGCTGGGCGCTGAATACCCTGCTGGCGCAGGAAGCCAAAACCGTGCTATGCGGCACCCAAGGCGGCGCGGACCTGCTGGGCCCGAAGGATTCTCCCCTGCGCCTGAATGGCGAGCGCTTCTCCAAAACCTTTGAAACCTACCCTGCCATGCATATGAGCGATGTGGCCTACAATCTGGTGGACAGCGTGGACCCAGGCGTGTATGAGGCCGCGTCCTGGATCGCCCATGTGCGGGGCCAGGGGCCGCTGGTCACGAAGCCGGAGCAGGCGCTGGTGGTGACGCAGATTCTGGAAGCCATCTACCAGTCCGCCAAAACGGGCCAGCCGGTGAAGCTGTAAAGGGAAAACGTCAGGTGACCGTGCGCTGCCTCTCGGCCCGGCGCTTCTTTCCTGCCTCGTAATCGTCAATCTCCTGCTGGGTTTCCGGCAGCAGCCTGGGCACCACCGTGGGGCGCCTGTCATGGTCCAGGGCCACCATGGTCACAAAGGCCTGGTTCACCCGCTGGCGCTTGCCCCCATTTTCCATCTGCTCCACAAAGGTTTCCACGCAGACCTCCATGCTGGTGCGCCCCGCATAGGTCATGCGGCCCAGCAGCACCACCACATCATTCAGCCGCGCCGGGGCCAAAAACTCCAAATGGTCCACCGCAGCGGTAATCACTTGGCAAGAGCAGTGTTTGCGCGCCACCACCGCCGCCACGATGTCAATCCATTGCATCAGCAGCCCGCCAAACAGTTGAAAGCTGGCGTTCACATCGCCGGGCAGAATGATATGCACCTGTTCCGCCCGGCTATGGGCCACGGTGCGCACATCCCGCACCTCCCCCGCGTTCCCTTTGGGCTCATTCATTGGCTGTTCCTCCTTGTTTGGCCCCTTGCGGCCGAATGGGCGGCTCCCCCTGGGCCAGCAGCGCCCTGGTTTCCTCACATAAAAGCCAGGGCTCAAAGCCCGTCATAAACAGCAAGCCCTTGCGTGGCATGGGATGCAGCGTGAAAAGGTCCGGAAACTTTTCCACCAGCCGCCGCAGCAGGCTCCCTTCCGAAAAGCTCCGCTTGGCGGCGGCATCCATCTGGGTCAGCCCTTGCACCTCCCGGCTGAACAGCTTCAGCAGCCCTTGGGGCACCACCAGGAAAGAGCCGTCCAGCTCCCCCTCCACCACAGCCAAATGGACTGTGCCGTCCATCAGCGCCGAAAAATCCGGCCGGGTCTGGGGGCAAATGGGATGGCGCAGCGCGTCAAAATTCAGCCAGGCATAATGGGAAAAGCCAAGGTAGGTTCTCATGGCCCGCTGCAAAAGCAGCCACTTGTTGCGCTTCATATGCTGGGAGGGGGTCATGCCCTGGGCCAGCAAGGCCTTGGGCAGCAGCGCATTGTCCGGATAGCTGACCGCGTTTGGAAAATGCATTCTCAGGGACCGCTCCTGCCCGCCGCCCACATAAAGCAGCAAGGGCAGATGGGTCAGCGCCCGCAAGAACCCAAAGCGCAGCACATATAACGCTGTGGGCTTCAGCGCGTCGGGCAGGTCCACAAAGGCGGTGACCACCAGGGGTGTGGGCCTGGAAACCCGCGCCAGGATGGCCTTGGCCTGCAGGGCCAGCTTCTTGGGCATGGGCATGCGCTGGGCATAGCTCCCCTCATTGGAAAACAAGCCCAAGCTACTGCGCACCCCCACCAGCCGCTGTTCCAGGCTGATGCCCGCAAACTGCTCAAAACGCGCCCAAAAATGCTTGGGCAGGGAATCCGGGCCGGGCCGTTGCAGCCAACGCCCAGGCGGCTTGCGAATGGGCCACAGCACCACCTGCTCCAGGGCATATACGGGAAACCCCGCCACAAAAGCCGCAATGGACAGCCAGGCTTCCAAAAGCTCCGCCTGGTGCAAAAAATCCACCAAGCCCGCCACCAGGCCCGGGTCCACCACCAAGGTCTTGACCGGGGCCTCCGCGCACACCAGGGGCAAGCCCCTCGCCAGCCGGATGCCGTCCTCCCGGAACACCTGGCCAAAGGCAGGCAAGTAGGCCTGCGGCGGCAGCGCTTCCTCCTGACCGCTGAGGGTGGCGGTCAAAAGGCCCTTTCGCTCCGGCAGCCTTTGCAGCCGGCCTAGCAGCTCCTGGTCCCATTTCTCCTGGAAGGCATAGGGGCCTTTGAGGGACAGGAAGTGGGTCTCGTCCGTCAGCAAGGGCAAGACCCCGGCCAGCCCCTGCTCCTCCTCATAAAACACCAGGGTGTTTTGCAGCGTAACGCCCCCTACCGCCTCCCGGGGCAGCTGGTCCAAAATCTCTTCCATGCCCCGGGGCAGGGCAAAGCGCAGGGAAAAGGGCCGCGCGGCGGCAGCCACGGCGCCCAGCACCGTGTCCGCCAGCTCCTCCATCCCCCCGCACTGGCTAAGTACCACCAGCAAACGAACTCCCAGCATGACAAGCTCCTTTGGTACAATCTGCTACCATTATAGGGGGGATTCCCGCCGCCGTCAAGCCGTGAATGCCTTGTATCTCTTGCCTTTCTTGACACTTTTCTGGTTTTCCTGTATCATAGGGACACCAACACAAGGGGAGGGCGTTCAATGCATATCCTGCTTACTGGCGCAAACGGCTTTATGGGCCGCAACCTTCGTGCCACCTTGGAAACGGAAGCCCAGGCCCGGGATTTCACCCTTTGGCCCGTGGATGTAGAAACCTCCGCGGAAGAGCTGGCCCAGGCCTGCGCCCAGGCCGATTTTGTGTACCACCTGGCGGGCGTCAACCGACCCAAGGACGAAAAGGAGTTTGCGCAGGGCAACGCGGATTTCACCCAGCAGCTGCTGGCCCAGCTGGAAGCGGCCAAGCGCCCCCCCGTGCTGCTGAGCAGCACCACCCAGGCGGCCTTGGATAACCCCTATGGCCGCAGCAAGCTGCAAGCGGAAGAGGCCCTGCGGGCCTATGGCCAGCGCACAGGGGCGGCCACCTATCTCTACCGCCTCACCAACGCCTTTGGCAAATGGAGCCGTCCTCAGTATAACAGCGCGGTGGCCACCTTTTGCCACAACATCAGCCGGGGGCTTCCCATCCAGGTCAGCGATCCTGCCGCCGTGGTGCGCCTGGTGTATATCGACGACATCGTGGACGAGTTTTTGCGCGCCCTGGAGGGCCGCCCCACCCGGGAAGGCGGCTTTTGCAAAGCTGGGCCGGAGCATTCCGTCACCCTAGGCGAGATGGTCCGCCTGCTGAACCTCTTTAAGGACAGCCGGGACGCGCTGCAAGTGGTGGACCAAAGCGACCCCTTTGTGCGGAAGCTCTTCGCTACTTATTTAAGCTTTTTGCCCACCACGGACTTTGCCCGCACGCCGGTGGTGCACAGCGATGCCCGGGGTTCCTTTGCCGAGTTGCTGCACATGGACGGCTATGGCCAGGTGAGCCTGAACGTGAGCCTTCCCCATATCCTAAAGGGAGACCACTGGCACCAGACCAAGCATGAAAAATTTATCGTCCTCGCCGGGGAAGGGGTCATCCGCTTTCGCCGGGTGGACGGAGACCCGGAGATTTTGACCTATTCCGTTTCCGGCCATCCGCCCTCCGTGGTGGACATTCCCCCCGGCTACACCCACAACATTGAGAATACGGGCGATACGCCCATGTATACCTTGATGTGGGCCAATGAGTGCTTTGATCCTGGCCATCCAGACACCTTCCGGCTCCCGGTGTAGCGCATTTCGCCTCAGCCGCGATTTTGGACATTTCAGCGGCCTCTTTTGACAAATCTTGTTCTTTGAGTGACAATCTCCCCGTTTTTCGATATAATAAGCACAGTCACAATCAACTTATCATAAAGTAGGAGGATTCCCATGAAGAAAACCTATCGCGTTCTCAGCCTTGTGCTTGCGCTGTTGCTGCCCCTTTCCGCGCTGGCGGAAACTGCGGCGCCCACCTGGGCGGATACCGCCTGGGAAAACGGCAAGCAAATCGTTACCACCCTCACCGCCACCCCCGGCGAAAGCCTGGCCAAGAACGCCGGCGTTGCGGACCTGCTGAAAGCCCTGGCCCTTCAAGTCACCGGCCAAAAGGGCGGCTATGGCGGATTCTCCCTGTTGCTGGACGGCAAGGAAGCGCTGACCACCACCTTCCGTGCGGATGAATCCGGCCTGTTTGCCCAAATCCCCCAGCTGGCCGCCTACCCCTTTTTCTTTGCCTGGGAGGATCTGGAAAAGGGCATGCAAAGCATGACGGAAATGGCGGGCGCCAGCGCTAACCCCATGGCTGCCACCCAGTTCAGCAGCCTGAAAGACGCCATTCTAGGCAAAGAAATCCCCCACATGGAGGCTGGCTCCCTGCAGGCCCCTGCGGACGAAAAAGCCGTCCATGACGCCTTGATGCAACAATTCAGCGGCGACGAGGCCATGGTGAAGATCGTTGAAGATATTATGAAACGCGCTGTTGTCACCCAGGGCGAGTTTACCGACCCCAGCCACGATCCCGCCACCACGCAAACCGTGATGGAGTACACCAAGGAAGACATGCTAGCCATGTTTGACACCCAGTACATGAAGGACATGATGAAGGGGCAGCTGGCCCCCAGCTTCCCCACGCTCTCCCCAGAAGAGCTGGACGCCAAAATCCAGGAGACCATGGCCGAGGGCAAGGCTGAAATCGCCAAAATGGAATGGAAAATGCCCATCACCGTCCTGACTAATGCCCAGGAGGAGCCGGTGTCCATGACCATACCCATGGCCGTCACCGTGCCTGAAAACGGTTCCCAGCCCGCCCAAAACATCGCCATGGACCTGCTGTATAACCGCCTCACCACGGGCGATACCAAGAACCATGCCTTCTCCATGGACATGCAAGGCGCTCCGGAGGCCAACTTCACCCTTAGCGGCCTGGTCACGGAAATGAGCGAAACCAACTGGGAATTCAACGTGGACGTGGACGACCACAAGAGCACGAAAATGAACCTGAAGGGCTATGCCGCCAAAGAGGGCGAAGAAACCACTTTTGTGGTGGGCGCTGTGGCCAACGGCGTGGACGTGTTCCAGGTCAACGTGGTGGCGAAGGCTGCCGCGGACGCGAACGACGTAAGCATTGAGCTTCTTCTGCCCCAAGCCGTTTTGGCACAGATGGAAGCCGCTTCGCAGCCCAGTTCTGCGGCAACCGGGCCTGAAACCGCCAGCGCGATTGAGGCTGCCCCTGCGCCCGCTCCCGCTGAAGGCCTGGGCCAATTCCTGACGCTGAACATTCACAGCCAAGCTACGGAGCCGGATGGCCGCTTCGCCTCCCTGGAGGCAGCCACCCCGGAAACTTCCAAGCAGCCGCTGAAAATGAGCGGAACGGAGCTGGAAGCCCTGGGCCAGGAACTTTCCACCTCCGCCATGCAGCTTCTGATGTCCGTGATGTCCATGATGCCTGCCAGCGTGGTGGGACTGTTGATGGAAGCCGGTATGTAAGCTCTCACCAAAGCAAGAGCCGTAACGCACTTACAAACCCCAAGCCTACCGCCCACGCGGCTGGCTTGGGGTTTTCCCTTTGCCGGACCCTTTCATGTTGCGTCCCTTCCTTGCATACCCTCACGGGGAGGGATGTACATGAAACGTGGATGCTTGCCCCATTTCCTATGCCTTGCCATCCTGCTGGCCGTTCTGCTATGGCGCATGCTGGGCGCGCCCGTCACCCCCGACCACTGGAAGAACCTGTCCACGCCCCTGTGGCAGGCACGGGTCTTGCTGCCTTCCCGCGTGGCCCGTATGCTAGAGCTTTGGCCTTTTTCGTCGGTTGCTACCCAGCGAACCGCGACCCCCTCCCTGCTGGAAGAAGAGGTAGGCTCGGACGCGATGCTGCTGAAAAATCTGGCATTGCCTCAGTTTGGCGGCAAGGACGGCTCTGGCGCGCAGCTTTCGACCCTGCCCAGCGAAAGCATCACCCTGGCCATGTTCAATACAGAGGCAGACAAAATCGAACAGATGCCCCTGGAAGCCTATGTTTGTTCCGTGGTAGCGGCGGAAATGCCCGCCAGCTACCATTTGGAGGCGCTCAAGGCCCAGGCTGTGGCCGCCCGCACCCGGGCGGTGGCCCAAAGCGGCACGGGGCTTGGCTGCGGCTGCAGCCTGCATGAGGGGGCCGATATTTGCACCGACAGCACACATTGCCAGGGCTTTGCCTCCGTGGCCCAGTGCCAAGAAAAATGGGGGGACGAGTATCCCGTGTACCGCCAGCGGGTTGCGGAAGCGGTGCTGGCCACAGCCGGGCAAATCCTCACCTATGAGGGGCAACCCATCACCGTGCTGTACCATGCCATCAGCGGTGGCCAAACCGAGGACGCACAGACCGTTTTCACCCAAAACCTGCCTTACTTGGTCAGCGTGGAAAGCAAGGGGGAGGAAAACCTGCGCGGATTTAGCGAGGACGCGATTTTTTCCTTTTCGGAGGCGGCCCGGCTGTTGGATACTGCCTTTCCAGAAGAAAAGCTCACAGCGGAAAAATTGCAGCACACCTTTGCCATTGCTTCCTATACCCCTTCCGGCCGGGTGGACAGCCTTATCATTGGGGATGGCCAAAAGCCCGCCACCGCTGTCCGCCAAGCGCTGGGGCTTCGCAGCACCTGGTTTTCCATTTCCATGGATGAAACAGGCATCACCTTTCATCAGCGGGGATACGGCCACGGCGTGGGCATGAGCCAGGCCGGAGCCAATGTGATGGCTGCCGAAAACAACAGCTACCAGGCCATTTTAGCCCATTACTACCAGGGCGTTACCCTGGAAGCCTTACGACCTTAGCACATAGGATGTCTGTTGCCGGGCAACCCTACTTTATGGAGGGATGCTTGTGAACAGGCCATTTTTTTCATCCTTTGGAAGCAAACTGCGGCAGGGGTACCGGGCCTATGATCGTTTCATGGAGAAAAAAGGGTTTTACGTGCTGCTGGGCATCTGCGTGCTGGTGATCGTCCTATCTGCCCTCTATACCACACGGCTTCGACATACCCTGGAAAACCCGGATCTATCCCAAGCACAGCAGCAGGCCATCCAAAGCGTGGGCAGCGCCCAAGGGGCCCAAACTCTACAGGAAGCCAAGGACCTGGTGGCCAGCCAAGGCGCGGAAATCCCTTCCAGCCTGGCCCTGCCCACCCTGGTCCCCTTCACCTTTGTGCAGCCGCTGGATGGTTTTGCCAGCCGAATTTTTTCCGGCAGCCTGCCCCAGTATTTTGCCCAAAGTGGGACCTGGCAAATCCACACGGGGCTGGACATTGAAGCAGATTTTGGCAGCCTGGTTACCGCCTGCGCCGCTGGCAAGGTGGTGGCGGTGGAAAACCGGGGACTGCTGGGCCAGACGGTCGTGATTGAGCACGCGGAAGGATATGAAAGCCTTTACGGAGGATTAAGCAACGCCCCCTATGTGCGAGCGGGAGACCCGGTGGCCTCCGGGCAGACCATCGGCCATGTGGGCAATGGCGTGCTTTTTGAAGCGGACGCGCCTCCCCATTTGCATTTGGAGGTCCGCAAGGATGGGACGTTGGTGGACCCGCTGCCACTCTTTTTAGGGGTTGAAGAATAGGATACAACATGATACAATCTATAACATCATAATACAACTCGGAGGTAGACTATGTGCGGAATTGTTGGATACATCGGTCCCCGTGAGGCCTCCCCGATTTTGATGGAGGGGCTGGAACGGCTCTCCTACCGGGGGTATGACAGCGCGGGGCTGGCCATCGTGGACGCGGCGGGGAAAATCCAGGTACGCAAAGCCAAAGGGCGGCTGGAAAACCTGGCAGAGCTGCTGCAGCAAAGCCCTCTGCAAGGATGTGTAGGCATCGGCCACACCCGGTGGGCCACCCATGGGGAACCCAGCGACCTCAACGCCCATCCCCACACGGACGTAAAGGGCGGCATCGCCTTGGTGCACAATGGCATCATCGAAAACCATGAAGCTCTGCGCAATTACCTGGAAGGGGTGGGCCTGCAATTCGTATCTCAAACGGATACGGAGGTAGTGGCCCATCTTTTGCATCATTTGTATGATGGGGACATGAAATCCACCTTGCTTCGGGCCTTGCCCATGCTGGAAGGCAGCTACGCCCTGGGCATCGTCAGCGACCAGGAACCGGGCAAGCTCTTCTGCACCCGCCACGATAGCCCGCTGGTTATCGGCGCGAAGGAGGGGGAAACCTTCCTGGCCTCGGATATTCCAGCCCTGCTCAGCCATACCCGGGAGGTGATCTTCCTGGAGGACAAGGAGCTGGCCGTGCTGGAACCAAGCGGTATCAGCATCTATGACATCTACGGCAACCATAAGGAGCACGCTTTTTTCCACGTGGATTGGGACCTTTCCAGCGCTGAAAAGGGCGGCTATGCCCATTATATGCTCAAAGAGATCCACGAACAGCCCACCGCGCTGCAAAGCACGCTTTCTCCCCGGTTCCACGGAAAGGCTTCCGACTACGCCTGGCTGCCCGTGACCCCGGAAGAGGCCAAGGCCCTGCGCAAAATCACCATTGTGGCCTGCGGCACGGCCTATCATGCCGGGATGCTGGGCAAGTACGTCATTGAAAAGCTGGCCCGCCTGCCTGTGGAGGCGGACATTGCCAGCGAATACCGCTACCGGGACCCCCTCATCGGCCCAGAAGAGTTGTTCATCGCCATTTCCCAAAGCGGCGAAACCGCGGATACTGTGGCGGCCCTGCGGGAGGCCAAGCGCCGGGGCGCGAAAGTGCTGGCCATCTGCAATGTGGTGGGCTCCACCATTGCCCGGGAAGTGGGCGAAACCAACACCCTGTATACCTATGCGGGGCCGGAAATTGCCGTGGCCAGCACCAAGGCCTACATGACCCAGGCGGAAATGATGCTCCTGCTGGGCATTTCCCTGGGAGAGCTGAGGGGCGCTCTTTCTGCGGAGGAGGCCTGCCAGCTTCTTTCTGACCTATCCAAGCTGCCCGCGCTGGCGGAAAAGGCCCTGCAGTGCGAAGAAGCCCTGCAGCGCCTGGTCAGCACCGCCAGCCAAAAAAAGCATGTGTTCTTTGTGGGCCGCGGGCTGGACTATGCGCTGTCCATGGAGGCCGCGCTCAAGCTAAAGGAAGTCAGCTACATTTTCAGCGAGGCCTATGCAGCGGGAGAGCTAAAGCACGGCCCCATCGCGCTGCTGCAGGAAGGCCGGCTGGTGGTGGCCAGCCTGACCCAGCCCGCCCTGCTGGACAAAACCCTCAGCAACCTGCGGGAGGTCAAGGCCCGGGGGGCGCGGGTGGTGGTGGTCTGCCAAGAGGACATGATAGACAAAGTGGCCAGCCAGGTGGACGACGTGATTTCCATCCCGTCCTCTCACGCGCTTTTCTCCCCTCTGCTGGCCGCTATCCCAATGCAGCTGTTTGCCTATTACATGGCCGTGGCCCGGGGCTGTGATGTGGATAAACCTAGAAATCTGGCCAAAAGCGTCACGGTGGAGTAAATAGCAAAGTTCATATTGAGAAAGTGGAAAAATCCACTTTCTTTTTGATTTCTTCGCTTGACATTTTTCATGGCTTCGCATATAATTCATATGAACCATTGTTCATATGAAGGAGTGTGCAATCATGAAGAGCCCCAATTGCCTTCCAGAATGCGACTACATGCACGCCCATGGCGACTTGGTGCAGCGCGTGCATGACCAAATGCCCAAGGAGGAGCAGCTCTTTGACCTGGCGGAGCTGTACAAAATCTTTGGCGACTCCACCCGCATCCGCATTTTGTACTGCCTCAAGGAAAGTGAGATGTGCGTGTGCGACATCGCCCTCCTGCTGGGCATGACCCAAAGCGCCATTTCCCACCAGCTCAGCGTGCTGAAAAAGAGCAAGCTGGTCCGGTACCGGCGGGAAGGAAAGACCGTTTTTTATGCCCTGGCGGACGATCATGTCACCACCATTTTGAGCCAGGGCATGGATCATATTTCGGAATAAGCCCAATCACCCCATCCAAAAAGGAGGCGTCCCCATGACAAAGGTACTGAGACTCCGCAACCTGGATTGTGCCAACTGCGCCGCCAAGATAGAATCCGCCCTTGCCAAACTGCCGGGGGTGACCCATGCCACCGTGAATTTTCTGACCCAGAAGATCACCCTGGAAGCCGAGGAAACCCGCCTGGAATCCATCCTTTCGGAGATCCCTGCCATTCTCACCAAAATTGAACCTGGCTGCAAGCTAGCGTAAGGGGTGGCCGCGATGACTTCCAAGCACAAAATCGACCTATCCCGCATCCTGGTCAGCGCCGGATTGCTGGCCGTGGCCCTGATTTTCCTTCCTGGGCATAGCCTTACGCAAACCCTTCTGCTGGTGCTGGCCTATCTGCTGGTGGCTGTGGACGTGCTCAAAGAAGCGGGCGAAAATATCCTGCACGGCCAGGTCTTTGACGAAAACTTCCTGATGGCCCTTGCCACGGTGGGTGCCTTTGCCATCGGCGAGGTTCCCGAGGCTGTGGCGGTGATGCTGTTTTATCAGGTGGGTGAGCTGTTCCAGTCCTACGCGGTACAAAAATCCCGCAAATCCATTGCCTCGTTGATGGACATCCGTCCAGACACCGCCGAGGTGGAGCGGGACGGCGCTTCCCACACCGTGGCCCCGGAAGAGGTGGCGGTGGGCGAAACCATTCTGATCCGGGCCGGGGACCGGGTGCCGCTGGATGGCACCGTGCTGGAGGGTTCCTCCTCCCTGGATACCGCCGCCCTGACCGGGGAAAGCCTGCCCCGGGACGTGACTGCGGGCAGCGATGTGATCAGCGGCTGCATCAACCAAAGCGGCCTGCTTCGCGTGAAGGTGACAAAGCCCTATAGTGAATCTACTGTGGCCAAGATTTTAGACCTGGTGGAAAACGCCAGTGACAAAAAAGCCCGGGCGGAAAACTTCATCACCCGGTTTGCGAAGGTCTACACCCCACTGGTGGTCCTTGCCGCCCTGCTGCTGTTTTTGGTTCCCTCCCTCCTCACCGGCCAGTGGGCAGATTGGGGCGGCCGCGCCCTCAGCTTCCTGGTGGTTTCCTGCCCCTGCGCCCTGGTGATCTCCGTGCCCCTCACCTTCTTTGGCGGCATTGGCGGGGCCAGCAAGAACGGCATTTTGGTCAAGGGCAGCAACTATCTGGAAGCCCTGGCCAAGGCGGAAATCGTTGTGTTTGACAAAACTGGCACTTTGACCCGTGGCGTGTTCCATGTGACCGTGATCCATCCGGACGAAATCACCCCGGAGGAGCTGCTGCGCATCACCGCCAACGTGGAAAGCTATTCCGACCACCCCATCAGCCGTTCCATTCGGGCGCAGTACCATGGAGCCATCGACCCTGCGGCCCTTTCGGACGTGCAAGAGGTGGCCGGGCAAGGCGTCCGCGCCCTGTTTGAGGGCCAGCCCCTTGCCGTGGGCAACGAAAAGCTGATGGCCACCGTGGGCGCGCCACTTCCTGATTGTCCTCATGTGGGGACGGTGGTGCATGTGGCCCGGGGCAACGATTACCTGGGGCATATCGTCATCGCGGACGAAATCAAGCCAGGGGCCGCCGCCGCCATGGCTGGCCTCAAAAAAGAAGGCGTGCGCCAAACCGTGATGCTCACCGGAGACAACCAGGCCGTGGCCCAGGACGTGGCGGAAAAGCTGGGCCTGGACGTGGTCTTTGCCGGACTGCTGCCCGCCCAAAAAGTGGAGCATGTGGAAACCCTGCTGGGGCAAAAAGCCCATGGGGGCCAGCTCCTGTTTGTGGGCGACGGCATCAACGACGCCCCGGTGCTGACCCGCGCGGATGTGGGCATTGCCATGGGCGCCCTGGGAAGCGACGCTGCCGTGGAGGCCGCCGATGTGGTTTTGATGGATGACAACCCGGAAAAGTTACCCCTGGCCATTCGCATTGCCCGTAAAACCCTGGCCATTGCCCGGCAAAACATTCTTTTTGCCCTGGGGATTAAAATTTTGGTGCTGCTTCTGGCGGCGCTGGGCATCGCCAATATGTGGATGGCTGTGTTCGCCGATGTGGGCGTTTCCCTGCTGGCCGTGCTGAACGCCATGCGCGCCTTGGGCACGGGGGCAGGCAGGCAGGCCGCTTAGAGGCTGACCGGGACGCTTAGGGGCTTATCGCCCCTGGGCCTCTCCGGCCTCCGGGGCTCCATCGGCATTCACTCTGTCTTCCGCGTTCCCCACGTCTCCCGCGTTCTTCCCATCTCCTGTGCCTCCTGCCAGCGCGTCCTCTTCGCCGCCTCCGGCGGTGCGGATATCGTCCGCAGTCAGCAGCATCAAATCGTCCTTGGTGATCTCGGGCTTCACAGCCAAGCGGTTGGCCTGGGCGCACACGGCCCGTTCAAACAGGTTGCGCACGCCCCGGGCATTGCCAAAGCCCTTGGCATCCAGGCTAAAGAGGGTCAACAAGGTTTTCAGCAGGTTCTGGGCCTCCTCCGCCAGGCGGTAGCCGCTTTTTTCGCAGCGCATGGCAAAAATATCCATCATTTCCTGCACGGTGTAATCCGGGAAAAACAAAAAGCGGTTAAAACGGCTTTCCAAGCCTGGGTTGGAGTGTACAAACTCCTCCATCAGCTCCGTATACCCCGCCACGATGACAATCAAGTCCTCCCGGTGGTCCTCCATGGCTTTCAGCAGCGTATCCACCGCCTCCTGGCCATAGTCGTTGCCGCCCCGGGTGGTGAGGGCATAGGCCTCGTCAATGAACAGCACGCCGCCCATGGCTTTTTGGATGACTTCGCTGGTCTTGAGGGCGGTTTGCCCCACAAAGCCCGCCACCAGGCCGCTGCGGTCCACCTCCACCAAATGCCCCTTGGACAGGATGTGAAGGCTGCGGTAAATGCGGGCCATCAGCCGGGCAATCATGGTTTTTCCCGTGCCTGGGTTCCCGGAAAACACCATGTGCAGGGAAAGCTCTTCCACGGGCAGACCGTTTTCCTTGCGCAGGCTTTGCACCGTCACCAAGTTCACCAGGCTCTCCACCTCTTTTTTCACAGAGGTAAGCCCAATATACTCGCTGAGTTCCTTTTTCAGGTCCTCGATGGCCTCTGGCGGGTCTTGTTCCGCTGCGGTTTCAGGCCGGGCCTGTTCTGCCTGCTTTTCAGTGCCCACGGGAGCCTCCGTTTTTCCGGTTTCTCCAATTCCTTCCAAAGAGGGCATCTCCCCGGTGGCAGGCATCCCCGCCGCCGTCTCCAGCCCAGCAATGCCCCACAGGTCATCGGACATCCGGCGCAGGTTGCTCTGTGTCATCTGGTGGATGATGTCCATTTGCAGCTTGATGACTTCGTCCTTGCGGTCCATACGGTGCTCCTTCTAGCAGCCCGTCTATTGCAGGCTCTTTTGCGGAATGAACAGGCGGCAGGGGGCCTCTTTGTGAGTGGTCTCCACAAAGGCCCATTCCTCACCTAAGAAGGCCAGCAGCTTCACGGTGGTGTCCTTCTTGAGGGATACCAGCTTTTCCTTGCTATTTAAGGGATCGTCCGTAGCGTTTGCGTCCTTGGTCAAAGTAATATCCATGGAGCCAAGGCCCAGCTCCTCCACAGAAGCGGCGTCCTTCAGCGTGTTGCTGGCGATATAGCCGATGCGGCCCACGCTGCCATTGCCAATCTCATACCCCACCAGCACCCAGCCGTTTTCCACGCCATAGATGCTCACATTCTCGTCCGTGGTCACCTGCCACTTGCTTTCCCTGTACCCCTCCTCGGAGGGGGCGGTATACACTTTCATGGTTTGCCGCTTTTCAAAGCTGGCGTCCGCAAGCACCGACAGCGTCGGGGTCTGCGGCTTGGCCTGCTCAAAGGGCGACAGGGTGGGCGTGGGTACAGGGGTGGGCGTGGGCGCGGGGGTGGGCGTGGGCACGGGGGTGGGCGTGGCCGCCACCAGCTGCTCCGGCGAAATAGGCACGGCGGAGCGGTTCAGCACATAGCCCACCTGCTGCCCGTCGGCCTTTAAGGTAAAGGCCGTGTCGCCGCCCACCACCACTTCCCCCTGAAGGGAACCGCTGGTAAGCTGGCCGCCGTCCAACTCATAGTCCTCCACCTGCACCACCAGCAGCTTCCCATCGGCGGTAAACTGATAGTAGGTGGCGCCTTCCGTGCCCATCTGCTTCCACAGGCCGCGAAGCAGCAAATCCTGGATGGATACGTCCACGCCGGTCACAGGCATGGGCGTAGGGGTCACCGCCGGGGGCATGGAAAAATCCGGTGTCAGGCTTGCATCGCCCTGGCTCTCCACAGGAGGCTGGGGCTCCGGCTGCGGGGGAGGCTCCGGCAAGTCCTGGGGCTCGCCTTCCTCCTGGTTTTCCACAAAGGCCGGGGTTTCTTCCTCCTCCGGGTCCTGTGCCTCCGCCGTCTCTTCCATGGGGGTCAGCATCAGGCTCTCCCTGTCACTGGTGCCAGGGTCGAAGGTCACCAGCAGGCCGCTTCCGTCCCGGGTCACGAGGCCCATCTGCCCCGTACGCTCCGCAGCATCCAGCACCAACTTGCCGTCTTCAATGTAGTATTCTTGGAAGGCATCCTCGCCCCCCTGAGGGTTGGTCAACTGCCCATCATCGCCAAAGCGAATGGCGCTTTCCCCTTCCCCCACCCACCAGTCATGGGCTTGCAGGGCGGCCAGCAGGGTTTCCATCTCCGTCAGGTCCTCTCCCGCCCCAGGCGCGGTCTCCGTCCCAGGCGCTTCCTCCGCCCCAGGGGCGCTGGCCGCGCCCTGGATGCTGAGCACCGGGGCCTTGGTCAGGCCCAGCTGGTCCCAGGGGATATCCACCAGCGTGGCTTCCTTGCGCACGGTGCCCGCCGCATAAATGCAGCGGAAAAAATCCTTTGACAAATAATAAGAATTCGCCAGGGGTACGGTTTCCGGCGTGAGCACCGGCGAAAGCCCGCCCTGCTGCTCCGCCACCGCATACACCTTTTGGCCCAGGGCCGCTTGCACGGCCGCCTGGTCCTCGGTGAACAGGTCAAAAATGGTCAGCTGCTTTTGCTGTTTCAGGTCGATGATACAATACATGAACAAGGTCTCTTGCACCTTTTCGCCCGCGCCCCGGTTGGTGGCGGTCATCTCCACGGAAAGCAGGCCTTCAAAATCCAGCGAGGCATAATAGCCGCCGCGGATGAAGTCCTTCGCGCCTTCCGCGTAGGCGGCGTCGTCTTGCATCTGGCCAATTTTGCCCAGCGCCAAGAAGGGATCGGTGATGGTGGCCGTAAGGAAAGCTGTCAGGGCCGCGTCATCCCCTTCAAAGGTCGGAAAGTCACGGGCCACCTTTTGCTTCTCGTTTTCATAATTTTCCTTGTTGCGCAGGATCACCAGGCCCTGGCCCGCCAGGTCCTGGGTGATTTCGGGGGCTCCCTGCGCCAAGGCGCATACCGGCAACAGGCAAAGCGCTACGATGATTGCAATCCACCGTTTCATCATGCCATCCTCCTTTGTTATTGGGGAATCGGTCCGTCCAATAGCACTGGACAGCAAGACCGGGTGGAAAGGGCCACGTACTCTTGTCCGCCCTCTTTGGTCAGCGCGAAGTAATGGGACAGTGGCTGCGGATACTGGGCCTGAGAAACCGCGTACTTCACAAAAGCGCCGGTTCCGCTTTCCTGCCAGTGAAGCTCACTGGCCACGGGAGCCATCTGATCATAGGCAAAATCGTAATGCTGCTCGCCTTTGACGAACAGGCCCAGCTTGCCGGTGGAGCGGTCCCGGGCCACAACGGCCTCCGAGTCCAGATAGGCGGCCACCGAGTCCGCCGTGCACAGCACACTTTGGTCGGAAATGCGCACCAGGTCGCCGCTTTGCATCAGCGCCAGGCCGCAGGCGGCATCCACCAAATCGGTGGTGTCCGGGGCATGCCGCCACAAGTTCATGGCGCCGTCCTTTCCCAGGGCGTACAGGGCGTACCGCTCCTGTGGCTTGGCCATGTTGCCCGTGTCCACATAGGCCAGGGTGTATTCCCCGTAGAAGGGAACCGCCCGGCAAAACCATAGCTTGCTCAAAAGAGCGCCCTCTTTGTTGATAAAATTGAACTTGGTCTGCGCCCGGTCCGACAGCATGGCCCAGCCGTTTTCCAAGGGCCACAGCAAGGCGTCCTTGCCTGCGGCTTGCTGGTACACCACGCTTTTCACCAGGGCCTTGCCCTGGTTGCTCAGCAAATAGGGCGGCTGGCGCACATAGAAGGTATCCCCGGGCTGCACGATGAAGTCCTGGACGCCCAGCCCTTCGTAGTAGCCCAACAGCCTGCCGTCCGCCGCCGCAAACAGGTAATAGTCAAATGTCCCATCCGCCAGAGGCACGCGCTCCACCACATTGTTGGTGGTCACCGCCACATGTTCCAGCGTCATCGCGCCACTGACAGCAGAAATGCCTTTTTCCGCTTTGGGGGACAGCTTGCTGGCCGGGGCAGGATCATACCCCTTCATGGGGCTTTCCGGCTTGGCATCCTGGGGCAGCGCGTCCGCAGCCACCTGCTGGGACCCCGTCAGCCGCGCAATTTGCTGCATGACCCAATCCCGGCCCAGATACGCTCCCCCGCCCAGCAGGGCCAGCACCAGCACCCCAATGAAAATGCCCTTTCCCCTACGCTTCCCACGGCGTTTTTTGGGCGCTGCCTCATAGTTTGGTTCGACCTGGTATTGGGTCCCATACAGGCTGGAGGTCTGCATGCGGGCCGTCTCTGCCCAGGAAGCCTGGCGGGGAGAGTATACGTTGCTCTGCCGGGCAGGAGCCGCCTGCTCCTCCTCTGGCAGATCCCAGGAAAAACCGGGCTTCCCGAACTTTGGAGGTGGCGCGAAGGTCATTTCCTCCCTGGAAACTGCAAACTGGTCCTCACTGCTTTCCGGCCTGCTATAATACGCCGCAGGTTCCTGGTCATACCCGCTGCCCACCGTCCTGGGCTGCTCAAACGCATCCTCAGAATACCAGTTTCGTTTGCTATAATCTTCCCCCACGGGAACCAACGGGGGCTCCGGTTCGTTGGGCGTAAAACGGCTATACAGCGGAGGGTCCGCCCAGGCTTCGTCCTCTTGCCGTTTATACAGCGGAGTATCGTCCCCAAGGGGCCTGATAAAGGGCCGCGCCTCATACAGGTGTTCCCCCACGTCTTCTTCCCCACGGTCCTCGCTTTCATAGGGCCCATTCCAGTCCCTACGCCTGTAATCACTCATGAAAGACACCTCATCCAAATCCTTCGGCCTGTCCATATCCTGCTTAAATGTACCACGCAACACAAGAAACGTCAAGGGTTACGGCCTTCACCCATGTAAAAAACCACCACAAAACGGGATGGAAATTGCTGCCTGCTTTCCCATAAAAAAAGCAGGTGATTTATGCTGCAAATCACCTGCTAATCCAGGTCCGCCATGCTTTGCGCCAGCGGCCTCATTCCTTGGACAAAAACTTTTCCATCACAAAGCCTTCGATCACATCGGTTTTCACCTTCACCCAGCCCTCTTCCGGGCAGCGTTCCAGCACCAGCAGCCGCTGGTTCTTAAACAGGCGCATCAGCACCTCGCCGCTCATATCCGGGGCGGCCCGCAGGTTCAGCGAGGAATCGTCGTCGATGCCCGTCACCGTGGCATACCAAGCACCCTCCGCAGCCTGCTGGGTCACCGGCATCAGCGTGGGCCGGGGCGTGGCCGTGGGCCGGGGACCGGGGGTGGCCATGGCTTCGGGGTTCAGCACTGCCAGTTCCCCTGTGGCGTCCTCAAATTGTTTGATGTCCATGCCAGGATAGTAGAAATGCAGGATATCCGCAAAGGTTTTCTGATGGGCGGCGGCCATCCACTCCGCGCCACGCTGGCTCATCCCCACGCCGTGGCCATACCGGCGGGCCTGGATCACATAGCTGTCGCCCTTGTCCAGCAAGGTGAGCATTTCATTGTTATAGCCGGGGTTCAGCTCCAGAGCCAAGTCTCTTTTCCCCTCCGGGAAGAGGGGCAGCGTCAGGGTTATGGGCTTTTCCACTTTTTCAAAAGGGCCGTACACAGGCTCCGGGGTGGGCACGGGGGTGGGACTTGCGGCCGGGTCCACGGTTTGGTCCGCTGCGGGGCTGGGGGCGGGGGTGGGCGTGGGGGCCGCCGCGCCAAAGAGGCTCACTTCCTCATCCTCCACCATCACCTGCTGCAACGAGGAGGGTACCGCCGCGCCGCCCTCCTGGGCGGGCACGGCTCCTTCTGTGCGGGTGCGGCCCGAATACAAAAAGGTGATGGTCATTTCCGTCATCAGCCGGGAGGGCGCGGCAAACGCGGGGGTGCTCAGCGACAGGTCGGTGATTTCGTCCACCCGCAGGCTTTCCGGAGCAGGGTCATAGCCCAGCTTTTCCAACTCCTGTTGCAGGCCCCGCAGCAGCAGATTGCGCAGCCCATAGCTCACCACTTCCTGCTTGCCGGGTTTCTTTTTGACCGTAAAGGTTTTGATGATACTGGCAGGGTTTTGCAAATCATACGGGTCCTCGGTCATGGCATAGTAGCCGTAATCGTCCCCGCCGCTCCATACATGCTCCACCAGCTCGGTTTGGCCGCCGTTGCTGGCCCCGTAAAAGCATTGGGCCAGCTTGTTACGGTAAAAACCGCACAGGCCCCGGGTCTCCCGCACCGCCTGGGCGGCCCGCTCATAATCCGGCAAGTTCCCCTTGTACACCTGGTCATTGGTGGTGTCCACCAAATCATAGCCCTTGGAAGGGTCCTGCTTGCGCAGGGCATAAGTGCGGGCGGTGACCGCCTGGGCCTTTAGCGCCTCCAAAGGAAACTCGTTGCTCATTTCGTAGGGCACCACACCCAGCAGATAGTCCTCCACGTGAATATGCAGCACAGGCCGAATATTGGCCCCGTCCACGTCCAGTTGCAGGTCCCCTTCGTACAGGGCCGGCTCTCCGGTGAGGCGGATGCCGTTCTCTTTGCCGTCCACGGCTTTGTAACGGGTTAGGTACAAATTAGCCCCGGCGTTGTAGCTCATGCCCTTGTAATACACCACCAGCGAGCCGTTCTGATTGAGGAGGGTCAGCTCGCTGTCCCGCTCAAAAATCATGCTGTTTTCGCCTTTGTTACCCAGGCTGTAAATGCCGTTTAAGGTAATGTCCATGCGGCTTTCGATGCCCAGGCGGCTCAAATACACCCGCAGGATTTGGGACCGCCCGCCGGCGGAGGGGTGGGGGCTGGCCTCCTGGGCCGCCGCCCAATGAAGTGGAACCGCCGCCGCCGCCACCAGCAGGCAGAGCCACAGCGCCAACATTCTTTGCCAAGTGGGAAAGGTCAACCGTTTCATGGGCTGCCTCCTTTTCGCTTGAGAGAAACCCTCTGCTCGTCCTCTTGATCATCAACGGATGAGATCTGCGCATTGTTGCCAAACCAAAAATTGTTACAAAAATGTTTTTCGCCCGCTAATGGTATCACGGCGGAATCCACATTGCAAGAGAGAGAATTCTCCACTGCGAAACCCCCGAGGCGCAACGAAAAACACAAGGCGGGCGCAGTCCCCTGCGCCCGCCTTGCTTGTCCCGTTCCCTCTTATTTCTTGTCCAGCGCGGCCACCTTCACAGGCCGGGCTTCGATGTAGCCCCTTTCCCCTTCCGGCGACAGCTGGAACCGGGGCGCATCCTCGTCCGCCCAGGCATAGCCGTACAAAGACGGGTCGAATTGCTGCACAAACTCCATCACCGCGCCCACCTCCGCCATAAAGTTGGCGTCGTCATAGGGCGGGCCTTGGAACACCATCATTTTGCAAGGCTGAAGCTCCACCAGCTCAAAGCCCTCCGGCACCTGGTTTTTGTACTCCACGGGCACTTCCACGCCCTGCACATACTGGCTGGTTCCCGTAGGCCGCAGCTTTTTAGGCAGCCACATGCCGATGGGCTCGTACAGCGCTTCCTTGACGCTGCTCAGCAGCGGCCAGACATCGCAGCCCACCTCGTCGCAATAGGAGAAGTAATCCTGGGCGGTTTTGGCCCGCTTCACCAGGGCTTTGCGGGCCGGGCGCTCAATCACCTGGACAAACACGGGGCGCAGGCTTTCACTCATGGGGGGTTCCTCCTCTGTTCTGTTTTGAAGAAGGGCCTGTTCCAGCACGCGATAGGGCAGGAACAGCTGGATGGGCGGCGTTTCCTTGCTGTACCGGGCCGGGGCGATGCCAAAGGCCTTGCTAAAGGCCCGGGTGAATCCCTCATGGCTTTCAAAGGCATAATCCAAGGCCACATCCACCACCCGCTCCTTGCTATCCCGCAGGCGGTAGGCCGCCTTGGTCAGCCGCAGGTCCCTCAGATAGCGCAGGGGTGATTTTCCCGTCCATTCCCTAAACATGCGCGCAGAGTGATAGGGCGAGTACCCCGCCGCATCCGCCAGCTGCCGAAGGCCGATGGGTTCCATCAGGTGTTCTTCGATGTACGCCTGCATCCGCGACACCGCCAACACATGCTCTTGCATGGTCTCCCTCCTTTCGTTCACAGAATATCACAGAGGGCGCTCCCCTTCTTGACGGTTCTTGCGAAGATGAACACCGTTACGGGCCTTGGGGAGCCTCCTGCAAAATCTCCTGGCACGCCCCAGCCAAGGCTTCTTCCCGCAAAATCCGGTACCCCTGGCCTGTGCTTTGCAGCCAGCCCTCATCACAAAAGGCTTTCAGCGTGCGCAACAAATGCCGGTAGCTGGTGGCCATTTGCTCGCTCAGATGGGTCAGGTTTTCCCGGAACATCCCGTCCTGGGCGGAAAACAGCACATAGGCCGCCAGCCTGGTAGAAAGGGGGTATAGCAAATTTTGCGCCCCGGTGCGGGAACTCCTTTCCAGCTTGTGGGCCAATTCCTCCCCCAGCCGCCGCAGCAGGGCCGTGTCCGACAGAATCCTTTCCTTGCAGCTGGCCAGGGGCAGCGTCACCAGCACCCCATCGGTGATGGCCACGATGTCCGTGGTGGCGGCAGGGTACCCCAGCATCAGCTCCAGATCACCAATGACCTCCACCCCTTCAAACATGGCGTACAGCACCGCGCGGCCATTGCCCATCACGCGGAACACCTTGGCCCGTCCACAGGCCATGAAGGCCAGATCCGTCAGGGGCTCTCCAAAGCGGGTCAGCGCCTGTCCCCGGGCAAAGCGGCGCGAAACAGCGGGATAGGCCGCCAGCGCCGGGATTTTTTTCAGCAACGCTTCCAGCGCCTGCTTTTCCGTAAGGTTTTGTGCCTGCATGCCTTTTTTTCCCTCCGCGCTGAAAACTTCTTGTCTTATTATGACATATGTCATACTGCATGGCAAGCAGGTTCTGGTATGCTAATCCCCTACAGAAAGGGGCGGTGCCCATGCTCTCTTTCCTCTCCATTGTCAGCGGTGTTCTCATTTCCCTGATGATCGCACAAAACGGCGGCCTGGCCGGGCTGTATGGCCTTCACCACTCCACGGTGCTGGTGCATGTGGTGGGGCTTTGCAGCATCCTGCTGTGGATGTTGCTTCGGCGGGAAAAACCCCGCTGGGACCGCTCCACCCCCTGGCCCTACTATTGTGGGGGCGTGCTGGGGGTCCTGACCGTGGTGTTCAACAACCTGGGCTTTGCCGCCCTGGGGGTCTCCCTCACCCTGGCCCTGGGGCTACTAGGGCAATGCATCGCCGGGGGCGTGGTGGACCATTTCGGGCTGTTTGGCATGCCCAAAACCCCCTTTCGCAAGGGGCATCTGGTTAGCTTTGGCTTCATCATCGCGGGCATCGCGCTCATGATGCTGGGATAAGGGAGGCGCACGAATATGATGGTTTTGGTTAGCATCCTGGCCGGGGTGAACATCGTGGTCTGCCGCTTCCTCAACTCCGGCAGCGCGGAAAGAAACGGCCTTTCCATGAGTACGCTGATGAACTACATCACCGGCCTCACCACGGCCTTCGCGGTGCTGTGGATCATGCGGGAGCCCGGCAGCTTTGCCCTGAAACCCTTCGATTCCACCACTGTTTTCTTTTACCTGGGCGGCACGGTGGGCGTGATCACCATTCTACTGTCCAACTACCTGGCCCCCAGGCTGCCCGCGTTTTTGATGACGCTGCTGATTTTTGTGGCCCAGCTACTGACGGCCCTGGCCCTGGACTATGGGCTGACGGGACAGTTCAGCCTGGGCAAGCTGCTGGGGGGGCTGCTGGTGCTGGTGGGCCTGTGGCATTACCAATGGGTGCACAAGCAGCAAAACAAACAACAAAGCAAATGACAAAGGAGCGGCCACCAAGCCGCTCCTTTCAGATGATGACCGCATTCAATTTTGGAGGCTCCGCCTCCAATCCACCGTCAGGGCGAAAGCCCTAAACCCATCTCTGAAACGCCCATTTCATGAGCGTTTCATTCCCGTTCCTCAATGGTCACATGCACCGTGTCCCCGGGCTGCTTTCCAAGCTGCTTGCGGATGTCCTTGAGCATGCCCAGAATATGGCAGGGCGTGCCCATGCGCACCAGGCTCCCGTCGTAGGGCACGCCGTCAAAGGTGGCGTGTACCTTCACCCGGCCCTTGCCGAACTCCTGCCTTACATCCCAGGGAAACTCCACATAGGCCCCGTCCAGGTCCGGCACCTTCTGGATCACCGCGTCAAATGCATAGGGTTTCTTTGGCATTTCCATCTCTCCCTGTTTCCTCTGTCAAGGCGTTTTCGGCTCTCATCATACCACATTCAGCCAGCCCTTGACCAGCGTCAAAAGGACGCATAAGCCGACTCCCAGCGCGGTGGGCAGCAGCACCGCCAACGCCGTCCATTTGGCGCTCCGGGTTTCTTTGTAAATGGTCCACACCGTGGTGGAACAAGGCCAGTGAAACAGGCTAAACAGCGCCATGCTGGCCGCCGTCCAGGCGGTCCAGCCCTGGCCCAGCAAAAAGGTTTGCAGCTCCACCAAGCCCTGGGGTTGCATCAGGCTGGCCTGGGCCAGGTAGGTCATCAAAATAATCGGCAGCACGATCTCGTTGGCGGGGAAGCCCAGCACAAAGCCCAGCAAAATCACGCCGTCCAGGCCCATCCGCTTCCCTATGGGGTCGAGAAAGCCTGCCGCGTGGGCAAGCAAGCTTTGCCCCGCCACCTGCTGGTTGGCCATGGCCCAAATGAGCAGCCCTGCCGGGGCCGCCACCGCCACGGCGCGGCCCAGCACAAACACCGTCCGGTCCAGCAGGGACCGCACCAGCACCTGGGAAAATACCGGCCTGCGAAAGGGCGGCAATTCCAGTGCAAAGGCGCTGGGCATCCCCCGCAGCACAGTTTTGGACAACAACCAGGACATCCCCAGGGTAGCCGCCAGGCTGATGACCAATAAGCCCGCCAGCAACGCCGCGCTCAAGGCGGTTCCCCCCCATCCGCCCAGGGGCACAAAAAACAGGCTGATGAGCAGCAGCAAGGTGGGGAACCGCCCGTTGCAAGGCACCAGGGCATTGGTCAAAATGGCAATCAGCCGTTCTCTGGGGCTTTGCATGATGCGGCAGCCCATGACCCCCACCGCGTTGCAGCCCAGCCCCATGCACATGCACAGGGCCTGCTTGCCGCAGGCCTTGCAGCCCTGAAAGCAGCGGTCCAGGGTAAAGGCCATTCGGGGCAAATACCCAAAATCCTCCAGCAGTGTAAACAACGGGAAAAAGATGGCCATGGGCGGCAGCATCACCGCCACCACCCAGGTCGCCACCCGATACACCCCGCTCACCAGCAGGCTTTGCCATGTCTCCGGCAGGCCCAGCTGTTGCAAAAAGGAAAGGATAGGCGCTTCCAAGGAAGAAAACAAGCCGGACAGCCACTGAGAAGGCACATTCGCCCCTGCCACTGTCACGCCGAACACCCCCATCAGCAACAAAAACATCAGCGGCAGGGCCACCATTTTTTTGGACAGCCACCGGTCCAGCCGCAGATTCATGGGTTGGCCGCCTTCTTGGGCAGGCGGCGCGTTTCGCCCAGAGGGCTCCACAAAATGGACCACCTGTTGGCAGAGGTCCGCGGCCCGGTCAAACCCGGCGGACACCACTGTCGCCACCAGGCTTTCCGAGGGGTATCCCACCTCCGCCAGCCTGTCGCGCTGGGCCTGGCAGGCTTCCAGCAGCGGTTCCCAGCAGGGCCCGGGCCCTTTTGCCGAATCCTTCAAGACCCCAATTGCCGCCCGCGCCAGCAAGGCCTCCCCCGCCGTCAGCAACCGCAGCGCCAAGAAACCATGGTTCCCCTGGCGAGGAAAAACCTGTGCCAGCGCTGGCTGCAAGGCTTCCACCGCCTCCCGGACCGGGTCTGGGTAGAGGAACCGCAACGACACTGTTTCGATTTGGGCTGTCGGCTCCTGTTCCTCCGCCAGGTCCTCCAGCAGCCTTTTTACCGCCGGTAGCCCCTCCCCACGCCGGGCGGCACAGGCCACCACCGGAATGCCCAGCAAGGCTTCCAACTGCTCCACGTCAATGCACAGGCCCTTTTTTCTGGCCTCGTCCATCATATTCAGGCACAAAATCACCCGGGGTGCAGTCTCCATGGCCTGCAACGCCAGGTTCAGGCCCCTTTCCAAGCAGGTGGCGTCGCAAACCACCAGGGTGGCGTTGAGCTCCGCAAAACATAGAAAATCGCAGGCCACCTCCTCTTCTGGGGACCCTGAAAACAGGGAATAGGTACCGGGCAGGTCTGTCAGCGTCCAGCGAGACTTTCCACATTTCACCAGCCCCTGGGCGGTGTCCACGGTCTTTCCCGTCCAGTTGCCCGTATGCTGCCGAAGCCCCGTCAATGCGTTGAACACCGTGCTTTTTCCCACGTTGGGGTTGCCGCACAAGGCCACGGAAAAAGAAGGCTGCCCCGCTTTTGGCCCTTTCACTCCACCACCTCCAACCTGCATTGGACCGAGGCGGCATCACTTTTACGCAGCGCGATCACCGCACCCCGGACCCAATAGGCCCGCGGATCGCCCAACGCTGACGGAAACAGGCAGGTGACCCGGCTGCCCTTTACAAAGCCCAAGTCCAGCAAGTGGTTTTGCATGGCCCCAGCGGCGGCAACCCCCATGACCCTGGCGGTCTCCCCAGGTCGTAGCTCCTCCAATGTAATGGCTTTTGGCATGCGCGCTCCCTCCAGCCCGGCAGTGGCCCGCCGTGGTTTCTTCCCCCATCCTATGCCGGGCGGGAAAAACTGTGAACGGGCAGGCGGTGACGCGCAAAAAAGAGAGGCGTACAAAAAGAGGGGTCTGCGCCCAGTGCATGCCCCCCTTGGTTTTTCAACATCCTATTTCTTTTTCAAATACCGGCTCAGGCCGTTCAGCGGCCCATCCTTCTTTTCCTCCTGAACTGTCGCCGGCCCGGTCTCCCCCTTGGGCGCGTACAAAAGCTCCATGATCTCCCCATCGCTGGGCCGCTCCGCCGGGTCCTTGCGCAGCATCCGCAGCACAGGGATGCGATACGCCAGCGGCAGCTCCGTGGACAGGCGAATCTCCCCCTCCTCCAGGGCCACCTCATACAGGTAGTTGTACCGGTCCCTGTCAAAGGCGGGCAGCTCCCCCGTCCACAGACGGTGGATGATGATCCCCAGCGCGAAGGTGTCCAGCCGGGTGGTCAGGGGCGCCTTTTCCCCCATCAGCCGCCGAAAAGTCTCCGGCGCCAGGTACACCGGGTCCCCCTCGATGTTCTGCCCCTCGGCGGGCGGGTCATCCTCCAAAAAGCCGCTGTCCAGGTCAATGAGGCGCAGATGAAATTCCCCCGGCTCCCCCGTCAGCAGCATATGCTCCGGCTTCAAATCCGCGTGAATGATTCCCTGGGTGTGCAGCCGCGCCAGGCATTCCGCCAGGGTGTATAGCAGCGCCCGAGCTTCCCGGGCGGGCATATGGCGAAGGTCCTCGCCGCTTTTGTGGGGCTCCGGAACCTCCTCGCTAATGGCGTAATACCGCCCCTCATAGCGAAAAAAATCCAGCACGGGCACCAAGGTATCCCCGATGACGCAGGACAGAGCCGCGTACATGCGCCGCTTGGCCGTCTCAAAGGCTTGGCAGCGCTGGATTTGCATCATCGCCAAAGAGGTATCCTTGCCCTTGGGCGGATACACGGGCGACAAAAATTCCTTCAAAAAGAACCGCTGGCCGTTCCGCCGCGCAATGCACCAGCGGGCGCTGCCGCTGCCCACGGTTTTCATCTCCGTCAGTTGTTCATATCCGCCAATCCGGTTCACCTTGCGCCGCCCTTTCCGTCCAGTCGTACTGTTTCATGTATTCCTGCCATTTGCCCCTGGCATAGTCCAAATCGGCCTTGTGCCGCCGCACCGGCGTAATGTACTCCCTTTGCAAAGCGGTACGCCTTGCCGCCAAACTTTTTTGCAAAGCCTCAAAGCTCAGGTATCCATACACCGCCAGCCCCAGGGTGCAGTCATCCGACGCAACCTTTTTGATCTCCCCACAGAGCCGCCTTTGCCAATGGGCCATATCCTTGGCCTTGTGCAAAGTGGACAGCAGCAGCCACTCCATCTCCATAGGGTTTTGTAAGGAGGAATAAACGCCATCCGTGGCCACCAGCGTCACGCAGGGCTTCACCAGGCGCGCCCTGCGCCCGCTTAAATAAAACGCGCCCTCCCCATGGAGCATGTTGGACAGGGGCGTGTCCTTGTACAAACTTTCCATGGCATCCCCGGCCAGCGCGGTATGGTCGCTGGTGAGCTGGTGCAGGCCGCCTGTATCCAGCACATAGCCCCGGCTGTCCCCCGCCCACACAAACAGGCAATCCAACTGGGGCGGCTGGCTCTGGGTCAGCAGCAGGCACAGCGTGGTGGGCAGCACCCGCTGCATGCTCCCCACGATGCGCACCCGTGGCACGGTGCTGAAATCCGCCTCAAACCGGGCCAAACGGCTGCTAAGGGTCTGGGTCAGCTCCTGGCAAAGGGCCCGCCCCGCCTCCTGCTGGTCTGGCAGGGGAAACAATCCCCCTGCCTGCTGCGCAACCTCTCTGGTTACCAGGTTGGCAGCCAAATACGCCCCGGTGCGGTCCCCCAGGTTGCCGTACCGGCGGGAGCCCAGGCCCCCGCAGCCGTCCGCCACGCACAAATACCCGCCCTGGGCCTTGGTGTCAAAAGCAAAGCTGTCCTCCCCGGCATCGGGAACGACAGCATGGCACACAAAAATGCTTTCCCCCGGCTGGAATCCCTTGGACGCGAGCGAGCCCCTCACGCGGCGCCCTCCCCCCGCATCAAATCGTATTGCAAACGGCGTCGATCACCTGTTGGTACTCCACATCCATCAGGCCCTCGTCAACGGTCTGTACATGGATCACCTGGCCCCATTCCTGGGAAATGCGGCTCCAATCCGGCGCATCCGGAGCAAAGAGCAGCAGACGCTTGGCGTTCTCGTCCATGCTGCCGCCCAGCTGCTCATCCTCCCACCACAGGCTCAGCTCGTCAAAATTCCTGGCCATGCCCTGGGGATACCAGGGGGCCACCTGCCCATGGCCGATGGGATGGGTGGGGGCGTCGGACCAGGCCACAATGATGTGGCGTTTTTTGACGCCCTCCCGGGTCCAGTCGCTGCGGATGGCGTAGCCCAGCGCTTCCAAGCCATCCTCGGGAATGTCCCCGCCGCCCTTGGCCTCAATGCCGTTCACGCAGTTGTAAAACTGCTGGGCCTGGCCGGGCAGCACAAAAAACTCGCTGCTGAGCATGGCCTCCTCGCCGTCCGCCACATAGTCCCGAAAGGCGATGACCCGCACCCGCATCTGGCTGATCACCTTGTGCTTTTTTTCCATGGCGCTGACAATATCCTGGTATAGGTTCAACGCGTTTTGCTTCACAAAATCAATTACATGGCGCATGCTGCCCGTGGCGTCAATGCAAAACACCATATCCACATTATAGGTCAGGCGATATCTTTCCATATGCGAACCCTCCCACAGCCAAGTCTTTCCATACAGGTACGATACAACATTCTTCGTCCCGCGTCAACTTGCTTCCGCAAAAATCCAGTTCCTGGAAATTTCCCAGAAGCGCCAGGAAAAAGAAGGCGGAGGGGAGGAAAACCCCCACTGTTTCTCGAAATGAAACTAGAACGACATCCATGGAAAGGATGCTTCCCAATGAAATTCAGACGGTTTTTGGGTGGCTTGCTGTTGATTCTTGGCATCTCGTGTATTTTGATGGCATTGATGGCAACCTTCCTGCCCATGATCCAGAACGATCAGGTCCGCCTGATCTTATCCTCATTAAAAGCCCAAAGCCTCAACCCTCTGGTGAATACGGTGAACGGGCTGATTCTTCAGCTGCTGGAATATCATTTTTATGTGCTGGGCGTCGGCGCATTGCTGGCATTGCTTGGCTTTTTGCTGCTGTGGAAAACAAAGGCGCAGCAAAACGCCGTCTTTTATGAAGGCCCTTCCACCGCCCAGAGCCCCTATGCGGTGCTGGCGGAAAACGAGCCTGCGGACCCGCTGGCCGGTATTGACTGGCGCAGACCCGCCCACAAATCCGTAGCGCCCAGGGAGCGCCCGCCCCGTCCTCTGGAGGCCTCTGCCTATTCTCCCCCTGCCGCCCCTCCGCCCGCCCCCTCCACGAACCCCTTTCACTCCTACGGGCAAGCCAATTACGCCGCCCCAGAGAGTAGGCCGCCTGTGCAAGAGGTTTCCCCCTATGCACGCAAGCCCGAGCCTCCCGTCCCACCGAACGAGCCCTTTTCTTGGCTGGAAGCCATTTCCGAGAGGCTAGACAAGCCCTCCCGGCCTGCGCCCAGCCCGCCGGAAAGGCCGCTGATTCCCATCGGCGCGGCCTCCAACCCCAGGGCGGAAAGCCCCGTCATGGCCGAAAGCCCCGTCATGACCGAAAGCCCCATCACGCCCATTGGCTCTTTCACCCCGGTTCTTTCCCCGGCAGCGCCCCCGGTGGCACCCCCGCCAGAGGGGCCGCTGATGCCCCTACGGGCGCTTGCCAAGACGGAAAAAGAAGTGGAAAAAATGGTGGTATCCCTGGAGCCTATTTCCTCCATGGGCGCAGTGGGCCCGCTGCCCGGGCCCCAGTCAACAGTCAACCCCGAGGTTTTGATGGCCCCGGCTATTTTGTCTACCCCAGCCACGTTGACCCCGGCCCCCTTGTCTGCGGGCGCCAATTTGGTCCCACCCGCTCCCTTGTCTACCCCTGCCTCTTTGTCTGCCCCTGCCTCTCCTGCCTTTCACAAGCCCTCCCTTTCCGCACCGACCTCGCTGGTCCCGGCGATGGAAAAGGTTCTTGCGCCTGAGCCCACCGGAGACGGCGCAACCCTCGACGAAACTATCGGTGCGCCTCCCCCCCGCAGCGGAGAAAGACGCACCAGCAAATATACCCTCCGGCCCACAGGGGCCAGCTTTTTGGAAAACGAGAGCAAGGCCCAGTATATTTCCTCCCGCATTCGGTCCACCATGAAGCGGAAGTCCACCTAACGCAAATCCCAACAACAAGGGAATGCTTCCCTTCCCCCTACTGCAAAAATGAATAAGGCAGCATGCCTTTGCCCGCAGCGGACAGCGCATACAGGCCTCCCGGCTGGATTTCATCCAACGCGGCGGTGGTCACATAGAGCGTGTCCAACTGTTTGCCACCAAAGGTGCAGCAGGAAACCCGCTCATCCGGCAGAGGAAGCCGGTCCAGCACCTGGCCGGTGGCCGGGTCGCAGCGCAGCACCTGGGACCCGCCCCACATGGCCACCCACAGCAGGCCCTGGCTGTCGATGCAAAACCCGTCCGGCGAGCCTTTTTCCTGGCGCAGGTCCACCACGGGCCGGCGGTCCGCGATTTGCCCGTTTGCTTGCACCGTGTAGGCGTCGATGCGCCCCGTGGGCGTATCCGTATGATAAAAGGTTTTCCCGTCCGCTGTCCAGGCCAGGCCGTTGGGAATGACCATGCCTTCGACTTGCTGCACAACCTTCCCAGCTTCAATGCAATAGAGCGTGCCGCTGCCCTGGGGCCTCTCCTCGGCAGCTACCATGGCGCCCACAAACAGGCGGCCCTGGGCGTCGCATTTGCCGTCATTCATGCGCATGCCCTGGGGCAGGCCTAATTGCAGCAGCGGGGCTTGCGCCCCTGTCAGCAGATCCAGCGCCACCAGCTTGTCCCCCACGCCCGCCACCACACTGCGGGGGCCATAGGGGGCCACAAAGCCCACCATGTTTTCTACAGGATATGCCCGCAGGGCCTGGCTTTGCGTATCAAACCCATAGACCGTTTGGCCTTCTATATCCACAAAAACCAGCCAACCCATGGCAGCATGCCACATAGGCCCCTCGCCCAGGCGCAAGGGGGGTGTGCGAAGCCGCGTCAACCCATCCATATCGACCCTTCTTCCTTTGTTTGCTGTCCACTTTATGGTAAAGGACCGGGCTGCCAAAGTCAACATCCCTTGACACAATCTTTACAAAAGCCTGTATATGTAGCCTACAAATTTCCGGTACACTGAGCCCGTAAAAAATAAGAAGAAATGAAAGAAGGAAGAACGATGAACCAGCCTTTGAACAAGAAGAGGAACCACCCCGGAAGACAAAAAGCCCGAATCCTGGCCCTTTCGCTAGCACTCCTCACTGCTGTATGGCCCGTGGCCAGCCTGGCGGAGTTCAAGCCGGACCGCCCCATCAACGTCATTTCCCGGGAGGAAGGCTCCGGCACCCGGGGCGCGTTTATCGAGCTTTTCAATATCGAAGTGAAAGGCGAGGACGGCAGCAAGAAGGACAGGACCACCGAGGAAGCCCAAATCACCAGCAAAACGGACGTGATGCTGGCCAGCGTGGCCGGGGACGCCTACGCCATCGGGTATGTGTCCATGGGGTCTTTGCAGGAAACCGTGTGGCCCCTGGCCATTGACGGCGTTGACGCTACCGCGGAAAACGTGAAAAATGGCAGCTACCCCGTGGCACGGCCCTTCCTCATCGCCACCAAGGCCGAAATTTCCCCGGTAGCCCAGGACTTCATTTCCTTCATCCTCTCCAAGGAGGGGCAAGGCGTGGTGGCGGGCAGCTATATCGCCGTGGATGAAAACGCCCCTGCTTTTGCGGGGAGCCGTCCCGCCGGAAAAGTGGTGGTGGCGGGCTCCTCCTCGGTAACGCCCATCATGGAAAAACTCAAGGAAGCTTATCTGAGCCTGAACCAAGCCGCCACCATCGAAATCCAAATGAGCGACTCCACCGCGGGCCTGGCCGCCACCCTCAGCGGCGCTTGTGACATCGGCATGGCCAGCCGGGCGCTGAAGGATAGCGAAAAGGAATCCCTCACCGGGACACAGATTGCCCTGGACGGCATTGCGGTGATCGTCAGTCAACAAAACCCCTTCGCCGCGCTCACCAGCCAGCAAGTTCGCGACATCTTTACCGGCGATATCACCGAGTGGGAAGGCTTGCAGGAATGACACGCATCCACCCATTTGGCAATGGAAAGGAGGGACCCCACATGGCAAAACAAAGGGCAAAAGAAACCCTGGCCCATCTGGGCTTTCTCCTGGCGGCGCTGGCCAGCGTGGCAGCGGTGGTGCTCATTTGCCTGTTCCTGTTTGCGGGGGGCTTGCCTGCCTTTGCCAAAATTGGCCTGGGCCATTTTCTGCTGGGCCGGGAGTGGTCCCCTTCGGATGTGCCGCCGGTCTTTGGCATTTGGCCCATGGTGCTGGGCAGCCTGTACGTCACCGCCGGGGCCTTGGTGGTGGGCGTGCCCATCGGCTTGCTGACGGCGGTATTCATGGCCCGGTACTGCCAAAGGGGGCTGTACCGCTTCCTCAAGCCCGGCATGGACCTGCTGGCGGGCATCCCTTCCGTTCTGTACGGCTTCTTTGGCCTCACGGTGCTGGTGCCCTTCCTCCGCGAAACCTGGGGCGGCCCCGGTTCCAGCATTCTGGCCGCCTCCCTGCTGCTGGGTATGATGATCTTGCCCACCATCATCTCCCTTTCAGAAAGCGCCCTTCGGGCGGTTCCCGCCGCCTACTATGAAGGCGCGTTGGCCCTGGGGGCCAGCCACACCCGCAGCGTGTACGGCGCGGTGTTCCCCGCCGCCAAATCCGGCCTGCTGGCGGGCGTGGTGCTGGGCCTGGGCCGGGCCATGGGCGAAACCATGGCCGTGGTGATGGTGGCGGGCAACCAGGCCCGCATGCCCAAGGGACTGCTGAAAGGCATCCGCACCCTCACCGCCAATATCGTGCTGGAAATGGGCTACGCGGCGGATTTGCACCGGGAGGCTCTCATTGCCACCGGCGTGGTGCTGTTTGTGTTCATCCTGCTGATCAACCGATCCTTGGGCCTGCTGAAAAAGAAGGTGCTGTGACATGCGGCGTAAACGAAGCGACCTGCTGCTCAAAGTCTGCACCTACCTGGCCGCCGCCCTTACCGGGCTCACGCTGTTGTTCCTGGTGGGATACATCCTGGCCAAGGGCGTCCCCCATGTGAAGCCCTCCTTGTTTGCCCTCCAGTACAACAGCGACAATGTATCCTTGCTGCCCGCGCTGCTGGGTACCCTGTACATCACCGTGTTGGCGCTGCTGCTGGCCGTGCCGCTGGGCATTGGCGCGGCAGTATACCTGACGGAATATGCCAAGCGGGGCAACCGCATGGTGGCGGTGATCCGCATGACCACCGAAACCCTCTCTGGCATCCCTTCCATCCTGTACGGCCTTTTCGGCCTCTTGTTTTTCGTAACCCAGCTGGGCTGGGGATTCTCGGTGCTGGCGGGTGCCTGCACCCTGGCCCTGATGATTTTGCCCCTGATCATTCGCAGCAGCGAGGAGGCGCTCACTGCCGTGCCGGACCTCTACCGGGAAGGGGCCTTGGGCCTGGGGGCAGGGCGGCTTCGCACCGTCACCCGGGTGGTGTTGCCTTCGGCGGTGCCGGGCATTTTGGCCGGGGTCATCCTGGGCATTGGCCGCATCGTGGGCGAAACCGCCGCCCTGATCTATACAGCAGGCACTGTGGCCCAAGCCCCCCTCTCCCCCATGCAATCCGCCCGCACGCTGTCCGTGCACATGTACGCCCTTTCCAGCGAGGGGCAGCATACCAACGAAGCCTACGCCACGGCGGTGGTGCTGTTGCTGCTGGTCTTTGGCATCAACGCCCTTTCCGCCCGCATCGCAAAAAGAATAGGCAGGGAATGACATGCAAGTATTTTCCATTGAAAGTCTGAATTTGTACTATGGCTCCTTCCAGGCGTTAAAGGAGATCAACCTGGCTTTGGAAGCGGGCGAAATCACCGCCTTTATCGGCCCTTCCGGGTGCGGCAAAAGCACCCTGCTGAAAACCCTGAACCGGATGAACGACCTGGTGGAGGGCTGCCGCATCCAGGGCCAGGTGCGGCTCTTTGGCCAGGACATCTATGCCGGCATGAATGTGATGGAGCTGCGCAAACGGGTGGGCATGGTGTTCCAAAAACCCAACCCCTTTCCCATGAGCCTCTATGAAAACATCGCCTTTGGCCCCAAAACCCATGGCATCACCAGGCGTTCCCAGCTGGACGACATCGTGGAAAAGTCCCTGCGGGACGCGGCCCTCTGGGATGAGGTGAAGGACCGGCTGAAAAAATCCGCCCTGGGGCTATCCGGCGGGCAGCAACAGCGGCTTTGCATCGCCCGGGCCTTGGCGGTGGAGCCGGAAGCGTTGCTGATGGATGAACCCACCAGCGCCCTGGACCCCATCGCCACCGGCCGGATCGAAGAACTCTTGCTAACGCTGAAAGAAAAGTATAGTATCATCATCGTAACCCATAACATGCAGCAGGCCACCCGCATCAGCGACAAAACCGCCTTCTTCCTGCTGGGCGAAATGGTGGAATACGCCCCCACGGATACCCTCTTTTCCATCCCCAGCGACCCACGCACCGAGGACTACATCACCGGGAGGTTTGGATAATGCGCAGTCAATTTGAGGACCAGTTGCAGCTTTTAAACACCAGCTTGCTTGAAATGGCGGCCCTGGTCCAGGACGCCATCACCAAGGCCACCGACGCCCTGGTGCGCCAGAATCCTCAGGCTGCCCAGAAAATCATCCAGGGGGACGCCCTGGTGGACGCCAAGGAAAAGGAAATTGAAAACCTCTGCCTAAAGCTGCTGCTGCACCAGCAGCCCGTGGCCAAGGATCTGCGGCTGATCTCCTCCGCCCTGAAAATGATCACGGACCTGGAGCGCATCGGCGACCAGGCCGCCGACATTTCAGAGCTGACCGTGTATCTGTCCCAGGACGAGTACATCAAGAAGCTGGAGCACATCCCGCAAATGGCTAAGGCTACGCTGAAAATGGTGACGGAGAGCATTGACGCCTATGTGCAAAAGGATGTGGAGTTGGCCCGGGCCGTCATCGCCTACGATGACGTGGTGGATGATCTGTTTTTGTGCATCAAGCGGGACTTGATCGCCCTCATCCACCAGGACGAGCGCAACGGCGAGCAGGCCATGGACCTGATCATGGTGGCCAAATACTTTGAGCGCATTGGCGACCATGCCACCAACATTGCCGAGTGGGCTGTTTTTTCCATCACCGGCAAGCATGTGGAAAAAGCGTAAGGAGGGCCAGCGTTGCAGACGTTGTTTTTGGTGGAGGATGACGAGAACATCCGGGAGCTGGTGCGCTATGCCTTAACCGGCAGCGGCTTTTTGGTAAAAGCCTTTGAAGAAGGGGCCTCCTTTCTGGTCGCCATGGCCCAGGAGCTGCCGGAGCTGGTGCTGCTGGACATCATGCTGCCCGGCCAGGACGGTTTCAGCTTGCTGGGCGCGCTGAAACGGGACCCGCGCTTTGCCAGTGTACCCGTCATTTTACTGACCGCCAAAGGCTCCGAGATGGATCGGGTGAAGGGGTTGGACCTGGGCGCGGACGACTACATCACCAAGCCCTTTTCCGTATTGGAACTCACCGCCCGGGTAAAGGCCCTGCTCCGGCGGGTACAGCCCAAAGCGGACCATTTCACCTTGGGCGGCCTCATGCTGGACTTGCCCCGGCGCGCCGTGCTGGTGCGGGGCGAAGCGGTGCAGCTGACCTTTAAGGAGTTTGAACTGCTGGCCTACCTTTTCCAGAACCAGGGCCTGGTGCTAACCCGGGAGCAAATCCTCCGCCATGTGTGGGGATACGACTACGAAGGGGAGAGCCGCACGGTGGACATGCACATCATGGCTCTGCGGCAAAAGCTGGGCAGCGAAGGCCATCTCATCAAGACCCTGCGCAGTGTGGGCTATAAGCTAGGAGACTCCGCATGAAGAAACGCATCTACCGCTCCATGGCGGGGCTGACCTTGGTGAGCCTGCTTCTGTTTGGCGCACTGCTGGCTCTGCTGTTTTACGACACCACCGCCCGGACCATCACCCATGACGTGCAGGAAAAAGCAGCTCTGCTGCAATCCGTGGCGGATGGGCAGGGAGAAAACCTGCTGCGCATTGCCCAGATGGACGACCCGCTGGTGGATGTGCGCATGACGTTGCTGTCCAAAGAAGGCGCAGTGCTGCACGACAACGCCTCCGAATCCGCCGCCCTGGTAAGCCATGCCAGCCGGGAGGAGTTCCAGGAGGCAGTGGCCCTGGGCATTGGCGAGAGCACCCGCTTTTCCAGCACTTTGGGCTCGCTGATGTACTATTATGCCCTGCGTCTGCCCAGCGGCGAGGTACTGCGCCTGGCGAAACCCATTGCCAGCATCCAGGGTGTTTTATGGGGGATGCTGCCACTGATGGGGCTGATGCTGCTTTTGGTGTTTTTGCTGGACAATCTGGCGGCCACCCGGCTCACTCGCAGCATCCTGAGGCCCTTACAGCAGTATAACCCCGATGGAAGCGACGCCCTCTATGACGAGCTTTCACCCTTTTTGCGCACCATTGCAAAGCAACAACAGCACATCCACGCCCAGGACGATACCCTGGCCAGGCACAGCGATACCATCCGTTCCATCGTGGCCTCCATGCAAGAGGGATTCCTGCTGCTGGACCCCCAGGGGCGGGTGCTGATGGCCAATCCCAGCGGCCTTCATCTCCTGCAGGCCAAGGGCCCTGGCGAAGGGAAAAATATCCTGGAATTGCTGCGAGATCTGGACCTTCTGCGCCATGCCCGGGGCGCCCTGGCCGGGGAACGGCGGGAAAGGGTGTTTGCCCTGGGAACCCGCACTTTGCGGGTGCTGTGCAGTCCCGCGCCCAGCGGCGGCGCCATGCTGCTGCTGATGGACATCACGGAACAATCCCAGGCGGAAAAGGCCCGGGTGGAATTTTCCGCCAATGTGTCCCACGAGCTGAAAACCCCGCTGACCAGCATCCGGGGCTATGCGGAGATGCTTCGCAACGGAATCTGCGCGCCCGAGGATACCGCCCGCTTTGGCGGCAAGATTGAGGACGAAGCCAAGCGGCTCTATGCCCTGGTGGAGGACATCATGAAGCTGTCCGAAATGGACGAAGCCCTGGCTCCGCCGGAAAGGGAGCCGGTGGAAGCCTTGGCTGTGGCCCAGGAGGTGCTGGCGTCCCTGGCCCTGGAGGCCCAGGAAAAAGGCATATCCCTGGCGGCGGAAGGCGACCCCCTGCCCCTGTCCTTCAACCGGGTCATGCTGTATGAAATGGTTTATAACCTGGTGGATAACGGCATCAAATACAACAAACCCGGCGGCCGGGTGACGGTCTCCCTGGCGCGGGAAGGCGGCCAGGGGCTCATCACCGTTGCGGACACCGGGGTGGGCATTCCAACGGAGCACCAGGAGCACATTTTTGAGCGCTTCTACCGGGCGGACAAATCCCGTTCTAAAAAAAACGGCGGCACGGGGCTGGGCCTGGCCATTGTGAAGCACATCACGCTGCTGCATGGGGGCACGGTGCAGGTAAAAAGCCAGGAGGGCTTGGGAACGGAGATCCGTTTGGCGTTTCCGATGGAAAGGTACAACACGGAGGGGGGAAGGACGGCCTCCGGCGGCTTATAAGGGCTACGCCCTTAAGAATCCCTCCATTGGAATGCCCATTTCATGGGCATTCCAAAAATGGGTCCAGGGGTGAAGCCCCTGGTGGGGTCCAGGGGTGAAACCCCTGGCTGGTGTACCACTACTCCTTACGGGTCACGGCTTCCCGGCGGGCCATGACTTCCCCCAGAAGTACGGCAATGACCGTTCCCACCAGCAGCAGCAGCTTGCCGGGAACCTCCTCGCTGCTGAGGGGTACAATGGTAAAGAAAATAGCGGCGACCAGCAGCGCCATGGGCACAAAGGTCATCAGCGCCGTCAGCCGTTTTCCGCCAAACACCTTGTAGGGCCTGGGAATGTCCGGGTCCATTTTGCGCAGCTTCCAAAAAGCGGGGAAAAACAGCACATAGCTGAGCAGAAACGTGACCAAATTCAGCGCAAAGAAGCTCCAAAACAGCTCCTGGGATTGAATTAGCGGCGCCAGCAGCACCAGCACGGATGCCACCAGGCCGTTCATCAGCGATGCGCCCACCGTGGCGCCCTTTTTGCCAGACAGGGCGAACACCTTGGGCATGCCGCCGTCCTTGGCGCAGGAGCGGGCCACAAAATTCACTCCAAAGGCCCAGGACAGCTGGTTCACAAACAGGGTAAACAGCAGCAGCACGCCCACCAGGCTCATCACCCATTGGGCTGGGCTGCCCAGCAGATAGCGGATGGTATCCGCCACGCCGGAGGCGCTGGTCAGCTTGTCCTGGGGGATGGCAGCGCCCACCCCCAGGCTGGCCAAAAGGTACATGGCCGCCACGATGATGCCGCCGGAGATGATGGCCACGGGAATCTGCCGCTTGGGTTTGTCCATTTGCTCCACAAACGTGGTCACCACTTCAAAGCCCATGAAATTGTAAATGATGACGGAAAGAAACGCCAAACTGCCCAGGTTGATGCTGGGCAGAATGCTGCCTGCCTGCAGCGGCGTGGCCAGGCCCTTGGTCACCGCCATGGCGATGCCGCCCACGCCCAGCAGCAGCATGTTCAGCACCTTGATGCCCGTGCAGATGTTGAAGAGCCACTTGTTTTCCGCCACGCCCACCAGGCTTAACCCCACCACGCCCCAAATGAACACCAGCCGCACCGCCAGGGCCATGCCAGAGGATAGCTCCACGCCAAACAGGTTAGGAAAGCTGTCCGTGCACAGCACGGACAGCGAAGCCACCCACAGGGGAAAATTGATCCAATAGTACCAGGAAACCCGCGCCCCCCACCGTTTGCCAAAGGCGCGCTTCACCCACTCGTAAATGCCGCCCTCCCCCGGATAGGTGGTGCCCAGCTCCGCGGAGATCAGGCTGTAGGGCAAGCAAAAGGCGGGCAGCAGAAAGAGCCACCAGAAAATCTGGCTGTTGCCGATGGCGGCGGCGGGTGCGGCGGCTTCCACCGTCAGCACCACGCACACCACGGCCATCACGCAGTCGAGGAGCTTGAACTTCTTGCCTTGTTTCATACTGTCAGCCTCCTCGGCGCTTTTGTATTATTTGGGTTGCTGTTGGGTGATGCAGTGGATGTTGCCGCCGCCCAGCAAGATCTCTCTGGCGGGCACGCCTACTACCTTGCGGCCCGGGAAGGCCTTTTCCAGCTCCGCCTTGGCCAGCGCGTCCGCCGGATCGCCCAGCAGCGGGAACACGATGCCGCCGTTGACGATCAGGAAGTTGACGTAAGAGGCCGCCAGCCGGTCCCCGGCCTGGCGGGGCAGCGTGCCATGGATGGCGTCCACCCCGGCGCTTTCCTCTTGGGTAATCAGCACAGGCCTCGGCATGGGCATTTTGATCACCTGCAGCTTGCGGCCCTTGGCATCGGTGGCCGCTTCCAAGATTTTCAGGTTTTCGGCGGAAATCTCGTACTGCGGGTCGTTTTCATCCTCGGTCCAGGCCAGCAGGACCACGCCGGGCCTGACAAAGCAGCAGATGTTGTCCACATGGCCGTTGGTCTCATCATTATAGATGCCCCGCTTCAGCCAGATGATCTTGTCCAGGTGCAGGTACTCTTTCAGGGTATCCTCGATCTCTTCCTGGGTCATGCCGCCGTTACGGCCCTCGTCCAGCAGGCATTCCTCGGTGGTGAGCAAGGTGCCTTCCCCGTCCACGTGGATGGAGCCGCCCTCCAGGATGAACTCATCCAGGCGGTAGCTTTCCTTCCGCTCGATCTCGCAGATCTTATGGGCCACCTTATCGTCCTGGTCCCAGGGGAAGTACAGGCCGTTGGTCAGGCCGCCCCAGGCGTTGAAGCACCAGTCCACGCCCCGGACGCCGCCCTTGCCATCCACCACAAAGGTGGGGCCGCAGTCCCGCACCCAGGAGTCGTCGTTGGAGATTTCCACCACACGGATGTTTTCCGGCAGCATGGAGCGGGCATTGTCGTACTGGGCACGGCTGACGCCCATGGTCACCGGTTCAAACTGCGCAATGGCGGCCGCTACTTCGCAAAAGGCCTTTTGGGCGGGCTTAGCGCCTAAGCGCCAGTTGTCCGGCCGCTCCGGCCACAGCATCCAGCAACCCTCATGGGGTTCAAATTCGCCAGGCATCCGAAACCCGTCCTGACGGGGGGTCGTGTCTAACGGCTTCATTTTTCAATCGTCCTTTCTTTTCCCACGCTGTGCTTGGGCGTGCGCATGGCGATGATCTCACCGATCACCACCGCCACGGCGGTACCCACCAGCAGCGGCACGTCCACGAACCAGGTGCCGTCCTCGATGGGGTAGGTGATGCAGAAGACAATGGCCAGCACCAGCAAAATCACCGGCACAACGCCCATCAGCCAGGTAAGGACCTTCCCGCCGGGGGCCCGGTAAGGCCGTTCCATGTCCTTGTCGGTCTTGCGCAGCTTTAGGAAGGCCGGGAACATCAGCACATAGCTCAGCAGCAGGGTGATGAGGTTCAGGGCGAAGAAGGCCCAGAAGATGTCCTCAAACCCTTCAAAGCTGGGGAACAGCGCCTTGCCCACCGGAATGATGATCACCAGCGCGCTGGCCACCACACCGTTCATGATGGCCGCGCCCTTGGGCTGGCCCTTCTTGGTTTCGCTGGCAAAGACCTTGGGCATGGCGCCATGGTCCGCCGCGTGCTTGGCCACATAGTCCACGCCGATGGCCCAGGTTAAGATGTTCACCACTAAGGTGTACAGGAACATCACGCCCACGATGGCCAGCAACACAGGCTGGGCGTTGCCAAAGAACAGGTTGAAGCTATCCAGCAGGCCGCCGGAGGTGGACAGCTGGTCCACAGGCAGGGCCGCGCCGATGCCAAAGGAAGCGAACAGGTAGAAGAAGGTAATCAGGATGCCGCCCAGAAACAGGGCTTTGGGAATCTGCTTGCGGGGGTTGTCCATTTCGGAGGCAAAGGTGGTGACCACTTCAAAGCCCATGAAGTTGAACAGAATGATGGCGATGAAGGGGATGCCGTCAAAGCCGGGCAGCAGGTCCCGCACCGAGGTGATGGGGTTGGCCACGCCCTTGGTGAGGGCCCAGTATACACCCAGGCCGCCAATGGCCAAAATCAATAGCGCCTTGAAGATGGTGCCGATGTTCACCAAAGTCTTGTTCTCCGAAATGGAGAAGAAGCTTAGGAAGCATACGCCCCAGATGAAGCCCAGCTGAATGAGCAGCGCGGGAATGGCGCCCAGGGTGGTGGCGAAGCTTTGGTCAATGACCGTGGTGAACAGCACCGCCAGGGAGGCCATCCACAGGGGAAAGTTGATCCAATAATACCAGGCCACGCGGCTGCCCATGCGGGGGCCAAAGGCCCGCTGCACCCACTGGTAGATGCCGCCTTCGTCATCGCAGTAGGTGGTGCCCAACTCGGCGGAGATCATGCCGTAGGGCAGGAAGAACAGGCCCAGCAGCAGCAGCCACCAGAAGTACTGGGAGTTGCCAATGGCGGCGGAAGGCGCGGCCGCCTCCACCACCAAAATGATGCAAACTGCGGCCAAAACTGCGTCAAACAAGCGAAATTTCTTTTTTTCCATTTGTGTACACCATCCTTCGCCTTATTTTTGTATCTTTTGCAGGAACGCATCCAAATCGGTCTTCAGTTCCTTCACCTGTTTCTCGTCCACCTTCTTTTCCGGCAGCAGGTACACCAGCAGGCCGCGCATGGCGGTGAGGCGGTTCTCCGCTTCGTCAAAGACGATGGAGCGGTCGGAATCAATCACCTCCGCCGCCACCTCTTCCCCACGGGAAGCGGGCAGGCAGTGCATGAACTTCACATGGGCAGGGGCATGGCTCAGCATTTCGTTGCTGACCTGGTACTTGGGGAAGAAGATCTTCATCCGCTCTTCCTCGCTAAGCTCCGCGTCGTACAGGCCATACCAGACGTCTGTATACACAAAGTCCGCGTCCTTCATGGCTTCCTTCACATCCTCGGTCACCAGCCAGCTTCCGCCGGACTTCTTGCAGTTTTCCTCAGCGATCTTCTGATGCTCCGGCCGCAGCTGGTAGCCCTTGGGGCCGTACTGCACAAAGCGCATGCCCATCTTTGTGGTGATGAACATCAGCGAAGCGCATACCTGGGTGCAGTCGCCCACAAAGACCACCTTCAGGTCTTCCAGCTTCTTGCCCTTTTCCATGTGCTCCATGATGGTGATGAGGTCGCCCATTTCCTGGGTGGGGTGGTTGTAGTCGGACATGGCGTTCAGTACGGGGATGGTGGCGTTTTCCGCCAAGGTGGCGACGGTCTTGTGCCGGTTCACCCGGGCCATGACGATATCCAGCAACCGGGACAAAACCTTGCTGGTGTCCTCGATGGTCTCGTGGCCGCCCAGCTGAATCTGGCCGGGGGCCAGGTATTGGGCATGGCCGCCCAACTGCTCCATGGCGGTTTCAAAGGAACAACGGGTCCGGGTGGAAGATTGCTCAAAAATCATGCCCAGGGTCTTGTGCTCCAGCAACTGGGGGTAATACCCGGCCTTGATGCAGGCCTTGAGCTTGAGGGAAAGATTGGCGATGTCCAGCAGTTCCTCTTTAGTGTAGGGGGTGGTGTCTACGAAATCCTTTAGGCGTGGCATGGTCATTTCCTCCTTTTTTGGGCACGTTTTTTTGCATTTTTTGTGATTTTGCGTAGCGGAAAGAAAGGCATACGCCGCGCCTGCTTGTCCTTTGGGGAGGCAACGGGGCTTCCTTGGCATTCCATTTGCAAAATGGCCGTTGTTTTGGGGTCCGTTTCCAAGCGGTGTCAGTTCATTTTGATTGTACGATAACTCAACCGGTTAGTGCGATTGTATAAGAAAAACTGCGCCTTGTCTAGCTTTACGGCGCAGTCTGTAAGAAAAATTCCGAATGTGAATTTTATTCCTTTTTTGTGAACATTGTTACATGCTCCAATTTCAAATGTTCGTACACCAACAGCTCCAGAATGGTCAGCATGGAAACCCGGGAGGTGAGCTCCACCCCGCCGGCAAAGATCTCATCCGCGAAGATGTAGAAATTCACGTCGCTCATATTCTGCACAATGTTATTGTCCGCCCGGGTGATGGACAGCAAAAAGGGCTTCCGCTTGGACAGGATCAGCTCCAGGGCTTCAATTACCGTGGGATTCTGCCCGCTGTAGGACAGCACCACCACCAAGTCCCCATCCTCCACCGTGTTGTACACATGGGCAAACTGATAGTCCGCCTCCGGAAAATAGGCCCGCAGGCCCAGGCTCAGGAACAAGCGCTCCGCATAGCGGCCAATGTCCGCGGAATGCCCATCCGCTAAAATGTACACATTGGGTTCCCGCTTTAATACCTCGTTGACGCGCTCAATATGCTCCGTGGGCATCACCCGGACCGCTTCATAGATGTTTTTCAGGTATTCCTCGCTATAGCGCTTGTTGTGCAGCACCGCGGGCAGCTCCGGCGTGGGGGCCACAAAGTCGGTGATCAGCAGGGAATCCACAAAATCGCTGTATCCTTGAAAGCCCAGCTTCTGCGTAAAGCGAAACACAGTGGTGGTGGACAAATACCGCTCCGCCGCCAGCTTCTGAATGCTCATATGCTTCACTTTGTCCATGTTTTTGACCACATAGTCAAACAATAGCTGCTCGGTGTCATTCAGCCGGGACAGATTGGACAATGTGACTTCAAAAAAGTTCCTTTGCAAGGCCATCTGCCCTTTCCCTTAGAATCCCACTTTCTGTGTTTTTATTGTACATGCAGGAAAAGCCGCTGTCAACTGGCCCGCTTCCTGTTCATTCCTGCTTTTGCCCCAAATGGCGGATGCCGCCAAAGAGCATGTCAATGAGCAGCTCCGCCATGTGAAGGGGGCTTTCCTTGGCGCCGTCCGCCAGCCAGCTTTGGATGACGCTAAGGCAGCCTGTCACGCCGAAAGTTTTCACATACTCCTGGGTGCGCGGGTCCACCTCCTGGCTGCTGGGCCTTGGCAGCAACTGGGTGATTTCCATCAGGTCCGGCTTGAAGGCAAAGTCGCTGTTTTCCCCCATCAAGGCCTCAAAGAGCGCCGCGTTTTCCTTGAAATATTCCAAGAACCGCGCCAGCAGCGCCGGAGCGGGTGGCTTGTGGATGCGGATGTCCTGCTGATTCAGCAGCCCGCTCACCCGCTGCCACACCTCTTGTTTCATTTGGGCAAGCAGCGCCGCCGTATCGGCATAGTGGGTATAAAAGGTGCTGCGGTTCAGCTCCGCCCTTTCGCAAAGGGCCCGCACAGAGATTTTGGAAATATGCTGGGTTTTCAGCATCTCCACCAAGGTGTTTTTCAGCAGTTGTTCCGTCAGCTTGGCCCGCTGGTCCAGCTTCTTCTCGGCCATGTTTTTTCCTCCCAGGAGACACTTTGACGAAAAGTGTCGTTCATCCGGCCAGTCTCCCCCACATTGTTGGTTGTTTTCCAACACTGCGTCTATTATAATGCCAGATGGACGGAAACACAAGATCGTCCGAGGGGAGGCGCCGCCGTGTTTTTTCAGTTGTTGACCTGCCTGGGCGGGTTGCTGGCCTATTTGGTGGCGGCAGCCCTTTGCTTGCTGGCCTTGCGCAAGTGGGTCAAGATGCCCCGGGAGCTGTTTCGCAAGGCATTGCATTTGTGCGCGGTATCCTCCGTGTTTGTGGTGCTGTATGGCAGCCCCAGCTGGCAGGTAGCAACCCTCACCTGCCTTTTGCTGGTGGCGCTGATCTACCCCGTGTTGCATCTATTGGAAAGGCTGCCCCTGTACAACCAGCTTTTGCCCCAGCGAAACGATGGAGAGATCAAAAAAAGCCTGGTGATCTTTTTCCTTATGCTAGCCGGTCTTATGGCCCTGTTCCAGGGCTTGCTCCAGGAGACCAACAAGCTGGTCATTGTGGTGGCAGTGCTGGCCTGGGGCTTTGGGGACGCCGCTGCGGCCCTGGTGGGCAAAAAATTTGGCAAGCGGAAGATCGCCTTTTCTCTGGCGGACGGTAAGAAAACCTGGGCGGGCACTGTGGCCATGTTTTTGGTGGCCTTTGGCGTGTCCCTGGCGGCGCTGCATCACGGCCTGGCCCTCTCCCGGGGGCTTCGGCTGCTACTGGCCTTTGTGGTGGGGGCGGTGTGCGCCTTTGTGGAACTGATCAGCAAGGGCGGCTGGGACACCCTCACCGTTCCCCTGGCGGCTTCGGTGGCCCTGTACAGCCTGTCCCACGCCCTGGCGCTGACGGAGGTGGCCTGATGGAAAGCGAAGCCGCCTTCCATGGCCAAAAGGGGCAGCGCGCGCTGCTGACCTCCCTGCTCCTTAGCGCTCCCGGTCCCCTGGTTACGGGCATTGCCATGTTTTCCAGCGGCTCTGTGACCCAGGTTGCGGATTTTTTACGCCGCAGTACGGAACTGCTGGCCATCCTCGTATCCTATGGGCTGTACCGGAAGCTGCAAAGGGAGCAAGCCCTGGCCCCGCAGGAGCGGGCCCGGCTGGAGCGCCTGTGTGAACAGGCGGTGGGCGGCGCCATGCTGGGCTGCGGCGCGCTGATGTTGCTGCTGGCCATGCTGCGCTTTGGGCAACCCGCCGTTTCCGGCAACTCCGTCATGGGGCTGGTGATCGCCCTGCTGGGCCTTTTGTCCAACGGCTTGCTTTGGCTGCGGTACCGGGCCCTGACGAAGGCCCGGCATGATGCCGTGCTAGTGACCCAGCAAAAGCTGTACCGGGCCAAGACCTTTGTGGACTTCTGCGTGTCCGCGGCGCTACTGATGGTGGCGCTGGCCCCGGACCATCCCGCCACCCCGCTGGTGGACAGCGCAGGGTCTGCGATTGTAGCCTGCTATCTGGGCTTTAGCGGGCTCTCCCTGCTTCGTCGTACTATGATCCATTCAAAAACGCCATAAAATTTGCGAGGATTTTGTTTGCCGACAAGCAGCAGAAGCAAGGCGTAGCCAGCAGCTACGCTGAACGATGGCGACGCTGGCGGCAGGCAAAAAGACCGCAAATTTGTCGTGTTTTTGAGTGGAGAATACCGCCATTTGAGTGCTTCCCGTAAGAACGGAATGGACTCGCCAAAGGTGACCTCAAGCTCCATCCTGCCGCTCTCATAGCTTTCTGTGATCTCCGTGGTACGGGATTCGATCTGGACTTTCCAACGCTGGTTGATACACGTTACCCGGTCGCCCACATCGAGTCCTTTTTGATATTTCAAGCTGGCGCTGGTATCAATCAGACTGGAGAAGGAGATGTATTCTGTTTTTTGGTCAAGTACCTGTCTGCCCCGGCTTTCCAAAAGCGCCAGGTATTCATCATGCTGAACGCTGGAGTAATCGTCAAAGCACTCTACCGCCAGCATTGACATAGTATCATTTTGTCGCTGTCTCACCTAAAACAGTAACAGTATTGTCCTTATATATCATGCTTGACGCCAATCCACATAAGGCTTGTATGATTCCCAAACGGGCATGGGAATGCCTTTTTTCTGGCCCGTCTGCAGCACCTCGTAGTAACCGGCTATCCATTCCGGCAAGCCTTGCTTCATATGGCCTGTGACCAT
>JAVBPU010000025.1:0-131708 GCA_031549415.1 Eubacteriales bacterium | reverse complement strand
CGAACGGTAGTGAAGGCTGCGCTGACTGAAGGGCCGGAACGAAGCCCAAAGCGAGTGAGAGCTGGGGCAGCGAGGCAGAGTGCAGGGCATGGTAGTGCCCTGCGCAACACCGAGCAACCGGGCCGGAGGCGAAGCCTCTGCGTCCCAAGGAAATGCGGTGGCCCTGGCCTGTGGGGTCCTTTTGATCGTCCTATTTTTTCTTGCAAGGCACGATTTCCAGCCAGTATCCGTCCGGATCCTGAATGAAGTAAATCCCCATAGCGGGGTTTTCATAGCAGATGCAACCCATGGACTCGTGCTTTGCGTGGGCGGCGGCGTAGTCCTCGGTTTCAAAGGCCAGGTGAGATTCGTTGTCTCCCAGGGCATAAGGCTCCGTCCGGTCATGAAGACAGGTCAGTTCCAATTGAAGGCCCTGGGGCTCGCTGGCCAGAAAGCAAATGGTAAACCCATCCCCTTCCTTGCGTCTGACGACTTGAAGCCCCAGAGCTTCTTCGTAAAATGCCAGGGAGCGGTCCATATCCAGCACATTATGATTTTCATGGATCATCCGAAACATGGGGAAGCCCCTTTCTGCCACAGACGCGGCCGCTTATTCCAAATCCACGGGCAAATCCGTATCCGCAAAGGGGTCGTCCTGATGGCCCACGGGCCTCTTCTCCGGTCTGCGCATGGGCGTCACTGGCAGGTCCGTCAAGTCTTTAGGGGGCTCAATGATATGGATGTCCAGCAGGTTTTCCTGAAAGGTGATGGTGGCGCATTCGCCGGGCCGGGTCAGGGCAATGACCTCGGTTTGCTGGGTCTTGGTCCTTCGGGCAAAGTCCACAGCCACTTCCACCCGGTCCTGCCAGTGCATGGGAAGGAATACCCGGGGCTTTTGGCTGAGTATGAAATGGTTGGCGCCTGCGTCATACATCATGCCCTGGCGGGGGTCCACCGGGAACATGGCCAGGTCGATTTTTTCGCCCCGAAGGGGAGCGCAGGCCTCATAGAAGGCGTTCTCAGCCGCTTCAATCTCCCGGAGGCTGCTTTCCTGCCGCCAATGCCAAAGGTTCAAATCCCCCGCGTGGAAGAGATTCATTCCATAGGCCTTCACCAAAAAGGAGACGCCCAAATCCGTGCTGTCAAAGGCCTTCACGCTTACATCCCGGTCCAGCTCCAGGCTCTCCAGGGGGGCGATGCGCTTGCCCCGGGTGCCCACGGGCATGTCCGAGCTGACAATGTATGTCACCGGCAGACCTTCCCGCCACTCGTAAATCATAGGGGAGAAATGATCCGGGTGCGCATGGCTGACAAATACGTAAATCTGTTCATGGGCGGAAAGAATCTGCCGGGTGAGGCGTCCCACCTCTGGCAGCCGCTTGTTCTCGCCCTCCCAGTAGTCAAAAACCAGCAGCTTCCCGCCAACGCGTATGGAAAAGCCGCTATTATAGTGATAGGTGACCTTAAGCTGTTTTTGCATGTACAAAATGCCTCCACCGTCATTGCAAAGTCGTAACATCCATCTGGAACCGGCAAGCTGTTGCTGATAAATATTACAAATGATTGCTCATGAATTTGGCCTTTGTTGCGTGGACCTTCCGCATATAACAAGAACTGTCGGATTTTTGAAAGACATTCTTGTGTGATATTTTACCATATATGTTACATGCCGTCAACAACATACAGCGTTTGTGAAATTTTTGTAATACAATTTTGTCATATATTGTGGTTTGCAAGAATTGGATGTCCATGGATAGTATCTACCAAGGGCACTGAAAATACACCTATGTCTCTATCAACAAAAACAGCAGCCGGCTGCGGCTGCTGTTTTGAAACAAACCCATTTTCTCGTCAGCTTAGGAGCGGTTGGATATGCCAGATCTTTTTGTTATATTCCTCGATGGTGCGGTCGCTGCTAAAATAGCCGGACATGGCGGTATTGGTCACCGCCATTTTAAGCCACTTCTCCCGGTTCTGATAGTCCTCCACCATCCGGCGGTTGGCCATGGAATAGCTGCCAAAATCCTTGAGTACAAAGTAGGGGTCCGCCATGCCGCCGTGATCCCCCACCAGCAGCATGTGGTACAAATCCTGCAAGGCCAGGGGCTCTCCGGGGAACACCGTTCCGTCCAGCCATTGGTTCATGGCTTTGCGAATTTCAAAATTGGTCTCATAGATACTCATGGGGTTATAAGTGCCTTCCCGGTACATGGCGTCCACCGTGTCCGCGCGCATGCCGAAGATATAGATGTTGTCGATGCCCACCTGCTCATAAATTTCCACATTGGCTCCATCCATGGTGCCCAGGGTGACGGCGCCGTTCATCATGAACTTCATGTTCCCGGTGCCGCTGGCCTCTTTGCCGGCGGTGGAGAGCTGCTGGCTAATCTCCGCGGCAGGCATCAGCACCTCTGCGGTGGATACATCGTAGTTTTCAATGTAGACCACCTTGAGCATCTCCCGGGCCCGGGGGTCTTTTTCAATCAGGGTAGCAAGGGCGTTGATATAGCGGATGATCATCTTGGCCCGCCAATAGCCCGGGGCAGCCTTTGCGCCAAACAGGAAAAGCCGCGGCGGCATAACAAAGTTGGGATCGTCGATGATGCGGTTATACAGCACCTGGATGTGCAGGGCGTTGAGCAGCTGCCGTTTGTACTCGTGCAGCCGTTTGGCCTGCACGTCAAAAATGAAGGAGGTGTCGATGTGAATGTTTTGCCTCTGCAAAATTAGCTGCGCTAACCGCTCCTTGTTCCCCTTCTTCACCTGGTCAAATTTTTCCCGGAAGGCGGCATCCTCGGCAAAGGGGCGCAGTTTAGAAAGTTGCATCGCATCCTTCAGGAATTCGGCTCCAATGGCCTCCTGGACCAAAGAGGTGAGGGCGGGGTTGCATTCCAGCAGCCACCGGCGGTGGGTGATCCCATTGGTGATGGCGGAGAACTTGGCTTTGTCCAGCAGCCAATAATCATGAAAAACCGTGTCCATCAAAATCTTTCCATGAAGCTGGCTGACGCCGTTGACGCTAAAGGACAGCGCCACACATAGATTGGCCATATGAACCTGCCCATACCCAATAATGGCCATATGGCCAATGCGGTCCCATTGATCCGGGTAGGTTTTGAAAAGTTGCTCGCAGACCCGCCGGTTCAATTCCTCCAAAATCATAAAAATGCGCGGAAGGGTTTGCTTCATCATATCCACGGGCCAGCGCTCCAGCGCTTCGGCCATGACGGTATGGTTGGTATAGGCCATGCACCGGTGGGTGATGCGCTGGGCCATTTCCCAGCTAAGGCCCTCCTGGTCGATCAGCAACCGCAGCAGCTCTGGAATAGCCAGCCCCGGGTGGGTATCGTTAATATGAAAAACGACCTTATCGGGCATCAAGTCAAAATTATTGCCGTATTGCTCTTTAAAGGATTTCAGCGCGTTTTGGAGCGTGGCGCTGGTAAAGAAATAATGCTGCTTCAGTCGCAACATTTTGCCTTCATAGTGTTTGTCTTCCGGATACAGCACCTTGGAAATCACCTCGGCCATTTGCATTTCTTCCATGGCCTTCATGTATTCGCCTTCCCCGAAGGAGCGCAGGTCAATGCGTTCCTGGCTGCGAGCGCTCCAGGTCCGCAGGGTGTTGACGCACTGGCAATCGTACCCCACCACGGGCATATCATAGGGAACGGCGTCAATGGTATAGGCGTTGGCCAGGCGGAAAATCCGCTTGCCATTCTCCTCAAACTCTTCCACCTCTCCGCCAAATTGCACCTGGCAGGTATCCTCCACGGCGGCGATCTCCCACATGTTGCCGTTTAGAAGCCAGGTGTCTGGCAACTCCACTTGTTGGCCGTCCACCATCTTTTGGCGGAAAAGTCCGTACTCATACCGGATGGTGCAGCCCATGGCCGGGATAGCCAAGCTGGCCAAGCTGTCCATAAAGCAAGCAGCTAGGCGTCCTAGCCCGCCATTGCCCAGTGCAGGTTCCGGCTCTTCCGGCAAAATCGCCTTCAAATCTATGCCCAGTTCCTGCAATGCTTTGGTATAATTGTCCTGGCTGCACAAGTTGATCAGGTTGCAGTTGAGAGCCCGGCCAGTGAGGAATTCCACGGAAAGGTAGTAGAGCCGCTTCCCCTTTTCACTCTGGCGCTTTTCCCGAAACACCATCCATTTTTGCATAATCTGATCGCGGACGGTAGACGCCACTGCTTTATACAATTGCTGGGGGGTCGCATCCGCAACGGTAATGCCGTTATATCGTTGTAGTTTGCCTGCAATGCTCTGCTTGATAGATTCTTTGTCGAAGTGAGTGGTGGGCATAGGAAGCCTCCTTAAGAATCGAAGATGCAGGTATTATAGCACGAAAGCGCCTTCGGGGCAAACCGCGCATGCGAAACATAGGAAATCATGTTTCACGTGGAACATAGAATACCGGCCCGGCCCACGGGGGAAAATGTTTCACGTGGAACATGTCCCACTTTGACATCCCTTGTCCCATGGAGTACAATACAGGCGAAAAGAGGTGCCCCATGCTTTTTACCGAGGCCCAGCAAAGTGCCATTTCCGCCCGCAACCCTGAGCTGTTGGTTTCCGCTGCCGCGGGCAGTGGGAAAACGGCCGTGTTGATTGAGCGGATTTATGACATGATTGCGCACCAGGGCTACCGGGTGGACCGCATGCTGGTGGTGACCTTCACCAATGCGGCCGCTGCCGAAATGCGGGAGCGGCTGGAGGTTCGCCTGGGGGAGGCGGCAGAGCAAAGCGAGGGGATGCGTAGCCAGGCCGACCTGGTGGAAGCGGCGCATATCAGCACGCTGCACTCTTTTTGCCAAAGCCTGCTGCGAGAGTTTTTTGAAGTGGTGGGCATTGATCCCCTGGCCAGGCTCTGCGATGAAATGACCCAGGCCAGCCTGTCGCGGCAAGCCATGGAAGAATGCCTGGAGGAGTGCTACTATCAGGCACAAACAGACCCGGCACTCCGCGCACTGGTGGAAAAGTTCACCGGGCAAGAAATTGGCGACATGATCCTCTCCCTTCATCGGTTTTTGATGGCGCTCCCCCATCCCTTTGCCTGGCTGCATGCTCATGTGCACCACAACTTTTCCTCAGCGGACCTGCGAGAGGGCCCTATGGCGGAAACGCTGCTGGGCGATTGCCGGGTGATGCTGGACGGGGCCCTGGGCGTTTGGATAAAAGCCGCTGCCTTAGCAAAGAGCCCCGACTGCCGGGAAGGCTACCGAAACATGGTGGCAGCCGACGGGCAGATCCTGCATACCCTGGAAGCTGCCAGCCAGGAAAGCCTGGAAGCCCTCCTGGCGGCGGTATCTACCGCCAGCTTCGACAGAATGCCCGCTCACCGCCTAACGGAGCCGGCAGAGATCGCCGTCAAAGAAGAAATCAGCGAGGCCCGGAAACGGTACCAAGAGCAAGTCAAGGACATGAAAAAAAGGCTACCCGCCGACGGCCTTGCCAGCATTTCCGACTTGCAGACCATGGCCCCCGCCCTGCAAGGGCTGGCCTGGGCCGTGGAGAACATGCACCAGCGCTACAGCCAGGGGAAGCGTGACAGAACCCTCATCGATTTTCATGACCTAGAGCATATGGCATTGGCCATATTGGATCACCCAGAGCTGCAAAAAAGAATCGCCTCCCGCTTTGATGCCATTTTTGTGGATGAGTACCAGGACATCAGTGAGATCCAAGAAGCCATCCTGGCCGCGTTACAACCCAAGGAGCTACCAGATCCTTCTTCCAGTGTTCCGCCTTTTTCCTGTTTTTATGTGGGCGATGTGAAGCAGAGCATCTACCGCTTTCGTCAGGCAGACCCAACGCTGTTCATGGGCAAACAGGAGCGGTTCTCCTTTGCCCCGGAGGCGGCGCAGAGAAAGATCAATTTGAGCCAAAATTTCCGGAGCCGGGAAGCCATTTTGGCGGGGGTGAACCGCGTGTTTGCCCATGTCATGCAGCCCCAGGTGACAGAGATTGCTTACGATGAAGGGGCCCGGCTACACCCCGGTCGGCTTTCCGCGCGGGACCCAAAACCGGAACTGCACCTGTTTACAGACAAGGATCTGCGGGCGGCGGAAAAACCCCGGACGGAAGCCAGCCTGATTGCCAGAGAGATTCTCCGGCTAAAAGGCACGCCGCTCTATGACCAGGATGGAAAAGAAAGCGGGAAATTGAGTTACCGGGATATGGTGATTCTGTTGCCCACCGCCAAGGGAAAAGCGGGCGTGGTGGAGCAGGTTCTCACCGAGGCGGGGATTCCTGTCTATTGTGAGGATGCCAAAGGCGGCCTGGCCAGGCCGGAAATCGGGCAGGCGCTGGCCCATCTCCGGCTTCTGGACAATTTGATGGATGACTTATCCCTGCTGGCCGCCCTGCGGGGGCCTCGGTACCAACTGACGGAAGAGGCGCTGGCAAACATTCGTCTGCATCTGCCGGAGGGAAAAACCAGCTTTTTAGAAGCGCTATGGGCCACCGCCGCTGCCACACCCGCCGATGCCCTCAGCAGAAGATGCCGGGGCATCTTGGAGGACTTGGAGCAGGAGCGCTTTTTGCAGCAAAGCATGCCCCTAGATGAATATTTATGGAGCTTTTTAGGGCGTAGCGGCATGTATGGCTTTTATGGGGCGCAACCGGGGGGAAAGCTCCGCCAGGCAAACTTGCGCATGCTCTGCCATCAGGCCAGTGAACATATGGTACACTACGGCGGTGACCTGCACGATTTTGTAAAGGGCCTCAGCAGCCAGGCAGGCGTACATGATGGCAAAAGCCCCACCATTCTCAGCCCTTGGGAGGACGTGGTGCGCATCATGACCATTCACAAATCTAAGGGGCTGGAATTCCCTGTGGTGTTTGTGATGGGCCTGGGGGAAAACCTGCTCCGGCGAAAGGAACAGGGGGCGCTTTCTATGCACGCAAAGCTGGGGGTCGCCCTTCGGTATGTGAATGAGACCGTGGGCACAAAGCGCACCACGCTCCTGGGAAGCGCCATCGAGCTACGCACGCGCATGGAAGAGCGGGCCGAGCGGGCCAGGGTGCTCTACGTGGCCATGACCCGTGCCCGGGACCGTCTCTACCTATTGGGAAGCGCCGCAGCCCTCACCAAAGAGCAGCTGGAAAAGCGGCTCACGTCCGGCCAATCGGAACGGATAGAGGGAGTGGGCCAGGACGTCGCGCTGGGAGAGGCCTTTGCGGTGTGGGAAGCCAAAAGCGCCCTGGAGTGGCTTTGGCAAACCATTAAAAACACTGATGAAATAAGGGTTTCAGGCATGGAGGAGTTCTCCACAGACCCACTGTGGGAAATCGAATCTGAACCGCACTTGTCCACAGACTCCACATTTTTTCCACAGAAAAGAGAGGATTGGAGCATCGTTTTCCACATGGACCTAGATACGGCAAGCTCTACAGAAAAAGACCCGGTACAGGAAACCGGAGAAACACGGCTGGAAAAGAATTTTCCAGAGCAACGCCTGGAAGCCTTGCTCCAAAGCACCGTACCACGCAGTCTGCTGGAGATGGCGGACCGGCCATCCGCGCCGCCTCCCCCCGCGCTGACGCCCCTCAAGGTGGGCGTGACCGCTCTTTGCCGGGCGCTGGAAATGGCGAGCATAACGCTTCCCCCTCTTTTTGAGGAAGAGGCGGAAAGCCCCGAAACGAAGCGATTGCCCCTCCCGCTTCTCCGCACCAGGCGCCTGTCCGACTTGCCCCGTCTCCCCTCCTATCTGCGGGGGACGGATGCACAAACGGCGCTTGCCCGGGGGGTGGCCACTCATAAAGCACTATCGCTGCTCTCCTTTCCTATTATAAAGCCAGTTTTTTTGACAGGGAGAGAGGCCGCCCGTCAACCCGCGTTTTTGGCTGAAGCGCTTTTCGATTTAGAAAAGGAAGGCATGCTGACCCCGGAGGAGCGGGCGCTGATCCATCTTCCTTCTTTGCTGCATTTTTTTCAGAGCCCTTTAGGGGCTCGCGCTTTAGAAGCGGAGCAGGTCCACAGAGAATGGGGCTTCAACCTGCGTTTACCGGAGGTTAGCGAGAGCATCTTGCAAGGCGTGATAGACCTGTGCTTTTTGGAAGAGAATGCGTGGGTCTTGGTGGATTTTAAGACAGACCGGGTCCAGGATGTTCATGAATTGGAACCCTTGTACCAGGCCCAAATGAAAATCTACAAAATGGCCTTGGAAAAAAGCACCCCCTACCCGGTGGGAGAAAGCATCCTGTATTCTCTCTCGTTGGGACAAGCTTGTTCGCTCTCCGTCTGATTGTCAGCCGGAGCGGCTGTCCATTTTGCCTAATAGGACGAGAGATCGAACGACCCAGGCAAAAGTCTTTCCCAAAAAAAGTGGTCATTTTCCGTATTATGACAAAAATATTTCAAAAATGGGAATAAAACAAAACTTTTACACGTTATATGAAGGAGAAACAAGGAAAAACATCTTGATTTCTTAACATTTACAGAGTAGAATGAAACTGGAATATCCCAGGCTACAAATGATGACCTGTCACAGGAATGAGTTTTGGGCATCCACCAGAATGCCCACCTAGCAAGGGAGAGTTGACGATTTGAAGAATCAACAGCCTTCACAAAAGCGGCGAGAGGCGGTGCGTAGCCTGTGGAAGCGTTCGTTGCTGATCGCTTTATTGGCGGTCGCAGCCGTGATCTTAACCAGCTGCTATACGGATGACCCTACCCGGATCGTGGGAGATGACAACGGGCTTGTGATTGGCACCGGCGGCCAGCAGTTTGGCACGGTCATTACGAACACGCCCATGGCAACCGCAACGCCCACCCCGGCTCCGCAGCCCACCAATGACACCGACTGGGGGGAATGGGATTTTGGCGAAACGGCCGCCACCAATCCGCCCAGCAACGTGATTCCCATTGATGGCACCACGCAACCGATTCAACCGGGGCAAACCGGCGGCCAGACCACCGCCACCACACCGCCCTCCGGCGGTACCGCTTCCTCGGACATCCTAAAATCCGGTAGCGAAGGGACGGCGGTCAAGCAGCTCCAGCAACGCCTGAAGGATTTGGGGTACTACTCCGGAACCGTGGACGGAAAGTACGGCGCGGGAACCACCTCCGCGGTACAGGTCTTTCAAGCGGCCAACAAGCTGTCCGCAGACGGCGTGGCGGGCAAGGCCACCCAGGAGGCTATCTATAGCCCCTATGCCATCCAAAAGAAGGATGCGCCCTCCATCACCGTCACCACCCCCAAACCCTCCAGCGGTAGCAGCTCCAGCAGCAGTTCTAGCTCCAGTTCAAGTTCTAGCACCAGCACCAACAAGTATACCAATGGAAAAACGGATATCTATCTCCGGCTGGGATCCCAAGGAGAACAGGTGGGTATCCTGCAAAACCGCCTCATCGTTCTGGGGTATCTAAGCGGCACAGCGGATAAACTGTTCGCGGAAACCACCGAATCCGCTGTGATCGCTTTCCAGAAGCGAAATGGCATTTATGATGATGGTATCGCAGGCCCCACCACTTTGGCCAAGTTGTACTCCTCATCGGCGAAAAAGGCCTCCTCGGTGTCGGCCAACCTGGGCGCTCTCAAGCGGGGCGTCAGTGGCGGCGGCGTCAAGGCCCTGCAAGAGCAGCTCAAAAGCCTGGGCTTTTATAACGGCAGCGTGGACGGCGACTTTGGAGACGGTACGGAAGCGGCGGTCATCGCCTTCCAAATGGCTCACAATTTGACGGCGGACGGCGTGGCGGGAAAAGCCACCATGAACGCCATCTATAGCGGTGGCGGCAGTGGTGGCGGTGGCGGCAACACCGGCGGTAGCGGAACCTCACCGGAATCCTATGGCCGTAACGCCAGGACCAACGGCTATACCACGATCTCCGCCAGTTCCAGCAACAGCAAAGACAATGTCACGGCGCTGCAAAGCGTGTTGCAGAGCAAAAACTATTATGGCGGCACCTTGGACGGCAGCTATGGCGGCGGCACAGAAAGCGCGGTAAAGGCGTACCAGCAGGCGGTGGGCCTCCGGGTTACAGGGGTGGCCGGGCCTTCCACCCAGAGGATGCTCTATGGCGGCACATCTGAATCCGGCACCTATTCCAAGCTGGAAGTGGGCAGCAGTGGAGCTGCGGTGCAAAGCTTGCAATATACCCTGTATGAGATGAAATATTACGATGGAAACATTACAGGGGTCTACGATGAGGCCACCCGCTCCGCCGTGATCAACTTCCAAAAATGCAACGGATTGGTGGCGGATGGCGTTGCGGGCCAGGACACTCAGCGCCGCCTGTATAGCAGCAACGCTGCCCCCAACGTCCTGTAAGGAAAGCGTTCTACAAAAAAAACAGAGGCAAAGAAAGAGGCTGCCGCGCTGCAAAGAGCGCCGCAGCCTCTTGCACACGCCTTGGGTAGGGCGCTACGCTTCCCCCTCCATCAGGGAAAGCAGCTTGCGCAAGGTCTTGAGGTTGCGGCAGGTACTGGACCCCAGCAGTTTGGAAAGGCCCGCCACTAGCTTGCAGTCGCGTATGCTTTCATGGCAGAGCAAATAGATTTCCCGTCCCTTCCCTACACAGCGGTCCCGCCCCTTTTCTGCCTTTTGCAGAAGAGAAAGACCCTCTTCCGGGGCGTTTCCCCGCAATAGATAACAATACAGGGTCTCCGCCTCTGGGGCCGCCTGCCGCGCCGCCTCCTGTTCCTCTTGGGAAAAAGGCAGCCCTTGCACCAGGGAGTACAGTTGCTCCCTCGTCCTAAGAATCACAACGCTTGTAAAACCAAAGGCCGCAAAGAAGCCCTCTTCCACCCGCTGGCACAGGGTCTCTTCCGCCTCCTGGCTTTCAAACAACGCATTCCCGCTCTGGATGTAAGTGTGCACGCCTTGAAGCCCAAGCCCTTCCAGCATGGCTTTCAGCGCCGCCATTTTGACGATGTTTTTTCCACCCACGTTCAGCCCCCGAAACAACGCCACATATTGCATGGTCTTGCCTTCTTTCAAAATAGATCATCCTTTGCCTCTCTGTTTCTCCGGTTGTGTCTGTTTTCCTCTTTTTTTAGAAGGGTTCTGCGTTCGTTTTCGTTACCCATGTTTCACATGGAACGTTCCTTTCCCCATTTTTTTCTTCTTCGTTTGTCTATTTCACCCATTGACTTTTCATTGAAATAGAATAGACTAATGAAGAATTCAGCGAGGTGGCGCTTATGGTTCGAGATTTGACGGTGGGCAACCCTCTGCGAAAAATCCTGGGATTTTGTCTGCCCATTTTGGCAGGCAGCCTTTTTCAGCAGGTATACTTCATTACTGACTGCATCATCGTGGGTCACTACCTGGGGGTAGCGTCCTTTGCCGCTGTTGGGTCCACAACCGCCCTTAACCTTTTGGTTTTGGGGTTTGGCCTGGGGGCTTGCTCCGGCCTTTCCATACCGGTGGCCCAGTATGTGGGCGCCGGGGATGTAAAGTCCCTTCGCCGGGCCGCGATCAATGGCCTCTACCTCATTGTGATCCTGTCGGTGCTGATGGCGGTGGTCATGTCCTTCCTGTCCAGGCCCATCCTACTGCTGCTAGGCACCCCCGCCGACCTTCTGGACGAAGCTTGTCGCTATATTTCAACGGCCTTTGTTTGTGCCTTCGCCGTCCTTTTGTTTAACCTGGTCATTAGCTACCTGCGTTCCGTGGGGGATAGCCGCACCCCGCTACTGTACCTCATTTTAGCCTGTGCGCTCAACGTACTGCTGGACCTGCTTTTTATTGCGGTGCTTCATACCGGCGTGGAAGGCGTGGCTTGGGCCACGGCCCTCTCCCAGCTGCTTTCGCTGCTTCTATGCCTGCGGACCATTTATCGGCATTTTCCCATCCTTTGCCTCACCAAGGAAGAGGCAAGGCCCTCCTTCACCGAAATGGGAAAGCTTTGCCGCATTGCTGTGCCCATGGGGCTACAGTTTTCCTTTACCGCAGTGGGGTCCATCTTTGTCCAGTCGGCTGTGAATGGCTTAGGAGCCGCTGCTGTGGCGGCCACCACAGCGGTGAACCGGGTGCAGGCCGTCTTACTGGCGGCCCTGGAATCCTCCGGTGTGGCCATGGCAACCTTTGCAAGCCAAAACCATGGCGCTGGGAGCCTGGACCGGGTGCGCAGCGGCGTAAAACAAGCGACCCTGGTCTTTTCCGCCTACTGCATTGTAGTGTTTTTTGTGAATTATTTCCTGGCGTCCTCCCTGGCAGAGGTTTTTTTAAGCCGAACGGAAGTGGAAATCCACGCCTTGGTGTCCAAACAACTATTTCTTGCCTCTTTTTTCTACATTCCTCTGGCGCTCATCTACATGTTCCGAAACACCCTTCAGGGCCTGGGCTGTACCAACGCTGTGATGATCACAGGCCTGTTGGAAACCACTGGGCGCATTTTGATGTCCCTGCTCTTTGTTCCACAGTTTGGATTCACCGCCGTATGCTTTGCCTCCCCCCTGGCCTGGGTGATGGCGGACGCGTTCCTCCTTCCCACCTATTTGCGTACTATGCGTAAACTACATCCCCGCCTTCCCGCCGCCTAGCCCTTTTGGAGGCAACCCAAAAACCGCCTGTTTTCAAGAAAAAGCAGGCGGTTTTTCTCATTGCTGGGCTCTCCTGTGTCATAGGGAGTGGACAGCCCGCATAGGCTACCTACAAAGGCGCACGAGGAGGAGACCCACATGATGGAGCACATGGAACCCAAGCCCTATGATCATAAACCCGCCCCCACGATGAGGGTGCTGCGGGAAGACCTTCCCATGGAGCGGTTTGTGGGCACGGCAAACTCGCAAGCGGTGGTAGAGGGTGAAGTGGCCCTGCCCGGAGGCCTGCGGGAAGAGACCCGGGTTCTTTCCGCCGAAGCCATGTCTGTCCCTGAAAAAGCCGAAGCGCTCTCAGACCGGGTGGAAGTGGATGGGCGGGTAATTTTCCACGTCCTTTACACCCAAGGGGACCCCACCCATATCCAGTCGCTGGAAGCCAGCGCCGACTTCACCCACAGCATTGAGATGTCCGGCGTTCTGCCTAAAATGACCGCGGACGCCACCACCGTGGTGGAGCATGTGGAAGCCGTGGCCCAGGGGGGCAGGCTCCATTTACGGGCCATTTTGCGGGCCTGTGCCCGGGTGCTTTGCCATGAGCCCATCAGTGTGGTTACCGGCATCCAGGATACGGAAGGCCTCATGGTCAAAACCGCCACGCTGCCAAGCTGCCTCACCGTGGCCCATGGGGCCCAGGATGTGCTGGTGCGGGACGAGTGCGAGCTGGCGGACGTGCTACAGATCAAGAACACCTTATATGCCACGGCCCTGGCCACCGTCAGTGATGTGATGGGCGGGGAAGAGCGGGCCACCCTCAGCGGAAACATCCTGTTGGAGGTGGTGCATGCCAGCGCCATGCCCTCCCGGCCCATCGTGGTGACCCGCCACACCATTCCCTTTGAGGAGTCGGTGGCCCTGGTGGGCGAACCGGGCGATACCTTAAACGCCACCGCCGTGGTGAAGGATGTGGCGGTACTTTCGCAGGACGGCCTGGAAGAGGGGCAACGGACGCTGCGGGCCGAGGTGATTTTGGGCCTGAAAGCCCATGCCACCCGGAAACGGGATATGGTTCTGCTGCTGGACGCTTATACCACCTGCGGAGAGCTGCTTCTGCCCGCCACCCAGGAGGTACCCCGGGCGATTTCCTACCAACAGACCCATACGGCGGAAAGCGGAAAAATGACGCTGATGCTGGACGGCGAGCAGCCACCCGCCCGCACCCCCATCAAAGGCTTTTTGCGGCCCATCATCACAGAGGCCACCCCACAAGCGGGAAAGCTGATGCTGGACGGTATGATGGAGACCACTTTGCTGTACATGACCGATGAAAGCAATGCGCCTGTCACCTACTCCACAGAAGAGCCCTTCCATATGGTGTTTGCCTGCGAGCTGAACGATCTGGAAAGCCTGACGGTGCTGCCCAGCAATGTGGAAGTGTCCAGCATCACCAGCGACCGGGTGGAAATCCGCTATATTCTGCACCTGTTCTGCAACGATGTGGAGCTGGCCACGGACGCCCTGGTCAGCGATGTGCAGCGGCAGCCCGGCGAGGCCATGGAACCCGGCATTGTGCTCTACTTTACCCAGCCGGAGGAAAACCTGTGGGATATTGCCAAGCGGTACCGGGTGAGCGGAGAAAGCTTGCTGCGGATGAATCCGAACCTGCGGGAAAACGGCCCCTTTGAAACGGGCAGCAGTGTGATTCTATGGCAACGGACCCGGGAAGACCAATAGGCCCGCCAAAACACCTTGGTTCTTTAAATGACAATGAAAAAGGGCTGTTGCTTCTTGCTTAAAAGAGGCAGCAGCCCTTCTATTGGTTGATCTCCTTGCTTCGCCACAGCCTCCCGTTACTCTGCCCTCTCCGCCTGCTGATAGGCCGCCAAGCCCAGCAAATACGCGCCTACCAGACCGCTTAAAGGAAACAACTTTGGGGGCACGATGTACTCATCGATTTTGCTCAGGATCTGGGCGTGCTGGACGTAACCGTTCAGCAGCCGCACGGTCTCGGAACGCACCTTGTCAAACAAGGCCTTTCTTTCCATGACCCCGCCGCCCAGAATGATCCGTTGGGGGCTCACAGTCAGGATCAGGGTCACGCACATTTGGGCCAAATAATAGGCTTCAATCTCAAAGGTTGGGTCTGCGTCGGGCAAGGTACGCGCATCCCCCTGGACCCTGGCGCCGATGGCGGGTCCGGAGGCGAGGCCTTCCAGGCAGCCCTCATGGTAGGGGCAGACGCCTTTGGGATTCGGGTCTTGCCCATGGGACCTTAGCAAGATATGCCCGATTTCCGGATGCAACAGCCCGTGCACCAGCTTGCCTTCCGCCATGATGCCAGCGCCAATACCCGTGCCGATTGTCACATAGGCCGCGCTGGTCAGCCCTTTGGCAGCGCCTAGCTTGGTCTCCGCCAGCACCGCGGCGTTCACGTCCGTATCAATGGCGCAAGGAATCTTCCGGTCTTCGCAAAGCTTTGGCAGCAAAGGGTAGTTTCTCCAGGCCAGCTTGGGCGTAGAGGTAATGGACCCATAGGTGAGGGAGTTACGGTCCAGGTCCAAAGGCCCAAAGCCCCCAACGCCCAACGCGTCCACCTGATGCTGCGCAAAAAAAGCCTGTATCTTGGGCACCGTCTCGGCCGGTTCCATGGTGGGGAGGGTCTCCTGGTCCAGCACCTTGCCTTCTTGCGAATAGATTCCCAGCACCATCTTGGTGCCCCCCGCCTCCAGCGCGCCAATCTTCACGGCTGTACCTCCCCCGAAAGCTCTCCGCGGCAGAACCCTCTAAGCCAGCGGACAATCCAGTCTTTACATGAACCAAATGATAGCAAATTCTATCAAAAAAAGCAAACCGTTTTACAGCGGAAAGGTACGGGCACCGCATTTGCTTTTTATTTGGCATCGTTTCATGGTGCCAAAGACCATGCCAACGGCATAGCCATACGCCTTGATTCTCAAAAGGGAGCCGAATGTACGAAGCCAAAAAGAATGCGTCTTTTTGTACCCTGGCCACGCAAAACGTGGCCAGTTAACGGGTCCAGGGCGAAGCCCTGGTGGCGGTGCGGAGGCGAAGCCTCTGCATCCCCCCGTTACATGACGCGCACTGCGCGGAAAGGGGCTTCCCTTGACTTTTTGGGAGTCCCTCGTTACAATTTAACCAATTGCTATCCATGCTCTTCGCAAAGGAGGACTCCTTTTTTGAAACTTTCTGCCTGGGCGCGGCAACGACGTGTCCCTCTTCTACGGGTTTTTTCTGCCCTCACCGCTTTTGTGGGGGTCGTCACGCTGCTGCTTACCCTTGAGGGGGAAAGCCAGGCCTACCGCTTTGCGTGGCTCCCTGTTTTTTGTTTGCTGCTTGTGGCCACCCAGCGCTTTTTGAAGGACGTGGGCCGCCCTCTCATGCGCAGGGCGGGTGTTTTGGCCCTTTTCTTCTGCTTTTTCTTCTTTTTGGGGTACCGGCTCACCCTTCACGAAACCCTGGGCGGGATCAAAACCGTTTTTCTTCTGGCCCTGGCTGCCTGCAGCCTGGCCCCTGGCTTCGGATGGCTTTTTTCCCGGGGGTTTTCCCTTTGCGAAAGGCTGGCTCAATGCCCCGATACCTCCAAGGGCTGTGAAAAAAGAACCTTCCTTTTCTACTTTCTGGTGGTGTTTATGGGCTGGTTCGCGGTGTTTTTGGCCTACTACCCCGGTCTGTTCGCCTATGATGTGCCTGGGCAAATCACGGAAACCCTTTCCGCCGAATATACCAACTACAACCCCATTTTTCACACCTTGCTGCTGGGAGATTTTTACACCCTGGGTGGAGCGGTGTTAGGGTCATACAACGCCGGCATCGCGCTGTACACCCTGTTTCAAATGATTGTGATGGCCCTCATTCTCGCCTATAGCCTGGTATATCTTCGCCGCCTGGGCACCGCCCGGGTCCTTCGGGGGATCTGCCTGGTGTTTTATGCCGCTTTTCCCATATGCTCCGTCCTTGGCATTAGCGTCACCAAAGACACTTTGTTTTCCGGCCTTTTCCTGCTGCTGGCCGTACACTTGCACCAGGCGCTAACCACCCCGGATTTGCTGAAAAGCCCGCGCTTTTTGCTCCGGCTAGTCCCTACGGTGGCCGTATTCTGCCTGCTGCGGAACAACGGGATTCTCGTGGTTCTGTTTGCCACCCTGGCGGGCTTGTTCCTGTTCGCGGGTAAGACAGCGCGGCTTCGCTTCATGGCCATCATGGCGGCAGGGCTGTTGCTGTTTGGCGCGGTTTCGTTTTCGTTGATCTCCGCTTTTGACGCCAAGGCGGGGAAAGTAAAAGAAGTGCTCAGCATCCCCTTGCAGCAGGTAGCCCGGGTATATGCCCTACACAAGGACCAGCTGGCGGAGGCCCAGGAAGTGGAACAGTACATGCCCAGGGCCTTCGACTACCATCCCAAAATGGCCGATTATGTAAAGTTTGACGCCATTGTCACCAATGAAAACGTGCAGGCGTTCCTGGCTCTTTGGAAAAATGTAGCGAAACGCTATCCTCTGGAGTATGTGGACGCTTTCTTGCTCTGTAATATCGGCTACTGGTATGTGGACGACCTGTCCCATTCCCGCATCTACGGCACGGGGCTGGACAACCGGCAGGGCTATTTGCTTACCGATACCAAGCCGGACTTTGGGGTCACCCATGAAACCAAGCTGGCGCCGCTGGAGTTCCTGTACGAGCGTCTCTTTTCCATTAATTGGTATCAAATAGTTCCGGTGGCTGCCTCGCTTTTTGCCCCGGCCTTTTTCCTGTGGGCGCTCTGCTTTCTAACCACCTATGCGGGGTATGCCAAAAACAAGGCGGCGCTGCTGGTCTCCCTGCTCTGCTTTGGCTTGCTGCCCTCCTTGCTACTGGGCCCTTGCGCCATCATCCGCTATGCTTTTCCCCTGGTTCTGTTGTGCCCCTTCCTGTTTGGGCTGGTATTTCATAAAGGCATAGAGCCCGAAAAAAGGATTGCCACAGGCCGATCATGAAACGATAAGAGAGGATGCCACTCATGCAAATCTCCTTCTTAAAAAGCCCTACATTTTCTTTTTGGACTTCTTGCCTTTTTTCTCTTGTCGCTGTAGGCAGTTACGTCTTGCTAATAGGCTTGGCCATGGCACCCTCCGCTCTTTTGTGGATTTTTTTGTTTTTCCTTTTCTGGTTCTTTGGTTACCAGTTCTTTCAGACGAAAAATGCCCGGCTGTCCCGCTACGCCTTTTGCTTCTCTTGGCCCTTTAGCTTTTTCTTTTTGTTGGGGACGCAGCTGACACAATATCATTCCCTCAACGGCTTTCTACGGCTTGGCATGATCCTGCTGCTGGCCTTGTTTGCGGCTCCTTCTCTGGCCTGGGTTTTCATGCAGGTATATGGTTTTTTTGTAAAGATGGCAGGCCGATCCCCCTTGCCGGAAGGCCATGGGAAAAAAGTGTTTTGGGGCTCCTTCGCATTCCTGTTTCTTTGCTGGCTGGTTGTTTTTCTTGCCTACTATCCCGGCCTCTTGGCTTATGACGCAAAAGACCAAATCCCGCAAGCCACCACGGGCGTTTATGATTCACACCATCCCTTGGTTCATACGCTGCTTTTAGGTGCCTTTTATCTGTTGGGCGGCGTTTTGGGTTCTTACAACATAGGGATTGCTTTGTATTGCTTGTTTCAAATGGCCTTTTTATGCCTGATTCTTTCCTATGCCGTGACCTATTTATACAAAGCAAAGGTTTCCACTTGGTTTTTAGGGGCTTCCCTGTGCTTTTTCGCACTTTTCCCCGTAGGCCCCATCCTGGGGATCAGCACCACAAAGGACACTCTTTTTTCGGCTCTTTTTCTTTTGCTTGTGGTTTCCCTTCACCAAATCTTTCTTTCCCCCGGTTTGTTAAAAAAGCCGTTGTTTTTATTGCGGTTTCTAGGAGCGGCCCTGTTGTTTTGTCTCTTTAGAAATAATGGCGTGATTGCGCTGGCTTTTTTGCTGGTCTTTGGCTTTCTTTTTCTTTCCGGCAAAAAGGCGCGTTTGCGCTTTTCCGCCTCTATGCTCGTGGTTCTCTTTGCCTCCTTTGGAATTTCAGCTGGTTTACAAAATGGGCTTCATTCCAAAAAAGTCGGCTTTCGCGAAACGTTGAGCGTTCCTTTGCAACAGGTGTCCCGGGTCTTTCATCTTCACAACCAAGAGCTAGATTGTGGAGCGGAACTGGTTGCTTTTGTGCCCTACGCCTATTTTGCCCTCCCGCACCTTTCCGACCCCATCAAATCAACAGCAAATGTAGACGCGGAAAATTTACCAGACTTTTTCAAACTCTGGGCCTCTCTGCTTGTCCAATATCCTGTGGAATACTTGGACGCCTTTTTGCTGCAAAATCTTGGTTTCTGGTATTTGGACGATCTTTCCCACTCAGAAATCTACGGCGTGGGCCTAGAAAAGGGACAGGGATATGTATCCACCTATATCAGCGAAGGGTTTTCCGTGGAACGGCGGTCTCTGCTGCCCTCCCTTGAGTCCTTTTATGACCGCCTCTTCACACAAAATGAATACCTAACAGTCCCCTTTCTCTCCTTCTTCTTTTCCCCTTCGTTTTTTCTATGGAGCTTTTGTCTCCTTGTGTGCTATGCGCTGTACACCAAAAACAAAGCCGTATTGTTTGCCTCTTTGCTCCTGCTGGGAAATATTCCCGCTCTGCTTTTAGGGCCCGCTGTCCTCATACGCTATGCTTTCCCTTATGTGCTCTGCTGCCCCATCCTTCTGGGCCTCGTTTTCCAAAAAGAAAGCCTTCCGCAAGAAACCGACCTCCCTTACGCCCCCTCCTTCGCTTCCTTCTTTTCTTGACGGAACTGCCTTTGCGTTATACAATAAAAGCATGAATTGACCTGCGTTTTTCGCAGCGCTGGAGATTTTGCCCATGTCCTTTTCGATGGATTGCAAAGAGGAACTCTGCCGCCTTCCGCTGGAAAAATCCTGCTGTAGGCTTGCCGAACTTAGCGCGCTCTATATGACGCTGGGGTCCCTCAGCTTGCTGGGCCGGGGCCAGGTCAATGTGCAGTTCACTGTGGAAGGCGCCGCCATTGCCCGCCGGGTTTTTACGCTGCTGCAAAAGGAATGCCACCTCACGGCTCAGATTCACTACGTGACCTACGCGCGCTTTGGCGGCGTGCGAAAATGCGTACTCACCTTAGGGCCCCAGCAATCCCCTTTGTTGCTAACCCGCTTTTTCATGATGGAGACGGATGACCAGGGCCAGCCTGTGCTGCGAAGCACTACCCCGAAATTTCCCTTACAGCGTTCCTGCTGCATGCGCGCTTTTTTACGGGGGGCGATGCTGGGCAGCGGGACCGTGACCCGGCCGCAAAAAGGGTATCGGTTGGAGCTTATTGCGAAGGATCAGGCCCTGGAACAAGCCATCACAAAGTGCCTGCAACGGTTCTTCCTTCCGGTCCGTTCCAGCCTTCGCAAGGGACAAAGGGTGTTCTACCAAACCATGGCGGAGCATGTCAGCACCTTTTTGACCTTGATTGGGGCGCACCATGCCGTTACCACCCTGGAGGAACTCCGGGTCCAGCGGGAAGTGCTGGGGGATATCAACCGCGCCATGAATTGCGATGCGGCAAACCTGCATAAACTAATGAACGCCAGTGACAGCCAATTGGGGGAAATCGTCCGGCTCATTTCGGATGAGCGCTTTCAAAGCTTACCCCTTTCCCTGCAGGAGATTGCTAAAATGCGAATTCAAGCGCCGGACGCGTCCCTGGTGGAATTGGGGCAAATGCTCACCCCGCCTCTTGGAAAAAGCGGCGTAAACCACCGGATGCGCAGGCTGATGGAAATTGCCAGAGCAACCTGCACAGAGAGTACGAAATAAAAGGAGAATTCCTATGATGAAGGTACCTTTTGACTTACAACCCCTGCTGCCTTTTGACCGGGTCAGCGCCGCGCTGTTGGCGCAAACAGCGTCCAGGTTTGAAGCCAATTTAATGCTGGAAAGAGACCGTGTATTGCTGAACGCCAAAAGCATGCTAGGGCTGCTTTCCCATCATTCCTTTGGAGACGGCTCCTTCACCCTGGTGGCGGATGGAGTGGATGAGCAGGCCGCGGTGGACGCCCTGATGGATCTGATCAAGCCCTAGCGATGCGGAAAATTTTTGCGCACTCTGTGAATTTCTGTCAAGGAGCTCTGTTTTTGTAAGGATTCTGGTTTCCATATCCTCTTTTTCCACATCTGTGGAAACTGTGGAAAGCAAAATTTCTTTCACTTGATGTGGAGGTAGATTCCCTTTCCTTTTTGTATCTATTTTGCTTTTCCGGTCCCTTGGCAGGAAATCCCCTTCCTTTTCACGAATTAATTTTTGATACACAGGTTTTTTGACCCACTTTTTGAAAAACTGTGGAAAAGAGCTGTAGAAATTGTTTTGTAATCCTTGGCTTTTCCATGGCAATTTTAAGGCTTATGCAGGCCAAAGTGATGTTTTCCATAGTTTCCACACCCCCTACTACTTCTACTAAAAGAGATACCACTACAACAAATTGGTTGCTGGAGGAACCTGTATGAAGTTTGAATGCTCCGCCCAGGAATTATTAATCGGACTTGTCAACGCAACGCGGGCTTTGAGTACGCGCCCCGCTATGCAAATTTTGGAAGGCGTGTTGCTCAAAACAGGAGAGGACGAAGTCTTTTTAACCTGTTCGGATGGGTCTGTTTCTATTCGGACCCGGGTCAAGGCTACGGTGATAGAGGCTGGCTCTGTGGTGTTACCCGGTAAATTGCTGACAGAAATTATCAGAAAACTGCCAGAAGGCGTTGTTTCGTTGCAAATGAATGAGAAAATGGTGGTTACTATCAAATGCTGCCAGAGCCGCAGCACCATTTCCGGCATGTCCTCCGCGGATTTTCCGGAGATGAAAAATTTGATAGACACCCATGCCATTCATTTGCCCCAAAAACGCCTGCGGGATATGATCAGCAAAGTGGTATTCGCCATTGCGGTGCAGGAAAGCCGACAAGCCCTGACGGGATGTTTAATGGAAATCACCAAAGACGAGTTGCGTCTGGTGGGCTTAGATGGCTTCCGTTTGGCTTTGCAGCGCATGCATGATCAGTTTGTCATGCCAGAGGGAAAGGACACGGTAACAGCCATTGTTCCCGGCCATGTGATGAACGAAATGAGCCGCATCATGTCCGATGAGGAAGAAATGGTCACCTTCCACTTGGACGCCACCCATTTGATGGCCATCATGGGGGACACCACCTTGGTTACCACTTTACTGGCGGGAGAATACATCAACTACCGGCAAATTCTTCCTGTGTCCTGGCTGACCCGTGTGACGGTGAAAAAGAAGGAATTGCAAGACGCTATTGAGCGGGCCAGTCTGATGGCCAGGGAAGGAAAAAATAATCTGATTCGCATGAACGCCACCAATGACCGGCTGAAAATCACTTCCATGAGCGAATTGGGCGATGTGCTGGAAGAGCTGGACATTCATTTGGAGGGCGAAGAAATTGATATTGCGTTCAACGCCCGGTATATTAGCGACGTCATCAAAAATGTGGAAGACGAGTGCTGTACCCTGAGCATGAACACCAACGTGAGCCCCTGCGTGATATGCCCTGTAGAAGGCGATGACTTCTTGTATTTGGTGCTGCCGGTGAGAGTGTATAATTAAGCGATTGTAGAGCAAATTCACTTTTTATATCACAGAGAGCAAGGGCTCCGCCCTGGCCCCCTTTTAAAATACCCATAAAATGGGCATTTTAAGGAAGGGTTTCTTAATGGCATAGCCCTTGCGCGGGTTTGGGCCGCGCCCAACGTTCCCCTTATTTTCAAAAATGGCTCTAAAAAGCATTCCCTGTGGAAAGCAAATGCCATACATAATAGAAGCTGGCATAGGCATGCCATAGCAGCAACCCACAGGCAACACCATACAAAGCCCAACGTAACGGCTTCTTCGTTTGAGATGTAAGAAAAGAAGAAAAAGAAACGATGAATCTGCCCAACATCAAAACCCAGAACAACAGAGAGCTGGTCATGCTGGCCCAATTGAAATTTCCATGGCCCAGACGGACCCCTGTTTCCCGAAAGCACATGGACTCGACCAAGCTGAACAACATCAGTAGAAGAGTCAGCACCACCATTTTGTCCTGGCGCATTTTTTTGTCATAGAAGAAAACCATGAAGAAGAGGGGAAAGGCATTCATCAGCAAAAGGCTGCGGACTGAAATCCACACGCTTTCGGGCGTTAGGCCAAATTCCATGCCGCTGGTAAAGGGTACCACCACGCCGGTATAGTACAGGAATTGCAATAGAAAGTAGAGCACGGCGGGGAGAAAGGATAGAATCATCTGCACAAAAAAGCGGCTGTTTTTAGGGTGACGGATCCACTGTACCAAAAAGAAAAGGGCGCAAGCGGGCAAATAGGCCTGCATAAAGGTGGGTTTGCAGGCCAGAGAGAACATCAGCAAAACCGCATGGAGTACCAACATCCACCAGGGCAAGGTTGTTTTGGCATGCTTCTCTGGCAGGAGGCGCTCAAACTCATACCAACAATGTACGGTATAGGACACACATAGGAACATGGACAGGGTCACCATCAGCTGGGTAGGGTTGTGCCAGACCGTGGGCGAGCCCGCACCTTGGTACACAAACAAATTGACGCTGGGAATCCATATCGGCGTGACAAACATGAGGAAAAATCCTGCCAGAGTGATGATCCTCTTATGGACCCGGTCCTGAGTGATCCACGTTAATAGCAGACAGACCAAAAACATGCCCAGAGTTTTGGCCATGGCGCAGACAGCGGCGCTAGCCCAAAGAATGGGAAGACCCATTTGATGGAGCATCGCCACCAGCAAATGCCACATGGGGTAAGCAATCCGGCTGGTGATGGAGTGCAAATCGGAAAAATCAAACTCGCTGGCGATGATGGCATGAACATGCAAATCAGTAAAAGGGAACTGAAACTGCCAGGCATACATGAAAAGCGAAAAAAGAAACACCGCCGCATAGGCCAACAGACGGACCCAGTCAAAGGTCCTTTTTTTGAGTAAGTCGCGGGCCGACAGGATCGGGTCTAAGGTCCAAGGCATGAAAAATCCTCCTTTTTGGAAAGAGGTGGAATGTCGAAAAAGCGCCAAAAAAGGCTAAGTGGTATTATATCATGCCCATAAAAAAAAGGCAAAAGGTGAAAAGAGGAACCAGGGGAAAGGGGTACAGAAAATAAAAAAAACCAGAAAAATAAAAAAACCAATCCAGAAAAATAAAAAAACCAAAAAAAAAAAAAAACCAAAAAAAGGGTTGACAAAGAAAAAGAAGGGTCTATACTGTAAACGTATTAACAGTTAATACACGAACAATTAACAAGAAAACAAAAGAACAAGAGAAAAAACGGAGGAATGAAAACATGAAAAAGGTCAACTCTATGCGGTGGTTCATGCTTGTGGCGGGAATCTTGATGATCATTCTTGGCATCTGGACGATTTTTACCCCTGTGGCCAATCTGGTCAGCATTGCGATTTTTATAAGCGTGGCTCTTCTGGTATCCGGTATTTCCGAAATTGCCGCTTATTTTGGAGAGGATCAGAAAAAACATTCAGGCTGGGTGCTGGCGGGCGGTATCCTCAACTTGCTCTTTGGCGTGTGGCTGCTGTTTGGCAGAAACATGGCAGTGATGGCTTCCTCTTTGCCCTTTGTGTTCGCAGTGTGGGTAGCCTGTGCGGGCATGATGCGCGCGGTGGGATCCTTCTCCCTCAAGGAACTGGGGTCTAAGCAGTGGGGCTGGGTGCTGGCGCTGGGCATTTTGGAGGCGTTGCTGGGCTTTGCGCTCATGTACTTCCCGGTCCTCTCTATGGTGATGATCACCGTGCTGCTGGCCAGCTTGTTCATCAGCCATGGGATCAACGACATTACGATTTTCACGGCTATGACCCGGGTCCGTAATCACTTGAAAGGCGACGGGGAAAGCCTCTAAGCACGCTTCGCATGTAGCGGCAGGCGAAAAAGGATGAGAAGAGGCGAGGAAAGATGGAGAACCATGGACTGACCCGGTTGGGAAAAGCACTGGTCCGGCTGCGCCGCGTACAAGTCTCCCTTCCCAACAGCCAGGACATCACCGTAGCGGAATTGAACGCCATGCTTTTGCTGGTGGACAACGAACCGGGTTCCCCTCATAACAGGTTTGCTTCGGAGATGGCGCAAACGTTGCAAACATCAAAGGCGGCCCTTTCGCAAATGATGAATTCTCTGGAAGAACGGGGGTTCCTAAGGCGGGACTTGAACCCGGAAAACCGGCGAAAGATCATTCTGACGCTCACGCCCATGGGGCAAGTGGCCGTGAAGGAAGCCCAGCAATCGTTTTTTACTCTGATGGCCAAGCTTGTGCAGGAGATTGGCGAAGAAAAAGCGGCTGTGCTAACGGAACTGATGGAAGAGTGCGCCGATTTGCTGAACCGCTCCGCCAAACAACTGAAAGACTAAAAAGAAGCAAAGAAAAAAGGAAGCCCGCGTTTTTCATAGACGCGGGCTTTCCCTTACTTATGGTTGTTCAGGCTCTTTCGGCTGCTCTGGCTCTTCGGACGGTTCCAGCTGACCCTCGGAAGGGACCGGGGAGGGGCTTGCGGAGCCTTTCGGATCGCTTGTCGGCTCGTCTTCTGGCTGGGTTGCTTCGGTGGGCTCCGGCTTCAAAGTGGGTTCGCCCTGCGGTTCATCCACAGGCGCCTCTGTTGCAAGGGCCTCCGGTACCTCCGTGGCGGGCGCTTCCGTTGCCAGGGTAGCGGGTTCCTCCACGATGGAGGAAGGCGCCACCACTTCCAAGGCCAACAGGGTATCCCCATTTGTCAGGGTGCCGTCATAGTATACGGTGACGCGTTTGCCCACCAGCGCATGGTCAAACCAGGCGCTTGGCAAGAAGGTGAGCCCATCCACTTGTACGGTATACTCCTGGCCATCGCCAGCCACCAGGGAAAGGCTGCTTTCCTGTACTTCCTTGACGGAGCCGGTCAGGGTGGGAACCACCACATAGCTGGCGTCTACCTCCGGCGGGTAGCTGAGGGCCATGGTGCCGTTGTAGTAGACGGTGATGGGCACGCCGCCAAACACATGGGGCATATGGTCCCCTAGGCGCACCAGGGCATCCCCATAGACAGGGTCCCCGGTGAGCAGCGCCGTACCATCCAAAGCCTCAGCCACCGTGCCTGTAAGGGTATAGCAACCCAGCCGGTCCGCATGGGCCTGGGCGGGCTGGCTGCGGGTTAAAATGCCATTGTATTTCCCAAAAACGTACATGCCCTTGGAAAGGCTGGTCTCCGCCAAGTTGCCCTCAAACACTGTTTCTGTATCAATGTTGAGCAGGATCGTGCCCTGCTCCAGGTCCTCCAGCAGAATGCCGCCATCCATCACTTCTGTAATGAGTCCGCTTACTTCCACCATGGGCTTGGCGGCCAACGCGCTCAGGCCCAGGGGTGAGAAGGAAACGAAAAGAACCGCCAGCGAAAGAGAAAAAACCAATAGGCGTTTGAAACTCATGTCTTTTCCTCCGTTTCAAAAAGGTGTCACCGGAATTAACGAATGAGACAACGAAATGCTCCAAACCAGATGCTGCCTTGTTTTGGCAAGGTCACAAAAAGGAAAACAGGTCCACTTGACTGGTTTCGGGGAGCCCCTCCAGGGCGCCCTGGCCGCGAAGCATGTCCACCGTGCTGGCGCCCAGACGTGCGCGCCGCCGCAGGTCCTCCACGGAAAGATACGGCTTTTGCGGATCACGGCTTTCTAAAATGCCCTGGACGGCGGCTTCGCCAAAGCCGCCAATGGCCGTGAAGGGACAGCGCAGGTCCCCATTTTCTGGCAGGAAGCGAAAGGCATCGCTTTGGTATAAATCCACCGGCAACATGCGAATGCCCCGGGCCTGCATTTCCAGCAGCATGCGGTACGCGTTTTGCTCCAGCTTTTCCTTCGCGGATAGCTTTTCATCCCGGGCGTCCATCTCGGTAAGCAGGGAACGGAGGCTTTCCACGCTGAGCAGCATGGTGGCAGCGTCAAAGCCATCGGCGCGGATGGAAAAATACGCGGCATAATAAGCCAGCGGGTGGTACACCTTGTACCAGGCCACCCGAAGGGCCATGGTCACGTAGGCCACCGCATGTCCCTTGGGAAACATATACTTGATTTTTTTGCAACTGTCAATAAACCATTCTGGTACATTTTTTTCCTTCATGGACATCTCCATGGTGAGCGTAAGGCCTTTGCCCTTGCGGACAGCCTCCATAATGTCAAAGCTCATTTTGCTTTCCACATCCATGGAGATCAAATAATTCATAATATCATCCCGGGTGCAGATGCATTGCCGCAGGGTGGCAATGCCGTTGTCGATCAAATCCTTGGCATTGCCCAGCCATACGTCCGTACCGTGGGACAGGCCGGAAATGCGGATCAGCTCCTCCATGGTGCTGGGCTTTGTATCGCCCAGCATGCCTTGCACAAAGGTGGTGCCAAACTCTGGCACGCCCAAGGTGCCGGTGTTGCATAAAATTTCCTCCGGTGTGACCCCCAGGGCCATGGGTGAGAGAAACAGGCTCATCACCTGCTTGTCGTCCAGCGGGATGGACTTGTACCCGATGCCGGTCAGCTCTTCCAGGCGGTGGATCATGGTGGGGTCGTCATGGCCCAGGCAGTCCAGCTTCACCAAAATGTCATGCATGCTGCGGAAATCGTAATGGGTGGTAATGGTGCTGCCATTGGTATCGTCCGCCGGATGCTGGATGGCGGTGAACTGGTTGATGTCATACTCCTTGGGAAGCACCACAATGCCGCCGGGGTGCTGGCCGGTGGTGCGCTTCACGCCCATGCAGCCCGCCGCCAACCGCTCTTTGTGGGCGCGGCCGCCGGGAAGGCCCTTTTGTTCCAAGTATTTGGCCGCAAAGCCAAAAGCGGTTTTTTCCGCCAGGCCGCTGATGGTTCCGGCGCGGAACACATTGCCCTCGCCAAACAGAGTTTCGATATAGGCATGGGCCCGGGTCTGGTATTCTCCGGAAAAATTCAGGTCAATATCCGGCACCTTGTCCCCCTCAAAGCCCAAAAAGACTTCAAAGGGAATGTCAAAGCCGTCCTTGACCAGCGGGTTGTCGCAGGATTCGCAGCGCTTGTCCGGCAGGTCCACCCCCACGGAGGCCAAGGCCGGGTCGGTAAAATGGACGCTGTGGCAGGTATCGCAGCGGTAATGGGGCGGCAGGGGGTTTACCTCGGTGATGCCGCACATAGTAGCCACAAAGCTGGACCCCACAGAGCCACGGCTGCCCACCAGGTACCCGTCCTCCAGGGACTTTTGCACCAGCTTTTGGGCGATGGAGTACAACGTGGCAAAGCCGTAGCCAATGATGCTGCCCAGCTCCTTGTGCAAGCGCGCTTCAATCAGCGAGGGCAGGGGGTCTCCATAAAGGGCCTTGGCATGGGTCCAGGACATGGTTTCAATGTCCTGGGCAGCGTCCTCCCAGTAAGGCTGGAAGGTTTCCTCGTCCTTGGGGTGCTTGGGGAAAAGCCGCAGCTCCTCCACCTGGGCCGCGATGGCGGAAGGCGCGGTAATGACCACTTCCCGGGCTTTTTCAGGCCCCAGGTAGGCGAATTCCCGCAGCATTTCGTCCGTGGTTTTGAAATAAAGGGGAGGCTGATCCTCGCAATCCTCATAACCCAGGCCCGCCTGGAGGATGGTCCTGTATATGGCGTCCTCCGGGTTGTGAAAGTGCACGTCCCCGGTGGCCACCACGGGCTTGCCCAGCTTTTCCCCCAGGGCCACGATGCGGCGGGTATACTGGCGCAGCTGCTCCTGGTCCTTGGCCAGGCCCTGGGCCAGCATGAACTGGTTGTTTAAAATGGGCTGAATCTCCAAGTAGTCATAGAAAGAAGCGATGCGCTCCAATTCCGCCTCCGGTTTTTCGGCAGCCACCGCCTGGAACAGCTCCCCAGCCTCGCAGGCGCTGCCTACAATCAACCCCTCCCGGTACGTCTCAATCAGATGCCGGGGCATGTTGGGATGGCGGTAAAAGTATTGGAGGTTGCTGGCGGAAATCAGCCGGTTCAGGTTTTCCATGCCCTTCTGGCTTTTGGCCAGCAGAATGATGTGATAGCTCTGGCCCATGCTTTCGCCGGCCACAGCGGCCTCCATGTGGGAAAGAAGCTCCACGTCCCTGGCGGCCAATATCTCGTACATCTTTTGCAGGCACTGGGCCGTGGCGGCGGCATCGTGCACCGCCCGGTGGGCGTTTTTCAAGGATACGCCCAGCAGCTTGCACACCGCCCCCAGCCGGTGGCTGGTTTGCTTGGGGAACAGCCGCCGGGCCATGGTGAGGGTATCCAGCACCGGAGGATGAAAGGAGACCCCCATGCGGCCACACTCCGCTTGCAGCATGCCCATGTCAAAGGGCGCGTTATGGGCGGCCACAGGACAGTCCCCAATGAAGTCCAGCAGCTTGGCCACGCCGGAAGCGGGGCTTTCCTTGCCCTGGAGCATCAAATCCGTGATGCCTGTAATTTCGGTGATTTTGGGCCTTAGGGGCGCCCCTGGGCTGCAAAGGAGGGAAAGCTCGTCCACGATCTGCCCGTCTTGCATCTTTACCGCGCCAATTTCGATGATCCGGTCCACTGCGGCGGAAAGGCCGGTGGTTTCAAAGTCCAGCACCACGATGGGCGAGGACAGGGGTTTTTGAGGCGCGTCCGTCATGATGGGCACCAGGTCCACCAAATAGCCCTCCACACCGGGGATGAGCTTGATTTTGTTCTTTTTGGCCGCCCCAAAGGCGGCGGGGAAGGCTTGGGACACCCCGTGGTCCGTAATGGCCACGGCGGGATGGCCCCATTTGGCCGCCTGGGCGATGAGCGCCGACGCGTCGGCGGTGGCGTCCATGGCGCTCATGTTGGTATGCATGTGCAGCTCAATGCGCTTTTCCGCAGCGGTATCCTCCCGCTCCTTTTGAGGCCACTGCTGCATGTCCCGCACGCTGACGGACAGCTCGCCCAAGAAGGGGTCGGTGCGGCATTCCCCCCGGACCCGCACCCGGATGCCGTTCTGGATGGGCTTTAGCTGCTCCGCCACCCGGGCCCGTTCGTCATCAGAGGGAGGTGTGGGGGTCTCGCCCATGCCCGCCCGTTTCATACGGTACTGGTAGAAGGCCTTGCAATAGATGGTGCCGCTGTCGTCATACAGGGCAAAGGTGCAAAGGACGGTTTCCCCGCCTTTGAGTTCCTTGGGCTCGTTCAGCCCGGTGAGGGTGCCCTCGATCACCACGATGCCGCTGTCATCCGCCAATTCGCCGATGGGCACGGGAGGGTCCGCAATGGCGCGGCCCTTGAGCACGGGGCCTTGTTCCGGCTTGCTGCTTTTTGGGGCCGTCTTAGCGCTTTTTCCTTCTTTGGCAGGAGGCGAAGGCTTCCCAGGCTGCGCTGGGTCCCCGGCAGAGGCAAACGCCGCAGGGTCTGAGGCGTCAGGCGGCTCTTCTCTTTCCTCCGGTTCGCGAGCAGGCTCCGCAAAGGCAAAACCCCGCTGCTCCCGCATTTCCTGGACCCATTCTTCCCGCTGGCCACAGACCGTCAGGCCGATGGACAGCCGCAGCCGGAAAATATCCCACACCGCCTGGGCCAGCTTTTCATCCAGGCCGTGGCGCTGAAAATACTCCAAGGCCATTTCGTCCGGGCAGGTGAGCAGAATACGGCCTTGCTCCACCTGCCAGCCCACATCGTGAATCCAGGTGGACAGGGCGGGGCTTTGGCGGCGCAAAAAATCCGTCAGCACAGGCTTGTACTGGTTGATGTTTTGCAAAAAATCCTCCCCCAAAGAGGGGGAAGCAATCCGCAGGGCGATGGATACGCCGGAGAATACCCCCCGCAGCTTCCTCTCCAGGGCCAAAAAATCCACCTCAGCCACCAGCAGGTCGCTCAGGAAGCTCATATACACCTTGTTCAGGCTCTTTTTGTACAGCACCCGCTCCACATGAAGCTTTCCCTGCAGCGGGGGCACCGCTTCTTCCAGCAGATGCAGCAGCTCTTGCTTATTCAAAGGGAACCCTCTTTTGCCTTTGCAATTTCCCGGGCGCGGGCGATGAGCAGTCCCGCCAGATCTCCTTCCACCCGCTGGGGAGGCTTGCCCCGCTCAAACAGCGCGCCCACGGCATAGGCGCTGTTTTCGCCTCCCGCCGCGCTTCCGGCAGCGGAAAGACCGCCGCCCGCCAGGCCCACATCCGCCTCCAAGGCTTCGCCGGGGCCGTTCACCACACAGCCCATCACCGCCACGGTAAGGGGAACCCGGATGTCCGCCAGCTCTGTCTGCACCCGCAGGGCAATGGCGGCCACGTCTACGCCGGTGCGGCCGCAGGTGGGGCAGCTGACCACATTCACATGGTTTTTTCGCAAGCCTACCGCTTGCAGAATCTCTATGGCGGCGGGACCCTCGGGGAGGGGGCTGCCGGTCAAAGAGACGCGAATGGTATCGCCGATGCCGTCCAGCAGCAGCGCACCAATGCCAATAGCGCTTTTGATGTTGCCGGCGCCGGGCAAGCCCGCTTCCGTGACCCCCACATGCAGGGGATAGTCTGTTTCTTTTGCGGCCAGGCGGTAGGCTTCCACCGTCAGGGGGACGCTGCTGGCTTTCAGGGACAGCACAATGTCATGAAACCCTGCCATTTCCAGCAGCCGGGCATGGGACAGGGCGCTGTCCACCAGGCCCCGGGCCGTGACCCCGCCCTCCCGGGCCAGGATGCTTTTCTCCACGGAGCCGCTGTTCACCCCGATGCGGAGAGGCACATGGTGGGCCTTGGCACAGTCCGCCACCCGGCGCACGCCTTCCGCGCTTCCGATATTACCGGGGTTGATGCGTACCTTGGCAACGCCCCGTTCCATAGCGCCGATGGCTAAGTCCGCCCGGAAGTGGATGTCCGCCACCAGGGGAACGGGGCTCCCAGCCACCAAAGCGTCAAGGGCAGGCAAGCAGTCGTCGTCATACACGCTGACCCGTACGATGTCGCATCCGGCGGCATACAGGGCCTTCACCTGGGCCAGGGTGGCCGCGGCATCCCGGGTATCCGTGTTGGTCATGCTCTGCACGGACACTGGGGCGCCGCCGCCAATGGGCAGTTTGCCAATGAAAAAGCTGCGGGTGTGGGTCATGGAAGGCCTCCTTGGTGGGGTCCTGGCTAAATCCTTGCTTGCATTATATCATGTTTTTGGAAGTCGGAAAAGGGAGCCCCTCAGGGGGAGGAGCCCAGGGCCGGGCGGAGGGAGAAAAGACAAACACACGGACAGGCAAAGATATGGTATAATGATTTATCCAAGCCTGAAACGGCCTATGATGGAGATTTTGAGGAAAACCAATGACCACCTTTCATGTCAAGGCTCTGTACAGCTATAAATTCATCAGCCAGTGCCTGCCCATCTATGCCTTCTATACAATTTTGTTTCTTCGCAGGGGACAGTCGGTGACGGACGTGGCGGTGTTGCTTGCGATTTGGAGCGTATTTGCCATCGTATTTGAAATTCCTTCCGGGGTTTTGGCGGACCGGTGGAACCGAAGGAATATGCTGGCTTTGGCCGCTGTGTTACAAGGGCTTTGCTTTGTGATCTGGTTTTTTTCCCATACATTCCTTTTGTTTGCCCTTGGCTTTGTTTTTTGGGCGGTGGCGGGCGCGTTTACCTCCGGAACAGAAGAGGGCTTGCTCTATGATAACCTAAAGAGTGATGGGTGCGAGGAAAGCTTCGCCAAAGTGTATGGAAGAGCACAGTTTTTTGCGAATGTGGGGACAATTGTGGGGCTTGTGTCGGCGGGCCTCCTGGCGAACTTTATGAGCATCGAAACCCTTGCGCTCCTCTCCGCGGCCATATGCTTTCTCAATGTATTCTTTGCTTTGCAACTCAGAGAGAAAAATGAGTATGCGGAGCGGGTCGCCGCAGAGCCTACAGATTTTTTTGGAACGCTCAAAGAGGCAAGCGCTTTTATCAAAGGGAGCCGCGTGGCCCTGGTGTCTATTGTATTTTTGGTGTTTTTTGTGGGGCTTGGAAGCTATCTGGATGAATTTGACGCCCTCATCATCCATGATTTTCAACTGAACGAGCTCTGGGTGAGCGTAATTTTAACGGTCCGCTTTGTGTTCGTTGCGCTGGGGGACATGCTGGCGCCCATGATCCAAAAAAAGGGAGCTTCCATGAGGCGGATTTTTCTTTTGAGCGGGCTGGCCTGCTTTTTCCTACTGCTCTTTGCAATGGTATGGAATCAATACGCCATTTTGTTCTTTGGCCTTTCCTTTTTGGGCATGGCGGCGGCGGAAATTTTGCTAGTGAATGCGTTGCAAAGCGAAATCAAAGAGGAAGGCCGGGCCACGGTCCTGTCCTTTTATGGGGTGGGGCAAAACGTGGCCATGATTTGCTTTAGTTTGCTCTACGGGGCCTTCGCCAAGGTTTTTACCCTGCAGCAGGTCTACATACTCTTTTCCCTCTATGGAATGGTTGGCGCAGTTGGCTTTTTCCTGCTGTCTATCCTAGGCAGAGGGAAAGGGAAACAAAGAGAGCCGCAAGGAAAAAAAGAGGATTAGAAAATGGATCAATTGCCACGCTGTTGTCATATTTCATGGGTTATCCTACCATCAGGAATCGAAATAAAGATTGAGAAGGGAGCCTACAACGATGTCCAATGCCGCTTTATTCATCTCGTTCAATCTCGCGGAGGGAGCCTCCGTACCAGGTTTTCTGCTGGCGGCAGAAGCACTGAACCATGAGTATATGTCCAAACAAAAGGGATATATTTCATGGAAGCAGCTACGCGAGGGCGAAACCTGGGTGGATTTGCTGATGTGGGAAAGCATGGAGGATGCCCAAAGAATGATGGAACCCGAGGAACCGAACCCTTGGGCCGAAGAATTTTATTCGTTCATAGACATGGAAAGCTGCCGGGTGCAAGTCTTTTCTGTGGAAAAAAGTTACGGACAATCGTAACGAAGGAGCAAAAGATGGAAAATCAACCAATGTCATTTCGTGAACTACTCCGGGACACCCATGTGGGGCTGGAGCGGCAGGGGCCGGGCAGCCCTGACATGACGCTGAAGGCGCTTAGCTTTGTGGATGGGCTGAAAGAAGGCGCAAGGGTTGCCGATCTAGGCTGCGGAACCGGCGGGCAAACTATGGTTCTGGCGCAAAAGATCGAGGGAAAGATCACGGGGCTGGATTTCTTTCCGGAGTTTATCAAGATCTTTCACGAGAACGCCAGAAAGCGGAAGCTCCAAGACAGGGCCCATGGGATCGTGGGCAACATGGAAAACCTCCCCTTTCAAAAGGAGGAGTTGGACCTGATCTGGTCCGAAGGGGCCATCGACAGCATTGGCTTTGAAAAGGGCCTCACCCATTGGCATGGCTTTCTGAAAAAGGGTGGCCATGTGGCCGTCACAAGCGCCACCTGGTTTACGGAGGAACGCCCCGCTGAAATTGAAAAATGGTGGGTGGAAGCGGTGCCGGATATGGACACCATCGGGCAGAATATCACCATTCTGCAAAAAGCCGGGTATCATATGGTGGCTGTCTTTGCGCTGCCGGAACAATGCTGGACGGAACGTTACTTCATACCCCGGGAGGCCGCGGGAAAAGCGCTTCTGGAAAAATACGCGGGAAACCAAGCCGTAAAGGACTATGTGGAAAGCGACCGGCACGAGGCGGAGCTCTACGAAAAATACAAACAGTATTACGGGTATGTATTTTATATCGGAAAAAAGCTATAAAAGGCTTTTCATTTTTCAAGGCGTTGCGCGTATCCAGACTGAAAGAGGGAACCCCCTAAATGGAAGAGGAACGAACAGAAAACACCGGCGCAAGGGAGCGGATTCTGTCGCTGCTGGATGAAAAGGGTATTGCGTATCAGCAATACACCCATCCCAGGGCGTATACCATGGAAGAGTGTCTCGCTATGCCCTTTTTGGACCCGGAGACCACCTATTGCAAAAATGTTTTCCTCAGCAACCGGCAGCAAACCCAGTATTACTTGATGCTGCTCCGACCGGACACCGCTTTTCGCACGGCGGTGGTCAGCAAGGCACTGGGGGTGTCCCGGCTCAGCTTTGCGCCGGAAACGGCGCTGCCCGGCCTGCTGCATTTGACGGGCGGGTCCGTCAGCCCGCTGGGGCTGTTTTTTGCTCAGGAGTATACCATTCCCCTCTGCTACGAAACCGCCGTCCGCGCCACGCCCCGCATCGCCTTTCATCCCTGCGACAACAGCGCCACGGTGGTATTTGCCCAGGAAGTATTTTGGGAGCGAGTGGTGCCACTGCTCAAGGTGCAGGTTGTGGGAATCGAGCTTGCGTAAAAGAATTGTCAATACACCCGCCCATGTCGCCTGGCTTCCCGCAGCGACATGGGGGTTGTGTACAACAAAAATCCACCGCATGAATGCGGTGGACAGTATTGGCAAAGGTCCGAACCCCTACGCGCCTAAAATCCGCCCCACGTCCTTGAAGGTGAAAAACAGCATCAGGCAAAACAGCAGCATATACCCGGCCAGGTGAATGCTGGACTCAATTTTGGGGCTGACAGGTTTGCGCCGGACGGCCTCGATGAGCATGAACACCAGACGGCTGCCGTCCAGGCCGGGAATGGGGAACAGGTTCACCAGGCCCAAATTGATGGAAATGATCACCATGAGGTTTAAGAAGATTTCCAGCCCGCCCTGCCGGGTCTGCTCGGCCACCAATTGCACCACGCCCACCGGCCCGGCGGTTTCGTTAAGACCTTCCCCGGTGGTCACCAGCTTGCCCAGGGCGTCCAGAATGGCCCGGCTGGCGTACACGCAGCTGTCCCAGGCGGCGGGGATCACCTTGTCCGCAGTGATGCGGGTGTACCCGCTGATGGTGATGCCGATACGGTACCGGTTTGCCGCCTCATCCCTGATGGGGGTGATGGGCAAAGTAATCTCCTGGCCATCCCGCAAAACCGTAAAAGGAATGGAACTGCTGGGGCCGGAGGCGTCAATGGCGGAGGAGATGTCCTGCACGGATTTTCCATCCAGGGCCTGGCCGCCGATTTTCATAAATACATCCCCGGCCTGCAGGCCACCCGCCTGGGCGGGCATGCCCTGCTCCACGCTTTCCACAAAGGGCTGCGTGGGCATCAGGCCATACCCGGCCATCAGCACCACCGCCACCACAAAGGCCAGCACAAAATTCATCAGCGGGCCACAAAGCACGCTGAGCATGCGTTTCCAAACGGGCGCTTTGTTATAATTGCGGGGATCGTCCTGCTTAACCCCCTTTGGGTCGTCATCCGTATCGCCGTAAAACATGCAGTAGCCGCCCATGGGAATGGGCCGCAGGGAAAAGCGGGTTTCGTGTTTTTTGCTTTTCCATTGCAGAATTTTAGGGCCAAAGCCGATGGAAAACTCCTTCACAGCAATGCCCGTCAGCCGTGCCGCGATGAAATGGCCAAACTCATGCACCGTGATGAGAATGCCCAGCAGAAAGAGCGCCAACAGAATATACAAAATGGTCATGCAGTCAATTCCTTTCAAGAGAGGGATCACAGGCCACGTGGCGAGCCATCGGGATAGCTTATGCAGAAAAAGGAGGCTTTATTGTGCCTGGGCGGTCAAAAGCTGCGTAGCCCGCTGCCGGGCTTGCCGGTCCGCCTCCAACACTTCCGCCAGGGAGGAAGCGGGCAGGTGGGCCAGCTTTTGCAAGCAATCCTCCACCACTTCATAGATTCGACCCAGAGGCATGCCATTCCCGCCGGGGGATTGTAAAAAATGCGCCACGGCCACCTCGTTGGCGGCGTTGAGCACACAGGCGGCCGCGCCGCCCGCCGCCAGGGCCTCCCGGGCCATGCGCAGGGAGGGGAAGCGGACCGGGTCCGGCTGTTCAAAGGTGAGCGACCCCAGAGAGAACAGGTCCAGGGGAGCGCCCCCGGTGGCCAGGCGGTGGGGAAAGCTCATGGCATACAAAATAGGCAGCCGCATATCCGGCGTGCCCAGCTGGGCCAACACCGCGCCATCCACAAAGCCAACCCCGCTGTGGACCACGCTTTGCGGGTGGATGACCACCTGGATCTGCGAAGGGTCCACGTGAAACAACCATTTGGCTTCAATGATTTCCAACGCCTTGTTAAACAAGGTGGCGCTGTCAATGGTGATCTTCTGGCCCATCACCCAGTTGGGGTGCTGTAAGGCCTGGCCTTTGGTGGCGGCACGGATCTCGGCTTGGCTCCAAGTACGGAAAGGCCCGCCGGAGCAGGTGAGGTACAGGGTCTGGACCGGATTGCCGTCCGCAGCTTGCAGGCACTGGAAAATGGCGCTGTGCTCGCTGTCCACGGGCAGCAGGGCCTGGGGGCCCAGCTTGGCGGCAGCCTGGGTCACCAGTTGCCCGCCGGTGACCAGGGCTTCCTTGTTGGCCAACAGCACACGCTTTCCCTTGGACAGCGCCGCCAGCACGCCTTCCAGCCCCGCCATGCCCACCACGGACACCAGCACGTCGTCACAATCGGTCTCCGAAGCCAGCGTTAGGGCCTCCTTGCCAAAGACCCAGCGGCAAAAACGCAGGTCCTGCGGGATGTCCTCCAACGGGATGGGCTGAATGAGCCCCGCCATTTGGGGCCGGAAAGCCCGGACCTGCGCAAACAGCAGGTCCTTGTTGGCATAGGCGGTGAGAGCCGTGATGGAGAATTTGTCCGGGTGGAGAGCGGTGACCTCCAGGGCCTGGGTGCCGATGCTGCCGGTGGAACCCAACACAGCCATGCGGCGGGGAGCAAAAGACATGGGGGAACCTCCTTTGGAAGGGGAGTGAGTCGGGGGAAAAAGGAAAGCCCATTTTCGGCGGTATACGCGAAAATGGGAGCAAGCAGGGAAAAGCCCGAAACAACCCAATAAAAGCGTTCTAGGAATTGGGGGCAACCAAAGAGGGCTGTCTTTTCTGCTCAGGGTACGCATCATGCGGGCGAATCAAGGGTCCATGGCGCTGGCCCTTGCGCTTATTCCACCGGCGTACTGCCCAGCAGCAAAATGATACGGTAGCAATACACAATGATGGCCACAAAGGCGATGCTGTCCAGACGGTCCAGCATGCCGCCATGGCCGGGGAACAGGTTGCCAAAGTCCTTCACCTTGCAATGGCGTTTCACCATACTGGCAAACAGGTCGCCTACCTGCCCGGCCACGCCGCCAAAGAAACCCACCAGCATGTTGGCCCAGACAGGCGGCCAGGGCCAATCGGGAACGCATAAGGAAAAAATCCACCCGGTCAGCGCCGCCAGCAGAATGCTGGCCACCAGGCCGCCCAGGGAGCCGGAAAGGGTCTTTTTGGGGCTGATGTGGGGGGCCAGCTTGGGCCCGCCTAGCCAGGAGCCTACAAAATAGGCGCAGGTATCGCTGCCAATGGCAATGACAAACAGCATCACCAGGAAAAAGAGCTGCAAAGGCTGGGGCTGCACCACCAACAGGCCAAAGAGGGACATGGCGGGAAACACCAGCGTCAGCATAGGAAGGACGCTGACCAGCACATCCACCAAATCCGGCTCGGTGCGGCGCATCACCTGCAGCAATATGCAAAAGCTGAGCACCACCAAAATGGGCATAATGACGGTATAGGAATAAAGGAACATCATAGGAACGCTGATGACCAGCGCGGCATAGGAAGCCCAGCGAACCGGGTTGTGCCCGGCCAGGGTGAGGGCGTGCAATTCCTCGTAAATGGCCAAGGCAAACACCAGGAAGGCGGCGATGGCAAAGACCCAGCCGCCAAAATAGAGCAGAGCCGCCAAGGCCAAGGTCATAAGGGTCCCCGTGATGGTACGCTGTGCCATGGTGATCCTTCCTTACTACAGTCTAGAGAGCGGGAAAATCAGGCGTTCTCCCGCTTGCCGTATCTGCGGTCCCGTTGCTGGTAGGCCGCCAGGGCTTCATGGTAATGGGCCAGGGAGAAATCCGGCCAGAGCACCGTGGGGAACAGGAATTCCGCATAGGCGCACTGGTATAGCAAAAAATTGCTCAGCCGCATTTCCCCGCTGGTGCGGATCAGCAGGTCCACATCCTCCTGCCCGGCGGTGTACAGATGGGCTGCCAAGGCGCTTTCGTTGATGTCCTCCGGCTTCAGGGACCCTTCCGCCACCTGCTGGGCCAGCAAGCGGGTGGCGCGGACCCATTCAGCCCGGGCCCCGTAGTTGATGGCGATGTTCAGCCGCAGCCCTGTGTTCTTCCCGGTGCGGGCCTCCGCCTGCTCCAGCGCTTTGCGCTGGGGTTCCGGCAGGCCGCTCTTGTCCCCCAAGATGGTGATGCGCACGTTTTTTTCGTCCAGCTCGTCAATCTCGCTGTGGAAAAACTCCAGCATCAAGGCCATCAGGGCCTCCACCTCGACGGGAGAGCGGCCCCAGTTTTCCGTGGAAAAGGCATACAGGGACAGGGACTTGATGCCGATATCGCTGCTGTTACGGATAATCTCCCGCAGGGCTTCGGTGCCGGTGCGGTGCCCCAGGGCAATTTTGAGCTTATGTTTTTTGGCCCAACGCCCGTTGCCATCCATGATGATGGCCACGTGACGGGGAAGTCGGGTTAGGTCCAGCGTTGGCGGGTGGGTGGCGGTCATAGGAAAATCCTTTCAAAGGAAAATGAAAGCGAGGGAATCCTGCCGCTCAGGGGGCTTCTTGCCGAAGGCGGGGGGAATCCACCAAAAAGCGGGAAACCAGCAGGGTATGCCCCTCGTCCTGCACGGCCACCACCCGGGTGGAAGCATAGCCATGGGCTTCGCCCTCCGGGCTTCGCAGCAAATCCTCCGGCGAGGGGTTCTTTCGGGGCGGGGCCGCGGTGAGCTTCACCTGCACGTCCAGGATGCCGGATGCCGCCAGAAGCGCCAGCGCCGTGGGGGCGGAAAGGCCCAGCAAATGTTCAAAGGTCTGTTGCATACGCCCTCCGGGAGGGATCACACCTCCATGATTTCCTTTTCCTTTTGGGCGGCCAGCTCGTCCAGGCTTTTGATGGCGGCGTCGGTTGCATCCTGCATCTTCTTTTCCGCCTTGCCCTGGTCATCCTCGGTGATTTTTCCGTCCTTTTCCAGCTTCTTAAACTGTTCCATGGCGTCCCGGCGAATGGAGCGGACGGCCACCTTGGCTTCCTCCACGCCCTTGCGCACCAGCTTGGTCAGGTCTTTGCGGCGCTCCTCATTCAACTCTGGGATCACCAGGCGGATGAGCTTGCCATCGTTGCTGGGATTGAGGCCCAGGTCGCTTTTTTGAATTGCCTTTTCCACCAGGGGAATGGCCTTGGGGTCCCACAGGGAAATGAGCAGCATGCGGGGCTCGGGGGAGGTGATGTTGCCCATCTGGGGCAGGGGCGTTTGGGTGCCGTAGTAATCCACCATGACGCGTTCCAGCAATTGGGGGTTGGCACGGCCGGCTCGCAGGCTGCGAAGCTCCCCTTGAAAGACGGAGGTCGTCTTTTGCATTTTTTCCTTTGCTACATTGATAACCTCTTGATACATCAGAAGCCACCCTTTCTATATGGATCGGAAATGATTGGTATTATTTTACCTTGTTTCAGGGGAAAAGGCAAGGGAAAGCGCTGGTTTATCACGGCCGCCGTATTGACGCAGAGGCTTCGCCTCCGCCCCTCCACCAGGGCTTTCGCCCTGGACCCTTTCTCTGGCCGCGTTTTACGTGGCCAGAATGCAAAAAGACGCATCCTTTTTGCTTCCTACATTCGACTCCCTTTTTGAGGATCAAGACGCATGGCTATGCCGTTGATATTTGCTTTGTCACCGTGGATCGTTGCAAATAAAGGGGCTCTGGGTCTTGCCCCGCACACTATGGGGCCTCCGCCCGCCTGTGGTTTATTGCAAAAGAAGGTCCGCCGCCTGCTCCAAGGTGGACGCTACGAAAGTCGCCCCGTGGCTTTCGGGCACAGCGCCGCCGTTTACAAACAAGATGCTGTCCACGCCCGCCGCCTGGGCCGCGCCAATGTCCGCCGATACGCTGTCACCCAGCAGCGCCACCCGCCGGGGCAGGCTTACGCCACAAAGCCGCATGGCCTCCACCAGCATATGGGGGTCAGGCTTAGCATGCCCCACCTCCTCGCTGATCAAAAAACCGGAGAGGTACGGGGAAAGCTCGCAGCCCTGGAAGCGGCTGCGCTGCACCTTGGACAGGCCGTTGGTTACCAAATAAATGGGCATATGCTGGGACACCCGGCGGCAAAGGTCCAGCGCGCCGGGAATCAAAATGCGTTGCTGGCCCAGCAGTTCCACATAACGCTCGCTCATCAGTCCCGGGTCACCCTGGGCCCCTATGGCTTGTAAAAATTCCTGGAAACGCTCCACCCGCAGCCGGGCCTGGGTGGTTTCGCCCCGTTCCAGCTTTTTCCAATGGCTCTCATTGATACTGCTGTACAGGGTGATGGCCTGATCCTCTGCGGGCAGGCCGCACTCTAGAAACAAGGAACGGATGGCATTGCGCTCTCCCGCCAGAAAGTCAAACAGCGTGCCGTCCGCATCGCTGAGCAACAGATCGTATTTCATAGGAAAAGCCTCCTTGGAAAAATGGGAAAACAGGAACGGAAGTAGGATACCACATCAGGCCGCCGGGGTAAAGGGAAGCTTGACAGGGGGAAGCGCCCTTCGTATACTGACAAAAAACGCGGAAGCAAAGGGGAAGGCTATGGAAACAGGGCTGCCGGCGGAGACCTTTTTGGCCAAACGGTTGTTAAGCCCTGTCCGCTATCCTGAGGACGCTTTTTTTCTGGCGGATTACAACATAAACCTGTACCGTGGCTGCAACCACGGCTGCATTTATTGCGATACCCGGAGCGAATGCTACCGCATCGAGCGCTTTGACCACATTCGGCATAAGAAGGATTGCCTTGCTATGCTGGAGCAGGAACTGCGCCAGAAGAAAAAGCCCGGCGTGGTGGCGGTGGGGGCTGCCAGCGACCCCTACAACCGGATGGAGAAGGACCTGGAGATTACCCGGCAATCCCTGCTGCTTCTGAAAAAATACGGCTTCGGGGCAGGGCTGACCACCAAAGGGACGCTGATGGCCCGGGATGCGGATGTGCTGGCGGACATGGGCAAAACCGCCCCGGTGTATGGAACCTTCTCCATCACAGCGGCGGAGGACGCTTTGAGCCTCCGCTTGGAACCAGGGGCGCCGCCCACCAGCCAGCGCTTTGCCGCCATGAAGGAACTGGCCCAGGCCGGGGTGTTTGTGGGGACCTGGATATGCCCCGTGGTGCCTTTTCTGACGGATAGCTGGGACAACCTGGAAGCCCTGCTGGAGAAAACCGCAGAGGCAGGCGGACGGTATGCGGTTTGCCATTTTGGCATGACCCTGCGTACCGGCAACCGAGAGTATTTTTACGCCCATCTGGACAAGGACCCTTCCTTCCAAGGGATCAAGCAGAAATTTGTGGACGCCTTTGGGCTGCAATATAGCTGTGTCGCGCCCCAGGCCGAAGCCCTAAGGGCGCGCTATGAGGAAGCCTGCGCAAGGCGTGGGCTGCTGCACCGGTTCACAGACATCAACCGGGCGGCGCGGGCCGGGTGCCCCACCCAGCTAGCCCTATTCTAAAGAAAACAGGAGCAACCGCATGAGAAGAAGCACAAAGGCCCCATGGGGCCGGAAGAAGGCCTGCATTTGTGCGCTGCTGGCGCTGCTGCTGCTTTGGCATCCTTTCCCGCAAGGGCCAATGCCCGCCTGGGCCGCCGGTGCAGCCGAAAATACGGTGGCGGAAGCGCCGTCAGAAGAAGAGCCGCCGGAGGAGATCACCTCCCAGGAACTGGCCGCAGATGAAGCAGATTTAGCGCAGTTGGTGGCGGACCCGCAGAAGGACTTGCGGGAAAAGCTCAACGAGGTATTTCGGCGCTACACCACCATGGGAGCCAGCGTGGCGTTCATCCAAAATGGCAAGGTCACTTTCACCCATGTCTATGGGGATCGGCTGCGAAATGAGGCCCCTGTTACCGAGGATACGGCCTTTCAGGTGGGCAGCATTGGCAAGATGGTGGTGGGCATTGGCCTGATGCAACTGGTGGAGCAGGGCAAGGCGGGGCTGGATGATGACATTGGCGGCATTTTGGGTTTTCCCATCCGCAACCCGCATTTTCCGGACGTCCCTATCACGTTGCGCCAGGTGATGAGCCACACCGCCAGCCTTCGGGACAACGGCTTTTATCAGGCCGCCCTGTATGGCCGGGGGGAACCGCTGTCCCAGTTGTTCGTGAGGGAGCGGCTTTCCTATCTGTTTTATTCCGATATTCAGCCGGGCAGCCGGTATGAGTACAGCAATTTCGGCGGGGGCATCGCAGGCAGCCTGCTGGAAAAGCTCTCCGGACAGACTGTGGATGATTATATGAAGGAACATGTTTTTGGGCCGTTGGGCATCACGGCGGGTTACCAGGCCGCCTTGCTGCCGGAAAGCCTGTTCCTGGCGGATATGTATGAAATGCCCAGCAAAAGGCGCATCAAGACCCTGCGAGAGGACCCTACCCGCATTGTGACCCCCCAGCCGGAAAAGGACTACATCCTGACGGCGGGAAAGCTCATCATTTCCGCGCCGGATTTAGCCAAGCTGCTAGCCATGCTGTGCGAAGGCGGCGTGTACCAGGGGACGACCTTGCTGAAAGGGAAAACCGTGTTGGAGATGACCTCTCCCCAGGGGGGCCGGGGCAGCGTGGCCGGGGCATGCGCAAACGGATTGTTTATGAACATTATTGAGAATAACCAGGTGGAAGGCCGCCTGATGTTTGGCCATGGCGGCAAGGCCAATGGCATGCTGTGCGCGGCCTATTTTGACCCAAAGGATCGTACCGGCGTGGTGATGCTGACCAATGGCTGCAACAACCGCAAGACCTATAACCGGGTGGGGATGCTGGGCCGCGCGGTGATGCGGGTCTGCTACGGGGAGTTGCTGGACCCAGACGGCTTGCGGGAAAGTCCTTTTCTTGTGGTGGACTGACCGCGGAAAATAGAAGAAAAACAGGGAAAAAAATCACGGCTACCGCATTTACTGCAGAGGCTTCGCCTCCGCCCCTCCACCAGGGCTAACGCCCTGGACCCTTTATCTGGCCACGTTTTACGTGGCCAGAGTACAAAAAGACGCATCCTTTTTTGCTTCGTAGATTCGATTCCCTTTTGAGAATCAAGGCGCATGGCTATGCCAGTGGCATTGGCTTTGGCACCGTGAAACGGTGCCAAATAAAGGGGTTCGGGGACTCGTCCCCGATGGGGCACCGGCAGTGAGCGAGTGCCCAGTGGGCACTTGGGCGAAGCCCAAAGCGAACGAGAGGTGGGGCTTGAGGCGAGCGGCCGAACGGCCGGGGCGGGGAAAACCCCACATAAAAAGTAAATGCGGTAGCAGTGCGAAAAAGACAAGCTAAGCTTGAAAAAGCGAAGATTCTGGATTATAATAATTACGAATCTGAAAATTTATGGAAACGATAAATCGTTCTTCGCCCATTATTCTATTCCATCAAAAGGGCATAGGTGAGTATGACAAAGAAAATCATCGGTTTTTTGAGAACCAAAATGGATGCTCTATGGAACCGGATGGGCCATGGAATGAAGCGAAAGCTGGTCCGCATTTTCCTGGTGGTCAAGGTTATTCCGCTGCTTTTGGTAACCCTGTTGGCATGGCGGCAACTGGTAAGCTTGGGAAGCACGCTACGGCAAATCGCGGTGTCGGACTCCACCGTGGCGCTGAACAACAGCGCCACGGAGAATATTGAGCGCATGTCCACCGATACCGCCAACCGGGTGGCCGATTTTCTGTATGACCGGGACCGGGACTTGCTGTATTTGGCCAGCATGACGCCCAATGAAGACACCTATCAAAAATTTATTGAAAGCAAAACCCGGCCGTTGGTGAAGCAGGGCCATTGGACCTTGGCGGCGGACGGAAGCGCCTGGGTGGAAACCGGCGCCAAAGCGGACCCCCTGGGCGGAGGCGTTTCCACCAACGCGGAAAACAATGACGAGGACAAGTTCCATTACCGGGAGCCGGACCAGTTCACCTATGAAGAAGTTCCTATTTATGATGAGATCACCTTTGTAGACCTGCAGGGCATGGAACAGTGCAAGGCGGTTTCGGCTTCACCCCGGAAGATTCACTATCCCATGAGCCCGGAAAAGAAGGACGTTTCCCAAAAAGAAAACACCTATGTCAAAGCGGAAACCTATTTTGACGCGCTACAAAGCATGAAACCGGGCGAAATTTATGTATCTGATGTGATCGGCGCTTATGTAGGGTCCAATTATATCGGCATGTATGCGCCTACCGCGCTGGAAAAAGCATCGGAACAAAGAGGGTACGACATTCCCTTCCAGCCGGAGCAGCAGGCCTATGCGGGCGCGGAAAACCCGGATGGGCAGCGGTTTGAAGGCATTGTGCGCTGGGCTACGCCCGTGGCGGACCCAGGCGGCAATGTGGTGGGCTACCTCACCTTTGCCCTGAGCCATGACCAGATTTTGGAATTTGTGGACCATGTCACCCCCATGAATGAACGGTATACGCAGATTCCCAGCGCATTTGAGGGGAACTATGCCTTCATTTGGGACTACAAATGCCGCAATATTTGCCACCCAAGGCATCATTCCATTTATGGCTTTGACCCGCAGACGGGAGAGCCCCAGACGCCCTGGCTGGAAAGCAGTATTTATGAGGGCTGGCAAGCCAGCGGCCTTCCCAAATGGACCGATTATGTGAAGGACATTCCCAATTTTGACCAGCAGTCCAGGACCAAGAAGCCCGCGGCGGCGCTGACCAAGGCGGGGCTGGTGGGGCTGGACGGGCGGTATTTAAACACTGCGCCCCAATGTACCGGATGGATGGATTTGACGGAAAAGGGAGGCTCCGGTTCCTTCTATATCCTGTGGAGCGGCCTGTACAAGCTGACCACGGCGGCGGCCATCCCCTATTACACCGGGCAATACGCCCCCTCGGAAAGCAACAACTACTCCCGCCGGGGCTTTGGCTTCGTTACGATCGGCGCGGGGCTGGAGGATTTTACACGCCCCGCCACGCAAACCGCAGAGCGGCTGGACCGGGCGGTGGATGAAAACCTGGGGTCCACTTTCTTCCGGTTAATTGTGACGGTGCTCCTGCTGATCGCGCTGGTGGTGCTCATTGCCATTTGGCTGGCTTCCTGGCTGAGCGACAACATCACCAAGCTGATCGAAGGCATCTCCCGCTTCCGGGCCGGGCAGCGCCAGTTCCGCTTCCGCGCCCCGGTGAAGGATGAATTTGGCACCCTGGCCGATTCCTTTGATGATATGGCTGACAGCATCGAGGCCAGCGTCAAAAACCCCCTGAGCATTATTGACACCCAGAGGAACATCATTTATATCAATGATGAGGGCCTATCCTTCCGCGGTAAAAAGCTGGAGGAAGTGGTGGGCGCCCCCTATGGCGACCATGGCATTTATCCGGAAAACACGGTGTATGATCCCATCAAGGCCATGGAACAGGGCCGGGAGGCGGAGATCTACTACCAGGAAGAGCACCAGCGGTATTTGCGCGGCGTGTGCAATGACTTCCTTAGCAAGGACGGCGAAAAGCTGGGCTATATTATTGAAAGCTTTGACATGACGGACATGGTGAAAGAGCAGATGGAAGTGGAGGAGCAGCGCACGCTGCTCAGCCAAATTTTCACCGCGTCCCCGGACCTGATTTGGTATATGGATGCCCAGGGCCGTTACCTGGCTGTAAACCCGCGCTTTGCCGCCGTGGTGGGAAAACCGGCGGAGGACTTTGACGGGAAAACAGCCGCCCAGATGTTCTCCGCAGAAATGACAGAGAGCTTTGCGGCCCACGACCGCCGGACCATTGAAACCCGCGCCCCCTTCTATGCGGAAGAAAAGCTGAACTTTGCGGATGGCCATAGCGAAACCCTGGATTCTGTACGCACGCCCATTGTGGATGCAGACGGCGAACTGGTGGGCCTGCTGGGCTTTGCCCGCAATGTGGACGTGCGCGTGGCCATGGAAAACCAGCTGCGGACCACGCAAATAGAGCTGGAACAGGCGGTTAGCAGCGCCAACCAGGCCAATCAGCACAAGGGCGAGTTCCTGGCGCGGATGAGCCACGAAATCCGTACGCCCATGAACGCCATCATTGGCATCTCCAATATTGTGCAGCGCAAGCTGGGGGACGAGAAGAACCAGGAAGTGAACCTGACGGAGCTGCGGGGGCATGTGGGGCAGATTGAAGCCTCCTCCCAGCATCTGCTGGGCCTGCTCAACGACATCCTGGACATCTCCAAAATCGAAGCGGGCAAGATAGAGCTCAGCGAGGAGGCCACCGACCTGCCCAAGCTGCTCCATACCGTGGCCGGGATCATCCGGCCCCGCTGCGACGACAAGCACATTAGCTTCCGCACGGAGTTTGACGCCTTAACGCCGTATACCTTCGTAAGCGATGCTCTGCGCCTGCGGCAGGTGTTGATCAACCTGCTGGGCAACGCGGTCAAATTTACGCCGGAATGCGGCAGCATCGAATTTGGCATGAAGAAGCTGGCCCAGGAACCGGGAAGGGCGCAGATTCGCTTCTGGGTCAAGGATACCGGCATTGGCGTGTCGCAGGATATGCAGGGCCTCATTTTTGAACCCTTTGAACAAGGGAACAACAAGGTGGCGGGCAAGGTGGGCGGCACCGGGCTGGGCCTGGCCATCAGCAAGCGCATTGTGGAATTGTTTGGCGGCAAGATTGAGCTGGAAAGCGAATTGGGCCAGGGCAGCACTTTCAGCTTTATCCTGTGGCTCCATGAAACCGACGGTCCATTGGAAGCCTCGGCGGAGGCGGTAAACACCCCCGGGCAGTTTGTAGGCAAGAAGATGCTGCTGGTGGATGACGTGGAGTTAAACCGGGTGATTGTGCGGGCGATGTTGGAGGAAACGGGCATTGCCATTGACGAAGCGGCGGATGGCCATGAGGCGCTGGAAAGGTTTAAGGCCTCTGAGGAGCATGGCTATGACGTGATTTTGATGGATGTGCAGATGCCGCAAATGGACGGCTACCAGGCGGCGGCGGCCATTCGCGCCATGGACCGGCCCGACGCGGAGTCTGTGGTGATCATCGCCCTAACGGCCAACGCCTTTAAGGAGGACATCGACAAAGCCATGGAAAGCGGCATGAACGCCCATTTGGCCAAGCCGGTGGAATTGGATACCCTGCGGGGCACCCTGACCCGCTTTTTAGGCTGCCAGGAGTGGGGCGTGTAGAAACAGGAAAAGACCGGGCAGCGGCCAATGGACAAGAGAGGATAGAAGCCAGGATCGCTTCTGTCCTTTTTTTGTTTGCTATTCGATAGGGCTCCAATTTGTGACACGGGGAAGGACGCCTCCACACCGGTTGACAAGCTTTTGTCAACTCTATATAATAGAAATGTTGGAAATATGCGTCTGTAATCGGCCTGATCGCCCAAGGAAATGACAGTACCTGTCATCGCAGATAGCTTTCAATCATCAATCTTATGTAGGAGGGACCCTCAATGGCAATCAAAATGACCGTGGATGGAAACACCGCTGTAGGCCATGTTGCGTATGCGTTTAGCGATGTGGCCGCCATTTACCCCATCACCCCCTCTTCCCCCATGGCGGAAGTGGTGGACGAATGGGCCGCGAAAGGCACCAAGAACCTTTTTGGCCAAACCGTCCATGTGAGTGAAATGCAAAGCGAAGCAGGCGCGGCGGGCGCCGTGCACGGCAGCTTGGCGGCGGGCGCGCTGACCACCACCTTCACCGCCAGCCAGGGTCTGCTGCTGATGATCCCCAACATGTATAAAATCAGCGGCGAGCTGCTGCCCAGCGTGTTCCACGTCAGCGCCCGCGCCCTGGCCGCCCACGCCCTGTCCATCTTTGGCGACCACAGCGACGTGATGAGCTGCCGCCAAACCGGCTTCGCCATGCTGTCCTCTAACAGCGTCCAGGAAGCCATGGACATGGCGTTGATCGCCCACCTGTCCACCCTGGAAACCAGCGTGCCCTTCCTCCACTTCTTTGACGGGTTCCGTACCAGCCACGAAGTGCAGAAGATCGACGCCGTGGAGTACAAGGACCTGGAGCCCCTGATGCCTTGGGACAAGGTGAAGGCTTTCCGGGCCCGCGCCCTGAACCCCGAGCATCCCCACCAGGCCGGTACCGCCCAGAACCCGGACATCTACTTCCAAAACCGAGAAGCCGCCAATAAGTTCTACAACGCGGCCCCGGAAATCGTGGAAGAGGTCATGAAGAAGGTCTCCAAATTGGTGGGCCGCAAGTATGAGCTGTTCAACTACGTGGGCGCTCCCGATGCGGAAAAAGTGGTCATCGCCATGGGCAGCGGCTGCGAAACCATCGAAGAGACCATCAACCTGCTGAACAAGCAGGGGGCCAAGCTGGGCCTCATCAAGGTCCGCCTGTACCGCCCCTTTAGTGCCAAGCATTTCCTGGCCGCCATTCCCGCCAGCTGCAAGCAGCTCACCGTGCTGGACCGCACCAAGGAGCCCGGCAGCCTGGGCGAGCCCCTTTACATCGACATTTGCACCGCCCTCATGGAAGCGGGCAAGACCAACCTCCAGGTGCTGGGTGGCCGCTACGGCCTGGGCAGCAAGGAATTCACCCCCACCATGGTGAAGGCCGTGTACGACAACATGGATGGCGAGAAGAAGAACCACTTCACCGTGGGCATTGAGGACGACGTCACCGGCACCAACCTGAAGCTGGGCGAGCAGATCATCGCCGCGCCGGAAGGCACCGTGTGCTGCAAGTTCTATGGCCTTGGCTCCGACGGCACCGTGGGCGCCAACAAGAACAGCATCAAGATCATCGGCGACCATACCGATATGTACGCCCAGGGCTATTTTTCCTACGACTCCAAGAAGTCCGGCGGCATTACGGTCAGCCACCTGCGTTTTGGCAAGGCCCCCATCCAGAGCACCTATCTGATCGACGCGGCGGACTTTGTGGCCTGCCACAACCAGAGCTATGTGACCCGGTATGACATGGTCACCAGCCTGAAAGAGGGCGGCGTGTTCCTGCTGAACAGCCAGTGGACCGCCCAGGAAATGGAGCAACAGCTGCCCGCCAAGATGAAGCGGCTGCTGGCCAAGAAAAAGGCCCGGTTCTACAACATCAACGCCGTGGACCTGGCCCTGCAGGTGGGCATGGGCAACCGCATCAACACCATTATGCAGGCTGCCTTCTTCAAGCTGGCGGATGTGATCCCCTACGAGAAGGCCGACGAATACATGAAGGCCTATGCCAAGAAGACCTATGGCAACAAGGGCGATGCCATCGTGAAGAAAAACTGGGACGCCATTGACATCGCCATCAGCGGCCTGCAGAAGATTAACGTGCCCGCCGAATGGGCGAATGCCACCACCGGCGCGGAGCCTGTGAAGGTGAAGGCCACCCAGTACTTTGAGGAGTTTGTCTCCCCGGTGCTGGCCCAGGAAGGCGATACCCTGCCCGTCAGCGCCTTTGATCCCGGTGGTGTGGTTCCTACCGGCACCACCCAGTTTGAAAAGCGCGGCATTGCCGTCACCGTGCCCAAGTGGCTGGACGATAAGTGCATCCAATGCGGCAACTGCTCCCTGGCTTGCCCCCATGCCGTCATCCGCCCAATCTACACCGATGAGGAATGGACCAAGAAGGCTCCCGAGGGATACACCACCAAGAACGCCACGGGCAAAGAGTTTGCCGGCATGCAATACCGGCTGCAAATCAGTCCCCTGGATTGCACCGGCTGCGGTAACTGCGTGCAGGTTTGCCCCGCCAAGGAAAAGGCGCTGGAAATGAAGCCCCTGGCCGAGGAAGCCGCCGCCCAGGAAAAGAACTGGGAGTTCGCCATGACCGTGCCGGAAGTGAAGGGCATCGAAAACGTGGCCAACGTGAAGAACAGCCAGGCGCTGAAACCCCTCTTCGAGTTCAGCGGCGCTTGCGCGGGCTGCGGCGAAACCCCCTATGTGAAGCTGGTCAGCCAACTCTTCGGCGACCGGATGATCGTGGCCAATGCCACAGGCTGCTCCTCCATTTATGGCGGCAGCGCACCCACCTGCCCCTACACTGTCAATGACGAAGGCAAGGGTCCCGCCTGGGCCAACAGCCTTTTTGAGGACAACGCGGAATTTGGCTTTGGCATGAACCTGGCCTATAACCAACGCCGGGCCAAGCTGGCTGAGAACGTGAAGGCTTTTGCGGAAAAGGCCAACAACGCGGAAGTCACCGCTGTGTGCGACGAGTGGCTCGGCTCCATGCAGGACGGCAATAAGTCGAAGGCCGCCTCCAAGAAGCTGCTGGACATGGTGAAAGGCTGCAAGGATTGTGGCTGCGACTGTGACGAGCTGGCCAAGGCCATTGCCGGGGACAGCGACATCATGGTGAAGAAATCCTTCTGGATCTTCGGCGGCGACGGCTGGGCCTATGATATCGGCTTCGGCGGCGTGGACCATGTGCTGGCCCAAAACCAGGACGTGAACATCCTGGTGATGGATACCGAGGTGTATTCAAACACTGGCGGACAGAGCTCCAAGGCCACCCCCACCGGCTCCATCGCCAAGTTTGCGGCGGCGGGCAAGCGCACCAAGAAGAAGGACCTGGGCATGATGGCCATGAGCTATGGCTATGTGTACGTGGCCAGCGTGGCCATGGGCGCGAACCCCGCCCAGCTGCTGAAGGCCATGACCGAGGCGGAAGCCTACAACGGCCCCTCCATCGTCATCGCCTATGCGCCTTGCATCAACCACGGCATCAACATGGGCCTCAGCCAGCTGGAAGCCAAGAAGGCTGTGGAATGCGGCTACTGGCCCCTGTACCGCTACAACCCCCTGCTGGCCGAAGAAGGCAAGAATCCCCTCACCTTGGACAGCAAACAGCCCTCCGGTGATTACCAGGCTTTCATCCAGGGCGAAGTGCGGTACGCCTCCCTCAGCAAGATGTTCCCCGAGGTGGCAACGGACCTGTTCAAAAAGAACGAAGAGGATGCCATGGGCAAGTACGCCATGTACAAGAGGCTGGCGGAACAATAAGAAATTGGCAAACCCTATTCTTTGGCCGCGCGAAAGCGCGGCCAAAGCTGCGTTAAGGCAAAAACGGCTGGCCATACCGGCCGTTTTTGCTGCGTGCGGGCGCGTATCCGGGCCAGGAGCTGCGCCCTGCAAAGGCGCCTGACCGAACCGGCCCTGTGGGTCCATGCCGCGGAGCAAGGGACGCCGCGCACGTCGCCGCATAAAGCAGCCACCACATTCTTCCTGTTTTTTCATCTGTTTCTCAGAAACCTATCATGCATTCCTCAAGCATCTCATCCTTCTTTGCGGTATGATGAACCTGTCAAAAGGAACCCCGCAAAACAACTGTTTCGCAGGGGTGCGAATAAAATCATGCCAAGAGCATAAGGAGGAACCCCCATGAGTGAATATGGCAACCAGAACCCCCAAGGCCGCCAAAGCGGCAACCAAAGCGAAGGCGCGTTTTCCTTCCTGTACCGCACCCGGATCAAGATCAACAAGGGCAGCGTGCCCATCATCAACCTGTCCCTGGTCTTTTCGCTGCTAACCTTGCTGTGCGCCCCCTGGTTGGTGATCATCGGTGGGGTGGTGGCCTTGGTGCTGGGCTACCGTTTCTCCATCGGCAGGAACGAGCAGGGGTTTGGTGAGAGCTGGAACAACGTGGTGCATCATGCTGCCGATAACGTGAAAAACGTGGTGAACAGCATCAGCACGGACCAGCCCCCCACCATGAACCCGATGGACGATACGAAGGAGCCGTAAGGCTTTTGAGAAAGTGGGCAGGCCCACTGTCGCAACCCCCACCAGCAGCGCCCTCCGCGCTGCTTTTTCCATGCCGAAAACGACAGAGGCAAAATCCTATGTCTAAATCATGAATTTACATATTTCGGCGGCGGGGGTATTGGTTTTTGACAAGACCCTATGCTATAATAAAGCGGTCGTTTTCGGCCTGTTTTTGTGTACCATACGGGCAGGGATTCGACGGGAGAGCGCACGGCAAGTTTTTTGCAAAAAGGCAAGCTCTCAGATAGCAAGGAGGACTCTGGTCTTGAAAAAATCTCAACGTGGGTTGATGGGGTATGTGGTACTGATCGCATCCTTTGTTCTAATTGCCGTGATTTTAAACGGTGGCCTTGGCCCTGCGGTCAACCGCCGCATCGAATACCCGGCACTGCTGTCTGCCATCAAAGAGGACAAGGTGCAAGCGGTGGCCATTCGCGGTAGCTCGCTGGTGGGCCTTATGCGCAATACCACCGTGGCCATCGCGGATTTCCCGGAGCGGAACTTTGACTTTGAAACCACCATCGGTACCGATTTTATTGACACTGTGCGCCAAATGACCGCCACCCAAAAGGGTGTTGCGCTGGAACAGGTCAGCGTGGACGATCTTCCCTTTACGGTGGAATACCGCGCGCCGCTGGTCACCCCCTGGTATATGGAATTTCTGCCCCTCTTGTTTATTGTGGGGGTCAGCGTGCTGCTGTGGTATTTTGTCATGGCGCGCCAGGGCGGCGGTAACAGCAAGGTGATGAACTTTGGCAAAAGCCGCGCCCGCATCAGCGACCCGGCCAAAAACCCCATCACCTTCAAGGATGTGGCAGGGGCCAAGGAAGAAAAGGAAGAACTGCAGGAAATGGTGGAGTTCTTAAAGAACCCCAAAGCCTATACCGATATGGGCGCCCGCATCCCCAAGGGTGTGCTGCTGGTGGGCCCTCCGGGCACCGGCAAAACCTTGCTGGCCAAGGCCGTGGCAGGGGAGGCCAATGCGCCCTTCTTTAGCATCAGCGGCTCCGATTTTGTGGAGATGTTTGTGGGCGTAGGCGCCAGCCGCGTGCGCGATTTGTTTGACCAGGCCAAAAAGGCCGCCCCTTCCATCGTGTTCATTGATGAAATCGACGCGGTGGGCCGCCACCGTGGCGCAGGCCTGGGCGGCGGCCATGACGAGCGGGAGCAGACCTTAAACCAGCTGCTGGTGGAGATGGACGGCTTTTCCATCAATGAAGGCGTCATTGTGATGGCCGCCACCAACCGCCGGGATATTCTGGACCCGGCGCTGCTGCGCCCGGGCCGCTTCGACCGCCAGGTCACCGTCAACTATCCGGACCTGGAGGGCCGGGTGGAAATCCTGAAGGTCCATAGCCGCGGCAAGCCCTTGGCGGAGGATATTGACTTCAACAACGTGGCCAAGCGCATGCCCTTTAGCACAGGCGCGGACCTCGAAAACGTGATGAACGAATCCGCCATTCTGGCCGTGCGGGAAAAGAAGAAGAAAATCACCCAGCAGAATTTGATTGATGCCATTGCACGGGTGCAAATGGGTCCGGAAAAGCGCAGCCACAAGGTGACGGCAAAGGACAAGAAAACCGTGGCCTATCATGAAGCGGGCCATGCGCTGGTGTCCCATCTGCTGCCCGAGTGTGACGAGGTGCACCTGATCACCATTGTGCCCCGGGGCCAGGCCGCGGGCCACACCCTCAGCCTGCCCACAGAGGAAAACGACAATGTCAGCCGCAAGGCGTTGCTGGGGATGATCACCATGGCCCTGGGCGGTCACGCGGCCGAAAAGATTGCGCTGGACGACATTTATACCGGTTCCAGCAGCGATCTAAAGCGCGCCACAGAGCTGTGCCGCCGGATGGTGACGCAGTTTGGCATGAGCGAGAACATTGGCACCATGTACCTGGGCAGCGATCAGGAAGTGTTTGTAGGCATGGATTTTGGCCATAGCCGGGAATATAGCGAGCAAAGCGCGGCCTCCATTGACGCGGAGGTCAAGAAGGTGCTGGACCAATGCTATGTTCGGGCCCAAAAGCTGCTGGCGGACAACCGGGAGAAGCTGGAAGCCGTTGTGGCCGCCTTGCTGGAGCGGGAGACCCTCAGCCGTGGCGATTTTGTGACCCTGATGGAAGGAAAACCCTTGCCCCCCATGAGCGAAGCGGAAAAGCTGCGCCCAGCGGAGGTGCCCCAAGGCACGGACCCCATCGCCCAGGATGAGCGGAAGCAAAACGAGGAAGAAGGGCGGCGGGCCGCCGCAGGAGAGCATGTCCTTTCCTACTTCGGGGCGGAAAAGGATGACGGCAGCCCCTTCCTGGAACCTAAGGAGTGAGAACGCCCCAGCGCGATGGAGACAACTGCCCTGGGCCCGGGGTGGATTTGCACGTGCACAGCGTATACAGCGATGGGCGGCATACCCCTCAGCAGCTCTGCCAGTTGGCGGATGACGCAGGGCTAGCCCATCTGGCTTTGTGCGACCATGATACCCTGGCCGGGATCGAGCCCATGGCGGGGGCGGTGGAAAGCCTAAACCTGCGCAGAAGCCAAGAAGGGAAAGCCCCTCTGGCGTTTTTGCCCGGGCTGGAGCTGAGCACTGGCGACCGGGGAACCCTCCATGTACTGGCCTATGGCGCAGACCCAAAGGATGCCTGCTTGCAAGATTTTTTGCAAGAAGCCGAGGCCCGGCGGCAAAGCCGATTCCAGGAAATGCTCGCAAAGCTGGGAGCATTGGGGGTGGAAATCCCCTCGGAGGAGCTGCCCACCCTGTCCGGCCCCTTGGGCCGCGCCCATATCGCCCGGGCACTGCAAAGGATGGGGGTGGTGAAAACCATCCAGCAGGCCTTTGGCCGATATTTGGGCGAGGGAAGGGCTGCCTATGTGCCCTATGCGCATATCAGCGCCACGGAAGCCGTCGCCCTGCTGAAAAGGGTCCGGCTGGCGCCGGTATTGGCCCATCCCTGTCGCATGGGGCTGGAAACCACCGCCATGCTTTCTTTGATCGAAGCCCTGCAAGACAAGGGCCTCGTGGGAATTGAGGTGTATCATCCTTCTGCCACGCCAAAACAAACCGGAATGCTGGAGGCCTTTGCGCGCAGACAAGGGCTGCTGGTGACTGGCGGAAGTGATTTTCACGGCGACGAGGGCCGCAGAGAGGCCCTGGGCCGATGGCCAGGCCAATGGGAAAACAGGGAGCAAGACGTCAGGGCGCTGTATGCCTATATCCAGAAAGTACGCACGTAAGAATTTCGATACAAGAGTGGAAAGGAGGGGGGCTTATGTACCCGCAAGGCTATGAGTCCGAGTATGGCCAGCAGGCTTCGCCCTACGGCTATCCCCAGCAGTATGGCCAGTATCCTCAGTATCCACAGGCCCAATCCTACCCACAGCAGTATCCCCAGTACCCGCAATATCCCCAATACCCTCAATACCCCCAGTATCCGCAAAATGATGGGGACTGGTATCCCCAGCCTCCTCAAGCCCCGGCTCGCAAAGGCAGCGGAAAGGGAGGGAATGGCGGTAAGGGCGGCAAAAACGGAAATGATGGAAAAGGCAACGGGAACGGCAAAAAAGCAAAGAAGCGCAAAAGCTTTACTTGGCAACTGATCAAATTTTTGTTGATTTTAGTGCTTCTGGCAGGGGTGGCCGCAGGCGGGTATGTATGGAAAGTGCAAGCCGACGTGCGTCCCTATGGCAATGTTTTTTTAGACAATATCAGCGTGGATGGCATTGATCTCAGCGGCATGACCTGGGAAGAAGCCAGCAACGCGGTGTGGGGGCAGGCCAATGCCAAGCAATCCGGCTGGTATGTGCGGCTGAAGAACAGCTCCGGAGAGTATAAGGACATTACGGCCACCACCTTGGGCATTTCCTTTGATCCCTCCGCCGCGTTGGAAGAAGCCTGGGCCATTGGCCATGAAACCAGCGCGGTCAACCGGAAAACGATTTTTGAACTGCAAGAAGAAATTGTGGGCATGAAGAGCAAAAGCGCGGAGTTTTTTAGCGTACAGCAAAGCGCCAACACCGCTCCCATCAATGATATTTTGCGGACCCTGGAAATGAAAGCCTATAAGTCCCCACAGGATGCGGCCATCACGGGGTATAACCCGGATGACTCTGTGAATCCCTTCTCCTATCAAAAAGAGGTGTTGGGACAACAGCTGGACACCCGGGCGCTGAAGGAACAGATTCTGGAAATGGTGCAAACCTTCCAAAGCGGAGAGTTGGAGATCAAGCCGGAGGTGTTGTACCCGAAGGTTACGGTGGCTACGCTACAAAAGACCGTGGCCCGTCGGGCCCGGGTGGTGACCCCCATTGACAAGCACTCCATTGAGGCGCGGAATAATAACATCCGCGTGGCCTTTTCAAAAATCAACGGCATGATCCTCAATGATGGGAACCGGTTCAGTTTCAACAATGTGGTAGGCAAGCGATCGGTAAAAAATGGCTTCTTTGAAGCGCCGGAATACGCCTATGGAGAATTGAAGCCCGGCATTGGCGGCGGTGTTTGCCAGGCCAGCACCACCGTCTATCTGGCGGCGATCCAGGCGGGCATGACCATCGGGGACCGCACCGCCCACAGCAACCCGGTTTCCTATACGCAGTTGGGCATGGATGCCACCGTCAGCGATACCAAGGGCCGTGAAATTGACTTCACCTTTAAAAACAACAGCGGAGGCCAGGTGTTTTTGGCCGCCCACGTCATTCAGGATAAGGGCAATAAAAACCGGCTGTTGTGTGAAGTGATCATCTATGGGCAGGACCTGGGGAATGTGCGCTATGAGATAGAAGCGGAAATCATTGAGCGGATTGCCAAGCCCGTTGAGCCGGTCTATACGGAGGACGAAAACGCCCTCTACGTGGTCTATACGGACGAGCAGCATGTGGTTTCCGAGGCCACCGAAGGGTTTGTGGTGGATAGCTATCTGTGTACGATTGTGGACGGGGTGCAGACTGACCGAAAGAAAATTGACCGGGATACGTACCCGGCGCGGCCCACCCGTATCTATGTGGGCGTGACCCCGCGTTTTGCCTTAATGCCGTAACAAAGGAGCGCCCTTTTTGAAAACCACGCTGGGTTGCATCCGCCGTGCGGATCAAGATTTTAAGCTGATACAGGCAGGAGACCGGGTAGCTGTAGGCGTGTCCGGCGGGAAGGACAGCCTGCTGCTGCTGCATGCCCTGTCGCTCTACCGGAAGGTACGGCACGGGGATTTTACGTTGCAAGCCATCATGCTCACCACAGGGAAAACAGTGCCGGATACGGCGGCCATCCAGCAGCTCTGCCGGGAGCTGGACGTGCCCTTGACCCTGCGCCACACAGAGCTTTACGAAATCCTCTTTGAAATCCGCAAAGAGGAAAACCCCTGTGCCCTGTGCGCCAAAATGCGCCGGGGCATGCTGTGCGACTTGTGTCGGGAGCTGGGATGTAACAAGCTGGCCCTGGGCCATCAGCGGGAGGATGCGCTGGAAACCCTGATGATGAGCCTGATTTTTGAGGGCCGCCTGCACACCTTCCACCCCAAAACCTGGCTGAGCCGTAGCGAGGTCACGGTGATCCGGCCCATGGTGTACCTGCCGGAAAAGCATGTGCTGCATATGAAAAAGGAACTCAGCCTGCCTATTTTGGTGAATCCCTGCCCGGCCAACGGCCATACCAAAAGGCAGGAGATGAAGGAGCTGCTGGCGGAGCTGAGCCAGCGTTATCCGGACATCAAGGAGCAGATGCTTTCCGCCCTGCGAAATGACGGGCAGTATGGGCTTTGGGAAAAAGAATAAAGGGTACGAGAAAGAAGAACAAAAAAGGAGGCGCACCCACTTTGGTTGGCGTGCCTCCCTTTTTTATTTTCCAGCCACCGCATATACCGCGTTGTGTATCAGCCGGCGGATGCGGTAGATGGACATGTTGTCCCGGCTGGGGCAAATCCGGTTCGTAAGGAAAACCACATACAGGCCGCTGGTGGGGTCCAGCGTAAAGCTGGTGCCGGAAAAGCCCGTATGGCCGATGGTTTCCTTGGGGAACAGGTCCCCGGTATAGCCATCGTCATACCAGGGCAAGGAGAAGGAAAGCCCCCGGGCCTGGGCCATGTCCTCGGTATGGTTGCGCATGGCCAGGCGCAGCGTGGCGGGGCACAGGTACCGGGAGCCGTCCGGCAGGGCCCCTTCCGCCGCCAGCATCTGCATAAACAGCGCCAAGTCGTCCATGGTGGAAAACACCCCTGCGTTGCCTGCCACGCCGCCTAAGAAATGGGCGTTTTCATCATGCACCACCCCCTGGGAGCATACGCCCTCATCGGTCATCTCCGTGGCGGCAATGTTGGAGCCGGTGGGCAAATACCCAGTCTTGGTCATTTTCAGGGGCCAGAACACCTCCTGGCGGGCCAGGTCCGCCAGGGAAGCATTGTAGAGGCATTCCAGCAGCTGCCCCAGCAGGATGAATCCAGCGCAGCAATACTGTACCTTGGCGCCGGGCGGGGCAATGAGCGGAACCTTGAGCAGCAACTCAATGCTGTCCTCCGGGCGCTGGGACAGCTCCCACAGGTGCAAGCCGGTGGGAAAACCGGCGGTATGGGTTAAGATTTGCCGGATGGTGATGTCCCGCTTGTCCGGCGGCGCGTCAATAAAGGTGCCCAGCTTGTCCCAAAGGCAAAGCCTGCCGCTCTCCATGGCCCGCAGGGTCAGCATGCCCACCACCAAGGGCTTGGTGAGGGAGGCCAGATCGTAGCGGGTCTGCTCGTTGGTGGCATCCCCTTCCAGGTCCAAACGGCCGTAGGCGCGCCGAAAGAGGATCCGCTTGCCCTGCCCCACCAGTAAGGAGGCGGAGGGGAAAGCGCCTTCTTCCACAGCCTGCCGGATCAGGGCATCGGCCTGGGAAAAACTAAAAGCCATGGAGACCCTCCTTGTTAGCGGTTCCAGCGCACACAACCAGCGCCTTCCAGCCTACGCAGCTTCCTTTTTAGCAAAGGGCCCGGATTCACAGCCACCTTGTGGCCGCAGAGCTCCAGCAGGGGCAAATCGCTGAGGCTGTCCCCGTAGGCATAGGAGCTTTCATAGTCCAGCCTGTCCCCGGTGGCGGCCAGATATTCGGCCAAGCGCAGGGATTTTTGTAGCCCCCGGCAATTTTCGCCGCAGATGAGGCCGGTGGCCACGCCATCCATGCCCAGGTCCATGCGGGTGCCGATGATGGCGGCGAAACCATAAGCCTGCCGCAGGGGTTCCAGGTAAAAAGAGGGCGAGGCCGTCACCAGCAGCAAGGTATCGCCTTGGTTCTTGTGTTGCTCGATGGCCTGGAGGCCAGCCTGCCGCATGCGGGGTTTCAATTCGCTTTCAAAGAAAGACAGGGCTAGAGCATCTAGCTCCGCTTGGGTTTTTCCTATTAAAAAGGCAAGGGCCGCCATTTTGCTCTGCTCTGCGGTGAACAACCCCAGCCGGTACTTCAATGCGGCCAGCGCCCCGGCCCGAAGCTGCTGTGTTGTACAAAGGCCCTGCTTTTTAGCGAATAGGCAGAAGAGAACGAGGGAATCGCCTGGGATCAAGGTACCGTCAAAATCAAAAAGTGCGAAGGTTTTTCGCATGCTTTTGTTTCCCTTCCTTTTCCGTGGATTGCGTAGGAAAGTATACCATGGTTTGACAAAAAACGCTAGACGGGAAAAGGAAAGGAAATCCCGCCTGTGAAATCCGACATGAAAAGCGGTGGCTTGGCCCTCGCCAAACCACCGCACATGTGCCTTTCAGAGGGTTCCCAGCCAGCTTTGCTTGCTGGGAAAGGCCCTTACTCCTGAAAACTCCTAAGCCGTATAATGCCCGGGATGCCCTGAATCTTTTCCATCAGCGCCGCGTCCGGGGCCTCGCCCAGTTCCAGCACGGTCACCGCCATATTCTTGCGGCTCTTGTTTTGCATGTTGTTGATGTTGATCTTTTTCTCGCCAATGGCGGCAGAGATGGCGCTGACCATGCCGGGTTCATTTTCGTGAATCACCAGCAACCGGGTGCCTTCGCTGTACCCCAGCAGAATCTCCGGCAGGTTCACGCTGTTTTTGATCTGCCCAAATTCCAGATAATCCCGCAGCTCTTCCGCGGCCATGCTGGCGCAGTTCTCTTCGCTTTCCGGGGTGCTGGCCCCCAGATGGGGGATGGCCACCACATGCTTCATGCCCAGCACTTCCTCGGTGGGAAAGTCCGTGATATAGCTGGCCACCTGGTCTGCTTCCAGGGCGGCCCGCAGGGCCTCCACGTTGACCAACTCAGCCCGGCTGAAATTGAGCAGATGGACGCCTTTCTTCATTTTTGCCAGGGCGCTGGTATCAATCATAGCCTTGGTTTTGTCGCTGAGGGGCACGTGCAGCGTAATGTAATCCGCCTGGGAAAGCACCTCATCCAGGCTGTTGCTGCGCCGCACAGACCGGCTTAAAGACCAGGCGCTGTCCACGCTGATGAAGGGGTCATAGCCAATCACGTCCATGCCCAGGCCGTGGGAGGCCGCATTGGCCACGATGGCGCCAATGGCTCCCAGGCCAATTACGCCCAGGGTTTTGCCACGCACCTCCGGCCCGGCAAACTGCCCCTTGCCCTTTTCCACCAAAGCAGGCACCTCGGCGGCTTTGCCCTTTAAGCTTTGCACCCACTCAATGCCGCCCACCACGTTGCGGCTGCCCAGCATCAGCCCGCAGATCACCAGCTCCGCCACGGCGTTGGCGTTGGCGCCGGGGGTGTTGAATACCACGATGCCCCGCTTGCTGCACTCGTCAATGGGGATATTGTTGGTGCCCGCGCCGGCCCGGGCAATGGCCAGCAAGCTCTCTGGCAGCGCCATGGCATGCATATCGGCAGAGCGCACCAAAATACCGTCTGGAACGGGCTCTTCCTTGGCAATCAGGTAATTTTCCGCGCTTAAATGCTGATGGATGATATCCGAAATCGCGTTCAGGGTCTGAATCTTATACATGGGTTCCACTCCTTACGCTTTTTGCTGTCTGCTGTTTTGGTTTACGCCTTGGCCTCAAATGCCTTCATCACATCCACCAGCTTTTGCACGCCCTCCACGGGCATGGCGTTGTAGATGCTGGCCCGCATGCCGCCCACATTGCGGTGGCCCTTGAGGTTCACCAAGCCTTGGCTGGCGGCGAATTTCACAAATTCCCCGTCCAAGTCCTTGTCTCCGGTGACGAAGGTAATATTCATGAAGGAGCGGTATTCCTTTTGCGCCGTGCCGCGGAAGCGCTTGCTCTCGTCCAGGAAATCATACAGCAGCGCGGCTTTTGCCATGTTTTGCTTGGAAATGGCAGGTACGCCCCCCAGATCCCTCAGCCATTCAAAACCCAGCTTCGCCATGTAGATGCCGTAAGTGTTGGGGGTGTTGAGCATGCTGTCGTTCTTCTGCTGCTCGGTCCAGTTCAGCAGCTTGGGGCAGAGGGGGTTGGCCTTGCCCAGCAGATCGCTGCGTACCACCAGCACGCAAAGCCCCGCAGGGCCGATGTTCTTCTGGGCACCCGCGTAAATCACGCCAAACCGGCTCACATCAAAGGGCTCCGCCAAAATGTTGCTGCTCATGTCCGCCACCAGGGGCAGCTTGCCCGTATCCGGGAGCTTGATGTACCGGGTGCCGTAAATGGTGTTGTTGGTGGTGATATGGGCGTAGTCTGCACCAGCGTTCCACACCATTTTGTCCACATCGGGCACATAGGTGTAGTTGTCCTCCTTGCTGGAGGCCACGATGTTCACCGTGCCATAGCGCTTGGCTTCCTCTGCCGCCAGATGCGCAAAATTGCCGCTGTCCACATAATCCGCCTGTCCGCTGCCGGTCATCAGATTGAGGGGCACGGCGGAAAACTGCTGGGTGGCTCCGCCCTGCAAAAACAACACATCATAGCCTTCGGGAACCCCCATGAGCTCCTTAAAAAGGCTGACGGTTTCCGCCAGGATCTCCTCAAACATGGGGGAGCGGTGGCTCATTTCCATCACGCTCATCCCCTTGTCCCTGTAGCAGACCAGCTCGGACTGGGCTTTTTCCAAAACGCTTTGGGCGATGGCCGCCGGGCCGGCAGAAAAGTTATACACGCGTTCCATAGGATGGCCTCCTTTGATGGGTGGATGCTAGCCGCAGGGTTTCCGGCGGCTGCGCTGTTTTGTAAGATAGCCCATAGGCTCATTTTCAATGCGGGACGGTTTCCGCCCTATGGGCGCTCTTTCGACCGCTTGACCTATTATGCAACAATTCCAAAAAAAAAGCAAGGCCCGCTTTTTCAAAAAAACAATCTCTGTACAGTCGAAAGGCAGGCGGAGCGTTCCCCCTGCCTTTCGAGGCGGTGTTATGCGCTCCGCAAAAATTCTTGCATCATATACCCTGTGGTGTTTCCATAGCGCACCTTCCACCAGGTGCTGTCCTGGGCGTCCAAGACCGTCACCTGCTGTCCTAGCGGCACCCGCACCAGGACAACGCTGGACTTGCTGGGGCTTTTGCGCAGGTTCACCGTGCTGCCCGAAGGCGCTGTGGTGATGGCGGTTGTGGGCGTAGGGGTCGGGGTGGGCGTTGGAGTGGGCGTGGGGCAGGGCGGGCATGGGCTGTCATACTGGACGGCGTTCAGCTTTCCCGCATGGCTCCAAGCAGACAGCTTGGTGTCCACCCGGGCCACAGGCGTGGTGGCGTTGATGATCTGCAAGGGCGAAACGCTGGTCACCAGGCCGATGTGGTAATAATCATCCGGCAGGGCCGGGTCGTAATACTTCCCTCCGGGCAAATAATCCGCAGGGAGATTTGTTTTGTCCGTACGGGACTTAAAGATGGCCATGCCCACCTGCAACTGCGCTCCGCTTTGGATGCGGAACACCTGGTTGCAGTATTTCCGGATGATCCGGTTGGAACCATGGTAGATGCTTTCCCCGTATTTACGATAAGCATAGACAAAAGCGCCGGAACAATCAATCCCGTTTTTGTTGTTGCTTCCTGGCGATGCGTAGGGCCAGCCGATGATTTCGCGAAAGGCCGCCACGATTTGAGAAACTGTGATCACCGCGCTTCATCCCTTCCGTGCAAAAGTGTTGCACAGGACAGGATATGCGAAGGCAAAGCGCGGGGTGCGGGAGGAAAAAGGGGGGCCTTCAGGCCTTCCCCGCCACATAGTCCGCAATGGCCTTGGCCGCCGGGGCATTCATGCCCGGCACCGCCGCCAGCGCTTCCGGGTCGGCGGCAAAGATGGCCTTCAGGCTGCCAAAATGGCGAAGCAATTCCACCTGACGCTTGGGGCCGATGCCAGGGATGGCGGAAAGTTCACTTCGCAGGGTGTTCTGGGTGCGCAAGGCCCGGTGGTGGGTAATGCCAAAACGGTGGGCTTCGTCCCGAACGGATTGGATCAGGTGCAGCGCGTCGGAATGCTTGCTCAGCCGGATGGGTTCCTCCTGGCCGGGCAGATAGATTTCTTCAAAACGCTCCGCCAGCCCAAACATGGGGATGCTGGCCCCGGCATTCTGCATGGCCCGGCGGGCAAAAAGCAGTTGCTGGGGACCGCCGTCGATCAATACCACATCCGGGAGCTTGCTAAAACGCCCCTCCTCCACAGGAAGCCCGGCCTGTTCCCGCTCCTGCTTCTCCTGCAAGCCATGGGCGAAGCGCCGACCCAGCACTTCTTCCATGCTGGCGAAGTCATTGGCGCCCTGCACGGTTTTGATGCGGAAATGCCGGTATTCTTTCTTGGCGGGCTCACCGTTTTCAAAGACCACCATGGCTGCCACAGACTGGTCGCCCTGGGTGTTGGAGATGTCGTACCCCTCAATGCGCAGGGGCAAAGTGGGCAGGCCCAAGACCTCCTGCAGCTCCCGCATGGCCCCTGTGGTACGCCGGAAGCGCACCTGCTTGTTCATGCTGTGCTTGGTGATGGCATCCCGGGCGTTTTTCTGGCAAAGGTCCATCATCTGCCGCTTCGCGCCACGCTGGGGCAACAGCAGGGAAACCGCCCCGCCCCTTTTGCCCCGGAGCCACTCCAGCAGGGTTTCGACGTCCTTGGGGAGCGGGTCCACCAAAATTTCGTGAGGAATCAGGTGTTCGTCATCGTAATACTGGGTGAGGAAGGAGCCCATCAGATCTGACAGGTCATCGTAACCGCAGCCCTCCATCACAAAGCTGCGGCTGCCCTCCATTTTGCCCCCCCGGATGTGGGTGATCTGCACCAGAGCATCCTCTTGCTCGCTGACTGCGGCAATCAGGTCCTGCTCTGTGTCCTTGGTTTGGATGGCGTGCTGCTTTTCCATCATCCGGTGGATGTCTGCGATCTTATCCCGGAGCATGGCGGCTTGCTCAAACTCCATACGGGCAGAATGCTCCTGCATCTGCTGGGTCAAATCATGAAGCAGCTGTTTGGTATCGCCGCCTAAAAAGGCCACGACGCTTTTTAAAATGCGGGCATAGTCCGCCTGGCTGACCTGCCCGGCGCAGGGGGCCAGGCACTGGCCGATCTGGTGGTGAACGCAGGGGCGGTGGGGCTGTTTCAGCGGCAAGGGCAGGCTGCAGGTGCGCAGAGGAAAATAGCGGCGCACCTCGTCCAGCACCTGGCGAATGCCTGTGGCGCCAAAATAAGGGCCGAAATACTTGGCCCCGTCCTTGGGGTCGATCTGCCGGGCCACCGTCAGGCGCGGATAGGCCTCGGTGGGGTCCAGGCGCAGATAGGGAAAATGCTTGTCATCCTTGAGTAAAATGTTATAAAAAGGCCGATGCTTTTTGATGAGGTTGCATTCCAGGGTCAAGGCCTCAAAGTTGGTATCGCAAAGGATGATGTCAAAATCGTCAATCTCCTGCACCATCCAGCGGACCTTGGGGGTATGCTGGGCGCTTTCGTGGAAATACTGACGGACCCGGTTTTTCAGGTTCACCGCCTTGCCCACATAGATGATTTTTCCCTCCCGCTTCATCAGGTAGCAGCCGGGGCTGTCGGGGAGCATCTTCAGCTTATGGGCCAGGGTCTCGTTCATGGTCAGGCTCCTTTAGCAAGGGAAATGGGCGGCCCGGCGGGGAGAAGCGCCGCTGATAGTATTCGCTTCCCAGGCAGAAAGTCCCTGCCCCACAGGCCTGGCAGGTTCTGTCTGTGAAAAACGCGGGCCATTGGGGAAAACTGGCCTGGGAGGCGATGGCATGATCCGCATGGTGAACATTGAAAAGGGCTACAGGAGTGGAAGGGAAGCGGGAGTGCACAGGGCGGCGCCAGTGTTATGCGGCGTGAATTTGCATATCCGTCGGGGGGAATACGCGGCCATTGTGGGGCCCAGTGGTTGCGGCAAGAGTACGCTGATGCATATTCTGGGCTGCCTGGACACCCCCAGCAGCGGCCAGTATCTGCTGGACGGCGCGGAGGTGAACGGCCTGACCGCCGAGGAGCTTTGTGCTCTGCGGCGGAAAAAAATAGGCTTTGTCTTTCAGGGCTTTCAACTGCTCCCCAAGCTGACGGCTCTGGAAAACGTGGCCTTTCCCTTGATGCTGCGGGGCACCAGCGAAGCCAGGCGACTGCAAATTGCCACCCGGGCCCTGGAAAACGTAGGGCTGGGAGAACGGCTTCACTATAAGCCGGGGCAGCTGAGTGGGGGGCAGCAGCAGCGGGTGGCCCTGGCCCGGGCCCTGAGCTATGAGCCCAAGCTATTGCTTTGCGACGAACCCACCGGCGCGCTGGACCCAGAGAGCCGGGATGAAGTGCTGGGCCTCTTTGCGGCGCTGCACAGGGACGGGCACACCGTGGTGGTGATCACCCATGACGCGGAGGTGGCCCGGCACGCCCTGCGGCAGCTTTGCGTGAAAGAGGGCAAAGTGGAGGAACAACGGGGGTAGGAAACAGAAAAAGGCCCGCGCTCGTCAGTGTGCGGGCTTTTTCATACGAAAGGACAAAGGGCGGCGGCTCAGGGGCAGACTACGCCTTCACAGCTTCCAGCGTAACAGGCAACGCCACGGACTCCGGCTTGGGGCAATGATATTCCGCGCCTGGGTTATACTTCACCTCTTCCGGAGGCAGTTCCAGCAGTTGGGGCTGCTTGAGGCATTTCTTCATGGCGGCGAATAGCTGGGCATAGACGGCCCCGCCACAAACCCGCTCATCCGCGGTGATGCCGATGGGCAACGTGCATTTGCGAAACACCTTTCCGCTGGCATCCACACTATTTTCACGGTTGGGCGCGCCCAGGCTGAAAAATAGGCCGGTGCTGCCGAAATTATAGATGTGGTGGTACACCCGGTGCATCCCGATGGAAGCCATGTTGGTCACAAACATGCCGGTATGGAAAGGAATGGCGTCCAACAAGACTTTGGGGCAGAGGCCATACCGGTCCAGCAGGCGGACCAGGCCCACCACCAGGTTGGGGAGCAGGGGGACGCTCATCACCAGGCAGGTCAGCTTCAGCGCCAGGTTGGCGTTTTCCGGCTTCCGGTTCTGTTCCACGGTGGTTTTCACGCGGGTGGATACATCAAAAAGAGTGTCGCTGGGGTCAAAGTGGATTTTCACGGCGGTTTCCTCAAAGGAACCGTCCGGGGTATCCAGCAGCATGGTAAAGGCCACAGTCAGCTCCTTGCGGTTAAAAAGCTGCTTATTCACCACAAAGCGGTTGACCTCGGGCACCTGGGAAACCCCCCGGATATAGCTGGCAATCAGGATCTCCATAAAAGTGATCTTGACGCCTTCCCGGCTTTTTTCCGCGATATAGCGCATCAGGGGTTCATAGTCCACCTCATGGTCTAAAAAAACCTGGGCGTCACAGCGCTGGGGCATGAAATAGGGCGTAAGCTGAACAATAGGGTCCGTGTGCTTCACGCGCCTCCCGTCGGGCCGTCTTCCAAACAAAGCCATCCTTCCTTTCTCAGTAAGAAGTGAAATAAACCGTCGCTCTTTGACAAAAGGGGAAAGAGACGGCTGCCTTGCTTTTGATGAGCCAATAAGGGATTGCCGTATCATGCCGAAAAAAAGAAACAGCGCAACAAAAGCAAATTCATTGTATCTCGAATGAAATCATCCGTCAAGCAATGCTTACTGGATGCGTTGGGAAACTGTTTTATATAGGAGGAAACTTTGGGCAAGCTTTTGAGGATTCACTGAAAGAGCAGCAACGTGGCCTGGTGGCTTTTCAGATACGCGGAAAGGGCTTCCGGGCTGGGGGTACCCTCTGGGAAATTTTCTTTGTCCAGGGAAAGCAACAAAGGCGCGTCCGCAGAGGCCAGGAAGTACTGCCCAGCCTTGCGAATCCCATAAGGGGGTTGCCATTGCTGGCGTTTCCCGTCCAGGGTCAGGCAACTGACCGGCGCGGAAAAGGGCTGGGCGCTGGAAAACACATAGCAGCGGCCCGCATCATTCTCCATACGGAAAGAAATTTCACTCAGGTCAACCGCCTGAAAAGGCAGGGGCTGGCTTTGGGCCAGCAAATCGGCGGAGGAGGAAAAGGGTACAACTTGGGATTGGTTCAACTGCTTCTGGCTGGGGCTTAGCATCGCGCATTGCAAGGTGAAAGGGCCCGGATTGTCCAGCACATACCAGTCGTCCAAAGGCTGTCCATTGACCAGCAGTTTGTAATTTTGGAGGGGGTCCTTCATGCGGGGCATCACATAGATCCCGCCATCCATAGGATAGCAGGCAAAGCCCTGCAAATCCATCTTCCCGCCGATTTGCCAATCCTCGCTTTCCAGGCGGTATCCGGCCAGCGCATAGGCGCGCTGCTTCCCAAAGAGCGCGTCAAAGCTCAGCAGCTTATAGGCATCATCCTGGTTTTTTCCGCTCTCCCGCCGGGACTCGACCAGGGAAAAGAAGGGATCGCTGCGGATGCCCGCCAGGGACAGGGCGTAAGGCCCCAGCTGCCAGGCGTTCATAGTGGTTTGGGTAGGCGTATTCTGCCGGTTGTTCCAAATGAAGTACGGGGTCAAATGCCCCGCCGCGCCCTCTATGGGCATTCCCAACTCTTGGTACATCTCCTTGGAAAAGGGCGGAATGTGGTCCCCAAAGAAGACCACCAGCGTGGGTTCGTCAAAGGCCTGCAATTCTGTGCAGAACTTCTGCAAGGCTTTATCGCTTTGCTGCAACAGGTAACAATAGTTGCGCATGGTTTTTTCCGTATCCGGCTGCAAGCGGTTGGAAAAGGGAGTGCCCGCGCCATAGGTCACGCCAAAATCATCGTATCCGTAGGTCCCGTGGTTTTGCATGGTGATGCAGAAAATGAAGTCCTTGCCAGGGGTCTGCCGCATCTGGGCCAGGGCGGCGGTATAATGATCCTGATCGCTGATGTACTGGCCAATTTTGGTGAAGGGCCGACGGGTGGTGTCGGTGGTATGGAGCTCGTCAAAGCCAAGCAAACGCAAGTTTTTGTACCGGTTGTAAAAAACGCCGGTAAACCAATGCAACGCGGAAGCGTGATATCCTCTCTCCCGCAGAATGGAGGCCACGCTGTACAGATGGGGAATGCCCAAGGAATAAGGGTTGGCGGAATACCGGCTTTCCAGACCCGTGAGGACTTCAAACTCGGTCTCGCTGGTGCCGCCGCCCTGCTTGGGCACATAGATTTCACCGGTGGCGCATGCCTGTCGGAGCTGATCATAAAAAGGCATCAGGGGTTCCGTAAACTGTAGGTAGGGGCTTAAATGCCGCTGGTCGGTAAAGCTTTCAGCCAGCACAAAGATGATGTTGGGGGTCTGCGGAGCATCGGCCTGGGCCGAGGCCACCGCCTCCTGCCACACAGGGTCCACCGCAGCCTCCTGGTAAGGAATGTCGGAAAGGCCCATCCGTTGCCGCTCCATGGCCACCAGGGTATACAGCGTGCCGCGCTGCCAGGCGCAGTCCGACAGGTCTGTATAATTCCCCTGGGCCAGCTCGCCCAAAGAACAGGTGGGGATCACACTGCAACACAGGATCACCCCGGCCAGCGGGACCAGGACATTGCGCTTGCGCCGGACGCCCTGGGCAAACACCAGGGCCAGGACCACTGCGGCAATCCCAAAGCCCAGCACCAGGGCGATTTGCCACCAGTTGATTTTCAGGTCAATCTGCTGCACGGCGGTTTGCATCTCCCCCAGCAAAGTCAAGTCCGTCAGCAGCACCGGCTCGAACCGGTAGCGGATCTTGTAGGCATTCACAATGCCCAGCAGGCAGAAAAGCAGCAGCAACGCCAGGGCTGTGGCCAGCCGGGCGCGGTCGCTGCGAAAAAAGTCCAGCAACCAAAAAAGGCCCATGAACAGGGCCAAGTTTTGCAGGAACAAAACAGGCCGGGTGATCACCCATAGAAAAAAGGGGGAAGGGCCCCCTCTGGAAAAGCATTCAAACAGGGCCAAGCCCAGTAGCGGAAAGAGAAAAAGAAACAGGAGGCGATGAAAAAAATTGGAAAAAGCAAGGGTTTTACGGCCTCCTAAGGGTTGTTGGGCGGGGGAGCTTTCGCGGGGCATGGCATACCTCAACTTTCTGCGGTGCTAGCCACAAGAATGGGCCCTTATTTGGCTTTCAGGGTAATCAGATGGATCTGGGGAAAGGCGAACAGCCGCACCGGGAGTTTGCTGGTGCCCACCCCATTGCTCACCAAAATGCTGGCGCGGTTTTCCTCCCGCCAACCGGTCAGGTAGCGCATACCGATGTCCGGGGCCATATCGGGCAACAGGGGCTGGCGAAGAAGGGTGATTTGCCCCCCATGGGTATGGCCGAAAAGAGCCAGGTCAAACCAGTGGTTGTCGTCCTCCTTGCTTTTGGCGGAAAAAGCGGCGGTCAGCAAGTCCGGGTTATGCCCCGCGAAGATCACAAAATCATCGCGGCTCACCTGGGAAGCCACGCCGGGCACATCGGGAAAGCCGTTGTCATAGTCGTCTACCCCGGCCACATACAGGTAGGTTTGGCCCACCTTCACCTTGGCCACATGGTTGGTCAGCGGCAGGCAGCCATAGTTGGTCATGGCCGCCACCAGCAGGCTGAAATTGCTTTCCGGTTCCGTGCGGTCATGGTTGCCCACCACGCCAAAGACGCCAAGCCGGGCCCGGATGGGCGGCGCGGTTTGAAAAAACGCAATGGCTCCGTCACTATCCTCCGCATAGTCTCCGCCCAGGATGACGATATCCGGCCCCAGGCTGTTGATGGTGTTGATCAGGTTGGCCACCCGGGCCTGGGAAAAGAAGGGTCCTTCATGAATATCGCTGGCAAACACGATTTTCATGTTTTTCAGGTTGGCAGGAAGGTTGGGCACCTGTACCGTTCGCTGGTCGATGGTCAGCAAATTGGCCTCTACAAAGGGATACGCCAGGAGGGCCAAAAGCAGCAGAAGGAGGAAGATCCGCGAAAAGCGAATCTTCCTGCGGGGCGGTTTTCTGTATCGGTTGTATTGATACTTCGCCATGCCCGGGCACCTCCCACATTGACAGTCATTTTCATGTATTGTACACTATTTCTACAAATCTTGACAAGGGCGTGAGCAGATGGGAGCCTCACAGGACCAGAAGGCATGGGAAAGCATGCGCCGCCATGAAAAGACGAAGGAGCCCGCCTTTCGGGCCATTGGCCCCACGGCCTACCTGTGCCCGGTGCCCACGGTATTGGTGGGCTGCGCGGACCCGGAAAGGGGCCTGCGGCCCAATTTGATCACAGTGGCCTGGACAGGGGTGGTCTGCTCCCATCCGCCCATGCTCTCCATCAGCCTACGCAAGCAGCGCTATAGCTATGCGCTCATTGAAAGGACCCGGGAGTTTACCGTGAACCTGGTGGGAGAAGAGCTGCTGCATGCCATGGACTATTGCGGCGTCAAAAGCGGTCGGGACAAAAACAAGTTTGAGGTGCTGGGGCTGACCCCCATGCCCGCGCCAGGGCTGCACTATGCGCCGGCCCTGGCGCAGAGCCCCGCGTTTTTGTGCTGCAAGGTCACGGAGATTCTGCCGCTGGGCAGCCATGATCTGTTCCTGGCGGAAATCACGCAGGTATGCGTGCAGGAAAAATACTTTACGGACACCGGCTCCATTGACGAGCGCCAGATGAAGTTGGTGAGCTATGTGCACGGAAAATACCGGGCGCTGGCCGGGGAGCTAGGCTTTTTTGGCTTTTCCGTGGCGGGGAAGGAGGCGCTTCTGCGCCGCATGCCGCCAGGAAATGGCGAAGACGCGTAGCTTTCCTTTTTTTGGCAGCCGGGTGGCTCCAGGCTTTACGGAACTTTAACAGGGCACAAAACAGAAGAAGAATGCTTTCTACAGCGCATTCGTCAAGAGTCCCCTTTTTTGCAGGGGGCGATTTTGGCGAAAATGCCTGTTTTTCAAGCGGTTTTTGGATTGACTTTTGGAATAGTCAATGGTTAAATGATGTAAATCTTGATGGGGTGTGTGACCTCATCATCACGAAAATTGGATAAGGAAAGGATGGATTCCCACATGCAAAAAGAACAAATCGGGTATCTGCCTCATGAGCGCCCACCTCTAGGCAGACTGGTTCTCTACGCCCTGCAACAGGTGATCGTCATGTTCCCCGCCACAGTGGCCGTGGCGCTGATTACCGGGTTTCAGGTATCCACCACCATTTTCGCCAGCGGTCTGGCCACGCTATGCTTCATCCTGATCACGGGCCGTAAAATACCGCTGTACTACGGTTCCAGCTTTGCTTATCTCACAGCGGTGTCCGCCATGTGCGCGGCGGAAGGCTTTGTGAAGGTGGATGGGATTCTGCCCCCTGACGCCATTTCCTATGCGCAGTTTGGTATCATCCTGTCCGGCCTGGTCTCGGTGGCGGCGGGCCTGTTGATCCGCTTCTTCGGCCCCAGCTCCGTGGAAAAGATCCTGCCGCCGGCCATCACGGGGCCCGTGGCCATGATCATCGGCCTCACCCTGGTGGGCGTTGCCATCAGCGATGCGTTACCCAAACCCTCCGGCGCTGTCCCCACCGCCATGGAGGTCTGCTGGACCATCGTGGCACTGGTCACCTTGCTTTCTACCATTATATACGGCAAGTACCTAAAAGGCCTCTTGGGGCAACTTCCGCTGCTTCTAGGAGCGCTGACAGGCTGCGCGGTGGCCGGCATCATGGCTGCTTGCGGCGTGGATTTGTTCCGGCCTATGCCTGCGGCAGCGCTCAGCGCCTCCCTGTGGAAGCTGGGCGACGGCTCCCTCTTCGCCGTTCCGGCCATTACCCTGCCCAAGGTCAGCTGGGTGGCTGTGGCGGGCATCATGCCCATTGCCATCGCCACCATTCCGGAGAGCACGGCCCATATGTACCAGCTGGACGTTTATGTAAACGATGTAGCCAAGAAAAAAGGCAAAAAGATGGACTATAGCATGGTGAGCTTGCTGGACCGCAACCTGATCGGCGACGGTCTGTGCGACATGGTCTCCGGCGTGGTGGGCGGCCCGGCTGGTACCAACTATGGCGAAAACATTTCCACCATGGCTGTGACCCGGGTATTCAGCGTGCCGGTGGTGATGTGCGCTGCTGTGTTTGCGATGATCGTTAGCTTTTTTACGCCCTTGATCAAACTGATTTATGGCATCCCCATGGCGGTCATCGGAGGCATGGAAGTGTATCTGTTCGGCGCCATTGCCGCGCAGGGCATCGCCATCATGATTGACCGGAAGGTGGATATGTTCTCCGCCAAGAACATCGCGGTGATTGCCACCATCATGACCATCGGCATCGGCGGCAACTATGCCTTTGGCGGCAACATTCCTCTCTTTGGCCTGCAAATCCCCTGCATTGCCGGCGCGGCCATCTTCGGCATCCTGCTGAACCTGCTTCTCTCCATTGGAGACAAGAAGAAAACGGAAGAGGAGCCGCAGGCGGAGGCGGAATAATCCAGCCGGTGAATCCTGCACAGGTCCAGTACAATCCAACAAGGCTGGTTTGCGAAAAACCAGCCTTGTTTTGTATTTTGCTTTGTTTACTTGAAAATGGCGTTCAGCAGCTTTCCGTCGGTGGCGTCAAACTCCGCCCAGCAGGTGTACCCGCTCTTTTCCGCCTCTTCATCCTGGTAGGTGACCAGCCAGATGGGAGAGAGCACCATGCCGTCCGCTTTTTTCGCGGCGCGCTTGGGCGCGTAGGTTAACCGGATGCTGGCAATGGACACCACCGAGCTGGGAAAACGGGAATTAGCCACTTCCTGTGGCAGCCTTTCCAGGACGGTTGCAGGGTCGATCAATGTTTCCGGCGTGCTGTACACCTCTCCGGGGATGTACATATCGCGAAGGGCCAGGTCCACAACGCCCCGCTGGGTCACATAGGCAGACACGCTGAAAATATCCCCATTGCCCTGGTGGCGGCTGTCGCCCGGCTTGTGGTAGCTGAGATAAAAGCCTTCATCCTCGGCGGTGGCCTGGCTGTAATCCGCCGGCGGAACGTTGGTGTGGAATTCACCTGCTAAAATCATCCCATTCATGTCGCTGCCCAGGTCTTTGATGCGTTCCAGGCTCATGTCCAGCGCATAATCACAAACGTAGCCTGTTACCCCCAACTGTTCCAAAAGGGCCTCAAGGGTCCCTTTTGCCTCGTCCAGCGTGATGTGAGTCAGCGCTGTCTTTTCCAGCTCATACACTTGCCTGCTTCCGGGCCATCCATGGCTGGCCCAAGAAGCAAGGCTGGCGATCCGGTTGGAAAGGGCCGGACATGGGCTCATGCTCTGTTCCAGCCCCTCCTCGCCTGCGGTGGCATCGAAGGTCCCGCTGTATTCATTGTAAAACAGCGCTTCAGGCGCCCAGTCCAGAATGGCTTCATCCGCGAAGGTGATGTTCCACTGGTCACGGCGGACGATCTCCGATGCATTGAACAGCTCAGGCCGTAGCCCAGCGCTGAAATCCCGCGCCGTTGCCCGGTAGATGGGCATTGTGCCGGTTTGGACATAGGCCTCCGGCACAATTACCTCCGGTTCGAGCACCTCCGGCTCAGCCAACGCGGCAGGGGGAGGCAAGCCCCCAAGGCATAGTGCGAGAAGAATGATGAAAAATCGCTTCATTGTGAATCCCTCCTTTGGATTGCATCGCTGATGGGCGTGGGGGAGATGTCCACGGTCCAGTTTTCGCCATGGGGGCTATCCCCCGCCATTTCCCCTTCCGGGGTCATCTCCCACACAGAAGCCCACAGCTGGATGGTGTAGAGCTGTCCCTCCTCCACGGCGTAGGCGTCCGATACCTCAAAGGAGCAGCGGATGCTGCCGTCCCGCTGGGGCACCTGGGAGTAGCCCACCGTCATCAGGGAGAGCATGGCTCCCCCATCCACGCCAATTTGATCCGGAATCGCGCGGACCATCAGCAGCTTTCCGCCTTTCTCCCGTACGATGTCGGCGATGGTTGGCGCATAGCTGGGGGCCGTTTCCGGCAGGCCCCCCGCGCCGTGAACGTCATAGCCGTAGGCATCGCTGGGGCTGTGGTCCTCTGGAATAATCACCGTGCCGTCCTTTTCTGGCCGGATGGACCCCACGCCGTACAGGCCGTTGTCTCGGTAAATGACCTCGTCCAGGGTAAAGAGCACGCCGTCCAGCGAAAAGGATTGGTTCGGGGTTGCCACATCTCCCTTTTCCAGCCAGCTTTGCATACCGTTCCCATAGGACCGGCCAAAGAAGGCGGCCACCTGGGAGGAAAACGCGGCGTAGACGACGGCCATGAACAGTATAAGAAGCGCCGCCGCAATCAAAAGGGTGCGGGTGGTGATCTTTCGTTTCATGGGCGGTTTCTCCAATTGCTGTAAAGCCAAGGAAACACGGGCCTTGAAGCTTTCCGGGGTTGTGCCGTATAGAGAGGTGAAATCATTCTGTTTCATGCGTGCACCTCCTCCAGATCCAGATGGTCTTTGAGAAGCTGCCGCCCGCGGTGGAGCCGCGACTTGAACGTGCCTTGGGGCAGCTGCAGCATCCGGGCCGCTTCTTCCACACAGTAGCCCTCCACGTAGTACAGCACCATCGGCAGGCGGTACTTCTCATCCAGGGTAGTGAAGAGCCGATAGAGATCATGTGGCGCGTCCGGCGCGGCCTCCCATTCCGGCAGGGTGCCGGTGGCCTCCTCCCGCGTCCGGCGGCGTAGCAGGGTATAGCATTCATTGATCAGGATGCGGACCACCCATGCACGCAGGGCATAATCATGGCGAAGACTGCTTTGCTTTTGCCATGCCTTGATGATGGCCTCCTGCACCGCGTCTTCCCGGTCGCATAACTGGGGCAGGAGGGTGGCGGACACCCGGTAGAGCGTATCCTGCATCGCCACAATGCGATGGGCAAATTCTTCTTGTGTCATATCGCGCCTCCCCAATGGTGTGATGGCAGCCTGCAAAACCGGCTCTGCATACTATAGATGTGGAAGGGACGCCCCAGGTTGCATGGATGCGTTTTTTCGGGCATCCGTCGCGCAAAAGGCCCAAACCCCCGCATTTGCGATGGTTTGGGCCACAGAGCAGATCGCCAAAGGGGTCGCCTACAACTTCCGGTTCATAATGGACAGCAACAGATTGCCATTTTCAAACAGCTTGGCCAGTTGGCTGGCCTCCACCAACTCCCGGAACTGCGGCAAGGGGATGACGCTTTCCAGAATGGGCAAAGTGGTAAAGGCGACAAAGCAAAGGACCACACCCAATAGCAGGCCAAAAACGCCGCCCAGCAGCCAGTCCAGCTGTTTGAGCACCGGAAAATGAAACACCGCCCGCAGCAGGTTGATGACGATGGTCAGCACAAGGAAGCAGAGGGCAAAGCAGACCAGGAAGCTTACAACGTTGATGCTGACGGAAAGAATGGTTTGGTTCACATAATCGCCCACATTGGTGGCCAGGTCGCCCAAAGGGCTGAATACTTTCTGGTTTAGGTTATGGGTCAGCAAGGTGCCCACCGGGTGGGGAAGGTTGGCCTTTGCCACAATGTCGGTGACGGCGGAGGAGGTCAAGCTGGCCACCGGCTGGCTGCTGATGTCCAGGTTGCCCAGCAGGCTGGCGGAGTCGGTATAACTGCTGATCATCCGGGTGATTTCAGTGTTGCCGCTAATGGCGTCCGCCATGGCGGGATAGAGCAAAAAAGAGCCTAAAAAGGAGAGAAGCGAGCCTCCCAAGTTCAGCACGGACTGGATGAATCCACGGTAAAAGCCAAAAAGAATGCAGACCGCAACGATCCCGATGATGACAAAATCAACGATGTTCATAGGGCCTCCTTTCCGCTTCGCCTGCTGGGAAGCACAAAGATTACAGATCGGGCAAGGTGAGCACGTACACATCCTCACCGCTGGCAACCAGGACCGCACCGGTGTCAAGGGTGCCAATAAAGCGGGTGGCGGGGCTTTCCAGCGGAAGGTCGTAGGTGGAAAAGCGGCTGGCCGCAAGCCCTGCCCGAAAGAGTTGATTTGGGGCCACGGCATACAAATTCCGGTTCCATAGGGTAGCGCCGATGCAGGTGCTGGGCAGGCTGTAGCGCTTGTCGCTTTGGCCGCTGATCAGCCGGAGCTCCCGGATGTCAAATTGATTGTCCGTTTGGGAAGTGGGCGCAAACACCATAAGGGCGTCTCCCCGTTCAGGAACCTCATCGCCAATCATGCGCCAGCCGTACACCAGCACGCTTTTGGAGGCGTCCTCCGTGCCGCGGTAGTTAAAACAGAGCATTTTTCGGGTTCCCACCACCCGCAGGTTGCCGTTTTCATAGAGGATTTCATAGGTGATGCTGTCCCCCAGGGCCACTTCGCCGGTGTTCATCTTGCCCACCTCAAAGGTGTTGAGGATGGTGTTGGCAGCGGTGCCAAAGACGTCCAGGGCGAGGGTCCACATGTATTCCCCATTTCTGCCGTAGAAGCCAACGTCCAGCAGAATCAGGTCCTGGTAAGCATCGGCCTCCTCGTCCATGTGGGCGCCTGTGTGGTCCTTGACCACCAAACGGGGCCTGGTGGTTTCTCCTATGATGGCGGCCACATACTGTCTCCCGGCCCGGGCGAATTGAATGGCATCCCCCAGGTTGTCGTTATAGGTGGAGTTCCCGTTTTGGTCCAAAATGTAAATGGTATTGCCCGCCCAGGCCGCCACCACTTGGTCGTTGCAATCGTACCCGGCCCCGGAGCCAATCTGAAAGGACCAGCGCACCGTGCCTGTGGCGGACATGCAATGGATGCTGACGCCATCGTAAAAAAGCACGTTGCCCCCAAAGGGCATCAGGGTGTCATTATATTGGCAGGGAAGCTTATAGGCCAGCACGGAGCTTTCCTGTTTGGGCGCAAACAAGGCGATGGCCGCATAAAGGATGGCAACCAGCACCAGCAAGGCCCCAATCAGGGTCAGGATGGCGCGGGCACGGCTCATCTTGGGCTTCACTCGTTGCATGGCTTCTCCCTGGGCGGCCAAGGGGCTTCCTGATAGGAACGCGCCCGGGCCGCATTTTCTTGCGGTGGCCATGGCAGGAGGATATGCCAAGCCGCACCCCTTATTATAGCCAAAGATGGACATATACGCAAGGTTTGCATGTAAAAAGGGGCCCCCGCGTTTCGGGGGCCGAGGGCTGAGAAAAAATTTACACCAGGTTCGGGAGATATTGGAAGTTCAGGTTAGAAGTGCTGCCAATCACCCTGGCGATGAAGTGGTGCAAGGGGGCTACGGAATACCCCTCCTGCGTGGGAGGCGTGAGCACCAAAACCGAGCCGACGGGTACCTGGAACGAGAACTCACCCTGGGCGTTGGTGCGTACCGTTTGCTGAACGCCATCCACAATCAGCCGAAGCGGCAAGCCCATGGAGCAACCCAGACCCAGGAGGCGGCCGCTGATGCTGGCAACCTGGCCTGCATTGGTGTAGGTGAAGTCCAAGTTGCTTCTGTCAGCCATAACGCAATTGAGGGTATAGTTAGCGGGCGCCACGGTAAAGCCGGCCACAGCGGGAGGTGTGATGGTCACATTGGCGCCGCGGGGCACCGTGATGGAAAAAAGACCCATCGCGTCGGTCATGGTGGAACCGCTGACCCCGTTGATGGTATATTGCACCAAAAGGCCAGAGGCATCCGTCAGACCCAGAAAACGGCCGCTGAGAGTAAAAGTTTCGGGCGTGGGACCGGGGCAGGGGCAAGGGCAGGGACGGGGGCAGGGACGGCAAATATCACACCGGTCCCAACTATAGCATGGGTCATAACTCATAAAAATCCTCCTATCAGAAACCAAGGCTCAAAAAAGGCCTTGGAACGAGTGGATTCTGGCAAAAGCCAGCGTCCTTTTGCTATGTCAGGACCGCGCCAGGCGCGGAGGCTGTCACACGCGCAAGGACTACGATCAGTCTATGTGGCGCTGAGGATTTGTTGAGAGGGGAAAAGGATAAATGAAAAGTGGGCGGGCACAATGAAAACCAGGAGGAATGGGCATGAAAAAGAAATGGTTGTGGGCGGGCATTTTTACGGGTTGCTTTCTCTTGTGCATGGCGGTGTTTTTGGCGCAGAGGGAAAGCGGGAGAGCCGTCCCATGGGTCCCCGGGCCACAGGCGCGCTCCACGGTCGAGGCGAGCCAACCCAGTCTGGCCCAGCGGACGGACCATGGGCCCATCGCCTTGCAGCTGATGCAAATTTTGGACCAGAACCCGGCGCTGCGGCCCCTGCTGGAAACCTCCATTGCCCAGGCCCGGCAGGTGAATCCAGACCCGCAGACAAACCCCGCGCAAAATTTGGAGGCGTATTACGCCTACCTGGACTGGTGCACAAAGGCCATGCCCTGGGACGCCCTGCAAGGAGCCCCGGGGCCAAGCCTGTTTGAAAAAATCGACCAAAGCCTGATGTATTTTTATTTTTTGTTGGACCAGCCCCTGCCGGAGCTGGCAGGCCGTGGTTATTATTACCCTTCGCTGCAATATGTGGAGGCGTTTCAGCCCTGGCTGGCCCAGTACGCCAAAACCTGGGGGGCCTTCCTGTCCACGGAGGAAAGCTGGAAGCCGGAATATGTGGACATGATCAGAAAAGAAGCCCGTTTTGGGCTGGACCAGGGCTGGTATGAGGCCCCGGAAAACTGGCATTCGTTTAATGATTTTTTTGCCAGGCGCTTGCGGGACCCGTCCCTAAGGCCCATTGCCGCGCCGGACGATGAAGCCCTGTTGGTCTCTCCGGCGGATTCCGCGCCCCAAGGCCTTTGGAGGATTGACCAGCAGTCCGGTATTGTGGATGGCGTGCAGCTCAAATCTACGGGATTTTTTTCCGTGGAAAGCCTGCTGGGGGAGGGCAGCGCCTATGGCCAGGCCTTTGCGGGCGGCACGCTGACCCACACCTTTTTAAACGTGGACGACTACCACCGGTTTCACTTTCCCTTGAGCGGCGTGGTGAGGGAAGCGGCGCTGATTCCGGCCCAGGAGGCCGCCGGGGGCGTTACCCTGTGGGACCCGCAAAAGAAGCAATACAGGCTGGAAAGTAAGAGCCCCGGCTGGCAAAGCCTGGAGACCCGGGCCAGGGTGGTGTTGGAAACCAAGGCATTTGGGCTGGTGGCACTGCTTCCCATCGGCATGTCCCAAGTCAGTTCCATTTTGCTGGAAGAATCGGTAAAAGTGGGAGCCCAGGTAAAAAAAGGCGATATGCTGGGCTGCTTCCAATTTGGTGGGTCAGATTTTGTGATGGTCTTTGGCAGACAGGTGAAGCTGTCCTTGCTGGTGAAACAAGCACCGGGCGGCGGTTATGCCCATGTGCTGATGGGAGAACCCTATGCCAGGCTGGAAAAGGCAACAGAACAGACGCATCAAAAACCGCGCTGAGAAAACCCAGCGCGGCTTTTTGCATCGCATCGAACACGACTCTTATTGGGGGTCTTCCGGCAGATACCCCCGCTTGGCATTGAAGGCATCCGCCCAGCGCATGGACTTGACGGGCACGCAGAAGGGGCAGGGCTCCAGCTCATCATATCCGGGCTCGTCCAGTTGCAGGTACAAGAAGCCCGCCATGGGGATGTACTCCGGCTTCACGCCGCTGCAATTGTCGTAGGCATGGTAATATTTCCCACCATCGGCATTGTAATACAGCGGGGTCATCACATCGGCATAGGGATACCGGCGGCCATCGTCATCCCAGATGACGACCTTGGTGTTCTTTTTCAGGTTGTCCCACAGCCAGCGCTGGTCCAAACCCTCCGGGGTCGCAAAGCGGGTGACCCGCACGCAGCCATGGCTGGCCTTTTCCCCCAGGTTGCCCTCATAGGTGGAATAGCGCTTTGTACCATCCCCCAGCAGCATGTAAGGGACTTCGTGCAGCAAATCGCCGTTGTTAAAGCGCAGGGCCAGGTCGCAAATCAGGCTTTCGTTTTCAAAGGCGCCCACCCAGCTGCTGATCAAATACTCCCCGGAAGCAGTTTCGTTAAAAGGGGTCTCATCTGTGGGCAGCCCGGTAGAAATGCCGCATTGGCTGAACAATTCACCGCCGACGAACACGTACATCTGCTGGGTCAGCTTGTCGATGATCAGGCCGAACTTGTTGTTTGGGGTCACGGTTTTCAGCAGGCGGGTCCGCACATAACCCCGAATCAGCCGGTCATATTCGTCCAGGCCTTCAATCAAAGTCCAGCCGTCCTCGTTTTTCCCCAGCACGTGGACCGCGGCGGTGGTTCCGGCGATGGAGCCGCCCAGGGGATCGTCGTTCACCTTTTTCCCGCCGGGCTCCACCAAGGGGTAGACGACTTCCTTTTCCCCCACATTCAGCACGGTGATGGGCTGCTGCAATAGCTTCCAGCAAGCGGCGGTGTCCGTGATGTCAAAGGCGTAGTCCAGGCCAAACCAGTTTTCGCCGGAGTCAAAGCCCGCCAGCCACTCTGTCAAGGTCTTGGCGGAAGCCGCCGCCAGGCTGCCGCCCACAACAAGCATGAGGACCAACAGAGCGCACCCAATTTTCTTCCAACGCAATTTCAATAGACAGCCTCCCGGTGACAGGTCGCAGGCCAGAGCCAGGGCCAGGGTCAGGTTTCGGACCTCTGCCGCAGCTCCACCCGGCGGATCTTTCCGCTGATGGTCTTGGGCAGTTCGCTGACGAACTCAATGATGCGCGGATACTTGTAGGGCGCGGTGATGCGCTTGGTATGCTCCTGCAGTTCTTTTTTCAGGTCCTCGCTGGCCAGGAAGCCGGGCTTTAGCACGATGGTGGCCTTCACCACCTGGCCCCGCAGCTCGTCCGGCACGCCGGTGATGGCGGTCTCCAGCACGGCGGGATGCTCCAGCAGCGCGCTTTCCACCTCAAAGGGCCCAATGCGGTAGCCGCTGGACTTGATCACATCATCCGCGCGGCCCACGTACCAGTAGTAGCCCCACTCATCCCGCCAGGCCACGTCGCCGGTGTGGTACGCGCCGTCGGACCAGGCGGAGGAGGTGCGGTCCTCATCCCGGTAATACCCCCGGAACATGCCCACAGGCCGGTTTTCCGGCGTGGCCCGCACAATGATTTCACCGGTGACGCCCGCGGGGCAGCTTTTGCCGTCCTCGTCCACCAGGTCCACATCAAACAGGGGCGAGGGCTTGCCCATGCTGCCGGGGCACACCTTCATAAAGGGGAAGGTAGCCAGGGTCACCACCAGCTCGGTTTGGCCAAAGGCCTCCAGCAATTCGATGCCGGTGCGCTTCAGCCATTCGGCCGCCATGTCCGGGTTGAGCGGCTCTCCGGCCACAGCGCAGTGCCGCAGTTTGGAAAGGTCGTAGCCCGCAAAGTTTTCCTGCAGCATGTACCGGTACATGGTGGGCGGCGCGCAGAAGCTGGTGACTCCATGGGTGGCGATTTGGGTGAGGATGTCCCTGGCGATGAAGCGCTCAAACTCATACACAAACACCGCGCTTCCGGTGAGCCACTGGCCGTAGAGCTTGCCCCAGACGCTTTTGGCCCAGCCTGTTTCGCTGATGGTGAAGTGGATGCCTCCATCCACGCATTGCTGCCAGTACAGGGCGGTGATGACATGGGCCAGGGGATAGAAATGGTCATGCTCTACCATTTTGGGCAGACCCGTGGTACCGCTGGTAAAGTACAGGAGCAAGGGGTCCTCGTTGCAGGCATAGGCGTCTCCGGCGGGCCGGGGAAAGACATCGCTGCAAAGGGGCATGCCCTGGCCGTAGCTTGCAAAGCCCTCCCGGGTTCCTTGCAAAATGGCCAGGGTTTTCAGGGTTTCGCAGACCTTTTTGGCCCCTTCCACGGCGGCCAGCGCGGTCTCGTTGCGATGGGTGGCCAGCACCATTTTGATGCCTGCCGCGTTCACCCGGTAGACCACGTCCTTTTCCGTCAGCAGATGGGTGGCGGGCACCGCCACGGCCCCCAGCTTGTGCAAGGCCATCAAAACGGGCCAAAACTGCAAATGGCGGCGCAGCACCAGCATCACCTTATCGCCCTTTGTAATGCCAAAGGAAGCAAACCAATTCGCGGCGCGGTTGCTTTCGGCCATCAGCTCCCCAAAAGTATAACGGATGCAAGCCCCGGTTTCATCCGTCCACAGGACGGCCAGGCGGTCCGGCTCTTCTTGGGCAATGCGGTCCGCCACGTCAAAGGCAAAGTTGAAGCTTTTGGGACGGTCGATCCGGAATTTTTTGTTGAAGTCATCATAGGTGGCATACTGGGTAGGACAGTTCAGATATTCCAAATAAAGCGGTTTCATCATGCCTTGCTTCCCTCCTTCACCACCACGGCAATGAAACGGCAGTCTCCCTCCATGGCATACATGGCATGGGGCAGCGCGCTATCGTAGTAAATGCTGTCGCCGGGCTTTAGGTATAGATCGTTGCCCCCCAGTTCAATTTTGAGGGTTCCTTCCAATACATAGTCCAGCTCCTGGCCCTCATGGCTGTGGGCCTGCTTCACCGTGTCCGTTTCATCCTGGCGCACGGTTACAATGAAGGGCTCGGACAGCTTGTCCTTAAAGTTGTAGGCCAGGTGGTGGTACTCGTACTGCTGGCGGCGGTGAAACTGCAGGCCCTGGCCGCTGCGGGTCAGCACATAGCCGTGCAGCTTGGGGCTTTCGCCGGTGAGAAGGTCGCTAATATCCACGCCCAACGCCTCGGCAATGTTAAACAGATGCGAAAAGGAAAAATCCCGGGTGCCAGTTTCATACGCTTCATATTCCGCCAGGTCAATGCCGGTTTTTTCCGCCACTTCCTGAGTGCTAAGACCCGCAATATCCCGCAGATCCCTAATTCGCAGGGCGATCAATTGAAGCTGCTGTGCATTGTTGGACATCTGGAACAACCTCCTTATAATAGGATATAGGGTAGAAGCACACCCTCCGAAAGGGCCATGGCCAAAAGGGTGAATAATTCAGAATAGCACTTTTTTGGAATCAAAGTCAAGATACGAAACGCTTTTGAGACAAGATTCGTACAATTCTTACAATCGGCGCTGTTTCAATTTTTCACCCCGGGTTTCACTCCGGGTTTTAATTTCCCCTTGCGCATCAAACCCGTTTGTGCTATACTTTCCCAGATTACGCACCTTTGTCGATCCCCTGGTTGTGCCACAGCCTACGGGTTGTGGTGTCCGGGGAGAAGAGACGCAAAGGGTGGGAAAAACAAGGAGGAAACCATCAATGGCAGTTATTTCCATGAAACAGCTCCTGGAAGCGGGCGTGCACTTCGGCCACCAGACCCGCCGCTGGAACCCCAAAATGGCCCAGTACATCTTCACCGAACGCAACGGCATCTACATCATCGACCTGCAAAAGACCGTCCGCAAGGTGGACGAAGCCTACAACTTTGTGCGTGACGTTGCCATGGAAGGCAAGACCATGCTGTTTGTGGGCACCAAGAAGCAGGCCCAGGAATCCATCGCCTCCGAAGCCGTCCGTTGCAACATGTATTATGTCAACAACCGTTGGCTGGGCGGCATGCTCACCAACTTCCGCACCATCCGTACCCGGGTGGACCGCCTGAACCAGATCGATAAGATGGAGCAATCCGGCCAGTTTGAACTGCTGCCCAAGAAGGAAGTCATCAAGCTGCAGCACGAGCGGGAAAAGCTGGAGGCCAACCTGGGCGGCATCCGTGAAATGAAGCGGCTGCCCGGCGCGCTGTTTGTGGTGGACCCCCGCAAGGAGCATATCGCCGTGGCGGAAGCCCGCTCCCTGGGCATTCCCATCGTGGGCATTGTGGACACCAACTGCGACCCGGACGAGATTGATTACGTGATCCCCGGCAATGATGATGCCATCCGCGCCGTGAAGCTGATTGCGGGCAAGCTGGCGGATGCCATTTTGGAAGGCCGCCAGGGCGAGCAAGAGGCCCCTGAAGCCCCCAATGCGGCGGAAAACGAAAAGATCGAAGAAGCCGAAGCATAAGAACCGTCCCCGCTATTTTGGGGAAGGGACTTGCCCTTCCCGCATTTGAGCAAAGGAGAGATTTTCATGGCCGATATTACTTCCCAAATGGTCAAAGAGCTGCGCGAGATGACCCAGGCTGGTATGATGGATTGCAAAAAGGCCCTTACCGAGGCGGAGGGCGTGATGGAAAAGGCTGTGGAGTGGCTGCGTGAAAAAGGCCTGGCCGCTGCCGCCAAGAAAGCCGGCCGCATTGCCGCCGAGGGCCTGGTGGCCAGCTATGTAAGCGAGGACGCCACCGTGGGTGTCATCGTGGAAGTGAACTGCGAAACCGACTTCGTGGCCAAGACCGACAACTTCATCGCTTTCTGCAGGGATGTGGCCACGCATATTGCCAAGGCCGCCCCCAAGGATATTGAAGAGCTGATGACGCAGAAGTTTACCGGCAACCCCGGCAAGACCATCACCGACCTGGTCAGCGACGCCACCGTGGCCATCGGCGAGAAGATTGACATCCGCCGGTTTGCCCGCTATGAGACCACCACCGGCGCGGTGGAAACCTACATCCACATGGGCGGCAAAATTGGCGTTCTGCTGGAGATCAGCAACGACACCCCCACCACCCGCGCCCTGGATACCTTCAAGGTCTACTACCATGACGTGGCCCTGCAAATCGCCGCCGCCAAGCCTGTCTTTGTCCGCAAGGAGCAGGTGCCTACCGACAACCTGGCCAAGGAAAAGGAAATCCTCCGCGCCCAGGCCCTCAATGAAGGCAAGCCCGAGAAGATCGTGGACAAAATGGTGGAAGGCCGCATTGAAAAGTATTACAAGGAAGTTTGCCTGCTGGAGCAGCCCTTTGTGAAGGATGACGAGAAGTCCATTGGCCAGCTCACCGCCCTGGTAGCCAAGGAGATTGGCGCCAAAATCGACGTGGTCCGTTTTGACCGGTACGAGCGGGGCGAGGGCATTGAAAAGCGCCAGGAGAATTTTGCGGAAGAAATCGCGGCACAAACCGCCAAAAAATAAGCGTTCTCCGCAAAAAGCATCCGCTTCATAAAAAGGACGCTGCTGAAAAGCAACAAGGCAAAGGGGGAAGAACGTACGTCATGTGCGCGATTCCCCTTTGCCAACGCAACGGGCAACGCAAGGCCCGTACCAGCGAAAAGGAGGGGTTCTTATGGCAAGCCCATACCGCCGTATCATTGTCAAGCTAAGTGGGGAAGCGCTGGGCGTGGATGGAAAGCTGTTTAGCCACGACAAAATGGAGCAGGTGGCCCGCATGCTGGCCTCCGTGCAGCAAAAAGGCATCCAAATGGCGGTGGTCATTGGGGGCGGCAACATCTGGCGGGGCCGCCGGGGCGAGAGCCTGCGCATGGGCACCGTGGCCGCAGACCAAATGGGCATGCTGGCCACCCTGCAAAATTGCCTGTACATGCGGGACACCCTAGAGCACATGGGTTCCAAAGCCATTGTCATGAGCGGTGTGGACATCCCCCGCTTTGCGGAAAGCTACAACACTGTAACGGCCATCCGCCGGCTGGAAGAGGGACAGATCCTGCTATTGGCCTGCGGTCTGGGCAACCCTTGCTTTTCCACAGACAGTGCGGTGGTGCTGCGGGCCATTGAGCTGGAATGCGACGCCATTATGATGGCCAAAAACATCGACGGGGTGTACACCGCCGATCCGCATGTGGACCCAAGCGCCACCCTCCTTCCCGATATCACCTATCAGGACGCGGCGGACCGGGACCTGCGGGTGATGGACGCCGCCGCCTTTATCATGCTGCGGGACAACCGGGTCCCCCTGGTGCGGGTCTTTGGCCTGGAGCCACCGGAAAACCTGCTGAAAGTACTGGACGGAGACGAGATGGGCACCTTCCTGCACCCGTAGGAAGAACCCTTGCCCCCTTGAGGTTGCCTCCGCCGGCTTGCCCATCTGTTCATATGGAAAGGATTCACTATGCAATTCTTCAAGCAACTCTTTGCCCCCAGGGACCTGACCCAAGGCAGTCCCATGAAGGGCCTTCTGTTTTTTGCCATTCCCCTGCTCATTGGCAACCTGGCCCAACAGCTCTATAGCACGGTGGACGCCATTGTGGTGGGCCAGTACATCAGCGACGACGCCCTGGGGGCGGTGGGGCTTTCCTTTCCCATCCTCAACCTGATGCTGGTGCTGTTCATGGGCATCTCCACCGGCGCCAGCATTGTGGTGTCCCAATACTTTGGGGCCAAAAGCCGGGACGAGCTAAGCCGCGCCGTGGGGTCCACCATGGTGCTGACTTTGTGGAGCGGCCTGCTGATCATGGTGCTGGGCGTGCTGATAAGCCGCCCCTTGCTGGTGCTGCTGGAGACCCCCGCAGGCATGCTGGATATGGCCACGGATTATTTGGTTATCATTTTTCTTGGCATTGTGGGCTGCGCCTATTATAACATTCTAAGCGGTATTTTGCGGGGCCTTGGGGATAGCGTGTCCCCCTTGCTGTACCTGCTGGTGGCGGCCGGGCTGAACATCGTGCTGGACATCTTGTCCGTGACTGTGCTGGGAATGAAAACCGATGGCGTTGCCTGGGCCACCATCCTCTCCCAGGCGGTTTCCGCCGTCCTTTGTTACAGAAAACTCTGCAAGATGAAGGATGTACTGGACTTGAACCGGCAGACCCTCAAGGCGGACAGGCTGATTTCCAAGCGCATCATCAGCCTGGGCCTGCCCGCGTCCATCACCCAGATGGTGTTTTCTTTAAGCGGCGTGCTGGTGCAATCCCTGACCAACGCCCTGGGGGCCAACGTGGTCACCGCCGCCACCGCCGTGATGCGGGTGGACGGCTTTGCCATGATGCCTAACTTTACTTTTGGCATCGCGGCCACCACCTTCACCGGGCAGAACGTGGGGGCCAAGCGTATGGACCGGGTGCACCAGGGGGCCAAGTCCGCGCTGATCCTGGCCGTGTCCACCGCCTCCTTTTTGGTCTGCCTCATTTTGCTCTTTGGCGGGAATCTGATGCGGGTATTCACCGAAACCCAGGAGATTGTGCAAATGGGCATCAGCATGATGCGGATGCTGGCCCTGGGCTACATCGCCTTTGGCGTGACCCAGACCTTGATGGGCGTTATGCGCGGAGCGGGCGAAACCGTCCAGCCCATGTGGATCAGCCTGATCACCTCGGTGGCCATCCGGCTGCCCATCGCGTACGTGTGGGCGGCCCTCACCCGCAGTCCCCAGCACCCCAATGGCGACCCTCTTTGCCTGTACGGCTCCTTGCTGGTTGCCTGGCTGCTGGGCTGCGCCATGACGGTGCTGATGTACCGCCGCGGCAGCTGGAAGCGCCGGTGCCATTTTGAAGCCCCGGAAACCGAGGGCCTGGTTCCCGCCACGGCTCAGGAAGGAAGCGACTGACATGGACATGAAACAAACCATTGCCGGGTTGATTGGCGAGGCCTTGCAAGATTGCTATGCAGGCGTGGAAGGCTTGCCGGAGGGCAGTAGCCTGGCGGATTTTTTGGAAGTGCCGCCGGAAAAGGACATGGGCGATTATGCCTTTCCCTGCTTCCGGCTGAGCAAAGCCCTGCACATGGGGCCGCCGCAAATCGCCGCCACGCTGGCCGGGGCCATCAGCGCTCCGGAAGCCTGCACCGCCAAGGCCCTGGGCGGCTACCTGAACTTCTATTTCAACCGGGAGAACTTTGCCAGGCAGACCTTGCAGGCTGCGCTATCCCAGGGGGAGCGCTATGGTAGCGGTACAGAGGGCCAGGGAAAGACCATCTGCCTGGATTTTAGCAGCATCAACATCGCCAAGCGTTTCCATATCGGGCATTTAAGCACCACCATGATCGGCCATAGCCTGCGGCGCATGTATGATTTTTTAGGCTATACCACGGTGTCCATCAACCACCTGGGGGACTGGGGTACCCAGTTTGGCAAGATGATTTCCGCCTATCAGCGCTGGGGGAATCAAGAAGAGGTGGAAAGGGACGGTGTGGAGGCGCTGACCCGCCTGTATGTCCGCTTCCATGAGGAGGCGGAAAAGGAACCGGCCTTGGAGGACGAGGGCCGCGCCTGGTTTAAGAAAATTGAGGATGGCGACCCGGAAGCCCTCGAAATCTTTGGCTGGTTCAAGGCGCTGACCCTGCGGGACACCCAACGGGTCTACGATATGCTGGGCATCCGCTTTGACAGCTACAACGGTGAGGCCTTTTATAATGACAAAATGGGCCGCGTCATCGATGAGCTGAAAGAGAAGAACCTGCTCACTCTCAGCGACGGCGCGTCCATCGTGGACCTGGAGGACAGCGGCATGCCGCCCTGCCTCATCCTGAAAAAGGACGGGGCCACCCTCTACGCCACCCGGGACATTGCCGCCGCCTTGTACCGCAAGGACACCTACCATTTTGACAAATGCCTCTACGTGGTGGCCTATCAGCAGGATTTGCACTTCCGCCAATGGTTCAAGGTGGTGGAAAAGATGGGCTACCCCTGGGCCAAGGACTTGATCCATGTGGCCTTTGGCATGATCTCCTATGAAGGGCAGACCTTAGCCACCCGCAAAGGGCATGTGGTGTACCTGGAGGACCTGCTGTGCCGCGCCAAGGAGCGGGCCCTTTCCATCATTCAGGAGAAAAGCCCGGATCTGGAAAATCCCGAAACCGTGGCGGCCCAAGTGGGCATCGGCGCGGTGATCTATGCGGATTTGCAGAACAACCGCATCAAGGACATTGACTTTTGGTGGGACCGGGCCCTGAATTTTGATGGAGAAACCGGGCCCTATGTGCAGTATACCCATGCCCGGTGCTGCTCTGTGCTGCGCAAAGCCGCCGCCCAGGAAGCGGGCGGAGCAAAGAGGGAAGCCCCCCAGGCGGATTATGCAGCCCTGAGCGATGATTATGCCCAGGAGCTGCTCCGCCTGCTGTCCCGTTTCCCGGAAGCGATTCGCGAGGCGGCGGACCGGTACGAACCCAGCATCGTCACCCGGGCGCTGACGGAAATGGCCAAAAGCTATAACAAATTCTACTATGAAAACCGCATTTTGGATGCGGAGCCCGGGGTGCGCCAGGCCCGGCTGGAATTGACCCTGGCTGTGAAGCAGACTCTAAAAACGGCCCTCTTCCTCATTGGCATGGACGCGCCGGAGCGCATGTAAGGCCATGGGGGCCTTTACCGAGATCACAAGTACAAAAAACCCCCAGGTGCTGGCCGCCAAGGCCCTGGCGTCCCGGAAGGGACGGCTGGAGCAGAACGCCTTCCTATGCGAGGGGGAGCATTTGGTGCGGGAAGCCGTAGCCATGTGCCCCCAGGCCATCCAAAGCGTTTTTGTAAGCCGGGAAAAGCAGGAGGCCTTTCATGGGCTGCTGAGGGACCTTATGGAAAAGGCGGAAACCGCTTCTTCCATCGCCTGGTTTTCCGTGCCGGAGGGTGTGATGGCGGCCTTGTCCCAGGTGAAGGCCCCCCAGGGTATTGCGGCCGTGGTGGCTCTTCCGGCCTTGCGCACTGTGGAAGCGCTGTGCGAGGCAGCCGGTATCCACCGCCTGGTACTGCTGGAAAACCTGCAAGACCCTGGCAATGTAGGGACGTTGCTGCGCACGTTGGACGCGGCGGGATTTGACGGCTGCATCCTGGCAGGGGATTGCGCGGACCCCTTTGCCCCCAAAACCCTGCGGGCCACCATGGGCAGTGCCTTTCGGGTGCCTTTGGCGGAAGCAAAGGACGGGGTTTCTGTCCTGGAAACCCTTCATCGGGCCGGGTACGCCACTTTGGCGGCCACCCTGGACGGAATGCCTTTTTATGAGCGGGGTCCCTTGCCGGAGAAGCTTTGCCTGCTCATCGGCAACGAAGGAGCGGGGCTTTCCTTGGCTGTCAGCCAAGGGGCCACCCACCGGTATGCGCTGCCCATGCGGGGAGGCGCGGAATCCCTCAACGCGGCGGTGGCGGCCGCCGTGTTGATGTATGATTTGGTGAACCGGACATAGGATGGGCTAAGTCCTTTGCTCTCTCATGATGCCTATCAAAAACCTGTGGTATCTCTATGCATGATTTGTAACAAAATTGCAAAACCTTGTTGCAGGCCATTCCCTCTTTTTACCAGGAATGCCCTGCTGGTTTTTGTGTAGTTCCTTTGCTAGCGGCGGCAGAAGGGTTCATCGCGGGCAGTGGCAGGCAGCGGAAGGGAAGCGAGAAGCCAAGGACAAAAGGGTCTTGTGAACTTGCGCGATTCTTGGTATAATAAAAAGTGGTATGTGTTGTATTCATTTGCTTTTTCTGATTGTGATTGCGGGCGTATCGCCCTTTCTGCCCCTCCTGCTGTGGGCGTTCCCCATAGGAAACCAAGGATAAGGAGTGCACGATTTTGAGTGATTTTTACAGAAACAATCCGAAGCAAGATGAACGCAGGGGCGATGGAAAACAAAGCGGCGGCCAAAACACTTGGCAGCGGCCGGACCCGTTTGCGCCCTACGATGATCCGGCAGCCCTTGCTTCCGCAGGGGATTCGCCAGAGGATTATTCGGCGTGGCGCAGGCCAAGCGGTGCGGAAAGGCCTTCTTTCTTGACGGATGAACCGGCTCCCTATGGCGCGGAAATGCAGCAGGGAGGCGTGCCCCTCTATGCAGCCTCCCAAGCCATGGAACCGGACGAGGACTTTTTGCGGCAGGGGGAGGATGCCCCCACCCGTATTGGCACGCCCCTTCTAGCAACGCAAATGGTGAACAAGCGGAAAACAGTGGACCGTGGCGAGGGCCTTTCCGCCCCTTCCATGGCACCCTCCCGCGGAGACGCGGCGCCCTCTTTCGCCGCGCCACCGGCTGAGGAAGCCCCCCGTTCCAGGCGCGCAGGCCGGGCGGCCCGCTATCAAGGCCCGGAGGAGCAAAGGTCTTTTGAAGACCGCCCTGCCGCGCCAGCAGCTTCGGCCCCTTCCCCAGTTCCATCTATGGCCGCTCCGTGGCAGGACAGCCCCCCTGTGGAGCTGCCCCCCTTAAAGCCTGGTGCCATTCAACCTACGCCCCGCCCCGCCAACCAAGGGTTTGGCCCTGGCCTGGAACCCAATCGGGGGGAAGAGGCCGAAGAAGCGCGTCCCGCCCGCCGTCCGGCGGTGCCCGGGGAGCGGTATACCGGCGCCCGTACCGCCATGCCCAGCAGCGGCGCACCCTTGCGCCGGGACCAGGTGGGCGTGCTGCCTGATGAAAATGAAGAAGGCCTCTCTGTAGGGGATCGGGCCCGGCAAACCCGGGACCGCTTAATGGAGGAGAGGGGCCCTGGGCCAGAGGCGGACAGAGGTAGGCCCGTCCGTCCGGAGGGAATGCCGCCGCGCCCCCGGCCCCAGGGTGCTCCTGGGCAGCCTCGGCCTCAAGGCGCAACCCCTGCCGGGATGCCTGGCGGCCCCAGGCCCGGGCCCCGGCCCCAGGGTGGACCAGGCCCTCGCCCGCAAGGAGAACGGCCCATGGGAGAGCGTCCGATGGGAGACCGCCCGATGGGAGAGCGTCCTATGGGACAGAGGCCCCCCCGGCCCCAGGAAGGCCCTCGCCGCCCCGATGGGTATGAGGGTGCGCCGGCCCGCAGGCCCCTGCGGGAGGGCGAAGGCCCGGCCCCGGTTCGCGGCAAACAGGCCGCGCCTGGCGGACGTATGGCCTATGAAGAGGACAGCGAACGCTATGCCCCCGCCCGTCGGGAGATGGACGGCAATGGCCGCCGCAAGCCTCCCGCCTCTGTGCGCAGGCCCCCGTATGATTTTGAGGAGGATGGCGAGGAGGATATTCCCCGTCGCCGCAGAGGCTGCCTGACCCCTATCGTGATTCTTCTGTTGGTGGTGGGCGTGGCGCTGGCAGGCATCTGCCTGCCCAATTGGGGCAGCGCGGACGCCGGTGGCATCACCGGTACCCTGGCTGGATTGAAAAATACCCTCACAGGGGCCTTTGGTCAAGTGAAGGGTATGGTTTTCCCGGAAGATATCCGCATCACCGGCTTTACCGTCACCCCCACGGATGGCACCGCGCCTACGGAGCTGGTTTTTAGCGTGCAGACTTCTAACGCCGTGACGGACCTGCGCTTTTTGGACAAGGACGGCGCCGTCTTGTTTGAAAAGGCCTTCACAGAGGAAGACACCCTCAATGGAGTCGGCGCGGAGAACAGAATCGCCAAGAACAGCAAGGGATTGCTTTGGTCCCTCAAGTATACCATGGAACAAGCGTACACCGGGCCCCTGACCGTGCAAACCAAGCTGAAGGATGGCACCTGGGACGAGGGTGTGCTGCTGGCCTCCACCCTGCATATTGCCGCTCCGGTGGCGGCCCTGCCGCCCATCAGCAGCTTTGACTGCGATACCACCGAGGGCGCTGTTCCGGCTGCCATCCATTTTACCGTGCAAACCAGCCCGGACGTTGTGGCCATCCGCGTGGTGGACTCCTACGAAACGGCGGTGGCCACCTACAGTTTAAGCGACGGCGCCAGCGAAACCGGCAAAGTGGAGGAGTCCAGCGAAAGCCTCGCTTGGGACTTGACCGCCGAGGTGGACGCGGCCTATGAAGGAAACTATACCTTGCAGTACCAGACTGCCAGCGATATCGGATTCGCCCCTTCTGACTACGGAGTCCATGTGGAGTTCAGCGAACCCCTGGCGGAAACCTCCGCCAAGGCGGGCATGGAAGCGGAAGGCGAAGAGGGGACCGAGGAAGAGGCAGGCGGAGAAGAGACCGGAGAGGAAGAAACGGCAGACGCCGGGGGCGAGGACCTTGCGGTGGCCGCCAATGCTGGCGCGGATGCGGAGCCTCCACAGGAACAGGTGGCGAAGGAAACGCCCAAGCCGGAAGCTCCCGCCGCCACCCCGGCGCCCAAGCCGCTGCCCGCTCTGGCAGCAGCGGCGGATGCCAGCGCTCAACCGTCTGAGATTGGCCTGAAAAAGACCATTTACAATGAAACCAAGACAGCGGAGTCCTTTAGCCGAACATTGCCCATTTCCCTTTTGAATCCATACAGCTACGCGGTGTGGGAGGGCGGCATCTTCACCTTTAGAGGCGGCCCCTTCCGTCAAAACGCCGCCTTTGGCACAGTGGACGTACAGGACCAGACCTTGGCCCAGGTGTGGAAGGCGCCCGTGGGCAGCAAAAAGCTGAGCAAAGCCACCGTCTATGGCGTCGGCTGGCCTGGCCAACCCGCCATCATCAAATGGTACACCGAAGCCAGAGGCCTCATGAACCTGAATGATGAGAAGCGCAATGTGCTGGCCTTGAAAGAAGTGATCTTGGGCGGGCAGGACGGGCTGCTCTACTTCCTGGATCTAAGCGACGGCAAGCCCACCCGCGAACCCATCGACATGGGCGCCCCCAGCGGCGGCGGCGTGTCGGTGGCTACCAACGGAACGCCCTTGGTGGGCGTGGGCCAAAGCCACAGCAACCTGGCCACCAAACAGGTGCCCAATGGGTATCACCTGTATAACCTCATCAACAGCAAGGAGCTCTATCTGCTAGAGGGTAAAGACAAGGCCGCCAGCAGCAACTATAGCGGGGCCAGCGGCGCGGCGCTATTTGAACACAAGTATGTGAACGAAAAGAAGTATCTAAGCATGGTCCTGGGCGGGCAAAACGGCGTGCTGTATACCATGGAGCTGAACGAGAATTTTGACAACGAGGCCGGCGCCCTGTCCATGAAGCCCGCCATTCAGCGATACAAAACCCTCGCCTCCAAGCAGGACAAGAAGGAAACCATCATTCACGCCAGCGTGGCCATGTACAGCAACTACATCTATTATGTGGACGATACCGGCGTGCTGCAATGTGTGGACGCCAATACCCTGACGACCGTCTGGGCCATCAAAACAGGGGACAGCGTCAAAGCCACCCCGGCCCTGGACTTTGAAGGGGACAGCCAGACCCTGGCCCTGTACACGGCCAATACCTTGCTGCACCAAGGCAAAAAAGGCGTTTGCACCATTCGCCGCATCGACGGCCTCACAGGCAAGCAGGATTGGGAATATGTGGTGCCAGACCTTGCCTATACCACGGAATTTGAGATCGGCTGTATCGCCAGCCCTGTGGTGGGCCAAAATGCCTTGGAGGATCTGGTGATCTTCACCGCCAGCAACGGCGAAAAGGGTGGCGTGGTCATCGCCCTGGAAAAGGCGGATGGCACTGTGGCCTGGACCACGCCGCTGACCACAGGCTCCCAGTCCAGCCCGGTGGCCGTGTATAACGACCAGGGAGAGGCCTGGATTGTGCAGGCGGAAAGCGATGGAAACGTCCATCTGCTGGAAGGCAAAACCGGCAAAATCGTGAATACGTTAAAGCTGGAAGGCGAGATCGTGGCTTCGCCCGCAGTGTACAAAAACATGATGGTCATTGGCACCACCGGCAAGGACACCGGGGCCATCTACGGTATTGAGATCAAATAACAAAAGACTGTCTGAGGATGGATGAAGGAACAGGAAAGCGGTGACCCCATGAAGATTTATTTGGACGCCATGGGTGGGGACAACGCCCCCGCCGCCGTGGTGGAAGGGGCCTTGGAAGCCCTGCAAAAATACCCCGGCCTCACCCTAGAGTTGGCCGGGCCTCTGCAGGCTGTGCAGCAAGAGGTGGACCGGGTGTTTGCGGGGGCAGCGCCTGACCTGCGGGAGCGGGCTAGGCTCACCGACTGCCCGGAGCTGATTGAAAACTGTGAAGCCCCGGTGATGGCCGTGCGCAAGAAAAAGGCCAGCGCCATCGTGGACGGCATGCTCAAGCTAAAGGACAGAACCGTGGATGCCTTCGTGTCCGCGGGCAGCACCGGCGCGGTGTTGGCGGGGGGCATGTTCCGCCTGGGGCGCATCCCCGGCATCGAGCGCCCGGCCCTGGCCCCCCTCATGCCCAATGGCAAAGGCTTCTTTTTGCTCATCGACTGCGGCGCCAACGTGGACTGCCGCCCGGAATGGCTGGTTCAGTTTGCGCAAATGGGCACCGCCTATATGCAAGGCGTCCGGGGGATGGAAACCCCCCGGGTGGGGCTGGTGAACAATGGCGCGGAGGCGGAAAAAGGCTGCGTCCTCACCAAGGACGCCTATGCGCTGTTGGAAAAGGCTCCGCTTCACTTTGTGGGCAACGTAGAAGCCCGGGAGATCACCCGGGACGCGGCGGACGTCATCGTCTGCGATGGCTTTGTGGGCAATGTGATCCTCAAGTTCATGGAGGGCGTGGCGGGCACCTTGATGGGCATCATCAAGAAGGAAATCATGTCCGACACCCGCAGCAAGATCGGCGGCCTGCTGGCAAAGCCCGCTTTTCGGCGGGTGGCCAAAACCATGGATTACCACGAGGTGGGCGGCGCACCCTTGCTGGGCGTCCGGGGCAATGTGATCAAGGCCCATGGCTCCTCCAACGGCCATGCCATTGCTTGCGCCATTGGGCAGGCGGTGAAAATGGTGGAGGCGGATGTGGTGGGCAGCATTGAAAAACAGCTGGTCTGTACGGAAAAAGCTTCCGAATAGATAAAAAAACAGGTCATTTGCAATCATTCGAGAAAACAAGGAGGGCGTTCTTCATGGTATTTGACAAAGTGAAAGGCATGATCGCCGCGCAGCTGCAGGCGGACCCCGCAGCCATCACCCGGGAAAGCCGCCTGGTGGAAGACTTAAAAGCGGATAGCGCCAACATCATGGTCATGATTTTGGAACTGGAAAGCGAATTCGGCGTAGAGGTGGAGGACGAGGTCATCCTCAGCCTGAAAACCGTTGGCGATGTGGTGGAGTATATCGAGAAGCACCAGTAAACGATTTTTGAGAAATTTTTGGCAGTAAGCGACGACCCGGCGGGTGGCCTCGGCCGCCCGCTGCGTCCGTTTTGGATTTTCTTTCCCGCATTTTCACGCAAGGGAGACTGGCGCATGGGCAAGGCACAACAGCCTTTAGAACAAAAACTGGGGTACGCCTTTTTGGAGGGCAGCCTGCTCATCCGGGCGCTGACCCATCCTTCCGTAAAGCAAGGGCAGGACAACCAGAGGCTGGAGTTTTTGGGCGATGCGGTGCTGGAATTCTGCATCAGCGAGATGCTCTACCAGAAGTACCCCCAGGAGCAGGAAGGGGAACTGACCGCCCGGCGGGCCGCCTTGGTTTGTGAGGACACCCTCTGCCACCTGGCCCAGTCGCTCAGCCTGGGCGAAGCTCTTCGCATGGGCCATGGCGAGGAACAGACCATGGGCCGCAGCAAACCCTCCATTTTGGCGGACGCGCTGGAAGCGGTGCTGGCCGCCATCTACCTGGACGGGGGCATGGAGGCGGTGCGGGGGGTCGTTTTGCGCCTATACCAAGCAGAGGAAACCCTGTACACCCTTCGGGGAGGGGACGACAAAGGCTTGCTGCAGGCCTATACCCAAGCCCAGGAGATGGCATTGCCGGAGTATACCATCATTGAGGAGTCTGGCCCGGACCATGACAAGCACTTCGTGGCCCAGGTCAGTGTGCTAAGCCAGCCCGTGGCCACAGGCGAGGGCAGCAGCAAAAAAGCGGCGGAGCAGGCCGCCGCCAAGGCCGCGCTGGCGGCGTATCACCAAAGATAGGGGGCAGAGGATGCGGCTCACCAAACTGGAAATCTATGGCTTTAAATCCTTTGCCAAGCGCACGGAAATCGTGTTCCCCCAAAACGTGACGGGGATTGTGGGGCCCAACGGCAGCGGGAAAAGCAACATCAGCGACGCGGTGCGCTGGGTGCTGGGCGAGCAGAGCGCCAAGATTCTGCGCGGCAACAGCATGGCGGATGTGATTTTCAACGGTACCCAGACCAAAAAACCCATGAATTATTGCGAGGTTACCCTCGTGTTTGATAATGCCGACGGCCAGCTCCCGGTGGAGTTTGCCGAGGTGTCCTTGACCCGCCGGGTCTACCGCAGCGGGGAGAGCGAATACCAAATGAATGGGGCCACATGCCGCTTAAAGGACATCGTGGACCTTTTTCGGGATACCGGCGTGGGCAAGGAAGGCTATTCCATCATTGGCCAGGGCCGGATTGACGAGATTTTGAGCCAGCGGGGCGAGGACCGCCGGGCCGTGTTTGAGGAAGCGGCGGGCATCAGCCGCTTCCGCACCCGCAAGGAAGAGGCCGAGACCCGCTTGGGCCGCGCGGACGAAAACCTGCGCCGGGTACTGGACGTGCTGGAGGAATTGCAGAACCATCTGGGGCCTCTGGAAAAGCAGGCGGAGGTGGCCAAGGAGTTTTTGGCCCTGTCCGAGCAACTCAAGGAGCTGGACGTGGCGCTGTTTTTGCGGCGGCATGACCAGCTGCACGCCAAGGAAGAAACCATGGAGCAGACCCTTTTGTCCATCAAGGACGCCTTGGTGGAGGCAGGGGCGCGGCTGACCCAGGTGGCCGCAGACCGGGACCAGGCCGAGGCCCATGTGGAAGCGTTGCAAAAAGCGTTAAGCGAGGCCCATGCCACCCTGCTGGAAAAGAATGAGCTGCTGCACCGTAGCCGGGAGGACGCCGCCTCAGTGGAGAACCGGCTGCGCCATGGGGCGGAGACGGCGGAACGGCTGGCAGGGGAAGCGGAGGCTGTCCGCGCGCGGATGGCGCTGATTGAAGCGACCATGACCCAGTCGGACGGCGGCCTTTCCGAGGCGGGCGCCCAGCGGGACGCGGCGGAAGCCACCCTGGGGGACCGGAAAAAGGACCATGAAACCAGCAGCGCCGCCGCCCAGGCCTGGGAGGATCAGTTGACCGCGCACAAAACCTCCATCATGGAGAACATGAACCGCATGCAAAACGTGCGCACGGCCCAGGCCCGCCAAACTGCCATGCAACAGCAAATGACCGCGCGTTTGCAGGAGCTTACCCAAGAGCTGGCCCAGGGGCAGGAGAAGGAACGGCTGCTGGCCGCCGCCCTGGAAGCGGCGGAGAAAAACAAGCAAGCCGAGCAAGCCCGCTATGAAGCGCTAAAAACGGATGCCGAGGCCTTGGAAGCGGATACGAAAGCCATGCTGGCGGGCATTTTAGAAAAACAGAAAGCGCTGCAGGAGGCCGCCCAAAGCGCCAGGGCGATGGATACCCGCCTGCGCACCTTAAAGGAGCTGCAGGAGGGCTTTGAAGGGTACCAGCACTCCGTGAAAAATGCCTTGCAATATGCCCGGCAGCGGAACCTGCAAGGCGTTCACGGCGTGGTGGCCATGTTGCTGCAAGTGCCCAAGGAGCTGGAAACCGCCATGGACATGGCCCTGGGCGCAGCCATGCAAAACATCGTCACCAGCGGCGAAACAGACGCCAAGCAGATGATTGAATACCTGCGCCAAAACCATTTGGGCCGGGCCACTTTTTTGCCGCTCTCCTCCGTGCGGGGGCGTACCCTGTCCGGCCGGGAGCGGAACGTGCTTTCTATGAAGGGCTGCCTGGGCGTTGCCAGCGAGCTTTGCGGCTTCGACCCGGCCTACCGGCCCATCTTTGAAAACCTGCTGGGCCGCACCGTGGTGGCCCAGGACTTGGAAAGTGGCATCGCCATCATGCGGGCGGGGGACCACGCCTTTCGTCTGGTCACTTTGGCCGGAGATGTGATGCACTCCGGCGGCAGCATGACCGGCGGCAGCATTCAGCAAAAGGCGCAAAACCTGCTGGGCCGGGAGCGGGAAATGAAGGAGCTGGCAGAAACGCTGGCTGAAAAGACCCAGCAGATGCAGCAGGAGCAGACCGCCCTGGATACTCTGGAAGGCCAGCGGGCCGGCAGCAAAGAAAGGCGGGAAGCCGCCCAGTACGCGCTGCATCAACAGGAAATTGCGGTGGTACGGGATACGGAGCGCATGCAGGCCGCCGGGCAGGAGCTGGCCCAGCACCGGGAGACCGCCCAAAGCCTCCGGGCTGCCATCCAGCAGCTGAATGAGGGCTTGGAGGGAATCGCCGCCGAGCTGGAACGTCTGGCCCAGCAAACGGACGCGGAGCAGATGAGCACCGAAGAGATGAACGCCCGCACCGAAGAGCTGTCCATCCAATTAAATGCCGCGCGCCGGGAGCGGGAAAGCGCCCAGGAGGCGCTGACCGCCGCCATGCTGCGCCTGCAGGAAGCGGAGCACCACTGTGAGCGCATCCGCCGAGACCAAAAACGCCTGATGGGGGACAGCGAAAGCTGCCAGCGGGAGCTGGAAGCCTTGCTGCAAAAGCGGGAGGCCGCCCTGGCCAGTGTGGCCAGCGCTGAAAAGGAACGGGAAAGCTCCGCCGTGCTCATTGCCCAGGCAGAGCAGGTGGTGGCCAATGCCCGGGTCCAGGTGGAGGAAACCGAGGCCCAGCGGGATACGGCCCAGCGGACCTTTAAGGACCTGCAAAATGAGATTGAAGCGGAACAGCTGATGGTGGGCAAGGAAACCGACCGGCTGCACCGGCAGGAAATGACCCTGGCAAAGGTGAAGGCGGACTTGACGCAGCTAACGGATCGCCTGTGGGATACCTACGAACTGACCTATGCGGGCGCCCAGGAGGCGTACCAGCAGTTTGTGCTGCTCAAAAAAACACCGGAACAGGAGACCCTGCTTGGGAAAGAAGCGGCCGAAGCTTCCACCGCCAAGGAAACGCCTTTTAACGAACCGGCGGCGGAGGCCCAGGCCCAGGAGATTCGGGACCGGATCCGGCGCATGGGCTCGGTGAACGTGGGGGCCATCGAGGAATACGCCCAGCTGCACGAGCGGTTCACCCAGCTGACCGCCCAGAAAGAGGACTTGGAGCAGGCCAAGCTGGATTTGCAGGACCTGATCCAAAAGCTGCTGGAGCGGATGGAAACGGTGTTCGTGTCCCAGTTTAACCTGCTGCAGGAGTATTTTGCCCAGTCCTTTTCCCGCCTCTTTGGGGGCGGGCATGGGGAGATCCAATTAAGCGACCCTGCGGACCCGCTGAACTGCGGCATTGAGATCATCGTGCAGCCCCCGGGGAAGAAGCGGCAGCTTCTCAGCCTGTTCAGCGGCGGCGAGCGTGCCCTGACCGCCATCGCCATTCTTTTTGCCATGCTGATGCTGAAACCAACACCCTTTTGCATTCTGGATGAAATCGAGGCCGCCCTGGACGAGGCCAATATCACCTATTTTGCGGATTATCTGAAAGAATTCAGCCGGGACACCCAGTTCATTGTGGTCACCCACCGCAAGGGCACCATGGAGCGTTGTGACACCCTCTTTGGCGTGGCCATGGAGGAGCGGGGCGTCAGCAGCATGGTCAGCGTGAACCTAACGGATTACCAGTAGGAGGAAGCTCTATGGAAAACAACCAGCAAAGCTTGCTTGGCCGCCTGCGGGCGGGCTTGTTCAAAAGCCGCCGCAATTTCAGCGACAAGGTGGATGAGGTGGTGGCGGAGCACCAGGTGGTCAGCGAGGCATTCTTTGAGGACCTGACCGATGTGCTCATCCTTTCGGACATGGGGGCGGCCTGCGCGGGCCAGGCCATGGGGACGCTGAAAGCCCAGGTCAAGGCCCAGCACGTGAAGGACGCCGCCCAGGCCAAGGAGATGCTCAAAGGCATCCTGGTCCAGATGCTGGACGTGGAAAAGCCCGCGTTGCATTGGCCCATGGTCATCCTGACGGTGGGGGTCAACGGCGTGGGAAAGACCACCACCATTGGCAAGCTGTCCCTGCGGTTTCAAAACCTGGGCCGCTCCATCTTGCTCTGCGCCGCGGATACCTTCCGGGCCGCCGCCGCCGACCAGCTGACCATTTGGGCGGAGCGGGCCAAATGCCCCATCGTGAAGCACCAGGAAGGCGCGGACCCTGCCGGCGTGGTGTTTGACGCGGTACAGGCCGCCAAGGCCCGCAAGGCGGACCTGCTGATTGTGGACACCGCCGGACGGCTTCACAACAAAAAGAATCTGATGGATGAAATGGAGAAAATGCGCCGGGTGATCGACCGGGAATACCCGGAGGCCACGGTGCGCTGCCTGTTGGTGGTGGACGCCACCACGGGCCAGAACGGCCTGGCACAGGCCAAGGCCTTCCGGGAAGCGGCGGGGATCAACGGCATTGTGCTAACCAAGCTGGATGGCACCGCCAAAGGCGGCATCGCCTTTTCCATCGTGCAGGAATTGCAGGTGCCGGTGATGTATATTGGTGTAGGCGAGGGCATAGAGGATTTGCAGGCCTTTGACGCGAAAGAATTCGTTGACGCACTGTTTGAATAAGCGCTTCCGCGCTGGGCAAGGGTTTCCCTTCAAGCGTCGGACGTAGAGGGAGGGATGCTTCGTGGTGGTGGCTCCGTTTCTGTTCAAGGCCAAAGCGGTTCAGGCCCTGAAGGGCAATTGGCAAACCGCGTTGCTGATCAGCTTTTTTGCGGAGATTCTGTTTACCGGGACCAGCTTGGTGACCAATACCGGCCTTCCTGCTGTGCCCATGGACGTCACGGCGGACCAACTGCTGGCCCTGGTGCAAAAGGTGCCGAACGCCACCTGGGCGTTGTTGGGGGGCTTGCAGCTGATCAGCCTGCTTGTGACGCCCATGCTGCATCTGGGGGCCAACCACTATTTTGTGTGCCGCCTGAACGGCCAAGAGCTGGGCTTTTCAGGGCTTTTCTCCCGGGCGAAGTATTTTGGCAAGGCCCTATGGCTTTCCGTTTTGGTGAATGTCCGAATTTTTCTGTGGTCGCTGCTGCTGGTGGTGCCCGGTATTGTGGCCGCCCTGCGCTACAGCATGGCCTTTTATTATTTGGCGGAGGACCCCACCCTCACCGCCTGGGAAGCCATTGAAAAAAGCAAAAATGCCATGAAAAGCACCAAAACGGCGCTGCTTTTGCTCACCCTCAGTTTCATGGGCTGGGTTTTCTTGGCCACGGCGGCGCAATTGCTTTTGTCGGACATGAATATGATTGTGGCCCTGGTGGTGGGGCAGTTCCTGCAACTGTTTGTCACCACTTATATGAACGGCGCGTACGCGGCTTTCTTCCAAATGGTCAGCGATCCCAAGGGGATGGAAAGCTACCAGCGGTCCTTGGATTCCATGATGAGAGACCCGGCCGGGGGCACAACAGCCTCCTGGAGGGCGCCTTTCATGCCGGGGGCGGAGGAGATGCCCGAGGAAGCCGGGGAGGAAAAGGACCCCACGGAGGAGGAAGAACCGGCAGAGCAGACGAAGCAGGAGGATGACTCGTCCGGCCCATCCCAGGAGGCCTAGCATGAGCATCTTTGCGTTTTTGAAGAAGAAGTCCAAGGAAGAAGCGCCCATCCGCATGCTGCAGACGGAACGGCTGGTGCTGCGCGGTTTCAAATACAGCGATGCGGTGGACGTGTTTGCCTATGCCCAGAGCGAGAAGGTAGGCCCCATGGCGGGCTGGGCTCCTCACAAAACCATACAGGACAGCCAGGAGCAGGTGCGGCGGTTTTCCCAGCGCAGGGATGTATGGGCCATGGTGGAGAAGAAAACCGGCCGAGTCATTGGCAGCATTGGCTTGCATAGGGACCGGAAGCGGGATGCTACAGGTCCTTTGATGATGGGATTTTCTTTGGGAGAGGCATGGTGGGGGCAGGGCTATGCCACCGAGGCTGCCAGGGAGTTGCTTCGGTACGCCTTTATGGAGCTGAATGCGCCCATTGTCAGCGCCTATCACTTTGTGGGCAACAGCAAAAGCAAGCGGGTCATCAAAAAGCTGGGCATGACCTATGAGGGGACCTTGCGCATGGCCAGCCTGCTCGCGGATGGCAGCCTGAGCAACGATTGCTGTTATAGCATCACCCGGAAGGAATACATGGACGGGAAAGCGGCGGAAGCCAAGCCCAAAGCCGCCAAATGAGGAGGGAAGCCCATGCCATCCTTGCAGGCCTATACTGCGGCCCTGCCCTATAGCTATGCCCCCGGCATCTTTCCCTCTCTGGCGCTGATGCAGGCCGTGCCGGGCCAGGCCAAGCGGCTGTTGCTCAGCGAAAAGGCCCAGGGAGAGGGATTGGAAAAGCTGCGGGAACTATGCAGGGCGCAGGGGGTGCGGGAGGAGGTGGCGGAGAAGGCGCTGGCCCGCATCAGCGGCAAAGGCAACTGTTTCGCCGCGTTGGTGTTTGACAAGTGGCAGGCGGAGCTTTCCTCCACAGCCTGCCATGTGGTGCTCCATCATCCCATGGACGAGGGAAACCTGGGCACCATCCAGCGTACATTGCTGGGCCTGGGCCTATTGGATATTGCCATCATTCGCCCCGCTGCGGATGTGTTTGCCCCCCACGTGGTGCGGGCCTCCATGGGCGCGGTTTTTTCCCTGCGGGTCAAGCAATATGATGATTTTGACGCCTACCGCCAGGAGTTTCCCAGCCATGCGCTCTACCCCTTTATGCTGGATGGGGCGGTAAGCCTGGAAGCGGCGGCGGCAGGGGTCCGGGCTCCCTATGCCCTGGTATTTGGCAATGAGGGCAGCGGCCTTCCCCCGGCTTTTTCCACTGTTGGACAGGCGGTGCGCATTCCCCACAGCAATGCCATTGATTCCCTCAACCTGGCCGTAGCCGTGGCCATTGGCGCCTATGGCTTCGTCCACGCAAACAAGGAGGCATGACCCATGGCCTATGAACAAGAAGCAAAAGAACTGAGCGCGTGCCTGCGCTTTTTGGCGGAGGCGGCCAAGCTGAAACCCGGCGCGGTGGCGGTGCTGGGGTGCAGCACCAGCGAAGTGGCCGGAGGGGTGATTGGCAAGGCCAGCGTGCCGGAATTGGGCGCGGCGTTGGCCGCCGCCATGGTGGAGACTTGCGGGGCCCTGGGCCTTCGCCCCGTGTTTCAATGCTGCGAGCACCTGAACCGGGCGTTGCTGATGGAGCAAACCACCTTGGACGCCCTGAGGCTCTGCCAGGTCAACGTGCGGCCCATGCCCAAGGCGGGCGGCAGCGTGCCTGCGGCGGCCTATGGCCTGTTACAGCAGCCTGCCATGGCGGCCTCCATCCAGGCCGACGCTGCCATCGACGTAGGGTTGACGCTGGTGGGCATGCACATCCGGCCTGTGGCTGTGCCTGTGCGCATGCCCCAGGCGAAAGTGGGACAGGCCCCCGTGGTGATGGCCTATGCAAGGCTTCCCTACATTGGGGGGGGAAGAGCGCAGTATTAACGAGAACATAAGAAGGGGCTGCCACGCTTTTGCGCGGCAGCCCCTGCCCGGTGAAATGATGGGTCCAGTGCAAGGCTTCCCTACATTGGGGGGGAAAGAGCGCAGTATTAACGAGAATATAAGGAGGGGCTGCCCCGCTTTTGCGCGGCAGCCCCTCCTTGATGAAAATGATGGGTCCAGGGATGAAATCCCTGGTGGGGTGCAGGGGTGAAGCCCCTGCATACACCGCGCCATTACCCAGCCGCTTCCACAAAATCCAGCATTTCCTGGGGCGTGCGGGCAAAGTGCGCCGCGCCCTGTTCCCGTAACTCCGCTTCGCTGCGAAAGCCCCAGGTGACGGCCAAACAGGGCAGGCCCGCGTTCCTGGCGGTTCCCACATCCACCTCCGAGTCACCGATGTACAGGGTGGTGGCAGGGTCCGCGCCTAGCAGCCGCATCACCTGCCGCACCATCTCCGGCGCGGGTTTGCGGGGGATGCCCGGTACCTCGCCCAGGGCAAGCACCTCGCCAAAGTGGGACCTGCATAAGGCCTTCACATAGGGGTCGGCTTTGTTGGATACGATGCCCAGCTGGCAGCCCCGCTTTTGCAGGGCAGCCAGCATGGGTAAGATCCCCGGATAGGGTGTTGTGTGGTCCTCATGGTGCTGAGCATAATGAGGACGAAAGACGGCCAGCACCCTTTGGCAGTCCTCCTGGGTGGCTTGGGGCGGAAGAGCCCTGCGCACCAGCGCTTCCAGCCCATTGCCCACAAAGCGCCGCACTTCCTCCCGGTTGCGCCGGGGGAAGTGACAGCTCTCCAGGGCATAGCCCAGGCTCTGGGTCAAATCCTCCAAGGTGTCCAGCAGCGTTCCGTCCAGGTCAAACAGCAGGGTTTGGTAGCGGGGCATAGGCAACTCCTTACGGTATTATACGCATCCTTGCGCCATCATGGCGTCCGCCACTTTCAGGAAGCCCGCGATGTTGGCCCCCACCACATAGTTGGTAGGCTTGTCGCCATAGGTGGCGGCGGCATCGGCGCATTTATCAAAAATGCCCTTCATAATGCCTTGCAGCTTTTGGTCCACCTCGGCAAAGCTCCAGCTCAGGCGCTGGCTGTTTTGGCTCATTTCCAGGGCGCTGGTGGCCACGCCGCCCGCATTGGCCGCCTTGGCCGGGGCAAACAGCACATCATTTTTCAGGAAAATTTCCACCGCTTCCGGGGTGCAGGGCATGTTGGCGCCCTCGCCCACGGCAAAGCAGCCGCCCGCCACCAGGGCCTTGGCCGCCTGGCCGTCCAGCTCGTTCTGGGTGGCGCAGGGCAGGGCGATATCGCATTTCACGGTCCAGATGTTCTGGCAGCCCTCGTGGTACTGACTGCCCGCCACCCGGTCCGCATATTCCTTGATGCGGCCCCGTTCCACTTCCTTGATCTGCTTCACCACGGCCAGGTCAATGCCCTTGGGGTCGTACACGTACCCGGCGCTGTCGCTCATGGCCAGGACTTGGCCCCCCATTTGGGTGAGCTTTTCATGGGCGTAAATGGCTACGTTTCCGCTGCCGCTGACCACCGCGGTGGCGCCGGAAGCGCTCTTTCCGTTTTTCTCCAACATGTTCTGCACAAAATAGCACAGGCCATAGCCGGTGGCTTCCTTGCGGCCCAGGCTGCCGCCATAGGTAAGGCCCTTGCCGGTCAGCACCCCTTCATAGAGGCCTGTGATGCGCTTGTACTGGCCGTACATGTAGCCGATCTCCCGGGCGCCGGTGCCAATGTCTCCGGCGGGCACGTCCGTGTCCTGGCCGATGTGGCGGTATAGCTCCGTCATGAAGCTTTGGCAGAAGGCCATCACTTCATTGTCGCTTTTGCCCTTGGGGTCAAAATCGCAGCCGCCCTTGCCGCCGCCGATGGGCAGGCCGGTGAGGCTGTTTTTGAGGATCTGCTCAAAGCCCAGAAACTTCAAAATGCTCAGATTCACACTGGGATGGAGGCGCAGGCCGCCCTTGTAGGGGCCGATGGCGCTGTTGAACTGGACCCGGTAGGCGCGGTTGACTTGGATCTTTCCGCTATCGTCCACCCAGGGGACCCGAAAGAGCACGGTTCTCTCCGGCTCCACAAAGCGCTCCAGCAACCCCGCCTTTTCGTATTCCGGATGCTTGTCAAAGACGGGAGCCAGGCTCTCTAAAATTTCCGTGGCCGCCTGCAGGTATTCTGTTTCGTGCTGGTTACGCGCTTTCAGTTCCTCCAGAACACGGGCTGTGTAGTCGCTCATGGGCAGACCCTCTTTCCATTTCAAGTGTTTTGAAACCAGAACCATTATACACAAAACCACGGGGTTTGCATGTTTTTTGGCTGTATATTGCAAAAAAGAAATGCCCGGCGCAGCCGGGTGATTCTTGCTTTTCTTTGCATTCTGCATTTTCATCCAATTCCCTGGCATTTGGCCTCCGCCACCTTTTGGGAAAAAGGGCCAAAGAGGACGGCCTCCTGCACTTTATCCCTCCGACAGCTCCGCATGGCCCAGGCCGTCCTGGCTCACCCGTAAAAACACATCCGCGTGGGCCCCGGCGGCATCCTGTTTGTCGGTGCAGGTCAAAAAGGTCTGCATGCCGCTGGCGGCCCCCAGAAGCGCATTGCGGCGCTTCAAATCCAGCTCGCTGAACACGTCGTCCAGCAGCAAGGTGGGCAGCTCCCCCATCTCTTTTTCAATCAGCCGGATTTCCCCCAGCTTCATGCTCAAAACCGCCGTGCGCATCTGTCCCTGGCTGCCAAAGGCGCGTAGCTCCTTGCCGCAAAGCAGCAGGCTTACATCGTCCCGGTGAGGGCCAAAGCTGGTGAACAGCCGGTGCAAATCCTCCCCGCGGCTGCGCTGCAAGCCGGCCAACATGGCCCGGTAGGGGGTGTCGCTGGTGGCCAGCGGGCCTTGATAGGAAAGGGTGAAGGGTTCCTGCGGGTCCTCCGCGATGGAGGCGTATTGCTGGGAGGCGTTTTCCGCCAACTCCTGCAAAAACCAGCGGCGGGTTTCCGCCACAGGCACTGCCGCCCCCGCCAGTTGCTCGTCCCAGGTGTCCAGCTGGGTATCAAAATCTTCCAAGGGGCTTATCCGCTGGGCCTTCAGCAGCGCGTTGCGGCTGTCCAGAAGGGTCAAATAGGTTTTCAGCGCCTTTAAATAGCTGGGGCGTATTTGAGAAAGCTGCATGTCCACAAAGCGCCTGCGGGCAGCGGGACCGTCCCGGATGATGCGCAGATCCTCCGGCGAAAACATCACGCAGGTGGCATGGCCCATCATATCGCCGATGCGGGCGGCGGGCTTGCCATACAGCAGCACCCGCTTTTGAGGCTTTTCAAAAGGGTAGAGCCGCACCTCCACATCATGCTTGCCATCCAGCCGCTGGGTCTCGCCGTGGATGAGGGCCACGTTTTCTCCTTCGGCGATCATCTCCCGGTCGTTGGCGGTGCGGTGACTGCGGCCCAAAGACAGCAAGTGCATGGCTTCCAGCACATTGGTTTTCCCGGACCCATTGGCCCCGTAAAGGACCGTGGTGCCCGGGGAGGGTTTCAGTTCCAGCATGGGATAGTTGCGGAACTTCTGTAACCGAAGCTGGGTAAAATGCATGGCACAGGCTCTCGCTTTCTTTTGCATGGAAAGAGGGAAAGGGTACCCGGCAGCCCTTAATTTTTGCGGGCGATTTTCACAACCATGTCCTTCTCGAACAGCTCCTGGCCAAAGACATCCTTGCCATCCACTGCAAAACGGCGGATGCGCAGGGTATCCTCCCCAGTGGCCTCCACCTCCAGGAAGCCCGTTTGCAACATGCGCCGCTCTTTGCGCTCGTTTAGCAGCGCGCTGACCGCGCTCCAGTGGGTGGCGTCCCCGTCCTCCCAGGTCATGGGGGCCCGGTTCCAGGGATCGGCCATGCCCTGCATGCCCATTTCGTCCCCATAGTAGAGGGTGGGAGCGCCGGGCAGCGCGCAGACCAGCTTCAGCGCTTCCAGATGCCGCTTTTTGGCCTGGGCCAGCTGCAGCTTGGTCAGGCGGATTTTTTGAGCCTCTTCCCGGGGCAATTGGATGGCCCCCTCCTGGTCATACCCGGCCATGGCGTTGAGAATGCGCACACGGTCATGGCTGCCCAGCAGGTTCATCAGCGAATAGTAGAAGGGGACAGGATACACTTCCTGTTGGTGCAAAATCACCCGCCGCAGCTGGTGGGCATTGAGCTGCCCGGTAAAAAAGTCGATCACGGCCCGGCGCAGGGGATAGTTCATCACCGAATCCACCGTATCCCCCAGGCAATAGCTGCGCAAGGCCCCGTAGGCCACCTTGTTGCTGGCATCCTCCCAAACCTCGCCCACCAGCACCGCGTTCGGGTCCGCGTTTTTCACGGCCCGGCGCATTTTTTGAAGCATGGGCACAGGCAGCTCGTCCGCCACGTCCAGCCGCCAGCCGCAGGCCCCCCGCTTGACCCAGCGGGGCAGGACCCCTGTGTTCTCCGCCAGCAAATAGGCCTGGTACTCCGGGTTTTCCTTTTCTACGGCGGGTAGGGTGTAAATGCCCCACCAGGCGTTATACTTGTCCGGGAAGTCATAGAAGCGGTACCAGGGAGCATAGGGGGACTCCTTGCTTTGGTAGGCCCCCAGGGTATCATAATGGCCGTACCGGTTAAAATATTGGCTGTCCGCCCCGGTATGGCTGAACACACCGTCCATCAGCACCTGAATGCCCCGGGCCTGGGCGGCGATGATCAGCGAATCAAAGGCCGCGTCATCTCCCAGAATGGGGTCGATTTCCTCGTAGCTGCCGGTATCATACCGGTGGTTGGTGCGGGCGCGGAAGATGGGGTTCAAATACAGCACGCTGACGCCCATGGCGGACAGATAGTCCAGCTTTTGACGGATGCCGCTTAACGTGCCGCCAAAAAAGTCCAGGGCGCGGTTATCCCCGTTTTCCGGGTCCAAATCCAGGGTGGGGAGCTCGTCCCATCCTTCATGGAAGGTGGCCTCGGGATGGGCAGCCTTGATTTTGCGCAAGCGGCCCTTCATGCCGCCCTTGTCACGGTAGAAACGGTCCGGGAAGATTTGATAGATCACGCCCTCCCGCAGATAAGCGGGGGTCTCAAAGCCGGGATCGTACACCGTGATCTGATAGCTTTTGATGGGCCCCTGCTGCACCATGCCCTGGCCGCCCAGCTGGTCCTCTGCGTTGCCATAGCGCACCTCGCCCTCTCCCCGGTGGATGATAAAATCGTACCAAAGGAGCATGGGCTGGGGGGTGGCTTTCAGCGTGGCTTCAAAAAGGTGGTCCCCCACCTTTTGCATGGGGATGCGGTGCTCGTCCCCATCCCAAATGCGCAAAGTCACCGCTGCACTTTCATCACAAAGAAAGCGAAGCTTGACAGGCGTTCCGGAAGGAACGCCGCCAAGGGGATCGCGATAGGAAATATCGTGAGAATCGTGGAACAACATGCTTTTTCCTCCCATATGCATTCGCTCTATCATACCATGAACCCAGGGCATGCGCAATCGCCCGCAGGCATGCGCCTTGCTAGCATATTCCAGATAGAGGTAAAATATGCAGCCGGGATAGAGATAGAACGGGAACCTGCATGGCTGTTAAAAATCACATAGTGTTTAAATTGACGGAAAGATTTATGAAGGGTATAATATTTAGCAGTGTTGTGCTGCCTGTCCGGTGCCAGTCCTTCCACTCCGAACATCCCACTACATAAGAGGTTAAGTACATGAAGAAACCCATTTCCATTCTGCTTCTCTGCACGCTGCTTTTGAGCTGCGTTTCTGTGTTTGCCGCCTCAAAAAACAAGGTGAAGCCCAACACCTATTCCATGCCTACCGAAGGCAGTGTTGTTCTGCAAAATAATGAAGATCGCTCCATCAAGCCCAAGACCGACTTCGTACGCCGTCCCATCATCGGTGGCGAAAGCCCCACCACAGGCTTGCCCTGGGAGCCGGACAGCCGCGGCTACCTGCCCATGATTGTGCAGATCAGCAATCCAGAAGGCAGCGTAAAAGTGGATGGAAAGAGTGTAAACTCTGCCGGTATTGGCCAGCACGCCCCCTGGAGCGGCCAGTATGTGGACGTCATGTTCGAGGGCATCCGGACCCGCACCGGCATCACCCGTATTTCCTTTCTGTTCAACGATTCCTTCAGCAAGCAGGAGCTGGCGCCTGAAAGTGTCGGCCCCGTCCGTTCCGCCCGCATTGGACAGTTTCTTTTGCGCGAAGAGTGGCAGTCTGGTTTCGTATACGCTGGCGGCCCTCGCCGTCCAGATGTTATAGAGGTGTACGCCCGAACTGACATGGATGACAAAGGCGTGCTGTTTGACCTGCTCAGCGGCAGCTTTGTCGAGTTCAAGAACCTCGTGTCCGGTATAAGGGCCCCCGACAATCTGAATGCCAACCTTGTTGGCCTGCGCAGCAAAATCCCCGCCAGCTACACCGCTGAGCCCCGGGCTTTCCTGTTCTCGGATGAAAGCCCCTACACCGACGGTTATGAGTTCGCCTACGACATCAACCTGGACTGGGGCGACGAAAAGTACATCTCCCACTACTATTACGACGAGGCCGAGAAGCTGTACCTGCGTTTTAGCGGCGATGCCCCCTACATGACCTACACCAGCGCGGATGACCGTGCCGACGAACGTGCGGAACAAATGTCCTTTGCCAACGTCATTATTCAGCGTGTGCCCTACGAATACGTGAACAACATCAAGATCATGCCCAACATGCTAAGCGTGGGCCAAGGCAATGCGGACATCTTCATCGGCGGCCGCTATATCCCCGGCTACTGGATTTGCAAGTCCGTGGGTGATCCCCCCATCTTCTTGGATGACAAGGGCAACGAGCTTCACTTCGCCCGTGGCAAGACCTACATCGCCCACTTCCCGCCGGAAAGCCTGTGCACCTACACGGGAGTGGAATAACTGTACAGCGCAAGCATTTTGCTTGAATCACAAACGGGATCGACCCAATGGCCTCTTCCCAGACCATAAAGGTGTAGCCTGGTTCTATCTACCCCATAGTTTTAGTATGGTGATTACTTGAGGGGATACCAGCACCTAAAGAGAGCCCCCTTGGTTTTGGTACCGCAAATTCCATCCGCAGTCAGTCCATTGTCGCTCTGAAAGTCCATTGCTCTAGCTTCGGTGGTATCGCCGAACACAACATCAGAATAGTAAAGCATCATGTTACGCAGACAATGTTGTGGGTAAACTTTCTGATGAGCGGTTTGCAAAGCTATCTTCTGGATATGAGCCGAGCAACAGGAAGTGCGAACTACCATTCAACTGCTGGAAGCGAAGCTCTCCGAGAAGGCGGAACGCGGAGTCAACATGAACCGTTTCATTGAAGCCGTGAAAAGCCATATTGGTTTTGCCGAGTTGACGCCAGCGCTTCTGTAATGAAATGATTGAAAAAATCGTCATTCACAATTCCGAAAAGAGCAGCGGAAAGCGGACGCAGCAGGTAGACATTTACTACAATTTTGGCGTGGGCATGCTAAACCTAGGGGATGGGCGCGCAGTCGAGACACCCGCCACTTGCGGACAGGAAGAAACGGTATAATGCCTTGGAGGCATTATACCGTTCGATGGTTCACAAACGCCTATATCGCAAATTAACTAAATAAAGGGTCCAGGGCAACGCCCTGGTGGAGGCAGCGCCAACGAACGTGCGTCCTGTGGACGCTTGGCGGCGTCAACGAGCGTGCGCCCTGTGGGCGCTTTGCCGAAGGCAAAAGCGAGTGAGAGCTGGGGCAGTGAGGCAGAGCGCAAGGCACGGTAGTGCCCTGCGCGACACCGAGCAACCGGGGCGGAGGCAAAGCCCCCATGACCCCGTTGACTTGGAAAGCCGAACGCGGAGCCTTTCTGTTTGTTCTGGCCGCGTGAAGCGCGGCCAGAGAAAGGGTCCAGGGCGTTAGCCCTGGTGGAGGTTTGGAGGCGAAGCCTCCATGACCCCGTTGACTCCCCGTTGACTCCCCGTTCACTTGCCCTCCCCTACTCCCTCACGTACTCGCTCATCACATACCCCAGCCTGTCCCCCACGCGCACATGGGCCCAGCGGCAGTTTTTCCCCTGCACATACCCCAGCAGGGTCACCTTCTGACCGTTGTTCAGCCAGGTTACAAACGCGCCGTCGGGCTTTTGCCGCAGGCGCACCCGGCCATTGGTGTCGATGACGGGGCCGGAGGCGGCAGGCGGGGCCGTGGGGGCGGCATCGGCCTTGGAGGCGGAAGCGGGAGCCTCGGCGGTCTTGTCCCCCGGGGCCTCTTCCGCCAAGGGGGTCTCGCCGCTCTCGCCCTCGCCGTTCTTCTCGCGGGCCGCCCCGCTGCTTTCCTCACCGCCGCCCGTTCCGCTGGCCGCCGGGGCGCCTTCCCCAGCAAGTCCCTGGGCCAAGGCGCTCTCCGGGGGCGTCTCGGTCAAAAAATCCAGGCTGGCCCAGCCAAAATCCCCGGCGCGGCCCACATAGGCCCAGCCGTTGCGGATGTCGTACGCGGTCACGCCGTCCCCCCGGTCCAGGCGGTACACCACCGGGGCGTTGGTGGCGGGGCGCTCCCGCACGTTCAGCAAAGAGCCTTCCTTCACCTGGGCGTATAGCATATAGCCTTCAGGAGCGGGAGTGGCCGCGGCGTCTGTGGCGGCGGGGGGGGCGGGGGCCTCCTGGGGACCGCCGGCGTGGGCCACGCCAATGGCGGCTACCCACAGGCAAACCACCGCCAGGGCCGCCAGCAGCACGGCCCGAAGGGTGCGGTCCACATAAAGCCCTGCCATGCGGCGGCGAAGCAGGCGCTTGTGGCGTATTTTTCGGATCATAGGTGTGCCGTACATGGTGGTTCCTTCCTTTCCTATCGCTGGTCGCTGGTTCTGCCCCGGCGGAGTTGCGAAGCAGTTCCTTGCCTTTGTAGCCTTCCCAGTTTTTGCCTTCTCATGCCTCCCCGGCTTGACTTTGATAAGAATTTTGGTACAATATTCCTGTTGCCTTTGCTTTTGCGAAGCACGGATAGAACAATTGTTCGTGTTCTACGCTTTTAGTTTACCATATTTCGTAAAAAGCGTAAAGTACCATATATAGTGGTCCAAAATAAGCATTCCCACTATATATATGCGTGTCATTTTCTTTTTATGATTGCTGGAGGCCATGTCATGAGCAACTGCGTTTTTTGCGGCAATCCCATTGGGCCAGGCGGCTCCATGCAGCTCTACCGGGTACCCAGCACCGGCCAGGAGGGCTATGTTTGCGCCGCCTGCGAATCCCGCTACGGGCCTGCGGCCAGCGGATTAGACCCCAGCCGATATGAGCCCCCCCGTCCTGCGGCCAGCGGACCCCGGCCTGCGGCCAGCGGATCAAACCCCAGCCCCTATGAACCCCCCAGCCCCTATGAACCCCCCAGCCGCTATGACCCCCCCGTCCGCTATGCGGCCCCCTATGATCCCCCCGCCCCCAGCCCCTACGCCCCGCCTGCTTCCCAGGACGCGCCGCCCTCCCCGGCCCACCCGCTGCCCGCCTATGCCGCCCCGCCCAGCCGAACCCCGGTGGGGGTCAGCCACGAGCCGGGGGCCTTCGCGCCCAAGCCCGTGCCCGCGCCGCCCCAGGGCAAGGCCGCGCCAGCAGGTCGCCTCCCGCGCATTTCCGTTGCGCGGCAGAAGCCGGGCTTTCTGCCGGTGCAATCCCCCGCGCCGCCCCTGGACGAGGAACCCCTGCCCGCCTATCTCCCCCAGGAGGTACCCAAGATGCGTTTGAATGGAAAGAGGAACAACCTGCCGGTCCCGCCGGACCTGACGCCCAAGGGGGTATGGATCACCCTGGGGCGCATTCTCACCTGGCTTTTATTCCTGGCGTTGGTGGCTGGCGGCTGCGTGCTGGGCAGCCAGGCCGTCTTTCTGCGGGACTTGCTGCCGGACGCGGGCATGGTGCTGGCGGCGGTGGTATTTGGGTCCCTGCTGCTTGGCTTGCTGGTGGTCACGCCCCTGATGGTCATGCTGAACATGGCCCAGGACCTGCGCACCCTGCGCATCCACCTGACCCAGCAGGAGCAGGACCGCTCCGCCTCTTTCTAGCTTTTTCCATCTTTTCCATATTGTTACGATCAAAAACCAGGAGCGGCGTAGGGCCGCTCCTTTTTCTTAAAATTTTTCATCATTCCCCGATCTTTTTTAATTCTTTTTCGTGTCGGTTTCGTAACATTTTAGTCACAGTTTTCCTTCTGCCTCCACAGCCCAATCCCTGCCCCAAATTCCGAAGCCGTCCTCGGAAACCCTTGTCCCATCACAGTTTCCCGTCTCACCCTTGATTTCTCTGGCTTTGAAGACCCTCTGGCTTTTTCAGTCAATTGTTACATGGAACGGCTGAATTGTTACGCCACCCATAGCTGGTGTAACAAAAAGTTAGGACTACAATATGTGCTTTTCTTGTGGAATTCCTTGTAACTACCTACAAAATGTGGTATTATGGCCCTGCAATCATTCTATTTCGACAAAAAACCACTACGTAACCCTTTTTCAGCCAAAGCAAGAAAGGCGATGATCTGCACGTGAACGCATTTTTCATTCTCGTGGCGCTGGGCTGCATAGCATCGGTGGGGTATTACCTGTGGGCCGATCGGAATCGTATGCAAATGCTCCGGTTTCATGTCAAAAAAATGCATGGCTCGCCTTTGTTCGCGGATCTCACGCCCCTGCTGAGGCGGGCGCAAAACCGCCCCATCGAGCAGCTCACCATTGATAAAACAGGGCTGACCCTCCGGTTCATGCAGCCCGTGGGTTCGGTGATGTCCTTTCAGGTGCGGGACTATGGCTACGCCTACCTGACCCCGGAAAAGCAGGAGGCCCTGCTGGTGCTGCTGGAGCAGTTCCTGCCCCTCATCGTGGACAGCCACCGGTACGCCCTGCGCAAGCGCCGCACCTGGCTGCTGAACGGCAAAAGCGAGATCAGCTACCAATACACCATCCTCACCGCCTACAAAACCAGCCTGGTCCGCGCCCCTCACTATGAGGGCGGCAAGCAAAAGCTTTCCTACCACGCCTGGTAACCGGTCCCTGTCCCCAGCGGCTGCCCTCCTTCAGCCGCAGGCCCCCCGAAAAAGGGGGGCTCTTCTTTTTTCCACAAACTGAACGAGAACGGAGGGAACCCAGATGAATCAATTGTTACGGGACCCCAACCTCTACCCCGGCGAGGACGTGCTTCAGGCGGCCCTGGGCGGCAGCGCCCCGGCCTGGAAGGCGTTTCTGGCGCGGCTGGATGCCTGCGGCCTCACCCTGGAATGGCGCTTTTACGACGATGGCAAGGCTTGGCTGGCCAAAGGGCAGGCCAAAAAAAAGACGGTGTTCTGGGGCTCTGTATGGGAGGGCTCGTTCAGAACCACCTTCTTTTTCCCCGCAGCCGCAGCGCCGGACCTGGACGCCCTGGGGATTGCGAAGGACGCGCAAAAGGCCGTCACCATCGCGCCCCCCGTGGGCAAAAGCATCCCCTTTCTGGTGGAGGTGCGGGGGGAAGACGACTTGGCGGCGGCCTATGCGCTGCTGGAGTATAAGCGGGGGCTCAAATAGGCCCTCACTTTGGGCGCTGCCCAAACCCGCTTAAGGGCTATGCCCTTAAGAAACCCTTCATTGAAATACCCATTTTATGGGTATTTCAAAAGGGGTCCAGGGCGAAGCCCTGGCGGGGCACCGCCAACGAGCATGCGCCCTGTGGGCGCTTTGCCGTAGGCAAAAGCGAGTGAGAGGTGGGGCGGTGAGGCGAGTACAAGGCACGGCAGTGCCTTGTACGACACCGAACAACCGGATGTAGGGGCGCAGCCCCTGCACTCCGCGCTATCAAAAGTGAATTGGCTCTATTTGAGCTGTCCCCAGGACAGCTCGAACTGTACCTGCCCATAGCGCAGCATCCCGGCCAGCAGTTGGAAGGCTTCGGCCTGCGTGGCCAACTCATTGGGCCGTAACGCTTCGTAGGCCATGCCTCCGGAGGGCGGGGCCTGGGTGGGCGGGGCGTCTTTGTTGGGCCATTGCAGCGGGCTGCCGGAAACGATCCCCGCCAGGGCCAGCGCCTGGATGGAAGGCCGGGCGGCCTCAGCCACCTGGTCCCAATCCGGGAAAGCTGGCGGCGGGAGGCCAGCGGCGGCGTCCGGCGGAGCGCTTGCCGTGCTTAGGGCGTTCATGGCCACCATGGCGTCCCAGGTCAGAACCATCATCTCCTGCCGAGCGATGGGCTGGTTGGGCGAAAGGGCCTGGGTCTCGTCCAGCTTGGCTACGCCCAGCACAATGGCTTGCATCACCGACGTGATGGCGCTGTCGGGCAGGTCGGCCACGTCGCTGGGCGGGGCGGGCAGCCACAGGCCCGTCATCTCCACGTCCAGCGTGCGCATCAGCATATCCAAAAATTCGGCGCGGGTCACGGGCCGATGGGGCGTGTGCGCGCCGTTGGGCAGGCAGGCCAGCAGCCCCCGGGCCGCCATGGCCAGCGCGGTGTCATCCAGCGGGTTCCCCAGGGCATCCAGGTGGGTCCCCTCCAGCACGCCAACGCCATACAACCCATTTTGGCGCACATAGGCGTACATCATGCCCTCGCTGTACCAGCAGCGGGGCACGGTGCGCCGGGGCTCCGCCGTGCCACGGTCCTGGTACATCCACAGCGCGGCAGGGTTGCCGCCTGTTGCCAGGGCGTAGGGCACGCCAATCACCATGGGGTTCTTGCCGCTGTCCCAACCCAGTAGCGCGCCGCTCTGGGTCACGGAGAGCCTGGCGGGGCTCCGTCCCTGAAACAGGATCGAAACGTCCGCACCGCTCAGTATTTGGCCGCCCATCATGCCGTCGTTGATTTCCAACAGGCCCAGGCTGCCAAAAACGAAGCGCTGGGTATGGCCGGTGGCGCTGAACCAGGCGGCGGGGATCTGCAAAACGGGGTACGCGTTCGCGCCGAAGCGGCTCAAGTCGATGGCGATGGGGCCGGTGGCGTTTTGCAGCACCGAGGCGGGCAAGGGGATCACCACGCCGCCGTCGGCGTTCACCGTCACCTGCACGGCCCTGCCAAGGACCGTCAGGGTGTTGGGCACGGGCGTGGCCGAAGGCTCCCCATAGTCACCGTTCTCGTCGGCACGCCAGAGGGCCATGCGGTAGCATACCCGGTTGCCGTTGTGGGGCGTCACCTCAACGTACACCGTGTTCTTCCCCACCTCCAGGGAGAGCGTGCTTTGGCTGAGGCTGTTCCACCCGCGGCCAAAGAACACCCACGCCCGCGGGTCGGTCAGTTCCATGTCGGACAGGCGCAACCGTTTGGTGCGATAGGGCACGTACAGGGTGGCAAGCTTGGGTCTCTCCCGGGTGCCGTCGCGGCTATCGTTGTGCACCCGTTGGCCCAGGGCCTTGTACAGCCTTGCGTGGACCACCGGCGCTTGGAAGGGGATGCTGGCGGTGGACGGCCCGGTGGTGACGGCGGTACCCGTGGGAGACGCGCCGCTGGCCGCGCCGGAAAAGGTCACGCTGCCGGAGGCGGTCTCGCCGGGGGTGGTGACGTATGCGGTGCTGGCGGTGGCGGTCTGGCCAGGGGGCAGGGTGGAGGGCGTCAGCGCGAAGTTGACCGCCGTCGGGCTGGTGAGCGCCACGGTGACGCCGGAAAGGGTCACATTTCCGGTGTTGGTCACGGTACAGGTCAGGGTCAGGGTCTGGCCGGAGGCCGTAAAGGGCGATGGCCCCGCCTGGATGGCCAGCGATGCTCCGGGCGCGGCAACCGGCCCGCCCACCGTGACGGAGGCTGTGCCGGTGACGCCGCCGGTTGCGCCGCCGGGAGCGGTGGCCGCGAAGTTGGCCGCGAAAGCGATCTGGCCCGCGTCCACATCGGCCTGGGTGGGCGTGTAGACAGAAGCGCCGGTGGCGGAGGCTCCCGCAGCCAGCGTGTCCGGGGTCAGGGGCGCGGTCAAGGGGACGGGGCTGGTCTGCGTGCAGCTGAGGCCCCACAGATCGGTAGTGCCGCTGTTGGTCAAGGTATAGGTGACGGTGAGGGGCTGCCCCAGCGCGAAAGGCCCGGGGGCTGTGGCGGAGGCCGTCAGCGCGGGCACGGGAGCGGGTCCAGCGGGCGTAACGGCCACCGAGGCGGTGGCGCTGTTGTTGCCAGGGTTGGCGTCGGCGGCATCGCTGCTGACGGAAGCGGTGTTTACAAGGGTCCTGGGCGCTGTCCCGTCCACGGTGGCGCGAATCATCAGGGAGCCGGTGCTTCCAGCGGATAAAGCGCCGGTGGAAAGCGAGCCGGACCAAGCCAGCCAGGACGCGCCGCCATCGGTGGAGTATTCCGCGCCCGTCAAGCCGCTGGGCAGCGCATCGGTGAGGATCACATTTTGCGCGTCCTCCGGGCCCTGGTTGTTCACGGAAATGGTATAGGTCAGCCTTTCGCCGGGTTGGACCGGGTCGGGGCTGGCTGCAATGGCGATGGACAGGTCCGCTGTGGGGGCGGCGATGGTGGTTGAGGCGGCGGCGCTGTTATTGCCGGGGTCCGGGTCGGTGGCGTCGCTGCTGACGGAAGCGGTGTTTTCGGCGGTTCCAGCCATTGCGGGCACAGTCCCCCGGGTCAGCAGGGTGACGCTGGCCCCGGCCGCCAGCACACCGGCGGAATACGCGCCGGACCAGGCGCTCCAGCTCCCGCCGCCATCGGTGGAATACTCCGCTCCGGCCAGCAAGCCGGGCAGCGTGTCGGAAACCGTCACATTCTGCGCGTCGGAGGGGCCGGAATTGCTGACGCTAAGCGTGTAGGTCAGCGGATCGCCCACGGAGGCCGAACCGGAGCTGACGCTGTTGGCAATGGTCAGGTCCGCCGATTGTACCACGCTCACGCTGACATCGGCCTGGTTGTTGTCCAGGTTGGCGTCTGCGGCGCTTCTCACAGAGACAGAGCACAAAAGATCCCCTGTCATTGAAGGGGCGACGGAGCCGCGCAGGTACAAGCCGGTGGCTCCCCCCGCAGGCACAGCGCCGATCATCACACTGCCGGGCCAAGGGCTCCAGGCATTTTGGTCCAAGGAGTATTCCACCTGGCCCAGTTCGCTGGGCAGCGAGCCGGAGACTTCCACATCCGCCGCCTCGGCTGTGCCGGTGTTGGCAATCTGGACGGTGTAGGTCAAGCTCGTGCCTGCGGTCACCGGGCTGGGGCTGGCGTTCATGGAGATGGATGGGTCCGGCGCCGCCTGGCCGTCTCCTCCGGCGAAGGCGGCCAGGCGGCCAGGTTCTGCGGTCAGCAGCAAAATCAGCAGGAATACGAGCAGTTTGCGGAGCCCTCCCCGGGCGCGTGTGCGTTGCATGGACTTCCCTCCCATTTCTGTGCGTCGGTCTTGAGGGGATGATAGCGAAAGGTGCCGCTTCGGACCTTGCATCGAATCGTGCTTGGCCTGTGGCCTCATACATAGAACGATCCGATTTGTGGAAATCAATCCCTATGCGGGCAGCAAAATTTTCCATCTCGCCGGATTGAAAAGACGGGGAACGTTGGGCGTAGGGGGAACGTTGGGCGTAAGGGGGAACGTTGGGCGTAGGGGGACCGTTGGGCGTAGGGGGAACGTTGGGCGTAGGGGGAACGTTGGGCGCTGCCCAAACCCGCTTAAGGGCTATGCCCTTAAGAAACCCTTCATTGAAACGCCCATTTCATGGGCATTTCAAAAGGGGGCCAGGGTGAAGCCCTGGCAGTCTGAAACGAGCGCGGTTTCCCGCGCTCATTTCAGTGTGAAAAGCTATGTTTTGCAAAAACAGCCTTTCTTAGATTTTTCTTCACTGCGTGAAACGCAGTGAAATAACGGGTCCAGGGCGAAGCCCTGGGCGGGTTTTAGGGGCGGCAGCCCCTAACGGACCTTTTCAAAAGGGGGCCAGGGTGAAGCCCTGGCAGTCTGAAACGAGCGCGGTTTCCCGCGCTCATTTCAGTGTGAAAAGCTATGTTTTGCAAAAACAGCCTTTCTTAGATTTTTCTTCACTGCGTGAAACGCAGTGAAATAAGGGGTCCAGGGCGAAGCCCTGGGCGGCAGCCCCTAACGGACCTTTTCGACACACTAAAATGAGCGCGGTCTCCCGCGCTCATTTTTCTTAAACCCAATCAATTCCTGGCTTGCTGGCTTATTGCAGCGCCAGCGTCTTGTTGGCGTACGCCTCTTCAATGGCTTCCAAAATCAGGCCATGGGCGTCGGAGATGGACATGGTGGCCCCGGCCAGCACATCGGCCAGGTCCGCCTTCTGCTCCTCGGAAAGGGCGGCCAGCTTGGCGATGTCCTCTTCCTTGTCGGTGTCCGGCTTGATGGGGCGGCCCGCGGCGGTGGTGTTGGCGGCAAACCATTCGCGGATTTCGGCCACGGTCTTGCCAATCATCCAGCCCTCAAAGAAGTCCATCTGCTGGAACCATTCGTTCTGGGGGTTCATGGCGTAGGTCGCGCCGCGCTCCCGCTTGGTGAGCCAGCCGTTGACCTCGGCCTTGATGGCGTCCTCGCTGTTGTCGGAGGTGCCGGACACGGTGCCCGTGGCGTGGTCGGTAACGTTGTAGCCTTCCTTGGCGGGCCAGCCGGAGAAGTGAGGCATGCTTTCGCCGTCATAGTTGGGGGTGGAAACCTCATAGATGTCCACTTGCACGTCCAGGATCTTGCCCGCCTCGTCAAACAGGGCGGAGGCCATGGTCACGTTGAAGGAATACACCTGGGTCTCGGTGGAATCCTTGCCGGGGCCTACCCGGAAGTTGGGCACAGCGCCCAGGCCATGGTACACAGCGCCTTCGGCCTTCACGGGCTCCACAGGGGGCGGGGGCGGGGCGGCCTGGGCGGCGGTGACGGTGGCCCCGGCGGCCTGCAGCGCGTTGGCCGTGGCCATCAGGATGCCCTTGGAGGAGAAGGTAGCGCCGGCTTGTACGTCCACGCCGTTGACGGTGCCCGCAGCCACGATGGCGGGGAGCACGCTGGCTTCCGCTGTGGCGTAAATTTCAGCGGTGTCCACGTTTTCCAGCACCTTCACAGCGCAAACTTTGCCGTCGGCCACGGTGACTTCTACCTTGAGGGGGCCCGCAAAGCCTTCCGCTTCGCCGGGGTAGGTGCCGTCGGTGAGCGCGCCGTCAATGGAAATGCCGGACGCCAGCGCCAGCAGGGGGGTGACCAGCATCGTAAGGGCCAGGAAAATGCCAAGTGCCTTTTTCATGGGAAGCCTCCTCAATCTGTTTTGGTCTCATTGCTTCTTGGGTCGCATAGGGACCCCGAGTGGTCCGTATGCACTGATTGTAGCGGATTGTGAAAGGAATGTCAATATGGGCTGTCCGGAAAAGATGGGAAAGAAACCGTAGGGAAAAAACAGGGCGGAAGCCCCCGGCAGGAATCCTCCGCCCACTGTGTCGAAATAAGAATATAGTGGAATTTTGCGGTTTGGACGGCAGGGAAGAAGGGGTGCGCATGGTACGCGACGCCAAGCGGATTTTGGAGGAGCAGGTGAGGGCAGGGCATTGCCATGGCTATGCCCTGGGGGTGGCCCGGGGGGAAGGCCCTGTGAAGGTCGTCACCGGGGGCAGCCTGGGCGGGCCGGGCACGTTGCCCGTCAGCCCCCAGACCCGGTTTGATTTGGATTGCCTCACGGAGGTGCTTTGCGCCGCGCCCCTGTGCTTGCTGGCGGTGGAAATGGGCCTGCTGACCCTCAGTGACCCGGTGAGCCATTACTTGGACCTGCCCGGGGACAAGAAGGACATGACCCTGTGGCATTTGCTGACCCACACCGGCGGGTTGCAGCCCAGCTTCCTTTTGGAGCCGGAGGCCGTCGCCCCGGAGGGGGCGGTGCGGGCCATCTTCGCCCGGCCCCTGGGGGCGGAGGCGGGCAAGCGGGTGAAGCATTCCGGGGCGGGGTACATCGCCCTGGGCCGGGTGCTGGAAATGGCCTTTGGCCTGCCCCTGGACAAGGCCGCCAAGAAATACCTGTACGACCCCCTGGCCATGAAGCGCACCGGGTTTTTGCCCACCGGCGGGGATATCGCCCATTCCGGCGCGGACACGGTGACGGGGCAGGCCCGCATTGGGGAGCCCTATGACGAGAACGCCCGGTTTTTGCACGGGGTCTGCGCCACGGCGGGGCTGTTTGCGGACGCGGGGGACGTGGCCCGGTTTGGGCAGATGCTATTATCCGGCGGCAGGCTGGGGGGCAAGCGGGTGCTGTCCCAGGGCAGCGTGGCCCTGGCCATCCGGGAGCATACCCAGGGCATGAAAGAGGCCTACGGCCTGGGCTTTTTGGTCTCGGGCCGGGAGAACAGCTTCTTTGGGGACCTGTGGCCCAAGGGCGGCTTTGGCCAGACCGGGTACACCGGCGCGTCTTTGGCGGTGGAGCCGGTCAGCGGCCTTTCCGTGGCCCTGCTGATGAACTGGACCCACCCCGCCAAGGAAAACCCCGCCCTACACCGGGTGCGGCGGCTGGTGCACAACTGCGTGTACGCCCAGGGCGACGCCCGGGAGGACGGGCTATGACCCGGTTGCTGTTTGTGTGCCTGGGCAACATCTGCCGCAGCCCCATGGCGGAGTTTGTGATGAAGGACCTGGTGGAAAAGCGGGGCCTGGCCAAGGAATTCCAAATCGACTCCGCCGGAACCAGCCCCGAGGAGCTGGGCAACCCCGTGCACCCCGGCACCCGCCGGGTGCTGGCGGCCCACGGCATCCGCTGCGAACGCCACACCGCCCAGCAGATCGACCCCAGCGACTATGGCGCTTACGACCTGATTTTGGGCATGGAGCAGCGCCATGTGGACAGCATGCGCCGCCTCTTCCGGGGGGACCCGGAGGGGAAGCTGAAGCGGCTGCTGGAATACAGCCCTGCGGAGGAAGCGGAAGGGCCACGGGACTTGGACATCGCCGATCCCTGGTACACCGGGGATTTTGAAAAAACCTGGCGGGAGATTGACCGGGGCTGCCGGGGCCTGCTGGCCCGGCTGCGGGGATAGAGGATCGGAGGGGTACGAATGCAGGATCAGCCTATGAGGGAACCGTCCGCCCGGCAGGCCCAGCCCTCCGGGGAAGAGCATCCCCCGGAGGATGTGCGGGCTTTGAAAAAAAGGCAGGCCGCCGTGACGGCCGTCAGCGACTTGCTGAAAGCGAACACCGGGCTGGGCTGGCTATCTCTACTGCTCGGGCTTTTTTTGGGCATGTTCCTGCTGCGGGAGGATGACCCAGACTTTTTGGTGGCGCTGCTCTTCGTGGCCAGTCTGGTCATCATGGGCCTTTGGTACCTGAAACGGGCGCACAGCTTCAAAGAGCGGCAGGCGGAAATGGTGGAGCAATACTACCAGGGTTTGATGGCCAAGGGCTTTGCGGCGAAGGGGTATCCTGCGGACGGAGCCGGATACTATGACGGAGCCGGAGACTATGACGGGGCCGGCGACGGGGACTGCGACTGTGACGGAGACGGAGACTGCGACGGGGACGGCGATGGAGACTGCGACGGAGACTGCGGCTGCGACGGGGACGGAGACGGAGACGGAGACTAAGCCCGGGGCCTTGGAGGCTGTGCCTCCACACCACCCCCAGGGACTTCGCCCCTGGTCCCATACCCGGCGGTTTCACGCGCTAAATAGAGAAGAAACAGGAGGGACTGCATGAATAGAGCCACCATGCAGGCGGACATCCAAAAGGTATACGCCCTGGCGGAGGAGGGCGGGGGCCTGCCCCAGCTGCTGGACGCCATTTGCCAGGTGCTGGCCCGCTACCCCCGGGAGCTGGCGGAGCTGACCCACAGCTACCGCTTGCAAGCCACGGACACCGGGTACATGGCGGCCTTTGCCCTGCGGGGCGGCGTGCTGGGCCGGGTGGAGGAAAACGCCCCGGTGGACGTCACCCTGTTGGGCAAGGAAGCGGACCTGCTGGACGTGTTCCGCCGGAAGGTGACGCCGCTGAAGGCGTTGCTGTTTGGCAAGATCAAGCTGCAAGGAGACAAAGGCGCGCTGCTGAAGCTGGGAGAGTTTTTGTAGCGTGGGCTTAGGCGTTTTGCAAGTACAAACGAAAGATGGGGACTTACATGAAAACCAAATGCATGGCCTGTTCCGGAACGATGCACCCTTCCGCTGCGCTCAGCGGCCTGGGGGTCTGTGACCAATGCGGCTTTATGACCGCCGACCTGGACATCCCCCAGGACGAGCTGGAAAAGCTGTATGGCGCGGATTACTTCCACGGCGAAGAGTACAGCGACTATACCCGGGACAAGGCCCTGATTCAGCGCAACTTTGAACGAAGGCTGAAAACCTTGCAGCGCTTCACATCGCCCGCCGGGCAAACGCTGTTTGAGCTGGGCTGCGCCTATGGTTTTTTTTTGGAGCTGGCCCAAAAGCGGTTTGCCCACGCCTTTGGCATGGACATCTCTGCGGACGCCACCGCCTATGCCCGCCAGCAGGTCCATGTGGACGCCACCGCCGGGGACTATCTGGACAGCGACATTCCGCCCTATGACGTCTGCTGCCTGTGGGACACCATCGAGCATTTGAAGGAGCCGGAGCGCTTCCTTGAAAAGATAGGCCGCGAGCTGAGCCCGGGCGGGCTGCTGGCCATCACCACCGGGGATTTGGGCAGCCTGAACGCCCGGCTCCGGGGGCGCAAATGGCGGCAAATCCATTTGCCAACGCATTTGCATTATTTTTCCGTGAAGTCCCTGCGCAAGCTGCTGGAAGCCAAGGGCTTTGAAGTGGTGCGCGTCAGCCACCCCGGAACCTTGTATAGCTTGGACACCCTGTGCTATTTGATGTTTGTGATTCGCGGCAAAAAAGAAAAGCTCTATGCGTTTTTGAAGAAAACCGGGCTGCTGAAATGCCATGTCTATGTGAACCTGGGCGATTTGATGTATGTGATCGCAAGGAAGAAGTGACACGGCCATCCACTGAAAAACGCGATACAATTTGCGGTCTTTTTGCCTGCCGCCAGCGTCGTCGTCGCTCAGCGTAGCTGCTGGCCACGCCGCCGCATGCCGTCCGGCCACGCCACCGCTTGCCGTCCGGCCACGCCACCGCCAGCCTTCCGGCCACGCCACCGCATGCCTTCCCGCCACGCCGCCGCCAGCCTTCCCCACTCCCCCTACGGCAGCATCTGGCTCACCTTGATCCCCGTCTCCAACCGGCTTTCCACATACCGCCTCAGCACCACAAACAAATCAGAGGCATCCAGCTTTCCATCTCCCTGGCCTTCCAAGCCCGCCGCCATCACCTGGCGCATCCAGCGCACCTGGTCCGCCCCCAGGCGGTAGGCGGCGCGGCCGCAGTCCGGGCAGACGAAGCCCCCCGCGGCCACGTCCAGCAGCGCCCCGGCGGAGGTGTCCAAAGGGGCGCGGCAGTGGGCGCAGTGGTTCATGCGGGGCTTGTAGCCAATCTCCACGGCGTACAGCAGCAAAAAGGCCGTGGTCACATGCAAAGGCGGCTGGCTTTCTTCATAGGCCAGCCGGTGCAGGCCCTGTAGCAGCAAAGCGTATAACCCCGGGGCAGGCTCCCCGGGCTGGGCCGCCGCCAGGCACAGCGCCGCCAGGTAGCTGGCGCAGGTGAGGCGGTAGGGGTCCAGCCGCAGGGGGTAATAGGTGTCCTCCAGGGCGCAGTTGCTAAGGGTGTATTTGTCGTGGCTTTCAAACAGCACAAACTCTCCCTGGGCGAAGAACTCGCTGGCGGGCAGCAGGGGGCTTTTGGGCCTCCGGCAGCCCCGGGCCAAGGTCTCCACCCGGCCATGCTCCGGCGAAAACAGCGTCAGCATCCGGTCATGGTCCCGGTAATTGGCATGGCGCAGCACAATGCCGCGCAGGGTCATGGAGGGCATGGGCGCACCCGCTTTCATCCTTCTAAATGGGCCGCTTCCAGTATATCACATCCCCCCGATCCCGCAAAGCGCCCCCGCCCCCAAAGGCGAACATTCCCCCTTTTTTTTCTGGTAAGCTTCGCCATTTTATGCTATACTGGGCCTGTCATTCAGGAAAAATCCCCCCTCCCCCCCGACCCCCAGGAGGTACCGCTATGGAAAGAGTTCGCCGCAATGAGCGCATCGCCGCGCTGACGAAAATCCTCACGGCATCCCCCAACCAGGTGTTCACGCTGTCGCTGTTTTGCGATCTTTTTGCCGCAGCCAAGTCCACCATGAGCGAGGACATCGACATTCTGCGGGAGGTATTGAAAGCCTACGGTTTAGGCAAACTGGAAACGGTCACCGGCGCGGCGGGCGGGGTGCGGTTCCGTCCGGCCATGAACCGGCCGGATGCCTACACCTTCGTGCAAAGCCTCTGCGCGGAGCTGAAAAGCCCGGGAAGGCAGCTGGCGGGCGGGTTTTTGTACATGTCGGACATCCTGTCCAACCCGCAGCTGGTGCGGCAGATGGCCATCATCCTGGTGGAATCCTTTTACGAGGTCGCGCCGGATTTCGTGCTCACCATGGAAACCAAGGGCATCCCCGTGGCGCTGATGGCCGCGGAGGCCCTGGGGGTGCCGCTGGTCATCGCCCGGCGGGCCAGCAAGGTGTACGAGGGCTCGGCGGTGAACATCAATTATGTCACCGGGTCCAGCGATATCCAGACCATGAGCCTGGACCGCCGGGCGGTGAAAAGCGGCCAGCGGGCGCTGATCGTGGACGATTTTCTGCGGGCCGGGGGCACGGCCAAGGGCATGGCGGATTTGATGGCGGAGTTTGGCGTGCAGGTGGTGGGCCAGGCCTTTGTAATGGCCACGGCCAAGCCGGAAAACAAGCTGATTTCTGGGGAACTGCCGCTGATGGTGCTGGACCAAGGGCCGGAGGGCCTGACGGTGCGCCCGGCGGACTGGCTGAAAGGAGACAATGGACGATGAAACCCACCCAAACCCTGGGCCTGATTGTGGAAAACAACGTCACCGGCGTGGCGGAGCGGCCCATTTTAGGGCGCACCTGCCGGCAGCATGTGCGCCAGGCCCTGCTGGACAGCCATGTGCTGCTGGCGGAGGATGCCTCGGCCTTCAACATGCCCTTTGACGTGCTGCTGCTGGTGCGGGAGGACGCGCCCTGCCTCACTCCGGCGCTGCTTTCTTCCCTGGTGGGGGGCGTGCGCAACGGCACCGCCTCAAGCGGCGTGCTGATGTCCCACAAGCGGGAGGCCATCGCCATGGCCATGCCCCGGGAAAAATGGTTCGCGGCGGTGAAGTCCTACGCCCTCACCCCCCAGGAGATCAGCAAAATGCTGCTGGGCAGCCGGGACGAGAAGGGCAGCGCCGTGGGCCGGAAGCCGGATGCCTCCGAAAGTTGCTTTGCCGTCAGCGACGCGGTGAGCTACGCGGACGCCTACGCCATTTTGCGCCAGGCCATTGTCCAGCGGCATTTGGAGGCGGGGGTGCTGCTGCTGGACCCGGCCCGCACGGTGATTGAGGCGGAGGTGGAGATCGCCCCCGGCGTGCTGGTCTACCCGGACAACCTGCTGATGGGCCAAACCCGCATCGGCCCGGGCTGTACCCTGTACCCCAATAACCGCATGGAAAGCGCGGTCATCGGCAGCAACACCACCATCGAAAACAGCGTGCTCATCCGCTGCACCGTGGGCAGCTCCACCACCGTGGGGCCCTTTGCCTACCTGCGCCCGGACAGCCACGTGGGCGACCACTGCCGCATCGGCGATTTTGTGGAGGTGAAAAACTCCACCATCGGCGACGGCACCAAGGTCTCCCACCTGACCTATGTGGGCGACAGCGACCTGGGCAAGGACATCAACCTGGGCTGCGGCGTGGTGTTTGTCAACTATGACGGCAAAACCAAAAACCGCTGCGTGGTGGAGGACAACGCCTTCGTGGGCTGCAACTGCAACCTGGTGGCCCCCGTGCGCATCGGCGAGAACGCCTACCTGGCCGCCGGGTCCACCGTGGTGGAGGACGTGCCCGCCGACGCCCTGTACGTGGCCCGCAGCCGGGGCACCACCAAGGAGGACTGGGTGACGAAACGGAAAGAGGCGGGGCTTTTGTAAGCTTCGCCAAAGATCGCTGAGGGAGTACGGGGAGTATGGGGAGTACGGGGAGTACGGGGAGTACGGGTAGGGGCTGCCGCCCCTACAACCCGCTCAGGGCTTCGCCCTGAACCCTTTTTTGGACCGTGTTTCACACGGTCCAAGGCAGCCTTGAAAAAGGATTTTCAGAAAAGCTATGCTTTTGCAAAAACAGCCTTTTATCGTTTTTTCTTCACCGCGTGAAACGCGGTGAAAGAAGGGGTTCAGGGCGAAGCCCTGGTTGTCACATTCTTACCACTGGGCCCTCTTGACTTCTCCGGCGGCCTTTGGTATGTTATCGGTATCAAGCTAGGGGACCGCCCCTTCATCGAACCTCTTCGTTCATCCCAACACAGGCCAAACCGGCGCGTCCCCTTGGGCGGCGCTCCGGCCAAGGTACATAGGAGGAAAAAGCATGGGACTGCAACTGGTACCGCTGATCATTGTGGGCGCTTATCTTCTGGGTATGCTTCTGGTGGGCTTTCTGTCCAACAAGCTCTTCATCAAAAACAGCGCGGACTACATGCTGGCGGGCCGCCGCCTGGGCCTGATGATGGTGGCCTGCTCCCTGGCGGCCAACAACATCGGCGGCGGCAGCACCATGGGGGTGTCCGCCCGCGCCTTTAACGGCTGGGGGCTGTCGGCGGCCTGGTATGTGCTGGCGGCCTGCGTGGCCATGATCCCCCTCATCTACTTTGCGCCCAAAATCCGCAAGGTCATGGCCTACACCATTCCAGAGGTCATCACCCGGCGCTTCGGGGCCTTTGCCGGGGGCTTTTCGGCGGTGCTGAACATCGTGTCCCTGTTCTGCCTCACCGCCAGCCAAATTTTGGCTTCCGGCACCGTGGTGGCCACGCTGACGGGCATGCCGCTGAATGTGGCGGTGTTCCTCTCCGGCACCATCACGCTGGTTTACACCGTCATGGGCGGCATGATGGCCGACGCCATCTCCGATTTGGTGCAGTGGGTCATCATCTTCTTGGGCCTGCTGGTGGCGGTGCCCTTTGTCGTGAGTGGCGTGGGCGGCTGGGAAGTGCTGGCCTCCAAGCTTCCGCCCCTGACCCTTTCCATGGACAAGGTGGGCTGGTTCATGATCATCAGCCTGATCCTCAACTATTTCTGCACCTTTATGTCCGGCCCGGAGATGGTCAGCCGCTTCTCCGCCGCCGAAAATGAAAAGACGGCGAAGCGCGCCTCGCTGCTTTCCGCCGTGCTGATGGCCTCCATGGCCTTCCTGCCCACCCTCATCGGCCTGGCGGCGCTGTCCGTGAACCCCGGCCTGGACGGTGGCAAGGGCACCAGCGCCCTGATGTGGGCCACCAGCACCTACGCGCCCCCGGTGGTCACCGGGCTGCTGGCCGCCGCCATCATCGCCGCCACCATGTCCAGCGCGGACAGCAACCTGCTGTGCGGCTCCACCATTTTCATGAAGGACATTTACCTCAAATACATCAACCCCAAGCTCTCCGACGAAAAGAGGATCATCCTCCTCACCCGGCTGTCCAACGTGGTCATCGGCGTGCTGGCCATGGCCTTCGCCCTGCTGAAGGTGGACATCGTGACCCTGAACCTCTTCGCCTTCGCCCTGCGCAGCGCCGGGCCGTTCGCCGCCTACACCCTGGGCATCGCCTGGAAGAAGGCCACCCCCCACGCCGGCGTGGCCGCCATTGTGGTGGGCAGCGTCGCCGCCGTGGTGTGGGAGCTGTTGGGGCAGCCCCTGGGGATCATGTCCGTGGTTTTTGGCTGCGCCTGCAGCGCGCTGGCCTTTGTGGTCGTCACCTTGGTGGAAAGCAACGCCGGGGTGGCCCCCGCTCCCAGCGCGGAGGCTGGCGAGTAGCGGGTCGAAAAGGGGCCGTTAGGGGCTGCCGCAACTGCGGCAGCCCCAGCTTGCTGAAAAGGGTCCTCTAGGGGCTGCCGCCCCTACATCCGGTTGTTCGGTGTCGTACAAGGCACTGCCGTGCCTTGTACTCGCCTCACGGCCCCACCTCTCACTCGCTTTTGCCTACGGCAAAGCGCCCACTGGGCGCACGCTCGTTGGCGGTGCCCCGCCCAGGGCTTCGCCCTGAACCCCTTTTTCACCGCGTTTCACGCGGTGAAGAAAAATCGATGAAAGGCTGTTTTTCAAAAACATTGTTTTTGGGGCAGCCTGGAACGCCCATTCCATGGGCGTTTCACAGAGGGGTCCAGGGCAACGCCCTGGCGGTGGTTTGGAGGCGGAGCCTCCAAAAAGGGTTTCGCGACAAACAAAGGGCTGCCGCAACTGCGGCAGCCCCCCTGTTTTGCGAATGGTTAGAATAAATCGCTATGCGTCCCTGTTCGGATCAAAGACAGGAGCAGCTCATCTTCTTCGATTTTGTAAATCAACAACCAATCCGGCGCGATGTGGCATTCCCTATGGCCTATTAGGTTCCCTGTGAGGGCATGGTCGCTATTTTTAAGCGGCAAGGGTTGCTGCTCACACAGCATTTCAAGCACTTCTTCCAGCAACGCGATAGGGAAACCACGCTTTTTGACCGCCTTAAAGTCCTTCTTGAATCTTGAGGAATAGCTAATCTTCAGCATTTAGAGCAAGTTCCGAAAACGTAGCAACAGGCTTTGCGAGAGATTTTTCCCTGGCGCTCAGCCGAGGGAGGGAGGCATAGTGGGGCTATGCTGACCGGACGAGGCAACGCGCCGGGGGAAAAGATCCGCAAAGACTGTGTTAGGTTTTCGGAATTTGCTCTAGGTCCTCCATCAATTCTCGAACGCTGTGAAACGGCCCTTTCAGGTTTCTTCTTTTGTTTACATCATCAATGGCTGCCAGGGTTTCCGCGTTGGGTGTATTCAGGGCCACAGGAAACGGTATGCCGTTTTGCCGCACAACCGCCCTGGCAAAGACATTGAACGCGGTCGTCATATTCAGGCCCAATTCTCCGCACAGCCTGTCGAAATCCTGCTTCAACCCTTCCTCCATGCGAATGTTGACATTGGTCTGCGCCATATCCTCACTCCTTTCCTTCTTACCCTCTCCATTATATGAAAATTTATTTACAACGTCAATAAATTTAGATAACAAGGGGCTGCCGCAACTGCGGCAGCCCCAGCTTGCTGAAAAGGGGCCGTTAGGGGCTGCCGCCCCTACATCCGGTTGTTCGGTGTCGTACAAGGCACTGCCGTGCCTTGTACTCGCCTCACGGCCCCACCTCTCACTCGCTTTTGCCTACGGCAGCGTTCCGGCTCTTCGGTGTCGCGCACTGCGTTGCCGCTTGTGCGCTCGACCCACTCGCTTTCATCGTCGCGCATTTCGCTATCGCTTATGCGCTCGTGAAAGCTCCCACCTGCGGGTCGCTAGCCGCTTCGCGGCTGTGCCCACTGGGCCTCGCTTTGATCGGCGTGCGTTTCACTACCGTTCACGCACTTGTCAAAGCTCACACCTGCGGGTCGCTAACCGCTACGCGGTTGTGCGCACTGCGCACACGCTTCCCTCCGGTGCACTTCCCTCCGGTGCCCCATCGGG
>JAVBPU010000010.1:0-18086 GCA_031549415.1 Eubacteriales bacterium | reverse complement strand
GGGCAGCGTCAACGAGCGTCAGCCCTGTGGGCTGTGCCCCGAAGGGGCAAGCGAGTGAGAGCTGGGGCAGCGAAGCGAGTACAAGGTACGGCAGTACCTTGTACGACACTGAGCAACCGGAGTCCCCGGGCGGGGAGGGGGCGGCGTAAGGAAGCGTCAGCCCTGTGGGCTGTGCCCCGAAGGGGCAAGCGACCGATAGCCGGGGCTTGAGCCAAGCAGCCAAACGGCAGTGCAGGCTGCGCAGTGCGAAAGGCCGGAGCTGGGAGGATTGTTAAGGAGGGAGCCAAGGGCACCGCCAGTGAGCGTGGGCCCTGTGGGCCCTTCGGCGTAGCCGAAAGCGAACGAGAGGTGGGATAAGGAGGCGAGCGCATAAGCGGTAGCGCCATGCGCGACACCGACTGCCACCTCGCCGTTCCCCCTAGACCTCCCCTTGGCATCGTATCCAGTTGGGTTTCCAACTGCCGTCAGTAAAGATAGCCCCCTGCCACGGCAGTAAAAGCCCTCGCCTTAGCGTCATATCCCCTGTTAGGAAACAGGCTGTCGTAAAACTCAGACAAGCCCTCCCAGTTCCTGCGGGATTAGGAACCCTGCCCCTTAAAACACCAGCCTCTCCCGAATATACCCCTCCAGCGCGTCCACGGCCACGCGTACCTGCTCCATGCTGTCCCGGTCCCGGATGGTGACGGTGCCGGTCTCTTCCGTTTCAAAGTCCACGGTGATGCAAAGCGGGGTGCCGATTTCGTCCTGGCGGCGGTAGCGCTTGCCGATGCTGCCAGTCTCGTCATAGTCGATCAGGAAGGATTTGCTCAGCTTTTCATAGACGCTGGTGGCCAGTTCGCCCAGCTTGTTTTTTTGCAGGGGCAACACGGCAGCCTTGAAGGGCGCCAGGGCCGGGTGCAGGTGCAGCACCACGCGGCTGTCGTCATTGCCCAGGTCCTGCTCCTCGTAGGCGTTGCACAGGAAGGCCAGGGCCACCCGGTCCGCGCCCAGGGAGGGCTCAATCACGTAGGGCACAAAGCGCTCATTGGTGACGGGGTCGATGTACTCCAGGGTTTCGCCGCTGACCTTGGCGTGGGCGTTCAGGTCAAAATCCGTACGGTCGGCAATGCCCCACAGCTCGCCCCAGCCAAAGGGGAACCGAAATTCAAAGTCCGTGGTGGCCTTTGAATAATGCGAAAGCTCTTCCGGCTTATGGTCCCGCAGGCGCAGGCTGCCTTCCTTCATGCCCAGGGCGTACAGCCAATCCCGGCAAAACGTGCGCCAGTAGGCGAACCATTCCAAATCCTCGCCGGGCTTGCAGAAGAATTCCAGTTCCATCTGCTCAAACTCCCGGATGCGAAAGATGAAGTTGCCGGGGGTGATTTCATTGCGGAAGGATTTGCCAATCTGCGCCACGCCCATGGGCAGCTTTTTGCGGGTGGTGCGCACGATGTTTTTGAAGTTCACAAAGATGCCCTGGGCGGTTTCCGGCCGCAGGTAGATTTCGTTGGCGCTTTCCTCGTTGACCCCCTGGAAGGTTTTGAACATCATATTGAACTTGCGGATGCTCGTAAAATCGTGCTTGCCGCAGGAGGGGCAGGGGATGTTGTTTTCGCTGATGTAGGCTTCCAGCTGTTCATTGGTCCAGCCGTCCGCCTGCAGGGCCTCGCCCTTGCCCTGGGCAAAGTCCTCCACCAGTTTGTCCGCCCGAAAGCGCTCCTTGCAGGCCTTGCAGTCCATTAAGGGATCGTTGAAATTGCCCACATGGCCGCTGGCCACCCATACGTTGCGGTTCATCAGAATGGCGCTGTCCAGGCCTACATTATACTTGCTTTCCTGCACAAATTTTTGCCACCAGGCCCGCTTGATGTTGTTTTTATACTCCACGCCCAACGGCCCATAATCCCAGCTGTTGGCCAGGCCGCCATAAATCTCGCTGCCCTGAAAAATGAAACCACGGCCCTTGCACAAGGCCACCAATTTGTCCAGCGTAAGCTCTGCCATGGATGTACCCCTTCCCTCTGCTTCGTCAATGATTTCTTAATCATAGCCACCGGGGCGGTTTTTGTCAAGAAAAAGCAAGGGGCAGAAGCGTCTGGCAGAAGCGTCTGGCACAGAAGCCCCGCCACAACCCAAAGATTCGACATATTTTTTGTTTTATTGTATAAGGCCATATCGTCCCGCATGCGCCGCCTTCCAATCGGCGGCCTGCCGTGGGTTGCGTGAATACGAGCTGGGAGGGATTTCCGTGCTGACGCGTATGGCGCGTATCCTTTCGTTTTGCCTGCTGGTGATTTTGCTCTATGTGTTCGTGGGCCTTGCCCAGGGCTTGCGCAAGCGGCGGCAGGAGGAAGCGCTGCGGTTTGCCGGGGCGGCGGTCTTTCTGGCGACAGTGGTTCTGGAAGCGTTTTTCAATAGCTTTCGCGATGGGCTGCGCATTGCCTTTTTGATGGACGTCTCGAAGGCGGGCATGATGGCCTGCGTGTACATTCACCTGCCGGCAATGGTGTTGCAGTTTACCCGGGTGGAGCAGGAGCTATCGCTCTTCCGGGAAACCGAACGCCCTGGCCCGGAAATCCCGCATTGACAGAGGCCCCTGTTCAGGCTATAGTTATTTTCATGATAGTGCTGAACTGCCGGAGGATACGGATGAGGACTGCCGTCAAAAACCTGGCTTGGCCCCTTGCCCTGTGTGCCTTTGGCACGGTGCTTTGTTATGCTTTTGTGCGCTGGGACTTCCCCCTGTGGGTGTCCCAGGCGTTTTTTGCGTGGGTGATGGCAGGGGTGGGCGTGGGGCTGTACCGTTGGAGGCGCAAGGGACTGCCCCTGGCTTTGCGCGACCAGCCCTCGGAGCCGCTTGTGTTTTGGTTGGTGTTTTTGTACGTGGCTGTCGCGCTGGGCCTGTACTTCTCCCTGTATTATCCTGGGCTGGAAATGATTGACTACCAGGACCAAATGGCCATGGTGCGCGGCGACATGCCCTTTACGGACGTGCACGCGGTGGGGCATACCCTGTATGTGGCCGGGATCATGAAGCTTTTTGGCAACCCGGCGGTGCTGGTGGCCATTCCCTTGCTGTTGCTGGCGCTGCTGTACGGGGCCTTTGGGGTATTGCTGACGCGCCAGGGGATGCCGGTATCCCTGTTGCTGCCGCTGCTGATGGTGTTTACCGCCTGCGGCTCCCGGGCGCAGCACTACCTGTACCTGCTCAAGGACCCGCTGTATACGGTGATGGTGGCGGGGGTGACCTTGGCCATGGTGCGGCAAGTGCTGGAAAAGCCCCGGTGGAAGCTGCGGCAAGGGGCGCTGCTGGGCGTGGCGCTGGCGGGCTGCGTGCTGCTGCGCCAAAATGGCGCGGTGATCTTTTTGGCGGGGCTGGCCTACTTTTCCTATGGATTCCTGAAAAACAAGAACGGGAAGGTCTGGCTGTCCATGCTGGCGGCGGTGGTCCTGTGCATCGGAGGGGTGGCCTTTTGCGCCTCCCAGGTGCTGCATGTGCAGCATGTTCCCAATGGCTTTTCCATCCAGGTGTCTGGCAAGGGCGTGGCCGCGGTGGTGGCGGAAGAGGGGCCCATGGACCCGGAGGAGCGGGCCAAGCTGGACAGTATTTTCTCCCCGGAAGAGCTGGCGTGGATGAAGGAGAAATACGCCCCCTACGCCAAGTATAATGATTTATTATGGGAAAGGCAGTGGAAGGCGGAGCCTGAGCTGGAGGTGTTTCGGGACCCGGTGATGCGGATGATGAACAATCAGTTTGTCATCGCCCTGGGGGAGCACCCTGGGGAGGTGGTATCCCTGTATTTTTCGCTGCTGTCAAAAAATGCGGGCCTCCTTTTCCGGGATTTTTTGGGCAATACCCGCATTGTGTGGCATTGGGACGATTCCAAGCCCCTGTTCAGCCATATCCTGTTGGCGGCGGGGCTCCTGTTGGCCATGGCGCTATGCGGGCGGAAAAAAGCAGGCATCCTCAAAAACGGGGCCATGCTGTTGCCCCTTGTGGCCAACACGCTGAGCATTGTGGTTTCTGCCACCACCAACGAATACCGCTACCTGCTGCCCACTTTCGCCCTGTTTCCCGTCTTGCTGCCCGCCATCATCTGCGCGGGCCTACGAGAAAAGCCCAAGCCGTAAAGGAGGAGACCCCATGAAGCTGAACTACAAACGGACCATTCTGGTGGGCCTGGCATTCCTTTCCATCTGCGCCTTTTGGCAGCTCTATGACGCGGTGGTTCCGCTGGTTCTGAAAAACACCTTTGGCATGCCCGATGACACCGCCGGGGTGGTCATGGCGGCGGACAATGTGCTGGCGCTGTTCTTGCTTCCCTTTTTCGGCATGCTGTCGGATAAGAGCCATTCGGGGATCGGAAAGCGGATGCCCTACATTTTGGCGGGCACCGCGGTGGCGGCGGTGCTGATGAACCTGCTGCCCCTGGCGGACAAACAGGGCAACCTCGTGTTTTTCCTGGTGGCGCTGGGCTTTTTGCTGCTGGCCATGGGCGTGTATCGCTCCCCGGCAGTGGCGCTGATGCCGGATGTGACCCCAAAGCCCTTGCGCAGCAAGGGCAACGCCATCATCAACCTGATGGGCGCGCTGGGTGGGGTGTTCACCCTGGGGGTCACCGGGGTGCTAGTGAAAAAAACAGCGGATGGCGTCCCCCCGGACTATACCTGGCTGTTTGCGGCCGTGGCGGTGCTGATGGTGGTTACCGTGGCCATTCTGTTTGGGACCGTTCGGGAAAACAAACTGAGGCAAGAGGTGGAGGCCCTGGAGCCGCCGGAGGCCCCGGCAAGCGCGGCAGTGCAGCAGCCCGGCGGCGGAACCGGAAAGGCCAGCGGTTTTGCGGCCTTGGACCCGGCCATGCGCCGCAGCCTGATTTTGATCCTTTGCTCCGTGTTCCTTTGGTTTATGGGCTATAACGCCGTCACCACGGCCTTTACCAAGTACGCCCAGGCCCTGTGGGGGGCGGAGCTGGGCACCTCGGCCAACTATCTGCTCATTGCTACGGTGGGCGCGGTGGTTAGCTATTTGCCGGTGGGCTACCTGGCCACCCGGTTTGGCCGCAAGCGCGTGATCCAGGGGGGCATCCTGCTGCTGGCCCTTTGCTTCGCCACGGGCATTCTTTTTGTAAAGCCCAACGTGGGCATCTATATCATGTTTGCCGCGGTGGGCGCGGCCTGGGCCATGATCAACGTGAACTCCTACCCCATGGTGGTGGAAATCAGCAAAAGCGGGGACGTGGGCAAGTTTACGGGCTATTATTATACCTTTTCCATGTCGGCGCAGATCGCCACGCCCATCCTCAGCGGCTGGCTGCTGGAGCATGTGGGGTACTGGACACTGTTCCCTTATGCGGCGGTGATGGTGGCCCTGTCCTTCGTTACCATCTCCATGACCCGGCATGGGGACAGCAAACCCCTGCCCCCGGCCAGCAAGCTGGAGGCCTTCCAGGAGGGGGACGCGTAGAGGGGCGTGTTCATCCTCTGAACAAAATTCAGGGACTCACATAGGATGTTCTGTCTGACGCGCTGGCGTTTGGACCTATATCTGGAAGGAGCATTCTACGATGAGCATGTATTATGATGACGACAATATGGAGTCATGCGAACAAAATGGCAATTTGGAGGGCGTTTTGCGCCGTCTGGTTGGACATCCGGTGGCTTTGCACCTGATCAATGGCCGCACGTTCCGGGGCGTGGTGCTGAATGTGATTGGCAACGCCGTGCGCCTTATCAGCTCGGACGGTTGCCGCACGCTGATTCCTTTCTTGCACATCTCCGCAGCGCGTGAGCCGCAGATGGCCATCACCTCCCGTTGCACTGGCCGGGGCGATTGCGCGGGCGGTGGCGGTATTGGCGGCGGCCTTGGCGGGCAAGAAAAGGACATGGACATGTAATTTCTTTCGATTCCTCCCCCATGGAACAGGGCCAAACCGGCGCATGCGCGCTGGTTTGGCCCTGTTTTTGAGGTTGTGGTGTGGGGTACCCTTGCTTCGCCCTCACTTGCAATTTTGCAAGGAGGCGCAACAAAAGCCGCCTGATGGGAACGGCCTTTGACAGCACCAGCGGTACCCAAAGTGATCAAAAATGGTTCATAATGGGTCCAGGGGCTGGCCCCTGGTGGGGGGAGGGAGTTTGTCAAGGTGGAATGTCAAAAATTTGAGCCGGTTTACCAATGACGGCACAGCCGGACTTGTTTTTCACCATTCCCACTTAGCTGGACATAAGACTAATACCTATTTTTTCAAAAGGAGCTTTGCAATATAAGTTGCTGGACAGGCTTAAGCTGTGTTGGTATAATGAATTGAGCTGTATGCGATAAATCAGAATTTGGCGGAGAGAAAAATGTTAATTAGAGAATATCAATCATCAGATTGCGAAGAGTTGGCAGAGCTGTTTTATAACACGGTTCATACAGTGAACGCAAGAGATTATACAAAAGAACAATTGAATGTTTGGGCTACTGGTAAAGTTGATTTAGAAAAATGGAATCAAACTCTGCTCGAACATTACAGTGTTGTTGCAGTAGATAATAGAATCATCATAGGCTTTGGGGATATAGATGAAACGGGTTATCTTGACCGATTGTTTGTTCATAAGGATTATCAAGGAAAAGGCGTGGCAACGGCTATTTGCAATAAGTTAGAACAAAATGCACATGAAAAAATCGTCACTTACGCTTCTATTACAGCAAGGCTGTTTTTTGAAAAAAGAGGATATATAGTTCTCAAAGAGCAACAGGTTGAGCGACAAGGTATTTTACTGAAAAATTATCTTATGGAGAAAAAACGATAAATTCCCGTTTTAACGCTTTTGCAACAACTCATTTTCATTCCTTTTGCACCAACAGGTGCAAAACGCTATCTGCAAGATTGCACGTTCCACATTCATGTGGTACATAAGTGCGCTCTTACCTTATGCCGAACAGTAGCTGCAACCAATCTTGACGGCTATGAAGGATTCGACCGATATGGACTTCGTTTTCATCGACGCGATAAAAAATCAAATAAGGAGCGACAACCAAATAGCGGTAGCCCGGTGCAATAAGCATAGGTTCATCTGTCCTAATTGCTGCGCCAATGAAGGGGGAATGCGTTAATCTTGATATGCTCTGATCGAAAGCTGCTAACATATCAAGTGCGGCATTCTGGTTATCGGTCATGATATAATCGAAAACAGCATCCATGTCATCGATGGCCTGCTGGGTATAACGGATGCGATAATTACTCATTGATGATGCGCCCCTTAAGTCGCTTCATCACATCTTCATGATCGGTCAACTGACCTTTTGCAATCTGCTGATCAGCTACTGCCAGTTTCATCTGCAAGCGATACCATGCTTCGCGCCTACAAAAGGCTTCATGACTCATAACAACCAAATCATTTTCACCATTATTGGTAACTACGATTGGATCATCAGTTTGATGGCATAGTTCGGAAAACTTCTTATAGTCTGTTCGAATGGAAGTAGACGGTTTTACCGTAAGAACACTTGGAATACGTGTTTCGCTCATTCATGTCACCTTCCTGTTATTTATCTATCCACATTCTATCATATTCTTGCGACCTACGCAAGGCAACGAAGCGGTTTCCATAAAATGAAAATGGCTTTGTTAAAAGCAGCAAGAAATGCTTGCTATTCTGCTACGCAAGAGAATACCGCCATGCTTTTGCAACGCATTTTATCTACTAGCGGCAAAATGAAATAAGGCTATGTGCGCACAGATGATTTGCATCATTTTTCTGTGAACTCGTAGCCTTATTTCTTGGCTTTTTCCTATTCAGTTTTAAGCATCGGGCTTCTAAACCAGTTTACACTTGCTGTGGGTAAAGTGGTTGCCCTTGTTATTAGTAGGTTTTGACAACCTACGTTCACAGTATACGTCTGGGTGCGGGGGACGAAGCCCCCGCCGTCCCCCGCCCCTTATGCCGTCTCAATGTTGGCCGCCGATTGCAGGCCCAGCCGTTCCACGCCCATTTCCCGCAGCTTGTATTTCTGGATTTTGCCGCTGGCGGTCATGGGAAAGCTGTCCATCATCAGCACATACCGGGGGGCCTTAAAGCGGCTGAGGCCGTTTTTCACGAAGTCGATGAGTTCCTGGGAGGTGGCGCTGTGGCCCTCCCGGCCAATGACGCAGGCGCAGACCTCCTCGCCGTATTTTTCATCGGGCACGCCCACCACCTGCACGTCCTTTACCGCCGGGTGGGTGTACATGAACTCCTCGATTTCCCGGGGGTAGATGTTCTCGCCGCCGCGGATGATCATATCCTTCAGGCGACCGGTGATGCGGAAGTTGCCGTCCTCGTCCATGGTGCCGATGTCCCCGGTGTGCAGCCAGCCCTGCTCGTCAATGGCCTGCTTGGTGGCCTCGGGCATTTTGTAATAGCCCTTCATCACATGGTAGCCCCGGGTGACGATCTCGCCGGGGGTGTCCCGGGGCAGCTCTTCCCCGGTTTCGGGGTTGATGATTTTGCCCTCGGTGTGGGGCAGCAGCTTGCCCACGGTGGACACCCGCAGCTCCAGCGGGTCGTCGGTGCGGCTCATGGTCATGCCGGGGGAGCATTCCGTTTGGCCGTAGGTGATGGTCAGCTCCCGCACGTTCATCTTTCCGGTGACGTCCTGCATGGTTTTGATGGGGCAGGGGCTGCCCGCCATGATGCCCGTGCGCAGGGTGGAAAAGTCGTATTTGTCAAAGTCTGGGTGGTCCAGCATGCCGATGAACATGGTGGGTACGCCGTGGACGGCGGTGCAGCGCTCTTCCTGCAGCAGCTGCATTTCCTTGGCGGGGTTGTATTTTTCCATCAGCACCATGGTGGAGCCGTGGGTCAGGCAGCTCATCACGCCCAGCACGCAGCCAAAGCAGTGGAACAGCGGCACCACAATCAGCAGCCGGTCCTGGGGGGTCAGCTTCATGCAATCGCCCATGAACTGGCCATTGTTGGCGATGTTGAAATGGGAGAGCATCACGCCCTTGGGGAAGCCGGTGGTGCCGCTGGTGTATTGCATGTTGATGGTGTCGTGGGTGTCCAGGGAGGCGGTGATGCTCTCCAGGGTGCTTTGGGGCACGGCCTGGGCGGCCTCGTACAGGTCCGAAAAGGCGCGGGCGCCCAGGGGCTTTTCCGCCGGGTCGCCAATCAGCACCACGCTTTGCAGGCAGGGGAGTTGCTTGCAGCCCACGTTTTCCGGCGTCTCCGTCAGCAAAGAGGGCATCAGCCCGGTGATGTGGGCCAGGTAGTCGTTGCCCTTCACCCCGCCGATCATCACCAGCATTTTGCTGTCGCTCTGGCTGAGCAGATAGTTCAGCTCAAACTGTTTATAATTGGTGTTCACGGTCACCAGCACCGCCCCTAGCTTGGCGGTGGCAAACTGCACCAGCATCCACTCGGGCACGTTGGTGGCCCAGATGGCCACATGGTCCCCTTTGCGGATGCCCCAGGCGTACAGGCCCCGGGCGATTTCGCCGGTGCGCCGGTCAAACTCCCTCCAGCTCCAGCGCACGCCGTACTCGGGGGCCACCACACATTCGTTATCCGGGTGTTTTTTCAGGTTGTCTTGCAGCAGGCCGGGCAAAGTATAGGGATTCAGCTGTAGGGTGGGTACAAAGGCCATGGGGGTCCCTCCTTCATGCATCGGTGAAGCGAAAAAATGCCTCCGTCTTCCAAAAACGAAGACGGAGGCCATGCCTTCCGCGGTACCACTTCGGTTGAAGCTTGCGCTTCCCCTCAAAAGCTGTGACGGGCAGACCCGTTTGGCACTACTGCTTTCGCGCCAACCACTCGGGGGAGAGTTGCCATCCTTGGCTTTGGTGTCTTGCACCGGCCGACACTTCTCTAAAAAGCACTGGGAAGGCGGGACCCCGTCATTGTGTTTGCATGATTGTAACCAAGGACCGGTGATTTGTCAAGCCTAAAAGATGCCAGATGCAAAAGAAGAACAGGGGGGAAGAACAGGGCCGCCGCCCAGGGCGGGCCGTCCGGCGTGAAGGCGGCGTTTTTTCTTTACCAGAAGCGGGGGGACATGCTATAATTAGCTGAAAAGACCCGCAAAGGAGGCCTCGTGGGCATGAACCGTTATTCCAATTATAACCGCTTCAATGTTTCGGTGCGGTCCAACCTGTGGCGCAATGTGTTCATTGCGGCGGTGATTTTGCTGGCGTTCTTCCTGGTGTTCCGGCTGGCCGGCGGCGGCGGGCTGGACCCGGGGAACTTTGAAAACCAGCGCAATGCGAAGATCCGCAGCGAGATGCAGCATGCCATGAGTCAGACCAACTCCCTGAGCCGCCTGGGGGCCACCAGCACCAGCGGCGTGCTGGGCCGGGTGCGCCAGTACGTGCATGGCATTGAAGTGCTCAACGACCTGAACGTCAGCATGTATGGCGAGGTGGGGCGGCTGTATACCCAGTCGGTGTTTGACAATATCTACACCATCATTGACGCCTATGACGCCAAGCTGGCCAGCGGCCAGAAGGTGAATGACCCTCTGGCGGCGCTGGGGGCCGCCATGGACGAGCTGAACACCCTCACCGGCGTGGTGCTGGGGCATTAGAGCCAATTCCAAAAACATAGCCCAGTCTTTGCGGATCTTTTCCCCCGGCGCGTTGCCTCGTCCGGTCCGCATAGCCCCAGGATGCCTCCCTTCCTCGGCTAAGCGCCAGGGAAAAATCTATCGCAAATCCTGTGGCTACGTTTTCGGAATTTGCTCTAAGCTGACTTCCGCTTCATTTCAGCTTCATCAGCACCACGCCGCCCAGCATCAGTCCCACCCCCACGAAATGCCGCCAGTTCATGGCGATTTTTTCCTGGCCCAGCCAGCCCAGGCTGTCGATGAGGGCGGCCACCAGCAGTTGAGCGATCAAGATGGTGGAAATGGCCACCGTGGGGCTGAGTCCTTTGATGGACAGCATCACCGTCACGGTGATGACCAGGCCCAAGGCTCCGCCCAGCAGGTAGCCCTTGGGCACGGTGGCAATGGCGGCAAAGTGGCCCTTGCCGAAGAGAAACATCACCAGCAGGGACAGCGCGAAGGCCGTGCCCTGTACAAACACATTGGCCTCAAAAAGGCCCATCTTGTCCGATAGGCGTGTGTTCATCACGCCTTGCAAGCTCATGGCAGCGCCTGCGATGACGCTGAACAGAAATCCGATCAATGGGAACCCGCCTTCCATAGTATCGCTGGTACCAGTATGCGCAGGAAGGCTTGTCCCTATGAGAACATCACACATTCTTCACAAAACGGTCATGCGCTTTCAAGATACAACCGGTACAATATCCCAGAAATGAGTACGATTTTCCAGTCTGTAGGAGGGAAACCATGAAAAAGTTTCTGAAAGTGTTCTTCATCCTGGCGGTGCTGGGCGGGGCGGGGTATTTTGGGTACCAGTATTATCAGGGGACCCAGGCGGCCCCCGCCGCCAGCGTCTCCACGGAAAACGCCTACGCCCGGGTTGCCGTCCGCAAAGGCAGCCTCAGCAAGAGCGTGACGGGCACCGGGTCGTTGAGCATTAGCGAGACCCAGGATGTGACGGTTCCCTATGCGGTCACCGTGACGGGGAAGCTGGTCAGCGTGGGGGATGTGGTGGAGGAGGGGCAAGGGCTGCTCAGTATTGACAAGGACGCCCTGCAAACCACCATCAAGACCCTGCAGACCGAGCTGGACACCTGCGAGGCGGATATGTCCGCCATTTCGGGCTCCTACAGCAGCAACGCCTATGTATACGCGCCCCTGTACGGCGTTTTTAAGGAGATCTATGTGGAGGCCGGGCAGAAGCTGCAGGACGTGATGAAGGAAAAGGGCTGTATCGCGCTGATGTCCCTGGATGGCAGAATGTATGTGGACGTCCCCGCCGCCGAAGGCATGGCCGTCTCGGACAAGACCAAGGTGAAGGTGGGGAAGGATGAGCTGGATGGCGTGGTCCGGGAGGTGGAGGGCGGCGTGGCCCGCATTACATTTACGGACCAGTATGCGGATGAGGGGCAGCAGGTGGAGGTTTTTTATAAGCAGCAGTCCCTGGGCCTGACGGAGGCCCACATCAGCATGCCCTATCGGCTCACCGCCACGGATAAGGGCTATGTGTACGCGGTGTACATGGAAAAGAACCGGAAGAAGTGGGAGGGCAACCGGCTGATCTACCTGGTGAATGTGCCGGTTTCCGAAGAATACCAGGCCCTGGAAAAGACCCGGCAGGAGTTGACGGAGAAGATCGCGGCAGCGGGCGCTATGCTGGAAAGCGGCGCGGTGCCTGCGCCCCAGCCCGGCATCGTATCCTCTTTGGTGGACCCCTCGCTGACGGAACAGACGGCCCTTGCCACGCTGGCCTCCATGTACGTGGGCGATAAGATGGACATGGTGGTCAGCGTGGACGAGTTGGACATCACCCATGTGCAGGCGGGCCAGAGCGCGGAGGTGGCCATGGACGCGGTGCAGGGCGCTACCTATCAGGCCACGGTGTCCCATGTGTCGCAAATCGGCGCCCCCACCAGCGGCGTGACGGTCTATGACGTGACCCTGGACCTGGAGGGGGACGGGAGGCTGAAAATCGGCATGAACGGCACGGCCACCATCAAGGTGCAGGAAGTGAGCGACGCGCTGCTGGTGCCCATGGCGGCGCTGAACAGCTCCCGGGAGGGGCAGTATGTGTGGGTGCAGGACGAAACCCTGCCAGAGGACAGCCAGGAGCCAGGGAAAAGGACGATGGTCACCACCGGCATGTCCGACGACAGCTTTGCCCAGGTGCTGACGGGCCTTGCCGAAGGCGATGTGCTGCTGGTCACCCGGGAGGCCGCCACCGGCGGCTCCGGCGGGATGAACATGATGAACATGGGCGGCGGTATGATGTTTACCATGCAGGGCACGCCTCCCAGCGGCGGCGGCAACGTGCGCTTTGAGGGTGGCGGCGGCAACCGGACCGGCGGTGGCGGCGGCGGTGGCGGTGGCGGCAATGCCCGTCCCAGCGGCAACTAAGGGGGGCGAGGGCATGATTGCAATGACAGACGTGGTGAAACGCTACGTGCTGGGCGGGGAGGAGATCTACGCCCTGAACCACGTGTCCCTTCGGGTGGAGGCCGGGGAGTATGTGGCCATCATCGGCCCCTCCGGCAGCGGAAAAAGCACACTGATGAACATTATCGGCTGCCTGGACGTGGCGGACAGCGGCAGCTATCTGCTGAATGGCAAGCCCATTGAAAAGTACCGGGAGAGCCAGCTGGCCCATGTGCGCAACCGGCAGATCGGCTTCATTTTCCAGGGCTTCAACCTGCTTTCCAAGCTGACGGCGCTGGAAAACGTGGAGCTGCCCATGATCTACCAGGGCCTGGGCAGCGCCCAGCGGAGAAAGATGGCCCGGGAAGCCCTGCAAAAGGTGGGCCTGGGGGAGAGGATGAAGCACCGGCCCAACCAGCTTTCCGGCGGCCAGCAGCAGCGGGCGGCCATTGCCCGGGCCATTGGGGTGAACCCCTCGCTGATTTTGGCGGATGAACCCACCGGCAACCTGGACAAAAAGACCGGACAGGAGATCTTGGACCTGTTTGACCAGCTGCACCAAAGCGGCAACACCATCATTCTCATCACCCATGACCCCAAGGTGGCCCGGCGCGCCCAACGGGTGATCCGTATTGAGGACGGCAAGCTGTTTGAAGAAGAGGAGGCGGAGGCCGGTGCTGTTCCAGTCGTTTAAGATGGCGCTGAAAGCCATAGCGGGCAACAAGATGCGCTCCTTCCTCACCATTTTGGGCGTGGTGATCGGCGTGGTGGCCATTGTGGTGCTGGTGGCCATTGGCCAGGGGGCCAATAGCTCTGTGGTGTCCCGCATTGAGGGCATGGGCACCAACTTGATCAACGTCAGCATCCGGGCCCGGCGCAGCAATCCCATCACGCTGTCCGGCCTGGAGGAGCTCAAGGAAAGCGAGTTCATCTCCCATGTGGCTCCCATCACCAACGTATCGGGCACGGTGAAGGCCGGGGTGACCACCTATGACGATGGCAGCATCCAGGGCACCACCCCCGGCTATGAGTCCATCCGCAACTACAAGCTGCAATTTGGGCGTTTTTTGAAGCAGCCGGACATCGACAACCGCAGCTTTGTGGCGGTCATCGGCTCGGAAGCGGCCACGGAGATGTTTGGCACCACCCGGGTGGTGGGGGAGGAGTTCACCATCAACGGCTATGCCATGACCGTGGTGGGCGTGATGGAGGCCAACGGAACCAGCGCCGCAGGCAGCAACGACAACCAGATTTTTATTCCCTTCACCCTGGCGGAGCGCATCTTCTCCCAGCCGGGCGTCACGTCCTTTTATGTGTCCGCCGCCTCCTCCTCTGTGGTATCGAAGGCCCAGGACGATGTGGAGGCTTACCTGGACAAAGCCTTTGCCAAGCTTTCCACCAGCACGTCCAGCAACCAGTACTTTGTGTACAACCAATCGGAAATGCTTAGCACGTTAAGCGAGACCACCGCCACCCTGACCCTGATGCTGGGCGGCATTGCGGGCATCTCCCTGCTGGTGGGCGGCATCGGCATCATGAACATCATGCTGGTGAGCGTCAGCGAGCGCACCCGGGAAATTGGCATCCGTAAAGCCATTGGCGCGGCCCGGGGAAATATTTTGATGCAGTTCCTCATCGAATCGCTGGTGGTGAGCCTGATGGGCGGCGTGCTGGGGCTTGGCATTTCCTTGCTGGCGGTGCATTTTTTGGGGCCGGTGCTGTCCATGACCCTGACGGTGCCTTCCTCTGTGGCCTGGCTGGCCATTGCCTTTTCCGTGTTCATCGGCGTGGTGTTTGGCATGTACCCGGCCAACAAGGCCAGCAAGCTGCATCCCATTGAAGCGCTGCGCTACGAGGGATAACGCCCGGAGCGGCGGCATGGAAACGGGGAGATTGAAACGGGGCGGCGGAGGCTTTGCCTCCGCGCCTCCACCAGGGACTTCGTCCCTGGACCCGTTATTTGGCCGCGTTTTACGCGGCCAAAGCAAAATGAGTATGCTGTCTTTCGTGCGATAGAGCCTGTGGCGCTGCCGGATACCACAAGCATGCCGCCCTGGGCGGTTGCGCTTTCCCACCGTATACTTTCCACCCTTTTGGCGCATGCTGTTCCCCGTGAAAGGATGGGGATGGCATGCGCTCTTTTCGTACCGACCTTGCCATGGAGTGCATGGGCCAGGACAGCGCCCACATGGAGGGGGTCCTCATGGAAACGGAGCAGTTGGGCGTTTTTCGCCGCACCCGCATCCGCATTCAATCCGAAAAGGCGGCGGAAATGCTGGGCAAGACCCCAGGGGAGTACGTCACCTTGGAGTATGGCCAGCTGCCAAAATGTGAAACCAAGGAGCAGCGGGCCATGGCCAAGCTGATCGCCAAGAGCCTGCAAGGCATGCTCCCCCAGGAGGGGGAGGTGCTGGTGGTGGGCCTGGGCAACCGCAATGTTACAGCGGACGCGCTGGGCACCCGGGTGGTGGAGCGGACGCTGGTGACCCGGCATCTTCGCCAGGCCATGCAGGAGGACACCCGGGGGAAGCTGCGGGGGGTCAGCGCCATTGCGCCGGGGGTGCTGGGCCTGACGGGCATTGAAACGGCGGAGCTTTGCAAGGGGCTGGTGCAGCATGTGCAACCCAGCGCAGTCATCGCCATTGACGCCCTGGCCGCCTTTGACAGCGGCCGCATCTGTACCACCATCCAGATTACGGATACCGGCATCGAGCCGGGCAGCGGCGTGGGCAACCACCGCCTGGGCCTCAACGAGGAAACCTTGCGGGTCAAGGTGATTGCCATTGGCGTGCCCATGGTGGTCTATGCCTCCACCATCGCCAGGGACGCCATGGCCCGGCTGATTGAAGAATACCAGATCACGCCGGACAGGCACCGGGAAGCCACTGCGGAGTTGTTGCGCCAGGTGTCCAGCGGGCTGATGGGAGATATGGTGGTCACCCCCCGGGAGATCGACGAAATGGTGTTAAGCGTGGCCGAGATTTTAAGCAGCGGCATCAACCAGGCATTGCATCCGGCCCTGGACATGGCAACGCTGCATACATACATGCACCAATAGCATATACATCTTGGGTAACTACACATAAGGGAGGACCCCAAGATGAATCACCCATTCTTTCGCAGGTGGCGTTTTTTTGCCGTCGGCCTGCTATTGCTTGCCGCAGGGGTGGTGTTGGGCCTGTACATTCGCCAGCCCCTGCCGGAGGAGCCGGTCACGGCGGCCTTTGCGCCCCAGGCGGAGTCGGGGGCACAGGAAACGGCAAGCCCTGCCCCCAGCCAGGAAAACTGGTTTTTATTGGATGTCATCGACGCCCACGAGGTGGACGGCCCCTCCGGCGCTTTGGAAGGGACGCAGACTACGTCTGGCACTTCGGGTACGCCTGGCGCTTCGTCTGCATTCGAGGCTTTGCCCACCCCGGCCCCTACTCCCACCCTGGACAGCGGCTTCGTGCTGGAACTGGTGCAGGGGCCGGAGGCCACGGGTCCGCAAACGGTTCAGGGCGCGCGCCGGGTGCTGATTTATCATACCCACACTTACGAGGCTTATGAGCCCACCCAGGAAAACCCTTACAAAGCCACCCAGCAGTGGCGCACCTTGGATGAAAAACACAACATGGTCCGGGTGGGGGAGGAGCTGGCCTCTGTGCTGCGGGGCATGGGTATCACCGTGGTGCATGACACCACGGCTTTTGAACCGCCGGATTTAAGCAGCGCCTACACCCGTTCCCTGGGCATGCTGGAGCAGCGGAAGGCCATGGGGGAGCAGTTTGACCTGTACATCGACCTGCACCGGGACGCCTATGTGGCCAGCCAGCCCGGCCCCAACGCGGTGATGGTGGGGGAGACCTCTGTGGCCCGGCTGATGATGCTCATTGGCAAAGGGGAAGGGCAGACCGCCGAAGGCTTTTTGGAAAAGCCCAACTGGCAGGAAAACCTGGTGATCGCCCAACAGATCACCGACGGGCTGAACGGGCAGGTGACGGACCTGGCCAAGGAGGTGCGCATGAAGTCCGGGCGGTTTAACCAGCATATCTCCGTGGGCTGCGTGCTGGTGGAGGTGGGCAACAACCACAACACCCTGGAGGAAGCCCTGGCGGCCATGCCCTATCTGGCGGATGCCATTTCCCAGGCCATGGAGGCGGAGAAATAATATGGCTTGAAAAGCAACGGCCTCCCGGGTATAATGGATAGGATGGAGGTGGTTGCTATGGAAAAAAAGCAACGGCCGATCGGAATGTTTGACAGCGGCCTGGGCGGCATTAGCGTGTTGGCAGACGCGAAACGGCTATTGCCCGCGGAGGATTTCATTTATTTTGGCGATACAGGGCATGCGCCCTATGGTGATAAACAGCCTGAAGAAGTGGCCGTGCTGGCCAGGGCGGCGGTGGACAAGCTGGTGGCGCTGGACTGCAAGGCCATCGTCATCGCCTGCAACACGGCCACCAGCGCGGCGGCAATGTTGTTGCGCAAGGAACTTGAAATTCCGGTGATTGGCATGGAGCCCGCGCTCAAGCCCGCCTCGCTGATGCCGGGCCAGGGGTCCATTCTGGTGCTGGCCACCAAGATGACGCTGGCGCTGCCCAAGTTTTCGGGGCTGATGGAGCAGTACGGCCAGGAGGCGGTGCCCGTGGCCTGTTCCGGGCTGGTGGAAATGGTGGAACAGGGCCAGCTCACGGGAGAAAGAGTAGAAGCCCGCGTCAGGGAATTTTTGGTTCCTTATATGCGCAGGCCCATCAAGGCTATTGTGCTGGGCTGTACCCACTATGTGTTTCTGCGGGAGGCCATTGCCAAGGTCGTGGGCACCGGCGTGCCTCTGGTGGACGGCAACCTGGGCACGGTGCGGCAGCTGATGCGCAGGCTGCGGGAAACCGGGCTGGACAGGACGGCAGGGGACGGTCAGGTGACGTTTTTGACCTCCGCCGCCCAGCAAGGCGAAGCGTTACAAAGGATGCAAACCATGCTGCATTTTGCCATGCAGAAAGCGGGGATCTAGAGCAAATTCCGAAAACATAGCCCAGTCTTTGCGGATCTTTTCCCCCGGCGCGTTGCCTCGTCCGGTCAGCATAGCACCACTATGCCTCCCTTCCTCGGCTGAGCGCCAGGGAAAAATCTCTCGCATATCCTGTGGCTA
>JAVBPU010000004.1:0-344619 GCA_031549415.1 Eubacteriales bacterium | reverse complement strand
ACACTCACACAGCTCACCCTTTGCGGTGGCAATGGCCTAGGGGTTCCACCTGTTCCCATTCCGAACACAGAAGTTAAGCCCTAGCACGTCGATGGTACTTGGCTGGTGACGGCCCGGAAGAGTAGATCGCTGCCGCATTCCTTATTCCTCAGTAGCTCAATGGCAGAGCACTCGGCTGTTAACCGAGTTGTTGTAGGTTCGAGCCCTACCTGGGGAGCCATTCAACCGCCTGATATGGCGGTTTTTTTGATATCTACGATTTTTTACTGAAACTTGTTATCCCATCAAATACCCGGCCATTGCTAAGATCGCTGGAATTTCCCCCGGTATTCCTTGGGCGTGATGCCTTCATTCTTTTTGAAAACATGGCTAAAATAGTTGGGCTCGTTGTAGCCGATTTCCATGGCAATGGCGGACAGCTTGAAGTCGGTCTGAGAGAGCAGTTCCTTCGCTTTTTCCACGCGTAGGGAGGTTAGGTAACTGATAAAGGTCTTTCCCACCGTTTGGGAAAAAACCGTACTCAGATGGGCGGCGCTCATGCCCACGTGCTTGGCTACGCTGATCAGCGAGATGTTTGGGTCGCAGAAGTTTTCTTTCACGTACTCCTCGGCCCGGCTGATCACATGGCTGTGGCCGAAGAAGCCAAGGTTTTCCTGCTTCATTTCCAGCGCATCCTGCAAGAGCTGGGCGGCCAGCTTTTGGAACCGGTCCCGTTGGCCAGAGGCGGCAAAAATATCGTATTGGCTGCTGAACTGGGCGGCAACATCTTTGGGGTCCGCGGCGGAGTTTGCGGTGGAGACGACGCGGACCGCGATTTTCAAAATATCCACCAAGGCGTAATACCGGTAGAGCATGCTGGAAAATTGGCCGCCCTGAGGGCCGTTCCAGTAGTCCTCAAGCAGCGCGGGCACATCCTCCCCGGAGGCATACAGCAGCTTTTGCTGAAAGTCCTCCCCAAAGGGGCTGCTGAAGCTGACGATATCCGCGGTGATCTGCGCGGTGTCATTGATGTCAATGATCTGCCCCGCTGAAACGCTTTGCACTTTTTTAAGCATGGCGTCGGCGGCCCCGTAGGCGTCTTTGATGGCGCTGATGCGCTCCACCACATTGCCCACCACCGTGGTGAGGATCACGCCCAGGTTTTTGAGCTCATGCCGGACAATATTGATGAACCGGTAGGTCTGTTCGCTGACGGCCTCCGCCGTGGAGCCATAGAGGACCAAAGTGAGCCGGTCCGCGCCATGAAAGGAATACAGGGTGGTTTTTGTGTCCTTGAGGATCGTGGCGAGGGTGGCTTGCAACGCGTTACGCTTCTCATCCTCGCTGTCAAAGGAGAGCAAAACCACCTGGTAAAGAGGGTGGACCACATCCAGTTCCAGCGCCCGGGCCCGCTCCAGCAAAAGGCTGGTATGGGCGTCCCCATAAAGAATTTGCCGCATGAAATGCTGGTGCAGGGCGTTGTGCAACTCGTCCTTGTCATACCCCAGCGGCAGCTCGTTTTTGGTTTTGATTTCCTCTAGCGTTGCCGCGATTTTTTCAATGGCCTCCGCCAGGTCGGCGGAGCGGATGGGCTTTAAAAGGTATAGGTCCACACCCAGAGAAATGGCCCTTTGGGCTGATTCAAATTCCCCATAGCCGCTGATGATAATGATTTTCAGCCAGGGCATCATGGCCTTCACATGCCGGATTAGCTCAAAGCCGTCCAGGAAAGGCATCTTGATATCAGTCAGCAAGATGTCGGGCATCAGGTCCTGCATCATGGAGAGAGCCATCTCTCCATCCGAGGCTTCCCCGCAAAAAGCATAAGGGCCGGGCATGTTTTCAATCATGTTGCGGATGCTTTGCCGGATCAAAAGCTCGTCTTCCACCACAAAGATTTGGTACATGGCGCGTTGCGCACCTCCTTCCTGGACACAGGCTTCAAGCTTATGTATCAGTATTCGCGGCTGTCAATGATTTCCCGGGTGATGGTCTTACAGTCGAAGGCGGTTTCCTCCACGTACGTAAATTTCTGTGGGGCCTTGCCCGCCTCCAATTGCTCGATCAGGGCCTGAACCCGGGGCCCGTGCAAAGGATTGCACTCCACATTATAGCTGATCTCCCCGGCCAGCGTCATTTCCAGCGCGGTGCGGTTGGCGTCAAAGGAGATGACGGTCACATCCACACCGGGCCGGATGCCCGCGGCTTTCAAGGCGTTGATAGCGCCATAAGCCATGTTGTCGTTTTCGCAGTACACCACGTTAAAATCAATCTGCCGGGCAATGAATTCCTCGATCAACTCCTGCCCCTTGGCCTGGGTGAATTCACCGCTCCGGCGGGCGGCCAAGGTCCAGTTGGGGTTGGCGCGGAGCCTCTCATCCAAGCCCACGGTGCGGCCAATTTGCGCGGAGGAGCCGATGTTGCCCTGCAAATGGACAATGCGGATGGGCTGCTGGCCAAAGCGGGCTTCCATCCAGGCCGCCGCCGTGCTGCCTTCCTTGTAAAAATCGGAGCCCACCCAGCAAGTGAACAGGCTTTCGTCCGAAACCTCAATCATGCGGTCCACGATGATCACCGGGATGCCCACGGCCTTGGCCTCGCTGAGAACCGTGTCCCAGCCGGTTTCCGTGGTGGGGGCCAGCACAATATAATCCACGCCCTGCTGGATGAAGTTGCGGATGGCGGTGATCTGCCGCTGTTGCTTTTGCTGGGCATCGTCAAAAATCAGGCGGTAGCCGTTGGCTTCCGCCAGGGCCGAGCGCATGCTTTTGGTGTTGGCCCCGCGCCAGTCACTTTCCGCCCCCACCTGGGAAAAGCCCACCACAATGAAATCATCATAGGGTTCCTCTTCAACGCTGCCCGGGCCGGTGGTTTGGCCACAGCCCGCAAGAAGCAGCAGCAAAACTGCCAGCAGGCCGCAGCAAAGCCATTTCTTCATGATGGGGGCCCTCCTTTCACATACTCATTCTACCTGCATGTCCTTGGGCAGCAGCACGGATACGCTGGTGCCCTTTCCCAGGACGCTTTCAAAGGAAAGCCCATAGGGCTCGCCACAATACAACTTCACCCGCTTGTGCACATTCACCAGGCCCAGCCCGGTATGGCGGTCCTCGTACACCCCTGCCCGCAGGGTCTGGATCTGCTCCTCATCCATGCCCGCGCCGTTGTCGGTGACCTCCAGCAGCATATCGCTGCCCAGGCTTTTGCCTGTAATGAAAATACTGCCCACGCCCCGCTTGTTTTTGGTGCCATGGTACAGGGCGTTTTCCACCAGGGGCTGCAGCACCAGCTTGGGCACCAGGCAGTCCAGCAGTTCCTCCGGGATCTGGATCTCGTAGCGCAGAATGTCGCTATATCGGATCTGCTGGATTTCCAAATAGCTGGTCACCTGGTCCCGTTCCGCCCGCAGGGTGATAATGTCCTGCCCGCGGCTTAACGAGTTGCGGAAGAACACCGACAGGCTGGTGACCATCTGCACCACCTCTTCATTGCGGTTGCTTTCCGCCAGCACCACGATGGAATCCAGCGTATTGTATAGGAAATGGGGGTTGATCTGCGCTTGCAGCAATTCCAGCTCGGCCCGGTGCAGGTATTTCTGGCTCTCCATCTGCTTGCCCATCAGGGTGTTGATGCGGCCCACCATCTCGTTAAAGCCCTTGTCCAGGGTTTGCAGCTCGGTACTGCGGGCCTGGATGGGCGTAACGGAAAAATCGCCCTCGCCCAGCCTGCGGGCCTTTTCTGCCAGCGCGGCGATGGGCTGGGTGATGCGGTTGGCAAAGTGCACCGAATACAGCAGGATGCCCACCGCCAGGAGCAACACGCCGATGACGGTCAAGGCGATGACCAAAGCCACCTGCTGGCCGATCTCGCCTTGCAGGCGGGCCAGCTCCCGCACCTCGTCATCAATGTATTCCTGCATGTAAGTTTCAATCAGCAACGTGAGGCCCGTTTCCCCCCGGATGTTTCGCTCCAGCAGGTCCATCCGGTCGTCGTACCGCTCGGCCTGGGCGATTTCCATCATGTACCCGCGCAGGTTTTCGCACATGTTCAGCATACTGCGGATGCGCCAGCGGTTGTCCCGCAGGGTGGTGGTGGCGTCCAGGCGATGGAGCACCACCACCGCGTCATCCAGCTCGTTCATGGGCAATTCTTCCACCGATTGCTGGCTGCGGGGCTTGATCACATGGTTGTACATTTCCAAATCCAGCGCTTTTTTGAACTCCATGTTGAAGCCGGCAGCTGTGTTGGCATTTTGCAGTGCGCTGGTATACTGGCTGCTGATGGTCACCAGCATGGCGATCAGCACGGCGATGATCACCAGCAGGGAGGTGGCGGCGATGGACAGAAGCTTGTTGATTTGACGCTTGATGCTGACCTGCGGCGCTGTGTCAAACAGTTTGATTTTACGCATGGGGGCCTCCGCTGGATTGATTCTTTCATTATACCACATCGCCCGGGTCGCCGCGAATTCCCCACCGGAAGGAAAACCCCGGCCATTCCTTGCCAAGGACAAAGCAGCGAAAAAAAGTATCAGAGTCCCGAATAAATTCACCGGTTTCTGCTCTCCTTCCAAAAAATTGAGAAATAGTTGCTACAGGTCCAAAAAATATTGAATGTTATCCGCCGCTTGGGTTTTGTACAATGGCGACAGATGGGTCCCGGTCTTGGCGGCGATTCCCGCCACAGGACGGCCCAGGACGGACAAACATAGAAAGAGGAGGAAAAACAATGAAAAAGACGCTTTGCTTGGTACTGACCCTGACGCTGGTATTTTCCCTGTTTCTTGGTGTGACCTCGGCCTTTGCCGCAGACGAGATTACGGTGGGCATCGTGAACAACCCGCCTTCCGAATCCGGCTACCGCGAAGCCAACGTGAAAGACATGGAGCGGGTTTTCTCCGCGGAAAACGGCTATGTCGCCAAAACCTTCTACAGCCTCAAGAATGACGAACAGCTCAATGCCGCGCAGCAGTTCATCACCGACGGCGTAGACTATTTGCTGATCTCCGCCGCTGAAACCACCGGCTGGGATACCGTTCTCAAATCCGCCCAGGAAGCCGGCATCAAGGTGTTCCTGTTTGACCGCATGATTGACTGCGACGAGAGCCTGTATGAGGCGGCTGTGGTCTCCGACATGAAGAACCAGGGCACGCTGGCCGTGCAATGGCTGCTGGACCAGAAGCTGGACGCCTACAACATCATCCACATCCAGGGCGCCATGGGCAGCGACGCGCAGATCGGCCGCACCGGCCCCCTCAATGACCAAGTGGCTGCCGGCACCATGAAGCTGGTGGCACAGCAGACCGCCACCTGGGACGAAGCCGAAGCGAAGAAGATCGTGGAAGCTGTGATCAACTCCGGCGAAGCCTTCAACATCGTCTATGCGGAGAACGATGGCATGGCCCGGGGCGCTGTGGCGGCTTTGGACGAAGCGGGCATCACCCACGGCAAAGACGGCAATGTGGTGGTCCTTGGCTTTGACTGCAACAGGTGGGCGCTGAAGGAAGTGCTGGCGGGCAACTGGAACTATGACGGCCAGTGCAGCCCCTTCCAGGCGGAAGTGATTGCTGGGATGATCAAGAGCGGAACGGTTCCGCAAAAGCTCATCATTTCAGAAGAAAAGGGCTTTGACGCAGCAACGATCACCCAGGCGGACATCGACACCTACGGCCTGGGTGAGTAATCCCTAGAAGGCCAAGGAACAGAATCAGATTGCGCGGTGTGGAGGATGTGGAGAATTTCCGCGGCTCCACACCGCGCCTTTGGATAGGCCAAGGGGGGAAAAGGCGGATGCAAAACGAAGTGGTCGTAACCATGCGGAAGATCTGCAAGGCGTTCCCGGGGGTGCGGGCGCTCCACAATGTGGATTTTACGCTCCGCGCGGGAGAAATCCATGCGCTGATGGGGGAAAACGGGGCGGGGAAGTCCACCCTCATCAAGGTGCTGACAGGGGTTTACGGGAAGGATTCCGGCCAGGTCTGTCTTGCCGGGACCCAGGGGGAGATCACCGTCAAATCACCCCAGGAGGCGCAAAGCCTGGGGATCAGCACGGTATACCAAGAAATATCACTGTGCCCCAACCTCACCGTGGCAGAGAATCTTTTCATTGGCCGGGGCAAAAGCCCCTTCGTTCACAGGCAGGCCATGGAACGGCGGGCGGAGGAGATCCTGGGCAATCTGGGGATTCCCGCCAGGCCCAAGCAGCAGCTGGCCAGCTGTTCCCTGGCCGTGCAGCAAATGGTGGCCATTGCCCGGGCCGTGGACATGGAATGCAAGGCCCTGATTTTGGACGAACCCACCTCCTCTCTGGACGAGAAGGAAGTAGGGATGTTGTTCACGCTGATGCGCGATTTGAAGGCGCGGGGCGTGGGCATTGTGTTTGTGACGCATTTTCTGGAGCAGGTCTATGAGGTGTGCGACAGAATTACGGTGCTGCGTAACGGTGAGCTGGTGGGGGAGTATGAAATCGAAAGTCTGCCCCAGGTGGAACTGGTTTCCAAAATGATGGGCAAGGAGCTGGACGATCTGTCCGGCATGCAAAAGAAAGAATTGCTGGAAGAGGATCAAGGCATGCCTGTGTACGAAGCCCAGGGGCTTTGCAGCCAGGCGTGCGCGCATCCCTTTGACTTCCAGATTGGCAAGGGAGAGGTCAACGGGTTTATCGGACTGCTGGGCTCGGGCCGCAGCGAGTGCGTCCGCTCGATTTTTGGCGCGGACCAGGGCGCTTCGGGCCGGGTGGCGGTGGAGGGCAAGGCGGCCAGGATCACGAAACCCATTCAGGCCATGCGGCACGGCATCGGCTATTTGCCCGAGGACCGCAAGCGGGACGGAATCATCGCGGATTTGTCGGTACGGGAAAACATTATTTTGGCGCTACAGGTGATGAAGGGGTTTTTCAGACCCTTTTCCAGGGCTGAAGCCGAGGCCTTTGCCAGCGAATACATCGCGCTGCTGGGCATTAAAACCGCTTCGGCGGATACGCCCATCAAGTCCCTGTCCGGCGGGAACCAGCAGAAGGTGATTCTGGCCCGTTGGCTGCTGACCCATCCCCAGTATCTGATTCTGGATGAACCCACCCGGGGCATTGATGTGGGCACCAAGGTGGAAATTCAAAAGCTGGTACTGAAACTGGCCCAGGAAGGGGTTAGCATTACGTTTATCTCCTCGGAAATTGAGGAAATGCTGCGTACCTGCTCCCGGCTGATTGTGATGCGGGACCGGAAGATTGTGGGGGAGCTGCGGGGCGGCGAGATTACGCAGGACCATGTGATGCGCACGATTGCAGGGGGGGTGGACTGACATGACCCAAATGCCCAAAAGGACCGGGAGGCTGAAAGGGGATTCCTCCCAGCTGCTGATTCCACTGGTGGCTTTGATGCTGCTGGTGATTTTTAACCTGATCCGGGACCCCGGCTTTTTTTCCGTCGGCATCACCGCCAACAACGAAGGAAACGCCGTTTTCTCCGGGAACATCATCAGCATTTTAAACGGCGCTTCGGAGCTGGCCATTTTGGCCATGGGCATGACCTTGGTGACGGCGGCCGCAGGGGGCCAGGACATCAGCGTGGGCGCCACGGCAGCCATTGCGGGCAGCGTCTTTGTGAAGGTGCTGCGCAGCGGCCCCATCACGCCGGGCGCCATTGCGCTGGCGTTTTTTGCCTGCTGCCTGGCGGCGGTTTTGTTTGGCGCGTTCAATGGCACGTTGGTGGCGGTGTTCAATATCCAGCCCATGATTGCCACGCTGATTTTGTATACCGCGGGCCGCTCCGTGGCTTATTGGATCAACGGCGGGGCCACCCCCACCGTATCCAGCCCGCTGATCAAGGCCATAGGGGGGTTTATTCCGGGGGTGCCCTTGCCAACGCCTGTGTTCATCGTGATCCTTTGCGGAATCATTTTTGCGCTTTTGTTCAAATTTACCAACCTGGGCCTGTACACCCAGGCGGTGGGAATCAACCAGCGGGCGGCCCGCCTGAACGGGATCAACACCACCGGGATCAAGCTTCTGACCTTCGTGATCCTGGGGCTTTGCGTGGCGGTGGCCGGATGCGTCAGCGTCAGCAGGCTGGGGCTGATCAACCATGAAACCATTTTGATTGAAATTGAGATGGACGCGATTTTGGCCGTGGCCATCGGCGGCAACGCGCTCAGCGGCGGAAAGTTCAAGATGTCCGGCTCGGTGCTGGGCGCTTATGCCATCCAGACCCTCACCACCACGCTGTACGCCATGAAGGTGCCCTCCACTGCCATCAAAGCCTACAAGGCGGCGGTGATCATCCTCATTGTGGTGATTGGCTCGCCGTTGGTGAAGGAGGCTGTCGGCCGCTTTTGGGCCAAGTATGGGCGCAAGAAAGCAACCGCCATTTCGGAGGTGGGAACCCTATGAAAACCCAGGAGATTGCGGCAAACACCGTCCATCCGCGCAAGCGAAAAGAACCGCTCACCGATACCCAACTGCTCTTAACCATCACGGTCTGTATCTTCTTTGGCAGCTACCTGCTGGCCATGCTCATTTGGGGCGGAGGGTTCCTGCGGCCCCAGCAGCTCTTTGACATGTTCAACAACAACGCCTCTTTGATCATTGTGGCCTGCGGGCTGACGATTGTGATGATCACCGGCGGCATCGACATTTCCGTGGGCGGCATCACTGCGCTGGTGGTGATGGCCTGCGTGGTTCACCTGGATTTCCAGGGTGGGACTGTGTGGACGGCGCTTGCTTTGTCGCTGGGCATTGGGCTGGCCTTTGGCGTGGTGCAGGGGTATATGGTCTCTTATTTGGGGATTCAACCCTTTATTGTGACGCTGGCGGGCATGTTTTTTGCCCGGGGGATGACCACCATTGTGAGCCTGGAGCCCCAGACGGCGCAAAACGTGGGATTCCTGGCGCTGAAGGACGCGCGCATTGAAATTCCCTGGCTGGGGTACACGGCCAAAAACGGCGGCTTGATTCCCGCCAGGATTGAAATTGGCGTGGTGATTGCGCTGGCGGTGGTGGCGGCGGTGTTCCTGCTGCTGAAAAAAACCCGGCTGGGGCGCGGCTTCTATGCCGTGGGCGGAAGTCAGCAAAGCGCCTTGATGCTGGGCATCAACGTGCGGCGCACCCGGTTTGCATCCCATGTGCTGTGCGGCTTGCTGGCAGGCATCGGCGGGTTTGTGTTCCTGATGCATACCGGGGCGGGCAACGCCACCAACGCGGCCGGGGCGGAGATGAACGCCATTGCCTCTTCCATCATCGGCGGTACTTTGCTCACCGGCGGCGTGGGCAACGTGATGGGTACCCTTTTTGGCGTGCTGACGCTGACCACCATCAAGTCCATCGTGGTGGCTTCCGGGCTTCGGGAGCCTTGGTGGCAGAGCATTACCACCGGCGCCATGCTGTGTTTCTTCATTCTGCTGCAAAGCATTGTGCTGGCCCGCCGCGGGAAGGGCAGCCTGTGGAGGCCCGTGATCCAACGGCTGGGAGCCAGGAAGAAAAATTAAGCTGTACGCTTGCGTATACACAAGTTGTATTTCATTTGTACGCACGAAACAAACAGGGTGCCCTTCCCATGTTTCGGCAGGAACAAAAAGTGATTCTGCACAGAAAATGGACTGGAAACATGGCGCAGATGCTGCGAAATTTGCCCTGTTTCCCGTATGTTGGGTAGAAAAGTGACAGAACCGGTTGACAAGTTGTAGGACAACATGATATGATCATGCCAACAAGAGAGAGAACGAAGGCCGTGAAGAGCGGCCTGGTTTTCTGTGCTTGAATATGCTCATCGAATAAGGAGTGGACAACATGAAGAAGACACTGGCTCTCGTTCTGGCCCTGGTGCTGATGCTGGGCGTTGCGTCCATCGCGCAAGCCACGGAAGGCAAGTTTGTAGGCGTGTGCATGCCCACGCAGTCCTCTGCCCGCTGGATCGCGGACGGCGCGAACATGAAGGAACAACTGGAAGCCAAGGGCTACACCGTTGACCTGCAATACGCGGAAGATATCGTGGAGAATCAGGTCTCTCAGATTGAGAACATGATCACCAAGGGCGTCAATTGCCTGGTCATCGCCTCCATCGATGGCGAGTCTTTGACCGCTGTTCTGGCCAAGGCCAAGGAAGCTGGCGTTCCGGTCATCGCGTATGACCGCCTGATCCGCAACACCGATGCCGTCAGCTACTACGCCACCTTTGACAACTTCCTGGTGGGCGTGCAACAGGCCACCACCATCACCGACGCGCTGGGCTTGCCCGATGCCGCTGGCCCCTTCAACATTGAGCTGTTTGCCGGTTCCCCGGACGACAACAACGCCGGCTTCTTCTTCAACGGCGCTATGAGCGTTCTGCAGCCCTACATCGACTCCGGCAAGCTGGTGGTCAAGTCCGGCCAGACCGCCTTTGACCAGGTGGCCACCCTGCGCTGGGACGGCGCTACCGCCCAGACCCGCATGGACAACATCATCACCGCTAACTATGCAGATGCCCGCGTGGACGCGATCCTCTCTCCCTATGACGGCATTTCCATCGGCGTGCTGGCTTCCGTGAAGAACGTGGGCTACGGCGCGGCCGACATGCCCTTCCCCATCATCAGCGGCCAGGACGCAGAACTGCCCTCTGTGAAGAGCATTCTGGCTGGCGAGCAGTACAGCACCATCTTCAAGGATACCCGCACCTTGGCCGCCAAGGCTGTGGAGATGGTGGACGCGGTTTTGACCGGCAGCACCCCCTCCATCAATGATGAGAAGACCTACGAAAACGGCGTGAAGATCGTGCCTTCCTTCCTGTGCGCGCCTGTGCCCGTGGACGCCACCAACGCCATCCAAGTGCTGGTGACCGACAGCGCCTACTACACCCAGGACCAGATCGACAACTAAGACCCTTTCGCGAAGTTCTCTTGCGTATGGCGGCGGTTTACCGCCGCCATACGTTTTTCTGACTTGTGGCATGGCGGCATCGTTGGCGGACTGGCCACGGCCAGCCTGCCGTGCTGAAGGAGTGTGACACCGTTTATGGACAATGTTATCCTGGAAATGCGGGACATCACAAAGCTTTTCCCGGGCGTACGGGCACTGAGCGACGTGAACTTCACCGTGCGGGCGGACGAGATCCACGCGCTGGTGGGGGAGAACGGCGCTGGCAAAAGTACGCTGATGAACGTGCTGAGCGGCGTGTACCCCCACGGCACCTATACCGGCGACATCGTTTTTGAAGGCGAGGTTTGCGCCTTCAAGGACATCAAGGACAGCGAGCGCAAGGGCATCGCCATCATCCACCAGGAGCTGGCGCTGGTGCCCTATTTGAGCATTGCGGAAAACATGTTTCTGGGCAACGAGCATGCCAAGCTGGGCGTGATCAACTGGCAGGAAATCCGCAAGCGGGCCGGGACCTATTTGGAGCGGGTGGGTCTGTCGGAAAACCCGGACACGCTGATCAAGGACATTGGCGTGGGCAAGCAGCAACTGGTGGAGATCGCCAAGGCGCTGGCTAAGGATGTGAAGCTGCTGATTCTGGATGAGCCCACCGCCGCCCTCAACGAAGCGGAATCCGCCCATTTATTGGACATTATTATGGACCTGAAACGGCGCGGCGTGCCTTCCATCATCATCAGCCACAAACTGAACGAGGTGGAGCAGGTGGCCGACCGCATCACCATTCTGCGGGACGGAGCCACCATTGAAACCCTGGATCAAGTGGCGGACATCAGCCAGGACCGGATCATTAAGGGCATGGTGGGCCGCGAGATTACGGACCGCTGGCCCCGCCGGGAGTCGGAGATTGGCGATGTTTATTTTTCCGTGGAAAATTGGTCGGCCTTTGACCCGGTGGACGAGGACAAACAGGTGCTGAAAAGCATCAACCTTCATGTGCGCCGGGGCGAGGTGGTGGGCATTGCGGGCCTGATGGGCGCGGGCCGCACCGAGCTGGCCATGAGCCTCTTTGGCCGGGCCTTTGGCAAGAAGATTACCGGCACCATGGTCAAGGACGGCCAGACGCTGCATCTGCGCAGCATTTCCGACGCTATTGAGCACGGCATCGCCTACCTGACCGAGGACCGCAAGAGCGCCGGGCTGATTCTGATCAACGACGTGCGGGAGAACATTTCCATGGCCAGCCTTGACAAGCTGAGCCGTCGAGCGGTCATTGATGAAAACCGTGAGATCCGGGTGGCGGAGGAATACCGCGACAAGCTGAATATCAAGACGCCGTCGGTCTTTCAGATGACGGGCAACCTCTCCGGCGGCAACCAGCAGAAGGTCTGCCTCAGCCGTTGGATTTTCGCCGATCCGGATGTGCTGATTTTGGACGAACCCACCCGCGGCATTGACGTGGGGGCTAAGTACGAGATTTACACCATCATCAACCAGCTGGCCGCCGCGGGCAAGGCAGTGATCATTATTTCCAGCGAGCTGCCCGAGGTGCTGGGGATGAGCGACCGGGTCTATGTGATGAACGCGGGCCGGATCGTGGGCGAATTGGACAAAACCGAAGCATCGCAAGAGAGCGTCATGCGGTGCATCATGCAAAGCGACAGGGAGGGCTAACACCATGCAGACCACCACTACCACCCAGGCGCCCAAGCGCCGCTTCTCCATCAACAGCCGCCAATACGGCATGGTCATTGCCCTGGTCGCGATCATGGTCCTGTTTCAGATTATGACCAATGGCGTGCTCCTAAAGCCCCTGAACGTAGCCAACCTGGTGATGCAAAACAGCTATGTGCTGGTGCTGGCTATTGGCATGCTGCTGTGCATCTTAACCGGCAACATCGACTTGTCGGTGGGTTCCATCGCTGCCTTTGTGGGCGCCACCAGCGCGGTATTCGTCATCGACTGGAAGCTGCCGCCGCTGCTGGTGATTGCGATGTCGCTGCTGATTGGCGCGGGCATCGGCGCTTGGCAGGGCTATTGGATTTCTTACATCAAAATTCCGGCTTTCATCGTCACCCTGGCGGGGCAGCTCATTTTCCGTGGGCTCACCATGGTCATTTTGAAGGGGCAGACCAAGGCGCCTTTCCCGGACATGTACACAAACCTCTCCTCGGGCTTTGTTCCGGACTTTATCAGCAACCTCACCGGTCCTTTTGCGCCCTTTGGCAAGCCGTTGAACTTGTTATGCATCGTTGTGGGCCTGCTGCTGAGCATTGTGTACGTGGTGGGCGAGTTGAACAAGCGCGCCCAGAAGCGTAAGTATGGCTTTGACGTGCCGCCGGTGCTGTTGTTTGCGTTGCAGATGGTGTTGATGTGCGTGGTCATCAATCTGTTCACCTTCTGGCTGAACGACTACAAGGGGATCCCGTCGGTGCTGGTGCTGCTGGGCGTGCTGATTATGGTGTACAGCTTTGTGACGCGGCGCACCACGGCGGGCCGCCATATCTATGCCTTTGGCGGCAACGAAAAAGCGGCGCGCCTGTCGGGCATCAAGACCAAACGGGTTTTCTTCTGGGTGTATGTGAACATGGGTGTGCTGGCGGCCATCGCGGGCATCGTCTTTGCGGGCCGCCTGAACGCGGCCACCCCCAAGGCCGGCGTCAACTTTGAGCTGGACGCCATCGCCAGCTGCTACATCGGCGGCGCGTCCGCCAGCGGCGGCATCGGCACGGTGCTGGGCTGCATCGTGGGCGGCCTGATCATGGGCGTGCTCAACAACGGTATGTCCATCATGGGCATTTCCATCGACTGGCAACAGGCCATTAAGGGCCTCGTGCTGCTGATGGCGGTCGCCTTTGACGTGCTCAGTAAGAAGAAGAAGTAAGCCGCCGACAGTGAAAGGGACACACGGGGCATGGAAAAGCTGAAATATACCATTCTGGCTGATACGCTGCGCGCCGCGATCCACAATGGGAAATATGCCTCCGGGGATAAGCTGCCCAGCGAAAACGAACTGGTGGGGATGTACGGTTACAGCCGACAGACCGTTCGGCAAGCCATTGGCATTTTGGTGGCCGAAGGCTTGCTCCAGCGCGTGCGCGGCAGCGGCACCTACGTCAAGGCGGAGCAATTCCAGCGCCAGCAACCAAAAACGGTGGCCATTGTCAGCACCTATATCAGCGAATACATCTTTCCGAATATCCTGGAGGGCATGCAGCGGGCGCTCAGCGCCCAGGGTTATTCCGCTATGTTGCTGGCCACCAACAACCGTGTGGATTATGAGCGGCGTATCCTGGAAGGATTGCTGCACCAGTCCATTGCCGGGATTTTGGTTGAGAGCACGCAGAGCATGCTGCCCAACCCCAACATTGACCTGTACAGGCGTTTTGAGCAGTGTGGTATCCCGGTGGTGTTTTTCAACGGCCACTACCGGGAGTTGACCGGGTGCGTGTCGGTGACGGTGGACGACCGGCAGGGAGGGCATGATGCCACGGCCCACCTGATTCGCAGGGGGCACCAGCGCATCGCGGGGATCTTCAAAAGCGACGACAGGCAGGGCCCGGAGCGGTACGCAGGCTATGTGAGCGCGCTGATTGAGCATGGCCTCAGCGTGGAGAAGGACGATGTGCTGTGGTTTACCACCCGCCTTCGCCAGGAAACTGTGGAGCAGCACGGGCTGGACACTGTGCGCGGCTGTACCGCGGTGGTCTGCTACAATGACGAGGTGGCGGTGCCGCTGCTGAACCTGCTGCTGGCTTCGGGCTATACCGTCCCGGGGGACATGGCCATCATCAGTTTTGACAACAGTACGCTGGCCAGTTTGGCGGCGGTGGGCATTACCTCGCTGGACCACCCCAAGAAGCTGCTGGGCGAGGAAGCCGTGGCCAGGCTGCTGAAAATGATTGCGGGCATGCCGCAAACGCCGCTGGTGATGCAATGGGGTTTTGAGGAACGCGAGAGTACCTGAGCGGGGCCTTTCAGGACAAGATGGTACCAGACTATTTTGATAAGGAGGACGAACCCATGACTGGAATGAAGCAATACAAATTTTGGCTGATCGTCGGTTCCCAGCACTTATACGGCGAGGAGACGCTGCGGCAGGTGGCCAAGCATGCGGAGGAAATGGCTGCGGGCCTGAACGCCGCCAGCCAGATTCCCTGCCAGGTGGTCTATCAGCCCATCGTCACCACCCCGGATCAAATCCTGGCCACTATGCGCGCCGCCAACGCGGACGAAAGCTGCGCCGGGGTCATCACCTGGATGCACACGTTTTCGCCAAGCAAGATGTGGATCACGGGTCTATCTCTGCTGCAAAAGCCCTACTGTCACTTGCATACCCAGTTTAGCCGTCACATCCCGGATGAAGGCATCGACATGGATTTCATGAACCTGAACCAGAGCGCCCACGGAGACCGGGAGCACGGCTTCATCGGCGCGCGGCTGCGCATGCCCCGCAAGATCGTTGTGGGCTACTGGGAGGATGCGCCTGTGCGCGAAAAGCTGGGCGCGTGGATGCGCAGCGCCGTGGGGGCGCTGGCCAGCCGACAGCTGAAGGTGATGCGCTTTGGCGACAATATGCGCCAGGTGGCCGTCACCGAGGGCGACAAGGTGGAAGTGCAGCTAAAGCTGGGCTGGCAAGTGAACACGCACCCGGTGGGCGATTTGGTGGCGGTGATGAATGCCGTAACCGAGGCGGAAATCGACGCGCAGGTGGCGCTGTACGAAAAAAAGTATGCGGTGGCTACCAAGGACATGGCCAGCGTCCGTTACCAGGCCAAGGAGCAGATCGCCATTCGGAAAATGCTGGAAGAGGGCGGCTTCGGCGCGTACACCAACACCTTTGAGGATTTGCACGGCATGGACCAGCTGCCCGGCCTGGCCTCCCAGGATTTGATGGCGGAGGGCTACGGCTATGGCGGCGAGGGGGACTGGAAGGTTTCCGCCATGACCCGCGTCATGACCTGCATGGCAGAGGGCATGGGCGGCGGCACCGCCTTTATGGAGGACTATACCTATGACCTGGCGCAGGGCAACGAGCTGTCGCTGGGCGCGCACATGCTGGAGGTCAGCCCCGTGCTGGCGGCTGACAAGCCCCGCATCGAGGTGCATCCGCTGGGCATCGGCGGCAAACAACCCCCGGCGCGGCTGGTGTTCGAGGGCAAGGCGGGAAAGGCCATCGTGGCTTCGCTGGTGGATATGGGCGGCCGCCTGCGCCTGATTGTGCAGGATGTGGAGGCGGTAAAGCCGATTTACAAAATGCCCAACCTGCCCGTGGCCCGGGTGATGTGGAAAGCCTTCCCGGATTTCGCCACCGGAGCGGAGTGCTGGATTTTGGCGGGCGGCGCGCACCACACCGTGTTCAGCTACGACGTGACCGCGCAGATGATGGCCGATTGGGCGGAGATCATGGGCATCGAATATGTGCACATCGGCAAGGAGACCCAAGTGGAGGCTTTCAAGCAACAGCTGTTCCTGGCGGACTTGGCCTGGAAGCTGAAGTAAGGGATGAGATGGGCCTGCGAGGCCTCAAAAAGACGCACCATCCAAGCCGAACGCAAAAGCGTTCGGCTTTTTGCAGCCATTGGCAACAAGCGCAGTGCGAGCCCGAACAATGCGGAGAACCAAGACAGCAGGAAAAGGCGGATGGGATGAAGAAGCAAACAGGCAACGAAAATTTGTCTTTTGGAGGGACAAGCATGAACAAAATCAATATTTTTGACATTGAGGGCATGGAGTTTCCGGCGGGACGCCGCACCCGGGTGATGCTGGGAGAGAACGGGGCCATCAACGGCGATTATTTCTGCCAGGGGTATGTGGTGATCTATCCCGGCGGGTCTGTGCCGGAGCATGAGCATAGCACGGTGGAATCCTACACGGTTTTGCGGGGGACGGGCGCCGTCACCGTGGAGGGAGAAACACAGCCCATAGGCCCCGGCGACATGGTGTATATGGAGAGCGGAAAGCCCCATGGCATCCAAAACACCGGGGACCAGGACATGCACATGATGTTTGTATACGCGCCTAAAATGGTGGTGGACCATTGGGCGCAGGAGCAGCGCGGAGAGCTTTGACCGGCAGGGCTTTGATCATAACGACTTGGGTCATTGCCGCCCTCCTTTTTTTGGAAAAGGGAGGACAGCCCCTTGCTATTGCAATCGTTTTCAGTTACGATAGAACTAACATGCAGGTATAAAAATACAAGACTGAAAAGGGCAGAAAAAGAGGGGATGGGATGAAAAACAGCTTACGCGAAATGCAGTTATGCGGGATCTTGCCTTGCCTTTTGCCGGAGGAGCCGTTGGCGCTTGCCCGCAGGATGCAGGCCCTTGGCTCCGCGGGCTTTCCTTGTGTGGAGTTGGATTTTTCCTTCGAGGCGGAGGATTCGGCCCCATGGGAGCTTTTGGGGGAGGCGGAAACGGTGGCCTTGGGCGCGGCGGTCCAGACCGTCCGGCAGGCCAGGCACGCGCTGGACGCGGGGGCCGCGTGGGTGTCCCTGCCAGGGACGCAGCCAGAAGCCTTACAGGCGCTTTCCATCCCAGAGGAGGCCCTCTTGGTTCGCTGTAGTCCGAAGGAGGTGCAGCCCATTTTGCATGCGCACCCCAGGGCCCGCCTGGTGGTGACGGGTGCGGCAGGCGCCGGCCAAGAGGCCGCGCTTCTGCAAAATCCCCAGGTGACCGCCCTGGGGGAGACGGTGCGGTTCACCGCAGACAGTGACGTGGAGCCTGTGGAAGCCCTTCACTGCCGCTGGGCGGAAAGCCTGGGTTTTTCCCTGGCCCATGTGGGCATCAACGGGGCAGACGCCCAGGAGGCCCAAGAAACGGCCCTGCGTTTTTCCCGCCTGCTGGGCATGCCCTATGTTTCCGGCGAGGCCTCCGACTACGCGGGGAGCCTCATTGAGGCCATGAAGGCACAGGGCCGTGGCAAGAACGGCCACATTGGCATTGCCACAGCCAGCCTTCCCCGGGCCCTGTATTACGCCCAGCAAGCGGGCTTTTCCTTTGATCCGGCCAGCCGGAAGGATGATCCATCCGGCCGTGCCATTTTGTATTACCTGGACCAGGAAATCGCGGGATTTGCGGTGCATTTCCTGCAACGATAGGGGAGTGGATTCCTATGAAGACCCTTGTTTCTTTTTTTGCGGCATCCAGATATTGGAAGGACCCGTCGGAATTGCAGGCTACCTTTGAGGAGTTGAAAAGCCGCTTGCAATCGTTTGCAGTCCCTTGCGAGCTGATTGTGGACGGGGAGGGCGTAGACCGTTTGGCAGCCCAGGCCAAGGACACGCTTGTGGTGGTTCCCATGAGCGGCGCTGTGCAAAAGGATATTTTGAAAGCCGCCGAAGCCTTTGCGGGCGTGGTGCTGTACGCGGGGTACGTGCAGGGGAACGCGGGGGAAGAGGCCTCCCGGCTGATGGTGAAGTATAATGCGGCCCCCACGCTGATGGATAGCTGGAGCGTGCTGAGGAAGCGGCATCCACGGGCGCTGCTGGCCCTGGACGGGGACCAGCTGCACAAAAAGCTCCGTCTGCTGTCCGCCCAGGAGGCGGTACGGGGCGCCAAGCTTTTGCTGGTGGGGGAGCCGGAGCCTTGGGTGATCAGCGTCAGCCGGAACTTGGAGGACTACCGGCGGTTGGGCATCCAGGTGGAGCAGATTCCCCAGCAAGAGGTGGCGGATTTGTACGCCGCGACCACGGATGCGGAAGGCTTGCCCTATTTTGAAAAGTACACCCAGGGCGCAAAGGCTTGCCAGGAACCAACGGAGCAGGATTTGCGCCATGCCGCCCGCATGACCGCCGCGCTGCGGAAAACCCTTGCCCGCCACCAGGCGGACGGTATGGCCATCGCCTGCTTCAACTTGCTTTCTTTGGGCACCACCTCCTGCCTTGGGGTAAGCTACATCAATGATTGCACGGAGCAGGTGGCTGCCTGCGAGGGCGATTTGGACAGCGCCGTCACCATGCTGATGCTCAAGCGCCTGACCCCTACCAAAACCTGGATGGCCAATCCGGGCCTGCACCCCCAGGGCGTGATCAATTTCAGCCACTGCACGGCCCCACTGGCGGTGGAAGGGCGGGGGGATTGCCCCTTTACGCTTCGCAACCACCACGAAAGCGGCATCGGTGCGTCCCTGCAGGTGGACATACCAACGGGCTTGCGGCTTACGGCCTGCCGCATCTCCGGGGTTTGGGGCAGCTATACGGTGCAAAACGCCACAGCGGTGGCCGGCCCCAGGGAAGAATGCTGCCGCACGCAGCTGTATGTGCAGCTGGATGATTTTGACCAGTATGTGGCTACGGCGCTGGGCTGCCATCAGGTCTTTTGCTTCGAGGATGTGGCGTGGGAGTTCGCCCAGCTGGCCCAGTGGATGGGGCTAAAGCCGGAGGGCAAATAGACGAAGCGCGGGTTTCCCCAGATAGCAAACCTTTGCAAAGCATCCTGGCATTTCCATTTCTTTTTTCGCGTTCCGCTTGACGGTTTTCTAACAATGTGCTATATTGGGCTCAATAAAGATTGTAGAACTTGTTGCTGGTTTGTAAGAAATCGACCCTGGGGAAGTACGAAGGCTGGTTTTGCTTTTCTGGTTTTGCAATCGATTGCAGTGTTTTGTTTTGCGAGGGCTCTTCGCATTACATAATGCGCATTCCGACGACGGCGCGGTTCCGCATGGGCGCTGGAATGCACAAAAAAACAAAGTGGAGGGAATTGTTCAATGAAAAAGGCTTTCTCCGTGATCCTCATGCTGGCGATGCTCCTTTCCATCACTTCCGCGTTTGCTGCGGACGAAACAATCAACGTGGGTTGCCTGCAGGACGTGACCGGCCCCACATCCACCCTTGGCAAAATGGTCACCGCGGGCGCCCAGTGGGCGGTGGATGAGATCAACGCCGCCGGCGGCGTAGGCGGCAAGCAGATCAACCTGATCGTGTACGACACCAAGGGCGATGTGACCGAAGCCATCAACGCCTACACCAAGGCCGTGACCAGCGACAACGTCAGCGCCATCGTGGGACCGCCGGTTGCCAACATCGCGCTGGCCATCGCGCCGGAGTCCGAGAACAACAATGTTCCTGTGCTGGGCTTTAGCGTGAACACCGCCAGCCAAGTGAAGGAAGACGGCACCCCCTATAAGAACATGTTTGCCTTCCAGCCCAGCGCCAACCAGCAAGCGGCCATTATGGCCAAGTACGCCATGAAGAACGGCTATAAGAGCTTCGGCGTGGTGTACAACGAAGGCAACGCCTACTCCAAGTCCCTCCAGGCCCCCTTCATCGAAACGGTGAAGGCCGGTGGCGGCACGGCGGACCATGTGGTGACCTACACCGCCAACGATAAAGACTTCAAAACCATTCTGCAGCCTGTGATCAGCGCCAATGTGGACGCGCTGTTCCTGCCCAACTATACCCAGGAGCTGATTCTGCTGGTGCAGCAGGCCCGTGAGCTGGGCTTTGAAGGCGCCTTCATCTGCGGCCTGGACGCCTGCCCGCCCTTTAACACCCTGCTGGGTGAAGACTGCGACAACATCTACTTCATCAATAACATCGACGGCACCGAAGCCAACATCGTCAAGATGGTGGATGACGTGAAAGCCAAGACCGACATCGACGCCACCAACAAGTTCTTCCTGGGCTATGACGTCCTGAACATCTTGAAGGGCATCTTTGAGCAGGTTGGCACCGATCCCGCTGCGGTGCAAAAGGCCGCCGAGACCGTGACCGGCTACGCGGGCCTGACCGGCAGCATCACCATCGACCCCGCCACCCATATGCCCAAGGGGCTGGAAATGGTCATGTTCACCTATGAAGGCACCACGCCCAAGATGATGGAGCGCTACGCCGCGGACTGAACACAACCGAAGGCCGAATAAGGGAAGGTCTCCCTGCAAAGCGGTTTGCGCGCAATGAAACCGGTTCGCGTAGCGGCCTCCCTTGCTCAATGGCTCTCCCGCATATCTTGTGCGGGAGAGCTTTTTAACGAAGCACCGCTAGGAGGAATTCCATGCAAATCTTGCAATACACTTTGAATGGCCTTGCGATGGGTTCGGTGTACGCGCTGATCGCCACCGGGTTCGCCATGATTTTCAACGTCCTGAAATTCTCGAATTTCTCCCACGGCGCTTTGATGACACTCAGCGCCACGGCGGGCTACTTTATTGCCGCCGTCAACAAATGGGGGCTGATCCCCAATATTTTGATTTCCACGGCAACGGGGGCGCTGGTGGCGCTGCTGGGTGAGTTTGTGGCCTTCCGCCGCATTTTCCAGCGCAACACCTCTCCGGTGTATTTCTTCGTCTCCTCCATCACCCTGGGCACGCTGTACGAAGGCCTGGTGGTGTTAAAGCTGGGCGCGAATTTTTATAACTTCCCCAGCTACTTCAAGCCCAAGGCCGTCAAGTTTGCGGGGCTTGTGATCTCCACCGGCGATTTGGTGATGCTGGGCATCAGCCTGGTGGCGCTGCTCATATTGGCGTTCCTCATTCAGCGCACCCGGGTGGGCCGCGCGTTGCGCTCCGTCAGCTTTGACAGGGACACCGCCAGCCTGATGGGGATCAACGTGACGCGCACCATCCAGCTGGCCTTTGTGATTTCCGGGGCACTGGCCGGGTTGGCCGGTATCTTTGTAGGCATGAAATTTACGCTCTACCCCACGCTGGGCTCCATTGTGGTGAAGGGCTTTGTGGCGGCGGTCATCGGCGGCCTGGGCAGCCTGCCCGGCGCGGTGATTGGCGCGATGATTCTGGGCCTGGTGGAGACCATGCTCACTGCTCTCTTTGGCTCGGCCTACGCGCCGATTTTTTCCTTCGTGATCATGATTATTTTCCTGTTGGTGAGGCCCCAGGGCATCGCGGGCTCCAACATCCAGGAAAAGGCGTAAGGGGGCGAAAGGATGGAACTGTATACTCACATCATCACCCAGGCCCTGATTACGGTGGTTTCCGTGGCGGGTGTGTTTGTGCTGACGGGCATGACGGGCATGTTTTCCTTGGGACAGGCCGCTTTTATGGCCATTGGCGCCTATACCTCCGGCGTGATGGTGGTGAAGCTGAGCATCCCGGTGTACCTGGCCTGGCCGGCGGGCATCGTGGTGGCGGTGCTGGTGGGCTTTTTGGTGGGCCTGCCCACGGTGCGCCTTCGCCGGGACTATATCTCGCTGGTGACCTTGGGCTTTGGCGAGGCCATTACGGCCCTGCTGAACCGGATTCCCATCACCGGCGGCTCGGAAGGCCTGCGCGGCATTCCCAAGCTCACCACCATGCCGGTGGCGCTGGTGTCCGCCGTGGCTGTGATCGCGCTGATTGCCATGTTTAAAAAATCCAAGTACGGGCGGCAGTGCATTGCCATCAAAAGCGATGAGCTGGCGGCCAAGGCCATGGGCATCAATGTGCCCAAGGTGAAGATGGTCGCGTTTCTCATCGCGGTGGCCGTCACCGCCTATGGCGGCAGCCTGTACGCCTTCTATACCGCGTATATTGACACCACGCTCTTTAGCTGGCGCGAGAGCGCGGAGTGGATTATTTTGGTGTTCTTTGGCGGGGTCAACAGCCTGACAGGATCGGTGCTGTCCACCTTTGTCCTGTCCGGCCTGCCGGAGGTCCTGCGCGACTTGCAGAACTACCGCTTTATCATCTATGCGGTGCTGGTGCTGCTGATTATCAACTTCAAGCCCACCGGGCTTTTGGGCGAGTGGGAACTGACGCCCTCCAATGTGAAGCGGCTTTTTGTAAAAAGCACAAAGGAAAAAGCCGCGCGGAAGGGGGAAAAGTAAGTGGCGCTTTTGAGTGTGCGGCATATTGATAAGAATTTTGGCGGGGTCAGGGCCATCCAGGATTTTTCCATCGAGGCCAATGAAGGGGAGATCCATGGGATCATTGGCCCCAATGGCGCGGGCAAGACCACCATTTTTAACGTCATTTCCGGCATCTATCCCTGCGACCAGGGCCAGGTGTTTTTGGGCGGCAAGGACATCTCCCGCATGGAGCAGCACAAAATCACCCGGGAGGGCATTGGCCGGACCTTTCAGAACATCCGGCTGTTTAAGGGGCTCACCGTGCTGGACAACGTGATGTGCGCCTTTGACCCCCAAAGCAAGTACGGCGTTTTGGGCTCGCTGTTGCCCCTTCCGGGGCGCTTTGCGGAAGAAAAGCGCGGCCGGGAGATTTGCATGCATTTTCTGGAAGTCGTAGGTCTTGCGGACTATGCCAACGAGCGGCCGGAGAACATGTCCTACGGCCACCAGCGCAAGCTGGAAATTGCCCGGGCCTTGACCTGCAAGCCCAAGGTGCTGCTGCTGGACGAACCCGCCGCCGGGCTGAACCCCGTGGAGGTGACCGAACTGACGGAGCTGATTCAGCGCCTCTCCCGGGACATTGGCTTTGTGATTTTGCTGATTGAGCACCGCTTGGAGCTGGTGATGAATATTTCGCAGTTCATCCATGTGCAAAATTTTGGCAAGACCATCGCGGTGGGAACCCCTGCCCAGGTGCGCAGCGATCCCGAGGTCATTGAGGCTTACTTGGGGAAGGAGGAACACTGATGGCAATGCTCGAAGTGAAGGATCTCAGCGTGAGCTACGGCCATGTGGTGGCGCTAAAGCAGGTCTCCATTGAAGCCAATGAGGGCGAGATCTACAGCATCATCGGCTCCAATGGCGCGGGAAAAACCTCTCTGCTTCGGACCATCTCCGGGCTGGTGAAGCCCCAGAGCGGGCATGTGGAATTTCTGGGCGAAAGGCTGCCAGGGAAGCCCCACCAAATTGTGGGCAAGGGCATCGTCCATGTGCCGGAGGGCCGCAAAACCTTCTCCGGCCTTACCATTCGCGATAACCTGCTGGTGGGTGGGTACCTGTTCAAGGACGCGGAAAAGGATCTGGAGGAGCAGTACCAGCGCTTTCCTATTTTGCGGGAGCGGAAGGATCAGTTTGCCGGCACCCTGTCCGGCGGCGAGCAGCAGATGCTGGCCATTGCCCGGGGCCTGATGTCCCGGCCCAAGATCATGCTGCTGGACGAGCCCAGCCTGGGCCTGGCGCCCCTGATTGTGAACCGCATTTTTGAGCTGATTCAGGAAATCCGCGATTCCGGCATCACCATTTTTTTGGTAGAACAAAATGCCCGCAAGGCGCTTTCGGTCTGCGACAAAGCCTGCGTGCTGGAAAACGGCGTGGTGACCGTTTGTGGTACCGGAAAGGACCTGCTGGCCTCCGATGTGGTGAAGAAGGCGTACCTGGGGGCGTAAGCGCTGGCCACGCGCGGCACAAGGAAGAGAAAAGGAGAAGCCTATGATTCGAGAGTGGAATGAGGAGTCGCTGGATCACCGCAACGCGCTTTTGTACGCCATGGGTGTCAGCGAAGAGGACGCGAAGCGGCCTGTGATCGGCCTGGTCAATTCTTGGAATGAAATGAACCCGGGCCACTATCCCTTTCGGGATGTGGTGGAGGAAATGAAGCAGGAAATTTACGCGGCGGGGGCGCTGGCGCTGGAGCTTCCCATCACGGGGATCTGCGACGGCATTTGCTCCAATACCCCCGGGGACCGGTATACCCTGCCCGCCCGGGACCTGGTCTCCAGCGAGGTGGAGACCGTGGCGGAGCTGAACATGCTGGAGGGCATGGTGGTCATGGCCACCTGTGATAAGGTGGTGCCGGGCATGCTCATGGGTGCCCTTCGGGTGAACATCCCCACGGTGATGTTTACCGGCGGGTATATGGCCCCCGGCGAGCTACAGGGCCGCATGCTCACCCTGACCCACACCAAGCAAGCCTATGCCGCTTATATCGCGGGGGATATTCCCCGGGAGGAATACAAGGCGGTGGTCAGAAACGCTTGCCCCACCCCCGGAGCCTGCCCCTTTATGGGCACGGCCAATACCATGTGCGCCACGGCGGAGGTGCTGGGGTTCTCCCCCCATGGCAACGCCAGCGTGCGCAGCCAAACCCCCGCCTGGCACGCGCTGGCCAGGGAAGCAGGCCGTAAAATTGTGCAGGCCGTGCGGGAGCAAAAGCGGCCCTTGGATTTTTTGACCCAGGCAAGCTTTGAAAATGTGGTGCGCTACATGATGGCCACGGGCGGCTCCACCAACAGCCTGCTGCACATCCCCGCCATTGCGCGGCAGGGCGGGTTTGACATCACCCCGGAGACCTTTGATGAAATCAGCCGGGACGTGCCGGTGATTAGCACCATTTATCCCAACCACCCCACCTACACCATGGTGGATTTTGGGGAGGCGGGCGGGCTGGGCGCGGTGGTAAAGGAATTGGCGAAGGGCGGAAAGCTGGCCACAGAGGCGGAAGGGATGTTTGGCAGTATAGCCAAAATGGCGGAGAAGGCCGAAACCCTGGATTCCGAAGTGATCCGCCCGGTGGAGAGGCCCATACATCCCCAGGGAGGGCTGGCGGTGCTCCATGGAAACATCGCGGCGGACAGCGCCATTGTGAAATTCAGCGCCGTGGAAAAGGACGCCTGGGTCTTTTCCGGCCCCGCCAAGGTGTACGATTCCCAGGACGACGCCTGGCACGCCATTTTGAAGGATGAGATTGTGGCTGGGGATGTGGTGGTGATCCGCTATGAGGGGCCCAAGGGCTCGCCGGGCATGCCCCATATGGAAACCTTTATGGCGGCGGTGCTGGGCAAGGGCCTGGGCACAAAGATCGCGCTGGTGAGCGATGGGCGGTTCTCTGGGGCCACAGGGGGCTTGGCCATTGGCCACGTCAGCCCGGAGGCCTACGAGGGCGGCAACATTGCGCTCATCCAAAACGGAGACCGGATTTTGATTGATATCGAGGCCCGCAGCCTGACCGTGGAGGTGAGCGAGGCGGAGTTCAGCCGCCGCCGCGCGGACTGGAAGCCGGTGAAAAAGCCTGCCTCCGGCTGGCTGGCGCTGTACAGAAAAAACACCACCAGTGCCCACCGGGGCGCCACGGTGTACTGGGACTAAACGGAAGCAACAGGCTCAAGTGTGGGCTTTGGAAAGGGGCGTGGGCCGTTGGTCAGTTTGAAAGACGTGGCGCAGTATGCGGGGGTTTCCGCCAGCACCGTATCCCGGGTGCTGGGCAACAAGCCGGTGGTGAATGAGAACACCCGGGAGCGGGTGATGGACGCCGTGCGCTTGCTGGACTACAAGCCCAATGAGCTGGCCAAGAGCCTCAAGCTGGGGCGCAGCAACACCATTGCTCTGATGGTCCCCAGCATCCAAAACCAGATTTTTCCCGCCATTACCCGCGGGGTGGAGGACACGGCCCGAAAGGCCGGGTATACCGTCATCCTCTGCAATACCGATGAGGACGTGGAGGAAGAGAAACGCTACATCACAAGGCTGTGTACCCGTTTTGTGGATGGGTTCATCGTGGCCTCCATGCTGCCTGGATCGGAGCATATCCGCAAGTTGCAGCGGGAGGGGTTCCCGGTGGTGCTGACTTGCCGCATCTACGATGACACCATCGACGCTGTGGGCATTGACAACGAAACGGCCGCCTTTGACGCCACCCAATACCTGCTGCGGGTGGGGCATAAAAAGATTGCCTTTGCCTTGGGGCGGCAGGAGATTCCGCTGTATATGGACCGCTACAAGGGGTACCGGCGGGCCCTGGAAAGCGCGGGCATTCCCTATGACGACGAGCTGGTGCTTCGCGAAACCACGGGAACGGGAAGCTTCTATCACTTGATCCAAAGCATGCTGAGGCGAGGGTTGCGGCCTGACGCGGTGCTGGCCAGCAGCGACCCCAAGGCTTTTGTGATCATGCGGGCGCTGCATGACGCCAAGCTTTCCATCCCCGGGGATGTATCCGTGATGGGCATTGACAACGTGGAGGCCAGCGCGCAGATTGAGCCGCCTTTGTCCACGGTGTCGCAGCCCTTGTATGAAATCGGGGCGCTGGCCGCCAGCAAGCTGATCCGGCAGATCCAACACAAGGAAAAGACCGGAAAGCTGGCCCCGCCCCAGGTGGATATTTTGAAAACAGAGTTAATTATTCGCAAATCCACAAGATAATCGGAGGAATACGAATGGCCACTCACGAAAAATTTAGCTTTGGCTCCTTGCAGGAGCTGCGGGAGAAGATTGCCGCGCTGGGCTTGGATATTTCCCTGACAGAGGATCTTTCGCCCCTTGCAAGGCCCACCCGAGTGGGGCATTTGACGGCCCCCAACGCCATGGCGGTGCTGCCCATGGAGGGCTGCGATTCCGCGCCGGACGGTTCGCCCACCGAGCTGGTGGAGCGGCGCTATCTGCGCTTTGCGGGCGGCGGCGCGGGGCTGCTTTGGTGGGAAGCCTGCGCCGTGGTAGAGGAAGGCCGGGCCAACGACCTGCAAATGATGATGACCCGGGACAACGTGGGCCAGTTCGCGGCCCTTGTGAAAAAGGCCAACCAGGAGGCAGCGGCCCGCAACGGCCAGGCCCACCGTCCCGTGAATATCCTGCAGCTGACCCATTCCGGGCGGTATTCCCGGCCCCATGGGCACAAATTTGCCCCCATCGTACCCCAGCATGATCCCATTCTGGACCCCCGGGTGGGCCTTTCCGAAGGTGCGCCCGTGGTCACGGACGCCTACTTGGACGATTTGGTGGGGCATTACGCAACATCAGCCAAGCTGGCCCAGGAGGCGGGCTTTGACGGGGTGGATTTGAAAAGCTGCCATCGGTATCTGCTCAGCGAGCTGTTGGCCAGCCATACCCGTCCGGGGAAGTACGGCGGAAGCTTTGAAAACCGCACCCGTTTTTTGCGGGACACCATGGATGCAGTGCGCCGGGAGGTGGGGAACGGGTTCATCATCGCCAGCCGCTTCAATGTGTTTGACGCCCATCCCTATCCCTATGGCTTTGGAGAGGACAGGGAGGACCTGTGGACATTTGATCCAGAGGAGCCCTTTGCCCTGGTGCGGATGCTGGTGGAAAAAGGAGTGGGCCTGCTGAGCAATTCCGCGGGCAACCCCTATTATATTTACCCGCAGGTGACGCGGCCCTTTGATACGTCCAGCACCGGCGTGCCCGTGCCGGACGAGCATCCCCTGGAAAGTGTGGCGCGGCTGTTTCACTTTACCCGCCAGGTGCAAAAGGTGGCGGGCGCGGTGCCTGTGGTGGGCAACGGGTATTCCTGGCTGCGGCAGTTTTTCCCCAACGCGGGGGCGGCCAACCTGGCGGCGGGAGACTGCGGCTTTGTGGGGCTGGGACGGTCCAGCTTTGCCTACCCAACAGCGCCCCAGGACGTTCTCACAAAGGGCCAGCTGGACTCGGGTAAGTGCTGCATTTCCTGCTCCAAGTGCACCCAGATCATGCGGGATCATGGCCGTACCGGCTGCGTGATCAAGGACGCCAAGTTCTATGCCCCGCTGTACAAGCAATACCGGGAGGAAGCGGAAGCGAGGGAAGCCAAATGAGCGATGCCAGGGTAAGCCGGGTGGGCCGGGTGGTGGCGGAAGGGGTGACGGACTTTGTCACGCGCCCGGTAGGAAACCCCCAGGCGGATGAGGTTTTGATCCGGGTGCGGGCCAGTGCCCTGTGCGGGAGCGACTTGCACATTTTTAAGGGAAAGCACCCCAGCGTGCCGCTGCCGGCCACCATTGGCCACGAATTCTCCGGGGATGTGGAGGCGGTGGGGGAAGCCGTGACGGGGGTGAAGGTAGGGGACCGGGTCACCGTGGAACCCTGCGTGTCCTGCGGCGTTTGCGAGGCCTGCCGCCGGGGCGCTTACGGCTCCTGTGACCAGCTTTTGTTTGTGTACCGCCAGGGCGATGGGGCCATGGCGGATTATGTCACGGTAAAGGCATCCTGCGTGTTTCCGTTGCCGGAGGCGCTGAGCTACGAGGCGGGGGCCCTGATGGAGCCTTTGGCCGTGGCGGTGCATGCGGTGCGGCGGGCGGAAGTGAGCCTGGGGGATAAGGTGCTGGTGCTGGGGGCGGGGGCCATTGGCCTGATGGTGGCGGCCCTGTGCAGGCGCATGGGGGCCACAGAGGTCATCGTGACCGACTATTCCGATTTTCGTTTGCGCATGGCAATGACCCTGGGGGCCACCCGCACGGTGAACCCCGGCGCGGGGGACAGCCTGGAGGAGATCGTGGGGAAAGCCACTGGTGGCCTGGGTGTGGACAAGGCGCTGGAATGCGTGGGGAGGCAGGAGACCTTTGTGCAGGCCATGGAGCTGCTGCGCAAACAAGGGCTGGCCACCATTGTGGGCATTTTTGAGCAGACGGAGATCACCATCCCTGTGATGCGCATTGTGAACAAGGAAATCCGGATCCAGGGCGCTCAGGGCTATTGCTGGGATTTTCCCATTGCCCTGACCATGGCCCGGGAAATGGATTTGGAGGCGCTGGTAACCCACACGTTTCCCCTGGCCGGTTTGCAGCAGGCGCTGGAAACCGCCCTGGACCGTACCCAAAACAGTGTAAAAATCATACTGAAACCATAACAAGGGGGATTTTGGGGTGAAAAAGACTGCAATTGTCACCGGCGGAAGCCGCGGCATCGGCTTGGCCATTGCCAAAAAGCTGGCGGAGGACGGCTATCAGCTGGCTATTTTGGCAACCCAGGACCCGGAAATCCACCAAAGCAGCATGGACGGGCTGCGGGCCCTGGGCGTGGAGGTCTTATACGTGAAGGGGAACATCGGGGACGGGGCCGACCGGGAACGGCTGGTGGCGGAAACGGTGAAAACCTTTGGCGCGATTCACGTGCTGGTGAACAACGCGGGGGTGGGGCCCCGGGTGCGAAACGATCTTTTGGAGATGACTGAGGAGAGCTGGGACCGGGTGCTGGGAATCAACACCAAGGGCAATATGTTTTTAACCCAGCGGGTGGCCAAGCAAATGCTGACCCAGGAGAGGGTGGGGAAAAAACGTGGGGTGATCATCAACGTGGGCTCTTGCTCCGCCGAGGTTTCCTCCATCAGCCGGGGAGAATACTGCGTGTCCAAGGCGGGGGTGTCCATGCTGACCAAGCTTTTTGCCGACCGCCTGGCGGCAGACGGCATTTTGGTAAACGAGGTTCGCCCCGGCGTGATTTCCACGGACATGACCAGCAGCGTGAAGGAAAAGTATGACGCCTTGATTGCGGCGGGCCTTTTTCCCATTGCCCGCTGGGGCACCCCCGAGGACGTGGCGGGCGCGGTTTCCGCGCTGGTGAGCGATCAGTTTTTGTATACCACGGGAAACTACATCGACGTGGACGGAGGCTTCCACATCAAGCGGCTGTAAGGAGACGCGCCATGCAAGAAGGAAAAGTGACCCTGGGCGCTTTTACCCTGCCTGTGTATTCGTTCAATACAGTGGTGGTGGGCACCGGGGCGGCGGGGTATAACGCGGCGGACCGGCTGTTCCAGTACGGGCAAGAGGACATCGCCATGGTGACGGAGCATGTGCTGGCCGGAACCTCCCGCAATACGGGCAGCGACAAGCAGACCTATTACAAGCTTACGCTGTCCGGCGGAGACCCGGACAGCGTGCGGGAGATGGCGGACACCCTGTTTGCAGGGCAGTGCGTGGACGGAGACCTGGCGCTGTGTGAGGCGGCCCTTTCCGCCCAAAGCTTTCTTCGGCTGGTGGAGCTGGGCGTGCCCTTTCCCCGGAACCGCTACGGAGAGTATATTGGCTACAAGACTGACCATGACCCCCGCCGCCGGGCCACCAGCGTAGGCCCCTACACCTCCAAAAAGATGACGGAATGCCTGCAAGCCTCAGTGGAAAAGAAGGGCATCCGCGTGTTTGACAAGATGCAGGTGGTGCGGGTGCTGGGGGACGGAAAACGAACCTATGGCCTTTTGTGCCTGGATTTGGCGAAGGAACAGGCCCCCGAAACCGCCTTTGTGCTGTTTGACTGCAAAAGCGTTGTATACGCAACGGGGGGGCCCGCAGGGATATATGCGGACAGCGTGTATCCCAACGGGCATTTTGGGGCCACGGGCCTTGCCTTTGAGGCGGGCGTGATGGGCAAGAATTTGACCGAATGGCAGTATGGCCTGGCTTCGGTGCGCCCCCGCTGGAATGTGTCCGGCACCTATATGCAGGTGCTTCCGCGCTTTGTTTCCACGGACCCGGACGGAGGAGACCAGCGGGAATTTTTGTACGATTTTTTTGAGAGCGAAGGGGAGCTGCTCAGCCAGGTGTTCCTGAAGGGTTACCAATGGCCCTTTGATGTGCGCAAGGTGGCGGAAGGCTCCTCCATCATTGACATTCTGGTGTACAGGGAAAGCCTGAAGGGCCGCAAGGTGTACCTGGATTTCCGGCAGAATCCCGGGGAGCGGGAGCTTGATTTTTCGGCCCTTTCCCCGGAGGCCCGCGGCTATTTGGAAAAGGCAGGGGCCTGCTTTGGCACGCCCATCCAGCGCCTTCGCCACATGAACCAGCCTGCCGTGGCCTTTTATTTGGACAAGGGCGTGGACCTTGGCAAGGAACCCCTGGAAATTGCCCTGTGCGCCCAGCACAACAATGGGGGCCTAGGCGTGGATGGCTGGTGGCAAACGAACCTGGAGGGGTTCTTTGCGGCGGGCGAGGTCAGCGCCAGCCATGGGGTGTATCGTCCGGGCGGCAGCGCCTTAAACGCCGGGCAGGTGGGCAGCGCCCGGGCGGCGCAATACATTGCCGCCAGGCGTGCGGGCCAGCCCATGCCCCAGGAGGACTTTTGCGAAGCTGTACGCTCCCAGGTGGCGGAGCTGCTGGCGCTGACGGAAAGCATCCGGGGCGGAGAGGGAACTGTGAAAGAGGTTTGGGCGGAGGCCGCCACCCGCATGAGCCGGGTGGGCAGCGCCATTCGCAGCGCGGAAGGCATTGGGGAGATGCTGGCGTGGGTGCGGCAAAAGCTGGCTGGTTTTGCGGAGGCAGTGCGCCTGGGGGCGCAGCCGGAAGCGCTGGGCCAGGCCCTGCGCTTGCGGGATATGCTGATGGCCCAGGAGGTGTATCTTTCCGCCATGGAGGACTACCTGGCCCAGGGCGGAAAAAGCCGGGGCAGCGCGCTGTATACCGACCCCAAGGGGCACAAGCCCTATGCCAGCCTACCGGACCTGTTTACTTTTACGCTGGATGATGGCAGCAGGGGGGACCTGGTGCAGGAGGCCTTGCGCTACAAGGAGGGGATCACCTTTGGCTGGCGCAAGGTGCGGCCAATGCCAGAGGATGACGATTTTTTTGAAAATGTGTGGCGGGCGTACCGGGAGCATGGAAACGTGGAGTAGCTGCTTATTTCTCTAGCCGCAGTGTCATCATGTATTGCTTCGGGGTCATGCCCTTTTGCTTCTTAAAACAGCGGATGAAGTAGTTGAGATCGGTAAAACCGGTATCCATAGCCACTTCTGTTACGTTTTTGTCCGTGGCGGCGATTTCGTAGCAGGCCATTTCCATGCGAAAAAAGCAGAGGTAATCCATGGGGGTGCGGTGGGTGGCCTGCTTGAAGAAACGGCAGAAATACTTGGGGGTCATGTTCACGGCCTGAGAGAGGGAGGCCAGGCTCAATGGCTCCCGGTACTGGGTCTCAATGATTTCAAACACCTTTTTCAGCCGCAGCATTTTGCGGGTTTCCAGGCCCGGGGGCACGATGCGTTGGGTATAGGCTCCTTGCTGGTATACCTGGCCCAGGAAAAGAAATAGGCAACCTAGCGTCACCAGCGCCGCGCCATCGCTCCCCTCCCGCAGGGCCTGGAACATGGGCAGCAGGGTATGGCGCGTGACGGGGCTATCCGCCGGAAACAGAGGGTTCACCAAAGTGTGGCCGCTGATCACATCCGCCACATATGCTCTGCAAGGCTCGCCGCATTTGAGCAGCAGGCGCATGTCAAACACCACGCATTCGTACACACAGCCGCTGGGCGGGCCGCCGTGCAGGGTGCCAGAGGGGATGAACACCGTGTCGTCTTGCGCTAGAGGGTAGAGGGTATCGCCGATGGTCAGATGGAAATGACCGCTTAAAATATGAAGAATCTCCATCTCCTCGTGCCAATGGTAGGGCATTTCATAGCGGGGATGTTCCGCGTCAATATAATGGTAATCCAAAGGGAAATCCGGCGATCCTCGCTGTTTGCTTTCATGGTATTTCAGCTCGTGCATGGCCGCTTGACACTCCCTTTCCAAAAGGCGTATGGTATGCTGTTTTTTCTTGATGATAACACAAAGACAAAGGGCTGTAAACTGTTACCCACGGTTTTTTTCGGCAGGCGGGCCGCATAGGCTGTGAAGAATCACCTTCCGGGAAGGCACGGGGAGGAAAGCGCCATGAACAGCCAGCCTATGAAACGCCAATATATCATGCTGCGGCCTCTGGCCACGGGGATCAGCGGCTTTGCCCGCTTGGAGACCGAATCTGGCGGGCTTCTGTTTCAGCTGACCTGCAAAAGCCTGGCGGGTCAGGCGGGGGGCGTGCGGGCCTTTTTATACGCCGGCGCGGGGGCCGTGCAGGAGCTGGGCCGGGCCAGGGTAAACGCCCAGGGGCAGGCCACCTTGCTGGCCGAAATGCCCCAGCACCAGCTGGGCTTGGCCCCCAGCCGTATGCAGGCGGTGTTGGTGACCAATGACGACGCCGAACCCAAGCCCCTGTTCATTGGGCTTTGCGTGGCGCAAAGCGCGGGCAGCCTGCTGGATGCCAAGAACGCGCTGCTGGCGCTGTGCGCCAAGCTGGCCAAGGGGGGAAACGGGCTGGCGAAAGAGGGGCCGGGAACCGCCGGGTCCACCGCAAAGGAAAGCGCCGAAGAATCCAATGAAAAATCTGTTTCTACCCCTGCTTCCAATGCCGGGGAGGGGGCAGCGTCCAAAAATGTAGAACCCAAAAAGCCAGCGCCCGAAAAAGCAGCGCCCTTAAAGCTGGGGGGCTTTACCCTGCGCAACTCCACTGGGATGCCCAGGGAAACGCCGCCCAGGGAGGTGTTCCTGGCGGCCATTGACCCCAACGTTTATGTGGCGGCGGATGTGTATGCCACCCGCAGCCAGGAGTTTGGCCCGCAAAAAGCCCCGGCGCATTCCGCCGGTAAAGCCCCTAAAAAAACCGCCGCCAGCCCCCTGCACAGGTACACAAGGCAGCCCCCAAAGGACGCACGGCAGGTATCAAAGGACACGCGGCAGGCCCAAGAAAAATTCCAAGCAACGCCAGCGCTGGAGGAACCCAGGCCCCGCACCCCGGGGGCAGCCCCGGTGGACCGCCTCCGGACCCTGCGCTGGGAAGGCCAGTGGCAGCAACTGGCCCGGTATTTTGAGATTCATCCGCCGGTGATGCCCTTTGATGCCCCAGGCTGGCGCTTCGTGCAGGTGCCCATGAGCAAAGGGGGCAGCTTTGTGGTGGGCCGGTACGCGCTGGACCAGGCTGTGGCGCGGATCTGCTATGCGCTGCCGGGGCGGCAGGACCAGCCGCCGCCCAAGGATTTTGCCAAGTACCGCTTCCAGCAGGGGACGGATGGGGTGGGGTACTGGGTGTTGTGGCAAGGGGTCCGCTAGGTCTTTTCAAACCAGCCTACCGCGCCCCCTGGACCTCGGTCATGTTTTCCCAGTACCGTTTGGGCATGTGGGTTCTGCGGCACCGGGGGTTTTCCCGTTCCTTGATGGAAATGGTGTCATAAAACCGCTTCCATAGGGCCTGGTAATATAGCTCGTCCTCAGATGGGGCGGGCATCAACGCCTCCTCAAAGCTCATCAACTCCGCCTGGCCTTGGTCGTATACCAGGGCCACCCGATGGGTGCGGTCATGAATCAGGAACCGCTCCCGGGAATACCGGTCCGCAAAATGGGGGGCCAGCAGCGGTAGCACAAAATTTTTGGGAGAAATGCCCGCGTACAGGGTGCCCTGGTGCTCCGCGAAGCGGACAAACCCGGCCAGCAGATGCGCCTCCCCCAGCAAATGCCGCTCGGCCTTGAGCAGGGGATTCACCACCGGGTGGGCAAAGGCCCCGTCCACAGCGGCGCCCTCCTGAAAGCCCAGCCGCAAAAAAGCCAGAAGGGCCAGCTCCTTGCCCTCCATGCAGGTTAAAAAGATGTTTTCACAAAGCTCCAAGGCCCGGGGCGAGATCTTCCGGCGGATGGCCTCCCGAACCGCGGTGGCCTGGGACAGGTCCGTGGGAATGAAGCGGGTGGGAAACAGGCTGACCTGGCCTTCTCCGGTCACCTGGATGGCCTGGGGCAGGGCATGGGCGCACACACAGGCGTGGATGCAGCCATACAGCCCCGCCAGGGAGCCGTCATAGGCGTACACTTCCTCCACAGGCTGCATCAAAAGCTGGAAGCCAGGCATTGGGTCGCCTCCTCTATCGCGTGGGCCAGGGGGATGCCCACTGGCAGCGCGGGGGTGGTGGGGCCGGGGGCGAACAGGCTCAGCTGTTCCGCACCGAAATGGAAGGCCTTTGGGTCCATCAGCGCCCGGACCACCGTTTCCCGGCCAAAATGGGTGCTGAGGCCGCCCCCGGCCACAGTGATGAAATATTGGGCGCGCTTTAGCACCACGCCCAGCCGCTTGAGCCCTTCCAGGGTGAGGCGGCTGGAGCGCCGGGCGGTGACGATCCGCTTGGCGCTGATGGGGCCGATGCCAGGCACCCGCAGCAGAGTTTCCAGGGGGGCGCGGTTCACGTCCACGGGGAAGAAAGCCATGTTGTGGATGGCCCAGTTGCACTTGGGGTCCAGGTAGGGGTTGAAGTTGGGGGTGTCCTCGCTGAGGATTTCCTCCGCCTGAAACTGGTATTGCCGCATCAGCCAGTCCGCCTGGTACAGCCGGTGCTCCCGCAGCAAGGGCGGCTTGGTATCCAGAGAAGGGAGCAGGGTGTCCCGGTTGGCGGGGATATAGGCGGAGTAGAACACGCGGCGCAGTTGGTACTTGCGGTACAGCCCCGAGGCCAGCCGGATGATGTGGTAGTCCGTCTCGGGCGTGGCCCCGATGATCATCTGGGTGGACTGGCCCGCCGGGGCAAAGGCGGGGGCGCTACGGTACACGGTCAGGGCCTGCTGGCTTTCCGCTACCCCGGTGGCGATCTGCCCCATGGGAGACAAAATGGCTTGCTTGGTTTTGTTGGGGGCCAGGGCTTGCAGGCTGGTTTCGCTGGGCAGCTCGATGTTGATGCTGAGCCTGTCCGCCAGCAGGCCCAGCTTTTGCACCAGGGCGGGGGAGGCCCCGGGGATGGTCTTGGCATGGATGTATCCGTTAAAGCCGTACTGGTGGCGCAGCAGGGACAGGGCGTCCACCATCAGCTCCATGGTATGGTCCGGCGAGCGCAGCACCCCGCTGGAAAGAAACAGCCCTTCTATGTAATTGCGGCGGTAAAACTGGATGGTCAGCTCCGCCAGCTCAGCGGGGGTGAAGGAAGCCCGGGGCACATCGTTGCTAAAGCGGTTGACGCAGTAACGGCAATCATAGACGCAGGCATTGGAAAACAGCACTTTCAGCAGGGAGATACAGCGCCCATCCGCGGAAAAGCTGTGGCAAATGCCCGCCGCCACAGCATTGCCCAGCTTTCCGTTGCCGCCCCGGTCCACCCCGGAGGAGGTGCAGGCCACATCATATTTCGCGCTGTCGGCCAAAATGGTCAATTTTTGGGTCAAGTCCATGGGAGAACCCTCCTTGCCACTGGGAAACGAAACAACAGAACAATTGTTCCTGTTCATTATACGAAAGAATGTTCGCTTTGTAAAGAGGCATTTTGAGAGCGGTTTGAAAGCATTCTGCAACAGGGCCATTTTGTTGCGAGAAGCCCATTTTGTTGGCACTTGCTTTTTTTGCCAGGGCGGCGTATACTGAAAGACAGACGTTCTGTCTTTCTTTTTTACCAAAGCGTTCACGAAAAAGTGAAAGGGAAAACTCATGAACAACCAAGAAATCCAATTGCTGTTAGCCCTGCTGGAATGCCAGGGAAGGACCCAGCGGGAACTGGCGGAGGCCACGGGCCTATCCCTGGGCAAGGTCAATAACTTGCTAAAAAGCTTGCGGGCCAGCGGGTGGATCGACGGCGACCATGCCCCCACGGACCAGGCAAGGGAGCTGGCGGAGAAGCAACAGCCCCGCAATGCCATCATTTTGGCTGCCGGATATGGCATCCGTATGGTGCCCATCCATGTGGAGATGCCCAAGGGGCTTCTCACCGTCCACGGAGAGGTGCTGGTGGAGCGGTTGATCCGGCAGCTGCGGGAGAAGGGCATCCGGGAGATTCACCTGGTAGTTGGCTTCCAGAAGGAAAAGTTTGAATACCTGATGGACGCCTATGGAGTGCACCTGGTTGTGAACCCAGAGTACGCCAGCCGGAACAATCTGCACTCCCTGGCGCTGGCCGCCCGGTTTCTGGGCAACAGCTATATACTGCCCTGCGATCTTTGGTGCGCGGAGAACCCGTTTCGGCCAACCGAATTAGCGGCCTGGTACATGATGAGCCGGGACGGGGACCCCGCCAGCATGTTGCGGGTGGGCCGGGGCGGGAACTTGTTGCCCGCCGGGCAGGAGATGGGCAACCGGATGGTGGGCATTGCGTACTTGCCCAGTGAAGAGGCCCAGGCGCTGAGAGCGGCCCTGGCCCGGTGCGACGTTCAGCCCAGGTACCAGGATGCTTTTTGGGAACAGGCCCTGTTTGGGGCGGGAGGGCCACCCATGGCCGCCCGGATGACGGACCCCCATCAGGTCCACGAAATCAACACCTATGGCCAGTTGCTGGCCATCGACGCGGATTCCAAGCAACTGGACTCTCAGGTGATTCGCGCCATAGAAAGCGCGCTGGGGGTGTCCGGCAAGGACATGAAGGATATGCAGGTGCTGAAAAAAGGCATGACCAACCGCTCCTTCCGCTTTCGGGTGGGGCGGGAGACGTACATTTTTCGCGTCCCCGGCGAGGGAACCTCCCAGATGATCGACCGGAAGGCGGAGTATGCAGTCTACCAAACCATTGCGCCGCTTGGCATCAGTGAGGACCTGGTGTTTTTTGACCCGGAAACCGGGTACAAAATCACCCGGTTTTGGCAAGGCGCCAGGGTGTGCGACCCGGAAGATGAAGCGGAGGTGGCCGCCTGCATGCGGGCCCTGCGCCGCTTCCATGGCGCTTCGCTGCAAGTGCCCCATACCTTCGACCTGTTTGAGCGCATCGGTTTTTATGAAGGCCTGCGGAAGGAGCACATGGAGGATTCTCTCTATCCCGACTACCAGCAAACCAAGGAGAAGGTGTTGGCTCTCCGCGCCTTTGTGGAGGCCCAGCCCAGGGAATGGACGCTGGCCCATATCGACAGCGTACCGGACAACTTTCTGTTCCTTCCAGGGTCAGAGGGGGAGGCCGATCTTCGGCTCATCGACTGGGAATACGCCGGGATGCAGGACCCCCATGTGGATATTGCCATGTTTGCCGTGTACGCCATGTATGACCATTCGCGGATCGAAACCCTCATCGCCCAGTATTTTCCCGAAGGGGTAACCCCCCCGGTCCATGCCAAAATTTATAGTTACATCGCCATTTGCGGCCTGCTGTGGAGCAATTGGTGCGAGTACAAGCACAGCCTGGGGGTGGAGTTTGGCGAATACTCCCTTTGCCAATACCGCTTCGCCAAGGAATATGCCCGCCAGGCCCGGCAGGAGATTGCTTTGCTTATCCCCTAAGGGGCGGCACGAAGCCACACTTTCCCAATAACAAATCCACAGAGGAGGAATCCCCATGAGATCCACCAAAGAAAAGGCTTTCCTGAAAGGCCAGCTGGACTGGGTGTCCATGTTGGTGCCACTGGGAGGCATTCTGCTCCTCAGCGTGCTGTTCATGGCCTATCCGGAGGCTACGGCCCGGGTGCTGGACGCCATACGCGGCTTCCTGGGCAACCAGGGCGGGACGTATTATATTCTGATTGGCCTGGCCACCTTGGGGATTTCGCTGTACATGGCTTTTTCCAAGTATGGCCGCATCCGCCTGGGCAAGGTTGACCGGCCCCAGTATACTTCCTTCCAGTGGGGCACCATGATCTTCACCTCCACCATGGCGGCGGACATTCTGTTCTATTCCCTGTGCGAATGGGCCTTGTACGCCAACGAGCCCTATGTTGCGCAGATGGGCGGCGCACAGCGCTGGGCATCCACCTTTCCGCTGTTTCATTGGGGCCCCATCCCCTGGAGCTTTTACATGGTGCTGGCGGTGGCCTTCGGCTTTATGCTGCATGTGCGGGGCCGCAACAAGCAGAAATTCTCCGAGGCCTGCCGCCCCTTGCTGGGGGACCGGGTGGACGGGATTTGGGGCAAGGTGATTGACCTGATCGCGGTCTTCTCCTTGCTGGCAGGCACCGCCACCACTTTTTCTCTGGCCACGCCGCTGCTGGCCGCCGCCCTGGGGCAGGCCCTGGGCTTTGGGGTCACCACGGTGGTCACCATTGTGGTGCTGCTGCTGATTGCCGCTGTGTACACCTTTACCGTGCTTTTTGGCATGAAGGGCATTTCCAAGCTAGCAGGCCTGTGCACCTACCTGTTTTTTGCGCTGCTGCTGTACGTGCTGCTGCTGGGCGGCCAGGGGATATACATCCTGGAGACGGGGGTGTCCGCTTTGGGGAACCTGGCCCAGAACTTCATGGGCCTGGCCACCTGGCTGGACCCCCTGCGCTCCACCTCCTTCCCCCAAAACTGGACCATTTTTTACTGGGCCTATTGGATGGTGTGGTGTGTGGCGACGCCCTTCTTCATTGGCAGCATCAGCAAGGGCCGCACCGTGCGCAATACCGTGCTGGGCGGCTACGGCTGGGGACTGGCGGGCACCTTCACCTCGTTCATTGTGTTGGGCAATTACGGCTTGGGCCTGCAGATGACAGGCCAAGTGGACACGGTGGGAACCCTTGCCGCCACAGGGGATATCCCCTCCGCCATTTTGGGCGTGCTGCAAACGCTGCCCCTGCCAGCCCTGGCCATGATCCTGCTGGCGGTGACCATGGTGGGCTTTTACGCCACCACCTTTGACGCCCTGACCATGGTGGTTTCCTCCTATTCTTACAAGCGCCTGGCCCCGGACGCGGAGCCGGACAAGCGCATCCGCTCCTTCTGGGCGGCGCTGTTCATTTTGCTTCCCATTGCCCTGATTTTTGCCAACAACTCCATGGCCCGCCTGCAATCGGTCTCCATCATTGCAGCTTTTCCCGTTGGCATTGTGGTGATCATCATTGTGATGAGCTTCTTTCGGGACGCCAGGCGGTATTTGAAGGAGGAGGAAGGCCGTCATGGAACAGCTGATTTTTGAAATGATGCAGTTTTACTCCGGCGATCCCTGGCAGATTCAGCATCTGATGAAGGTGCACGGCTTTGCCCGGCTGATTGGTGCGGGGGAAAAGCTGGACCCGGACATGCAGCAAAGATTGGAAATCGCAGCCATTGTCCACGATATCGGCATCAAGCCCGCGGTGGAGAAGCATGGTTCCGGCAGCGGGAAATATCAGGAGCTGGAAGGCCCGCCTGTGGCGGAAGCCCTGCTGCAAAGATTGGGGTATCCGCCACCAGTGATTAAGCGGGTTTGCTACCTGGTGGGGCATCATCATACCTATGACGCGGTGGACGAAATGGACTACCAGATATTGGTGGAAGCGGACTTCCTTGTGAATTTCTTTGAAAATGAAATGAGCGCGAACGCCATTCAGTCCACGGTGGAGAAGGTGTTTCGCACGCAAACGGGCAAGGAATATGTCAGGCTGATGTTTGGCGTGGAGTAGCCGTTTGGATTCCACAGGAAAACGCCATCATTTTGAAGGGTTTGCAAGAGTTGAGGTTGCCGCAGGCATCGCCGCGGCAACCTCAGGCTTCTGTGGCTGCTACTTCTTTCACAAGGGAGAGTGCAGTCGGCTTATTCGGCGGCGTCAGAGTCCGCCTTTGTGCAGTGGATGGTTCCTGGGGGATGCTGAACCGGGGCGTAGATGGAGTACAGTTTGATGGGTTTGCTCCCGGTGTTCACCAGGTTGTGCCATGTTCCTGCCGGGATGAAAATGGCGGAGTTCTCGGAAACGTTTTGCTGATAGGACAGATCGTTCTGTGTGCTGCCCATCATTACTCTGCCCCGGCCCTGCTCCAAACGCAGGAATTGATCCAAATCATCGTGCATCTCCAGGCCGATTTCACCCCCTGGAGGAATGCACATGAGTGTGAGTTGCAAATGGGTACCGGTCCAAAGGGCCCTCCGGAAGAAAGGGTTTTCCAGGGTGGCCGCTTCAAGATTCACCACATAGGGGTTTGGGCCAAAGTCCTCTCCGATGGTGTTACAGCGGGTGGTCACGCAAGGCGTGCCGCAGGACGCGCACGGATCAACGTTTGCGCAGCGCGGCGGAAACGGGTAGCAGCGAGAATGATCAGATTCAGAATAGTTCATCATACATCCTTTCTACAGCCACAAAGGCCGGGGAATCGCGCAGGTAGGCCTGCGCCACTCCCTATATCATCCTATACTATATGCATACATACGTGCGTTTGCCATGCACAAAACCGGTTGTGCATCATTCGTGGTGATGCGGACCCAGGAGCGTAGCCAATGGGGTCCAGCATCATGCTGGTTACTGTTTTCCCACCAGATGCACGGCCTGCCCATGGATGGATACCTCTTGTATTTGCCCGATATCCAGCGGCTTTTCTGAAATATCGTGGTATTCAAAGTGGGTTCCATCGTTGATGGTCGCCATGATGGCAAAGCTTTCCTGGGAGCCATCTTTTCGGTTCACCAGCATCGTTGCCTGTACCTCGGCATCCGGGTCTTTCTTTTCACCGATGAGGGTCCAGCCCATAGGGGAAACCATCACGGTGCGGATGCGCGCCGTGCCCACATCAATATCGCAATCCGCTTGTTTGTAGGCCTTTACGGCTTCAAGCCGGAAAGTGACGTTCCAGTCCCCTGTGATATAGGCCCGGTTGGTGGCAAAGCTCCCGCGCAACGTATAGGGCGCTAGGTCCGGCTTCCCCGCGAATACGTATTCTTGATAATGCACTTTGTCCGAAGGGGGGGTATGGATGTCCTTCATACTGTAGCCCGCGCTGCACAGTTCCCCTTGCTCATCCACGGCGAAGGAAACAGAAAGAGCGCTGTATTCTCGCTGGGCTGATGGGCCGTCAGCCCCCAAAAGCCAGACTTCCCCGTGGTCGTCCATGTTTTGGTTCATGATGTCGGGCTGGAAGGGGGTGTATTGCTTTTTGGGAAAGCAGACTTGCACGTGGAGGCGGCCCTCCACCACGCCGATATTGGAAATGTAGGCGAAATCGACGCCGGGGACGGGAATGCGCATCTGATTGGGCGGGAGAATCTTGAGGCCCGCATCTCTTGTGATTTCATCAAGATCACGATAGCCATAGCCCGCAATGATGTCCTTTGCCAGCCAAACGGCGTCGGTTTCATCCTGGAAGGCGCTCAGGGAAAGGTCAACAGGAATGTCATCATACTCCGTGCGCCCCGCCAGGAAAGAATGCAGGGCAAAGGTTACCTTCCGCCCGTACAGGCTTTCTCCGCCATAGCAAAGAACGCTCAGCATAGCGGTTTGCCGGTCCTCATCATAGGTGGCTGTGCGCGTGTTGGTGACGTAGGTGCCTTCGATGCGGCAATCGTATGGATCAATCAGCCCCTTCAGGCGTTCTTGGCCCGTCAGGTCCTGCAGGGTGAAATAGGCCACGGCGCTGTGGTCATCACTCATGGCGGCCACCACCTCCATGCGGATGCCGTTGGATTCCGAGACCAGCTCAATGGGCTGCAGCATGTGGGCGATTTCATCCCCAACCCGCATCAAAAGCGTCTGAAAGCTGGAACTGGTGGCCGCAAATCCTGTCAAGGCAAACAGCAATAGCAAGACCACGACCAGGGCCACCATGGAACGCCGCCTGGCTTTTTGCCGGGCGTTGGGAAGCGCCAGGATTCTTTTTTCCAGCTGCGGGCTTACCGTGATGCCCGCCAATTGTTCATCCAGCGCGGCCTTTACAGATTTATTCGCCATCGTACCACTCCTTTGCCGTTTCTTTCAGCTGAGCCCGCGCCCGGGCCAGCCGGGTGGAAACCGTGGCCTCGGGAATGCGCAGCGCCGCCGCGATCTCTTTCAGTTTCATTTCCTCGTAGTAGAACAAGAGCACAACTTCCTTGTACTTGGGCGCAAGCCGGGAAACGGCGACCAGCAACGAAGGGTCCCAGCCATCCGCTGGGTTTTGCGCCACGGACCCTTGGGCCAGGAAGCTTTCGTCCTCCACCCGTTTCCGATGCCAGGGCGCGCGCAATTGGTTTTTGCACACATTGATGGCAATGCGGGTCAGCCAGGTCTTTTCCCCACAGTCTCCGCGAAAGCGGGCATAGGATTTGATCGCTTTTTCAAAGGTGTCCTGCAAAGCGTCCTCCGCCAAGTGATAGTCTCGCAGATACACAAAGCAAACCCTCAAAAGATCGTCCCCATAGAGGGAAAGCATTCGGCTCAAGTCCATCTCGTCCAGTACAGCCTTGGATGTGATTGAAGTCACTGGTAAGCCTCCCTTCATAGGATTAGACACAGCAAAAGAGGGAAACCATTCAGAACTTTTTTCTTTCTCCAGAGTATCATAACCTCTACAACGGAAAAAAGAAGCCCTGCCGGACTTCTTAAAAGCTGCAAACCCTCCACGCCTACGCTGATTCAGCCCGGTTTGCTTACTGGGCCTTTTTATTCAGAAAGGTTTCTTCCGTCATGCGCATCATATACAGCGTGCGGTTGTAGTTGGGGTCCTCCACCAGGCCAACCTTTCCCTCCAGTTCCCAGCCGCCCAGGTATACCACCTCTTTTGATACTGGCATCAACCGCAGGTAAGTAGAATCATAGCCCTCGTCCCAGGGGCGAAGGGTAAAATAGGCTTGGGCCTCCCCTTGAGAATCGGCATACAGAAGAATCCGGTCCTTTTCCCGCATCCCGGAGATGATCCATCCATCGCCCAGCGGGCAAAGGTCCGAGATGGAAATCATGCCGTAGTCCGTTTGATATTCCTTCGACCAAAGCAACGAACCATCCTTGCTATCCAGCAGCGAAAGCGTGCCGGAACCTGCTTTTGTGCCGCGAAGGTCGCCGTTGGAGCCCACCAGAAGGTTGCCGCTGGCATCCGCCCGGCATTCGCCGATCCACACCAATTCATTTCCCGCCATGGGCTGGCCCTCGGCCTGCCAGCGGATGACGCCCGTGTCCTTCTCAACCACCAGGATGGAAGAGACTTGGCCCACGTCCGGTAGGGAACGCTCCCAGCCCAACACCAGTGCGTCCGGGAGTTCGATCAAGTCCATGTACCAAGCGCCTGTCAACCGCTCGTCCTCCAGGGTCCAGCGGGTGCTGAGGTCGCTGTTCAGGCAGACCAACGGTTTTCCGGCGGGATGAGGGGAGATTACATCGCCGTCCCGCTCATAGGCGGTGCTCAGATAGCCATCCTCTAAAAGGAACAGGCCTCCCGCCACCTCGGCGCGGTTTTCTTGCAGGCGTACAAATCTGCCTGCTTCCGTACCCAGGGTGTAATAAGAAAAGCCCGGGGTGATCACTTCCGGCGCGCCCGGCGTCTCCTGGACGCCCAGGGCCATGCCAGGCAGAAGCAGTGCCATAAACAGCAGCCATCCTAGGATTCGTTTCATCGGTATCCCTCCTTTGTTCAGGAACAAAAGGATTGGCTAACGCAAATCCCTTCCATTGCGAATTATAACGTAACAAGCCTACCGATTCTTCCTTTTCTTGGAGATTCGCACCAGCGCACCCACGCTCAACGCAAAAAAGCGTCGCATGCTTTCTGGCAAACGACGCTTTTTGAAGGGTATTCCTTGTGGTTCTGCCCTTTCCCTTATACTACTCTCCACTCAAAACCACGACAAATTTGCGGTCTTTTTCCCTGCCGCCTGCGTCGCTGTCGCTCAACGTAGCTGCTGGCTACGCCTCGCTCCCGCTCCTTGTCGGCAAACAAAAATCCTCGCAAATTTCATCGCGTTTTGAATGGAGAGTAGTATTAGTTCACCACTTCGCCAGTCATTTCCTTCCACTTTTTGCGGATGGTGTTTTGGTTTTGCACGCCATAGTTGGGGTCGTTTTGCTGGGTTTCCGCCATATCGCGCAGGAAGTGGACGCACAGGTGGCCGTCAAAGCCGTTGTCTTTGATGGAGCCGGAGAGGTGAGGCGTGTTGTGCATGGAAGCCAGCACCCAGGTGCCGCTGGGAAGCTGCACATACACGGGCTTGGGGTTCCAGGTGTTGGTGTATCCAAAGGCTTTATACATGATTTGGGTATCTTGCAGGGTTTTGGGCTCGCTGTCCGCGTGGCGGCCCAGGCTGTAAAGCTTCAGGTTCCATTGCAGATTCGTGGCCGGATCAAAGATTGCGATGGTTTGCCCACTCTTGATGCTGGGCTTGACTTCGTTAAACCAGTGCAGCAGCCTCACGGAGCTGGTGCTGGGGCCATCCGCTGCGCCTGCGCCGGGTTCCAGAGAATCCGTGTTGGTAGGAGTGGTGGGGGTGATGGGTTCACTGGGGTCCGCCACTTTGGCGGAACCGCTGTAGAGCTTGCTCTGGGTACCCGCGCCCGCCACGCCGTCCGCGTCGAGGCCGTTCTGCTTCTGGAAGGCCGCCACCGCCGCCTTGGTGCCAGGGCCGTAGGAGCCGTCCACCGAGCAGGTGTAGCCCAGGTCGTTGAGCGCCTTTTGCAGGGTCCGTACATCCGCGCCCTGGGAGCCTTCCCGCAGGGTAATGTAAGCGCCGGAGGTGGAGGAAGTGTCACCGGAGGAACCGGAAGAGTCAGACGAGCCGGAGGAATTGGAAGAGCCAGAATTATCCCCAGAGGGAGTGGCGCTGGAGCTGAACAACTTTGCGAAGGTGGCGCTGCCAACCAGGCCATCGGCCTCTAATCCATGGGCCCTTTGAAAAGCCCGCACGCCTTCGATGGAGCCGGAGCCATACACGCCGTCCACGCTGCCGCTATAATACCCCAGGGTTTTCAACTGGGCTTGTACATCCTTCACATCCTGGCCAGTATACCCCCTGCGGAGGGTACGGCTAAAATTGCCGGAAGCGCTGGAGCTGTTCGTGCCGGAACCGCTGCTGCCGGAGTTATTGGAGCTTGCGGAACTGTTGGAACCGGCGTTGGCCGCCTGCTGTTCCAACAATTCCAGGGTTTTGCTGCCGGCCAAGCCGTCCGCCTTGATTTTGGTGGCTTTTTGGAAGGCGATGACCGCCCGTTGGGTTCCGGCGCCAAAGCTGCCATCCACGCCGTTGGTGTTATAGCCAAGGGCCACCAGCTTCTGCTGCAAATCGGTCACGCGGCTGCCCCTATCCCCATATTTTAGGGTGTTGGGATTGGTGGCATTGCCAGATGCGCCGGACGCGCTGGAGGAGTCGGCGGAAGAGGCGCTTTGCTCACCGGCGGATTCATACAGCGCCGTTAGAGTCAGGCTGCCCGCCTTGCCATCCGCTTCCAGGCCTTTGCTGGACTGGAAAGCCTTTACGGCGTTTTCCGTTCCACGGCCAAACTTGCCATCGGTGCCTTCCGGGTCAAACCCCAGTGCTTGCAAAGCCTTTTGCAGTTGCAACACTTCCGAGCCGCGGGAACCAAATTCCAACGTGCTGTAGCGGGTTGCCAAGGCCGGGAAGGCCAAGGAGAGAAGCAGCAAGGCCGCCAAAAGAAACGCGGCGAACCGCCTCAGACTTCCGGGGTTTTTGTACATAGGGGAAACCTCCTTCGCGATTCAGAGGGTCATGCGGGGAAACCCGCAAACCATAGGGAGAGCGGCGCTCTGCCCTGCATGATAGAGGTAGTATAGCAAATGATTTCCAAAAAGTAAAGAGTTTATTACGAATGTGTTACAATCGTGAAATCCTATTGAAAAGCAGAACAAAACCGCATAAGATATCAATATGCCCCTTCCCCCGGTTCTTTTTTGCCAATTTTATCCCGTAAAAAAACATTCCCAATGCGGAAGAAAACATAGACAAAGGCCGTTTGGATAGTGTATCCTTTTCAAGGGTAATTGTGAAGGGACCAAAGGAGTTACGCCAAGATGATCAAACGGATGCTTTCCTTATTTTTGGGTGCGATTTTAGCGTTTTGTTTGGCATCCCCGGCCTTGGCGGAGGACTGCTTTTTTCTCAGCGTAGACCGGTTGGATATGGACCAGTTGCGCAGCGATGACTATGTGGCGGAGCATCTTTCCTCTGATGCGGCGGCCATCTGTGTGCAAAAATACATCAGCGATTCTCCGGAATTTGCGGCCCAGGTGCGCCTCACGTTGATGCAGATGGACACCCAAACGCTGATTCTTGACAAAAATTACGGATACCAAAGCGGCACCTTTGACAGCGGCACCCTCTATCTGCCCTATGCAGGCAACCGTACGGTGCCCTACCTGGTGACGCTCTATGTGGGGGAATGGGTGTATGCTATGCCCTTCATGCATTTGCAGCCCCGCCTCCAAGACAATAGCGCTTGCAGCTATGGCGTGCGACTGCGGGATTTGAACCCGGCCCTAACACAGGATTGGCTGATGGGCACCATGGTGGACCTTGCCGCGCTTCGGACCCAGGGCAGCATGGTCATTCCCCTGTGCGCCAGCAGCAGTTTTTGGGTGGGGCAGGCCACCGTGACGTTGCAGGGAGATTCCCTGACGGTGATGCTGGCCTTTCAAAGCGGGGCTTCTGTGGATGTGTATCAGTGCAGTATTTATTGCATACGGGATGTGGGCAGCCTGACGACTGTGGACCCGGCGTACATGACGGAGCCTGCCTATCAGGTGGGCCAGCCCATGGATGTGAACGGGGCGAACACGGTGCTGCTGTATATGCCTATGCAGCTGAGCTACGATCCGGCCAGCCTGTCGCCGATGACCTATGACCCCGGCGACCCTGCCTTGCAACAGCAATGGGCGCTCTGGAACCAAAACCTGATGGAAGCCCAGCAGACTTGGCTGCCGGAGGCGACCCAGCAGGGACCCCAGCATGGGCAGGAATCCTCGTGGGCGCCCTTGCCGGAAGCGCCTCCTCAGGCGATCCTGGAAGGAGAGCCCCCAGAGGAGCCAATCCCAGAGGGACAACCCCTGAGCGAACAGCCTATGGAAGGAATGACCGTGGAAGGACAGTTCCCCCAGGAGGGTTTTCCATTGCCAGAGGGCGGACTGTAAGCGCTGATGAAAAAGGCGTCTCACCCCATGGACCATGCATGTGCCTGGCGCCAGGGGTGAGGCGTTTTTTGTAAAGAGGAGGAAGAAACATGGCATCCACATTGCTTCGCGGCGGAACGCTGTATGATGGCACGGGCGGCGCGCCTTTTCAGGCGGATTTGCTGATGGAAAGTGGCCGCATCGCGGCGTTGGGCAAGGATTTGCCTGTGCCCCCGGACGCTCGGGTCCTGGATTGCCAGGGCCTTATTATCACGCCGGGGATCATGGATGCCCATTCCCATAACGAGTTTTTTATGGGCGACGGGGCTGCGTTTTTTGAGCCCTTTGCCCTGCAAGGGGTCACCACCCAGGTGGGCGGCAATTGCGGCTTTTCACCCTTTGGCTATGAAAAGGGCACGCCCCACCAGAGCTTGGTGGGAGGCGGCCTGTTCCATGTCAATGGGAAGGGGGACGCCTCCAGCTTTGAGGGTTTTGCGCAGGCCAACCCCGCCGCTCCGCTGAACCTGGCCACATTGGTGGGCCACGGCACCTTGCGCATTGGTCTAAGCGGCTATGAAAACCGCCCCCTGACGAAGGAGGAGCTAAGCAAGCTTTGCGCCAAGGCGGATGCATGCATGGCCCAGGGCGCTTTCGGCGCTTCCCTGGGGCTGATGTATGAGCCGGGCCGCTATGCGCCCTTTGAGGAGTTAAAGGCCCTGGCCCAGGTGGTGAAGGACCACGGCAAGGTGCTGACCATTCATGCCCGGGCCTGTTCCGCGGTGTCCACCTCCTATGGACTGCCCTTTGGCGGCCCGCCCCACAACCTGCGGGCCCTGCAGGAGGCCATCGACCTTTGCCAGCAAACCGGCGTGAAGCTTCAATTTTCCCATTTGATTTTTGTAGGCAGGCGCAGCTTTGGCACTGTGGACCGCTGCATGAAAATGATGGATGAGGTCCGGGGGAAGGGCTACTCCTTCCTGTTTGACATGTACGCCTGTACCTTCGGGGCCTCGGTGATCACCGTGGTGCTGCCCACCTGGTACCTGCCCCTCTCCCTGGAGAAAAAGCGCTCCGCCGCCGTGCGGGCTCGTTTGGCCCTGGAGATCGGCGTAACCAAAAAGCTGCTGGGCTTTGATTTTTCGGACATTACGATCGCCTATATTTCCCCGGAGCACCGGGCCTACGAAGGCAAAACGGTTTCGCAAATTGCCAAAGAAGAGGGCGTCAGCGATTTAGACGCCTATTTGAAGCTGGTGGACCTGTCGCAGGGCCATGGCCGGGTGCTGATGGACCGCTACTACACCCAGGAAATCATTGAGCGCTTGGCCCAGCACCCCGGCGTGCTGTACATGACCGATGCCTGGGTGGAGCAAAGCGGCGTACAAAATGCGGCGGCCTATGGCACCTTCCCCCGGTTTTTGCAGCTGGCCCGGGACAAAAAAATAGACCCTCTGCCCGTGGCCATCCGGAAGATGACCGGGGCCACCGCAGACCGCTTTGGCCTGAAGGAGCGGGGATATTTGAAAGAGGGCTACGCTGCGGATGTGAGCTGCTTTGACCTGGACCGCTTGGAAGGCAATGTGCTCAGGCCCGAACCGCCCAAGGGCGTTGTCCATGTGTTTGTGAACGGTGTCCCTGTGGTGGAGGGCGGCAAGGCCACGGGCAGGTTGAACGAGAACCCAGGCGTATTGCTCAAAAGCTGAGATTCCCGTTACTCCCCTTTCTTGGGCAGTTGCCACACCTGCCATTGGTACCCGTCGGTGACCGCCACAACGGTGCCCTGGGGGGTGAGCAGGTAGGGGATCCGGTCGTGGCGCAGCTTTCGCAGCGCGGTAGGGATGCTGGCCTGCGTGTTGGAAACGGTGACCAGCGCCGGAGAGACCGCCTGTAAAAACGTCACATCCAAGCCGGTGAGGCCATGGTGGGGGTATTTGAGCAGGTCCGCTTGCAAGGCCTGGCCCCATTGCAGCGCCAGGGCCTTTTGGCCTACGCCCTCCACATCCGCGGCCAGCAGCAGGCTGCGCTGGCCCAGTTGCACCCGCAGGATCATGGAGCGGTTGTTGATCATGGCGTCCGCCTTCTGCCATTGGTAGAAGGTGAGCTTGGCGTTGCCCAAGGAGAGGGTCTCGCCGCTTTTGACCGTGCGCACGGGAATCAGGTGTTCTTTGAGGGACGCGGTTAGTTTCCGGGTCCACGAATCGTTCACATCATCAAAGAGGGGCGGCTGCAGATAGCTGCCCACAGGGATCTCATAAAAAATGGCGGGAAAGCCGCCGATGTGGTCATTGTGGGGATGGGTGCCAAAAACATAGGTCAGCTCCGTGATGCCCAGGGACGCCAAAAAGTCAGTGATCCGTTGGTGATGTAGCTCCAGGCCGCTGTCCACCAGCATGGTTTCCGGGCCCACCCGCAGCAAAATGCTGTCGGAGCTGCCCACGTTCAGGAAATAGACCTCCAGCAGGTCATAGACCCAGTCCTGGGCCTGGTGGTACAGGGCGGGTTTTTTCGCCGCCGGGTCCAGCAAGATCACGGCAGGAGGCTGGGGCTTCGCCGTGGTTTCTATGATTTCCGCCAGGGCTGGGAAAGTGCGGAAGGGACAACAAAAGAGCAGGAAAAGGCACAGGCCGCAAAGCCAAGGGGTCCACCTGGACCGCCGCCAGCGCGCGCGTCCGCTCATGGCGTGGACCCTGGCTTCTTATGGGCGTACCGGTCCTCCTCGCTGAACACGCAGCCGCAGTATTTTTGCCTGTACAGGCCCAGCTCCCGGGCCTGGCGCTGGCTCTCCCGAAACAGGGGCCGGAAATCCCGGTACAGAAAGGCCACGCCGGCCTGGTCTGCGGCGGCCTGGGCGCTGCGGACAAGCTGTTCCTGGTTCTGGTAGGGGCTGATGAGCAGCGTGGTGGTGAAGGCATCAAAGCCGTTCTCCGCCGCGTGACGGGCGGCCAACCCCATGCGCAGGTCGTAGCAATGGCTGCAGCGGCCCGAAAGGTCCGCCGCCACCGCCTGCACAAAGGGCCGCAGGCCGTATTCATCCCGCAGGAAAAGGGGCAGGTCAATGGATGAAGCATAGCTCACCAGGGCATCCCGGCGGGCTGTGTATTCCAGGTAGGGATGAATGTTGGGGTTGTACCAAAAGCCAGTGGGGGAAAGCCCCTCCTCGCGCAGGCTTTGGATGCAGGCGATGGAGCAGGGAGCGCAGCAAATATGCAGCAATAGCTTGGTTTCAGCCATAACGCACCTCCCAAAGATTCGCCTCATTGTACCATGCCGGGCGGAACGGAGCAAGCGGCGCGAACAGCTTGCCCCAGGGTATTTTTTGTGGTATACTCGTGCCTGTGAAGGGAAGGGTGAGCATGCCATGAAACGCTTGCGCCAGGCGGTCTGCCTGCTGATCGTCGCGGTTTTGGCCCTGGGTTTGGCGGAGGGGGCGGCAGCCCTCACCAAGGAGGAAACCATCGCTGCCTTTGAAGCAGCGGCCTTGGCCTTGCAAACCCCGGCCCGGCAAGGCATGGAAACCGGAACCTATGCTTTGCATCCCGGAGAGAGCGCCTTCGTGCCGGATGTGGCCCCGGACATCACCCCCTTTGACGCGGAGCTGGCAGCGGCCAAGCCCGTTGCGGAGGGCAGCTTTGAAAGCTCCGATGAGCAGGTCGTCACCGTGGACGCACGGGGGCTTATGACAGCCGTTTCCCAGGGCAACGCCGCCATTACCTACCACAAAGCGGCGGGGGACGTGACCTACCAGGTGACCGTCAGCGAAAGCACCCCCACGGAGCTGGCCAAAAGCATGGCCTATGTGGCCCTGCAGGAGTTTTACAACACCAAGCGGGCCAAGCTGCCCAAGTACAACAAGTACGCCAAATGGTACTACGGCAAGAAGAATGAGGTGGGCTGGTGCTCCGTCTTTGGCATTTGGTGCGCCAATGCCGCGGGCAACAACCCCATCAAGGAAAAGGAAGCCGCCGAAATTCCGGAGGAAGCGACCCTGTATTTGCGCGAGGGCCAGGTGGGTAACCAATATGACGGCTTTTTGGCCCTGGATCGGTTTTCCGGCGTGCCTGCCGTAGGCTACATGGTCATTTACGCGGACATGAGCAATGCCTACCGCACCACCCATATCGGCGTAGTGGTGGATGTGCAGGACCGGGGTGGCGGCCTGTACCAGGTCACTACGGTGGAAGGCAATATGAGCAACAGCGTGAAGGGCTACCGCTATTTGTACGACAGCAATGCGGACAACCATCTGGTAGGGGTGGAGAAGGGCCTGAAGCTGAAAAACAACATGAGCCAGCTTCCCCCGGAAGAGCAGACCGATCCCTTGTTCCAGTATGAATTGCACACCGACCACTGGTCCGTGTTTGGCTTCTGCCAAACCTGGAAGTAAGGGCGCGAACGGCGCGGTTTTCCGTTTCAACGGCCACGGGGCAGGGTATATGCCCATACAGCTCGTTTTCCCTACGCAAATTCGTTGCGAATCACACTATATAAGGAGGATCCCACTATGAAAGAGTTAAAAGGAACCAGAACCGAGGCCAATCTGATGGCTGCCTTCTCCGGAGAAAGCCAAGCCCGCAACAAGTATACCTATTATGCCTCCAAGGCCCGCAAGGACGGCTATGTGCAAATCGCCAACCTGTTTGAGGAAACCGCCAACAACGAAAAAGAGCATGCCAAGCTGTGGTTCAAGCTGCTGCATGGCGGCGAAATCGCCTCCACCGAAGTGAATCTGGAGGACGCGGCCCAGGGCGAAAACTATGAGTGGACCGACATGTATGCCAGAATGGCCAAGGAAGCCCGGGAAGAAGGCTTTGACGCTATCGCCACCCAGATGGAAGGCGTGGCCAAGGTGGAAAAGGCCCATGAGGAAAGGTACCGCAAGCTGCTGGCCAATATCAAGGATGGCCTGGTGTTCAGCCGCGATGGGGATATGATGTGGGAGTGCAGCAACTGCGGCCATCTGGTGCTGGGCAAGAAAGCGCCGGAGCTTTGCCCCGTTTGCAAGCATCCGCAGGCTTACTTCATGCTGCGGCCCACCAATTATTAATCAGCAGGCGGCCTGTATGGGGCTGCAAAAGGGGGTTGCCTTCCAGGCAGCCCTCAGCTTGCTGAAAAAGCTTTATTTCAGTGAAAATACTTTTTCAAGGTCGTCTTTGACCGTGTGAAACACGGTCAAATAAAGGGTTCAGGGCGAAGCCCTGAGCGGGGTTTTAGGGGCGGCAGCCCCTAAACGGACTTTGTCAACGGTCTGAGGGCTGCCTGGAAGGCAGCCCTTTTCTATCAGGATAGGAGAATCAGAGCATGCGCGCTGCACACATCAACGTAACGGCCACCTTGTCCACGGGGCGGATCGCGGTGAACATCTGCCGTACCTGGATCCAGCGGGGACACAAGGCCCTGGTGGCTTTTTCCCGCGGGTACCAGCCGGTGGATGTGCCCTCCCTGCGAATCGGCAATGCTGTGGACGTGGCGCTGCACGGCCTGTGGGCGCGCCTCATGGACCGGGCGGGCTTTGCCAGCCTGTTTGCCACCAGGCGGCTGGTGAAGGAGCTGGACCGGTACCGCCCGGACCTGGTGCATCTGCACAATCTTCATGGCTACTACCTGCACCTGCCCACGCTGTTTCGCTGGCTGCAAAAGACCGGGGTGCCCGTGGTGTGGACCCTGCACGATTGCTGGCCCTATACGGGCCACTGCGCCTACTACACCATGGCCCAGGGGGACGCCTCCCGGACGGAGGGGCGCACCCACCGCCGGGGCACCACCCGGGGCTGCGACCGCTACAAACGCGGATGTGGCCATTGCCCGGAAAAGCGCGCCTATCCCACCAGCCTGTTTTTGGACCAAAGCGCCCGCAACTGGAAGGAAAAGCGGGCGCTGATCCGGGGCCTGGGGGACCTCACGTTGGTCACCCCCTCCCGGTGGCTGGCGGGGGAGGTGGAAAAGTCCTTTTTACGGGACTATCCCGTATCAGTGATTTCCAGCGGCATTGACCTGGCGGCCTTTCGGCCCTTTGAGGACGCGGAATATCTGGCGGACTGGCTGGACCGGCACCGGCTGACCCAGGAGATGGAACACCGGAAGCTGTTGGTGAGCGTGGCCAGCGTTTGGGAGCCCCGCAAGGGCCTGGCGGATTTTTTTGAGCTGGCCTATTGCCTGGGGGACGAATACCGCATTTTGCTGGTGGGCCTTTCTCCCTGGCAGCAGGAGCGTTTGCCCAAAAACGTCATCGGGGTGGACCGCACCGAAAATTTGCGGGAGCTGTGCGCCCTGTACACCGCCGCGGATTTGTACATCAGCCTCAGCCATGAGGAGACCCAGGGGATGACGCTGCTGGAGGCCATGGCTTGCGGCACCCAGGTGCTGTGCTATGACGCCACCGCCCTGCCGGAGGCCGTGACCCCGGCGGTGGGCAGCGTGGTCCCCCTGGGCAACATCGAGGCGGTGGCCCAGGAGGTAGCCCGCCTGTGCGCCCAGCCCAAAAGCGCGGCGGACTGCAGGGCCAGGGCACAGGAATTTGATAAAGACCGGCGTTTTGAAGAGTACGCGGACTTATATGAATGGATTTTGGGGATTCAGTCCTAGACGCGCAAGGGTGGCCTACCCCCCTTTTCGCGCTTGCGGGAAGTGTTTCCGCCAGCGCGGAAACGCCCCCCGCGACCCGAAAAGCCGGTGGATTCGGCTTCATGATGGCGGGCTGCGGCCCTGCCGGTTTCCTTAGAACGAACGGAACATTGCATTGGATTTGATAAAAAGGATTCTCTCCCCTTTCAGTCGAATAAATACAATTTAGGGAAATTTTTGCAGGCAGCTTGGTTATTGGTTGCTTTCTGACTCGCAAGTGAGATAGAACTGGGAAAGGTCGGTGCGCGCATGGGCGGGACAAAGCCTGTTGTTTTGGGAATCGTTTTGCTTTGTGCGCTGGTGGTGCTGTCCAGTTGCGCGGTGGTGGAGCTGCAAGGGGAAAGTACCTCTGCGGTGCCCAATTTAGGCTTGCTGCAAATGGACCCTTATGTGGGGCCTGCCGTGGGCGCGCCCGTCTCCCGGGAGGGGGAAGAGGCCTATGTGCAGGTGGACCTGTGGCTGGACGCTTCCCAGGACATGGGGGGCGTGAACCCCAATTTGGAAACGGTGTACCCCCATATGAGCAAGCGCTACCGGGAGGGTGGCTTTCACTACCGCTACCAAAACCAGGTGGGCTGGTATGAGACGGTGCTGAAAAATATGCTGGACGCGGCCTCCGGCTCCAGGGTCCGGGTGCTGCGCTACGGCAACGAGCGCCTGCCGGACAGCTACCTAAAAGGCCAGGGTTTGGCGGAAGTGGACGCTGCCCCGGAGACGCTTCGCTCCCTGCGGCGGGATTTGCTCACCTATGCGATAAACCCCCTGCCTTCGGTGTTCATGGAGATGTCCGCCGAGGACATGACGGACAGCTTTTATAGCCTGGGCAGCCCCAAGCTGAACCAAATGGCCCGGTTTTTGGGTAACGAGGCCATGGAACTGGAAAATCCCCAGGGGATGGCGGACAACGCCTACGCGCTGGTGCTGGAAAACCAAATTCGAGCCATAGCCCTGGGCGAGGGCGCGCAAATGGGCCTTTTGCCCCGGCAAAGCAAAGAAGAAAATGATTATCCCCTGCTGTATGCGCTGGATAACATCGCCACGGACCGCATCAGCGTGATCACCTTTGACCCGGCCACCTTGCGGAGCCTGACGGGTACCGATACCGCCGGAAAGCCCGTGGCTTATGTGGAGCAGCTGCTGCGGCAGCGGGGCCTGTTTGACCAGGGCCTGGCCGTGGGGCTGTACCTGTTCCAGCTGGATTATATGGGAGAGATGACCACCATCGGTGCGGCGGATCTGGCAGAGCCGCTGATTTGGGGGAAACTCATTTTCAATACCAACAAGCAGTCCATTGACTATGTGGCCCCCATGCCCCGGGTGGCCATGGCCCTGGTGATCGGTCCGGAAGCGCCCATGCGGCAGTATATGGACAGGCTGAACGCCAAGCTGGGCAGCGATGCGGGCCTTCGTGGTCTGCGGGGACCCCTGGAGGGAGAGCTGACCTATGCCCGCCAGGGGCAAACCATCACCCAGCAGCCATTTTCCTTCTTTTATCAGCATACGGTGATCAGTCGGCCCAACGCGGGCTTTTACACCCAGCAAACCCAGGGGGCGGAGGTGGCGGTGCTGGAAGGCACGGGCCAGGTGGCCGCCCAAAACGGCCTGCAAATGGCAGTACTAAGGCCCGGCGAGAAGGGCCGCCAGGAGGACCGCACCCTTTCGCTTTCCTTCCCCCTGCAAAAGGACGACAATGGCGCGAAGCTGGATTTGTCTCAGCTGCAAGGCTTGCAGGCAGAGGTCATGGGTACGCTGCTGCTCACCGAAACCTTGGAGAACACCCCCGAAAACCGCCGGGAAGCCAAGGCCGGGGAACAGATCGTGCCCCTTCGGGATACCATTTATGTATACGCCCGCCAGCAGGACCCCTTTGCCCAGGCGCCGGAGGAGAATCCCTTTGTGCTGGAAGGGCTTTCCATCAGTGAGGACGGGGCCCGGCTGGTCTGCACCCTGGGGGTGGAGGGTGGCAAACTGCGGGAGGGCTACTACCGCCTTCGCGTGCAGGCGGGCCTCACCAGCGAGGAGGTGTCCTGGCTGCCGGTGGACTGGATTGACGGGCCGGGCAGCCTGAATGTCACCATTTCCGGCGATGACATCGTCCGCTGGGAAGGTTTCAGCGCCGTGATTTCCCAGATGGAGGCAAAGCGCAGCAACATCACCACCCGGGTGACCCACGCCTGGGGCCCGCACAGCACCCGCACCTATTACGGGTCGCCCGTACCGGATTGCCCACCGGTGGAAAGGGCCATGGGCCTTGCGGAGCTTGCGGCCCAGCTGCGCGCCGCTGCCACGGCCCCGGAAACCGCTCTGCTGAACTATGTGTTTGATGTGTTTGTGGATAACCGGGATGCGGCCCAGGCCGTCTCTGTTCAGTAGGAAAAGGAGGCCCAGGCCGTGGAGGAGTTTGATTTTTTGAAGGAGGCCCCGGCATGGGAGCCGGAGCTGCCCACCCAGGACTGGGACCCGGACGCCTCCTATGACCAATGGGGGGAGAGTCGGTCTGCCCGCCGCCTCTCTGGCGGGCGCAAAGGCCAAAGTCGGCCAACCCGGGCAAAAGCCTCTGCCGCGAAAGCCCAGGTCTCCAGGAAAGCGGGCAGGCGGGTGCGGGTGAAATACAGCAACAAAACCAAGGTGCTGCTCTGCTATTTTTTGTGCTGGGCCCTGGCGTTGCTCATTCCCTTTTCCGGGCTGTTATTGATATACCCTTACAAGCTGGTGGGCACGGCCCCGGCCGTGGCGGATAACCTGTTCACCGCCTTGCCCGCCCTGCAGGTTTGGCTGGGGGATGTGCTGCCTTCCACCGCCGTCACCCCGGGCATGAGCTCCACAGCCTTGGCCGCCATGTTGGCCACCAGGGACTTGCAGTGGCAGGTGATCGTGGCCGCCACGGTGGCGGTGTGCTGGGTGCTATCGCTCATGGCTCAGCTCACCTGGCGGGGCATGTACCGCCATCCCTTGCAAACGGCCAAAAGTACCCGCCGAGCCATCCATGGCTTTCATGTGGCCCTGCTGGCGGTGCTGCTGATGAACGCCCTGGGAGCTGCGCTGCTGTTCTTCCTGGGGGTTCGGTTCATCAGCGGAAAAACTGTGTGGGATTGGCTGGTGTATGGCAACGGGTTTGTGTTGAACGTGCTGGCGGCCTGGGTCTGCTTCCGGTGGGCGGCCCCCCCGGCCATCTCCGGCAAGCACGGGTTTTTCAAACGATTGTAACAGGGCGGCGGGGAAAGTGCCCGCGCCGAAACATAGAAAAGCAGGGAGGCGGAGCCTCTGGGATACTACGTGATCGCCGTAGGCGGCACCGGCAATAAAATATTGGAAAGCATGGTGTATGGCGCCTGCGCGGACGCCTTCTATACCGTGGGCCAAAAGAAGCGGCGCAGTCCCATCTCCATGATCCGCCTGCTGGCGGTGGATGTGGACGCGGCCTGCGGCAACACCACCCGGGCCAAACAGGCGGCGGAATACTACGAAAAGGTGCGCCAGATGTTTCCGGCGGACGCGCCGGGCCGCAGGGGCTTTCATACGCAATTGAAGGCCGACCGCTGGAACATGAACCTGTCCAAGCGGGCTACCTCTGTGGAAAAAATGGTGCAAAACCACAAGCAGGACCAGTTGCTGGCCAACACCCTGTTTGACCGCACCGAGGCCAGCCTGGAATACAGCGAGGGCTTCCGGGGCCATCCGGATCTGGGCGTGCTGTTTTTTGCGGACATCCTCAATGATTTGCAGGCCACTGCCGCCGCGGGCCAGCCGGATGAGATGGTAAGGCTGCTGACGGAGATGCATGGGGACCTGAGCCGTGGCGAAACGGTGAAGGTCATGCTGTGCGGCTCCATCTTCGGCGGCACCGGGGCCTCGGGCATCCCCTCCATTTCCCAGTTCCTGCGGCGGGAGTTCGCCCAGTATACCCAGCAATTTGAACTGGCCTCCATTTTGATGCTGCCCTATTACAAGGTGCCTCCTTCCTCCCAAAACGAGGAGCTGGAGATCGTGGTGAAGAGCTCCACCTTCCTGGACAAGGCCCGCACCGCCCTGCAATACTACGGCATGGAGGGCATGGTCAAGGAAAGCGAAAACGATCCGGCAGGCATCTACGACGCGGTATATTTGCTGGGCCTGCCGCCGGAGGCCTTTGTCACCACCCGCATTTACTCCACCGGCAGCCAGAGCCAGGAAAACGATGCCCATATGCTGGAATGGCTGGCCATGCGCTGCATCGCCAAGTTCTTCCGCACGGGGTTCCGGGGCGAAAACAGCCACAATATCGACTGCTACTACTACCAGATGCACTCCCGCGCCTTTGCCTGGGAGAGCTTTGACGACGAGGCGGATTTGTACCGGGTGGGCTTTGGCGGGCTGCTGAAGGCGGCCACGGCGTTTTTCAGCGAGTGTTATCCCACCCTGCGGGCCCAGGTGGCCACCGACAAGCGCACCCCCTATGATGTGGTGAACTATTACGCCGCCTGGTTTTACAAGGCGAAGAAGCTGACCGGGCCGGAGTGGGCCCGCCTGGAAAAGGACTTGGACAGCCTGTACCATTGCCTGGCCTTCTATTGCAACTGGATGGTGCAGGTGGTGCGGACGCTGCCGCCCACTCTGCGCAAAAACAAGCTGGCGGAGGTGCTGGCCGCAGAGGCAGCCCAGGGGTACGACCAGCTACTGGACCGGTATGTGTTGCTGGCGGAGCATCAAAACGCGCCCCAGGAGGGTACCCTGGTGAAGGCCGAGCAGGCCCGGCGGCAGGCCCTGGAAAATGAATATAGCCGGATGGTGGAGCGCCAGCATCAGATCGTGAAAAAGGTGGGCGGCGGCATGCGGCTGGAAATGCTGAAAAACGCGCAGCTGCGCAGCCTGGAGGCCCTCACCCGGCAGGAGGAGGCCATCCGGGGCTTGCAGGAGCGCATCGGCCTTTGGCAGGGGGAGGACAGCCACCTCATCGACGCCAACGCCCTGCGCCAGGAGCAGGAGCGGCTTTTGGCCATGGAACGGGTGGCGGAAAGTCTGCGGGCCAAGCGTCAAAAGATCGGCGCGGACATTGAGGCCGCCATCCGGGAGAACATCCTGTCCATTGAGGCGGACGATGAAACCGTCCAGGCGGACGCGCTGCCGGAAAATGACCTATTCCATCCGGGGGTGCTGGGCGCACTGCACGAGCTGTTGGCCCAGTACGGCCTGCCCGCTGTCCAGCGGGATGGCCGGCGGATGGAGCTGCTCTGTGAAGCGCTGGGCCGGGGCATCACCCGGCTCATCATCCGGCGGGTGCCTGATAAGATGGACATGACCCGCATCATGGCCGGCGTGGCCGGCGGGGAGTGCCATCGCAAGGACCCGGACGCCATGCTGTCCGGTTTTTGGGCTGCGTTGCTGGGCGCATCCTTGGAGGAGGAAAGCGTATGAGCAAGCGAAACGACCCATCCGCGGGCATCCAGCGGGTCCCCCGCAAGGAGGGCGGCCGCAAGGCAAAGCTGGACTTGCAAACCACGTATCTGACCTTGCTGCCCCCCATGGAGGAGGGCTTTACCACCGGCTACCAGTCCCGGCCCGGCATTGTGAGCGATACCAACCAAAAGCCCGGCCAGTGGCTGGAAAACGTGGCCAAATATATGCAGACCCAGGGCGAGGACGTGGGCTATTCCATCCCGGATGTGCTGGCGGGGGAGCAGCAGATGCGCCGCCTGATGCGCCTGCCCCAGGAAGAGGCCCTGCGCCACCAGGAGATGCTCAACTGGCGGGCCGTGCTGGCTTTGCTGCTGTTATGGGACGGCTGGACCAAGGATGATACCTGGCCCGTCCTTACCTATGAGGACTATTTGACCCCCGAAAGCATGGCCGGGGCCATGCTGTTTCAGCGCACGGTGGCCACCGCCCTCACCCAGGAGCGGATTTCGGACGGGCTGAAAATTTTTGCTCTCTCCAAGCTCAGCGACCAGAGGCCTGACAAGCGGCCCCTGTGCATGGTGTCCAGAAGCGTGATTGTGATGCCCGCCGCCAATCCAGGGGATTTGGGGCAGCTGCTGCCCGCGCAGATCCGCTGGTATGACAGGCAACGGGGCCGCTGGATGGACCCCTGGCCGTTCCTCAATGAGAGCGACCGGTCCCGGTTGGTGATGCAGTTGCGCCTGCTGCAAAGCATGAACGAGCAGGCGGAACTGGGAAGCCACCTGTACAGTGAGACGGCGGAGCTTTGCAGCCCTTTGGAGCGGTTCATTGAGGATTTGCAGGGTTTTCGCAGCGCCTGGCGTGAAAAGCTGATGAAGCGGGAAGAAAGCGCCGTGCGGGACCTGTACACCCGGACCCTGACGGTCTACGGCCTGTGCGGCGGCGAAGGCGGCATGTATTTGCAGGGCCTGGCGGAGCAGCGGCAGCAGCTGGACGTGAGCCTGCTGGGGAAAAACCCGCTGATCAGCGTGTTGATGCGGCCGGAGGCCCGCCTGCCGGAGAGCATCGCCAACGTGACCCAGACCCAGTACCTGTTGGAGGGCGTGCCCTTTGCCAGGGCGTCCGCCAACTATTTGCTGGAGCCTACCAACACCCCCGGCGAGGAGGCGGTGGTCCGGCGGCTGGCGGGGGAGGTTTCCTTGCTGTGCGAGTACAGCGCGGATTGGAACCGCTTGCTGGCGAACCGGTTAGGCCTTTTGCATAGCCAGATGAAGGCCCGGGTGGGCGTGTGCCCGGTGGTGCTGGAGCTGCTGAAAGAATGGCAGGAACGGCATGCGGCCTATCCCGCCCAACGGGACCGCAGCATCAGCCTGTATTATCCCATTGAGGGGCATCCCCAGGCGCTGGGCATGCTGATGAAGGATCTGCTGGGCCTGGACGACGTGCAGGGCATTTGCGGCGCGTTTTCCGATTGCCTGCTGCTGATTACCGGCAGTGAGCGCCAGCCCTTTGACAACCCGGAGCTGGCGGAGATGTGCCGGGTACGAGGGGACATGGAGGAAGGCCAGCCCCGTTACGCCGTGCCGCCGCTATCCCCCTGGTTGGCCGCATGGCTGATGGACCAGGCGGAAAGCGGGGACCCCTACGCGCCCCGCCTGCTGCCGGAAAGCATTTGCGTCACCAAGGAGCGGGCCACCGGGGACGTGTCGGTGGCGTTTCGCATCGCCTGCAAACGGCAGGGCAAGGACGCGTTGCTCACCAACAGCGTGACCTTTTGCCGCACCTACAGCCTCCGCCAAAAGGGCGTAGGCAGCGTGATGGAGCTGCCCGCCAGCGAGCTTCCCTTTGTGGTAAGCTGGCCCAATCTGCGCATGACGCCAGGACTTTGGAAGCAGTACTTTGTGTACACCCATTACCCGGAGGCGGTTGATGTGTGGGTGCGCCAAACCGTGGGCTGGGCCCAGGGCACCCTGCGGCAGACCACCGATACCAACAGCCAGGGCCAGCAGCGGGTGCGCATTTGGCAGACCGCCGTCACAGAGCGGTACCCCGCCTACATTGTCCTGCGCCGGGGCCCCATGTCATTGGGCGCCCTGGTGAACGACACCCCTCGGGAGCAGCTCAAGCATGAACCTCCGGCAGTGATTGGCGTGGACTTTGGCAGTATTGCCACCACCGTTATGCTCCGCCAGGGAGACAAGGTGCAGCCCGCCACCCTGCCCCGGTGCCTCCATGCGGCGTTGCTGCATGGCCGGGACGAGGACGCCGCCCTCCTGGTGGACGAATTCTTGCCGCTCAATGCCTTGCTGCCCACCCCGGGCGCCCTCAACCAGCGGGAGAGCACCTTCTACAGCGTGATGGACATGTTCACGGACCAGCAGGACCGCTGGCTGTCCATTCTGCGGGACGGGCATATTTACTTCCAGGAGAGCATCCAGGCCCTGCTGGAAAAGAACGAAAACGCCATTTATTACGACATGAAGTGGGGCGAGGAGCAGTTTGCCCTGCATTGCGTACGGCTGTATCTGAAACAGGTGATGGTGCAGGCCGCGCTGGCCAGCCGCCTTTGCGGCGCGCCCAGCCTTTCCTGGCGGGTGTCCATGCCCAACGCGCTGCCCCTGCCCAGGCAGGAGAGCTATTTGGAAATGATGCGCGCCCTCTCCGCCGAGGTGGCGGCGGAAACCGGCATGCCCCTGACCCCGGAGCTGCCCAGCGTGCTCTATGCCACCGAAAACCAGGCGGATGGCCTGTATTTTAAGGGCCGCAACGAGGTGAACGTGCGCAGCGGCTACATCAACATGGACATCGGCGGCGGCACCACGGACATCAGCCTGTGGCTGGGCGGGGCCTGGCGGGCCACGCTGGAAACCTCGCTGCTGATGGGCTGCCGGCAGATTCTGTTTGACTCGGTCACCACCCGGCATTTGATGGAGTTTTCCACCGACTTTGAGCAATGCGACGAGCAGGTGAAAACCGTGGTGCGGGGCCTGGTGGAAGCATTGACCCATGGGGCGGGCAGCACCCGGGGCCGCCAGAAGAGCATGTTCCTGCTGGATGATTTCTTTGCCGCCTATGACCAGCAGATCTGGCAGATGATGGAGCGGGCCCGCAGCCAGGGCCGCATCAGCTATGTGGAAAGCCTGCTGCTGGTGAACATCGGCTTCCTGTTCCATCTCTGCGGTGAGCTGCTGAACCGGGGCTGGCGCAACCCGGAAACCAGACCCCTGCTGCATGAGCGCATGGAGGTCTGCATCGCGGGAAACGGCGGGCAACTGCTGAAAGCCTTTGACAATGAAAGCCGCGCCAAGCTTTGCCGGTTGGCCCTGCAAGGGCTGGAACGGGGCAATGTGGTGCGGGAACTGGTGCTGGTGCAAAGCCGCCATCCCAAGCAGGAGGTGGCCATTGGGTTGCTCAGCGAGGAGCAGCGCATGCGCAGCACCGTGCATGGCGAGGCGGTTTGGGCCCCTGGGGAAGAGCCCACCTCTCACGCACAGCACCAAAGCGTGTTGCACAGCTTCCCCGTGCGGTTTTACCATGCCTTCCCCCAGGCGGCGGACCGCCTGATGCCCGGCGTTTTTGAGCGCCAAAGCAAGGACACGGTGGGCCTGAGCGCCTCCGCCAAGGTGGAGCTGGATACCATTTTGGACAATGAATTTTTTGAACCCCACGAGGACGAGTTTGTGGCGTATATCCGTTGTTTCGCCGCCATGAAGCGGCTGTGGAGGGTGTAAACGACAGGGGAAGGAGCGCGTAGGATGCAGTACAAAGCGGCGCTGTTCGCGGTGAGGGATATTCAGGCAGCCCGTAAATTCTATGAGGAAGTGCTGGGGCAAAGGGTGGTGATGGACCTGGGGAAGAACCTGGACTTGGGCGGGTTTGCCCTCCAGGAGGATTTTGGCGGTCTGGCGGGCTTTGACCCGGCCCTGACGGAACACCAGGCTTACAACGCCGAGCTCTATTTTGAGGTGGAGGACTTGGACGCCTGCGACGCCCGTTTGCGGCAGCATGGGGTCCGGTTCCTGCACGGCATCAGGGAGTATCCCTGGGGCCAACGGGTGCTGCGGGCTTTTGACCCGGACGGCAATCTGTTGGAAATGGGCGAGAGCATGGAAATGGTGGTGAGGCGCTTGTTTGCCCAGGGCCTTACCTTGGAAGAGGTAGCGGAAAAAACCACCTTCCCGGTGGAAGTGGTGAAGGGCTGGATGTAATACCACAAATTGTATCGCGTTTTTGAATGGTGAATAGCATATGAAGAAGGATTATGAATCGATGGATTTCCCGGAGAGCAGCTCCCTCCGGGTTTTTTGTTGCGAAATTACCAGGCCTACCAAGGTGAGGGCCGCCCCTGCCAGGGCCAAAGGCGGGAGGGGATCTTGCAGGAAGGCCCAGGCCGCCAGGATGGTGATGACCGGGGACAAGTAGATATACACGCTGGTTTTCACCGCGCCCAGCCATTTCACCGCCGTGTTCCAGGTGACGAAGCACAGGGCGCTGGCCCCCAGGCCCAAAAATAGAAAATTGAACAAGTTGACGGGTTTCAGCACTGCCGCCCAGTCAGGAGAGAATGCCATAAAGGGCAGGAAGGGCGCAAGGCAAAGAAGCCCCATCAGGAACACCCGCCGGGTCACCAGCAAGGTATCGTACCCGTGGGCTTCTATTTTTTTAATAAACACGCTATACCCGGCCCAGGCCATGGCCGCCAGCAGGCAAAGAAAATCGCCCAGGGGGTTTACGTGCAGGGCCTGTCCGCTAAAGGACACCAGGCCCACCCCCAAGATGGACACCACAAACCCAAGAAAAAAGCTGGGGGCCAAAGGCTCCCCTTTTTGCATAAAAAAGTGGACGGCCATGGCCACAAAAAAAGGCGCGGTGGAAAGGATCACGCTGCAATTGGCGGAATAGGTGAAGGTGAGGGCCATGTTTTCCAGCAGAAAGTACAGGGTCACCCCACAGAGCCCCGCGCCCAAAAACAGCAGGTGGTGCCGGGGGCTTTTCAGTTTCAGCGGCTTTGGCCTGGCCAGCAGCAGCGCCACAATGGCCAGGGAAACCCGAAGGAACAGGATTTCCGGCGGGGTGAAATCCCGCAGCAGCACGGTGGTGGAAATGAAGGTGGCGCCCCATACCAAGATGGAAAATAAGGCCAGCAGATGGCCCTGGCGCGTATGGTGTAAGGCATCGGGCTTGGGCATGGGGGAAGCGGCTCCTTTTCACAAAGCATGGGAGGAATCCTGGGAATGCTTATGATAGCATGAAAAGGAAAAGCGCGCAAGGAAAGCGGGCCGCTTTTGCAAGGGCGGCGTCATTTAACGGGGGGATGCAGAGGCTTCGCCTCCGCACCTCCACCAGGGCTATCGCCCTGGACCCTTTATCTGGCCACGTTTTACGTGGCCAGAGTACAAAAAGACGCATCCCTTTTTGCTTTGTAGATTCGACTCCCTTTTGAGAATCAAGGCGCATGGCTATGCCGTTGGCATTGGCTTTGGCACCGTTTCACGTTGTCAAAAGCCAAAGTCGAGGGGATGGCTGAACCGGTCACAATAGAGGAGGGTCGTGTGGAATTCCCCGTTTTCCCCCAGCGGGTCGATGCCGGCCTGCACGAAGGATCGAAAAGCCGTGTCGTCGTAGCGCTTGCCAATCCAGTAGGACGGAAGCTTTTCCGGATCCACCCAGGTAATGACGCTATGCATTTTTCGGCGCTGCATTTCCTGCAACAGAAATTCCGGATCCAGCTGCCATAAGGGCATACGCGGCGTGAGGCCGGCTTCTTGGCAAAGGGCGGCCTGCCAGCGCGCGTTTCGTTCCAGGTACAAATCGCCGAATACAACGCTCTGTACACCTTGGCCAGCAAAGGTCCGGTAGAGCGCAATCATTTCCGACGGTTGGTTCCAAGGCGTTGCGTGGCTGACGTGCAGCGGAAGCCCGAGTGCCCGGGCCTGCTCTTGGGCGACCTCAATGGGTTGATTGTGGTAATAGGAGCGTTGGGGCTGCAGAGTGATGCATTGCACCAATGCGGTTGGATGTCCCACTTCCATGGCTGTCAGCAGCGCCAAACCGCTGTCTTTTCCGCCGCTGAAGAGGCAAATAAACCGCTCTCCCTGCCCCAGCGTCCGCAATTCACTGGCCGCAATAGGCCAAGTTGGGGTCGTAAAACTGGTCAAAGCGCACCCCCGTCCTGTTTTCTCATTGCGGGTAGGGCCTGCATTACGTAGGTACCATCACCGGCACGGGAGCATACGCTGCAATGGGAGGTATGATGCATGAATAATCGTCCATACGGAAAACTCTGCTGCAATTGTATTGGGATGCAGCAACCGTCTTGCATGTGCTGTGTGCCTGGTCCGCAGGGGATGCCAGGGCCTCAGGGCCCCCAAGGCCCCCCTGGGCCCACGTTTCCAGCCAGAACGGTCTGCGTACAGATGAATACGCTCTTTTCCACACAAACCATCTCGGTGACCCATACGGGAGAGCTGGTATTCTCCAGCGTAACGCCGCCAGGCACTTATGTGGCGCCGTTTACGGTCCAAAGCATTGCGCTGGTCCCGTCCGTATCCTACAATACCATCGCCTTTTCCATTACCCCGCCTTCTATCCCCGGGGGGCCCTCTGTCATGACAATGACCCTGGAGACCCGTGTCGAGATCCATGCGGTTGACGCCAATGCTGCGCCCTTTACGATTGTTGGAAGGGTATACGTTCCCATGAGCGTCAGCATGGGGCTTCCGCCAGGCTTTACCTCCCGCAATCTCCAAGCGATGGTGACGCTGGGAGCAGCCTCTGCCATCATCACAAGTATGACCGAGGCGACCGTTACGGCAGAATACACGGTCTGTTTCAACGCCTTCCAGACGGAAATGGTTTCTTTGCAGGCTGGCTTGGCTGCCTGCGCTTGTAATGGAGTTCCGGTGATCACCGGAGGACAGCCTTGATGCCAGCCAAGGTCTTGGAGGAAAAGGCGGCGTGCCGTTGTAAGCACGTACCATACATCCCTATCGCCGACGTTGAACGGCTGAAAACCAAAAGGATCGCGGGATCAAAAAAAGTGGGGTCGCCCCCACTTTTTTGCGGTCGCCTTCCCTTTACTTCAACATGTCTTCATAGCTAAGGTCCTCAGACTCCACGGCCTTGCCCCGGCCAATGCCACCCATGGAGAAGGTGTAGATGTATCTGCTGCTGGGAATGTCGTTGATCTCGGTTTTCTGGTAAGAACCGCCATCACCAAACAAGTGCTCTGGACCATACCAGACATCGCCAATGCCAATGAGGAAATAGTACTTTCCCTTGGGCAGCGTCACCGTCACTTTGCCGCCACTGGGAACAAAGACAACGCCCATGTCCTTGTCGTCGGAGGCGCGGTACATGGCAACGCAGCGGTCATAACCATCTTTGGCGACCTGGAATCTGCATTTGGTGCCGCCGGAGGCATCGCCGGAAATGCGGCCTCCCTTGGGCTTTGGCACAGCGGGATAATCCGGGAAGGCGATTACATCAGTGATCAGCAGGTATTCCGCCGTGCCAGCATCGCCGGTAAAGGAGTCGGTGGCATTGTAAAAGATGTCGGGATCAATGGTTTCCGGCAACGCCAACAGGCTGAATGCATAGGTCTCGGCAACGTCCGTCTTTTGTTTCTTGCTGAGTTGGTAGGTGGCCATGGCTTTTTCCAGCTCCTTGGCATACCGGGCTTTTAGCTCCTGGCCGCTATAGCTCTTGGCCTGGGTGTCATAGGCCAAAGTGCGCAGGGTGACGCGGTACGCCGCTTGCATCAAACGCATGTAGTCCGGCGTGGTATACTGCAGGATCACTTTTTCCGGGCCGCCGCTCACATCCAGCTTGTAATTGCGAAGGCCATACAGGGCGCAGCCGTAGAAAAAATTTTCCTCGGTGTTTAACTGGTTGCGGGCCACATAGGCCACATAGGCGGGGTTGGACTCCAGGGTGGCCATGTCCTCCGGCGCCTTTTTGCCTAGCAGCGTGGGAAGGGGCAGCAGGTAATCCTTGAGTGCGGTGAGGATCTTTTTGTCCCCCAGGCCTTTTTTGGCCTTGGCGGCCAGGCCCTTCACGGTCTTTTCCAGGGCCGCTTCCGCGTTTTTGCCATAGGCAACCGTGTAACTGCCGCCCGTGTCCGAGACCATCAGGCTGGCTTTGGCCTTGGTGTCGGTTGTTTTCATGGCGGTGACCATGGCGGCAAGCCACGCGGCCGGGTCTGCCGCATTGTATTCCGGCAGGGATTTGGTGTCCGGCAGGCCGCTGGCCACCAGAAAGCTTACCGTCAGGGGCTTTTCCGCGGTGATGTCAAATTTCTCCAAGTCAAAGCTGACTTCGCTTACGCCTTGTTCCAGCAAGAAGCGCGCCCAGGGGTCCTCCGCCGCCTCCGCCTTCTTTTTCATGTCCGCCGCCAAAAAGTCCGTGATGGCTCCTCGTAAGGCAGTTTCATCCAGGGCGAGGGCGGCGTCCTCCGCCAGGGCCAAGGGAACGGAGACCAAAAGAAGCATAGCGAGGAACAAGGCGAGGGTCCGTTTCATGAAACTCATCCTTTCTGGTGGGGACGTGCTTTTGATAGATGTGAAAAACAGAGAAATGGGTATTTCCGGCATGGTCACAGTATAGCAGAAAAACACTCCCAGAAATAGCCTGGGCCGGATTCTTTTTTGTGGGAAAAATAGAAGGCGGGCAAGCGTTGCGACATAAAATACAGACATTTATATCGAAAAATGAAATAATGTTCGTATTTTTCTTGACAACTGTCGAAAGCTTGGGTACAATCAAATGCATTACGGGCGGGATGCCGCCCGGGAAAGAGGTTGAATGCATGAAGAAAGTGGCTGTATTGATGGGGTCGGACAGCGATTTGCCCATTTTGGCCCCCTGTTTTGATACGCTGAAAAACCTGAACATTCCCGTTGAGGCCCATGTGTTTTCCGCCCACCGTACCCCAGAGGAGACTGCGGCCTTTGCCAAGGCTGCCGCCGGGAACGGCTTTGGCGTCCTCATTGCGGCGGCGGGGAAGGCGGCCCATTTGGCCGGGGCCCTCGCGGCCCAGACTGTGCTTCCAGTGATTGGCATCCCGGTGAAATCCAGCACCCTGGACGGGCTGGACGCGCTGCTTTCCACCGTGCAAATGCCTAGCGGGCTGCCGGTGGCCACAGTGGCCATTGACGGCGCGGGGAACGCGGCGCTGCTGGCGGCGCAGATCCTGGCGCTGTCGGATGCGGAGCTGACAAACAAGTTGCTGGCGCTACGGGAGACTATGAGGCAGGAAGTGCTGCAAAAGGACCGGAAGCTGGAAATTTGAGGGGAGGGTTATGTCATGATAAAGAAGGAACAGCTCTACGAAGGAAAAGCCAAGAAAGTTTATGCCACGGACGATCCCACGCTGGTGCTGGTGGATTATAAGGATGACGCCACCGCCTTTAACGGCGAAAAGAAAGGCACCATCACGGGCAAGGGAGCCATCAACAACCGCATGACCAACCATTTGATGAAACTGCTGGAACAGCAGGGCGTGCCCACCCATCTGGTGCGGGAAGTGTCCGACCGGGAAACCTTGGTGAAAAAGGTGACCATTGTGCCGCTGGAAGTGATTGTGCGAAACATTGCCGCCGGGAGCCTCTCCAAGCGCCTGGGCCTTCCGGAGGGAACCAAGCTGGGCAAGACCGTGCTGGAGTTTTGCTATAAGGACGATGCCCTGGGCGATCCCATGGTGAACGAGTACCACATCGCCGCCATGGGCTGGGCCACCCAGGAAGAGCTGGCCGCCATTTGCCGGTATTCCTTGCGGGTGAACGAGGTGCTCACCGCCTATTTGAAGGATTTGAACGTGGAGCTGATTGATTTTAAGCTGGAATTTGGCAAGACCGCCGATGGGACCCTGGTGCTGGCGGACGAGATCAGCCCCGATACCTGCCGCTTTTGGGACAGCGTCACCCATGAAAAGCTGGACAAGGACCGCTTCCGCCGGGACATGGGCGGCGTGGAGGAAGCCTACCAGGAAATGATGAAGCGGCTGATGGGGGCATAAATGAAAGAGTTTGTATGGGACAAGCTTCATGAGGAGTGCGGGGTCTTTGGCCTGTTTTTGCCGGAAGACGAGGAAGGGCAGGCGGGCGTGCTGGCGCACACCTACCATGCCCTGTACGCCCTGCAGCACCGGGGCCAGGAAAGCTGCGGCATGGCCGTAAACCGCCGGGGCGTGATTGAGTGCTACAAGGGCGTGGGCCTGGTGAACGAGGTGTTTACCAGGGACGCGCTGGAAAAGCTGCCCGAGGGCCACATGGCCGTGGGGCATTGCCGTTACGCCACCACCGGCACCCATAACCGGAACAATGCCCAGCCTCTGCTGGTGAACCACTCCAAGGGAGCGATGGCCCTTTGCCACAACGGCAACCTGGTCAATGCCGGACAGCTCCGCTGCCAGTTGGAAGAAGGCGGGGCCATTTTTCATACCACCAGCGACAGCGAGGTCATCGCGTACCGGATCACCCAGGAGCGTCTGCATGTGGGTAGCATTGAAGAGGCGGTGCTGCGCGCCATGGGCGCCCTGCAGGGGGCCTATTCTTTGGTGCTGATGAGCCCGCAAAAGCTGATTGCCGCCCGGGACCCCCAGGGGTTCCGGCCATTGTGCATGGGCAGCCTGGGAGGCGGCATCGTGTTTGCCAGCGAAAGCTGCGCCTTCGACGCCATTGGCGCCACCTTCCTGCGGGACATCGCCCCGGGCGAGGTGGTGGTGGTGGACCGGCAGGGCGTGCGGAGCTTCCCGCCGGAAGCGCCCCGGCAAAGCAGTCTTTGCGTGTTTGAGTTCATCTATTTCGCCAGGCCGGACAGCGTGGTGGACGGCAGCAGCGTGCACACCGCGCGGCTGCGTGCCGGCGCGTTTTTGGCTCTGGAACACCCGGTGCAGGCGGATGTGGTGGTGGGCGTGCCGGACAGCGGCATGGACGCGGCCATGGGCTTTGCCCGGCAAAGCGGCATCCCCTATGGCATGGGCTTCATTAAGAACCGGTACATTGGCCGTACCTTCATCCAGCCCACCCAGCAGGAGCGGGCCAGCGCCGTGCGCATCAAGCTAAACGTGCTGGAGGCCACCGTCAGGGGCAAGCGGGTGGTGCTGATTGACGATTCCATCGTCCGGGGCACCACCAGCGCCCACATCGTCAGCCTTCTGCGGGAGGCCGGGGCCACGGAGGTCCACATGCGCCTGTCCTCGCCCCCCTTTCAGCATCCCTGCTACTTTGGCACAGATGTGGGCAGCACCGAAAACCTCATCGCCGCCCACCACAGCGTGGAGGAGATGGCCCGGATGATCGGGGTGGACAGCCTGGGCTTTTTGGGCGTGGATTTCGTGGATAAGCTGGCGGACCAAAGCAAATGCGGGTTTTGCAAGGGTTGCTTTACAGGGCAGTACCCGGTGGAGATTCCGGAGGACCAGGGCAAGAGCAAGTTTGAGCAACCACTATGCGCCATGGGCGTCCAGGCGCTGGCCGTGGAGGGGAAAAGGGCATGAGAAGCGAAAGCGAAAGCTACAAGGCGGCGGGGGTGGACATCACCGCCGGGTACAAGGCCGTGGAGCTGATGAAAGGCCATGTGGCGCGCACCCTGGGCAAGGGGGTGCTGGAGGGCCTGGGCGGCTTTGGCGGGCTGTTTGAGCTGGATCTGACGGGCCTCCGGCGGCCTGTACTGGTCAGCGGCACGGACGGCGTGGGAACCAAGCTGAAGCTGGCCTTTTTGTTAAACAAGCATGACACCGTGGGGATGGATTGCGTGGCTATGTGCGTCAACGACATCATTTGCTGTGGGGCCAAGCCTCTGTTCTTTCTGGACTATGTGGCGGTGGGCAAAAACCTGCCGGAGCGGGTGGCGTCCATCGTGGCCGGGGTGGCCGAGGGCTGCGTGCAGGCGGGTTGCAGCCTGGTGGGCGGCGAAACCGCCGAAATGCCGGGCTTTTACCCGGAGGACGAATATGACCTGGCAGGCTTTTCCGTGGGTGTGGTGGACAAAGACAGGCTGCTGGATAAAGAGGCCATGGAGGCGGGGGATGTGCTCATCGCCCTGCCTTCCAGCGGGGTCCACAGCAACGGCTTCTCCCTGGTGCGCAAGGTGTTCGGTTTGGACGCACAGGGGAAGGAAATCCTTGGGAAAAGGGTGCCGGAGCTGGGCATGAGCCTGGGGGAAGCGCTGCTGACGCCTACAAAAATCTATGTAAAGCCGGTGCTGGCCCTGCTGGAAAGCGGCGTCACGGTGCGTTCCGTGGCCCACATCACCGGCGGCGGGTTTTATGAGAACATTCCCAGGGCGTTGCCCAAGGGCATGCTGGCCCGCATTGCGGAGGAGGACGTGCAAACCCCACCCCTGTTTGCCCTGATTGCCCGGGCCGGGAGCATCCCCAAGCGGGACATGTACAACACCTTCAACATGGGGGTGGGTATGTGCCTGGTGGTGGCCAAACAGGACGCGGACAAGGCGCTGGAGGTCTTGCGGGAAGCGGGAGAGCCTGGGGCTTACCGGCTGGGCACGGTGGAAAAGGGCCAGAACCCGGAAAGCAACCGGGTCGAGCTATGGTAAAGGTGGCGGTGCTGGTCAGCGGAGGCGGCACCAATTTGCAGGCGCTGCTGGACGCCAAAACCCGGGGGGAGATGCCCCATTGCCAGCTTTCGCTGGTGGTGAGCAACAAGCCCGGTGCCTATGCGCTGGAGCGGGCCCGGCAGGCGGGAGTCGAAACCGAAGTATTGGAAAGGCAGCGGACCGGAGGAGAAGCCGAAACTCCCAAGGAGTATGGCAAGCGGCTGGTGGCCCTGCTGCAAAAAAGTGGCGTGGAGCTGGTGGTGCTGGCTGGTTTCTTACTGATTTTGGACCCCTGCGTGGTGCGGGCCTTTGCGGGGCGCATGGTGAACGTGCATCCCAGCCTGATTCCGGCCTTTTGCGGCCAGGGCATGTATGGCCTGAAAGTGCATGAGGCCGCGCTGCAAAGGGGCGTGAGGCTCACCGGGGCCACCGTGCACCTGGTGAACGAGGTACCGGACGGCGGGCGGATTCTGGCCCAGCAGGCCGTGGCGGTGGAGCCGGGGGATACGCCGGAAACCCTGCAACAGCGGGTCATGGAGCAGGCGGAATGGGTGCTGCTGCCCAGGGAAGTGGAGGCCTTGGCGGCCCAGCTGGAAAGGGAAGGTCAGCGGCCGTTGGATGAGGCCGCATCAAGCAGGGTATCAAGCAGAGGATAAGGGAGGCGTACGGCATGCTGCACGATTTGTATAGCCATTTGCGAAAGAACCCATACCCGGGCCGGGGGATCTTGCTGGGGCGCAGCCAGGATGGGAACCAGGCGGTGATGGCCTACTTCATCATGGGCCGCAGCGAAAACAGCCGCAACCGGGTGTTTGTGGAAAAGGACGGTGGCATTTTGGCCCAGGCTTTTGATCCGGCCAAGGTCAGCGATCCCAGCCTGATCCTATACGCGCCGGTACGGGTCACGGGGGACGGGGTCACTTTGGTGACCAACGGGGACCAGACGGATACCTTGCTGGAGCATTTGCAAAACGGCGAGAGCTTTGAAACCGCCCTGCGCACCCGAACCTTTGAACCGGACGCCCCCAATTTCACCCCCCGCATCTCCGGCATGATGCAGGTGCAGGGCGGAGCCATGGCCTACCGGCTGTCGATTCTCAAGTCCTCGGACGGCAATGAAAACAGCGTGCAGCGGTTTTTCTTTGAATATGCCCAGCCCGTGCGCGGGGAAGGTCACCTTTTACACACCTACCGGGCGGATGGGAACCCCCTTCCCAGCTTTGAGGGGGAGCCGGTGCGGGTGCAGGTGGCGGGCGATGTGGACGGGCTGTGCAATGGCCTGTGGGAAAGCCTGGACCCGGACAACAAGATCAGCCTGTTTGTGCGCACAGTGGATCTGCACACTGGCCATGAGGAAACCCGCATTTTCAATAAAAACCTGTAACGCCACAAACCATGCAAAGGAGGCCCCCTTTATGACGGAGCTGGAATTGAAATACGGCTGTAACCCCAACCAGAAGCCCGCCCGGATCTTTGCCGCCCAGGGGCAGCTGCCCCTTGTGATCCGCAACGGCAAGCCGGGCTACATCAACTTTCTGGACGCGCTCAACGGCTGGCAATTGGTGAAGGAACTGCGGGCGGCCACCCAGCTGCCCGCCGCCGCCAGCTTCAAGCACGTCAGCCCTGCCGGGGCCGCCGTGGGCCTGCCTCTTTCAGCGGTTTTGCGGCAGGTTTACTTTGTGCCGGAAGCGGCGGAGCTTTCGCCCTTGGCCTGTGCCTACGCCCGGGCCAGAGGCGCGGACCGGATGAGCAGCTTTGGGGACTGGATCGCTCTGTCGGATGTATGCGACGAGGCCACCGCCAGGCTCATCGCGCCGGAGGTCAGCGACGGGGTCATCGCGCCGGGCTATGAACAGTCGGCGCTGGAGATTCTCAGCGCCAAGCGGAAAGGCGCCTACAACATCGTGGAGATCGACCCGGCCTATGTGCCGCAAAAGCTGGAACGCAAGGATGTGTACGGCATCACCTTTGAGCAGGAGCGCAATGAGCTGGTGATTGAGGAAGACTTTTTCGCCCACATCGTGTCGAAAAACAAGGACCTGCCGGAGGCAGCCCGCCGGGACCTGGCCATTGCCATGATCACGCTGAAATACACCCAATCCAACAGCGTATGTTACGTAAAGGACGGACAGGCCATTGGCATTGGCGCGGGGCAGCAAAGCCGCATCCATTGTACCCGCCTGGCCGGGGACAAGGCGGATCACTGGTGGCTGCGCCAGCATCCCAAGACGCTGGCCCTGCCCTTTTTGCCCGGCCTCAAAAACCCGGACCGGGACAACGCCATAGACCGCTATATCAGCAACGAGCCGGAGGATGTGCTGGCCGAGGGCAAATGGCAGGCCCTGTTTGTGCGCCAGCCCACCCCGCTCACGGCGGAGGAAAAGCGGGCCTGGCTGCGGGAGATGACCGGGGTGGCCCTGGGCAGTGACGCCTTCTTTCCTTTTCCGGACAACATCGACCGGGCGGCCCGAAGCGGCGTTGCCTACGTGGCGGAGCCCGGCGGCAGCATCCGGGACGATTTGGTGATTTCGGCCTGCGATGGATACGGCATGACCATGAGCTTTACGGGGCTTAGGCTGTTTCACCATTGATCAAGGGGAAATTCCAATAAAGAGAAGAGGGAATCTCTTGAAAATACTGGTGGTAGGCGGTGGCGGCCGGGAACATGCCATCGTCAAAAAGCTAAAGGAAAGCAAGGCCGTGACGGAGCTTTTTTGCGCGCCGGGCAATGGGGGCATTGCGAAGGAGGCCCGTTGCGTGCCCATTCCCGCCACGGATCTCCAGGCGCTTACGGACTTTGCGGTGAAAGAATCCATGGACTACGTGGTGGTAGCTCCGGACGATCCCCTGTGCTTGGGCTTGGTGGACCGCCTGCAAGAGAAGGGCATTCCCGCCTTTGGCCCCAGCCAGGCCGCCGCCCGTATCGAGGGCAGCAAGGTCTTTGCCAAAGGGCTGATGAAGAAGTACGGCATCCCCACGGCTGCCTATGAAAGCTTTGACAGCTTCCGGGAGGCCTGCGCCTATCTGGACGGGCTCCCGGAAGGACCCCGGGTGGTGAAGGCTGATGGGCTGGCCCTGGGCAAAGGGGTGGTGCTCTGTGGCAGCAAGGCCCAGGCCAAGGAAGCCGTCCGGCAGATGATGGAAGAAAACCGGTTTGGCGCGGCAGGCGCCCGGGTGGTGCTGGAGGAGATGTTACAGGGTCCGGAGGTCTCCGTGCTGTGCTTTGCCGATGGGAAAACCCTGCGGCCCATGGTGTCCAGCATGGACCACAAACGGGCCCTGGATGGGGACAGGGGCCCAAACACCGGCGGCATGGGGGTGGTGGCCCCCAACCCGTATTACACGCCGGAAATGGCAAAGCTTTGCATGGATACCATTTTTCAGCCCACGCTGGAGGCCATGCAAAAGGAAGGCTGCCCCTTTTGTGGCTGCCTGTACTTTGGCCTGATGCTGACGAAAAGCGGGCCCAAGGTGATCGAGTACAACTGCCGTTTTGGCGATCCGGAGGCCCAGGCGGTGCTGCCGCTGCTGCAAAGCGATTTGCTGACGCTGATGCTGGCCACCACCCGGGGAACGCTTTCGGAGGTGGACTGCGTTTTTCAGGAGGGCTGCAGCTGTTGCGTGGTGCTGGCCAGTGGTGGCTATCCGGAGCAGTATGAAAGCGGCAAGTGGCTCAGAGGTATCCAGGAAGCGGAGAAAAAGGCCCTGGTCTATCAGGCGGGCACCCGGCTCACGCCGGAAAAGCATCTGGTCACAGCCGGAGGGCGGGTGCTAGGCGTTGTGGCCACAGCGGACATGTTGCCTATCGCCATTGAGCGGGCCTATGCCGCCGCCCGCCAGATCGACTTTGAAGGGATGCACATGCGGTTGGACATTGGGGCCGCTGCCTTGCAAGCCCTGGAAAAACAGTTGTAAGGAGGCTGCCCATGGCCGTTCACCGGATGTATGTGGAAAAGAGGGAGCCCTATGCCGTGGAGGCCCAGGGCGTTCTGCGCGAAATACGGGAAATTTTGCAAATTAGCAGCGTGGCGGGGGTGCGGATGCTGTGCCGCTACGACGTGGAAGGCCTGGACCCGGAAGCCTTCCGGCGCTGTGTGCCCATTGTGCTGATGGAGCCGCCTCTGGACTGGGTGTATGAAGCCTTGCCCAGCGGGGAAGAAGGCGGGGCGGTTTTGGCGGTGGAATATTTGCCCGGCCAGTTTGACGCCCGGGCCGCCAGCTGCGGGGAATGTATGCAGCTGGCCACCGGCGGTGAGCGGCCCGCCGTGCGCACGGCCAAAGTCTACCTGTTGGCCCCGGCGGAAGGGCAGGCCATTTCCGCCCAGGACCTGGCCCGTATCAAGCAATACCTTATCAACCCTGTGGAAGCCCGGGAGGCGGAGCTCTCGGAGAGGGCCACCTTGGCCCAGCGCTTTGATACGCCGCCGGATGTGCCCTGGCTCACCGGGTTTACCAGGCTGGAAGGGACGGAGCTGGCGGATTTTGTGGCCCGGCATGGACTGGCCATGGACGAGAAGGACCTGGCCTTTTGCCGGGACTATTTTCGCGGCGAAAACCGGGACCCCAGCCTGACAGAAATCCGCATGATCGACACCTATTGGAGCGACCACTGCCGCCACACCACCTTTTTGACCCATCTGGACCAGGTGCAGATGGAGCAGGCGAAGGTGGAAGAGGCCTTTTCCCGCTACCTGGCCCTGCGGGAGGCTGTCCACAACGGCAAGGACAAGCCCATCACGCTGATGGACATGGCCACCATCGGGGCCAAGGCGCTCAAAAAGCAAGGCCTGCTGCCAGAGCTGGACGAGAGCGAGGAGATCAACGCCTGCTCCATCCAGATCGACGTGGAGGTGGACGGACGCCAGGAGCCCTGGCTGCTGATGTTCAAGAACGAAACCCACAACCATCCTACGGAGATCGAGCCCTTTGGCGGCGCGGCCACCTGCATCGGCGGGGCCATCCGGGACCCGCTGTCGGGCCGGACCTATGTGTACCAGGCCATGCGGGTCACCGGCGCTTCGGACCCCACGGTTCCGGTGGAAAGCACTTTGCCCGGCAAGCTGCCCCAGCGGAAGCTGGTGACCACCGCAGCTGCGGGCTACAGCGCCTACGGCAACCAGATTGGACTGGCCACCGGATTGGTGCGGGAGATCTACCACCCCGGCTACCAGGCCAAGCGGCTGGAAGTGGGCGCGGTGGTGGGGGCAGCTCCCAAAAGCCATGTGCGCCGGGAGGCGCCTGCTCCGGGGGATGCGGTGATTCTGTTGGGCGGGCGTACCGGGCGGGACGGCTGCGGCGGGGCCACGGGCAGCAGCAAAAGCCATACGGCGGAAAGCACCACGGCCTGCGGGGCCGAGGTGCAAAAGGGCAATCCCGTGGTGGAGCGGAAGCTGCAACGGCTGTTCCGGGACCCCCGGGTGACCCGGCTCATCAAGCGTTGCAATGATTTTGGCGCGGGCGGCGTCAGCGTAGCCATTGGCGAACTGGCGGATGGCCTGCTCATTGATCTGGACAAGATACCCAAGAAATATGAGGGCCTGGACGGCACGGAGCTGGCCATTTCCGAAAGCCAGGAGCGCATGGCCGTGGTGGTGGCCCCTCAGGATGTGGAGGCTTTCATCGCCTACGCGGCGGAGGAAAACCTGGAAGCCACCCTGGTGGCCCAGGTGACGGAAGAGCCTCGCCTTCAGATGCGCTGGCGGGGCCGGACGCTGGTGGACCTCTCCCGGGCTTTTTTAAACAGCAACGGCGCGGAGAAGCATGCCTGCGCCAGGGTGGCACGGCAGGGCACCGGGGCAATGGCTGCGGCAGCCGTACCTGCATCGGCAGCCCAGGCGGAGCTGTTTGTCGGGGCCTGTTTTTCGGAAAAAATGGAAAGCCTGGCCACCCATTTGAACATCTGCGGGCAGAAGGGGCTGGGCCAGCGCTTTGACGGCACCATTGGGACGGCCAGCGTGCTGATGCCCTTTGGCGGCAAACACCAGCTGACCCCCGCCCAGGCCATGGTGGCGAAGCTGCCCGTGCTGACAGGGGAGACCTCCACGGTCAGCGGCATGGCCTATGGCTTTCACCCGGAGGTGATGGAACAGGACCCCTACGAAGGGGCCTACCTGGCCGTGGTGGAAAGCCTCGCCAAGCTAGTGGCCACGGGCTTGGACGCTGGAAAAGCCTACCTGACCTTTCAGGAATACTTCCCCCGCATGACCGGGGACCCCCTCCGCTGGGGCCAGCCGGTGGCGGCGCTGCTGGGCGCACTGGACGCGCAGATGGACTACGGCGTGGCGGCCATTGGCGGCAAGGACAGCATGAGCGGCAGCTTTGAGGATCTGGACGTGCCCCCCACGTTGGTAAGCTTCGCCATTGCCCCCGGGGACAGCCGGAGGGTGATTTCGCCAGAATGGAAGGGGCCGGGGCACGCCCTGCGTCTGCTGGCTTGCCCAGCCCATGACAGTGCTTTGATGAAACAAAACTGGGCCCAGGTCCATGGGCTGATCCGGCAGGGGAAGGTGCTTTCCGCCTGGGCGTTGGGCCTGGGCGGAGTGGCGGAAGCCCTGCTGGTGATGAGCCTGGGCAACCAGGTGGGCGCGGAGGTGACCTACCCGGGGGACCTGTTTGCCCAGCAGTTTGGCGGCATCCTGCTGGAACTGGCGGAGGGCGCGGAGCAGGAATCCACGGACGTGTCCCTGGGCATTCCTGTGGGCAGGACCCTGCCAGAATATGAACTGCGGTACCAGGGGGAGACTGTGCCGCTAGGCCACCTGCAGGAAGCCTACGAAGCCCGGTTGGAATCGGTGTTCCCCTACCGGGGCGGCGGGGCGGAAGCCCTGCCAAAGCCCAGTTTTACCGCCGGCTCCTGGCCCAAACCAGCTTTGCTGGCGAAAAGGCCCCTGGCCCTCATTCCCGCCTTCCCCGGCACCAACTGCGAGGTGGACACGGCCCGGGCCGTGGAGCGGGCGGGCGGCGAAAGCAAGGTGCTGCTCATTCGCAACCTAACCCCGGCGAATATTGCCCAAAGCGTGCAGGAAGCGCGGAAATGGCTGGACAAAAGCCAAATGCTGGTGTTGCCCGGCGGCTTCTCCGGCGGGGACGAACCGGACGGTTCGGCAAAATTCATTGCTGCTTTTTTCCGGAACCCGGCCATGAAGGAGGGGGTCCAGAACCTGCTGGAGCGCCGGGACGGGCTGGTTTTGGGCATCTGCAACGGGTTCCAGGCGCTGGTGAAGCTGGGATTGCTGCCCAACGGGCAAATCATGGATGTGGACGAAAGCTTTCCCACGCTGACCTACAACACCCTGGGAAGGCACCAGAGCATGCTGGTGCGCACCCGCATCGCTTCCAATCAAAGCCCCTGGCTGCAAAAATGTACGGTGGGGGAGATTCACACCATCGCCATTTCCCACGGGGAGGGGCGCTTTGTGGCCTCCCCGGCTGTGCTGGACAGCCTCGCCCAAAATGGGCAGCTGGCCACCCAATATGTGGACTGGCAAGGCAGCCCCACCATGGATTTGGCCTACAACCCCAACGGCTCTGCCTGGGCCGTGGAGGGCATCACCAGCCTGGATGGCCGGGTGCTGGGCAAGATGGGCCACAGCGAGCGGGCGGGCAGGGATTTGTACAAGAATGTCGAAGGAAATACATTCCAGCCTTTGTTTGAAGGCGGGGTTGCCTACTTTCGGTAAGGCGCGTGCTACGTTTCGCTAAAAAGGAGAAAGTCTGATGACCGAAAACCACAGCGGCTATATCAGCCCCTTTTCCACCCGGTATGCCAGCCAGGAAATGCAGGCCGTTTTTTCTGACGACAACAAGTTTCGCACCTGGCGCAGGCTGTGGATCGCCCTGGCCAAGGCGGAGCAGCGGCAGGGCCTGCCCATTTCGGACAGCCAGATTGCGGAGCTGGAAGCCCATGCCCAGGACATCAACTATGAGGACGCCCTGCGCCGGGAAAAGGAAGTGCGCCACGATGTGATGAGCCATGTGTACGCCTACGGGCTGCAATGCCCCACGGCGGCGGGGATCATCCACCTGGGGGCCACCAGCTGCTACGTGGGGGACAATACCGACGTGCTGGTGATGAAGCAGGGGCTTCACATCCTGCGGCGGAAGCTGCTCAACGTGGTATCCTTGCTGGCCGCCTTTGCGGAAAAGTACAAGGCTTTGCCCTGCCTGGCCTACACCCATTTGCAGCCCGCGCAGCTGACCACCGTGGGCAAGCGGGCCACCTTGTGGATCAACGAACTGATGATGGATTATGAAGAGCTGACCCACCGCACCGGTTCTTTGGCGCTGCTGGGCAACAAAGGCACCACAGGTACCCAGGCCAGCTTCATGGAGCTGCTCTCCGGCGACAGCGAGAAAATCAAAGCCCTGGAAAGCGACATCGCAAACCAAATGGGCTTTGCCCGGGTGGTGCCCGTCAGCGGCCAGACCTACAGCCGCAAAATGGATTACATGGTGGTGTCCACCCTGTCCGGCATCGCCCAAAGCGCCAGCAAGTTCAGCTATGATCTGCGCTTGCTGCAAGGCTTCAAGGAGATGGAGGAGCCCTTTGAAAAAAGCCAGATCGGCTCCTCGGCCATGCCCTACAAGCGCAACCCCATGCGTAGCGAGCGCATCAGCGGCCTGTCCCGCTACGTGATGGTGGACGCGTTAAACACCGCCATCACCGCCGGGACCCAGTGGTTTGAACGCAGCCTGGACGACAGCGCCAACCGGCGCATTGCCGTCAGCGAGGCCTTTTTGGGCGTGGACGCCATTTTGAACCTGATGATGAACGTATGCGACGGCCTGGTGGTGTACGAAAAAGTGGTGCGGGCCCGGGTGATGAACGAGCTGCCCTTTATGGCCACGGAGAATCTTTTGATGGATGCGGTGAAGCGGGGGGGAGACCGCCAGGAGCTTCACGAAAGGCTGCGTTCCCACAGCCAGGCTGCCGCCAAGCGGGTGAAAGAGGAAGGCGAAAGCAATGACCTGCTGGAACGGATCGCGGCGGACCCGGCCTTTGGCGTGACTTTGGAGGAATGCCAAAGAATTTTGGAGCCAAAGCATTTCATTGGCCGAAGCTGCCAGCAGGTGGAGGAATACCTGGCGGAGGTCGTGCAGCCTGTGCTTGCTGAGAACAAGGACCTTTTGGGAGAAAAGCAGGAACTCAGCGTATAGGCGCAGGGTGCGGGAGCACCCCCTACTGCAGCAAACTGTTCAGCACCTGGGCCGCCACGGGGGTAAAGGGGCTGCTTTCGGGCATCGCTTCTCTGGGCACCTGGGCCAGCCATTCTCCTGGGAATACAAAGGCCAGGTTGGGGTCGCCCTCCCGGTAGGCTTCAAAGCGCAAATAGCCCTCCAGGCTGTCGGGCATGGGGTGTGTGGAAAGGGTCACGTAGTCCATTTTCGCGGTAACCAGGGCCTGCACCATCACCAAAAGAGCAGACACCTTGACGGTGATAGCATCCACCGAATTCCTCCTTTTGCCGGCGAAGGGATGACAAGCGCCACAGGCGCACAGACAGTATGGCCTTTCCATCTGGCAATTATGAGATGTACCGGTAAAAGTGCAGCGCTGGAAGCGGCCCCTGCCGCTTTTTTGTGTGGGAAGCATGCGCCTGCCTGAGAGCCTTCACAAAGCCTTCACAAAATCTTTTGGAACGCTTGACAGCAAGGGGCCCCATCAGTATACTAGAGTGGTTGTTTTGTGGTTATCTGTGCGCCTGGTTTCGGGTGCGCGTCAGCCATAGATTAGAGCGTCAAGGAGTGTTTTTCACATGTTTCGTACGTACCAGCCGAAAAAACGCCAGCGTAGCAAGGTGCATGGCTTCCGTGCCCGCATGTCCACCAAGAATGGCCGCCGCGTGCTTGCCGCCCGCCGCCGCCGTGGCCGCAAGGTGCTAAGCGCCTAAGAAAAGCGGTTTGTCCTTTGGTTTCGGTTTGGCCCGCCCCCATTCCTCAAGCTTTGGGTGAAGTGGGTACGGGCTTTTCCGGTATTATCGGGCATTTGGGGGGATCGCGTTGCAGCGGCAGTATCGCTTGGGGCCAGACCGTCAGTTCCGCTATGTATACCGGCGGGGCCTTCGGGTGAACGGCAGGGACATGAGCCTGCTGTATGTCCGGGGCCAGCAAAAGCGCGTGGGCTTTTCCGTCAGCAAGAAGGTAGGGGGGGCGGTGGTGCGCAACCGCACCAAACGCTTGCTTCGGGAGGTGTTCCGCCTCCGCATGCCAGGCCTGCCCCAGGGGCTTTATGTGGTGGTAGCCCGGCCCGGCTTGCCCCAGCAGTCCCTGGCGCAGATCGCCCAGGGCGTGGATCAAATGCTGCGCAAGCTGCAAACAGCGCCACCACCGGGCAAAAAGAGGTCCTCATGAGAAACCTGCTCATCCGCTTCATCCGTTTCTATCAGCGGCACATCAGTCCGCACACGCCGCCTTCCTGCCGGTTTCAGCCCACCTGCTCCCAATATGCCCTCACCGCCATCCAGCGGTTTGGCGCGTTAAGAGGCGGGGGAATGGCTTTGTGGCGTTTGCTGCGGTGCAACCCCTTTTGCAAGGGCGGGTACGATCCGGTACCTGAAGGCCCCAACACCACACTGAGGAGGGAATGACCCCTTATGAATGAGTTTTTGGCGGGCATTTTGAATGCGATTAATTCCGTGGTGAACAACTACGGTTGGTCTATTGTGGTTTTCACGTTGCTGGTCAAGCTGGTTTTGTTTCCGTTTGATTATAAGAGCCGCAAAAGCATGCGCCGCATGACCAAGCTGCAGCCGGAAATCGCCAAGCTGCAAAAGAAATATGCCAACGACAAGGACAAGCTGAACCAGAAAACCAGCGAGTTGTACCGCAAGGAGCGGATCAATCCCCTGTCCGGCTGCGTGCCCATGCTGATCACCTTCCCGGTGCTCATTGCCATGTTTGGCGCCATGCGGCTGATCGCCCAGACCCAGATGGCCCATCAGGTGGTGGATTTTCTGACCACTGGCGTGCAGACCAACGAGGGCTGGCTGTGGGTGAAGAACCTGTGGATGCCGGACAGCCCCTTTGCCACCGCCATTGCGGATGCTACCAACCTGAAGCAGATCCCCATGGAGGTTTGGACCAGCGTGTGGAACAGCTTGCCTGCGGACAAGCTTTCGGCCCTGGCGGGCATGGGTTTGTCCATGGATAGCGTGAACGCCGCCATTGCCGCAGGCGCCGCCGCCACCCCCGCCCAGACTTTGCTTTTTGGCGATGTGGTCTTTGGCGTGCTGACCCAGAACCCCACCTACGTGCAAGAAATGGCCAAGTGGGCCGCCATGCCGGAGCTGAACCTGATGATCACCAAGCTGACCATTTACGCGCAGCCCAACGGCTATTTCCTGCTGCCCGTTCTGGCCGCGGTGACCCAGTTCCTGATGACCGCTACCCAGCCCCAGCCGACGGCCACCACCGAGGGCGCCAATCCTGCCGGTGGCAAGTTTATGAAATACTTTTTCCCGCTGTTTTCCCTGTATCTTTGCTCCAGCTATAACGCGGGCTTCTCCCTGTACTGGGTGATGGCCAACGTAATCGCCTGGGGCCAGGGCGCGGTTTTGAACAAGATTTTTGACGCGCAGGAAAAAGCCGGCGCGCTCACCATGGGGGAGGGAACCGTGAAATGAGGTCCATTGAATCCAGCGCAAAGACTATGGAAGAGGCCGTTACCCAGGGCCTTGAAAAGCTGGGCTGTTCCTTGGGCGACGTCACCATCGACATTTTGAGCGAGGGTTCCAAAGGCTTTTTGGGTCTGCTGGGCAGCAAGCCCGTGATGGTGCGCTTGACCTTGCGGGACGGCGCGGAGGACGACCCTCTGCGCTTTGGCCTTTCCATTGACGATACGGAAAAGCCTGCGGCGAAAACGTCTCAAAAGCCCGTTTCAAAAAAAGAAGCGCCCAAAAAGGGCGTAAAGGAAAAAGCCCAGGAAGCCAAGAGCCAGGCCAAGGAGGCCGCCAGCGAAGCCAAGCCTGCCCAGCAGGAGAGGGCCCCCCGCGCGGAACGGGCCCCCCGAGCTCAGCCCAGTGAGGCCACAACCGTGACCCCCGCGCCCATGGCGGCGGAAGGCACCCCGGAGGCCCTGGCGCAACAGTTTTTGCTGACCCTGACCCGGCTGATGGGCGTGCAGGTGAGCGTGGCCGCCCGGCAGGATGAAGAGGGCAACGTGCGGGTGGACATGCATGGGGATACCCTGGGCATCCTCATCGGCCGCCGGGGCGAGACCTTGGACTCGCTGCAATACCTGACCAGCCTCCATGTGAACAAGGACCGGGATGCCTACGTTCGCGTTACCTTGGATACCGAGGATTACCGCGCCAAGCGGGAGGAAGCCCTCACCCGTTTGGCCAACCGCATGGCCAGCCGCGCCGTCAAGACCGGCCGCAAAGTGGTGATGGAGCCTATGAACCCCTACGAGCGCCGCATTTTGCATAGCGCCTTGCAGGGTAACGATCAGGTGACCACCCACAGTGAAGGCGACGAGCCCAACCGCCATGTGGTGATTACCTTGAAGTGAGCGGAGCAAGCCTTTATCAATCCACACAAGGGCCAAGCCATGGCGCATGTCGCTGGTTTGGCCCATTTTTGTGGGGGCTGTGGCCGTGTGCTTTTGTGATGGGCCGTTTCCAAATTTTACTTTTCCCAACTTTCCCGCCCCTGGCTCTTGTGAAAAAAACAACGATATGTTATACTAAAAAGTGACAGATTTGTAATCATATTGTAATCCTCTAACGCATCTCCATCAAGGAGGGGTTCCATGGCGGGCTATGTATCAGAAGCTGTGATCCGGCGGTTGCCCGGGTATTACCGACATTTGAGTGAACTGGAAAAGGAAGGCGTGGCGCAAATTTCCTCCCAGGAATTGGGCGAGAGGATGCGGCTGACGGCTTCCCAAATCCGGCAAGATATCAATTGCTTTGGGGGCTTTGGCCGCCAAGGCTACGGCTATGTGGTGAAGGAACTGCGGGACAACATCGGAAAGATTTTGGGCCTGGATAAAGAGCATCCCATGATCATTCTGGGCGCGGGCAACATCGGCCACGCCATTGCCAATTCAAATTCCTTTGCGAAAAGCGGGTTTTTGCCCATCGCTATTTTTGACGCGGACCCGGCCAAAGTGGGCACGCGGGTGGGAAACCTACTGGTGCAGGACGTGGCGCATATTCGTTCGTTTCTTGCGGAAAATAAAGTGGAAATCGGTGTGCTGGCGGTGCCTGCGGAAAAAGCGCAGGCTTTGGCACAGGAGGTCTGCCAGTGCGGGGTTCCCGCCATTTGGAACTTTGCCCCTTTGGACCTCAAACTGCCAAAGGACATAGCGTTGGTGAACGTGCATTTGGAAGAGGGTTTGCAAGTGCTAAGCTACCGCATGCTAGACCTGCAAGGCCGGTAACTCGCTGGCGGGGAGGACTTTTTCATGGCAGCATGGGATGAGCAAGACATCAATAACCCGGAGAACTTTAAGCCCCGCAGCAGGCCCCGGGTCAAGAGCGCGCCGAACTTAATCCGCACCAGCGCGGGGGAGTTTCAACTGCCCCCGTCTTTTTCCAAAAACCTGCAGAATAAAAGCGCAAAAGTGTACCCGCCGGAGGCCTTTGACCACGACCCCTATGCCAATGAAAAGTTTGACCGGGACCCTTACGCCCAGGAAGAGACAGCGCAGGAAGCCCCCGCGCCAGGATCTCGGCAGGGGGAGGGCGCGGATTTTGGCTTTGATGAGGCGCTTCCCTTTCACATCCCTCTCAGCGCGGTTCCGGAGGGTCAGCCAAACAGCCCAGCCAAGCGCACAGGCCCCCAGGGAGTCAACTGGGGGCGGCGCAAAGAGGACCGAATGGGAACCAAGCCGGGCGCTGTGGAGGAAAAAGCCGGGGCAAATGGGAATCCCCCCCATGCCCAGCCCTTGCCTGGAAAAGCGGCCCCTGGGGCCATGGGCCCAACAGGCCACAGCGGGAAAAAGGGAAAAAGCGGCAAGGGCCTTACCGGCAGCCCCTATTTTTACGTGGCCATCATCACGCTGTGCACCCTGGCGCTGTCCTTCATTGTGGTGATGATGATGCCGCAGGTGGCGGGCTATTTTTGGAAGGATGTGCCCAACTACGCCTTCGTCAACGGGGAAATGCTCATCTATGACAAGGAGACCGCACAGACCTACAAGCGTTACCGGGACTATATGCGTTCGGACGTGATTTTTCCCGGCGTGTTTGTGGATGGCGTCAGCCTGGGGGATATGACCATGGCCCAGGCCCAGGACGCGCTACAGGGCACCCAGGGGCAGCCCATCCAGGGCACGGCCTCGGTCACGGTGGCCATTGGCAACAAAACCTGGGTGTTTGACCAAAGTAACGTGCCCGCCACCAGGGATTTGGGCAATGTGCTGGAACAGGCCTTCGCCATTGGCCGGGGGAACACGCCGGAGATTTTGGGTACGAAGATCACTCCCTTTAAGGAACGGGTGGACACGGCCCTGCGTCTGCGGGAAAGCGGGATCAACCTTGAGGCCAAGGCGGCTTATGATCATCAGGCCGTGCGCAAGCTGGTGGATGAGATTGCCACTGCCGTGACCCGGCCTCCCAAGGATTCGCAAATTGCCAGCTTTGATTTTAACACCCGCACCTTTCAGTTTACAGACGAGCAGGTGGGGGTGACCCTGGACCCAGAAGCGCTATACCAGAAGGTGACGGCCAGCCTGGACCGGTGGGAAAAGGGCGTGGTGGTCACTGTGGAGCCGGTGCTGACCCAGCCCACCGTGACCAAGGCGAAGCTTTCGGCGGATTTCAAGATGACCGCCGCCTTCACCACCGATACCACCAACGACAAGAATCGCAACAACAACATCGACCTTGCCTGCCAGGCCATCAATGGCAGGGCGCTGATGCCGGGGGAGAAATTCAGCTTCAATGAAGCCACCGGTCAGCGAACCACCGCCAAGGGGTACCGGGAGGCCGGGGCCATCTCTGCCGGGCAGAGCATTGAGGAGGTGGGCGGCGGCATTTGCCAGGTGTCCTCCACGCTTTTTAACGCCGTGGCCCGGGCCGACCTGGAAGTCACCAGCCGCAGCCCCCACGCCTGGCCCAGCACCTACGTGAACCGAGGCGAGGACGCCACGGTCAACTGGCCTAATCTGGACTTCCAATTCAAAAACAACAAGAACACGCCGGTCTTTATCATCACCTATTATAAGGACCGGAAATGTTCGGCGGAAATCTGGGGCTATTCCCTGGGGGCGGGCATCACCATTGATTTGAAAAGCGAGGTGGTGCGCACCATGGAGCCGCCCATCGATGCTTTGTACGTGGTGAATCCCAACATGCCCTATGGCACCAGCAAGGAAACCATCAAGTCCCGCACGGGCTACGTGGTGGACACCTATAAGGTATGGCTCCAAAACGGCCAGGAGGTCAAGCGGGAGAAGATGCACACCAGCACCTATAAGGCTTACCAACGCACCATCGAATACAACTGATACTAAAGCAAATTTTGAAAACAGGGGGAACGCTGGGCGCTGCCCAAACCCGCTTAAGGGCTATGCCCTTAAGAAACCCTTCATTGAAATGCCCATTGTATGGGCAGTTCAAAAGGGGTCCAGGGCGAAGCCCGGGCGGGGATGCAAGGGGCGGGCTCCTGCACTCTGTGCTATAAAAAGGTAATTTGCGCTACCCCCCATGTCGCCGTGGGCAGCCAGGCGGCATGGGGGGTAGTCTTATAAGAATCCGTACATGTACTCATCTTTTCTATTGCTGCTTCCCTCCGGACACATACGCCCCGGTCCAGTCCTTCCCAGGCGGCGGCGCAATGGCAGCAGGCATTGGCTGGCCCTCCCGCAGCACATAGCCCAGGTCAAAGTCCAAATTTACGCTGCCGCTGACCAAAGAGAAGGCATCGCTGTCGGCCTGCTGGCCATCGCCGCTGGTTAAACAACTGCTGATGAGCCGCAGCTCCGGCACGGGCCTGGTGATGTCCAGTTCCTCATACCCCTTCACCCGCAGGCGGTAGGTCCCCGGGTAGATGTTTTCCAGCAAATAATAGCCATAGGCATTGGTGATGGTTTCCGCCACCACGGTGTCGCCGTCCATCAACTGCACGGTCAGCCCCGGAATGGTAGGCTCGCCCCCGTCCAGCAGGCCGTTTTGGTTGGAATCTAGCCAGGCCAGGTCTCCCAGCTTGGCCGGGCGGATGAACCGCACATCCTGTCGGGTCATATGGCGGGCCATTTGTAGCGCAAAAGGATCGCTGCTGCCCATATCCTGGCTCTGACTGGTCACCACGGAGGTGCCGGGCTTGTAGTTGGGGTCGTCCTGGCGCAGGAAAATCATGTCCTTGGGCTGCTGACAGATAATGGTATAATTTCCGGGCCACAAGCCATCGAAGCGGTATCTTCCGTCCGCGCTGGTGGCAGTGGTTTGCAGGGCCTCTGGGTTTCCCTCTAAAAACAGCTGCACGGTCAAGCCCCCAAGCCCGTGCGTCTCTCCATTTTCGTCCAAAGCCACCACGCCCGCGATGCTGGTACGGCACACCAGGCCCGCATGAACCTGATCGAAGGTTTGGCTTTCCGTTAGCACAATGCCGCTCTGGCGCATCTCATGGCCCTGCTGATGGAAGGTGGCTTCCTTTTCCCCGGCAGGCTCTGCCTGGCCGGGCATGGCAAAGCGCAGGGTGTACGTGCCGGGCCGCACGTTTTCAAACACCAAGCTCCCATCCTGCCCGGAGGTAGCGCGCCCCACGGTCTTTCCCTGGGCCTCGTCCACCAGTTCAAAGCTCAGGTTGGGCAGCAAGGCTTCCTGGCTCCCCTGGCTTCCGTCCCGGTTCTCGTCCAGCCAGATAAAGCCCTTCACCGTGGCAGGGCGGACCATGCCTACAGCATTGTCCTGGCGGCCGATCAGCACGTTCCAAGGGCAGCTGAGCTGTTGCTCCCGCGCCATGTCCAGGGCCAACCCCACGGCCAGGTCCGCGCTGAAAATATAGCCCTCGGGCAGTTCCATGTCCAGCTGATAGTCTGCGGGGCGCAACCCCAAGGCGGCAAAGCTGCCATCCTTCGCGGCCTCCACAGTGACGGGTTCCAGCTCCGCCTGATCCGGCGTAAAGGTCAGGCGAAGACCCGCCATGCTCTCCTCGCCGTCCTCCTGCACGCCGTTGGCGTTTTTATCGTGAAACAAATGCCCGGTGAAAGAGCCCAGCCGCACCGCACCCACCAGGGGCCGGGCGTTTTCGGTGCCCATCTCCACCTGAAAGGCTTCGCTCTGGGGGCTGCTGCCCTCGGCTTTCAGGGTATTTCCGCCCTGGCTGGCCCTGGCCAGCTCCACATGCTCCGGCAGCAGATAGGTGAGCGTGTATTTCCCAGGCATCACCCCGTCAAAGAAATAGCTGCCATCCGCCTGCACAGGTACCGTCAGGTCAATTTCCGCCTCCTTGGAAAACAGCCGCACCTTCACATCCTGCATGCCCATTTCCCCAGGGTCCTGCAGGCCGTTGTCGTTCAAGTCGTCAAAGAATACTCCGGCCACGGTGGAGGAGCGCAGCATGCCCGCGTTGATCCCCTCCAGGGTCTGGCCCATGGTCACCTGGATTTCCTCGGTGGCCCCAAAATCGCCCCGCAGGCCCTTCACCCAGTTGCCGCCCTTCTCCCCGGGACGGAAACGGGAAAAGGCATGCTGCTCCTTGCGCAGGAAGCCCACCAAATAGGTGCCAGGCATGACGCCGTCTAAGGTATAATTGCCGTTGGCATTGGTGATGGCGCTGGCAGCCAGGTTGCCCTGCAAATCTCGCAGCTCCACCCGCACGCCGGAAACCTTCTTTTCGCTGCCTTTTAAAATGCCGTCATAGTTATTGTCCATAAACACGGTGCCCTTGAGGACCGCGCCCCGGGCCACGCCCACCACAGTGGTGGCGGTGCCGCCATTGCCGATGGTCAGGGTGCCCACGGTGCTCTCCCGGCGGCTTTCCCGCTGCTCAAACCGGTTCACCAGGGCCCCAGGTTCAGCCACTGGCGTCACGGAAAAAATACTGCCGTCCTCCGGCAAAATGGCCCGCAGGCGGTACTCTCCTCCCCGCAGGCTGGGAAAGGCATAGACGCCGTCCTCCTGGGTCACCACTTTGCCCACGGCTTCATTTTTGCTGTTTTTGATCAGCTCCAGGGTCACGCCCTTATAGCCAGGCTCGCCCTCGTCCTGGATGCCGTTATAATTCAGGTCATAAAAGGCCACGCCTTTGATCATGCCATGGGCAATGACGCCCACGTTTTTGTTGCGCACATCCTCCGCCCCGCTGACGGGGAACTGCCGCCTAGCCTTGGTACCTTCCACGGTAAAAACTGACCGGAGGTCGCCTCCGGTCAGTGAGTACTTCGCAAAGAGCAAACCTTCCGGCAATTCCGCGGAAAAATTGTAGTTATCGTTGGGTAGGCGGTCAAATTTGTACTGGCCGGTCTCATCCGTTGCAATTGTAAATTTTTTTTTGGTTTTGACGCCTTCCAGCGTCAGCAGCACCCCGCTGACGCCGGGTTCCCCCTGGTCCATGATGCCGTTGTTGTTCTCATCGCTCCAGACTCTGCCGGAAAAGGAACCCACCGGCACCGCGCCGATCCCCGCCTGAACCGTCTCTCCGGCGGTAAAGGCCATGGGCGCTGACTGGGCGGTGTTCTCCTCCGAGGTGGCGCAACTGATGCCCAGGCCCTGTCCGGAGCCTTTGACGGTAAACCGGTACCCCTGGGGCAAGGTCACCCGCAAAGCTAAGGTACCGGGCCGCACCGAGGCAAGCTTCATTTCCCCGGAGGCGTCCGTGGTACCGGAGGCGACCACGCCGCCGCTTTCGTCCACCACTTCCACCAGCACCCCGCTAATGGGCCGCTCATACTCGCCCCGGGTCCCGCTTTCATTGCTGTCGGCAAAGGCCGCGAAATGCAGGGCCGCGGGCTGCCCAATGGCGATGTCCGCTTTGCCTTTGAGGCTTACGCCGCTTTCCACCGCCAGCTCCTCGCTGATCATCACGCCGCCGCTGCCCACCGGACGGGGCGCGTTGCCCACGGCCGCCACATACAGGCCCTCGGCCTTGGCCATGGAACCCACCCGGTACACCCCCGGGGCCAGGTCCCGAAAACGATAGGCCCCATATCCATCGGTCTGGGTCTGGGCCAAGTCCTGCCACTGTTCCCCGGCTTTCTTCTGCAGGGCCACGGCCACGCCACTCATCAGCTGTTCGTCCGGGTCGCACTGGTAATTCCCATTTTCATCCAAATAGGCGATCCCCTCAATGCTGGTCAATTCCACAAAGGACAGGTCAGGCAGATGCTGGTTTTCACCCGCTGCCAGAGAAAGCGGCATCCAAACCATATTGCCTTGTTGGGTCACCTGCCAGGGGCCGCCTTCCGCCAGGGTTTTGCCCTGGGCCAAGGGGACATATACGGTATAATCTCCCGCCGCAAGGTTTTCCAGGGTAAAGCTTCCATCCTGGTTCACGGCGGCGCTGATCTGCTCCGCCAGGCTGGCGGCGGTGACGGTCTCTCCCGCCGGAACCCCAGGGGCTTTGCCGCTCACCGACATTAGCTTGCTAAGCAAAATGCTTGTGCTGGGGGCGTCGCCGCCTGCCACGGTGATATTGCCTTCAAACTGGTCTTTTCCCCGGACGGTTTTTCCGTCCACCTCCACTACGCCCACACCCTGGGGCAGGATCAGCGTCAGCTGATAGGTTCCCGCCGGGATGCTTTGGAAGGCGAAGCGGCCTTGCTGGTCCGTGGTAGCGGCAAAGGGCAGCCCGCCTGGCGGGGTCAGAGCCAAATCCAAATTGGGCACCGGCTGGCCGTTTTGTAAAACAACGCCGGAATACTGGGCCAAGGCACGGGCGTGGAAATCATGGCTCACCACTTGGCCGTAAGCCACGGAAAGATCGGCCGTCAGCTGGTTGCCCTCCAAAGTATCCCCCTCGCCTGCCATGGGCAAAACGCCCCGATCCGTGGGGATTTCCACCAGCACCTGGTAATCCCCCACCCCCAGGGTGGGAAAGATATATTTCCCATTTTTATCCGTGATGGCGGAGCGCACGGTCTTGCCGCCTTTGCGCAGCAACATCTGCAACCCGGCGATACCGGCGTCCTGTCCCTGCCAGATGTACCCCTCAATGGAGCCCATCATTATGTAGCTCATAGGATAGTTCTTATCCGGCAGGGAAGCCACCTTGGTCTGTAAAAGCCCGGTCACATGAGAGCCCACCGACATACCGCCGGGAGGCAGCATGGTTTGCAGGGTTCCTTCCCGGTCCAGGTAGGCTGCCGGGGCATAGAGGGTAAACTTGCCCTCCTCGTCCGTGAGGGTTCCATACGAAATGCCGGTCTGCTTCCCCCGAAGCAGCACGCCATGGTTCTTCATCGCGTTTTCGTCCGCGGTACGGGAACCGCTCTGATCCCGGTCCTCATAGAGCATGCCCGTCAAAATCACAGTATCCAGCGGCTCCGCTTCCGGCAACGAAGCGCTTCCCGTCAGTGCACAGGAAAGCTCCGCATACTGGCCGTCCAATTTGGAAAGCAACGCGTCCAGCAGGGGTGCGCTCTCCCGCTTTTCCGATACAAACAGGTTCCCAGCCGGGTTGCTAATCACCTTGGGCAGGTTGCATGGGTCATAGGCCAATATTCGCAGGCTGTTCAGCAATCCCGCCCTCACAGGAACGGAAAGAGGACTCTGTCGCAAGGAGGCGACAGGGAAAGCTAGCACATCCCTCTGTGGGGTGCGAAGCAAGCGCATCCCCCCCGAGGCGGCTTCCATTTCTTCCAGCCGTACTCCATCCGGCAGAACAGCGGCCAGCATTTCATCGTCCCGCAAATCCCCGGCCAGCTGGTCCAGCTCAAGGACCAAGGTAGCCCTTTCTTGGCCGCCGCCCACCACGGAAGCCTTCAGGGACATCTGCACCTGCCCGTCCAGAATGGTGATGATGGCCCGCTGCGAGGGGCTTTCCGCGCTGCTTTCTACCATTGTATTGCCGTCGGCCGCCAGGAAGCGGCAACGGTAGCTGACCTTGCCCGTGAACACCGCCTGGGACGCGCCCAACTCGCCCACATCCGCATGCAAGGGCAAGTACAGCACCGTAGCAGTGAGGGACCCAGCCTGGAAACCCGCCTGCACCAATGCCTCCCCAGTTTTTTCATTCACATAGGTCACCTGCGCGCCCACGGCATTTTCCAGCACGGCGGGCTGCTGCGCCGGTACGCTCACGGCTTGGCCCACTGGCATCCCAGCGCTATCCACTCCCTGCACCCGGATCTGAAAACCCGGCTGCACCCCATGGGCCGTAACACTTTCCACCACAAGAGCGCCCTGGGCATCCTGCCGACCGCCCTTGCTGTCCATCAGGCAGTCCGGCATCAGCAGCACGGAAAACTCGGACAAAGTGACCCCGTCCTCGCCCGTCACTGTGGGCATAACCTCTAAGGTAGAAAAATAGGAGTCCGTGTCGGAATCCCTCTCCTGTGCAAAGGGGCTCATGGTTTTCAGCGCAACGGAGGCCTGATCCCCGGCTGTGGGCGCCCGCTTGCTCTTCACCGTGATTTGAGCGATATCCGAAGGGGCGCCAAAAAAAGTGGTGACGGAAAAAGGCAGGGGGGTTTGGTCTGGCAGCGAATTCTCTGCGGAACGCATTTGTACCAACTGGTAGGCCCCTGTCCGCAACGGCTTTTGCGATTGGTAATGACCATTTTCGTCTGTCACAAAGCTTTGGCACAAATTGCCCTGGCTGTCCAACACCGTATATTCCGCGCCCACCGCTGGGGCTCCGGTACCCTCCAGGGTGTTGGTCACCGCATAGAGCCCCTGCTGAGCAAAGGCTGTGACAGTGGCCAGGTTGTTTTGATGGGGCACCAGCACCACGGCTACGGTATCCCGGCACACAAACTGGTCGGAAAAATCCTCCGCCACCGGCGCCAGCAGGACTGTGCCCACCGTTGTATCCGAAATGGCCAGGCTTTCGCTTTCCCCTGCCGCCCGCTGCGCTTCGTTGGGGTTGGCCCTGACCCGCCCCAGCACGGTCCCGCTCTCGGTTTTCACGTCAAACCGCCCGCTGATGGCCAAGCTGCGCCAGCTAAGGCCATCTGTGGAGCTAACGCCCTTCAGGCTGACGGTCAAAAGCGTATCAGGCGTGGTAGCCCGCGCGGGAAGAATTGTGCCGCTAACCAGAAACACGGCCAAAAGCAAGGCTCCCGCCCTGTTGATTTTGTTTTGTAATGAGTGGGGCTGATGATTGCCAAAAAGCATGTCTCGCCTCGCCTCCGCCTTCCTACAGCATGGCGGCATACCCTTTTTTTCTTGCAGGCTGCCATGCTTCATGGTACTGCAAACGCCTTGTTTTGTCAATGTACAGGGGGACTTGTAACGGAGGTTACGCTTCTCCTTCCCCTTGCCTCTCCCCAATTTCCCCTCGCTTTCCCCCAATGCCGTAATTGACTCTGCGTCATACTGTGTTATAATAAAACCCGGTATCTCATTGGTAGAGTTGACCTTTCATTGAAAAAATAGCCTTTTCAAAAACCGCGAGGAGGATGCAGGCATGGCAACGGAACAGAAAACGGTGATTGTTACGGACTCCTCCTGTGATTTGACTGATGAGCAGTTGGAACAATATGGCATCCGCATGATTTCGCTGCGGGTGGTGTGCCAGAACGCCGAATACCGGGACCGGGTGGACATTGGCCAGGACGAGCTGTATGAGCTGATGGAAAAAGAGCTGCCCAAAACCAGCCTGCCCCTGCCGGAAGATGTGGCTACCCTGTACGGTGAGCTGGCGAGCGAGGATGTGACCGATGTGATTCACCTGTCCATCTCCTCCGGCCTTTCCGGTACCTGCCAGATGGTGCGCATGCTGGCGGAGGACTTTACAGACCGTCTTCGCATCCATGTGGTGGACTCCCTCACCCTTTCCACAGGCCTTGGCATGATGGTGCTGGCCGCCGCAAAAGCCGTGCAGGCGGGAAAAACCGTGGAAGAAGCCATTGAGGCTGCCCAGCAGGTGCGCTCCACCCAACTGGGCGCTTTTGTGATCCGCACCTTGGAATTTTTGCGCAAGGGCGGCCGCATCGGTCTGGTGGAAGGCGTGGTAGGCAGTATTTTGCAGCTGAAACCCGTGATTTTTGTGAACAAAGACGGCGTGTATGAAACGCTGGCCAAGGCCCGGGGGTATAAGAACGCTGTGGATACCATGGTCCAAGAGGCCGTGCAGCGCTTTGGACAAGCAAAAATCAGCCTTTCCGTGGTGCATGGCCGGGCTTTGGAAGAAGCCCAGCAACTGCTGGAAAGGCTGAAAGGGACCCTGAACATCGTGGAATCGTTTATCGCTCCTGTTAGCCCTGTGTTGGCCATCCACACGGGCCCCGGTCTTCTGGGCATTGTGGCCAACAAGGTGGGCTGACCCGGCAAGGCGGCGGGTACAGGGGCAGGTCGGGGCAGGGGGGCGTTGGGGCCTTTACATAGGCCGGTTCCAGCCGGGTCAGGTACATCTCCAGGCAAACTTCCAGCTGCACGGTCGCCATTTGATCCTGGGTGCAGACCGGGGCGCAGCAGAGCCGCACCGCAGGCACAATGACCAGGTTGTGCCGCCAGCATTCCGCCGGATCACACCGGGGCGAAAGCGCCGCGTCCACTTCCACTACCGCGGTGGTGGAGAAGAAGCAGCCGCAGGCATCCCTGACCTGACAGCATACGGGGATGCACACCCGAAAGCACAGCCGGCCATACATCCCACGGTTTTCCAGCGGCGTCCACCAAGGTGGGGCGCCGCTTTGCTGTACCATCAGCACTGTATAAGGGGCTTTGGCACAGCAGGGCAAACTTTCCAGGGGCAGGTCCACACACAGGCGGGGCATGAACTTCCGGTCCGAACAGATGATTTTGTTGAGAAGCACCCCCTGGGTGTGCTGGGGGGGGCAGGGGTGCTTGCATGGAGGAGAACACTCCGGCGGGCAGGGAGGCGGGCAGGGGTCGTGCGGCATACAGGGCGGCGGCTTGCAACCAGGCCCGGGAATCGAACCGGCACGGCCTGGGTGCGTTCCAAAGCGCGGCTCCCCACAGGCGCATGCCGGGCAATGACAGGTGGGACTATGCAAAAAAAACCCTCCTTTACGTAGAATGACTACCAAAGCATTCTATGCAAGGAAGGGGTATATGGTTTTTGTTGGCCCAGCGGACGGGCCTGGGAGCCTGCGGGGCAAATCCAGCCGGATTCACACCCCGTTTGCCGGGTCTTGCTTGTAATCCAGCTGCTCCGCCTGGACCTGGCCCCCGGACAAGCGGACCAAAATACCGCAGGTTGCCTCCTGGGTCACTGCCACGTTGGCCTTCACCGCCCACAACAGCTTGATCACCTTGGGGTCCGGCGTGTCCGGCTCCTCCTGGGTACTGGTGGAGATCACCGCCCACTTGGGCCGCACCGTGGCGATGAACGCGGTGCTGCTGGCATCATCCTCCCCATGGTGGCCTACCTTGAGCACCGTGGCCTTGGGGATGGCTCCGGCCCGCAACAGCTCCTCCTCCTGGGGAAACTCCATGTCCCCCGCAAAAAGGATGTTGCCCTCCGGGGTTTGCAGGTCCATCACCAGGGAATTGTTATTTTCACTGTCTTCTACCTTGCTGATGGGCCCCAGCACGGAGAAGACGAGGCCTTCCCCCGCCTCCACCCGGTCCCCCGCCACCAGCCAGGTCATGGGCACTTCATACTTTTGGCTGGCCTCGTACACCGGATGGCTTTCGTCGCTGGCCTCCGTATGAATGGCGGGCGCGTACAGCCGCGCTACCTTCACATCGCTTTTGAGCAGCGGTTTCAGCCCGCCCACATGGTCCTTGTCCGTATGGGTGATGAACACCCCGTCCAGTTCTTGGATGCCATAGGCCATCACAGCCCGCATCATGGCCGGGGCGCTGTCCTTGGAACCGGTGTCCACCAGGTAGGCCCTTTCTCCCAAGAATACCAGGGCGCAGTCCGCCTTGCCCACATTCATAAACAAGACGGCGGGCTCAACAAAAGACGCCTGCGCCGGAGAGAAAAGCACAAACAGCAACATGGCCGCCCCAGCCAGCGCCACAAGGGCCTGATAGCACTGGCGCAAATTTCTTTTGATAAAGCATCCCCCCTGTGCTTCCATTATACCAAGTTTTCACCCGAATGAAAAGGAGCCCGCAGGCGTGACAGCCGCCACAAAATGGTGTATACTGGGCGCATTCTTTCCAAATCGAAGAAGGGAACGACGGTATGAGTATTGGATTGGCGGCTTTTTTGGGGCTATTGCAAGGCCTGGCGGAATTTTTGCCCATCTCCTCCAGCGGACATCTGAACCTGTTGCAGGCGCTTTTTGGCGTGAATCTGGAACATCAACTGCTTTTTAACATTTTGCTGCATGTGGGCACGTTGGTGGCGGTGCTGGTGGTCTTTTGGAAGGATTGGTGGGACATGCTGCGCCATCCCATCCAAAACAAGACTTTGCTGCTGCTGTTCATTGCCTCGCTGCCCGCGCTGGTGGCAAAGCTGCTGCTGGGCGACCAAATCGACTATTTTGAGACTCACAACGTGATTTTAGGCGCTTGCTTCCTGCTGACCGGCCTGCTGCTGATGCTGACCCAATGGCTGGCCAGGCGGCGCGAAGTCCTGCATAAGCCTGACAAGCCTGTGGGCCTCTTTGAAGCCCTGATGATGGGCTGCATGCAGGCCGTGGGCATGCTGCCCGGCATCAGCCGCAGCGGCTCCACCATCTTTGGCGGCGTGGCGGCGGGCCTGAACCGGGAGAGGGCCGCCAAATTCAGCTTTATGATGAGCGCCCCCGCCATTGTGGCCGGCATGCTTTCCGAGGGCTATGAGGTGATCAAAACCGGCGGCCTGAGCGCCCTATCCTCGGATTTGCCCGCCATCGCCCTCGGCATGGTGGTAGCCGCAGTGAGCGGTTACTTCGCCATCCGCTTTATGCTGAAGCTCATCACCAAGATTTCCCTGAACTGGTTTGCGCTGTATGTGGTGCTGCTGGGCATTTTGGTGATTGCCCTGCAAGTGACCGGCGTGATGTAAAAAGCGAGCGGGACCGCCCGCAGGACGCCCCAGACTACCAAAGCAGCTGCCCCGGCTGATAGCCGTCGGGCAGCTCTTCTTCTTGCAGAAAAGGGAAGCTTTCATCCCGCAAGACAGGCAAAAAGGCGTCATAGGGCAGCCGATCAAACTCGCAGCCATAGTCGCTGGACCCGAAGCAACCGCCTTCTTTGGCCCGCAAATGCAGGCCCCGGGCGAATTTGGTGTGGTTGGAGCAGTCGTGCACCACCAGATTCCAGCCTTCCTCCCCGGCCCTTTGCATCAGCCGCAGGGTCAGCTCCCGGCTCCAAATGGGGGAAAGGTAGCCCCGCCTGCACAAGTACATGTTTTCACCCTGGTAGTTTTCGATGTTGTTTTCGTTCAAATGCAGTTCCGCGCAGTTGATGAAATCCAGCCCGGTGGCCAGGATTTTTTCCTTTTTCTGGAAGAATTCCCCGTAAAACTCCGGCGTCATGGGCGTTTCCACCCCCACGCTGGGGATGTACCGCTTGGCAATCTGAATGGCTTCGATCACCCGGTCCGCGCAATGGGAAGCGCCCAGGTTGAAGCGAATTTCGTCCAGGCCCGCTTCGCCCAACGCCTTTAGCTGCCTCTCCGTGGCCAGGGTGCCGTTGGTGTATAAGTGCTGGTGGACCTGCGCCTCGTGGAAGAGGCGGACCATGCCGTAATATTTTTCGATTTCCAGGAAAGGCTCCAGGTACACGTAGGAAATGCCCGTGGGCTTTTGCTGGATAGACAAAAGCAAGGGGATGTCCCGCTCATAGAACTTCGTGCCGCCAATCTCCCACATGCCTTCCCCAATGGGCGGAATCTGGTCCAGCACCCCATAATCATAGCAAAATTTGCAGGATAGGTTGCATTGGTTGGTTTTGCGGATGGCGCTGAGGCCAGTGCCCAGCAGGCAGGAGCGGCAGCCCTCCGGCAATTTGCCCTGGCCTACATACAAGGTCCGGCCTTGCAATGATTGCAGGCCCTTGATGTCCGCCATCAGGGCCTGGTTTTTTTGCTCCACCGCTTCCTCGATTTGCGCCAGGGTGGCATACACGATTTCCTGCTGGCGGGGGGATAGCTCCTGGTCCTGGGGCAAGGACGCGAAAAATTCAAACCAGACCAGGGCGTCTTTCTTGGCAATCTTCATGCGGGACTCTCCTTTGCATTTGCATACGGATACCATAACAAAAGCAAGGGAAGGCTGTCAATACGCGCTTTCCTGTACTCTTGCAAAAACCATGCAAAACCCATATACTAGACGGTAGAAGGTTGATTCGTTCCGCAAATCACAGCCAGCCATCACAAGGAGGAGGGAATCGCATGTCTCGCTTCAAGTTTTCTGTGGGTCCCTGGAATGTTCATTCCGGGGCGGATTCCTATGGTCCCGCCACCCGGCAGGAGATCCCGGCGGAGGAAAAGTACCGCAGGTTCGCGGAAATCGGGTTTGACGCAGTGCAGTTTCATGACGATGACGTGGTGCCCAACATGAACGACCTGTCCGAGGAGCAAATCAAGGCGGAGGCCCGCAAGGTGAAGGCCCTGCTGGACAAGTACCGCCTGAAGGCGGAGTTTGTGGCCCCCAGGCTTTGGATGGACCCCCACACCATTGAGGGGGGATACATGTCCACCCGCCAGGAGGACCGGGACTTTGCCCTGTGGCGCTCCTTTCGCTCCATCGACATCGCCCGGGAGCTGGGCTGCGACCTGATTGTTCTGTGGCTGGCCCGGGAGGGCACCCTTTGCGCGGAAACCAAAAATCCGCTGTGGGCCACCCGGCAGCTGGTGGATGCCATCAACCAAATGCTGACCTACGACAAAACCATCCGCATCTGCATTGAGCCAAAGCCCAACGAGCCCATAGACCGGTCCGTCTGCGGCACCATGGGCCATGTACTGGCCGTCTCCGCCGCCACCCTCGACCCGGGGCGCGTGGGCGGCAACCTGGAAAGCGCCCACGCCATGCTGGCCGGGTTGGACCCCTCCCACGAAATTGGCTTTGCCATGGCCTTTGACAAGCTTTTTACCGTGCACTTAAACGACCAGAACGGCATCAAGTTTGACCAGGACAAGAGCTTTGGCGTGGAAAACCTGCGCCAGGCCTTCAACCAGGTGCGGGTGCTGATGGAAAACGGCTACGGCTCCAAAGGCGAGTACGTGGGCCTGGACGTGAAGGCCATGCGCACCACCAGGGACGCGGACAGCTACAAGCACCTGGAAAACAGCCTGGCCATCTTCAAGGCGCTGGAAAAGAAGGCGGAGAAGTTTGATTACGCTTTCAGGGACCAGTGCGTGGACAACAGGGATTTTGAAGGCCTGGAGATGTACATACTGAATCTGTTGATGGGCATCGATTGATTTTTGGGCATGAATGAAAGCGTCGGCCCGAGGAAGGAAAGGCGCAAGTAAAACGAAAGGAAGAGGAGCATGGGCCCGAAAGTCGTTGCCGCCGGGCATATTTGCATCGACATCACCCCGGTATTCCCCGGGGGAAACCCCTTGGCCTACCGGGAGTTGCTGACCCCGGGAAAGTTGATCCATGTGGATGCGGCGGATATTCACACCGGCGGCAGCGTGGCCAACGCCGGGCTGGCCATGGGGCTGTTTGGCGTGCAGGTGCAGCTGGCAGGGAAAATCGGCCAGGACGCCTTTGGGGACATGGTGCTGGAAAGGCTGCGGCAGCGGGGTTGCGCCCAGGGGCTGATCCGGGACCCCCAGGGGTCCACCTCCTATTCGGTGGTGCTGGCCCCGCCCGGCGTGGACCGTATCTTCCTGCACCATCCCGGCGCCAACGATACCTTTTTAAGCGGAGACATTCCCCAGCGGATGCTGGAAGAGGCGGCGTTGCTGCATTTTGGTTATCCGCCGCTGATGAAAGGCATGTATGAAAATGACGGGGAGGAAACTTTCCGGCTGATGCGCCGCGCCAGGGAGCTGGGCGCTGCCACCTCCCTGGACATGGCCGCTGTGGACCCGGCCAGCCCCGCGGGGCAGGTGAACTGGCGGCGGGCCTTAGAAAAGACGCTGCCCTATGTGGACTTTTTCGTTCCCAGCGTGGAAGAGCTGGGCTTCATGCTTGATAGGCACTTGTATGAAAGCTGGCAGAAGAAGGCCACCGGGCAGGAGATCACAGGAATCCTGTCTGTGGAAGCGGACATCCGGCCCTTGGCCCAGGAATGCCTGGCCCTGGGCGCCAGGGTGGTGCTGGTGAAGTGCGGGGCCAGGGGCATGTACTGGTGCGCGGGGCAGGATGTGGAACACATCAGCCCTCGCGTTGCCTTGCCCTGGAAGCTGTGGGCAGGCAAAGAGGGCTTTGAAAGAAGCTTTGTACCCGCAAGGGTCTTGTCTGCCACCGGGGCGGGGGACACCAGCATTGCCGCGTTCCTGGCGGCCATGCTGGAGGGTTGCCCGCCGGAGGCATGCGTGGAACTGGCCACCGCCGCAGGGGCCTGCTGTGTGGAAAGCTATGGGGCGCTGGATGGGTTGCTGCCGCTGCCCCAAATAAGGGAACGGATACGGGCGGGCTGGGAGAAGCAGTAAGAAAGCTATGGGCATTTCAAAGTGGGGTTCAGGGCGAAGCCCTGATGGGGTGCAGGGGCGAGGCCCCTGCATACGTCCCTCCCCATCGCCCTAAAACTGCGTCACCTTTTCTAAGGGGGCCCGGGGATAGATATACCCGGATTCCGGGGGCATGGTGTTGTAGACCCTTTCCACGTCCACCAAGCCGCTTTGGATGCCAAGGCGCGGCGTGCAGCCCCGGAAAATTCCCTTTACCATCACCGTTTGCAATTGCAGCGTGGCGCAGAACACGGCCACCCGGGCGCCCTCGGGGATGCGTGACAGCTCCTGGCCAAAGGGTTTCATGGAAAACACCAGACGGTCCGGCCCTGCGGGCGCGGCCTGGATGCAGGGAACGATCCAGGGGTAGCCGTCCGCGTCCTCGTAGGCTAAAAATTTGAGGCTGTCCAAAAGGCCGAACAGCGCCATCGTGTTGTGATTCATGGCTGCTTGCGGTTGCTGGTTTTTGCTGCCGACCGCCGCCAGCCGGGAGAGAATCGCGCCAAGAGCGATGTCTCCGGTTTTTAACGTGTCCGGCCCCTGCAAGCATTGCAGCGTCATAAAATGAACCTGGCCAATGCCAAAGTAGGAATTATAGCGGAATAGGGGCTTGTTGTTATAGGTATCAAAGGCCTCGCCGATGGATTCCATATGGTCATACAGCGCCTTGCCCCGCCACAGCTGCCGGTCCAGCGTCACCACGGCAAAGCCTGTTTTTCCCTTTTCCGGAATCAGCCGCTTGCTCAGGCCTTGGATGAACTGCCCCCAGGTGAGGGTGGTATCCTCTTGGGCCATCAGGGTATTGATAAACACGATATGGGGGTACCCCGTATCATCCATTGCTGCGATCAGGCCTATTTTGTTGTCGGTCACAAACTGTTCCCGCTCCAGGGGGCCGAAGTGTTGCCTCATGTGGCTTCCTCCAATTCTGTGGCGCCCGTCCAAACTGCGGCGGGGTAGTATTCTTGCGCCATGGCGCAGAGCCGCTCCATGGTTTCCTTGGGGAGCAGCGGGGTCGTTGCGTAGGCATAGGGCAGGTCCAGTCGGCGGTATTTATCACGCCCCAGATTGTTGTAGGCGCATAGCTCCCAGCGCTGCGCCCGGGGCAGGTGGGCGGCGATAAAGGCGCCGATGCCGCGCACATTCTCCGGGCTGTCCGTGGCGCCGGGGATGATGGGGGTGCGGATCCACAGGGCCGCGCCGAAATCGTGGAGCTTCCTGGCGTTTTCCAGAATGCGCTGGTTGTCCGCCCCGGTGCATTCCCGGTGCCTTTCTCCGTCCGCCAGCTTCAGGTCATACAAATACAAATCGGTAAGGGGCAGGGAGGCTTCCAAGGTCTCCCAGGGCAGCAGGCCGCAGGTGTCCACGGCGGTATGGATGCCCTGTGCTTTCAGCAGGCCCAGGAGCGCTAGCGCACCTTCCGGCTGGGCCAGCGCTTCGCCGCCGGAGAGCGTAACACCGCCCTCCGTGCCCCAATAGGCTTTGTCCTTGATCAGTTCCTGGGCCAGCTTTTCCGGGGCAAGGACGGTGCCTTTCCGTTCCAGCGCGCCTGTGGGGCAGCTCTCCACACACTGCCCGCAGGCTTTGCACAGGGAGCGGTGAAAGCCGCCTTCCTTCACGCGGGCCCCGCTTTGGCAAGCCTTCACACACAGGCCGCAGCCCATGCAGCGGTCCTCCACGCAAAGGACCTCCGGGGCAAACCGCAGGCTCTCCGGGTTGTGGCACCAGGCGCAGCGCAGGGGGCATCCCTTGAAAAACACAGTGGTACGAAGGCCCGGGCCGTCCTCCGTGGAAAGGCGCTGGATGTCCAGATAAGTGATCGTTACCATTTGTTGTGGCTTTCCCTGGCGATGATTTCGTTTTGCAATTCCCGGCCCACGCTGGTGAAGTACGCGTTGTAGCCCGTCACGCGCACCAACAGATGGCGGTAGTTTTCCGGATGCTGTTGCGCATCCCGCAGCAGATCCGCGTCCAAAATATTCACTTGCAGCGCTGTGCCGCCGTTTTCACAGTAGCCACGCAAAAAGCTTTTGAATTTTTCCCGGTGGGCGTCGTCCCGAAGCAGGGAGGGGCCGAAGGTGATGGTATGGCTGGCCCCGTTGGGCAGGCAGTTCAGGTATTGCTCAAAATCCCCCTGCTCCGCCTTGCCGCCCAGCGCCTTCCCAACGGAATTGGCGTTGGCCGTGGGGCCGTTCACATCCGCGCCGTTGCTGGGGCAAATGGCGTTGGACAGGAACTGCCCCCGCTGGCGGCCGTCCGGGGTGGCGGCCAGGATGTACCCGTCGCTGACCCAGTAGTTCCAGCTGAGCATGCCGCCCCGGAACTGCTGGCCGGAAACCGTGGTCTTATACTTCCACACGGCTTCGCTCCAAAAGTCCATCACCCGGCGGGCCATTTCATCCGCCTGGTCATCATCCCGGCCATATTTGGGGGTTTTGTTTTTGGCTTTGGCCTGCAAAATCTCATGGCCTTGCCAGTTGTCCTTCAGGGCGGTTACCAGCTCCTGCAAGCTGCAATCCTGTTTGTCAAACACCAGGGACTCAATCGCCAGCAGGGAATCCACGGTGGTGGCGAAGGTGACGCCCTCCACAGTGGTGAACATCATTTCCGCTCCGCCCTGGGTGATGTCCTTGCCGCTTTCGGCGCAGCCCTTTAGCAGGCAGCTGAGATACGGCGTGGGGGAAAAGCGCGCCCGCACCGCGTCCAAGCGGTTGTATAGGTCATAGGTGCGGTCCAGGATGGCGCTGAGCTGCTTTTCAAAGGCAGCATAGAACTCCGCAAAGGTAGCAAAGGACGTGGGGGTGGGAAGGCCCCCGTTCTTCTCCGGGTCATAGCTCTTGTCTCCCATGGCGTTGGTATAGCGCCGCAGGTCCACCCCGCCGGTTAAGGTATATTCCACGGCCTTGGCCAGGTTCACGTTGATATCCACCGTGCCGGAGCGGTCATTGCCCACCATGGTGTTTTCCAGGCAGCCCACGCAGGCATAGTCAAACACGTTGCCCGGATGGATGTACTGCTGCACCCCAGCCCGTTCCGCCTCCCGGAGCATGCCCGCCATGGAGCGCTCGTCAAAGTTCAGCAAGAAGGGTGCGCCCTGGCTTTCCGCAATCATGTCGGACACCTTATTAAGCAGCGCGTCCGGCGAGTTCCGGTGAAGGCGCACGTTGGGCTTGGGCTCCAGCAGGGGGGACAGGTCGTCAATCACCTCTAAAAACGCGTAGGTCAGGTCATTGGTCATGTCCTTGCCCTCCGCCCCCAGGCCGGACAGGTTGAACAGCTGGCCAAACCCGGCGGTGATGCCCTGGTTGTTGCCCGTGTAGATCATGGAATCGTAGGCGTAATTGCATTTGAGGAAGAAGCATTTGAGCAGCTCCTTGAGCCATTCCCGGTCCTGCCCCGCATCCAGGGACTTTTGCCAATAGGGCAGCAGGTACTGGTCGATGCGGCCAAAGCTGACCCCAGCGCCGGGATAGCATTCGTCGCACAGCACCAGCATGTGCGCCAGAAACAGGGACTGCAACGCCTCGTGGAAATCTTCCGCGGGCAACAAGGGCACCTTGCGCAAAATCCGCTCCATGGTTTGCAGCTCTTGCTTGCGGGCGGGGTCCTGCTGCTCCTGGGCCTGCCGCGCGCATTCGGCGGCGTATTTTTCGGCCAGCTGGCCGGGCATGGTGGCGGAAACAAGCATGGCCCGGAGCTGTGCGCCCTTGGGCCCGGTCTTTTCGGCTGCGGACAAAGCGTCGTAGCAGGCCTGGATGTGCCGGCCAATGCCATCGAAGCCCTTTTGCAGCACGGTGGCGTAATCCGGGATCAAGTGGCCGGAGGTGGGGCCCAGGTTGCCAAAGCCCCGGTCGTGGTATTCAAAGACCTGCGCCCGCAGGCCCTTTTTTCCAAACAGCAGACCGTTGCGCTCCCGCGCTTCCTTTTCGCTCCAGCAGCGGGAGGCCATCAGGGAAAACCGGCCCCCGGCAATCAGATCGCCGGGCAAAACCTCCTGGGGCAGGCGGTTCACCATGCATTCCCGCACGAACCAAGCCCGGCGCTCAGGCAGGCTAAGGCTCCAAAAATTTTGGGGAAGCTCCACCGGATAGGCGTTTTGTTTGTACCCAAGCCGCAGGGCCTCAAAGAAGGAGTAGGTCTCCGGAACGATATAGAAGCTCATTTCCTCGTACAGCTCATCCCAGGGGACGCCTGTGGTAAAGGGAATGAAGCGGTTGTTCCAGGGCCTCTTGATTCCCTGAAAATAGTAATCCCGCAGCCATGTGACCCTGGGGGAAAGGTTCTTGGGCTGTTTGGTACTGTGTGCCATGAGGGCGCCTCCTTTTTCACTATCGAAAAAGTGGGCGGACCCACTTTGCCGAGCTGCGGGATATGTTTGCGCTGAGGGCAAATGCCCCGCCTGACCGGCGGAACCGGTCGATGCGATTTCACTTGGAGGGGCGCTGTCCCTCCAAACCTCCTGATAGTGGGCTTCGATTGCGAACTGAACTATTTTTTGTATGGCTGTATTATAGCCGATACCCGTCATGAAAGCAATTGGCATTCCCAAAACAAGAAGGATTTTTTAACGGTCAGGGCCAGGCAAAGGAAAAAACCCTTGAGGCTTGCGCCGTCAAGGGTCTTGAAGGGTTTTTGTGAGCAAGAGCCTGCGGTTGTTTAAAATGAACAGGCGCGGCCGCAACCGCAGCCGGCCGTACAGCCTGTGGCGCAACTGCAACCGCTGCTGCCCAAAACGCTGCCACAGCCATTTCCACAGCCGTTGCCAAAGGCTGTTCCGGCTGTGCAGCCTCCGGCGGCGAAATCTCCGGCGACGGAGCCGCAGGGGATGAAATCGCCGTCCATGCCGCCGCAAGGCAGGAGTACCCCTGTGGTTTCGTCTTCCGCCAGCCATTGATCCGGGAGCTGGTGCACAGCCACCAGCGGCTGGGTGCCGGGTAGGGGCTGGTTGTTAGCGTCCAGCGCGATGAAGGTTACCGGCGTGTTTCTGGTGCCCTGGAGGCCAGCGTGGATGGTGTATGTGCCGGGGAAGCAGCAAGCGTCCATGGGTACGCGCACATAAAAGGAAGCGCCTGTGACAATGGTGGAAATGGGGGTCCCCATGGCGTCCACCAAGGTGGCAAAGGGCAGGTTGCTGATGAGCGCCAAGGCCACCATTTGCGGCTCTTCGCTGAGCACCGCGTAGGGGCCGATGACCTCTACCCCGCCTAGCAGGCCCAGGGTAACGCTGGTGGTATGGATGCAGATGGCGGGCGGCGGAGAGGGTTCATTGCCCAAGGCGCGGGCGTTGGCCAGCAAATAGGTGGCTACCTGCGCGATGCGCGCGCTTTTTGTATGGAGGAGATTGGTGAGGCAATCCTGCACGGTGAAATCGTTATTGTCGAAGGGAACGCCCCAGATGGCTAGTTGCGTGGCGGCAAAGGCGTCCCCCTCCGTCAGGACAGGAGGATCGCCTTGGGAAACGCCTGCGTTGGCAAAAAGCTGCGCGGCGCTGATGGACGGATAGCTGTGGAGTAAAATCCAATGAATCTGGTGGACCTGCTGGCGGGTTAGCTGCGCCATATGCGAGTAGGGGTCCACCGCCAACAAGCGGCTACCTGCGATAGGCGTGGGAAATCCGTAGTTTCCGCCATAACCTAAGAGCTGGGCCCCCGGAAATCCATTGGACAGGGAAATCAAGAACTGTAAAAAATCCACATTGAGGGGCTGGCTGTAATAGCGCTGGGCCGGGTCGGCGGAGGCACAGGCATTCAAGGTGTTGGCGAGCACGGCTTCAAAAGGGAAAAAGGGGAATTCAAAAAGCGAACCGGAGGATGTAAAAGCATTTTGCGCCAAAGCACTCGAAGCGCGGCTTCGAAGCGGCAGCTGAAGGTGGTGTTTGTTTGACATGATTCTTTCTCCTTTGCCCAGATAGTTTGCGGGCAATACCAGTTTATGCGGGGGCAAAGGGAAGGTTCACGGGAGGGAGAGGGCATGCTGTAGCGCAAAGGCGTTTAGGCGCGGAACACGCTTCGGCGCATGGGCGCCGAAGCGTGTGGCAGCGAAGGTGTTTACCAAGTGGTGTGCTTTACATGCGTTCTACGAACGGGAGTTTTGGGCAATTGCAGGGGCAGAGTCTTTTTGCATACCCCTTCATAGTGGCAAGTGAGAGCATCGGGCGGGCAGGGCGCGGGCGGACACCGTGGGCCAGGGGCGGGATGCGTCCTAGGTGGCCGGGTCCTGGAGGGAAGATGAACTGGCGCGCAGGGCGCAGAGGGGCAGGGGTCCTCGCAGGGGCAAACGGGGTAAATGGGGCAAACGGGGCAAATGGGGCAAATGGGGCGAGAGGGGCCATTAGGGGGGCAAAAATGCGGCGGCCGTGGCAAGGGCCCAGGTCCATCCAGCACGCAGCCTACGCCGGGTACACATTGGGTGCCGGGAGAGCAGGGATCAGGCGGGAAGGGAGGCTGTGGGGGAATGGGCGGGAATGGAGGAAAAGGCGGAAACGGCGGAAATGGCCCTGGTCCATCCAGCACGCAGCCTACACCGGGTACGCATTGGGTGCCGGGAGGACAGGGCGCAGGGGGGAAGGGCGGGAATGGAGGAAACGGCGGGAACGGCCCAGACCCGTCCAGTACACAACCTACACCGGGCACGCATTGGGTGCCGGGAGGACAGGGCGCAGGGGGAAAAGGTGGAATAGGCGGGAACGGGGGAAACGGCGGTCCGGGGGGGAACGGCGGATTCGGTCCGATGGGTACACAGCCAAAAGCTGGGTCAAAACACGTGCCGGGAGGACAGACTGCCGGAGGGTATGGGGGCATCGGAGGGTATGGGGGCATCGGGGGATATGGGGGCATCGGGGGAAAGGGCGGATATGGCGGGAAGGGATTGGGAGGAAAAGGGCCTGGGCCGGGGAAATTACCAGGATACCAATGATGGTGATCATGGCAGCCATTTTGATTGTTATTGTTGACATTTACGTTTGAGTTGAGGCCTAACGCGGCAAGGCCAGCCAGGAACCCCAGGGAATCTCCAAGCCCAACATCAAAGCGCCCGCCATCCAGGACGCCAAAGCGGTAGAAGCCGCTGGTGAGTAACGAAAAATCGAAATCCAGCGGAATGGAGATGGTGATGAGGTTGGTGGAGCTGTCCATGGTGATTTGTTGGTTGAGACTGGGGGTCAACAACCGTTGCAGGGCAGGGTTGCCGGAGCGCATAAAGACCACCTGGGTGGTGGTGGAGGTAATAGAAAGGGTGATGTTGAGGGTGAAGGACAGACGGCGGCTCAGAATGCTCAGGTAGAATTCCTGCCCAAAGCCCGGGGCGGCAATGGGATTGCCGCAATGGTCCGCATAGCTGAAAAGGAAATTATCGTTGCAAGACCCCACAACGCTGATGTTGATGGAAGGCGTCCCCGTCAGGTTGCTGAGAATGGTGAAGGGACCCAGCAACAGGCGGCCACAGGCAAAGCGCAGGTCAAAGGGGCACTGCGCCAGGGTGATGTAAGGCACCGCCGGATCGGTGGGGACCGGGGGAATGCCGCAGCATTCAATCAAATTAGGCAGGAGGCAGGGGGTACAGGTCAGGCTGCCGGATGGGGAAACAGGCGCCAAGACTGCGACGGCATAGTTGCGAGCCATGGTCAGCAGCTGCGTCACCGCTTGTCGGAGGCGGGTGTTTTTCGCGTGGGCTGTGGTGGTGGAGCCGCAGAGCAGGAAAACCGCCTGGGCGTCCGTCAGCGAACCCATCAGCATCCAAACGGCTGTCTGAACGGCAGCATAGGCATCAAAGGAATCCAGGGGCGGCGAGGTGGCGGCATCCACACCCAGCATGGAAAACATTTGGGCGGCGGACACGACGGGGTACGCATTGCCCGCCAACCAGGCCAGGCTGAGCTGCGTGGATAGGGGCACATCCGCCAGGATGGTGGAGAGCGGCCCGCTTTGATAAGGCTCGTTTTGCCCGCCGATGGGGCCGTCTAGGGGGCGGTCCAGGCAATAGGCGGGCAATGTAACTCCGCCGATGGTGATGGTAAATGGAACAAAGTTGCCGCGGGGATCCACGTTCAAGTGGTATTCCGAGGCGGTCGTGGCGCCGCCGCTGCAGTAGTTGGGCGCGCCGTTGCCCAGTCCGGCCACAGAACTATCTTGCACAATCACAAAGGACTGACTGGAGGCGATGGGACCCGTCAATGCGGGGATAGAACCAATGGGTTGCATAAAATCGGACATAGTGTTCTCTCCTTCCGGTTCCAAGGGGTTCCATAGATAAAGTATGCTTTTTTCACACAGCGGTGCGGTCTTCCGTGGCGGCCAAAACTGTCAGTTTCAAGGCAGTTACAAATGCATTCGGTCATTCGACAATGCTTGACACTTTTTTGAAAATTGTATATACTTTCAAAAGGGTTTTTTGGGACACAGGTTTTTTTCAGGACAAAACGGGAGCGATTTCGTTTTGCGCCAATTGATTGAATATTTTCAGTCGGCAAGCAGGAAAAGGGATGGTGGGAAAGCATGAAGCGCGTACTGGTTGTAGATGACGGGGCGTTTATGCGATCAATGATCAAAGGTATGCTGACAAAGCATGGCTATGAAATTGTAGGCGAAGCGGAGGACGGCTTGCAAAGCCTGGAGAAATATAAAGAATTGAAACCGGATTTGGTCACCATGGATATCACCATGCCCAATATGAACGGCATTGACGCGCTGAAGAACATTATGCAGATCGACCCGGAGGCCAATGTGGTGATGGTATCGGCCATGGGCCAGGAGGTCTACGTGAAAGAGGCCATCCGAAGTGGGGCCAAGAGTTTTGTGGTCAAGCCCTTTGATGAAAATACGCTCATGTCAGTGATTGAAGGATTCTAACCCTCCATGATCAATGCATAAGGACTGAAATTTGAACATGATCCAAATCACCAGTGCAGATCTGCACGAGCTCATCACATTTGTAAAAGCGAACTATGGAATTGACTTGACCTCCAAGCGGACCTTTGTGGAGTTGCGCTTGCAAAAGAGCATGAGCCAGCATGGTTATGAAGCTTTTCCGGAGTTCTTTACGTTCCTGTGTTCCGATTTTACCGGCGCGACCCTGGCGGATTTCATCAGCAGCTTGACGGTGAACTATACTTTGTTCAACCGTGAATCCGCGCATTTCAGCTTTTTGGTGAACAAGGCCCTGCCCGCGATTTGCCAGAGGGAGCAGGAAACCAAAGATTTGCGCTCTTGGAGCGCAGGCTGCGCCACCGGGGAGGAACCCTATACCCTGGCCATGGTTCTCAATGATTATTTCAATTACAACAAAGTGCAGTGGGATACCAAAATTTTGGCCACCGATATTTCCACCACGGCCCTGAAAAAGGCGCAGCAGGCCGAGTACCCGGTGGAGAGCATCCGTGATTTGAGCCCCTCCTGGGTGAAGAGATACTTTGAAATGGATGCCACAGACAGCGAGATCGTTCGCGTGGCTCCCTTCATTCAGGACGAGGTCATTTTTCGCAAGCATAACCTGGTGGGCCCAGCGTACCATTTCAAAAAGAAGTTTCATTTCATTTTTTGCCGCAATGTGATGATTTATTTTGACGAAGAAACCAAAAATGCCTTGATCCGGCGTCTGTATGATGTGCTGGAAGAGGGCGGCTATCTTTTCATCGGCATGTCGGAAACCATTGACAAAAACGCGTCGCCCTTTGTGTATGTGCAGCCTTCTGTGTACAGGAAGGAGGCGGCCAAAGGATGAAGAAGATCAGCGTGGTGATTTTGGACGACTCTCTGTTTATCCGGGAAGCCATGCAGCAGGAATTGGAGCGGGACGTGAACATTTCTGTGGTTGGCAAAGCCGCCAATGCCTATGATGCCAGAGACCAGATTGTGGAATATGTTCCGGACGTGCTGATTTCGGACGTGAACCTAGGCGGGATGAGCGGCACGGAATTTGTGAAAACGCTGCTGCCGCAGTTTTATATTCCCGTGATTATGATGAGCTCGGACCCCACCCAGCGGGAAAACGCGCTGGCCAGCAAAGCGGTGGATTTTGTGGCCAAGCCCACCAGCAACGATATGCAGCAGATTGTTTTCTTTTACCGGCGTGTTTTGGCGGCGGTGAAGCTGGCGGTCCAGGAGGAAACGACCCCGTTCCAGGTGGATCGGCTGAGCGGCATGTGCCTGGCCGTGGGGGCATCCACCGGCGGGGCGGAGGCCATTGCCACCATGATGAAGGATATGCCCGCGTTGATGCCGCCCATTTTGGTGGCCCAGCATATGCCCGGCAATTTCACCAAATCCTTTGCGGAGCGGCTCAACCAAAGCGCGCGGCTGTCCATCAAGGAGGCGGAGGATGGGGACGTGTTGGTCCCCGGCCAGGTGTATATTGCGCCGGGCGGGCGCAATACGGTGGTGAAAAAAATCAAGAACCGTTATTGCCTGACGGTGACCCCCGCTGCCCAAAGCCGGAAAGCTACGCCGAACATTGACATGCTGTTTGAGTCTGTGGCGGAGGCCTACGGGAACCAAGCCATTGGCGTTCTGCTGACGGGCATGGGCCGGGACGGCGCGCAGGGCCTGCAAAAAATGCACGATGCCGGGGCCGTTACTTTCGCCCAGGACCAGCAGTCCTGCGTGGTCTATGGCATGCCCCGCGTAGCCGCGGAAATGGGCGCGGTGGATGCCCAATATCCACCGGCGGAAATCCGGGTTCGGTGCCTGGAATTGCTTAAAAAAATGGCCTCCGCGTAAGGAGGCTGTGGTTTGTAGAAGAGCGTCTTTTGGAGGCTCCGCCTCCAAGCCACCGCCAGGGCTAAGCCCTGGACCCTTGGTTTGACAGCGCTTCACGCTGTCAAAGACAATGCCGGAAGAACGACGTTTACTCTCAAACAGGGTTTTCAACGACCTGTGGCCAGGTTAGGGCTAAAACGTCCATTCTATGGGTGTTTTAGCTTGTCAATAAGGCAATATCTTTGCGAAACAAACCTTTTCATTCCATGCATTCACCGCATGAAACGCGGTGAATGCATGGGCTCAGGGCTTTCGCCCTGATGGTGGCTTGGAGGCGAAGCCTCCAAAAGAGATTCGCCCCCACATCGCCCGTGTGAAGGGCTTTTTTTACTTCATTTCTTCGCCTTGCGGCCCGCCTTTTTTTCCGCCGCCGCAGGCTCTTCTTCGGCAAGCTCTTCCGGCAAGGCGGCCAAATCATCCAGGTTCACCAGCTTGTCCGCATCCACGATCATCACCATCTGCTCCTTGTAAATACCGATGGCTTTGATGAATACATGGGAATAGCTTTTGCCCACCTGGGGTGGGGGCGAAATCATCTCCGGAGCAATGTCAATCAAGTCCGTTACATTGTCCACCAGCAGCCCCAGATGGCCGCCGTCAAATCGGATGATGATGGTGCAGCGCCGGGAAGCGTTTTCCAAATCAGGCTGGTGGAAGCGCTTGCGCATGTCAATAACAGGCACCACGGAGCCATGGCGGTTCATCACCCCCACGATGTAGGCAGGGGTCTCAGGCACGCGGGTGATGGGCTTGTACTCCATGATTTCTCGAACTTTTGAAAGCTCCAAGGCATAGCTTTCATCCACCGAAAAAACCAGATATTTATGGAGCAACTCGTCTTGTTCCTGGGTTGGCTGGGAATCCGTCCACTCGCTCACAATCGTCACCTCTTCACTCGGCTTTCAAGCAGACCGACCACGTCAATAATGAGACAAACCTGGCCGCTGCCCAAAATGGTACATCCATACAGGCCTTTGATGCTCTTCAGCAGCGCGGGGGTGGGCTTGACCACGATGCTTTGCTGCTGCAACACCTCATGAATGAACAGGGCAAATTGATCCCCGTTGGCGTTGATCAGAATCATCAGGCCCTCTTCATACGAACGGTGCGGCATTTCAAAAATATCAGACATGCGCACCACGGGATAGCAAGCGTCACGATGGATGATCACATCCTGCCCGTTGGCTTGACGGAGGGTGCTCACATCCGGGGTGAAGATTTCCCGCACCACACTGGAGGGAATGGCAAAGACCTCCTGGTCCGCACGAACCAGCAGCGCTTCCAAGATGGCCAAGGTGAGGGGGATGCGCAGGTCGATCCGGGTCCCTTGCCCCTCCACGCTGCTGACGTGAATCCGACCGTTCAGCTTGCGCACGCTCTCATTCACAACATCCATGCCCACGCCCCGGCCGGAAAGCTCCGTCACATCGCTTTTGGTGGAAAAGCCCGGCAAGAAAATGAGGGCGTTCACTTCTTCATCGCTCATTTTTTGGGCCTGCTCCTGGGTGATGAGGCCATGGTCCAGGGCAATTTGCATGACGATGGCGCGGTTGATGCCGCGCCCGTCATCCATCACGGAGATTACGGCTTGATCCCCTTGGATGGAAGCGGAAAGGGAAATTTTGCCCACTGCGGGCTTTCCTGCGGCTTCCCGCTCCTGGGGAAGTTCAATGCCGTGATCCACAGCATTGCGCAGAATATGCATCAGGGGAGAGAAAAGGTGGTCGATCACGTTGCGGTCCACGGCGGTGTCCTCACCCGCCATGACGAAGTCCACCTTCTTTTGCAGCTTGCCAGTGGCGTCGCGCACGGAGCGGTTCAGCTTATGGAAGGTGTCCCGCAGGGACACCATGCGAAGGGACAGGGTCTGGTCCTGCACGTCCAAAATTAGGCGGTGCAAGCCTTCCAGGGCGATGAGGGTCTTTTCGTCATCCCCCTGCTCAAAGGCGTGGGCAGCGCCCATAGACGCGATGATGATTTCACCGGACAGATTGATAAGCTTGTCCAGCTTTTTGATCTCAATGCCCATATAGAGAGAATTGCGGGCATCCCCACTCCGCCTGTCCGGCCCTGTGTAGGCGGAATCGGAAGCGCTGGGCGCGGCCACATCGCTGGCGCGGCGACGGGGGGCCTCATCCGCCCGGGTGACGGAGCCTACAAAGGGGGAGGCTTCCAGCTGCTTGATGATTTCTTCGACCTGTTCGGAGGAGGGAAGGGTCAGCAAAAGCCCCTTGCTGGCCAAAATTTCATCCCCCTCGGGGTCGTCGTCCGTGGGCTGGGCCACAACGCCCGCCTGGAGGCGGCCCACCTTGGTGGTCAACTCAAAGGCCCGCAGGCCGATCATGGCGCAGTTGGGCTTGAATAAAATGCGCAAAGAGCAGCCCACACGGTCGGAGGCCCGCCGCTGGAAAACAGGGGCTGGGGGAGTAGCATCCGGGGCCTGAACGACGGGGGAAGGAGCGTCGGCCTGCGCGGTAGGGGCTGGAATGCCGCCCTGCACAGGGGCTGCCACAGGCTCCGGCATGGGCGGCTCTTTCGGCTGGGGGGCGTTCCCTTGCGCCAGCGTGTCTAAGTATTGGCCAATCTCCTGGATGGTAGAGGCCGGGTCCTCGCTGCAGCTTTCTGGGTTCATATTGCGGCGAATGAAGTCCACGCAACGAAACACCAAATCCGTCAGCTTTTGCTTGTCCACCTGGGCAGGCTTTTTTTCCCGAATGAAGTAAAACAAATCCTCCGTCCGGTGGGCCAGCTTGGAGATGTTCTCAAAGCCCATCATGGCGGAAGAGCTTTTGATGGTATGCATGATGCGAAAAATTTCAGGCACAGCCTCCAATATGCTGTCGTCGCGGCTTTCCGCTTCCATCAGCAGGGCTTCCAGCTGCTCTAAAAAGGAGTTGGTTTCAAAGACAAACACATCGAACATTTCTTTTTGAAAATCGTCCATGCTTGTCACCTCCAGCACCAGGATAGCGCTTTATTCATTGATGCAATAGGCGCTCTTCACCGCTTTTTTGGCCTTCCCCTTGATCTCCGCCGCCACCTTGGCCAATTCCACCGTGTCCTTGATGCGGTTGGTGGCGTCGATCACAATGGCCACGGAAATGCCGGTGAGTCCAAAGCGCTGCGCCACGTCACTGCGGTCCTTGGACGAGATGTAGCCGTTCTTCAAATCCTCTTCGGAATAGAAGGCCAGCTTTTTGGATTCAAAATCCGCAATCACCTTTTCGGCGATGGGCACAGCTACACCCGGCTCCACCACGGCGATGAAATCGTCCCCGCCGATATGGCCCACGAAATCCGTGGGGGTTCCGCAGGCATTGACCGCCTCCACGATGGTGTCCGCAGTCATCAGGATGAATTTGTCGCCGCTGGCAAAGCCATAGCAATCGTTGTAGGGCTTGAACAGGTTCAAGTCAAAATACATGACGGCGTAGGGCAGCTTGCTTTTGATGCGCCGGAGCATTTCCGCTTCAATGTCGTTATTGCCCCGCAGACCCGTCATGGGGTTGACGTTGCGCATTCTTTCTAGGCGCACCAGGGTGTTATGGACCCGGGCCAGCAGCTCGCGCTTGATGAAGGGCTTCACCACATAGTCGTCCGCGCCTAATTCGAGGCCCTTCAGCCGGTCTTCCTCTTCCGCCTGCCCCGTGATGATGATGATGGGAATCAGGCTAAAGCGCATATCGCTGCGCAGAAGCTCGCACAACTCAAACCCGCTCATGCCGGGCATAATCACGTCCAGCAAGATCAGGTCCGGGCGGTCCTGGCGCAATTTTTCCAGGGCCTCCTCGGCGGAAAAGGCGGTCACCACTGCGTAACCCGCTTCTTCCAAGGCCCGTTGGATCATGGTGACCATAAAGAGCGTATCATCCACGACCAAAATCTTTTTTTCTGCTGGTTTCATGGGGCGCCACTCCTTTGCGTTGCTGCGGGGAAATGAGGGTCAGTACTTGTCCGGGTTTTCGTCCAGCAAAATCACGGGCTTGCCATCCGTCTTGCGGGCCTTGGCCTTGTTGTCGGCCAGGGGAACCACGGGGGCCAGGTCCACATGGTATTCCGGCTTCAGCTTGAAGCTGGACACCAGGTTTTCCATGGTTTGCGCTTGGGTGGCCATGGCCGCGGCGGACAGGGCGCTTTGTTCTGCGGTGCTGCTGTTGACATTCACCACTTGCGCCACCTGGTCGATGCCCAGGTTGATCTGCTCCACGCCCAGGGCCTGTTCACTGGAGGCCTTGGCAATGTCGTCCATCAGCTCGTTGGAGTGGAAAATATCTTCCACGATCTGCCCCAGGGCGTCCCGGGTCTTTTGGGCAATAGATGCGCCCAGGCGGGCTTTTTCGATGGAGTTTTCGATCAGGGCATCGGTATCGGCAGCGGCCTGAGCGCTTTTGGCGGCCAGGTTGCGGACTTCCCCGGCCACCACCGCGAAGCCCTTGCCGTGCTGGCCGGCGTTGGCGGCCTCCACCGCGGCGTTGAGGGACAGAATGTTTGTTTGGAAAGCGATGTCGTTGATCAGCTTGATGATCTTGCTGATGCTGACGCTGGCCTGGTTGATCTCGTCCACGGCGTGCATCATTTCACTCATGAGGCTGGTGCTTTCTTGGGCGCGCTGCTTGATGCCGCCATATAAAATGGCCGCCTTTTCCGCCATCTTGGCGTTTTCTTTGGTGTTCAGCGAAATTTCAAACACAGAGCTGGAAAGCTCGTCAATGGCGGTGGCCTGCTCTGCGGTGCCCTGGGCCAGGGTTTGGCTGCCGTCGCTGATCTGGTTGGCGCCATTGGACACTTGGCGGGCGGCCACCAGGATCTGCTGAATGAGGTGGCTGAGATGGTCGGAAGCGCCGATGATGGAGTTGGAAAGCACGTCCTTCTCACTGGCGGCCACAATGGACGCAGTGAGGTTGCCCTCGGCGATTTGCGTCAGGTTCTCCGCATGGGTTCCAATGCTGGCGGCCATGCGGCGGAAGGCGGCGGTCAAATCGCCCACTTCATCCTGGGTTTCGGTTTCCACGTGGATGTCCATGTCGCCATCGGCGATTTGGTTGGCAGCCCGCACCATGGCGTGCATGGGCCGGGCAATGGTGCGGTAGAGGGTGGCCGCAATCGCGGCGGCAATCAGGACGCTAAAGAGCAGCGCCATGGCCAGCGTAAAAATGAAGAATTGGAACGTTTCTTCGTTTTGCTCAATGCTCTCCTTGGCATACTCCACATTGTGTGTAAAGCAGTTTTCCAAGTACGTATCCAGTTTTTCGACAAGCTCTGCGCTTCGCTCTAAAACCTTGCCCACAGAGCCGACGGTCACCACTGCATTGGCCATCCCCATATCCCGCAGGCTGCTTTTGAGGGCGGAAAAATTCTCGTAATACATGTTATAAAACGTGCTAAAGTTCTCCTGGTCCACTTTCTCTGTGATGGTGGGGTTGTACGTTTCGATATGGCTTTCCATTTCTTTTTCCAGCGTGGCTAAATCCTTCTCTAGCTGTTCAAATTCCGGGGTGCCCCCTTTGACCACCAGGAAGGACTGCAACAGAACCCGCTGCTTTTGAAAATTGGTGGAGATATGGCCGATTTGCTCCATGGCCTTTACGCTTTTGTTATACAGCGCTTGGTCCTTGCGGTTGATGTTGGACATACCCACATAGGCCATCACTGCGGTCAAGCAAGACAGCAGGATGATCAGCGCAAAGGCAACGAAAAGTTTCATTGAAATTTTCCAGTTTTTCATGATGAAAAGCCTCCGAAAGCATAATCAGGCACCCCATCGCCCCTTGCCGCCAAGGCGCGAAGAAAAGACGAAGGACCCAGCAAGGACGAAAACAGAAGACGAATCCTGCTTATCCTTTAAATTATAGCATTCTTTTTCTTTTTTCGCAATAAATTCCAAAAATAGAAGGGGGGAATAGAAGGGGGAAATTCCAAAATATAGAAGGGCGGGGAAAAAGGGCAACGAAAAGGCAGAAAAAAAGGCTCCCGCCGGTCACACCGGCGGGAGCGGGGAAAACCGCGCAAAATGGTTATGCCAAGGCGCTTTTCAGCTTTTCCGCAATGGCGTCCAAAAAGGCCTCGCTGCTGAGGCTTTGGGCGGAGCCTTCAAAGAGGGGCACTAGGTCCTTGGTCATTTGGCCCCCTTCGATGGTTTGCAAGGTGGCCTCTTCCAGTTTCTTGGCAAAGGCTTGCAGATCGGGCAGGCCGTCCAGCTCGCCTCGCTTTCTAAGGGCCCCGGTCCAGGCAAAAAGGGTGGCCACCGGGTTGGTGCTGGTGGTTTGCCCCTTTTTGTGCTGGTAATAGTGCCGGGTCACTGTGCCGTGGGCCGCCTCGTACTCATACTGCCCGCCGGGGGATACCAGCACGCTGGTCATCATGGCCAGGCTGCCAAAGGCCGTGGCCACCATGTCGCTCATCACGTCGCCGTCATAGTTTTTCAGGGCCCAGATGAAGCCGCCTTCGCTGCGGATGACCCGGGCCACGGCATCGTCAATGAGGGTATAGAAGTATTCGATGCCCGCCGCTTCAAAGGCCGCCCGGTATTCCTGCTGGTACAGCTCCGCAAAGATGTCCTTGAAGCGGTGGTCATAGGTTTTGGAGATGGTGTCCTTGGTGGAAAACCACAGGTCCTGCCGCTCGCTGAGGGCGTAGGCAAAGCAGGCGCGGGCAAAGGAATGGATGCTTTCATCCGTGTTGTGCACCCCTTGCAGGATGCCACTGCCCGTAAAATGGGCAATGGGCTGGCGGAGGGTTTTTCCATCGCTGCCGGTAAAGCAAAGCTCGCCCAGGCCGGGGCCTGGCACGGCGATTTCCGTATTCTTATACACATCCCCGTAGGCGTGGCGGGCAATGATGATGGGCTTTTTCCAGCTGCGCACGCAGGGGGAGATGCCCTTGACCACAATGGGCGCACGGAAAACTGTGCCGTCCAGCATAGCGCGGATGGTGCCGTTGGGACTTTTCCACATTTGCTTGAGGCCGTATTCCTCCACCCGCTGGCTATTGGGGGTGATGGTGGCGCATTTTACGGCAACGCCATATTTCAGCGTGGCCTCGGCGCTTTGCACCGTAATCTGGTCCTCCGTTTCGTCCCGCTTGGCCAGCCCCAGGTCGTAGTATTCGCTTTTCAGGTCCACATAGGGCAAAATCAGCTTGTCCTTGATCATTTGCCACAAAATGCGGGTCATTTCGTCGCCGTCCATCTCCACCAGCGGCGTTTTCATCAGGATTGTAGACACGGGAGAATCATTCCCTTTCGTTTGTTTTTTCACAACCGGGCGTATTTCATTGTAACGGCATTGCTCCGCAGGCGCAAGGCGGTATACAGGAAAAGAACAGCCCGAAAAACAGACTTTGCAGCGGATGCGGAAAATGGTATACTGGGCAAGGCGGAGGGGAACAAGCCTTCGCGGCGGGAGGGAACAGGGTGGACGTAGCCTTGGAAAAGGAATACCCCAAAGACCCGGCGGAGCTGTACCCGCTGTTGCTTTCCCAGGCCCAGGCCCTGATGGAAGGGGAGCGGGACCCGGTGGCCAACATGGCCAATGTGTCCGCCCTGCTGGGCCAGGCGCTGACAGGCGTCAATTGGGTGGGCTTTTACGTCATGCGGGGCCGGGAGCTGGTGCTGGGGCCCTTTCAGGGGAAGCCCGCCTGCCTTCGCATTCCTGTGGGCAAAGGCGTATGCGGCACGGCGGCAGGGACCCTGCAAACCCAGCTGGTGAAGGATGTGCATGCATTTCCAGGGCATATTGCCTGCGACGCGGCCTCCCGGTCCGAGATCGTGGCGCCCCTGCTGCAAGGGGGCAGGCTGGTGGCGGTGCTGGACATCGACAGCCCCCTCCTTGGTCGTTTTGGCGAAGCGGACCAGCAGGGGCTGGAACGCATCGCCCTGGCCGTGGCGGATGCTTGCGAGTGGTTGTGATGTGGAAGAAAGGGTAAGGTGCTTTTTGGATGAAAGCAAATAGACACAAGGCGGACTTGACGGAAAAAATCACCTACGCGGCGCTGTTGGTGGCTCTGCAGGTGGTGCTGGGCAGCATGCTGCAAATTCCGCTGCTTTCCAAGCAGTTCAATTTTGGCTTTTTGCCCATTGCGGTGGCCGGTGTGTTTTTGGGCTGGCCCTGGGCGGTGGCCGTCGGCGCGCTGGGGGATTTTTTGGGCGCGCATCTCTTTCCCGCAGGCCCCTATTATTTTGGCTTCACCCTCACTGCCATGGGCGTGGGCCTGGTCTATGGCCTGGTGCTGGCCCATAAGCCTGCCAATTGGGTCCGCATTGGGGCGGCCTGCCTGCTGGTGGCGGCCTGGAACCTGCTGCTCAATTCCTACTGGCTCAGCGTGGCGTTTATCCCCAAGGGGTATTGGGTGATTGTGGCGGGGCGGATTTGGACCTATTTGATCGACGTACCCGTGGCCATCGTCACCATTTATTTTGTAGTGAAAGGGCTGTGCAAACTGAACCGTCCGCCCTTTCAGATGGAAGCGAAGGAGTAACCATGCGTATCAATGCCAAGGCCATTCTGGCGGAACTGAAACGGCTGTATCCAGAGGCGGGGCCGGAGCTGAATTTTTCCAATCCCTATGAAACCCTGGTGGCCACCATGCTGTCCGCCCAGTGCACGGACAAGCAGGTGAACAAGGTGACCCCCGGGCTCTTTGCCGCCTACCCGAATGTGGAGGCCATGGCCGCCGCCAGCGTGGAGGACGTGTACCAAATGGTGAAAAGCTGCGGCTTCAAAAGCAAGGCGGGCAACATCGTGGAGGCCTGCCGCCTCATGGCCCTGCACCACCGGGGGCAGGTGCCAAAAACCATGAAGGAGCTCACCGCCCTGCCGGGAGTGGGCCAGAAAACCGCCAATGTGGTGATGGCCAACGCCTTTGGCACCCCCACCATCGCGGTGGACACCCATGTGTTTCGGGTCAGCAACCGCCTGGGCCTGGCCAAGGCCAAAAATGTGGAAGCCACGGAGGTGCAGCTGCAAAAGGCCATTCCCCAACAGGACTGGATTGCGGCCCATCATTGGCTGATTTACCATGGGCGCAGGGTATGCCATGCCAGGGGACCGGCCTGCGGGACCTGTACCCTGCGGCCTCTGTGCACCTACGGGGCAGCGCCCCAGGCGGAGAGGCCTCAGGCGCAAAAGCCCCAGGCGGACAAGCCAAAGGCACAGAAACCAAAAGCGGAAAAGCCCAAGGACCCCAAGAAGAAAGCCCCAGCGCTACAGGCCTAGAGACGGAGGAACAGCATGGCATCATTTGTGGACCGGGTCAAAATTAGTTGTAAAGCGGGCAACGGCGGCAACGGCTGCGTAGCCTTTCACAGGGAGAAATATGTGGCCAACGGCGGGCCGGACGGCGGCGACGGCGGCCGGGGCGGCGACGTGGTGGTGGTGGCGGACCCCAATATGCACACGTTGCTGGATTTCCGCTTCCATACCAAGTATTTTGCGGAAAACGGCGCGGAGGGCAGCGGCAACAACTGCCATGGCAAGAGCGGCGCGGACATCCTCATCAAAGTGCCGGTGGGCACCGTGTTTTTGCGGGAGGAGGACCGGGCCGTGCTGGCGGACATGAGCGAGCCCGGCCTGCGCAAGGTGTTGTTAAAAGGCGGCCAGGGCGGCCACGGCAACCAGCATTTTGCCACGCCCACCCGCCAAGCGCCCAATTTTGCCAAGCCCGGTATCAAAACCGAGGCCGTGTCGGTGTGGCTGGAGCTGAAAACCATCGCGGACGTGGGCTTGGTGGGCTTCCCCAATGTGGGCAAAAGCACCATCTTGGCGGCCTTGACGGCGGCCCGCCCCAAGATTGCCAACTACCATTTCACCACGCTGACCCCCAATTTGGGCATTGTGCAGTGGAAGCAGAATGATTTTGTGCTGGCGGACATCCCCGGCCTGGTGGAGGGGGCCAGCGAAGGTGTGGGCCTGGGCCACCATTTCCTGCGCCATGTGGAGCGCACCCGGTTGCTGCTGCATGTGGTGGACGCCTCCGGCAGCGAGGAGCGGGACCCCGTGGAGGATTTCCGCATCATCAACGAAGAGCTGGAAAAGTACGGGGAGCCGGTGGGCAGGCCCCAGCTGGTGGTGCTGAACAAATGTGATTTGATCCCGGAGGAGGCCCGGGTGCAAGAACTCAAGGTCGCCTTTGAAAAGATGGGCTACCAGGCCTTTCCGGTGAGCGCTGCCACCCACAAGGGTTTTGAGGTCCTGCTGGACCAGGTGGTGCGCATGCTGCCGGAGCTGCCGCCACCGCGCATTTTTGACGAGGTGGAGGTGACGGAGGTCCCCCGGTCCGCCCAGGGCTTCACCGTCCGCCGGGAGGGCGGCGCCTTTGTGGTGGAAGGCCCGGCCATGCAGCACTTCATTGACAGCGTGAACTTTGAGGATGAGGACAGCCTGAACTGGTTCCACCGGACCCTGCGGGACAGGGGCATCATTGACGCCCTGCGGGAGAAGGGCGCGGGGGAAGGGGATACCATCCGCATCGGCGATATGGAATTTGATTTTGTGGAATAAGGAGAACGACCATGGAGCTTACCAGCAAGCAACGGGCCAAGCTGCGCAGTTTGGCCAATAATCTGGACACCATTTTGTACATCGGCAAGGACGGCATCACGGAGTTTACGGCCAAGGAAGCCTATGATGCCCTGGAGGCCCGGGAACTGATCAAATGCGCGGTGCAAAGCGGCAGCGAGCTATCCGCCCGGGAGGCCTGCCAGGCCTTGTGCGAAGCGGTGCATGCCCAGGCCGTGCAGTGCATTGGCAGGCGCTTTGTGCTGTACAAGGAAAGCCGGAAGAATAAGCAAATCTCACTGGAATAGGGCGTTTCTAAAAGCGCTGCCCAACAGAAAGGAGGCCGCCGGATGAGGGACATCGTGTACGAAGCCCTGACCGCTCTGCGGCCCCCTTTTGTTCCCTATGAGATGGACATCCACAAAATGGTGGAGGAACGGCTGCTGCAGGCGGGCCTGCCCTGCGTGCACGAGGCGCGAATCGGCGCCGGCTGCCGCATTGATTTTCTGGTGGGCAGCGTGGGCATCGAAATCAAGAAAGGCAAGCCCTTGCCCGCGGTGCTGAAAAAGCAGCTGCTGCGTTATGCCGCCTGCGAGGCCGTGTCCGCCTTGATCGTGGTCAGCCAGCGCTCGGTCCCCCTGCCCAAGGACCTGGGCGGCAAGCCTGTGCGGGGGTTGGTGCTGTCCCAGCTTTGGGGGGTGGCCCTGCCATGAGCGACGGACGCAGGGAAGTGTTTCTGCCCCCCTACCTGGCGGACAGCAGCGGTGCGCAGAACGAAAACGATCCCCAGTATCGCACCTACGGGACGCTTTCCTACAACGCCAAGCGGAAATGCTGGATCGTGAAGGCGGAGCCCCATGTGACGGAGCTTTGCAAGCGGCTGTTTCCCGGCACGGACACCAGCCGCCGGGGGGAGGCCCGCTTTACGGACCACCGCCGCATTGTGGGGGACCTGAACTGGCTGATGCTCCGGTACCCCTTGGCGGTGAAGGACAAGGACATGGACCGGTGGCGGGATGCCCTGTATGAGGCCCGGGAATATGTGGTGAAGCGGGAGACCGCTTTTTTGGCCCCCACCCGGGTGACCCCCATGGCCCATGTGTTCTATGGCAAGCTGACCGGCTTTCAGGAGGAGGGCCTGGCTTTCTTATTGCGCACGGACCGGGCCCTGCTGGCGGACGAGATGGGCCTGGGCAAAACCGTGCAGGCCCTGGCTTTGCTGGCCCAAACGGGGCAGTACCCGGTGATGGTCATTGCCCCGGCCCATCTGATGCGCAACTGGGAAAGCGAGATCGGGCGCTTTTTGCGCAGGCCGGATGGCCAGCCCATCAGCGTCCATATCCTCAAGGGCTTAAAGCCGTATCAGCTGCCCCCGGCGGATATCTACCTGATGCATTACCTGTTGCTGCGGGGCTGGAAGGAGGCCCTGCCCCAGTTTGGGTTTGAAACGGTGATTTTTGACGAGGTGCAGGAGCTGCGGCACAGCGGCACGGAGAAGTATTCCGCCGCCAGCCTGCTGGCCGGGGGGGCCTCGCGCATCGTGGGGCTCTCCGGAACGCCCATTTACAACCGGGGCGCGGAGATTTGGAACGTCATCAACATTCTGGATTTTCATTTTTTGGGGGATTATGATAGCTTCACCCGGGAATGGTGCTACGGCTACGGCAACCAAATCGTGGCCAAGCCGGAGGTGCTGGGGGAGCATTTGCGCAGTGAGGGCATCATGTTCCGCCGCACCAAGCAGGACGTGCTCAGCGATTTGCCCCCCAAGCGACGCCTGGTGATGACCATTGACAGCGATGATGCGGTGTACAAAAAACTGATGCTGCCCATCACGGAAAAGCTGCGCCTATTAAAGCAGGGGCCGGAGCTGAACGCCTCCCAGCGGGCGCTGATGGAGATGGAGGTGGAGCAGGGGGAGCGGCAGGCCACCGGCGTTGCCAAAGCGCCGTATGTGGCGCAGTTCGTGCGGGCGCTGCTGGAGGCGGAGGAGCGGGTGCTGCTGTTTGCCCACCACCACCAGGTGATGGACATTTACAAAAAGGAATTGCACGGCTTTTCCCCGGCCTTTCTCACAGGCCGGGAAACAACCGCGCAGAAGGACCGTTCCGTGGAACGGTTTATGACGGGAAAAACCAACCTTTGCTGCATTTCCCTGCGGGCGGCGGCGGGGTTGAATTTGCAGCGGGCCAGTTGTGTGGTGTTCGGCGAGCTGGACTGGTCCCCGGCGGTGCACAGCCAGGCCGAGGACCGGGCCCACCGCATGGGCCAGCAGGATTCCTTGCTGTGCTATTACCTGGTGTCCAAGGCGGGCAGCGACCAGGATATGCAAGATGCCCTGGGCCTGAAGGTCAGCCAGTTTGTGGGGCTGATGGGGGATGAGCCCAAGAGCCAGGAGAGCCTTTTTACCGATGCCCAGTATGTACAGCAATATACCCAGCGCCTGGTGCAAAGGCTGCTGGAGGAGGCGGGCTAATCAGCTTGGAAGGACGATGGTGGTGTCGCATTCAAAATCCTGGGGGGCCAGGCAGGGGTTGGCCCGCAGCAGGGAAGCCACCGGCAGGTTAAAGCGGATGGCCACGCTTTCCAGGGTGTCATTGGGGCGCAGGGTGTAGGTGGTGGGCAGGGCGCAGGGGATGTTTTCCTTGGGGATGCACAGCACCTGGCCGGGGACCAGCTGCTCCAGGTTAATGGCGGGGTTGGCCTGTACCAGTGTGTTGCGGCTGACCAAATTGCGCAGTTGGATGTCCGCCACGGATTGCCCCGCCTGGACGGTGTGTTGTTCATCCAGCGGGCAGTTGAGGTTGCTGACGCCGCCTGTAGTTCCAGTGCCGCCCGTGGTTCCGCCTGTGGTTCCACTTGTAGTTCCGGTGCCGCCCGTGGTTCCACCCGTAGTTCCGGTGCCCCCAGTGGTACCGCCCGTGGTTCCACCCGTAGTTCCGGTGCCCCCAGTGGTACCGCCTGTTGTCCCCCCCGTGGTGCCGGTTCCGCCCGTGGTTCCAGTACCACCTGTGGCCCCTCCCGTGGTGCCGCTCCCTTCGCTGGGGGTGGGAGGCGCTTCGCTGCCTGTGGTCCCGGTGTCATCTTCCTCCCTGGGGATGCACAGCACATCGCCCACCATCAGGCGCGCCGGGTGAATGTCCCGGTTGGCGGCCAGCAGGTCCCGGAGGGGAACCCCCAGTTTGTGGCTGATCAGATAGAAGCTGTCGCCCTTTTTTACTACGTATTCCTCTGCACAGGTTTGGCCGGAGGCGGTGCTGCCGGAAAAAGTGGGTCGCATCATAATGAAAAGCTCCTTTCGAGATGTTCTCCTTTTACCTTATGACGCGCAGAGGAAGAAAGTGCGTGGAGAAGCGGATGGATTAAAGAAACAGCGCCAGGATTTTTTGCAGGTCCGCATACGTGTGAATGGATTGGTGGTACCGCCGCAGGGAATGCTGGACGCGGGGCGGCAGGGCATCATACAGCTGCTTGCTTTTGGGGCTGTTCCCAAGCAGCTCCCGCAAGCTGGGGTAGTATTGCATTTTTTCACCTCCTAGGGACAGCATGCCCCTGAGAAGGCCCCTTATTCGATCGTTTCAAAGGCGCGAAAGCCGGAAAGGAAGGCCCAGCATGATGAATTTTTGCAAGAAATGCAAACGGGAGGTGCCCGATGGGGAGGCCTGCCCCTTTTGCTATGGAAAGCTGAGCAAAACCAATGAGCAGATTTCCTTTTGGATGGGGCGCAATCCTGTGAGAGATTGGTTTTCGTGGAACCGGGTGCTGCGGGTGGCCCTGCCGGTGCTGGGCTGCGTGGCGGCGGCGGTGCTGCTGCTGGAGGGCCTTTTAAGCGGAGGCCGGGGGGTGCAGTCCCTGTTTTTGCAGGGCTTCTTTGGCACGTTGCTGTGGGTGCTGGGCGCGATGCTGCTGTTTATGCTGGTGGTTTTGCTGTTGCAGGGGAAGGAAAACGTGCACTTTGTGCTGGACAGGACAGGGGCCTACGCGGACACCTACCTGGACCATCCCACCCCGCTGAGGCTCTACGCCCGGTTTACCACCCCGGAAATGGTGGAAGCCCTGCAAGGGGAGGAACCGGCGGCGGCTGGGCCCACGCTGGTCCGGCGGGTGTATATTGCCTGGGGCGATGTGCGCAAGCTGCGCTGTTGGAGGGAGACCCGGCAGCTGCTGTTTTTTCGGCCCAGCTGGTGGCAGGTGCTGGTGGTGGCCTGCCCTCCGGCCCTGTATGGGGAGGCGGAGGCCTATGTGCGCAAAAAGCTGACCCGCAACAAGAAAGCCAAAATGATCCCCCAAAAACCATAGCCACAAACAGCTTTTCACAAAAATTCCCCGCAAAAATCCCGAAAACCCGCGCCCTGTCCTTGCCATTTCTATCCTTCCCGTGTATAATCAAAAAGTTAGATGGAAGGATAGACATTGGGGATGGATTCCGCCGGTGGTTTGTCCTCAACACAACCAATGAGGAGGATGGCAATCTCATGACGAAGTATGTGTACCTGTTCAAAGAGGGCAATGCCGAGATGAAGAACCTGCTGGGCGGCAAGGGCGCGAATCTGGCGGAAATGACCAATATCGGTCTGCCTGTGCCCCAGGGCTTCACCGTGTCCACCGAGGCCTGCACCCAGTATTACAAGGACGGCGAAAGGATCTCCGAAGAGATTTCCAAGCAGATTTATGAAGCGCTGGCCCAGACGGAAACCATCTGCGGCAAGAAGTTTGGCGATTTGGCGAACCCCTTCCTAGTCTCGGTCCGTTCCGGCGCCCGGGCGTCCATGCCCGGCATGATGGACACCATTTTGAACCTGGGCCTCAATGACGTGGCCGTGCAGGGCCTTTCCAAGCAGACGGGCAACGAGCGCTTCGCCTTTGACAGCTACCGCCGCTTTATCCAAATGTTCTCCGACGTGGTGATGGAGATTGACAAGAAGCTGTTTGAAGCCCAGCTGGACGCTGTGAAGGAACAAAAGCACGCCAAGTTTGACACCGATTTGAATGCGGACGACATGAAAGAGGTCGTGAAGCGCTTCTTGGCCGTATACCAAAAAGAAAAAGGCGAAGCCTTCCCGCAAGACCCCAAGGTGCAGCTGATGGAGGCCATCAAGGCTGTGTTCCGCAGCTGGGACAACCCCCGCGCCATTTACTACCGCCGCATGAATGATATCCCCGGCGATTGGGGCACCGCCGTCAACGTGCAGTCCATGGTCTTTGGCAATATGGGCGATGACAGCGGCACCGGCGTGGCCTTTACCCGCAACCCCTCCACCGGCGAAAACAAGTTGTATGGCGAATATCTCATCAACGCCCAGGGCGAGGACGTGGTGGCCGGCATCCGGACCCCGCAGCCCATCAGCACGCTGGAACAGGCCATGCCGGAGGTGTACAAGCAGTTCACCCAGATCGCCAGCACCCTGGAAAAGCATTACCGGGATATGCAGGACATGGAATTCACCATTGAGCATAGCAAGCTGTACATGCTGCAAACCCGCAATGGCAAGCGTACCGCCGCCGCCGCCATCAAGATCGCCTGCGACCTGGTGGAAGAGAAGATGCTGACCACCGATGAAGCGGTGCTGAAGGTGGAGCCCAAGCAGCTGGATTCCTTGCTGCATCCCACCTTTGAACCCACGGCCCTGAAGAAGGCTAACCCCATCGCCAAGGGCCTGCCCGCCTCCCCCGGCGCCGCCGCCGGCCAGGTGTACTTCACCGCCGCTGCCGCCGCCAAGGCTGGCCGCGCCGGCATTTCCGCCATTTTGGTGCGGGAAGAGACCACCCCGGAGGACATTGAGGGCATGGACCTGTCCAAGGGCATTTTGACCGCCCGTGGCGGCATGACCTCCCACGCGGCTGTGGTAGCCCGCGGCATGGGCCGCGCTGCCGTGGTGGGCTGCGGCGAATTGCACATCAACGAAGAGAACAAAACCCTCACCGTGGGCGATCAGACCTACAACGAGGGCGACAGCCTGTCCCTGGACGGCTCCACCGGCATTGTGTACGGCGAGCTGATCCCCACGGTGGAAGCGAAGGTTTCCGGCGATTTTGCCAAGCTGATGGCTTGGGCGGACGCGGCCCGTACCCTGAAAGTGCGCACCAACGCGGACAGCCCCAAGGACGCCACCAAGGCTGTGGAGTTTGGCGCGGAAGGCATCGGCCTGTGCCGCACCGAGCACATGTTCTTTGAAGCGGACCGCATTGCCGCCGTCCGGGAGATGATCCTGGCGGATACAGTGGAACAGCGGGAAGCGGCCCTGGCCAAGATTCTGCCCATGCAACAGGGCGATTTTGAAGGCATGTTCAAGGCCCTGGAAGGCCGCCCCATGACCATCCGCTACCTGGATCCTCCGCTGCATGAGTTCCTGCCCCAAAAGACCATGACGGACGAAATCGCCGCCATCGCCAAGGAACTGCGCACCACCAGCGAAAAGATCATCGAGAAAATCGACGCCCTGCATGAGTTCAACCCCATGATGGGCCACCGGGGCTGCCGCCTGGCGGTGACCTATCCGGAAATCGCCGTGATGCAGACCCGCGCCGTGATGCAGGCCGCCATCAAAGTGGCCAAGGAAACCGGCAAGGAGATCGTGCCCGAGATCATGATCCCCCTGGTTTGCGAAGTGAAGGAACTGGCCTATGTGAAAAAGATCGTGGTGGAGACCATTGAGAAGGTCTTTGCGGAGCAAAAGACCACCCTCAAGTACCACATCGGCACCATGATCGAAATTCCCCGCGCCTGCGTTACCGCTGACGAAGTGGCCGCCGAGGCCGAGTTCTTCTCCTTTGGCACCAACGATTTGACCCAGATGACCTTTGGCTTCAGCCGCGACGACGCGGGCAAGTTCCTGGACGCTTACTACACCGCCAAGATTTTTGAGAGCGATCCCTTCGCCCGTCTGGATCAAAACGGCGTGGGCAAGCTGGTGGAAATGGCCGCCAAGCTGGGCCGCCAGGGCCGTAGCGGCATCAAACTGGGCATTTGCGGCGAACACGGCGGCGATCCTTCCTCCATCGAGTTCTGCCACAAGATCGGCCTGAATTACGTGAGCTGCTCGCCCTTCCGGGTGCCCATCGCCCGCCTGGCCGCCGCCCATGCCGCCATCAAGGAAAAGGCATAAGAAACTTTATCCACACCCATGTATGAAAAAGGGGTCCAAATCAACGCGCATAGCGCTGGTTTGGACCTTTTTTCATTTGGCACCCAATTGGGCCTGTTGCTTCCCATCAAGACCAAAGCGGATGGGAAATTAAGGAGGGGCGGTTCCCGTTTTCGGAATTTACGCTAAAACCCCACCGGCTCAAAATCCTCCGCGCCGTGCTTGCAGACGGGGCAGATAAAATCCGGGGGCAGGGTGTCACCCTCATGGAAATAGCCGCAGATTTTGCATACGAAGCCCCGGCGGGGTTTTTCCGGCGTACCCGGCCCGTCAGAAACAGCGGGCTTCGCTTCCGGCTTGGGCTTGATGTGGGAGAAATAATAGGCATAGGTGGCGGGAGGCGCGGAAGACAGCACCCGGGCCTCGGTCACCTCCGCCAAAAAGAGGGTGTGGGTGCCGCAGTCCAGGGTACTTACCACCTTGCCGGAGAGCAGCGCGGCGGTGTGCTGGGCCAGGTAACGCAGGCCGTTGGCGCTGCGGGGGTCGTCCCGGCCTTCAAACTTATCCAAGGTTTTGCCGCTTTGGAAGCCAAAGTGCTGGAAGAGGGAAAAGGGCGCGTCCTCGGTGAGTATGCTGGCGTTGAACAGGCCGGTGGCTAGAATCATGTCATGGGTTTTGTTCTGCTTGTTCACGGTCACCGCCACCTGGCCGGGCTGGCTGGTGACCTGGATCACGGTGTTGTCGATACAGCCGTTGTCCACGTCGTTTTCCCGGGCGGTGAGCAAGAACAGGCCGTATTGGATGGAAAACAAGGCCTTGGGGTCCATCAGCGCATCGGGGGCGGGCGGGTTCATGGAAGTGGCGATTTCTTTTGCCATGGCGCTAAGCTCCTTTTCTTGTTGGGGTTGCAGGCTGGAAAGCAATGTGACGGAAGGCTCCAGGATGCGCATGTCCTTCATGGCCGCCAGCCGCTGGCGCATCAACTTGTCTGCGGCAGGGGCCCAGCTGCCGTTTTGAACCAGAGCCACGGTACGGTTTTGCAGGGCATGCTCCGCAAACTCGGTGAGCAGATGGTCCATGATGTGGAAAATGCCGTTGTTGTGGGTGACGCAGCAAAGCACCAGATGGCTGCACCGAAAGGCTTCCGCTACCAAATGGGAGGGGTCCGTGGAGGCCACGTCATACATGGCGATCTGGCGGACGCCTTGCTGGGCCAGCTGGGCGGCCAAAATCTCCGCGGCGTTTTCCGTATGGCCGTAGATGGAAGCGTACAGCAGCAGCACTGCCGTTTCCTCCGGCTGGTAGGCGCTCCATTGCCGGTACTTGCGCACATACCAGGGGATGTCCCTGCGCCAAACGGGCCCATGGAGGGGGCAGAGCAAGGCCATGGGCAGGCCTTCCAGCTTTTTCAACAAGGCGGTGACCTGCGGGCCGTATTTGCCTACGATGTTGCTGTAATACCGGCGGGCTTCCGGCAGCCAGTCCCTGGGGAAGTCCACCTCGTCGGCAAAGAGATTCCCATTCAAGGCCCCAAAGCTTCCAAAGGCATCGGCGGAAAAAAGGATCTGCTCCGTGGCTTCGTAGGAGACCATCACCTCCGGCCAATGGACCATGGGGGCCATGTAGAAGGTGAGAGAATGGCGGCCCAGGGAGAGGGAATCCCCTTCGCTCACCAGGCGTAGGGGGCCTTCCAGCCCCGGACCGAAAAACTGGGCGATCATCTTGGCGGACTTGGCGTTGCATACCACCGTGGTTTCCGGGTGGCGCAGGCAAAGCTCCCTTAGGGTGGCGCAGTGGTCCGGTTCCATGTGGTGCACCACAACGTAGTCCAGTGGCCGATCGGAAAGGACCTGGGCCAGGTTTTCAAAAAACAGGCCGCTGATGGCCGCGTCCACGGTGTCCAGCAGCGCGGTCTTTTCGTCCAGCAGCATATAGGCGTTGTAGGACATGCCCCGGGGTACGGGAAAGGCGTTTTCAAAACGGGCCAGACGGCGGTCGCTGCCGCCCACAAAATACAGGGAGTCCGTGATCTTTCGGGTGCAGTGCATGGTGGAACCCCTCCTACGATGGCACGTATGTTGCGATGTTGCGCTTTGGTAGAGTATAGCACTTTCTGCCATGCGGCACAATCCAAAAGGAAGGGGAAAGGCTGGATGGTGGTGGACGTGGCCTGTACCTGTGCTTGTGCCGCCCTTACCATACCCCAATGGCAGGCAGCTGAAACCGACCGCAAAAGGCCCCGGCCTTCACACATGCAGGGGCTGCGGAGCACATACCCTAGGGCAAAGGGGATGAGTGGATGCTACAGGCCATTTGGGGCGGTATGATGCTGCTGTCGGTGGTGGTGGCCCTGGCCACAGGCCGGGCGGAAGCGCTGCTGCCCGGGGCGCTGGCAGGGGCGGCGGACGCGGTGAGCCTGACGCTAAAACTGGCGGCGGGATATCTGTTTTTTTGTGGGATGATGGAGATTGTCAAAGCCCTGCACGTGCCGGAGAAAATGAGCAAAGCCCTGGCCCCGGCCCTTCGTCGGCTGTTCCCGGGGGTGAAGGAAAAAGACACCCAGGAGGCCATGGTATTAAACCTGACGGCGGACCTGCTGGGGCTGGGCAACGCCGCCACGCCCACGGGCATCGCGGCCATGGAGCGGATGGAGCGGGAGCAGCAACGGGACCCTGCCGTGCTCCATGCCATGTATCTGTTCTTGGTCATCAACGCCACCAGCGTGCAATTGCTGCCCACCACGGTCATCAGCCTGCGGGTAGCGGCCCAGGCAGCGGACCCCACGGCCATTTTGCTGCCCACCTGGGCCTGTACCAGCCTTTCCATGGCGGTGGGCATGGTCAGCGCCTGGCTGTGGGGCAAAAGGCAGCAACGCAAAGGAGCGCTCTATGGCCATTCTGCAACGGGTTGAAATTCTGCTGATCCCCCTGCTGCTGCTGTGGCTGCTGCTGGCGGCTGCCTGGAAGAGGCTGCCCGTTTACGACCTGTTCGTCCAGGGCAGCAAGGAAGGCTTGCAGGTGGCGGTGCGGGTGCTGCCCAACCTGGCGGCCATGCTGGTGGCCATTTCGCTGTTTCGCGCCTCCGGTTGCCTGGACCTGCTGGTGCGCTGGGCCGCGCCGCTCTTTGGCCTGCTGGGCCTTCCGGCGGAGGTAGCGCCCTTGGCCCTGCTGCGGCCCCTCAGCGGCTCCGCTTCCCTGAGCATGCTGGAAACCCTGCTGACCCGCTACGGCCCGGATAGCCGCATCGGCCTTATTGCCTGCACGTTGATGGGTAGCAGCGAGACCATTTTCTACACCGTATGCATCTACCTGGGCGGCACAACGCAAAAGCGCACCGGTTACGCCATTCCCTGCTCCTTGCTGGGGGCGCTGGCGGCGCTGCTGCTGGCGGGGCGGTTGTTTGGATGAAGGGGAGTGCTGTGGGGCTTCGCCAACGCCGCATTGGGGACAAGTCCCGGAACCCCTTTCTTTGGCAACGCTTTCGGTTGCCAAAGGGAAAGACTCAATGCCGATGTCCCCAGCCCCCGTGAAGCGTGGCCAGATAAAGGGTCCAGGGCTTTAGCCCTGGTGGGGCGCGGGGCAAGGCCCCGCATAAAGTAGCCCTGGTTCCAGCGCTCGACGCTTGACAAACCCCCGCATTGGGGTATAATAAGCCTTGCATAGTTTGCAAGCCATGAACGGGAGAGTACCGGATGCCTTCCGCCAAAGAGAGCCACGGTTGCTGCAATGTGGCGCGGAACCAGCTGGGAACATGGCCCGGGAGCTTCTTGGCCCGATAGGTAGGGCCAAGCGGAAGGCACCGATATCCGCCGTTTAAGTGAGAAACCAGGGTGGTACCGCGGGCGTTAGCGTGCTCGCCCCTTTTGAGAAGGGGCGGGTTTTTTCTATGATGGAAAGCTTCTCTATGGAAGCAAGGAAGGAAGGGAACCCCATGCCGGACAAAAAGACCTTTTATATCACCACCCCCATCTATTACCCCAGCGACAACCTGCACATCGGCCACGCCTATTGCAGCGTGGCCACGGATACCATGGCCCGCTTCAAGAAGCAGCAGGGCTTTGACACCTATTTTTTGACCGGCACGGATGAGCACGGCCAGAAAATTGAGCGGAAGGCCAAGGACAAGGGCGTGACCCCTCAGGCTTATGTGGACGAGATCGTCCGGGGCATCAAAGAGCTGTGGAAGCTGATGGACGTGGAGTATGACGACTTCATCCGGACTTCGGATGAAAGGCACGCGGAGACGGTGCAAAAGGTATTCAAGCAGCTCTACGACCAGGGGGACATCTACAAAGGCTCCTACGAGGGCTGGTACTGCACCCCCTGCGAAAGCTTCTTTACCGAGCTGCAATTAAAGGACGGCTGTTGCCCGGACTGTGGCCGCCCGGTGGAAAAGACCAGCGAGGAAAGCTATTTTTTCAAGCTGTCTAAGTACCAGGACTGGCTCCTTGAATACATCGAGGCCCATCCGGATTTCATTCAGCCCGTGTCCCGGAAAAACGAGATGGTGAACAACTTTCTCAAGCCGGGGCTTAGTGATTTGTGCGTCAGCCGCACCTCTATCCAATGGGGCATTCCCGTGGATTTTGACCCCAAGCACACCGTGTATGTGTGGATCGACGCGCTGACCAATTACATCAGCGCCCTGGGCTATGGCACCAGCCAGGACCAGCTGTATCGCAAGTACTGGCCCGCAGACATCCACCTGGTGGGCAAGGAGATCATCCGCTTCCATACCATCATCTGGCCCATTTTGCTCCACGCGCTGGGGCTGCCCCTGCCCAAGCAAGTGTTTGGCCATGGCTGGCTGGTGCTGGACGGCATGAAGATGAGCAAGTCTCTGGGCAACGTGGTGGACCCGGTAGCGCTGTCCAATCGGTATTCCAGCGACGCCATCCGGTACTTCCTCATGCGGGAAATGCCCTTTGGCAGCGACGGCCAGTTCAGCTATGAGGCGCTGCTGACCCGCATCAACGCGGACTTGGCCAACGACCTGGGCAACCTGGTCAGCCGCACCGTGGCCATGGTGGAGAAGTACTTTGATGGGGCGGTGCAGGCCCCCGGCGACTATGGCGAGCTGGACAACCAACTGAAAGACCTGGCCTTGGCCACGCCGCTGAAAGTGCGCCAGCATATGGACGAGCTGCAATTTTCTCTAGCCCTGGGGGACATCTGGCAGTTGGTGGGGGACTGCAACAGGTACATTGACCTGAACGCCCCCTGGGTGCTGTGCAAGACCCAGGAAGGCCAGCAGCGCCTGAAAACGGTGATGTACGTGCTGTGCGAGTGCATCCGCTTCGTGGCGGTACTGATCGCGCCCACCATGCCCCGGACCCCCGGCAATATTTTTGCGCAGCTGGGTGTGGCTGACGCAGCTTTGCAAGACTGGGCTTCTTTGGCTGCTTTTGGCAAGCTGGCCGCCGGAACCAAGGTGCAAAAGGGAGAGGCCCTGTTTCCCCGCATCGACATCAAGAAGGAGCTGGAGGACATTCTGCCTGCGCCTAAGGCCGAAAAGCCAGAGCCCAGCCCCCAAAAGGCCGTTCTGGAAAACGCCCAGGCCGCCAAGCAAAGTGCGAAGGCGGAGCCCGGTGACGGGCTGATCTCCATGGACGAGTTTGCCAAGGTGCAACTGCGGGTGGCCCGGGTGCTGGAGGCGGAGAAGGTGGAGGGCAGCGACAAGCTGTTAAAGCTCACCCTTTCCCTGGGAGGGGGCGAACCCACCCGCACCGTGGTCAGCGGCATTGCCAAGCATTATGCCCCGGAAGCCATGGTGGGCCGCCAGGTGGCCCTGGTGAGCAATCTGAAGCCCGCCAAGCTGCGGGGTGTCCGCAGTGAAGGCATGATTCTGTGCGCTTCCAACCAGGCCGATGACACGCTGCGGCTCATCACCGTGGAAGAGGGCATGGAGGACGGGGCGCAAATTCGATGAGCATGCGGCTGTTTGATTCCCACTGCCATTTGGAGGACCCCCGCTTTGCGGAGGACTTCGGTCCAACCCTGGAACGGATGGCCGCCCAGGGGGTGGACCGGGCCTTGCTGGTGGGCAGCGACATGGCAACCAGCCAAAGGATCGTGGAGCTAACTGGGGAAAGCCGCGCCCTGTACGGCGCGGTGGGGGTCCACCCTCACGAAGCCAAGGATTTTACGCCCTCGGACCTGGACCAGCTTACCAGCTGGCTGCAGATGCCCCGCATTGTGGCGGTGGGGGAGATCGGCCTGGACTACTATTATGATCACTCCCCCCAGGAGGCGCAGCGGCAGGTGTTTGAGGCCCAGCTTCATTTTGCCTATGAAAAGGGCGTGCCCGCCATCTTTCATGTGCGGGACGCCCATGGGGACACCCTGGAAGTTTTCAGGCGGCACAGGCAGGCCCTGCCTTCCGGGGTGCTGCACTGCTATTCCGGCAGTGTGGAAAGCGCCAAAACCTATTTGGATATGGGTTTTTATCTTTCCTTTGCCGGGCCGGTCACCTTCAAAAACGCTAAAAACCTAGCGGAGGTGGCGGCCTACTGCCCCCTGGATCGGCTGCTGGTGGAGACGGACAGCCCCTACCTGGCCCCGGAGCCCAAGCGCGGCCAGCGCAATGAGCCCGCTTATGTTTATTACGTGGCCAAGCGGGTGGCGGAGGTGAAGGGCCTGTCCCTGGAAGCCTTGGCCCAGGCCGCCACGGAGAATACCTGCCGCCTGTTTGGTATTGTGAACGCTTGAGAGCACTTGAAAACGATTCAAAACGATTCAAAACGCCATTGATTTTCGCATGCGTCACCTCGCCCCGGCATAGGATGTGCTAGGCGAGGTGATGCTTTTTGAAACCCGGCACAAGATGTTATCCGTCAGGGGGCAACAGGGTGCTGGAAATTGTGGGGTATGTCCTGCTGGCCCTGGGCGTGATCCTGTTGTTTTTTTGCATTCCCGGCTGGGCCTGGCTAGCCCTGCTGGGCCTGGCGTTCATCCTGGTGGGATGTTTTCTGCTGCGACTGAGCAATGGTGGGAGGTGACGGTATGTCCATCCGGATGATCTGCGTCAAAGCGCCCCGGTTTTTGAGCGGTTTTTTACGGTGGTTTTCCAGGGGAAAAAAATGAAGCAAAACGTCGGCCAAGCGGGGGAGCCCGTTTGGCCGAACGTCATGGACAAGCCTTTTACTTTGTTTTCGGTTTGCACAGCAAGGCCACTAGCGTGCCAAAGAAGATGGCGGCGGCAATGCCTCCGGCGGTGGCGGTGAGACCTCCGGTAAACGCGCCCAGCAGGCCCACCTCTTGTACGGCCATCATGACCCCCTGGGCCAGGGCATGGCCAAATCCGGTGAGGGGCACAGTGGCCCCGGCCCCGGCGAACTCGGCCAGCGGGCCGTATAGGCCCACGGCGCTGAGCACCACCCCGGCCAGAATGTAGAGAACCAAAATGCGGGCCGGGGTCAGCTTGGTTTTCACCACCAGCAGCTCCCCCACAGCGCAGATGAGGCCGCCCACCAAAAAGGCTTTCAAATACATCAGGACATCCATAGGGTTCACGCTCCCTTTTCTGGGGCTTCCAGCACGATGGCATGGGCGATGCCGGGGATGCTTTCACCCTGCTGGCTGGTGGTGGGGCTCATCAACGCGCCGGTGGCCATAAAAATGATCTTGTGGTACTGGCGCTTTTGCAGCAGCGGCAGGTAATGGCCATTCAGAACCGTGGCGCTACAGCCGCATCCGCTGCCCCCGGCGTGGGTATCCTGGGTCTCCGGGTTAAAGATTTGCAGGCCGCAATCCGTATACCGGCTGGCGTCCAGGGGAAACTGGTGCTGCTCCATCAGTTCCAGCAGCAGGTCATGGCCCACCTGGCCCAAGTCCCCGGTGAGGATCAAGTCATAGTCCCCGGGGTGGGTGTCCGTGTCCCGAAACAGGGCGCAAAGGGTGTCCGCTGCGGCGGGGGCCATGGCTGCACCCATGTTGTTGGCGTCCTTGATGCCCAAATCCACCACCCGGCCCATGCAAACCAGGCTGGACCGGGCCAGGGGATGATCGCCCGGCGTATCGCTGACCAAGGTGGCCCCGGCGCCGGTGACGGTCCATTGGGCCGTGGGCGTGCGCTGGCTGCCAAACTCCAAGGGAAAGCGGAACTGCCGCTCCGCTGTGCAGAAATGGCTGCTGGCGGCGCAGACCGCCCGGTTGGCATGGCCGCCGTCCACCAGCATGCTGCCCAGGCACAGGCTTTCGCTCATGGTGGAGCAGGCTCCGTACAGCCCCAGAAAGGGAATGGCCAAGTCCCTGGCAGCAAAGGACGCGCTGATGATTTGGTTTAAGAGGTCGCCCCCCAGCAGGAACTGCACATGCTCCGGGCCCAGCCCCGCCTTTTGCAGGCAGGTGTCGATGGCGTCCAGGTAAAAATGCTTCTCGGCCAGCTCAAAGCTCTCCTGGCCGTTCATTTCATCCTCTACCACCCGGTCAAAGCAAGGCCCCAGCGGCCCCTCGCCCTCTTTCTTGCCCACAATGGCCGCGCCGCTGGACAGATAGGGGCGGCTGGGCAAGGCGATGGTTTGGACGCCCAAGCGTTTTTTTTGCATGCTTCGCCCCCTTTACCAGCGGATGAGGGCGTACAGCACCCCCACCAGCACGGACGCCCCAACGCCATACACCAGCACAGGCCCGGCAATGGTAAACAGCCGTGCGCCAAGGCCCAGCACCAGGCCCTCCCGGCGGAATTCCAGCGCGGGGGACACCATGGCGTTGGCAAAGCCGGTGATGGGTACAAAGCTGCCCGCCCCTGCGTACTGGCCAATTCTGTCAAAAATGCCCAGGCCAGTGAGCACCGCCGTGCAAAACACCAGCACGATGGAGGCAAAGCTGCCCGCGGCCTTGCTGGTGAGCTGCAAGAACGCCACCCCAACGTCGATCAGGCCCTGGCCCAGCAGGCAAATGAGGCCGCCTACCCAGAAGGCGCGCACCAGCATTTGGGATAGGTTGGAGTTGGGGGAAAGCTGGTCCGCCCGCTTCTGGTAATCCAGCGGGGGGACATGGATGTTCTGTTTGTTCATGGAAAGACTCCTTCGCCTTTTGTTGTGGGGGAGTGCGTATGGGCGGGGCGCTCCCGGTGAGCGCTGGGGGGCGGTTTGATGTAAATTTCCCGGTCGGCAGGGCGGGGTTGGGGGTCGATGGCGGCGGGGGTCAGGGTTTGCCTGGAAACTTCCATAAGCCGTCCTCCTTCCGGTTCTTGCACATCCAGTATGCGAAAAAGCCGGGCGGTTTATACAGTCGCCAGGCTTTTGCAAGGTTTATGAAAAAAGACCCCGCAGGACGCGGTCCGTCAAAAAAGCTCCGTTAGATCAAATGAGTATAACCAATGCCCCGTCGGTCAATCTGGCGGGGCTTTCGTTAGCGTTTTTCGGTAGCGCTTTTTATCCTAAATCGTGTTTTGTCGTTCGTTTTTGTGAATTGTTAGTCCTAAATGTGAACATTAAAAAGCAGAAAAAAGCCTTATGTCAAAAAGAAAACCCTCATAGCTTAGTGCTACAAGGGTGTGGCGGAGAGTTAGGGATTTGAACCCTAGGTGGGGTATAAGCCCACACACGATTTCCAGTCGTGCGCCTTAGACCACTCAGCCAACTCTCCAAATTTGACAACAAGGTGCATTATACAGCCTCAATGGCGTGCTGTCAAGGGTTGCCATGGAATTTGCTACGTCACCATGGAATTTGCTACGTCATGAATCTGCGAAAGGCTGAGTGAAAGGATGAAACAAAAAAGAATGAAACAAACAAGCGCGGCTGACAGTTTTTTTCTGCTCTCCGCGCTTGCTTGCTTTTACGATGTCTCACATTTGTGATGAAAGCCTACTTTTTGATGAGCTTCTTCACGAAGGATACGATGGCCATCAAAATGCCACCGCCCACGCCGCTGCCCAGGATATTGACGAGAATGCTGCCAATATCCGAGCCGCCGGAAGCGCCAATACCCAGGGCGCCCAGCAGCTGCCCGCCACCTACGCCGCCCAGGATGCCGGCAATGATGTTGCCGATGTTGCCCAGGGAAATTTTAGGCAGAAGTTTGCCAGCGCCCAGACCGCCCAGGCCGCCGCTGACCAGTTGGATCAGGATGTTTACGATGTTCATGTGCTTTCCTCCTTCTCTTTGTGCTTCTGCTTTCAACCGAGTTTTATTCCTTTGGACATCAGTGCAATAATAGGGGGAACAACGGCAGCAGAAGCCATGTGCCTATTTATTTTTCGACAAATTTTTTCCAAAACCCTTTTTGTGAAACAATAGAAAAACCCCGCTATCTGCGCTGTCATTCTATGAGCAAACTTTTAAAATAGACCAAAATTTGCAAAATCACCGCATCCTGGAATTGGTGAGGATTCAACCCCAGGGTTTCAAGGATGACCCGTAAGCGGTACAGCAAGGTGTTTTTGTGTACAAACAGGGCTTCGGCGGTTTCTCCCAGGTTCTGATTATGAGTGAAATAGGTTTCCAGCGTCTGCCACTGCACGTCGCTCAGTGGCTGCTTCCCGTCCAGAAATTGATGGGAAAAGGAGCGCTTTGCGGCGGCTGGCGCCTGGTCGATCAGGGCGATGATGCCCCAGTCCTGGATGGACATGATTTTTTTGGGATAGTTCAGCTTTTCAATGAGGGTCATGCTGTGCAGTGCCTGGCGGTAACTGCCCTGAAAGCCCACCAGCCCCCGCTCCGGCAGGCCGATGCCGATGGCTGCTCGCAGGGGCAACTCCTGGGTCCAGCGTTGCAGGCTTTCGCAGGCGGCCAGGATGGCGGCCATATCCTCGTGGCCGTTCACCTCCAAGGCGCACAGCATGCGGCCTTGGCCCAGGAAGCCGTGGAAATTTACCTTGCGGCTCTGCATAGCGTTTAAAATGGCGTCCTCGTGTTGCAAATAGTCTCCGTATTGCAGCGGTGCGCCATCGCTGTCCCGCAGGGTCAGCACGGCCACGCAGCAAAGGCTTTGGGGGTCAATGCCCAGCAGCTCCTGGGAGCTTTCCATCTCCTTCAGGGTCTGGGCATCGCCCTCCACCAATTCCAGCACCCAGTTTTCCATCAGCTTGCGCTTGTATTCCAGCTTTCGGTGCAGATCCTGCTGCTCCAAAAGGCTTTCAATGGTCAGCCGGATGATCTGCGCGCTTTGGCGCACCTCCTCCGGATGGCCTGTGACCCCCACCGCGCCCACGCATTTTCCGTGGAATAGAATGGGGGTGGTAACCCCGGGTCGGGTACCCTCGGGCAGCTCATGGTCGGGATAGAACACGTCCTCGTGCTGGTGCTGCATCACTTCCAGGGACCCTATGTGCAAATACCCAAGTCGGCTGAGGTCATGGCTGGCCAGGATGGTGCCGTCCAGGCTGATGATGTTTACGTTTTGGAACCCAAGCTCCGCCAGCTTGGCAATGAAGGATCGGGCAATTTCGTTGGTGATTCGCACCATGAAGCCTCCTTTTTGTGGGCTTGTCAGGGAAGGAAAGCAAGGTGTAGTCTATGTGCTTGTGCCAGATCACAAAAATCTTTGCCGTTATTGTACACGATTCTAGTTCAACATACAATACAAAAAGTCGTTGAATTATTGTATACTAAGCACAGAACAAGGAAGAGTGACCTTCCTAAAAAATGCATAGAAAGAGGGCGAAAATGGATGGCGTTAATCGACAAGATGGAGCAGCAATTGCGTCCCCCGGAGAGTGATTTTCCGGAGTACCCGGCCAAATATATCACGTTGGCCACAGGCGAAAAGATGGTGGTCCGGCAGATCGGCCGGGACGAGATTCCCACCGCATTGGAAGCGGTAAAACCGCTGATGACCGTTTCAAAGGACTTTTATGACATCGTGGCGTCCCGTATGTATTCGGAGATGCTGGGCTACCAGGTGCACCGGGTGAAGGATGAGTATGTCTTCCTGGGCACCATCAAGGGCGAGATCGTGGGCATCGTGAATGGCCGGTCCGTGGACAACAAGCTGGGCATGAGCTACCACACCATCACCCTCCGGCAGGGCCTTCGCATTGGCGCGCAGCTGTTTGCCGCCAAGATGGAATATCATTTTGATTTCCTGGGCCAGGAGGAAGTGCTCATCGTAGCCGAATCTCCCAACGGCTTTAAGCGTTGGATGATTGAGTACGAGCTGATTCCCCGGCCGGAGACCTGGCATGAGCTGGGCGGCGTGCCCACCTACGTACTCACCCGGGAATTGTGGGAGAAGCATAAGGCTTCCAAGTGCACAGGCCGCAGGCCGGTTCCGGATGAACTGATGGAAACCGCCATGCATCCCATTTTGCCCGAAACCTACAATCAGCTTCCCGGCTGGAAACGCAGCCAGAATGGAGGGTGACAAATGCGTGCGGTAGGCATTGTTGGCGTAGGCCATACCAAGTTTGGCCGCTGGAATGGCACGTTCATTGAGCAGGCCTGCGCGGCAGGGCTGGAAGCGATGGATGACGCGGGCATCAAGCCCGGCAAAGACCACGGCATTGATCAGCTTTTCCTGGCTTCCATGGGCTCTGGGACCATCAACCACATTTCTGGCGCGGCCTCGGCCGTGGTGGATGCGCTGAACATCCGCCCCGCCATGGCGGAGACCATTGAAAACGGCCCGGCTTCCGGCGCTTCCGCCGTGAAATTGGCTACCATGGCCATTAGCTCCGGCATGTGCGATGTGGCTCTGGTCATCGGCGCGGAGCTAATGCGTATCGTCACCGGTTGGGAAAGCACGGACTTTGTGGCCACCATGGCTCATCCGGAGGCGGAGTACCCCTACGGGCTGACGCTGCCCTCTTTCGCGGGCATGTTCACGCGCCTGAAGATGGAACAAACCGGCCTCACGGAAAAGGACCTGAGCATCGTGGCGGTAAAGAACCATGAAAACGCCATGCATAACCCCTGCGCCCACATTCATCTGGTGCCGGATTTGTACGCTATCACCGATGATGAGGATGCCAATGTCATCAACCCTTACGTGGCGGAGCCCATCCGGGTGTACCATACCTGCCCCATGTCCGATGGCGCGGCGGCGCTGGTGCTGTGTGCCATGGATATCGCCGACAAGTTCAATAAGAAGCCGGTGCGCATCGCGGGCATTGGCCAGGCCACCGATACCCATACCGTGGCCGAGCGGGAGGACCCCACGGACCTGTTTGCGGTACGCCGCAGCGCGGAGATCGCCTACAAGATGGCGGGCATGGGCCCGGACGACATCGACGTGGCGGAATTGCACGACGCGTTCCAGATCCTGGAGGTCTGCGAAAGCGAAGAGGTGGGCTTCTTCCCCAAGGGAACAGGCCATATCGCGGCCCGGGAGGGCAAGACCCGGGTGGGTGGTGAAAAGCCCATCAATACCTCCGGCGGCCTGAAATCCAAGGGCCATCCCCTGGGGGCCACAGGCGTATCGCAGATTGTGGAGCTGGTGCGCCAGCTGCGGGGCGAGGCCAACGGGCGGCAGGTGGAAGGCGCCAAAACAGGCTTGGCTGTCAATTTTGGCGGGTTTGGCAACAATGTGGTCACCACCATCGTCACCACGAAGGAGGCGGAGTAAATGGAAATGTATGCATATAAATGCGACGAATGCGGGAAATTGCATCATCCCAAGCACTTCGTCTGCAAGAATTGCAGTGGCCGCAAATTTACCCAGGTGCCCCTGGAGGGGCAGGCCACGGTACTAACCTGGACCAAGGTGTACAATCTGCCGGAAGGCTTCATGAAACCCTATCTTTGCTTTTGCATTGTGGAATTTGATAACGGCGTGCGGGTATCCGGGCAGATTGATTGCGATCAGCCGCAGATTGGCATGCGCGTGCAGTCCACCGTACAAGTGGTGAAGGAAGGCGTAGGCAAGGACTTCTACGGATTTGTGTTTGAGCCGGTGGCTGCTTAATGCCAATGAGAACGGGAATGCCGATTTTTGGGCATTCCCGTTCCTTACTTGGGGGTGAGGGAGTGTCTGAACGGGTTATTGCCAGGAGCAACCAATATTATGATTCTGTCACGCTCATGCGTATTTCCGCCGGAGTGCAGGAGATTCCCGGCGTGCGGTCCGCCATGGTGGGCATGGGCACGGCGCTGAACCTGGAATTGCTGGCCAACATGGGTATGCAGGCCCCGGAGGGGGCAGGCCCCAATGATTTGATCATTGGCGTGGTAGCGGAGAATGAAACGGCGTTGGAAGACGCCTTTGCCGCGGCGGAAGAGGCCCTTTCCGCCAAGAAGAAAAAGGCCGAAAACGCCCAGCGGGATTTTGCCACCATCGGCCAGGTGGCGGCCTTGCAGGAGGACTACAACCTGGCGCTGATTTCCGTGCCTGGCGCCTATGCGGCGCGGGAAGCCCGCAAGGCCTTGGAAAATGACATGCACGTGTTCCTGTTTTCCGACAACGTGACGATGGAGCAGGAAATCGCGCTGAAAAAGCTGGCCTTGGAGCGAGGGCTGCTGATGATGGGGCCGGACTGCGGTACGGCCATTCTAAACGGCGCACCGCTAGGCTTTGCCAACCGGGTCCGCCGTGGAGACATCGGCATCGTGGGGGCCTCCGGCACGGGGCTACAGCATGTGACCACGCTGATTGACGCCTTTGGCGGGGGCATCACCCAGGCCATCGGCACCGGCGGCCGGGACCTGAAGGTGGACGTGGGCGGCATGATGATGCTGGCCGGGCTGGAAGCCTTGAAACAGGATGTGGACACCAAGGTGGTAGCCATCGTATCGAAGCCTCCGGCCAAGGAAGTGGCTGAGAAGATTTTGTCTGCCGCCGGAGCGCTGGGCAAACCCGTGGTGCTATGTATGTTTGGGGCGCCGCCTATGGAAAACCTGCCAGAGGGCGTGATGCAGTGCTTTGACATCGAGGAGGCGGCCCGCCACGCGGTGCTGCTGTCCCAGGGGCAGGCGTCGCCCTTGCAGGAAGCTGGCAACGCGGCCCAAACCGTGGAAGCCTTCCAGGCGGTCCGCCAGCCCGGGCAGAAGTACCTGCGGGGCATCTTTGGCGGCGGTACGCTGTGCGACGAATCCATGATCACCCTGCGCAGGCTGGGGGTGCCCATTTATTCCAACATCCCGCTGACGGAAAGGGAAACGCTGGCCAGCTTGGAAAAGAGCCAGGGCCATACGCTGCTGGACATGGGGGACGACTATTTCACCCTGGGCAAGCCCCATCCCATGATTGAGCCGGTGCTGCGCAATGAGCGGATCCTTCGGGAGGCCCTTGATCCGGAAACCGCTGTGATTTTGGTGGACGTGGAGCTGGGGCACGGCTCCCATGCCGATCCTGCCGGAGTGCTGCTTGCGGCGCAAAAGCGCGCGGTGGAGGCCTTGGAGCAGGAGGGGCGGCAGGTGCTGTGGGTGGCTTCTATGATTGGCACCCCCCAGGACCCGCAAAATATTGCCGTGCAGAGACAAAAGCTGCTGGATGCAGGCTTTGTGGTGAGTGATTCCAACGTGCGGGCCGCAAAGATCGCCGCTTCCGTTGCTGTGGAAGGGAGGATGCCCTGGTGATTGTGGATTTGTTTTCAAAGCGGCTGAAAGCCGTGAACTTGGGCAATGAGGATTTTGCCACCGAGCTTCGCAGCGCGGGGGTGGAAACCATCCATCTGAACTGGGAACCCCCGGCTGGGGGCCGGGCGGAGTTAATCGCGGCCCTGGATCGGCTGGCAAGCCCCGAGGTGGAGGCGGCCAACCAGGAGGCTCTGCGCCGGGTCAACGCGGCCCAGATCATCCTGGAGGATGTGCGCCCGGCTCGGGAAGTGGTGCCGGGGCTGGAAGAGGACATGATTTTGCACGCAGGCCCGCCCATCACCTGGGAGCGGATGAGCGGCCCCTTGCAGGGAGCCATTTTGGGCGCGCTGCTGTTTGAAAAGCGCGCCAATACCCTGGAAGAGGCGGAAGCACTGGCCGCCTCGGGTAAGTTGCGGTTTGCGCCCTGCCACGAGCACAGCGCCGTGGGCCCCATGGCGGGGGTGCTGAGCCCGTCCATGTATGTCAGCTGCCTCAAAAACGTCACCTTTGGCAATATGGCCTACTGCTCCTTGAACGAAGGGTTGGGCAAGGTGCTTCGCTACGGGGCCTATGGCCCGGAGGTATTACAAAGGCTGGAGTGGATGCGGGACGTTCTTGGCCCGGCGCTGCAAAAGGCCGTACGGCTTTCCGGCGGCATTGACATCCGGTCCCTGGCGGCCCAGGCGCTGCATATGGGGGACGAGGTACATAACCGCAACAAGGCGGCCACCTCGCTGTTTATCCGGCAGATTGCGCCCTGGCTGCTGAAAGCGGACTTGGAGGACGAGGCCCGGGTGCAGGTGCTGAATTTCATTAACGGCAACGACCATTTCTTCTTAAACCTCAGCATGCCCATGGCCAAGGCCACCCTGGACGCTGCCGACGGCATCCCGCACTGCACCATGGCAACGGTGATGGCCCGTAACGGGACGGACTTTGGCCTGCGGGTCAGCGGCCTTCCCGGGAAATGGTTTGTGGGCCCGGCGGGCATCGTGAAGGGCCTGCTGTTCCCCGGCTATACCGAAAAGGATTGCAACCCGGACATTGGGGACAGCGCCATCACCGAAACGCTGGGCGTGGGCGGGTTCTGTATGGCTGCGGCCATTGCCATTGTGCAATTTGTGGGCGGCGTGCCAGAGGATGCCCTGCGCTATTCCCAGGCTATGTATGAGATCACCCTGGGGGAGAGCAATGCGTTTTCCATTCCCATTCTGGATTTCCGGGGCGCGCCCACGGGCATTGATGTACGCCGGGTGGTGGAAACCGGCATCTTGCCGCAGATCAACACCGGCATCGCCCATCGGGAAGCGGGCATCGGCCAGGTGGGGGCGGGGTTGGTGAATCCGCCGCGCAATATTTTTGAAGAGGCTTTGCTTGAAATGGCGAAGTAATACTGTATAATAGAAACAAAGTAACAAATTTTAAGAAAGAAGGGATCCCGATGTTATCCAACTGGAAGAACACCGCCATGTATGACCTGACCCAACCGTTGAGCATTTTAACGCCTCCCTGGCCTACCTATGAGCCGCTGTCCATGAAGTTCTTCAAGCGGTTGTCCCCCAACGGGGCCAACGGGCAAATCCTGACCCACAGCAACCATGTGGGCACCCATTTGGATGGCCCGCTGCATTTTTGCACTCATGGGATGGACATCGCCTCCCTTCCGCTGGATTTCCTCATCAATGAAGGCGTGATTGTGGACTTGTCCGACATCTGCGAAGATTATGGCATCTACACCTCGAAAGACATCGAGGACCGGGTGGAGGTCAAGGAAGGCGACATCATCATCATCAACACCGGCTATCACCGCTATGCCTGGGACCAGCCCGAGGCGGACGAGGTCCGGTACATGGTGAAGCATCCCGGCCCCATGCGGGAGTTCGCGGATTGGCTGATTAAGAAAAAGATCAAGTGGATCGCTGTGGACTGCGGCAGCGCCGACCATCCCATGAATACCAAAATTCGGGAATGGCAGCCCCGAGAGGCCGCCCAGTGCGAGAAGTACCTGAAAGAGAAGTACGGCAAGGGCTATGCGGAGCTGATGCCTGATGACGATTATCAAGTCATGCACATTCCGCTCTTCGCCCGCAACATCATCCATATCGAGAACATCGGCGGGGACATCGACAAGATCCTCAACCGCCGTATGGTCCTCGGCTGTTTCCCCTGGCGGCTTGTGGGCGGCGAAAGCTGCATCTGCCGCGTGGTCGCCTTTGATGACAAGTAGTTGCATTCTGCCCCAAACCCTACCGGTTTGGGGCTTTTTGGCCAATTTACACCATAGGGGGTGAGCTTTTTGGAGTTAGGCTATGTATGCCCCGGAACGGTTTCCGAGGCGGCGGCGGCCATGGCTACGGGGCGGGGGAAGGTGCTGGCCGGGGGGACCGATTTGCTGGTGGCCCTGCGGGAAAGGCAGCTGACCTGCGATACCTTGGTGGATATCAAACGGATTGACGCGCTGCAAAAGATTGAGATCGGGGACGAGGTGCGCATTGGCGCGGCGGTGCCTTTGCGGGAAGTGACTGAAAGCAAAGCCCCGGAGCTTTCATTGCTGCGGCAGGCGGCGCTGATGCTGGCCACCCAGCCTCTGCGCAACCGGGCCACCCTGGTGGGCAACCTGTGCAACGCGTCTCCCGGCGGGGATATGCTGGGCGTATCCATGGTGCTGGAAGGGGAAATCGAAGCGGTTTCCGCCAGCGGCACAAGGCGCATCCCTCTTGGGGAATTTTTCCTGGGGGTGAAGAAAAACGCGCTGAAACCGGAGGAAATTGCCACCTATTTGGTCTTTCCAAAACCGGAGGGACATGGGGTGTTCTTCAAAAGCCAGCGGGTCCACGGCCATGACCTGGCCCAGGTGGGGTTGGCTGTATACGTGAAGCCGGGCGGAAAGGTACTGGCCGCCATTACGGCCGCCGCGCCCACCCCGGTGCTGATCGAGGATCTGGGCAACCTCAAGGACTTGACCGAGGAAGGCGCCAGGGAGCATCTCCTTTCGCGGATCAAACCCATTGACGACCAACGGGCCACCGCGGAGCACCGGCGGGACCGGGTGGCTTACTTTATGGGGCAGGCGCTTGCTGTGCTCAAAAAGGAGGCGGGCGCATGAAAAAGACCATTACCCTCACCGTGAATGGCGACAAGCTTTGCTGCGACGTGGCCACGGATAAAACCCTGCTGCGCTTTCTGCGGGAGGACCTGGGGCTGACCGGGGCCAAGGAAGGCTGCGGCGTAGGGGAGTGCGGCGCTTGCACCGTGGTGGTGGACGGATACGCGGTGAACTCCTGCATGATGCTGGCGGTGGAAGCCGACGGCTGCCAGGTGCTGACCATTGAGGGCGAAGCCCAGGATGGAAAGCTTTCGGACCTGCAGGAAGCCTTTATTCAGTACAACGGTTTTCAATGTGGCTTCTGCACCCCTGGCATGATCATGGCGGCCCGGGCTTTGCTGATGCGCAACCCAAACCCCAGCCGGGAGGAGATCATCGAGGCCATGGCGGGGAACCTGTGCCGCTGCACCGGCTACACCACCATCATTGAAGCGGTGGAAGCAGTGACGGGAGGAGGGGACCATCATGGCTGAGCAATATGTAGGCAAGGGAATTTCCCGTCACGACGCCATTGAGAAGGTCACAGGGCAGGCCGTCTATGTAGACGACATCACCATGACCGGCATGCTGCATGCTGCCATCAAAACTTCCACGCAGGCCCACGCCAAAATCATCCGGCTGGATGTGGAAAAGGCCCGGGCGCTACCGGGGGTCAAGGCGGTGATCACCGCCAAGGAAGCCCCTTACAAGATCGGCCTGTACATGGTGGACCGGCCTGTGCTGGCGGATGGCATCGTGCGCTATTATGGCGAGGCGGTGGCGGCGGTGGCGGCCACCAGCATTGACATCGCCCGGGAAGCGGTGGCGCTGATTGAAGTGGAATACGAGCCGCTGCCTTATGTGTCGGACCCGGTGAAGGCCTTGGAAAAGGATTCGCCCTTGGTCCATGAGAACATCGAGGGCTATACTTGGGTGAAAAATGTGTTCTTCCCAGAGCCGGGCACCAACATCGCCAACCTGTTCAAGGTGCGCAAGGGCGATGTGGACAAAGCCTTTGAGGAAGCGGACCTGGTGATGGAGAACGTCTATGCCATGCCCCAGGTGTTCCACGTGCCCTTGGAGACCCATGCCTGTATCTCTCAATGGGGCCTGGGAGACAAGGTAAAAATCTGGACCAGCGCCCAGAGCCCCTTCGCGGTGCGCAGCCTGTTCTGCTATGCGTTCCAACTGCCGGAGCCCAATGTAACGGTTACCTGCCAAACGGTAGGCGGCGGCTTTGGGGGCAAGTCCGGCATCCACTTGGAGCCGGTGGCGGCGCTGCTTAGCCGGGCGGCCAGGGGCGTGCCTGTGAAGCTGATCTCCACCCGTGAGGACGAGTGCATGACGCTGCCCTGCCGCCAGGGACTGACCACGAAGCTGAAAACCGGCGTGACCAAGGATGGCAAGATTATCGCGGAAAAGGCCACCTACTATTGGGATGCGGGCGCGTATGCGGACTATGGGGTCAACATCGGCCGGGCAGGCGGGTATGCCGGCGCGGGACCCTACGACATCGACAATAGCTGGGTCGACAGCTATACCATCTACACGGACCATGTGTTTGGCACGGCCTACCGCGGCTTTGGGCACCCGGAAGTATTCTGGGCCATTGAGCGGCAGCGGGAGCTGCTGGCCAGGGCATTGCACATGGACCCCTTAGAATTTAGATTAAAAAATGTGCTGATGCCAGGAAGTAAGACCATCACTGGCGAAATAGTAACACAGAACACTGGGCGGGTGGACAAATGCCTGAAAAAAGTGGCGGAAAGCATAGGCTTTTCGGAGCCCTACCAGCGGGAGACTGGCCGCCCTGGCGTCTACCGGGGCAAGGCGGTGGCCACTTTGCACAAGGCTCCGGCCATGCCCACCAATTCCGCCACCTCGGCGGTGCTGTTCATGAACGAGGACGGCAGCGTGCGGCTGGATATCGGCGGCATTGACATGGGCCAGGGCACCTACACGGTGATGCAGCAGATTGTGGCGGAACGGCTGAAGCTGCCCATTGAAAAGGTGACGCCGGTGTATGATACTTGCACCGACACAGCGCCCTATGACTGGCAAACCGTGGCCTCCCGTATGACGGTGCTGGCGGGGAACGCGGTGATTGAAGCCTGTGACGACCTGACGGAGCAATTGCTGGAAATTGGCGCGTTGGCGCTGCATGCAGCCAAGCATGAGGTGGCCCTGGGGGACGAGATGCTCTATGTGAAGCAGAACCCCCACATGAATGTGCCGCTGACGCAAGTGGTGATGGGCTATACCCACGCCAATGGCAACAGCGTGGGCGGTCCCTTGATCGGCCGCGGCAAATCCATCGCACAGGGACTGACTTTCCTGGACCAGGAAACGGGCCAGGGTCGCCCTGCTCTGGACTGGACCTTTGGCGCCCACGGTGTGGATCTGGAACTGGACACTAATACCGGGGAGATACAAATTCTTAAAATCTCCACCTGTATTGACGTTGGACATGTGATGAATGAGATGCTATTGAAAGGGCAGGTGATTGGCGGAGTGGTGCAAGGACTGGGCACAGTGAGCTCAGAGTATGTTCAGTATGCTGAAGATGGGAGGTTGATCACTAAGAACTTGGTGGACTATAAGATCCCCACCATGAAGGACATCCCCGAGGTATTTGATGTCCTGACCGTGGAAACGCCTCAGCTGGACGGCCCCTACGGCGCCCGTGGCTGTGGCGAGCACCCGCTGATCTCTGTTACGACAGTGATCGCCAATGCGCTGCAAGACGCTTGCGGGTTGGATATCCGCGACCTTCCCATGTCGGCGCAGAACCTTCGCAAGGCTTGGAAATCCATGAAACCCAATGAGACAAAGGAGGATGGACTATGACCCAAAACGATAACGTGATTCGCGCGGAAGACAAGTTGCCCTTGGCAAAACTTATCATCTTAGGCGTTCAGCACACCTTTACCATGTTCGGCGCTACCGTGTTGGTTCCGCTCCTGACGGGGATGGAAATCTCTGTGGCCCTGTTCATGGCGGGCATTTGTACCCTGCTGTTCCATGTGCTGACCAAGTTTAAGATGCCGGTATTCCTAGGTTCTTCATTCGCGTTTATCAATCCCACGAAAATGGTCGCTTACGCTGCCGCGGGCGGTGGCTTGCTGGGCCTTGGCATCGAGTATGCCCAGGGCGGCATCGTGGTGGCCGGCCTAGTGTATCTGGTGATGGCTGGGCTGGTGAAGCTCTTCGGCGCGAAGCGGGTCATCAGCTTCTTCCCGCCCATCGTCACCGGCCCCATCATCATCATCATCGGCCTGAACCTGGCCAGCGTGGCCGTAGGTCAGGCTGCCGGAAACTGGCTGCTGGCGCTGCTGGCCTTCGCCGTGGTGGCTGTGGTCAGCGTGTTTACCAGGGGATTTCTCAAAATGTTGCCTGTGCTGTGCGGCTTGGTGGTCAGCTACATCGTGGCCATGATCTTTGGCCTGGTGAACTTTGAACCCCTGCATGAGGCGGCCTGGATCGGCCTGCCCAAGTTCAAGCTGGCGGCCTTTGACTGGCGCGCCATTGCGCTGATCGCGCCGGTGGCGGTGGCCACCATGGTGGAGCACATCGGCGACGTCATTGCCGTGGGCGCCACAGTGGGCAAAAACTTCATTGATGAGCCCGGCCTCACCCGCACCCTCATGGGCGACGGCATTGGCACCTCCCTGTCCGCCATGTTTGGCGGCCCCGCCAACACCACCTACTCCGAAAACACGGGCGTGCTGGCTTTGACCGGCGTGCATAAGCCCGCTGTGATGCGCGTGGCGGCTTGCTTCGCCATTCTGCTGAGTATCGTTCCCAAACTCAGCGCCATCATCAGAACCATCCCCGAGCCCATCATTGGCGGCATCTCCATCGTGCTGTTCGGCATGATCGCCTCCATTGGCGTCCGGACCCTGGTGGAAAACCAGATCAACTTCAAGCTGTCCCGGAACATGCTGATTTCCGCCGTCATCCTGGTGCTGGGCATCGGTGGCGCTTCCATCAGCTTTGCCATTGGCGAGACGACGTTCACCTTTGCCGGTCTGGCTCTGGCGGCCATCGTAGGCATCATCCTGAACAAGATTTTGCCGGAAAAGGCTGGCGCGGACAAGACGGACGCAAGCAAGCCTGCTGCTGACAAGGCTGCTGCGGAGCAGGAAAGCGTACAGGCGAACTAAAGCAACGGCCCTTGTGGGGCAACAAAGGGGCGGAAAACCGTAAGGTTTTCCGCCCCTTCGGCGTGTCGAGAAACCCTGTTTGGAGGCTCCGCCTCCAAACCACCGCCAGGGCGTTGCCCTGGACCCATCTCTGGAACGCCCATGAAATGGGCATTCCAGTCAAGAGATTCTGAAGGGCTACAGCCCGTAAGCCGCAGGTGGTTCTCTCACAAGACCTTTTTCGCCCCTCACTGCGCATCGGCGCAGCCTATTCCTTTGGCAGGAAGTTTTCCCGGATGGGGGTAAAAGCATCCAGCATCAGGCTGGGTTCCAGGGCTACCACGCCATGAGGCACGTTGGGACCTGCGTAAAAGCTGTCCCCTGGGAATAGCTCCTGTACCGCGTCCCCTACGGTGACCCGGAAATGCCCGGACACGCAGTAGGCGATTTGCTCGTGAGGGTGGGCATGAACGGAGCTGACCGCTCCCTCTTCAAACTTGAATTCCACAATCATCTGCTGGCCGCCCCAGGCCAATGTGGTGCGGGTGACTCCGGGCTCGGCCAGTACGCCCTGTCCCTTGGAATGAGGGAATATCATAGGTTTTTCTCCTTTCTGTGGGTACATTTCAAACCGGCCACAATGCCGGTCAGCATATCAAAGCCAGAGGAGGAACCCACCGCCGCCAGTGTCCGGGCCGCCAGCGGCAGGCCGTTGATTTCCGGGCCAGACAGGGACAGCAGCAGCCGTTCAACAGCCTCGGGGAAATGCCCCTCCAGCGCGTTTTCCAGCATCTGACGGGACACATCGGTGGTGCGGGGCAGCAGGGGAGGCAACGCGCTTTGCACACTTTGCAAGGGCTCCTCCATGGGAAATGCGGTCCACACAGCAAGCAGGCCCAGCAATGCATCGTCACAGCTGGGGGTCAACCCGGAGCCCCGGCCAATCCACTGGGGCAGGATTGCGGCGGCATCCGCAAGCAGATGCTGAAACAGACGGCCCAGTTCTGGGTCCTGCTGCTTGGTTTGCCAAAGGCTGTGGGCGGGCGCGGCTTGGTCCAGAAAGCTTCGGAGCGTCTCTACATCCATGGCGTCTGGCAGGGGCAGGGGGGGATGCAGCAGGCCCATCCACGGTTTTGCTTCGGATAAATCCACACAAAGAGCCTGCCCCAGGGTGAGAAGCGGATGCCGCAAAATCGCCTGGCTCCCGGCACAGACCCCCAGGCTTTGCAAATCCAGCTCCTGGGACAGGGACAGGGTTCGGGCGGCGCGTCCGGCGGCAGGAGTGGCCAGGGTGAGAAGCTCTCCGGTGTCCCAGCGCAGGTTGATGGCCTTGGAAAACACGCTATGCACCGTTCCGGCCCCGTCCAGGGCAGGAAACCCAAGGCCGACCCAACCAGTAGCGCAGGTGAACAAGCGCATCTCCTCCTGTGGAAAATTTGAAATGCCCATAAAATGGGCATTTCAATGGAGGGTTCAGAGCGTAGCCCTGATGGGGTGCAGGGGTGAAACCCCTGCATAAACGAAAGCCCTCGCTTACACCCCCACTTGTTTCAGCACGCCATCCAAAAAGCCCTTGGCCCGGGGGATGTCCGGTTCGTCCAGGTGTTCGATGATGATGGGCATGTTGGGGTAGTGCTTTGCCAGCAATTCCACATACAGCGGGTAATTTAGCACCCCCAGCCCGGCGGCAGGCAATTCGATGTCACCGGCTCCCCGGAAGGTGTGGGACTCGTCCGCGTCAATGTCCGCATGCTTTTCGGAAAGGTCGGTGGCGCGCTTGCAGTCCTTGGCGTGGGCTATCTTCATGTAAGGGGCCAGCTCGTCAAAAATATGGCGCAGGGTCTCGTCCACGTTTTCAATGTTGCTGTTGTCAAAATAGTTGGTGGGGTCGCACAGGAGGCCCAGGTGGGGCGAATTCACGTCCGCAAACAGGCGCTTCACCTGCGCAACGGTGCCGATTACGTTGTTCACGTAGTTTTCGATCAGGAAGGTGACGCCGTTTTCCGCAGCGCAGGCCACAATGTCCTTCACAACGGCGAGGGTTTCCTGGTAAACCGCCTCGGTGCCGTTGCGGTCGTCCCATACCCAGTCGCTTTCCTCGTTATAGGTGCCTGTTTCACTGGCCACGTAGGTGCAGCCCAAGTCTTTGGCGAAGCGGATCATGGTTTTGAGGAAGTCAATATTCTTTTGGCGCTTCGCCGGATCGGGATGGATGAAGTTGGTGTAGCCAGACACGCAAATGATGGGCAGGTTGGCATCCCGGAATTTATTGCGGATGCGAACAGCCTTTTCATGGGTCAGTTGCCCCTTGGCGGCGTCGCAGTCCTTAAAGGATACGTCCAGCTGCACGCAGGAAAAGTCGCTGGCCTTGATGCGGCGGATCACCTCGTCTGTGTCATAGGGGTAATACCCGGTAAAAATTCCTACGCTGAGCATAAGGCTCCTCCTTTGTTACGATTACAGAAACTGCCGCATATAGCGGTAACTCTGCTCGATGCCGGATTTTACATCCTCGATGTTGGCTTCAAAGGCCTTGTCTTCCACTTCGATGCAGGCGGGGCCGGTGTAGCGGATGTCGTTGAGGGCGGAGCAGAAGGCGGCAAAGTTTACGCCGCCCAGGCCGGGCAGCTTGGGGGCATGCCACAGGGCCGGGTAGGAGAAGGCGCCGTATTCGTTCAGCTTGTCTTTAAAGATCTTGATGTCCTTGAAGTGGACGTGGAAAATCTTGTCCTTAAAGTCATACAGGGGCTGCACATAGTCGGACATCAGCAGGTAAGGATGGGAGGGGTCGAAGTTCAGGCCCAGGCAGTCCGAAGGGATGCGCTTAAACATTTCCCGCCAGATGTAGGGGGTGGAAGCCAGGTTGTTGCCGCCGGGGAACTCGTCCTTGGTGTAGTACATGGGGCAGTTTTCAATGGCGATACGCACCTTTTTGGCCTCTGCGTGGCGCACGATGGGGGTCCAGAGCTCCTGGTACAAATCGAGGTTTTCTTCCACGGTCTTGGTTTTATCCTTGCCGATGAAGGTGGTGACCATGTGAATGCCCATGTCGGCGGAAGCGTCAATCAGCGCCATCAGATGGTCCACGGCCACCTGCCGGGCCTCGGGGTTGGGGTCCATGGGGTTGGGGTAGTAGCCCAGGGAGCTGATGGCAACGCCCTTGTCCTTGGCATATTGGAGGTAGTGGTCCATTTTTTCGCGGGTGAGGCCGTCGATGTCGATATGGGTAATGCCCGCATAGCGGCGGGCGGCCTTGCCCTTGGGCCAGCAGCAGACTTCCACGCAGCTAAAGCCAACGCTAGCGGCATAATCAATCACCTCTTCAAAGGTGAAGTCGGGTAGAATCGCGGAAACCAAGCCTAATTTCATCATATGCTTTAACTCCCTTCATGATTGAGCTCACGCAATTGCCCGGTCAGAAACGTGACCGCCAAGCCGATGTCGGCGGCGGCATCCTGCCGGACTTCCCGTTCGATGGTCAGGAACCCATCATAGCCAATGTTCGTCAGGGCCTTCAAGTAAGCCTGCCAGCGCACCGCGCCCTGGCCCAGGGGCGTTTCCAGAAAATAATCCGGCAGGGCCGCCAAGGCGTCAATGCCGCCCTCCGCAAAGATGCGGTAGATCTGATCCGGCCCCACATACTGCTTCAAGATGCCGTCCTTGGCATGGGTGTGAACGATGCGCTTTCCGGCGGTATAGACCCCCTGCACCTCATCGTCCGCAGTGACCATCACCAAATTGGCTGGGTCGTAATTGATGGCCACATGGCCGCCACAGGCGTCCGTGAAGGCGCAGAGCCGGGGAATGGGCTCCGGGCCGGTTTCGATGGCCAGCCAGATGTCCCGCTTGGCGGCATATGCGCCCAGTTGGCTACAACTGTCCAGCAGCGCGGCATAGGCAGGGCTGCCGGTATCCTCCGGCACGATGCCAATGTGGGTGGTGACCACAGGGCATGCAAGCTCCGCAGCCATGTCGATGACCCGCATCAAGTACTCCAACTTAGGGCCGTTTTCCGTGGCCACTTCCAGGCCGTGGCCGCCGGGCATCACCTCAGACAGCTCCCCGCACAGGGCGGTGATGGCCTGGCCGTTTTCCCCGGCGGTGTCCTTCACCTGTTGCAACGTGCTATCGGTGAGGGTGAAGGGGTTCAGCTGGTTCCAGGCGTAAAGCTGCACGCCCTGCGCCCCGCAGCGCTTGGATTCCCGGATGCCTTCCAGCAAGCCCTTGCCAAACCAATCCGCCAATGTGGCAATTTTCAGCATGGAGACTCTCCCTCCTCCCGCAGGATTAGTCGATGGCGACCCAGCGGCGTTCCTTGGCGCTTTCCACGATTTTGCCGCAGAGCTTCATTTCCCGGGCGCCGTCCTCAAAGGTGGCATAGTCGAAGCCTTCGGCACTGCCCAGCTCGATGGCCTTGTAGATTTGCTTGAAGTTTTGCTTGAAGGCGTCCGCAAAGCCTTCGGAATGCCCGCCGGGATAGCTGATGACGCTGCGGGTCTTGGGCATCAAAATGGAGGGGTCCTTCACCAACTGCCCATTATCCCGCTCCCGGCGGCCAATCCAAACCTCGTTGGAAGCCTCGCTGTCCCAGTGCAGGGAGCACTTGCTGCCCGCGATGGCAAGGATCATTTGGTTCTTGCGGCCCGCAAACACCTGGGTGATGTTGCAGCAGGCCCGTGCGCCATTGTCAAAGTGGAACAGCACCGCGGCGTAGTCCTCAGTCTCAATGGGAATTTCCTCGTAATCCTCGGGCCGGAGCATCATGTTGGAATAGGTATCCACAGCCTTCTTGGGCTTTTTGCGGGTTTTGTGGAAGGTCTCAAAATCCGCCAGCACCTCCACCACCCGCAGCCCGGTCACAAACTCCACCAGGTCGATCCAGTGGGAGCCGATGTCCGCAAAGGCGCGAGATTTGCCGGAGATGGCCGGGTCCAAGCGCCAGTTGTAGTCGGTGTCATAGTACAGCCAGTCCTGCAAATAGCCGCCGTGGATGGTGAAGATATTGCCCAGATCGCCGTTCTTGATCATTTCCCGCATCTGGTAGGCGATGGGGTAGAAGCGGCAGTTGAAGTTCATGGCATGGATCAGCTTCTGGCTCTTGGCATAGGCAAGAATCTCCTGGGCTTCTGCAAGGCTGGTGGCCATGGGCTTTTCGCAAATGACGTTGACGCCTTTTTGCAGGGCGTACATGGCAATTTCATAATGGGTGCAGTTGGGGGTGCACACATGGACGCAGTCCAGGTTTTCCTTGTCGATCATTTCCCGGAACTCCGCATACCCCTTGGGCACATGGAGCTCATCCGCCTTTTTCTGCGCGTCCAGGCTGTCGGTGAGGGCCACCACCTCCACGTTGCCCAGCCGACGAAGCTGCTCAATGTGCACAGCCCCAATAAAACCAACGCCTATGATTCCTGCCCGCAATGTCTTGCCCATGTTGCGATCATCCTTTCATTGTTCAAATGGGAAATGGTTTCATGCTGATGAAATGAGGGAAAGTTACCGGTCCAAAATCTCTTGCAGGGTCACGGTGCGTTCCTCCCGGATGGAGGCGTAGCAGGCTTCCACGCAAGCGATGGTGCGGATGTTGTCCCTGGCGCTGATCTCCGGCTCCTGGCCGCTTTCCACGGCCAGAAGCAGGCTGCCCATGGTACCCTGGAAGGCGTCCGGGAACCAGGCGGTGGTCCATTTGGGTTCCAGCCATTGGTGGGGATAATCCTTGCTGGTGAGGCGCAGGGTGCTGGGGGTATGCTGGGGGTACAGGGGCCAGCCGATGGTGCCGGTGGCCATGCCTTTCAGCCCTTCTACCCGCCATTTGATGAAAATGTCCTTCTCCGCCGGTTCCTCCGGCCAGGCCCACACATCGTCCAGACTGGTGGCCATCATGTCATTGTCATATTTGTAGGTGAATTGCACGATGCCGTCGGTGTGGGGGAATTTGGTGCGGGGGTCGGTGCGGCAGACAGCGGTGATCTTGGCCGGGTCGCCAAACAGGTAACGGAAAATATCCACATGGTGGATGCCCATGCTGTAAATCTCCAGCAGGGGATATTGCTTCAAAAATTCCTGCCAATGGGGGATGGCGCGCATTTCGATGGTGGCCAGCACCGGCTCACCCAAGACGTCCAAATCCAGGGCGCATTTCAGCGCCCGCATGCTTTGGTCATAGCGCATATTGCTGTTGACGGCGATGGGAATGCCCGCTTCCTCGCCCAGACGGGCGATCTCCCTGGCCCCGGCCAGGGACATGGCCACGGGTTTTTGGCAGAGAATGCCCTTGATATGCTTTTGCTTCACCGCATGGCGCACGATGTCCAGCTGCACATCCGGCGGCACGGCGATGTCCAGAATGTCCAGCTCCGGGTCCTCCACCAGCTCTTTCCAACCGGGGTACACCTTGGGCAAGGCATACCGCTTGGCAATGTCCTGGCTGCTTTCCAGGGACAGGGAGGTGATGCCGATGGGATTCAGCCCCGCGTCTCGGTAGGCCTTTAGCTGGCAATCCGCCACAATAAAGCCAGCGCCCACGCAGGCGATGGTATAGTCCTTTTTCTTTGGCATTTGGGGCACTGTGGCCGCCTCCAAGCGCCGCAACAGGTCCTGGGCGTCTATCATGAAAATCACTCCTTTTGATGAGGCTGTCGCTATGGGAACCAAACGTTCACAGGCCCAGCAGGGCCGCGCCGATCACGCCCGCGTCGTTGCCCAGCTCTGCTTGCAGGATGGCGGGCATCTCGATGATATCGCTGGCATAGGCGTATTGCTTGGTCAGCTTCCGCAGGGGCGCAAGCAAGGCTTCCCCGGCGTTGCTGACGCCGCCGCCGATGATGATGGCGTCCGGCCCGATGAGGTTCATCATGCTGGCCAGGCCGGTGGCCAGGTAGTGGACGTATTGCGAGACCACCGCCTGGCCCGCTGTGTCACCCCGCGCGGCGGCGGCAAAGGGGGTACGGCCGTCCACTTGGTTCAGGTCATGGCCGCATACCTCCCACATTAGGCTGCCGGGATATACCATCATCATGTCGATGCTTTGGCGGATCAGCGCGGTCACGGAGGCATAGGCTTCCAAGCAGCCCCTTTGGCCGCAGGTGCACAAAAACCCATCGTGGACCAGCACCGTATGGCCCGGTTCCAAGCCAAAGCCGTTGCCCCCCAGGAACAGCTTGTTGCCCAGGATGACGCTGCCGCCCACCCCGGTGCCCAGGGTGATGGTCAGGATGTTTTCATACTTGCGGCCGGCCCCCGCGTGGCACTCGCCCAGGGCGGCGCAGTCCGCATCGTTGCCCAGAAGTACCGGGACATTCCAGCTCTTTTGAAATTCAGCGATTACGTCCGCATCCCGCCAACCCAGGTTGTTGGCAAAGACCACTTTATTGGTTTTGGGGTCCACAGAGCTGGGCACGCCGATGCCCACATAGGGGATGTCGCCCTCTTGCAGCCCGGCCTTTGCGAGGGCCTCCTTGGCGGCGGCGGCCATATCCGCCACAATTTCGGAAAAACTTCGCTTCAAAAGGGTAGGGCGGTGGCTGGGGCAAAGCATTTCGTATTGCCCGTTCACCACCCCGGCCACGATGTTGGTACCCCCTAAGTCAATTCCAAGAAAATGTCTCATTCGCCAATGACCCCTTCTTGTTTTGCATTTTTATTGCCCAGTGCCGCGCCAAAGCGGGCGGCATATGCTCACTTTTAAAAATATCTTACCGTTATCCCCTGCCAAAGTCAATCGTTATTTTGCATAATTGCGCAAAACCCAGCCAGAGATACGGCGTTTTTTGATGAGAGAAAAGAAGGCAACGGGAAAGCAAGGCTTTCTTTCGCTTGCATTGCGGGCCGGTTTCCGGTATGATACTGGCAGCACAGAATATTTCAAATTTTATCTGCTTAGGAGGGATATTCGATGATACCCAGCAAAAAGGCATCGGAAATGACCGTGAAAGAACTGGCTGCCTACATTGATCAATCGGTGCTCAAACCGGAATTCACCCAGGCCGAGATTCGCCAGTATATCCAGGAAGGTATCGACTTTGGCTGCAAAACGGTATGCATCAACCCGTCCGCCCTGCCCCTGGCGCGGCCCATGTGCAAGGACACGGCCACAGGGCTTTGTGTGGTATGCGATTTTCCCTTTGGCCTGTCCCAGACCGCCTCCAAGGTGCAGCAGGCAGAGGCTATCTGCCGAGACGGGGACATTGAGGATCTGGACATCGTGGCCAATTACGGCTGGATTCGCAGCGGACTGTGGGACGAAGTGGGCAAAGACATCCAAGCGGTGGTGGAGGTGGCCCACAAGTACGGCGCGCTGCTGAAGGTGATTTTTGAAACGGATGCCCTCACCCTGGATGAGGTGAGCAAGGCCACGGACGTGGCATGCCTGGCCGGGGTGGACTTTGTGAAAACCTCCACGGGCTTTTTGACCGGCGGCAAGAGCGATGGAGCCACCTGCGAGGTGATCCGCGTGATGATGGACGCGGCCAGGGGCCGTTGCAAGGTGAAGGGCTCCGGCGGCATCCGCACCCGGGAACATTTTTTGGAACTGATTGACATGGGCATTGACCGGATGGGCATTGGGTACCGCAGCACGCCCGTGGTGCTGGGGCTGGACAAGGCCCAGGACAAGGGCGGAGCGCCGGGCGCGTATTAGAGCAAAACAAAAACAAGGGCGCCGAAAACGGCGCTCTTTAGAGCGTTGACAAGGTCCGTTTAGGGGCTGCCGCCCCTAAAACCCGCTCAGGGCTTCGCCCTGAACCCTTTATTGGACCGTGTTTCACACGGTCCAAGACAACCGTGAAAAAGAATTTTCACAAAATAAGGCTTTTTCAGCAATCTGAGGGGCGCCGAAAAAGGCGCCCTTGCTATTTCCTTGGCCCGCGCAGCGTTTTTCATTGGAAAGAGTGTCTAAAGACTGCGTTTTTTCATAGAATACTGCACAGCTATTTTGGGGGCGGTGCGTATGAATGGGCCTTTGGGTGACCCGGCACAGGAATGCAGGTATCGTGGTGGGCCATCCTTTTGTCATGGGATCAGTGTAGGCTGTTGCCCTTCCTGTCCGTCTTGTCCCCCCTGCCCGCCAGGTCCCCAGGGACCGCCAGGTCCGCCTGGCTCTCCTGGGCCATCCGGCGCATCAGGTCCACCTGGGCCATCCGGCCCATCAGGCCCTCCTGGGCCATCCGGCCCATCAGGTCCCCCAGGCCCATCGGGCGCCCCAGGCCTTCCCGGCGCTCAAGGAGAGCAAGGTCTGCCAGGTATTCCCGGCCCTCAGGGGGAGCAAGGCTCGCCGGGGTTTCCCGGCCCCCAGGGAGAGCAGGGTCCGCCGGGCCTGGAAGGCCCTCAGGGGCCCCAGGGAGGGCAGGGTCTGCAAGGCATACCTGGACCAGAGGGGCCTGTGGGACCGCAAGGTCCGCAAGGCCCTCCTGTGGATGCGGAGGAAATCTTGGCGGAGGCCAATGCCTACACAGATCAATTGTTTGCGCAATCCATTCTCTATACCGATGCGCAGGTCGCCGCGCACACCATTGCGGTGGTGGATTACGGGCTCGTTCCCGATGGAATGACGGTGGCACTGCGAAACAATAGCAGCGGGCGCATGATTGCGGCGGGTTCTTTTATGATGACCCTGCCTGATTTTGAACCGCTACGGGAGAACGTGATCTATGTGTCCATTCAAGTGCTGGCCAACGGAGCGCAGACGTGGCTGGGCGTATTTTTTACTCCGCCGCCTCCGCTGCCCATTGGCGTCAATGAAGTATGGCTCAAAGCGATCCTTCTCTTTGATGGCAGCGTGCGCTGGGCCTTTGATACAATATTGAGGTGAAACGTGGCAGAGCAAAGACGGTTGGTGATCACATGGCAGAAGGGGTATGTGGCCAGCGGCCTGGTGGCGCGCTACCTGGGGTCCAACAACACAGGCAGCGGGCACAGCACAACCACTACGGTGTGGAAGAACCTCGTGGGGAGCGCGGATATGGTGTTATCCACCTCGCTTCGGGCCGGGACGAGGCAATGGGGCGCCAACTATTTTGAGAGCCTGAGAGTCTCGGTATCAGCGTTCAGTTGGCTGTCCGGCAACCTTCCCCCGGAGTTCACACCGGAGAATAGCACCATCCAGGTGGTATTCATGCCCTATGTTGGCGCAGACGCCGGCAACGGAGGGGATGTTGTGGGCCTGGACAACGTCGCAACAAATCCCTACACCACCATTGCGCTGCAAATGGGCGCACTGAACGCGCAGACGATTTTTCAGGAAACCAGCAATTTTACCATCAGCAATACAAGAGCGCTGACCGCCAACCTGGTCTATAGCGTTACACTGGTGGCTACGCCCTATAGCGCAATTCCGGCCAGAAACGGCCGCAAAAAAATCTACTACAATGAAATACTCTTCTATGACCAGGCCAGAACCGCAAATTTTTTTATACAGCTTCCGTCCCATTACATCTCCGCTTCGGGCAACCCGGGCATCCTCTCGACAAACCAGAATTTCTATGGCAGAATCTATGAGATCAGGCTCTATAACCGTATGCTCACCCCGGCGGAGATCGCCCGGAACGTTGCTTTGGACCGCGCCAATTACGGGATTACCACTTAGCCCATGGGGAACCCGGCAGAAGGCGCTTTGGCGTTGATTATGGGTTTTCCACTTCTTCCAGCCCCGCTCCCAACGGACGGAACTGCCTGCCGCAGGAGGGGCATGGGAAGGGAGGCGTTTCTGGAAGGCGGTGGCCGCAGGTGCACACAAACCCACAGGGCTTTGCCGGCACGCCCAGCATCAGCACATGGGGCGGCACGTCTGTGGTGACCACCGCGCCGGAGCCGATCATGGCATTTTTCCCGATGGTATGCCCGCAGACCAAGGTGGCGTTTGCCCCGATGGAAGCGCCGTCCCGCACAAAAGTGGGCACGAAATTTTCCCGGCCCTTGGGGAAGCGGGCCCGGGGGGTCAGGTCGTTGGTAAACACGCAGGAGGGCCCGCAAAAAACATCATTGCCCAGGGTTACGCCCTCGTAGACGCTGACGTTGTTTTGCAGCTTGCAGCCATCTCCCATGGAGACGTTGGCGCCAACAAACACGTTCTGCCCCAGGCTGCAACCGCGTCCGATGCGGGCTCCGCTTTGCACATGGCAAAAGTGCCAAATCTTGGTATCCTCGCCAAGGTGCACATCCTCATCTATGAGGGAGCTGGCATGGACGAAAGCCTTCATCGCCCAAACCTCCCGGCAAAATCTAGGGTGGAACAGTCCCCCAGGGGCAGCCTCACCGGCAGTCCCGTGGCGGCGGAACGGTAAATGGCCAGCACCAGTTCCAGGGCGCGCAGACCCGCTTCGCCATCCACGTAGGGCGGACGGTTTTCCATAATGGCCTGGACCATGTCCCCATACAGGGGCGTATGGCCAAAGCCGTACACATTGGGCGGGTCCTCCCGAAACTCCATCTTGATGGTGGCTGGGTCGCCCCGGCCATCCCGAAAGTCCCACTCTTCAATGCGGTTCACGCTTTTGCCCCCTGCTTTCACCGTGCCATCTTGGCCAAACAGGTACAGGGTTTCTTCTAAATTGTGAGGGTAGATATTGGTGGTGCCCTCCACCAGGCCATAGGCCCCGCTGGCAAACTTCACCACAGCCAGGCCCAGGTCCTCCGCCTGGATGTAGTCATGGGCCAGATTGTCGGTATAGGCCATCACTTCGGTCACCTCATCGCCCATCATCCAACGGAGAAGGTCGATGTTGTGGATGCACTGGTTCATCAGCGCGCCGCCGTCCAGCTGCCAGGTGCCCCGCCAGGGCGCTTGCTCATAGTAGTCCTTGCCGCGGTTCCAACGGATATGGGCCGCACCGTGGAGCATCCGGCCAAAGCGCTTTTCCTCCACCGCGGTGCGGATTTTTTGAATGGATTTATTGAAACGGTTTTGATGGCAGGCGCAAAGCCTCACGCCTTTTTTCGCCGCGGCGTCGATCAGGGAACGGCCCTCCTGCATGGACAGGGCCAGCGGCTTTTCGATGATGAGATGGCAACCCGCCTGGATGCAATCAAGACCGATGCTGGCATGCTTGCCGCTTTCCGTGGCGATGGCCACCAAATCCGGCTGGATGTCTTGCAGCATCTGTTGATAATCCGTATAACGGGCCACGGTGCAGCGCAGGGCTTCCGGCACCGGGCGCAGGACGTCCTCCATGCGCTGGGGGGACAGGTCGCAGACGGCGGCAAAGGTCAGCTTGTCCGCATGGGTAAGAACCGCGGCGATATGGTTGGGCGCGATGCGGCCACAGCCAATCAGCGCGTAACGAAGCTTTTTGTTCATGAACGGGTTCCTTTCGCGCTTACAGCAGCCGGATGTTTTGGCGGTTTTTGACGCCCTTCATGGCGTTTTTGGTATCCAGGATCAAGGAGGCGTGCTGGGCGACAAAATCATAGTCCACATGGGAATGCGCCGTGGTGACCATGACCAAATCGGCCTTTTGCAGCGCCTCCGCCGTCAGGGCAGGAAGGCCCTTGTGGAATGTGCCGTTGTGGGACTGGTATTCCGCCACATAGGGGTCATAGTAGGAAACGGCAGCGCCCATGGCGGTCAGCGCGTCAATGACCCGTAGGGCGGGGCTTTCCCGGTAATCGTCAATGTCCTGCTTGTAGGCCACGCCCAGCAACAGCACATTGGCTCCGTTTAAGGCTTTGCGCTGCTCATTCAGGGCGCGCATAGCCCGCTGGGCGCAGTAGCCCGGCATACCGTCATTGATGATCATGCTGCTTTCGATCATGGAGGTATGGAAGCCGTACTCCCGGGCCTTCCAGCTGAGGTAATAAGGGTCCAGGGGGATGCAGTGGCCGCCCAGGCCAGGGCCGGGATAGAAGGCCTGAAAGCCATAGGGCTTGCTCTTGGCGGCGTCGATGACCTCCCAGATGTTGATGCCCATCCGGTCGCACAGGATGGCCAGCTCATTGATGAGGCCGATATTCACGTTGCGGTAGGTGTTTTCCAGAATTTTTTCCATTTCGGCAATGGCGGGGGAGCTGACCCGGTGGACGGGCGCTTCCAGCACAGCCTCATACAGCGTGGCAGCGATGTCCGTGCATTCCGGCGTAATGCCGCCTACCACCTTGGGCGTGTTCTTGGTTTTGTAGATGGCATTGCCTGGGTCCACCCGCTCCGGGGAGAAAGCCAGATAAAAATCCTGGCCGCAGACCAGCCCGGACTGCTCCAGGATGGGCCGCAGCAATTCCTCGGTAGTGCCAGGGTAGGTGGTGGATTCCAGCACCACCAGCATATCCTTGTGCATATGGGACATGATGCTTTCCGCTGAGGCGCGCACATAGCTGATATCCGGCTGCTGGTGCTCGTCCAGGGGCGTGGGCACGGCGATGCAAACGCAGTCGCAGGAGGCCACGGAGGCAAAATCCGAAGTGGCGCTCAAATGGCCGCTTTTGACCACTTCTTCCAAATCGGCGTTCACCACATCGCCAATGTAGTTATGGCCCTGGTTGACCATGTCCACCTTTTTGGCCTGCACATCAAAACCAATGACCCGAAAACCCGCTTTTGCCTTTTCCACCGCCAGGGGCAGGCCCACATAGCCCAAACCCACAACGCCCAGGGTCACGGTGCGGTCCTTAATTTTTTGCTTCAAAACAGACATCGAATCGACTCCTCTGCATAGGATTCGGTTTGCAGCAATACGCAAAAAGCAAGCCGAATCGCGGATTTCCACCTATATTATCATACTGCTTCCCATAGAAAATGTCAATTCTGACAATGATCAGGCCCTAGAGCAAATTCGGAAAACGTAGCCACAGGATTTGCCAGAGGAAAAGATCCGCAAAGACTGGGCTATGTTTTTGGAATCTGCTCTACAGGGAAAAAACTGCTGGAATGGAATAGAACCCCAACCTCCGGGCGACAATAGCGGTGGAGGTGATACAATGAGTCCCAAGGAACTCATCTATCTGGAAGACGCCCTGAACCACGAGAAATTCCTGAGAACCCAATGTGAGCAGGCTGCCCAGGCGCTCATGGACCCGGAGCTGAAAACCTATGTACAGCAGCTTGCCAACACCCACAGCCAACTGTTTCAACAATTCTACCGGGTCGTGTAGGAGGCGGAGCATGAACGATCAAACCATCATGGAGAACCTGTTGCAGACGACCAAGGGCGCGTGCAACCTGTATATGAACGGCACCATCGAATCAGGCACCCAGAATGTGAAGCAGGCCTTTGACACCGCCCTGGATGAGAGCCTGTGCATGCAGGGGACCATCTACCAGAAAATGTCGCAAAAGGGTTGGTACCCTATGCAGCAGGCGGAGCAGCAGAAGGTGAACGACCTGAGGAACAAGTTTTCAGGCGGCGCCCAGGGCATGCAGTAAAGGGCCGCAGGTATAAGCCAAAAGGGAGTGCCTCAATCGGCGCGATGGAGGCACTCCCTTTTTGTTATCTCGTTTTTTTGCGGTTTTGCGCGCTTTTTGGCCCCGTCCAGGGGCGGCCGCCCCCAGGAGGGACCAGGCATTTCTTGCCAAAACCAATCAAATCATCCCTTCCGCAGAGCCGGAGGGCTTCCCGCACCAGGGTGCGGTTTTTTGGATTCTTCCATTGTAGTAGCGCCCGTTGCATGGCTTTTTCCTGCAGGGTTTTGGGCACAAACACCGGCTGCATGCTTCGCGGGTCCAACCCGGTATAGTACATGCAGGTGCTGAGCGTCCCCGGCGTGGGATAAAAATCCTGCACCTGCTCCGGCTGGTGGCCCGTATCCCTTAGAAATTCCGTCAGCAACACCGCGTCCTCCAGGGTGCTGCCAGGGTGGCTGCTCATCAGATAGGGCACCAGAAATTGCTTCAGGCCCAGCTTTTCGTTTACCGCCTCATAGCGCTGCACAAAGCGCTGGTACACCTCCTTGCCAGGCTTGCCCATCAAAGCCAACACCCGTGGGCTGATGTGCTCCGGGGCCACTTTGAGCTGCCCGCTGATGTGGTACCGGCACAAATCGGTAAAAAAGCTGGGGTCCGGGTCCGCCATCAGGTAATCATAGCGCAGACCGGAGCGGATGAACACTTTCTTGATCCGGGGCAGCTGCCGCATCTTGCGCAGCAGGGAGGTCAGCTCCTGGTGGCTGACCTTCAGGTTTTTGCAAGGGTGGGGGTACAGGCATTGCTTGCTTTTGCACGCGCCAGACGTCAACTGCTTGTCGCAGGCGGGGGCGCGGAAGTTGGCGGTGGGGCCGCCCACATCGTGGATGTAGCCCTTGAAGTCCGGAAGGCCGCTTAGCAGCTTGGCTTCTTCCAGCAGGGAGTCCTCGCTGCGGGAGGATACGATGCGCCCCTGGTGAAAGGTGAGGGCGCAGAAGCTGCAAGCGCCAAAACAGCCCCGGGTGGCGGAGAGGGAGAAACGGACTTCCTGCAGCGCGGGCACGCCCCCCAGGGCGTCATACACGGGATGGGACAGGCGGGTGTAAGGCAGGGCATATACCGCGTCCAATTCTTTTCGGGAAAGGGGCGGGGCAGGCGGGTTTTGCACCAGAAAGCGCTGGGCATCCTGCTCCTGGCACAGAACCTGGCCACGGATGGGGTCCTGCTGCTCGTACTCCACCATGAAGGCCTTGGCATAGGCCTTCACGTCCTGGCAGACGGCCTGGTGGGAGGGCAGCACCAGGGCGTTTGCCGGGGGCTCCTTGGCCATGTAGCAGCAGCCGCGAAGGGTTGGCAGTTCTTGCTCCGGCAGGCCCCGCCGCAACCAGTCCGCGCAGGCCAGGATGGTTTTTTCCCCCATGCCGTACAAAAGCAGCGTGGCGGCGGAATCCACCAGCACGCTCCGGCGCACTTTGTCGTCCCAGTAATCATAGTGGGAAAACCGCCGCAGCGAGGCCTCCACCCCGCCGATGAGCACCGGCACCTTGGGATAGGCCTGGTGAATGCGGTTGCAATATACGGTGGTGGCCCGGTCCGGGCGCAGGCCGCCCTGGCCGCCGGGGGCGTAAGCATCGGTTTGGCGGCGCTTTTTGGCGGCTGTGTAATGGTTTACCATGCTGTCGATGACGCCGGAGGTCACCAAAAAACCCAGCTTCGGCTTGCCAAAGCGCTTGAATTCCGCCGGGGTATGATACTCCGGCAGGCAAAGCAGGGCCACCTTGTATCCGGCCTCCTCCAGCACCCGGCTGATGATGGCATGGCCAAAGGAGGGATGGTCCACATAGGCCTCCCCAACCACATACACAAAATCCGGCGCGTCCCAGCCCCGCTTTTTCATATCCTCCGGGGAAATGGGCAAAAAATCCATGGTCTCATCCTTTCCGGTCAGCCGGCGCGGCCAACGGTCAGATGCATTATACCATAGATTCTTTGCCGCCGCGATGGGGTCAAGGGTTGAGTGTCTCCGCCGTGCGCACGGGGAAGGTGGCTTCATGGATGTGTCCGTCATCCACCAGCAGAAGCCGCCCTTCCCGCAGCCGTTTGCCGTCCGCCACAGGGAAGGGGCATTCCTTCACGGCGTGGAGGTGATAGGTGGAGCTGCCATAGCGATAGGTGATGGTCAGGCCGTCCCAGTTTTCCGGCAGGCAGGGGCGCAGCCGCAGGGACTGGCCGATTTTCTGGAACCCGAACAGCTGCTCCAAAACGGTGTAGTACAGCCAGGAAGCGCTGCCGGTGTACCAGGTCCAGCCGCCCCGGCCCCGTTGCTGGGGGTGGCTGTACAGGTCTGCGGCCATCACATAGGGCTCCACCCGGTACCGGTTGGCTTGCTGCCGGGTAATGGCGTGATGGACGGGCAGCGCGCCCAGCGCCATTTCCCAGGCCATGTGGTCCAGCCCCAGCTGGTGCAGCGCCGCCACCGCCCAGGGCAGCGCATGGGTGTATTGGCCGCCGTTTTCCCGGATGCCGGGCAGGTATCCCGCAATGTAGCCGGGCTTTTCCAGCCCGTTAAAGGGCGGGGTGAACAGCTTGAGCAGGCCGATGTCCCGCTCATAGAGCAAGCGCCACACATGGTCCATGGCAATGGCGCTGCGCTCCCGGGACACGCCGGAGAGCACGGCCCAGGCCTGGGGCAGCACATCAATCCGGCATTCGCTGTTGTCGGAGCTGCCCATGGGGTCGCCGTCGTCATACCAGGCCCGCAGGTACCAGGAACCGTCCCAGGCATGCTGGTCCACCATTTGCAGAAGCTTTAGCCTGCGCTGGGTGAGGGTTTTGGCGGTGTCCGGGTCCACGTAGGGCAGCATGCGGCGCAATACTTCGCAGTAGAACATGCCGAGCCATACGCTTTCTCCGTTCTCCCCGGCAGCCCGGTTCATGCCATCGTTCCAATCCCCGCCGCCCATCAGGGGCAAACCGTGGGCGCCCAGCTTCACAGCCTCGATGGCCTTGAGGCAATGGGCCCGCAGAGATTCTGTGAGCTCGGAGACCTCCGGCTCATCCATCCGCTCCCACTCGCCTTCTTTCAGCGGTTCCGCTTTCAGGTAGGGGATGGGTTGCTCCAGCAGGGCCAAATCCCCCGTCACCTGCACATAAATGGCCGTGAGGAAAGGCAGGAAAAGCAGGTCGTCGCTGATTCGGGTCCGCACGCCATGGCGGGGCGGGTGCCACCAGTGCTGAACATCCCCCTCTTCAAACTGGTGGGCGGCGCATAGCAAGAGATGTTCCCGCACCATGGCCGGGTCGGTGTACAGCTGGGACAGCATGTCCTGCAACTGGTCCCGGAAGCCATAGGCGCCGCCCGCCTGGTAGAAGCCTGCCCGGGCAAAGAGCCGGGCGGAGCGCACCTGGTAGGGGAGCCAGCGGTTGAGCATCAAAGACAGGGCCGGGTCCGGCACGTCAAAGCGCAGGCCGCTGACTTGCTGCTCCCAGGAAATCTTCACCTGGTGCAGTCGTTGGCTTCCGCCTTCTGTGGCCAAGAGGGACAGGGAATGGTCCAGCATGTCCCGGGTGGGGGCAAAGCCCACCGCCAAGGTCAATGACAGGCTTTCCCCGGGTTGCAGGGTGAAGTTATGGCTGGTGATGGCCACCGGGCCGTTCTCGTTGGGCAATAGGCCGGAGTTGCCCAGGGCCAGGGGCGCTTGCCCCACAAGGCCCTGGAACGCGCCGGGGGACAGGGTGGAGGAGAGGCTGGGCAGGGGGTCTACCATGCTAAGGCAGGCCATGCCGGGCAGACAGGGGTTTTGGACGTAGACCACGCCATTTTCCTGGAAGGCGCTGGTGAGTTGTTCCTCAGTGGGGTGCTGGCTCATGGTGAAATTGCAGCAGTGAAAGAACTGCAAATGGCGTTCCACTGCATCCTCGTTTTTCAGCTGGGCCACCCGGACGCCCAAGGGAAGCTGCGGGTCTGTGAAACAGATGAGCTTTTGGGAGATGCCATATCCCTGGCTTTCGTAGGTGGTGATCCCTGGGGCATGGGTGACCTGGCAGTGCTGGAACTGGCCCAGGGGCCAGCGGGTAACGGACCACAGCAGGCGGTTGCCCCGGTCTTTTAAGAAGAAGTTCTCTTCCCCATAGCTGGACACGCTGTCGTTGGGCCAGCGGGTCAGCCGGGCCTTGTGGCTATTCCCCGCGTAGGTGAATACCAGGCCGCTTTCCGCCGCCAGGCTGCCGAAGGACGTTGTGGCCAGGATGTTGCTCCAGGGGGCGGGAGTGTTCTTGCCGGGGGGCAAGGTAATCACATAGTCGCCTTCCTCCTGGGTAAAGCCGCCATAGGTGTTGTCAAACAACAGGGGTTCATGCTCGGGCGGGCTTTGCTTCCAGGCATCGGAGGGCTTGGGGTCGTCGGTGGCCTGGGGTTTTGCGCTGATGAGCAGGGCTTTCAGCTGGTCCTGCAGGCTGCCCTTGCTGGTATGCAGCACCAGGCGGGCGCTGCTTTGCAGCAGGGCAAACACTTCCGCAGACAGGCTTTGCCTTTCCAGCAGGTGCAATCCCCCGTCCTTGCCAATCAAATCGCGACTGTGGCTGGTTTGCAGAAGATCGCTGAGCTGGTCCCGCAGGGGATGGGTGTAGCCCGTGATTTGGTCACTGACGATGACCAGATCCAGCCAAAGTCCACTCATGCGGAAATAGGCGTGGGCCTTGAGCAGCAGCCGAACCAAGGAAAGGTCCGCCTCGTCCTCGCAAACCAATAGTAAAATGGGCAGATCGCCGCTGAGGCTGAGACCCCAAAGCTCTTTCAGGGGCAAGGCGCAGGGGTGGGCCCCCATGGCCTGGTGGGGCTGCCCCGTATAGCACAGGCTGCCAGCGATGCGGGACACCGCGTTTTGCATGGCGGCATCCAGGCCCAGGTAGCGGGCGGTGACCAGGCCCTGGGTCCGGGCCAGCTCATAGACCTTCAGCGCGCTTTCCGGCAAGGCGTACCGCTCGCTCAGCGCGGCGGGGGTATCCTGGTTGCCCGCCAGCAAGGTGGCGAACACGAACTGTACCTGGCCTCCCGCAGGCAGCACGAACTGGGCCCGCAGGCTGGCGCAGGGCTCGATCACCGCGCCCACGGTGTCCGTCATGGCGCTGATGGGGATGTCCAAAGCCTTGGGGTTAAACACCGTGTTGCCCCGGCCAATGAACAGGTTGCGGTCTGTTTGCACATGGCAGAGGTTCAGCGCGGTATCGGTGCCCAGGGTGTGCATCAGCCGGAGGGATTCCTGGCCCTCCTTGCGGGGACGACGCACCGCCATGATGCCGTATTTGCCAATTTTGGAGGTTTCCACAAACAGGTTTTGAAACATGGGATGGGCGGTGTCCTCCCGCTGGGAGGCCAGGGCCAGCTCCAAATAGCTGCACACCTCCATCATCCGCTCGGTGGTGGTTTCGTTTTTCAGGGTGAGATGGTGCAGCACCGTGCCATCCAAGGGGTTGACAAAGATGCGCAGGGTGGACTCCACATGGAAGCGGCTGCGGGTAAATAGCGCCTGGGAGGTTTGGAACTCCGTATTGCCGCCAATGAGTGGGTCCGTGGCAAACCAGTGGGTGCCGGACTGGCAGTCCCGCAAATACAGGCGCATGCCGCTGGGAATGCGGCACTGCTCCCGAAAACGGGTCAGCATGATGCCGTCCCGGCTGATGTAGCCGCCGCCCTGGGCATCCACCACCATGGTGGTGCCGCCGCCGTGCAGCACGTGGGCGTCCATGGGGAAGTAGAGGGGATAGGCCTGCCGACTGGCATGGAGTGGGTCGTACGCAGGTTCGGTTGGGGTTCGTTTCAGCGGGTGACGGATGACGCCCCGGCCGTGGAGAGGCTTTTCCTCCAGCAGCAAGGCATGGGCCTGGGCGCGGGGCAAGTCATAAAAAAGCTTGGCTAAATATTGGTCGCTGATGGCGTTGCACACGGCGCAAAGGATCATGCCCTGGTGGTGGGCCATGTGGCTGCGCACAATGCGGAAGGCATGCCCGGGGCCGATGCGCCGCTGGTGAAAATCCGCCGCTTCAAAGAGACCCAGCGGGCCGTCCAGCCCCAGGGACTGCATCTTTTGCAGGTTCCGAAAGGCCCGGCGGCTGTCCAGCGGCAGGGAAAGCAAGGAGGCGTAAGGGGCGATGACGTCCTGGCTCTTGGTGGGGTCCAGGGCCAGGGAGGGGATGCCAAAGGCCTTGTACAAGTAGTACAGGTTAGGATCAAAGGCATAGTAGCCGCTTTCGCTGATGCCAAAGGCCCCGTGCAGCCGCCTGCGCTGCTGCTCCCGCAGGGCCTCCAGGCAGGCCTGGTGAATCAGCGTGCCCTTGACGGGCGGCAAGAGCAGCAGAGGCATCATATATTCAAACATAGTGCCGCTATAGCTGACCAAGGTTTGCCCCCTGGCGGTCTTGGTCATGCCCCGGCCCAGGCGGAACCAATGCCTGACGGGGACCCCGCCCATACAGATAGCCACAAAGCTGAGCAGACGGGATTCGCTGGCCAGCAGGTCGTAATGGGTCAGGTGGTCGGGGGCCTTGTCCGGTTGCACGCCGATGCAGAACAGCTCCGCGTCCCCATCGTACAGCTGGGAAAAATCCATGGCATAGGCCAGGGCGTCCAGGCGGGCGCTGAGCTCATGGTTGGCGGGGGAAAGCTTGGGAAACAGGGTGCGCACCCCCTGGGCGGCGCAAAGCAGCGATGCGGCCAGGTTTCCGCTGTCCACCGAGGAAATGTACCAGGGCCGCAGGGGTTCCAAATTCCTGGTATCATACCAGTTGTACAGATGCCCCTGCCATTTGGGCAGCTGTTCCAGGGTGTCAAGGGTCCGGCGGAGGCGCTGGGCCATTTCATCCGTGGGCAAAAATCCCAGCCTTTCCGCCGTGATCAGGGACAGCAGGTACAGCCCGATGTTGGTGGGAGAGGTCCGGTGGGAAATGCCTTTGTTCGGCTCAATTTGCACATTGTCCGGAGGAAGAAAATGGTCGGTTTCGGAGACCACGGTATCAAAGAATAACCAGGTGGAGGAGGCCAGGCGCTTGAGCTCGTCCCGCATGAATTCGGACATGTATTGGGGCTGGCGGTAGGGCTGCTCCCAGGTGGGCAAGAACACCAGGAACAGGGCCCACAGGCCGCCCAGGGCAATGCCCAGCGGAAAGGGAGGCCGGATGAGCATGGAAAGGCCGATCAGCACCAGGCCCGTGCCTGTGTTCATGTAAAAGAATTCCATGGAGGGCTTCCCCGTAGGCTTGTTCACTTGGGCGGCGGTGGTCCATTGCAGCAGGTTTTTGCGGGAAACCAGCAGCCGGTACAGGGTCCTCACCAGCGCGTCCGCCTGCAGGATGGCTTCGCAAGGGAGCATCAGCAGCCGGGTGGCCAAGGCGCCCAAGGTGGTCAGGGTCATAGGGAAGAGGGGAATGAGCTCTGTGGCCAGAAGGGTCAGCAACAAGAGCCCTGGCCGGTGCAGCACCACGGCATAGACAATCAGCAGCAGTTTGGCAGGCGTCACCAGGCTTCGCAGCAGGTTTTGCCATAGCTTATGCTTGGCAATGGCGTCCAGGTTCGTCTTGGGCGCACGGCCTTGCAGGGGAAAGAAGGGAAGCAGGTAGGGCAGCAGTTGCCAGTCGCCCCGGGTCCAGCGATGGAGCCGCAGCAAAAAACCCTTCAGTGTGGAGGGCTGGCCGTCATAGAGAGGAATGTCCGTGGCCACGGCGCAGCCGGTGAGTTCCCCTTCCAACAGGTCATGGCTTAAAATGCCGCCGGAAATCAACTTGCCTTCGATGGACTGCAAAAAGCCCTTGGGGTCGATGATGCCTTTGCCCACAAAGGAACCGCGGCCATAGGCATCCTGCATCAAATCGGAGGAGGGCGCGTTATAGGGGTCGCTACCCCCTTTGCCCCCCAAATACAAGGAAAGATAGCTGCCAACGGTGTGGGTGGCCACTTCCATGCGGGGCTGCAAAATGCTGATGCCCCGCATCTTTCCATGGCTTTCCCGGCGGTGTTGCAGGGGATGCAGCATGGCCCCCACCATGCGCAGGGCGCTGCCTGGGGGCAGAATGGTATCGCTGTCCAGGGTAATCACATAGCGGTAATGCCCCTGCAAAGCAGCCCTGGGGCAGGAGCAGTACGAAAAGGAATCCTCGATGGGCCTGCCGTCAATGATGCGCAGCAAGGTTTCCAGGCCGCCCCGCTTGCGCTCCCGGCTCATATAGATGCTGTCTCTGGCGTGGAACACCCGGTTTCGCTGCATGTATAAGAAGGTGTGGCCGGTATCCTCCCGCAGGGCTTGCAAGGCCGCCGCCGCCGTGGAAACGATTTCCTCGTCCGTGGTCAGGGTGCCGGTGAGGCTGTCCTGGTAGTCGCCCAGGAGCAAAAAGTGCAGCCTTGGGTCCGGGTTGGCCTGGTGCAAAACGGATAGATGCTTCACCATGGCCAGGGCATGTTCCTTGTCCGACAGCATGGTGGGGCAAACCACCAGGGTTTGCTGATCCTCGGCCAGCTGTTCCACCAGCAGGCGGGGGATGAGCTTGGGCCGGACCCACCGGCTACAGAGACGGACGGCCAGCTGCTGGAAGGGCTGCAAGAGCACAATGCCAAAGAGCGGCAGCGCAAAGAGGGAAATGCCCCAGTGCCAGCCAATGACTAGCAGCGCCGTGAATACCAAAAGGCAGGCTGCCCGGTAAAAAGAGATGGCATGGGTGCTGCCAAACAGGTAGGCTTTGGCCTGGAAGCTTTTGGCGTCCAGATGGTCAAAGAGGGCGGGCTTTCCATGGTCCAGCAAATAGTATCCCACGTGGGATTCCACGGCCTCTTCCTTGGCGCTGGCCGCCAGGGAAAGGATGGCGGCGCATACCGTCAGCTCCGGCTTACCGGTGAGGCGACTGAAATAGGCTACGCGACTGCGGTAATAGGCGCGGCTTTCCTCGTCCATTAGCGGGTAGGTTCTGTCCTGCAGAAGGGCTTCATGGGCCAAGCTCATGGCCTCGCAGAGCTTATGCCAGGGCAGGCGGCTGATGACCCGCAGGGAGGTGATGGCGTTGCCCACCCAGAGGCGGTTCTCGGTTTGGCGCTCATGCTCCAGCTGGGCGATCTGTGCGGTTTCCCGGTCCAAAGAGGCGATGTGCTTGTCCAGCCAGGCAATGGCGGAGGGCTCCTCGGAGGTGCGCAAAATGGACAGCAAGTGCTCCAAAAAGGTCATGCTGTGCTTTTGGGCGTCAAAGATGCGCATGGCGGCCGTTTCGTGCTTTTGTTGCAGCTCCTTGGCAAAGGCGGGCGCGGCGTTGTACTCCTGTTGTTCCTTGGTGCACAGCAGGGTCATTTCGTGCAAAATGTGCAGCAGCGCCGCCTTCAAGGCCAAGGGCAGGCAGGCGATTTCGTCCACGGTCATAGGCTCCCGCTGTTGCCAAGCGGTTACGGCCTTTTGCAGCAACTCCACGTGCACATCCGCATTGCTGTGCCCGATCAGCTCCCGGGCAAAGCGGTAGACGCGCACCTCCCCGGCCCCATCCCTGGGCAGCAGGGGAGAACCTTTCAGCTCCAACTCCAGGGAGGCCGCCATTTCTTGCAAAAAGCGCCCGTTGTCGCTGAGCCACCCCGCGGCAGGCAACAGCGTATCTTGCGGGTACTGGTTCAGCAGGCCAATGGAGCGCAAAATGGTGGTCTGAATCCCTGCCGGAAGCTGGATGCGCCCAAGGCTCTTCTGGCTGCCACGGGTGGCCAGATTGGAGATGTGGGGGATCAGCTCATCTTCCAGCAGCACGTCCCGGTAGGAAAGGATGGATGGCTTCTTCGCGCCTCTGGCCAACAGGAACAGGATGGCAAGCCCCAAAAAAGAAATGATCCATTGCATGGCGCAACCTCCGCGTTGGTGTGCGGGTAGTGTGCGCAGTGGGGCCGTTTTGCATGCGCCGGAAGGAGGCGCAGGTTGCAATACAAAAAGTGGCCCATTGGACCACTTTTTTAGAAAACTCTTTTTTGCCCGCTATTCGAGGGAGGCGAACAGCAACAGCTCAAAGCAGGGGTAGGAAGCCTGGGTCTCGTCCTCTTCGCTGGGCAGGGACATCCCGGCGCAGGTGCCATACATCAGCACTTGGCTGCCAATGGGCATGGTGGGCTCTTCGTTGCAGGTCACCAGGATGAGGCTGATATACTCATTGCCGCGCTTGGAGAGCGCCATTTGGGCGATGTATTCATCCCCGGCCTTGGTATAACCCACCAAGTAGCACTTGTAGCCCATGATGCGGCCTTCATAGCCTTCGATTTTCTTCTTGAGGGTGCTGTAACCGGGCTTGATGGACTGGCTTTGCAGTTGCTTGATCATGTCCGCCTCAGACCATTTGCGGGTAAAGCTGTTCATAATGCGGCGGTCCGCCAACCCTTTTTTAGAAAAAACCAGCACCACCTCATAGCTGCCTTCCGTTTTGGTATCCAGCTCGATTTTGAATTTGCCCTGGGCGTTGACCTTTTTGGTTTGCACCTGCTCGCCGTTCACATGCACCTGGATGCTGGCGCTGGGCTCAGAGGTGCCCAACAGGATGAGCTCCGGCGTGGTAACCACTGTGGGGAAGGGGGTTTGCAGGTTGAAGGTGAGCAGGGTGTGCTGGTAGGTGACGGGGAAGGCCAGCTCCGTTACGTCCTCGCCCTGGTATTCTCCGGTCATGGTGATCATAAATACGCCCTCTTTGGGCAATGTCACGGGTATTTTGAACTTGCCGGAAGCAGCCACCTCCGCCTCAATGACCAACGGGTTCGGAGACGAAAGGCCCATCACCACAGTGGTGAGCTTCACATCCTTGGCGGCTGTGCCCTCAATGGTGAACTCCGCCACGTTGGTTTCGGTGGGAGGGGCCTTCACGATGTTGATTTTGGCACTGGCCGCCGGAGGCAGGGGCAGGACTTCCACAAAATGGAAGCTTTCCCAGATGGCGTTCAGCGCGTTGTTATCCTTGTTGGTGATGGAACGGTTATAGACCTGCAAATCAAAGGTGACTTCATACCCGTTGCGAATGGTGCGGCGCATCAGGCCCCGATATATGATTTCGCCATTGTTCCGCCTGATGTAGCGCAAAATGAGAAACCGACCCTCCGGGGTATTTTTCCAATCCGCGCTGGAAAAATCATAACCCTGTGCCCCAAATTCGTTTTCAGGGTAATGGGAAAGGCGGTAGCGGCCGCGCACGCTATCCTCTTGCAGGTTGATGTCAAAGGTATTTAGGGTTTGCTCGTTCTGGACGGCTGTAATCTCCACGCAAGAGTCGCCTTCCGCGCTCCAGCACTGCATCAGCACGCCGCGCTTGTCAAAATCCGCGGTCACATCCTCTGCGGTGGTGTTACGGCTCTTCAACCATTCCCCATAGTTGGAAAGATTGTCTTTTTTTAGCACAATGTAGGTGTCCGGTATTTCTACCGTGGCGTGCAAGGCGTCAAAAAGGCCGGTTTCCGCCCGCGCGCCAAGGCAAAACAAACCACAGAGCAGAACCAACGTACAGAAGAAAAGCTTTCGCATGGTAACACCGTCCTTCGTATGGTAAGAGGAGTTAGGGCAGAATCACGGCTACATCCAAGGCTGGGTATGTGCCCTTTTCCCAGAGGGTTTCCAGGTCCTGGTTTTTTCCCTGCAGGGTACCCAGCAATGTGAGGGATTGGCCCAGTTGAACGGGAAGCAAGTCCGCGATGAAACAGGCGACGGTCTGGTTTTCGCCCACAGTCAGCAAAAAGAGGGGTTGCCCGGACTGGTTCGCCAGGCCGGAGACCGTGCCCTGGTACTGGACCACGCGGCCTTCGTAGGCGGAGGGCCGCTGGAGCATTTTTTCATAGGAAAAAACCTTGGCGCTGCGCTGCAGAGCGGCCACTTCTTCCTGGGCGCTGACCGCCCGGGTGATGCGCAGGGGAATGTCCACACGCCGGTAACCGGGCGCCAGGGAGCGAACGGTGATGGCGTTTTCACCGACCTTTGGCAAGGAAACATCCAAGGAAAAGCTGCCATCGCTTTGCAAGGGCACAGGGCTGGCAGAGCGGCCCCGCAAAAGCTGCACCTTCGCCCCAGGCAATGTCAGGCCTCGCAACGCAAAGTGGTTATCCCGCACCAAGCCCGCCGTGGGTGAAACCACCAGCGGCGTGGTCTGCCAATCGACACGGACCTGACACTGGGCCGTGGAGGTCTCTTTTCCCTTGGAAGCGATCACAAGGATCTCGTTGGGCTTTTCCGGGTCCAGGTTCTTCATGGTGACGGAAAAAGCGCCGTTAACATCCGCCTTGAAACGGGAAGAGAGCGAACCATTGACAGAGTATTTCAGCCCCATACCGGGAGCCGTGGTACCCGACAGCTCCATGGTGGTTGTGCCCACCAGCGCGGGCAGGGGCGAAAGGGTGAGGGGAATGCTACCAAGCTGATAGGCCACCGGCGCGGTTTCGGTGGTCAGCATGGGCTGCTCCGGCAAGGTAAGAGGCGCGGCTTCCGTAGCGGCCGCAGGGTCTTGGGGAACGCCGCCCAGCAGGATGGTGCGCCGGGCCACGGCCAGTAGCAAATCCGTATCGGCCTGGGTAAGAGACCGACCCATGACATCCGTTTGAAAAGCGTATATTTTTCCCAGGTACAAAGTGCTCAGGGAAAGGGTTTGCAGGCCTGCCGCAGCCTCTGGGGAGGCCCCTTGGGTGGTGAGCAGCGCAAAACCAGGCAAATTTTCCAGCCAAGAGGCGGCAAAGTAGCCGTGCTCCCGCGCCAGCAAGGTTAGGAACTGTTCCTTTTGGGCAGGGGTGAGCGCAAACACGTTTTCCGGGAAAACAGTGGAAGGCCGCGCGGTGACGCGTAAGGAAACCTGCGTTCCATCCTGGCTGAGCACCATCAGCGGCGACTGGTCGCTTTCCATGGCGGCCTGCACGGTGGCCTGGTCGGCGCTGAGCAAGGACAAGGCCTCGGCGGGGCAGGAACCAGAGGTTACGCAAAATTCCCCGGGAGCAGGGTAATACCGGAGGCCGATAGCGTCCAGCGCTACCGCTTCTTCGCCCAGGGCGGAAAGCGAACACAAGAGGGCGGCAGCGGCTGCCAGCACAAGCATGGTGCGTATTCTGTTTGCATAGCAAAACTGCACGCGCGCGCTCCTCTCACATTCATTTTGATCAAATGGGCTGGAGGGAAATTGCACCTGTTATTGTACCATAGTTGTCCTGAACTGCGCAAGGCGCGGGTGTAACAAATGCCTTGAAATGTGTGGAAAAGAAGGAGGAATGTTGTCGAAGGGAAAGAAAAGCGGCCCAAGCCTTTTGAGCCGCTCGCTTGTTCTTTTGCGCGTCACACCGCGCGCAGGTCCTTGCGTTCAAAGCGTCGGTAGGCAACCAGCAGGGCGAGGATGGAAAGCCCCAGGCTAAAAGCCACAAACCACCCGTCCAGATGATAGGTCAGCAACTCCTGGCTTGGGAAAAAGCGCAGAGGGCAAAGCCAGCGCAACAAGGCGCGTTCCGGCATCATGTCCCGGGCAACGCCCAGGCAGAAGAAGAGCAGGATGAGGAAATTGCTCCACCTGGCGCCTTTTTCGGCGCTGGGAGCCAAAGCGGCAAACAGCGCGCCCAGGGAAAAGAACAGAAAGCCCACCAGCCACGTGGCCAGAGAATAGAGGAAGAACAGCCGGATATAGCTTTCCGGAAGGGCCAGCGTGGAAGTGGCCAGGGCGGAGAAGAGAAATTGAACCACGCAGAAGGCCAGCAAGGCCACAAAGCCCGCCTTCAGCTTCATGGTGAGAATGTAGGACCGGGAGCGGGGCTTGGTGAAAACAAACTCGTAGGTCTTATCCACGGCCTCCGCGGAAACGGCATGATTGCCCAAATGCACGGCATACACCGCCGCCAGCAGCAGCGCATACTGGGAAAGCACCGCATAGAACCCGGGGAAAGTGGTCATATCCACCCCGGACAGACCCAGCACCGCCAGCACGGGGGGCGGGAAGGCTCCCAGCAGCGCGGACAGGCCCGCAGCATCGCCGGAAAAGCCGGTGGATTTCACAATGCCCGCAAAGAGCAGCACAAATAGGCCCAGGCACCAAAACAGAAAGGGTTTTCGGCTGGCTTTCAGCTCTCGAAAAAGGATGTTCATGGCAAGGCCTCCTACACAGCGTGGACATCGCAACGGCAATACGAGACGTATGCGATGATGAGGAACACAAGGGTCAAGACGGCCCCGGTGAGGGCATAGGGGGCTTCAAAGCCGCCGCTTGAAAAGACTTCACTGGGTGTGTAGTACGTAAGCGGCGCAAGGATGCGGAACTTCTCCTCCTCGGTCAGGCGGTACAGCGCCAGCAAAACGAACGAGCCAAAGCCAATGGCCATGGACATACCGGAAGCGGAGCGGATCTTTTTGGCCAGCGTGGCCACCAGCAACCCAAAGGCCCAGAAGAAGAGCTGCAACAGGAACAGGGAAAAGGCGGCCAGGAACACCTGCCCATTAGACAGCCCCGTCTCCCCGGAGCCATGGTATAGCAGCAGGGAGGCCGCCACAAAACATACGCAAAAGGCCAGCAGCAAGGTGAGATTGGCCAGGGCCTTGGCAAGGAATACCTGGCTGCGGGTTTGGGGCTTGGTCAGTAAAAAATCCGTGCATTTGTTCCGCTTTTCCCGGCCGAAGGTGGTGATGCCCAGGCCGGAGGCCATGATGGACCCACAGACGGACAGGTACAAAAAGAGGAAGCCGTAGAAGCCGGGGTAGCTGAAAATGTCGTCCGCATTCACCCCGAAGGCGGCGGCGAATTCCGGGGGAAAGCGGTCAAAAATCGCCTGCACATCGGCCTTGCTGCTCATGTACAGGGGAAAGAAGAAGGTCATCAGCAGGCAAAGGATGGCCAGCAGCAAAACCGTCCAAGACAGGGCGGATTTCCATTGCCGCTTCATTTCAAAAGCATATACGCTCACTGGACGCCGCCCCCTTCGTCCATGTAGTAGTGCAGGAAAATCTCTTCCAGCTCCGGCTCGGTGATGTTCACGTCCGTTAAGGCCTGGCGGCCCAGCGCCGCCAGCAGGGCGTTGCAGTCACCGTTATAAATCAGGCTCACATGGTCGCCTTCTACCGCAAGATTGGCTGCGCCGGACAGCGCGAATCCGTCCACCGGCTCCTTGGCCACAAAGCTGACCTTTTTGTAGGCGTTTTGCCGCAGGTCCGCCACTTTTTGTGTGCTGAGGATGCGGCCTTCCTTGATGATGGCCACCCGGTCACAGATCCTTTGGACCTCGCTCAGAATATGGGAGGAGAAAAGCACGGTAGCGCCTCGCTCGTTCTCCCGCTGGATCAGGTCAAAAAAGGTGCGCTGCATCAGCGGGTCCAAGCCGCTGGTGGGTTCGTCCAGGATGATGAGCTTGGGCGAATGAAGAAGCCCCTGCACGATGCCCACTTTCTTTTTGTTGCCCAGGCTCATATCCTCAATTTTTTTGTGCAAATCCAGCTCCAGCAAGCCGGACAGCTCCCGGATACGGGCGGCGCATTCCTTTTTGTAAAAGCTGGCGGAATAGCGCAGCAGGTCGATGGCTCGCATGTTGTCATAGTAAAACACCTCACTGGGCAAATACCCCACATCCGCCAGGATGCGTACCTTGTCCTTTTCCGTGTCCAGGCCGAAGATGCGGGCCTCGCCGCTGGTTTTGGAAAGAAGGCCCAGCAGCGTGCGGATGGTGGTGGACTTGCCTGCGCCATTGGGGCCGATAAAGCCAAAGATTTCCCCTTGGCTTACGCACAGGTCCACATCGACGATGCCTCGGGATTTTCCGTAAAACTTGGTCAGCTTTCGGGTTTCAATGATCGCGTTCATTGGGCATCTTCCTCCTATTGTTGTTGCATATGAAACGGCACGAAAGGATGGGAAGGATGAAACGAGGCTTACAGGTGCATTATAATCCTATTCACGCGGGTTGCAAGCGGTGGCCGCTGATTTATTTCGCGCACGGGCTTAACTGTCGTTTTCCAGGATGCAAATTGGCAGAAAAAATTGTAACGATTCTGTATGATTCTGTATTCTTGCTTTCCATTCACAAACAGTTGTGATATAATCTTTCAGATTATACCATGGGTGAAAAGGCAGTTTTGGAAGGATGGAACATCGTGTTTTTGGAAAAACGTACCATAAGGAAAATGGAGAAAATATTTGACGGGCTCAGTGTGCCTATGCGTGTGGCGGATGCCCAGGGCCATTGCCTGGTTCCCGAGGAGGGCGCCAAGGTGGATTTGCCCGGCATGGTGCTGGCGCCCAGCATCAATCACCATATTGGCAACCAGTACTTTCGCGCGTTGGACATGCATCCTGGCCTGGTGGTCGTCTGCCCGGACAGCTATCCAGGCGTGGAGGACCTGCTGGTGATGACGGAAGCCATGCTGATGAATCTGCTGAAGAGCAGCATGTCCATCGCCAGCCATGGCGATGTATACCGCCGTGTTCTGCGGCAAGAGCTGTCCGGGGCGGATTTGGTTGCCCAGGCCAGTGAAAACCAGATTCCCGTGGAGCAGGAGCGTTCGGTGCTGCTGTTTCAGATGGACCAAATTGACAAGGCCAGCGCTTACACCATTCTAGCGGAGCTGATCCCCTTGACGGATACGGACGCCCTGGTGGAAATGGACCGCCACCGGGTGGCGCTGCTGAAAGATATGGACGGCATTGATGGCGATGCGGAGCTGTATCAACTGGCCCAGGCCGTGCAGGAAACCCTGATGGAAGAGGCGGTCAAAACCGCGACCGTGGGCATTGGGGATAGCAAGCATACTTTGGCGAACCTGGGGGAAAGTTACCAGGAGGCCAAAAAGGCCATGGAAGTGGGGCGCGTTTTCCATTCGGGTGAAAGCATCCATGTGTTTCGGCGCTTGATGTTGGAGCGCTTCCTGATGAACGTCCCCAGGGAAGAAAGCGCCCATTACCATGGCTTGCTTTTCAGCCGCAAAACCGCCAAGCTGTTTAACGATGAAATGCTACAGACCATTGAAACGTTCTTCCGCAAGGATTTGAACCTGTCCGACACGGCCCGGCAGCTGTTTATTCACCGCAATACGCTGGTGTACCGGCTGGACAAGGTGCAACGGCAGACCGGCCTGGACCTGCGTTGCTTTGACGATGCGGTGACCTTCAAAATCCTGTACGAGCTGAAAAAGTGCGGCCAGGAGAAGCCTAAGGAAATCTATTGACGGGATGATGATGAAGATGCGGAAAAAGCCTTGGCATGCGGCTTCTGTGAAGTTGCTCATTATGATGCTGATGGTTTCGCTGCTCCTGACGGGATGCTCCCTGTTTCCCACCACAGCGGCAGATAGCCTCCGAGACGTGATGGATGGCGGGGACGAGACCGTCACCATCTCCAAGGAGGAGTATGAGCGCCTGCAACGCTATGCGGAGCTGGACGAGCTGTTGATGACCGTGGAAGCCTATTATTATCAGGAGCCCGACGTGGACGCGATGTTTGAAGGCGCCAAGCGGGGCTTGTTGTACGGGTTGGAAGACCCCTATACCTATTATTACAACGCCCAGGAGTATGCAACCCTGTGGGAAGAGGATGAGGGCCAGTACGCGGGCGTGGGCATTCAGCTGACCGCTTCGCCGGAAACCTATCTGTGCTCCATTTTGCGGGTGTTTTCCGGCAGCCCGGCGGAAGAGGTTGGGCTGAAAAAGGGAGACATTCTGGTGCAGGTGGAGGACGTGGAGGTCACGGCCTATACCATGCAGCAGGCTGTGGACATCATGCGGGGCGAGATCGGAAAGACGGTACACGTCATGATCCAGCGGGGCAGCGAGCAAATGGAGTTTGACGTGCCCCGGGCCGAGATTCACATCAATTGGGTCAGCAGCACCATGCTGGACAATGACATCGGCCTCATCCAACTGTATGAGTTTAGCGGGGATTGCGCCCCGGCCTTCCAAAAGCAACTGGATGAGTTGCTGGCAAAGGGCTGCAAGGCCTTGGTGATTGACCTGCGGGACAATCCCGGCGGCTGGGTGGACGATGCCACTGCGATGGCGGACATCTTTCTGCCGGAATGCACCATCGCCTATATGGAGCACCGGGATGGCGAACGGGAATACTACAAAGCCAAGGCGGGAGAGTTGAACATTCCCCTGGTTGTGCTGATCAATGAGAACTCCGCCTCCGCTTCGGAAATCCTTTCCGGCGCTCTGCAGGATTACAAGAAGGCCACCATTGTGGGAACCAAGAGCTTTGGCAAGGGCGTGGTGCAGTACGTGTTGCCCTTGGGAACCAAAGGAGAGGCCATGCAGCTGACCACGGCGCAGTACTTTACCCCCAATGGCAATGTGGTGCACAAGGTGGGCATTTCTCCGGATGTGGAAGTGCAGATGGAGGAAGGCCAGGCCACCGCCCAGTTTGAACTGGGGGATTTGCATGACAATCAACTCAAAAAGGCCTACGAAGTGGCCCAGGATCTACTGGTACAGCAAGCCCAATAAGTTTCCCTTCGGCAGGGCTTCCGGATGACCGGGGCCCTGTTTTCTGTTTGACAGGCAGGCCGCTTTTTCTTATACTGGAACCGACAATTGAACAGCTCGCATATTTGCATGGAAACATGCGGCGCGGGGAGACCTGCGCCATGGGAATCGGATGCAATTTCCGAACTATCCCAGTAACCGTGAAGCGGACAAGGAAACAAGGCGCGGATGTGCCAGCCACTGCCATGGGCGGGAAGGCGTTTTGCTTGGATGAGGCGAAGTCGGGAGACCTGGATATGCGAAAACCTCTCCTGGGGATGGGAATTGCTTGAATTTGGAAGGACCTTCTTTGCGATGGTTTTCTGGCAAGCCCCTCTTTTGGATGCCTGGAGGCATGGGTGGCTTGTTCATTTGGAACATTCGCAAAGGGGGTTTTTTGATGTTTCAGGGGAAAAAGGGGTTGTCAGGCAAAGGGATGCGGGCCAGGGTGCTAATAGCGGGGCTGCTGGCGGTGGGATTCTGCATGGCAGGGCTAAGCGCGGGTGGGTTGCGTGCAGTAGAGTGGCCAGGCCCGGCCCAGGGGCTGGCGGAGGGCCAGACCCGCACCGTGACGGATTTGATGGGCCGCCGTTGCACGCTGGAAAGCGGCGCTCCCCGGCTGGTGGTGACCGCCCCGGCGGATTGTGAGATCCTGGTGGCCTTGGGCGCGGGGGATTTGCTGGTGGGGCGCGGCATGGACTGCAACTACCCGGAAAGCGTGCTGAGCCTGCCGGTGGTGAACTCGGGCATGACCACCAATGTGGAACAGATCATCGCTCTGGAGCCGGACGCGGTGCTGATGAACACCATGGCGCAGCCCTTGGAGCAGGTCAGCGCCCTGGAAGCGGCGGGCATTCCCGTCATCGCCACAGACACCACGGACATCCAGGGGGTCTACCGGGCCATTGCCCTGGTGGGAGAAGTGGCGGGGAAAGAAGCGCAGGCGGAAACCCTGGTGGCGCAGATGCAGCAGGACTTTGCCGCCTTGACGGAAAGAGCGGAAGCCAGCCGGGGAAAGACCGTTTACTTTGAGGTGTCTCCCTTGCAATATGGCTTGTGGACGGCGGGGAAAGGGACCTTTCTGGATGAGATGGCAAGCCTTTGCGGACTCACAAACCTTTTCTTGGACGTGGAGGGCTGGGCGCAAATTTCCCAGGAGCAGGTGCTGGAAAGGAACCCGGATTTGATCGTCACCTTTACGCCGGAGATGGATGGGCAGCCTTCCCCGGACCAGGAAATCCGCGAAAGAGCGGGGTGGGAAAAGCTTGAAGCAGTACAGGCGGGGAAGATTCTTACGGCCTTTGGCGATATATTCATGCGCCCCGGCCCTAGGCTGACCGAAGCGGCGGAACAGTTGGCCGCCTTTGCCGCGGACGAAGCCCCATGAGGCAAGCAGTGCGGACCCGCCCCAACGACAGAGACGGAAGGCCAGCGAAACCCGGAAAACCCGGAAAACCCGGCAAGTCTGTGAACAGCCGGTTGAGTGGGCTTGCCTACCTGGGTCTTGGGGGGGCGACGCTTGTTACGCTGCTTTTGTGCCTTTGCGTAGGCAGCGTCAGCCTCCCGCTTGGCGAAACCCTGTCCACCCTCTGGAAGCTGCTGCGGGGGGAACCCCTCCGCGGCATGGCTTCCGGCATCATTGCTTCAGTGCGGCTGCCCAGGGTGCTGTGCGTGGCGCTGTCCGGTGCGGCGCTGTCCCTGTGTGGCGCGGCCATGCAGGGGCTGATGCGCAACCCCTTGGCGGATGGCTCCACCATGGGCGTATCCGCCGGGGCCTCGCTGGGGGCCGTGCTTTCCATTGCGCTGGGTCTGTCGCTGCCGGGGCTTTCGGGCCTGGGAACTTTGGGTATGGCCATGGGGTTTGCCTTTGGTTCGCTGATGCTGATTCTCTCCTTGAGTTATGCCATGGACAGGTCCCTGGCCACCCACACCATGATTTTGGTGGGGGTGGTGTTTACCATGTTTGCCTCCAGCCTGGTAAACCTGGTCACTGTCTTTGCGGGGGAAAGGGTGAAGAGCGTGACCTTCTGGACCATGGGCTCCTTGGCGGGGAGCAACCCAGGCCATGTATGGACCCTTTTGCTGGCGCTGGTTTTTTGCGGAGGCGGTCTTTTGTACTATGGAAACGAGCTGAACGCCCTTTCTTTGGGGGAGGCAGAGGCGCGCCAGTTGGGGGTGCCCGTCAAGCGGGTAAAGCTTACGGTGATGGTGCTGGTGTCGGTGCTGATTGGCGTTTGCTGCTCCATTGGCGGGAATATTGGCTTTGTAGGCTTGGTGACGCCTCATTTGGTGCGGATGTGGGTGGGCCCTAACCACAAGAAGTTACTTCCCGCCTCCGCCTTTTCCGGCGCGGTCTTTTTGATGCTGGCGGACCTGTTGGCCCGCACGGTGATCAGCCCGATTGAATTGCCCATTGGCGTGGTCACCTCCTTGATTGGGTCCGTGTTCTTTGTGGTGATCTTTTACCGGACCAGGAAAGCGAGGCGAGCCCTATGTTAACGCTGAAAGGGGTCACATGGCGGCAGGGGCCTGTCACGATTTTGGAGGATATCCACCTGTCCGTTCAGTCCGGGGAATGGTGGATGCTGGTGGGACCCAATGGCGCGGGAAAAACCAGCCTCATCAGCGCCGTTGCCCAGGGGTTGCCTTACGTAGGAAGCATCTGCTGGGAAGGGCGGGATATGAAGGCTTTTTCAGCCAAAGAGCAGGCCAAACGGGTGGGAGTTCTGTCTCAAACTCAGCGGATACAGGATGCCTTTACGGTGGAAGAAGTGGTGCGCCTGGGGCGTTATGCCTACCGAGGCGGCCCCCTCTCTGGTGGCGATCCGCTGGAAGAAAAAAAAATCAAAGAGGCATTAGAGCTGACGGGCCTTTCAGACCGCGCCGGCCAAAGCGTGCTCACCCTCTCCGGGGGAGAGCTGCAGCGGGTGGCGCTGGCCCGGGTGCTGGCCCAGGACCCGGCCATGCTGTTGCTGGATGAGCCGGGAAACCACCTGGACCTGGCCTACCAACAGCAGCTGGTAGAAACGGTGCGTGGGTGGCTGCGCACGCCGGGCCGGGCGGTTCTTTCGGTGATGCATGACCTGTCGGTGGCCCGGGCCTTTGGCAGCCATGCGTTGTTGCTAAAAGCGGGACGGGCTGTGGCGCAAGGCGCCTGCCGGGCCGTGCTGACAAGGGAAAACCTTGCGCGGGCCTATGGGACGGATGTGTTGGGCTGGATGGAGGCCGTTGCAAAGGCCTGGGAAGATTGATCATGCAGAGCCCAATGAGGCTTTCAGAAACAACGGCGCAGTAATTTCCCTGCGGAAAGCCTTGCATCAAAAAACCATAGGGCTTATAATGGTTCTTGATGTGTAAGTGCTTTCAATTCCAGGCAATGCCCTTTGCCTGGGAAAGGACCGAAGCCATGACCATATATGATGTGTCCAAGAAATCCGGGGTGTCCATCGCCACGGTGTCCCGGGTGATCAACGGCAGCCAGGCGGTGAGCGAAGCCACCCGGGAAAAGGTGTTGCGCGTGATTGAGGATTGCGGCTACACCCCCAATGCCTTTGCCCGGGGCCTGGGGCTGAACACCATGAAGACCATTGGTCTGTTGTGTGCGGATGTGTCCGACGCCTATATGGCGCAGGCCATTTCCTTCTTGGAAAAGGGCCTGCGGGAACATGGGTTTGATTCTTTGCTCTACTGTACCGGCTCTGTGATGAAAGACCGCCGGAAGGGCCTGGATTTCTTGCTTTCCAAGCATGTGGACGGCGTCATTTTGGTGGGGTCTAACTATGTCAGCAAGGACAGGGACCAAAACGCGTACATTTTGGCAGCGGCCCGAAAAACCCCCATCGTGATTGTAAACGCCAGGCTGGACGGCGAGAACATCTATTGCGCCTATTGCGATGACCGCGCAGCTACCATGGAGGCCATTTTGAGGCTATTGGAAACCGGCAGGCAGCGGGTGCTGTACCTGTATCACGCCCATTCCTATTCCGGCATGCGCAAGCTGGACGGCTATCAGGCGGCCTATGCCTCGCTGGGCCTTCCCTTGCGGGAGGAACTGATGATGGAATGCCGCGCCGGGGATGGGGTACGGGAAGCTTATGAGCGTATTGCGGAAGCAGCGGTCAAGGGCCTCCGCTTTGACGCCATCGTCACCGCCACGGACAGCATGGCCATGGGCGCTTTGAAATACGCCCGGGCGGCGGGCTTGCAGGTGCCCTCCCAGGTGCAGATCATCGGCTGCAACAACTCGTTTCTGTGCCTTTGCGCCGATCCGGAGCTGACCTCGGTGGACAATAAGCTGCAGTCCATCTGCCAAAATTGCGTATCAACGCTGATGGGGGTTTTGGGCGGCGAGGACAGGCCCAAATGCTCCATTTTCGCCGGAGAACTCATCTGCCGCGGCACTACCACCGTGGACATTGCGAAAAGAGGGACAAAGAAATGAAAGCCTTTATGGACAAGGATTTCCTGCTGGACACCGAAACCGCCAGCCGGCTGTACCACGGCTATGCGCAGCAGGAGCCCATTATGGACTACCATTGCCATATCAATCCCCAGGAGATTTATGAGGACAAGCGGTATGAGACCATCACCCAGGTATGGCTGGGGGGCGACCATTATAAATGGCGGCTGATGCGCTCTGCGGGGGTGCCGGAAACATACATCACCGGGGATGCCGCACCCCGGGAGAAGTTTCAAAAATGGGCGGAGACCTTGGGCCGCGCCATTGGCAATCCCCTGTATCACTGGAGCCACCTGGAGCTGCGCCGCTTTTTTGGCTATGAGGGCGTGCTGAGTGGTGACACCGCCGAAGAGGTATGGAACCTGTGCAACCAAAAGCTGCAAGAGGACGGCTTCTCTGTGCGGGGGATGATTCTGCGTTCCAACGTGAAGCTGATCTGCACTACGGACGACCCCATCGACATGCTGGAATGGCATGAAAAGCTGGCGGCGGACCCGTCCTTTGCCGTAACCGTGCTGCCCGCCTGGCGGCCCGACAAGGCCATGAACCTGGAAAAGCCTGAATATTTGGACTATTTGCGGGCGCTGGAAAAAGCCGCCGGGGTGAAGATCACCTCCTTTACAGACCTGCAAAAGGCGCTGTCCGCGCGTATGGAGTTCTTTCACCGGCGGGGGTGCCGCCTGTCGGACCACGGGCTGGATTTTGTGATGTACGAGCCCTATGACGCCGCCGAGGTGGAAGCCACCTTCGCCAAGCGTCTGGCGGGCCAGGCGGTGGAGCGTGGGGAGGAAATCCGCTTCAAGACTGCCTTTATGGTGTATGTTGGGAAGGAATACCACCGCCTGGGCTGGGCCATGCAGCTGCATTATGGCTGCCGCCGGAACAACAACACGGCAATGTTTACAAAGCTGGGGCCGGATACCGGGTTTGACTGCATCAACAACTATGCCCCGGTGGACCAGCTGTCCGCCTATTTGAACGCCCTGGGCGCGCAGCTGCCCAAGACCGTCCTGTATAGCCTGAACCCAGGGGATGACCAGGCCATCGACACCCTTCTTGGCTGCTTTCAAAATGAAGAGGCCGTGGGCAAGATCCAGCACGGAAGCGCCTGGTGGTTCAATGACCATTTTACCGGCATGACGAACCAGCTCACTTCCTTGGCCAGCTTGGGCTATCTGGCGGGCTTCGTGGGCATGCTCACAGACAGCCGCAGCTTCTTGTCCTATCCCCGGCACGAGTACTTCCGCCGCATCCTGTGCCGCCTGTTTGGGCGCTGGGTGGAGGACGGCCAGTTTCCGGCGGATTCGGAAACCCTGGGGTCCATCGTCCGGGACATCTGCTACGGAAACGCGGAGCGCTATTTTGCATTTCCTGCCAAATCAGGCAAGTAAGCAATACAGAAAGGTTGGGAAAAAACATGGAAATGATTCAAAGGCTGTCCCTGGCCGGGCTGGTGCCGGTGATCAAGGTGGAAGACGCTGCGGATGCGGTGCCCCTTTGCAAAGCGCTGTCCGATGGAGGCCTGCCGGTGGCGGAAATCACCTTCCGCTCGGACGCCGCCGAGGAGTCCATTCGCCGGGTCCATCAGGAGCTGCCCCATGTGATTTTGGGCGCGGGCACGGTGATTACCACGGAGCAGGTGGACCGGGCGGTAGCCGCCGGGGCCACCTACATGGTGTCTCCCGGCCTGAACCCGGAAGTGGTGAAGTATTGCCAGCAAAAGGGCGTGCCCATCGTGCCCGGCTGCGCCAACCCCAGCGACATCGAGGTGGCCCTTTCCCTGGGGCTGAAAACCGTCAAATTCTTTCCGGCGGAAGCCCTGGGCGGCCTTTCGATGATCAAGGCCCTCAGCGCGCCCTATGGGGATATCACCTTTTTACCCACAGGCGGCGTAACGGAAAAGAATTTGAACGAGTACCTGGGCTTTTCCAAGGTGGTCGCCTGCGGCGGCAGCTGGATGGTGCCTGCCGATGCGGTGGCGGCCAAGGACTGGAAGAAGATTGAAGCCCTCACCCGCAGCGCGGTGGCTCTGCTGCTGGGCCTGGAAGTGCGCCATATCGGCATCAACAGCGGCAGCCCGGAAACCGCCGCCAAGGACGCGGAGATGCTTTGCAAGCTGCTGGGCTGGGAAGTGAAGGATGGCAGTGGCAGCCTGTTTGTGGGCACCGGCGTGGAGCTGATGAAGAAGCCCTTCCGGGGCGCTCATGGGCATATTGCCATCGGCTGCAACAACCTGCCCCGGGCCCGCTGGCACCTGGAACAGCGGGGATTCCAGTTTGACGAAAGCAGCCTGAGCGAGAAAAACGGTAAGCCAATGGCCCTCTATTTACAGGACGAAATCGCCGGCTTTGCCTTCCACCTGCTGCAAAAGTAACCCGCGAAAGAGATGTATGAAAAAGCCCATTTAAAGGAGGACGTTCCCCATGGCCAAGGTAGTGACATTTGGTGAAATCATGCTTCGCTTGAAGAGCCCCGGATATGAGCGCTTCATGCAATCCCCTGTGCTGGAAGCCACCTTTGGCGGCGGCGAGGCCAATGTTTGTGTGTCCCTTGCCAACTTTGGCATGGAGACCTCCTACGTAACCGTGCTGCCGGACAATGATCTGGGCGCGGCCTGCAAAAGGGAGCTGCGCGGCTTTGGCGTGGATGTGAGCAGCATCGTGCAAAAGCCTGGCCGCATGGGCATTTACTATTTGGAAACCGGGGCGGTCCAGCGGGCCAGCAAGGTGATCTATGACCGGGCAGGCTCCGCCATCTGCGAAGCCAAGGTGGGGGACATCGACTGGAAAAAGGCCTTTGATGGGGCCACCTGGTTCCACATTACCGGCATTACCCCGGCCATCAGCCAAAGCGCTTCCGAGCTGAGCCTGGAAGCGGTGAAGGCCGCCAAGGCCATGGGCCTGCACGTAAGCTGTGACCTCAACTACCGCAAGAACCTGTGGAAGTACGGCGTGAAGGCGGATCAGTTCATGACCCAATTGGTTCAGTACGTGGACACCATCATCGCCAATGAAGAGGACTTCCAGATGTCCCTGGGCCTCAAGGCGGAATCCGCAGTGGAGGTGGAGGGCGGCGAGCTGAACATCGACCAGTACAAGGCCATTGCCAAGCTGGCCATGGAGAAATTTCCCAGCGTGAAGCGGGTGGCCATCACCCTGCGGGAAAGCCGGTCCGCCAACCATAACGATTGGAGCGCCTGCCTTTACAACGGCAAGGATTTCTTCCTCTCCCGCAAGTATGCCATCACGGACATCGTGGACCGGGTGGGTGGCGGCGACAGCTTTGGCGGCGGCCTGATCTACGGCCTGAACACCTATGACGATGAAAAGAAAGCGCTGGAATTTGCCGTGGCGGCCTCCTGCCTCAAGCACACCATCAGCGGCGATTACAACCGCGTGTCCGTGGCGGAGGTGGAAGGCCTCATGAAGGGCAGCGGCAGCGGCCGGGTTCAGCGGTAAGAAAGGAAAAGCCAATGAAACTCGTCAGGGTGGTGGGGGTGGGGGGGGGTGTGCGCCGGCCACCCCCCCCCCGCCGGCGCGGCGCGCGGGGGGGTGTCCCTTTTAAACAACCAAAAATAAATCTCCTCGGGTGGGGGGGGGGGGGGCGCTGTGCATCCCCCCCCCCACCCCACCAGGGCGATGCCCTGGACCCATTTTGCCACCACATTCCATGCGGTGGCAGGGAAAATTGCATCAAAAAAGGGTTCCTGCATGTGCATGCGAGGACCCTTTTTTGATCGAAGCACAAAGGGCTACAGCGTCACACCCCTCTTGAAAATCGCCATGTCGTGGATGTTAGCCAATTCATGCTTCACTTCTTGGCCGCCTGCCACGTTCAGCACAAAGGAGAATAGCTCTTCGCCCAAGGCCGCGATGCTGGCCCCTTCCACCGTCCGGCCCGCGTCAAAATCAATCCAGTTGCTTTTATGGGCAGCCAGGTCTTTGTTGCTGCTGATTTTCACTGTGGGTACAGGGCAGGCGAAGGGCGTGCCCCGGCCTGTGGAAAACAGCACGATTTGTGCGCCGGAGGCCGCCAGGGCCGTGGAGGCCACCAGGTCGTTGCCGGGGGCGCTCAGCAGGTTAAGCCCGGGGGTGGTGAGGCGCTCCCCATAGGCCAGCACGCCGCTGACCAATGCGCTACCGCTTTTTTGCGTGCAGCCCAGGGCCTTGTCCTCCAGGGTGGTGATGCCGCCCGCTTTATTGCCAGGGGAAGGGTTTTCGTAGATGGTCTGGTGGTTGTCTTCAAAGTATTGCTTAAAATCGTTGATGAGGGACACGGTTTTTTGGAATAAGGCTTCATCTTTACAGCGGGCCATCAGCAAGGTTTCCGCGCCAAACATCTCCGGCACTTCCGTCAAAATGGCGGAGCCGCCGCTGGCCACCAGGCGGTCCGAAAACGCGCCGATCACAGGGTTGGCGGTGATGCCGCTGAGGCCGTCGCTGCCGCCGCATTTGAGGCCCACGGTCAGCTTGCCAAGTGGCAGGGGCTGCCGCTGGTCCTGGCTGGCCAGGGCCATCAGCGCCTGTAAGAGAGCCAGTCCATCCGCCAGCTCATCCTCGCTGTCCTGGCACACCAAAAAGCGGAGGCGGTTCTCGTCAAAGTCTCCCAGATAGGGCTTGATTTGCTCGATGCCGCTGTTCTCGCAGCCCAGGCCCAGCAGCAGCACGCCGCCCGCGTTGGGGTGCAGGGCCAAATCCGCCAGAATCTGTCGGGTAGCCTCCTGGTCCTGGCCCATTTGGGAGCATCCATAGGGATGGGGGAAGGCCAGCACCTTTTGTACGGAGCCTTGCACGTGAGGGCTTGCCAAAGCCGCCAATTGCTGGGCAATGCCGTTGACGCAGCCCACCGTGGGCAGAATCCAGATGTCGTTGCGGACTCCGGCTCGGCCATCCTTGCGCAGAAACCCCTGGAAGGTGGGGGAAGCGGCGGGGGCAGCTGTGGCAGAGGGCTCGGCGCTGGAGGCCAAAACCGGATGGTATTCATAGCGCAGCTGTTCCCCCAGGCCTGTGCGCAGGTTATGGGTATGCACATGCTGCCCCGGCGCGATGTCTTGCGTGGCATAGCCAATGGGGCTTCCATATTTCAGCACGGGGGCACCTTGGGCAATGGGGCGCAGGGCCACTTTATGGGCCTGGGGAATGGCCTCGGCCACTTTTACGGGTTGGCCGTCCGGGCCGGGTATTGTGTCGCCCGATGCCAGCGGGCCCAGGGCGACGGCCACATCGTCCGTGGGCTGGATGCGTAGGGTTTTGTTCATAGGAAAACTTCCTTTTCAGTGGTTCACTGGCCGAAATGCTTGAGGAGGGCGCTTCGCATGCCCAGGCTGCGGATGTCGGAAAGCGCGTCCGCCACAAAATGGGCGAGGCCGGGTACCTGGGTTAAATCCTGGCCAAAGAAGCCCTGGTTACTAAGGAACAGCCGGGTCAGTTCTCCGGCCTCCAAGGCATGGTTCTTCAGGAAAAACTGCAGCACGGCTTCATCGTCCAGAATCCGGTAGGTTTCGCCCTCCCGTTGCCCCAACAGCGCGCCGTCTTCTATTTGGCTGCCGCTGTCAAAGGCCATCAGGGCCGCCAGGGAGAAAGCCAGGTGCCGGGGCAGCTTCCCGGTCTTTTGGATGAACTCCAGCAGGCTGGGCAGACAGCGGGCCCGCCACTTGCTGACGGAATTCAGGGAAATGGACAGCAGCATGTGATGAACAAAGGGGTTGGAGAAGCGCTCCAGCACCGCTGCCGCAAAGGCTTCTAATTCCTCCTTGGGCAAGGTCAGCGTAGGGATGACCTCCTCAAAAATGGTTTCCTTGATAAAGGAAAGGATCAGCGGGTCCTTCATGGATTCCAGCACCGTATCATGGCCGCAAAGGTAGCTGGCCAGCACAAAGGAGGTATGGGCGCCGTTTAAAATGCGCACTTTCCTTTGCTTATAAGGCTTTTGGTTGTCGGTAAAAATCACCGGAAGGCCCGCCTTGGCCAGGGGTAGCTCCTGGGAAATGTCCTTCTCGCTTTCAATGACCCACAGGGCAAAGGGTTCGCCGGTGACCATCAGCTTGTCGGTGTATCCCCATTGCTGCCACAGGGCCTCTTCCTCGGCTCTGGGATAGCCGGTGATGATGCGGTCCACCAGCGTGGAGGCGAACACACAGCTCTCTTCCAGCCAACGCAGGAAAGTATCCCCCAGCCGCCAACGGTTGGCCAGCTTTTTGACGCATTGCTTCAAATGGATGCCATTGTCGTCAATCAGCTCCACCGGAAGAAGAATGAGGCCCTTGTCGTTGGCGTAGTTGAAATGCAGGGCCCGTTCGTAGAGGAATTTCGTCAGCTTGCCTGGGTAGGAGGCGGGAGGCGTCATGGCCAGTTCGTCGCTCTCGCTATAGACAATGCCCGCTTCCGTGGTGTTGGAAACGATAAAACGTAGGGTGTCCAATTTGGCGTATTCCGCGTATCGTTCGTATTCCGCGTAGGCGTCCACCGCGTCCGCCACCGAAGTGACCACGCGGTTTTCTACGGTCTCCTGGCCCTCCTTTTGCCCGCGCAGGCTGACGGTGTACAGGAAGTTCTGGTCATGGAAAGCTTGCAGGGAGCCAAAGGAAATGGGTTTCACCAACGCGATGGAGCCATCAAACAGCTTCTTTTCATTGGCGATATCAATCATCCAGTCCACAAAGCCCCGAAGGAAATTGCCCTCGCCAAATTGTAACACGCGAATAGGACGGTCCGTCCGGGTATATTTTTCATTGATGGCAGCCATGGGAAATGCCTCCTTTTTCCTTGAAACAGAACAATGTAAGCTCTTACATTTGTGTTTCTATCATACGTCACAACGCAAAACTTGTCAAGAGAAAATGGCCGCGTAAAATGGGCGCAGAATCTGCCCGCGGGTTGCAATTGCTTTTTTTCACAAAAAAAGGTATGATAACGAAGATTGGGCATTGGTTTGCAGCGCGTTTTGGGAAGGAAGGCACAGACGGTTATGGAGAGAAATGAGCATTTTACCCTGGAAGGCGTACAGGATGTGGCGGTGCGCTTGGCATGGGCCCAGTTGGAGATTTTTGCGGACGATGTAGAGAAAATTCAAGTATTGGCAGCCGGGGACGAGCAGTCCGTGACGGATTTGCGGGTGGTGTCCAAGGAGGGCGTATTGCTGGTGGAGCAGCCCCAGTACGGCCTGAGCCTGAACCTGATGGAAGGCCACTGGATGCAGGTGTGCGTCCGGGTGCCCCGCAGCTACACCAAGGATACCCATGTGAATACCATCAGCGGGCTACTCAGCGCCCGCGGGCTTCGGGGCGACACCATCACGCTGGATTCCGTATCCGGCGATTTGCGGGCGCTTCGCATCGCCTGCCGGGAGCTAAAGCTGAAAACCATCAGCGGGGATGTTCGCGGGGAGGACTTGAGGGCGGATACTTTGGGCGTGCGTAGCGTCAGCGGAAACCTGGCGCTGGAAAGCCTGGCGGTGAGGGCCTTAAAGTGCAACAGCGTCAGTGGGGAGCAAACCTACCACCTGAGCAAGACCTTTGAGCGGATCGACATCAACTCGGTCTCTGGGGATATTTTCATTACATCCCCGGTGGAGGCGATGAACGTGGGCCTTCGCTCCATCAGCGGAAGGGTGCGCACGGAGCAGGTGAGCCTGACGGAGGATGAAAACGTTCCCATCGTGCGGGTCACGGGCGTTTCGGCGGATTTGAAGCTGATCGCCCTGAAAGAATCCGCAGAATTGTAAGATCAATTGTAAGATCAATGGAGGAGCAGACATGGCAAGGAACAACTTTGGCGGGTTTGGCGGCATGGGGGGCATGGGCGGCGGAAACATGCAGCAATTGATGCGGCAGGCCCAAAAGCTGCAGGAGCAAATGGCCCAGACCCAAGAAGCGTTGGACGAAAAAGAGTATACGGCCCAGGCTGGCGGCGGCATGGTCAGCGTGACGGTCAGCGGCAAGCGGGAAGTGAAGGCCCTGGTCATCAAGCCCGAATGCGTGGACCCGGACGATGTGGAAATGCTGCAAGATTTGATTTTGGCCGCTGTTAACGAGGCCCTGCGCCTGGGGGAGGAAACCCGCAACGCAGAGATGGCCAAGCTGACCCCCGGCATGGGAGGCCTGCTGTAAACCATGGCACAGCCATTGGAGCCCATCGCCCGGATGGTTTCCCAGTTGGCCCGCCTGCCCAGCATCGGGCAGAAAAGCGCCCAACGGCTGGCTTATCATATCATCAGCATGCCGCTGGAGGATGTGAAGGAGCTGGCAGCGGCCCTGTATCAGGGCCGTAAGGCCATCCGCTACTGTACCTGCTGTGGCAACTACGCCACGGATGATCTTTGCACCATTTGCGCGGATGAAAACCGCAAGAACGGCCAGGTTTGCGTGGTGCGGGACCCGCGGGACGTGGCGGCGGTGGAGCGCATGCGTGATTTTAAGGGCGCCTACCACGTGCTCCACGGCACTTTGTCGCCCATGGAAGGCATTGGGCCTAGCGATATCCGCATCAAAGAGCTGATGATGCGCCTGAAGGATGACGACATCAAGGAAGTCATTCTGGCCACAAACCCGGACATTGAGGGCGAGGCCACGGCCAGCTACATCGCCCGTTTGGTGAAGCCCATGGGCCTGCTGGTGACGCGTATTGCTCACGGGGTGCCCGTGGGCAGCGATTTGGAGTATGCGGACGAGATCACGCTGGCAAAGGCCATGGAGGGCCGCCGGGAAATGTAAGCAAGAACGGCCGCTCTAAGCGGCTGTTTTATTGCACGAAAGGATGAAATCCGTGCCGAGCTTTACGGACTCAACGATATGGATGCTGGTGGCCGTGGGCTTCCTGCTGGTGTTAACCGTGCTGGTGGCGGTGCTGATGGGCATGACCAGCCGACGCAAGGAAGAGACCAATTTATGGCTGCATGAAATGGCCGCTGCCGTGGCGGACGGCATGCATGATCTGGAAAGCGAGTTGGAGCAGCAAAGCCTGGCCCAGCGGGAAGCTATGTTGCGGACCCTGCAGGCGCTGAATGACAGCTTGCTGGGGACCATCAGCCATACCTCCCAGCAGCAAAATCAGCAGCTGGGGGCGGTGCAGCAGCAAAATTTTGAAAATAGCCAGGCCCAGGAGCTCCGCCAGCACCGTATGCTGCAAATGACAGAGGAGAACCTGGGCAAGTTTGAGCAGCGGATGCAAAGCGTGGAAGTCCTGTTAGATCAAAAGCTGCAACAAAATGAGACCCGGCTGGAAAAAATGCGGGAGACTTTGGACGGCAGCATGCAGCGGCTGCAAACGGAAAACAGCCAAAAGCTGGAGGAAATGCGCAAGACGGTGGACGAGAAGCTGCACGAGACCTTGGATAAGCGGCTGAACGAAAGCTTTACCCATGTCAGCGAGCGGCTGGAACAGGTGTATAAGTCCTTAGGGGAAATGCATTCCCTGGCCACTGGCGTGGGGGATTTGAAGCGGGTGCTGAGCAATGTGAAGACCCGGGGCATCTGGGGGGAAATGCAGCTGGGCAACCTGCTGGAGCAAGCCCTGACCAGCAACCAATACGCGCAAAACGTGGCGGTGAAACCCGGCTCCCCCGAACGGGTGGAGTACGCGGTGTGCCTGCCTGGCAAGGACCCGCTCACCGATGCGCCGGTGTACTTGCCCATCGACAGCAAGTTCCCTCAGGAGGACTATGCCCGCTTGGCGGACGCCAGCCAGGAGGGGGACGCCCAGGCGGTGGAGGCGGCCAGAAAAGCGCTGCTAACGGCGGTGCGCACCGAAGCCAGGCGGATCAATGCCAAGTACATGGACCCGCCCCATACCACGGATTTTGCGGTGATGTTTCTGCCCATGGAAGGCCTGTATGCCGAAGTGATGCGCCACAGTGACGTGGTGGAGCAGATCCAGCGGGAGCTGCGGGTGGTGATGGCAGGTCCCAGTACGCTTTTGGCGCTGCTGAACAGCTTGCAGATGGGCTTTCGGACTTTGGCCATTGAGCAGCGTTCCGCTGAGGTGTGGAAGCTGCTGGGGGCTGTGAAAACAGAGTTTGGGACCTTTGCCCAGGTGCTGCAAAAAACCCAGGAGAAATTGCAACAGGCGTCGGACTCCATTGATTCCGCCTTTGTGCGCACCCGGAGCATTGAGCGCAAGCTTCGGCGGGTGGAGGCCCTGGATGCCAGCGAAGCCGTGGAAATGCTGGAGGAAGGGACCCTGGACGGAACGGAGTAACTGCGAAGAGGCCCCTTTGGTTACACCACTTTTTTTTCCAGCCATTTTCCGCTGCGATAGCGCCGGACAAAGAAAATGCTGCGGGCCACCCAGTCCAGGGCCATGGCCACCCATACGCCCAGCAGATCCATGTGAAGCACTTTGGCAAACAGATAGCTCAGCCCAATGCGGAAAATCCACATGCAAAATACCGAGGCCGCCATGGTATACCTGGCGTCGCCAGCAGCGCGCAGGGCATTGGGCAACGCAAAGCTGGCAGGCCAGAAGATGGCTGACGCAATGGCGTGGAATTGCAAAATCTCCACAGCGGCATCAATGCCTTCAGGGCTCAGCTGAAACAGGGCGACCAAGGGCCGCGCAAAGAAAAACAGGAAAACGTTGGTAACAAACATCAGCAGATAAACGGTTTTCATCAATTTCATCGTATAATACTTAGCCTGCTGGAGATCGCCCGCGCCAATGCATTGGCCCACCACGGTGATCATGGCCAGGCCCATGGCGGCCCCGGGCAGGTTGGTCAGGCTGGCGATGCTTCCCCCAATGGCGTTGGCGGCAATGATGGCAACGCTGTAGCTGGCAATGATGCCAGCCACCAGCAGTTTGCCAATTTGGAACATGCTGTTTTCCAGCCCATTGGGAATGCCGATATGAAAGATGCGCCGGATCATGTCCTTGTCCGGCTCCATGCGCAGAGGATGGACCAGGCGGATGGGGTTGCCAAAATGAAGCAGCAGCCGGAGGACCATCACAGCGCCCAAAACCCTGGACAGCAGGGAGGCCAGGCCCGCGCCCGCCACCTCCATGCGAAAGCCGTAAATCAGCAGGGCATTGCCCCCAACGTTTAACACGTTCATAAACAGCGCGGTCCACATGGAGGATTTGCTGTCGCCCATGGCGCGCAAAAGCGCCGCGCCGCCGTTGTACAGCGCCAGCGCGGGATAGGACAGGGCGGACAGATACAAATAGGTGCGGCAGTACTGGAAGGTGCTTTCCGAAAGGTTGCCAAAAAACAGCCGCAGGATAGAATCACAAAAGACAAAGGAGATCAGTAAAAAGGCCAAGGAGATAAACAGAGACATGTACAAAAGCTGCTTGGCCGCCTTGGACGCGTTCAGCGGTTCCCGCTTGCCCAGGTATTGCGCGGCTACCACGGCGCCGCCTGTGCCCATGGCGGAGAAGAGCTGAATGAACAGGATGTTGATGGAATCTACCAAAGAAATAGCGGAAACAGCGGACTCGGAGATGCCGCTGACCATCACGGTGTCCGCCATGCCTATGAAGAGCGATAAAAACTGTTCAATGACCAGGGGGATGATCAAAGCGACCAAGGCCCGGTTAGAAAAGAACCGGTCCTCTTCACACGGGATTGTCTTGATGGGGAACACCTTCTCGTTGACTTGGGGAAGCCGCCTCTGCCGTAATGTTTTTTTTGCGCCCAAGGCCGCGCAGGCTCTGGCCAAGGGTCAGGAAAGCACCCACAAAAAGGGAGAGGTAATAAGTAAAGAAGCGCCAAATCAGCAGCGACACAAAGAGGAACGCGGGTGGAAAAATGCCCGCGAAGAAAACGGCAAAGCCGCCTTCCTGCGCACCGGAGGCCCCGGGCAACGGCGTATAGCTGGCGCTGATGTATAACAGGACGCTGATGGTGAGCTGTTGTAACATGGAGGCGCCTGACAGGCCAAAGGCGTAATAAATGGCAGGCACAACGCACATCAGCGCAAACAGCTGCAACAAGGCTATGCCAAACTGCACCATCAGTTCTTTGGGCCGGCTGCGTATGAGCTGTACACTGGACAGGAAGGAGTCACAGTTGGCTTCCCACTTGATGGTGGATTTTTCAGGGTCTTTACAGATGTGCAAACGCACGCCGATGCGGATGCACAGGGTGATGATGGTGCGTACGGCCCGTTTGCTGATGGCCATGGTCAGCAAGATTCCAATGGACAGAAAGTTGAAAAGATAGCCCATCAAAATGACCCAAGTGACGCCACCCACCTGGGAGGCCACGTATGCGGGTTGAAAAAGCCACAAAATGGTGCCCACCACCAGCAGCATCAGCTGAAAGCAGAAAAATTTAATGGTGAGGGCGGAGCCGCTAATGCCAATGGGAACACCCCTTTTTTTGAACTCATAGATCTGCATGGGTTGGCCGCCGGATGCGCCGGGGGTGATATTGCAATAGTAAATCCCAATAACGCTTACATAAAGCACCTTGGCGAAGGGAAGAGGATATCCTTGCTTTTTCAGAAAATAGTAAAGGGACAGGGCATCCAAAAGCGCGTAGCAAACCCAGCAAAGCAAGCAGAGCAACAAATACACCCATGACAGTTGCTTGAGGGCGCCCCATAGAGCCGTGATATCATTGCCGCTAAACCCCAGATAAAGAACCAAACCAAGCGTAAACAGCAAAAAGACGAAGCTCAGCAGTTTCTTGGTTGATGCTTTCATGCAGAAAACTCCAATCCTTTGATGCGTAACCCAGGTAGCAGTATACCATATCTTGTGGCCCCGGGCAAGAAAAACCAAGAGGCCAACGCAGAAAGATGTTGTGAAGGGTGGGCAGGGGCGGGGGCCTCTGCACTTTGTTTGTCTTTTTTCAGCAGCGGCGTGGGCCGATGGCAAGGCAGACCATCTGCAAAGTGGGGCGTGGCTTGCGGTTGCAGCCCATGTTACTTCCATTTTCCGGCAGGCGGGCCATGAGGACTTTTCTTGACAAAAGAATCACAGAAATCTTACAATGTGTCTATTCACAACCAGAGGAGGAATGACCATGAAATCTATGGTTCGTATCCTGGCAATCGCGCTGGTACTGAGTTTGTCCTTAGGGATGGTAGGCCTTGCCCAGGCATCGGGTAAAACGTACATTATTTATTCTGACAATGCTTTCGCGCCCTTCGAGTTCCTGGATATTGACACCAATGCCTATACCGGGGTGGACATGGACCTGCTGGCCGCCATTGCTGCGGACCAAGGCTTTGCCTATGAGATGCGCAACGAAGGCTTTGATGCGTCCATGGGCGCTGTGCAATCCGGTCAGGCGGATGCCATGATCGCCGGCATGACCATTACCGATGCGCGGAAGGAGACCTACGACTTCTCTGAGGGTTATTTTGAGGATGGCCAGGTGATGGTGGTGGCTGAAGGCAGCAAAGTGGCCGCGCTGGAAGATTTGAAGGGCACTGTGGTGGCGGTGAAAACCAGCACCATGGGCGCGACCTATGCGGAGAGCGTCATGGAGCAATACGGCTTCACTCTCCAATACTATGAAGATTCTCCCACCATGTATACGGCGGTGATCAACGGCACCAACTCCGCCTGTTTTGAGGACCGCACCGTGGGCGAGTGGGCCATTAAGACCGAGAGCCTGGGGCTCAAGACCATTGGCGATGTGATCAACCCCAAGTATTACGGCTTCGCGGTGAAAAAGGGAACCTGCCCCGAGCTGATTGAAATGTTTAACAAGGGCTTGGAGAACATCAAGGCTTCCGGCCTGTACGACGAAATTTTGGCCAAGTACGGCTTCTAACATCAAGGGTGGCGGTTTGCGCGGCGTTTCCCGTTCGCCGCGCAAACCGCTTTATATTGCACAGAAAAGAGTACGCTATGGATTTCGCCAGAGTCATAAGAGAATCCGGCCTGTTGCTGTTGCAAGGCTTACAGGTGACGGTCATCATCTCCTTAGTCTCCATCTTTTTTGGGACCATCATTGGGTTTTGCACATCGCTGCTCAGCATTGCAAAATCCAAATTATTGCGCTTTATCGCAGGAATATATGTTTGGATCATTCGGGGCACGCCCATGATCGTGCAGGCCTTTATTGTTTATTTTGGCATGCCGCAGTTGATTCAGCTGTTCAGCCCGGGCTTCCGCATCGGCGCGGATGTGGCGGGCATCGTTACCTTGAGCCTGAACGCGGGCGCGTACTTATCCGAAATTTTTCGCGGGGGCATCAACGCGGTGGACAAGGGGCAGGTGGAGGCGGCCCGCAGCCTGGGCCTCTCCAGCGCCCGTACCATGATGAAGGTGGTCTTGCCCCAGGCTATCAAAATTGCCATTCCTTCCATGGTGAACCAGTTTATTATCACCGTGAAGGACACCTCCATCCTGTCGGTCATCGGCTTGGCGGACTTGGTCAATAAGGCAAAGGTGTACGTGGGCAAAAGTTATCAATTTTTTGCCACCTACCTTTTGGTGGCGGTCTATTACCTGGTGGTCATTTCCATTTTGATGTGGATTTCTAAATATGTGGAGAAGAAGTTTAACTATGAAAGAAAAGATTATCGCTAAAGGCGTGCGCAAGAGCTTTGCCGGGTTGCAGGTGCTGCTTGGCATTGATTTGACCGTGGCGGAGGGGGAAGTGGTCTGCATCATTGGCCCCTCTGGCTCGGGCAAGTCCACTTTTTTGCGGTGTCTGAATCAATTGGAAGAAGTGACCGGCGGGGAGATCACCATTGATGGGTACAAGGTGACGGACAAAAAAGCAAATATTAACAAAGTGCGTGAAAACATCGGCATGGTATTCCAAAACTTCAATTTGTTCGCCCATTTGACCGTGCGCAAAAACATCACTTTGGCCCCGGTGGATTTGAAAAAATGCACCAGGGAAGAAGCGGACGCGGTGGCGGTGAAGCTTTTGGAACGGGTGGGCCTTTCCGATAAAATCGACAGCTATCCCCATGAGCTTTCCGGCGGTCAAAAGCAGCGGGTGGCCATTGCCCGGTCCCTGGCCATGTCGCCGGATGTGATGCTGTTTGACGAACCCACCAGCGCCCTGGACCCGGAGATGATCGGCGAGGTGCTGCAAGTGATGAAACAACTGGCGGCGGATGGGATGACCATGGTGGTGGTGACCCATGAAATGGGCTTTGCCAAAGATGTGGCGGACCGGGTCATCTTTATGTCGGATGGGCTGATTGTGGAAGAGGGCACGCCGGAGGCATTGTTTGGCAACCCGAAAGAGCAGCGGACGCAGGATTTTTTGCGCTGCGTGCTGTAAAGCGGGGATATCAAGATGATTTTTTGTGGAGGCCCTGTCCATCCGGGAGGATATCGCGGATTTTGCCATGATGGATGCGTCAGGCTTTTTCACAAACCATCAGGTAGCTCAAAGGGAATTTGTGCGCCTGTTGCAATGCGGCGTTGTTGGCCATTTCCATATTGAATTCTTGAAACTCCCGCAGGGGTAAGCCGTTTTGCAGCAGGGCGGTGAGGATGTCCGACAGTTGATGTAAAAACCAATAGCAAGGCTTTGCCTCATAGGAAGTGCCGCCGATGTAATCCAGACCCTCTGGGTAGCTATAGGGTCCCTTTTCAAAATAGGAGGGGAACTGTTCCCAGTTGTTTTTGGCCGGGTCAAAGCCCTGCTCGAAAAAATAGGCAAAGGGATGCATTTCAAAGACCAGCAGCTTTCCACCGGGCTTTAATAGCCGGGCCACCACCGCGAAATAGTCCCGCAAATCCGGGAACCATTGCAAAGAACCTTCTGAAACATAGACAAAATCAAAAAAACCGTTGTATTTTGCGTCCATTTCTAAAATGTTGACTCTTTCAAAATGCGCATTCCTCTTGGAAATTTTTGCCAGGGCGCGGGCCTCGTCAATGGCCCCATCGGAAAGATCAAAGCCGACCCCTTCTTTTGCGCCAAACTTCATCAGCGACAGCAAATCAATGCCATTGTTGCAGGGAAGCTGAGCGATGGTTTTGCCTGCAAAGTCAAACTGGCTTAGCTTTTCAAGCAATACCGCGTCACAATCCCTGTCAAAGGTGGTGAAGCCAGGGTCGGCAAAGCCCTCCGTCAGCCGATCTTTGCGGGCTTTTTGATGATAAGTGATGGCTTCGTTCCAAGCCTCCCGGTTGCTGTCCAGTAGGGTTTTCATATCCACGGGGTTCATCGGGCATGTCACAGTCCTTTCAATGGGTTTTTGATTCTTGGCGGCTTGCCATCACAAAAACAGGCATGGAAGCGCGCCTCCATGCCTGCCTTTTGGCCTCGCCGATCCCCTTATTTCCCCAGCCACAGCTCAACGGGATACTTCACCTTGGCGCTAAAGGGCAGGGGCACCTTTTGCCCGGTGCGGGCGCTTTCATAGGCGGCATAGATCATTTCCAGCACGGCGCGGCCATCCTCGGCGGTGACCTTGGGTTGCTTGTCGTGCAGCACGCAGTCGGCGAAGTGGGCCAACTCCTGGGGATAGCCTTGGTTGAAGGCTTCCTCGTACATGGTGAAGGTCCAGCCCACGGTGGTGCCGGCTTTTTCAGCGGCGTAGTCATACCCGGCGGCGCTGTAGGTGAGGGCGGAATTTCCCTGGAATAGGTCTGCGTACGACACGCCTTGGGTGCCGTACACCTCAATGCGGTCGTCCATGCCGCCGTGGCGGGCCCAGCTGTCCTCCGCCACGCCGGTGACGCCGCCTTCAAACTCCACCAGGGTAATGGTGTTGTCGTCGCAGTCGGTGTTGTGCAGCACGGTGTTCATCTGGGCGTACACGGTTTTCACCGGGGCGTTTTTGGTCATCCAGCGGAACCAGGCCAGGGCATGGCAGCCCATGTCCATCATCACGCCGCCGCCTGCGGTTTCCTTTTGATAGAACCAGGGGCTGTGAGGGCCGCTGTGCTTTTCCGCCTGCTTGAGCATGTACACCTGGCCCACCGCGCCGCTTTCCACCAGGGAGCGGACCCGCTCGTATTTCGGCGCAAAGCACAGCTCCTCCGCGTACATCAGTTTCAGGTTCCGCTTCTTGCACTCGGCGATCATTTCGTCGGCCTCTTCCAGGGTCAGAGCCAGGGGTTTCTCCACCACCATGTGCTTGTTATGCTGGGCCGCCGTCATACAGGCTTCGTGGTGCAGGTAATTGGGCAGGCAGATGTCCACCATGTCCAGCTCTTGCTCGCTGAGTAATTTTTCCATGTCATCGTACCAGGCGGGAATGTGGTGGTCCTGGGCCAGGGCCTTTACATGGTCCATATTGCGGCCATACAGGGCCACTACCTCCACCGTGTGCACAAAGCGGGCATAGCTTTCCAGGTGGATTTTCGCGATAAAACCGGTTCCAAATACAGCCACTTTCAATTTTTTCACGGTCAACGCCCCTTTTTCATACTTGATGTATTATTTAACTTTATGATACAATATGATAAAACAATTTGCAACCGGGGGAGGGCGTTCCCCGGCAGGAAATTTAACCGCCGGTGCTGGAAACCAAAATGAAATGTGGGAGTCGTTAGTATGCTGGCAACCGAACGTAGGCTGTTGATCATGAGGCTTCTGAACGAAAAGAGCATCATGAGCCTCAAGGACATCGCGGCGGAGTTAGACGCTTCCGAAGTGACGGTGCGCAGGGACCTGGAAAAGCTGGAAGGCGCAGGCAAACTCAAGCGGATTCCTGGCGGGGCCGCGCTGGAAGGTTATTTGGAAAACGTGGAAATGACCATGGAGGAAAAGAGCTCCATCAACCCGGATGTGAAGCGCCTGGTGGCCAAACGGGCCTGTGAGCTGGTGCAGCCCGGCGAGCGCATCTTTGTGGATGGGGGCACCAGCGTGGCCGCCATGGCGGAGTTTCTAAATGGCATGAACGTGACGATTGTGACCTATAACCAGCTGGTGCCGCGCAAGCTGGCGAACCCTGTGGCCAGCATCCACATCATTGGCGGGCAGTATTTGCCCCATTATGTGATGAACGTGGGCCCCGAGGCCCAGGAGCAGCTGCAGCGCTATCATTTTGACCGTGCGTTTTTTGGCTGTACCGGCGTGGTACTGGAACAGAACATGACCTTTGTGACCAACATCGACAGCCTGCTGATGAAAAAAATCGCCATGGAAAATAGTTCCCACAACTATCTTTTGCTGGATGACAGCAAATTTCATAAGCCCTCATTCGTTAAGTTCGTATCCCTGGACGAGTTTGAACGAATCCTTTGCAACAAGGGGGAAGGCATGGAACCAGACCCGCGGATCGAGTGGGTGTAAAACCGAAGCGCGGGCGTAGGAAGGGGAGCGGTTGTTCTGATTGAGGCAAAGGGGCTGACCAAGCAATACGGCGACAAGCTGGCGCTGGATGACGTCAGCTTTCAAATTGGAGAAGGCGAAGTGGTGGGGCTGCTGGGCCTGAACGGCGCGGGCAAATCCACCACCATGAACATTTTGACCGGGTATATCAGCGCCACTCGGGGCACAGCCACCCTGGACGGGCTGGATATTTCCGCCAATGCCCGGCAGGCCAAGCGCCTGGTGGGTTATCTGCCGGAGCAGCCCTCCTTTTATCCGGAAATGAAGGTGGCGGAACATCTGGATTTTATTTGTGGCCTGAAAGGTATCGCCTCTGGGCGCAAAGAGCACATCCGGGACCTCTGCCGCCGGGTGGGGCTGGAGGGCATGCAGGGGCGCATGGTCCGCAACCTGTCCAAGGGTTACCGGCAGCGGTTGGGCTTTGCCCAAGCCCTGGTGGGAAGCCCCAAGGTCATCATCCTGGACGAGCCCACCGTGGGGCTGGACCCCTCCCAGCTGATCGAGATCCGCCAGCTCATCAAGGACTTTGGTCAGCACAGCACCGTGATCGTATCTTCTCATATCTTATCTGAAATCCAGGCGGTGTGCAGCCGCATCATCATGCTGAAAAAGGGCCGGGTCCTTGCGGACTGCGGCATGGGGGACATGGTGGGCAAGCTGGCGGCGGGAAGCCGCCTGCGGGTGCGCGTGCTGGGAGGCTTGGAGGAAAGCCGGAGGCTGTTAGAAGCCATTCCCCAAATGGACAGCGTAACCTCTCTGGGGCAAGCGGAGCCGGATACCTTCGACTTTGCCCTGGACGGCGCGGACGGCGCGGACTTGCGGGCGCCGGTGTTTCAGGCCATGGCGGCGGCGGGCCTGCCGCTGTTGAGCCTGCATAGCAGCGACCTCTCCCTGGAAGAGGCATTTTTAAGCCTGGAAGTGGACGAGGGCGGAAAGGGGGCCATGCAATGAGCGCCATTTTGAAGCGGGAGCTCCGGGCCTATTTTTTGACGCCCCTGGGCTATGTGATCGTCGCGGTGATGTACTTTTTTACCGCCTACTACTTTTTTACCTACAACCTGTACGGCAACACCACAGATACCGCCACCCTGTTTGCCATGCTGTTTTCCGTGGCCATGTTTTTAGTCCCCGTAATCACCATGCGGCTGCTAAGCGAGGAGCGGCGCGCCAAAACCGAGCAGACGCTGCTGACGGCTCCTGTGTCCAGGCTTGGCATCGTGGTCAGCAAGTATGCCGCCGCGCTGCTATTGTATTTCATTTCCATTTCCGGCACGTTGGTGATGGCCCTGGTGCTGGAGGTATATTCTCAGCCGGACTGGCCCATGGTCCTTGGCAACTTCCTGGGGCTGTTTTTGCTGGGCGCGGCGCTGATTGCCGTGTGCCTGTTCATTTCAGCTTTTACGGAAAGCCAGGTGATGGCGGCGGTGGGCGGTTTCAGCGTCAGCCTGTTTCTCACCCTGGTGGACGCCCTGTCCTATGTGGTGCAAAACCCGCTGCTTCGGGCGCTGTTTGCCCAGATGTCCTTCAATGACCGGTACCAAGGTTTTACCTTGGGCATTGTGGACCTCTCCTCCGTCTGCTTTTTTATCAGCGTCATCGGACTGTTTCTGGCCCTCACGGTGGTTGCCTTAGAGCGCCGCCGGTGGCTATAGGAGGGCGAAAAGATGAAAAAGAAGAGCCGTTTCCCCCAAGCCCTGAAACTGAGCCTGGTATTCCTTGCTCTGACGGCGATGCTGGTGGTAGGCACGCTGCTGGTGAACGGCATTGCCACCCTTCTGACCAACCGGTATGCCCTTTCCTTTGACCTGACCGAGAACGCCGCCTATGAAATCGGCGACAGCACCAAAACCCTGCTGGCCTCCTTGGAACAGCCGGTGGAAATTTTCGTGCTGTCCCCGGAGGATTCCTTTGGCGGGTCCAGCTACTTAAAGCAAGCCAAGAGCATCATCCAGCAATACCCGCGCTATTCCGGCCAGGTGACCCTCACCTTTGTGGATTATGCCGTCGACCCTTCCTTCGCGGCGGGCTTTTCGGATTTGGCACTGGCCAACGGAGATTTGATTGTGCGCTGCGGCAAGCGGGTGAAGCACGTTTCCGTGAACAACCTGTTTCATTACCAGTATACGGCGGACGGGAACCTGGCCATCGAGTCCTCCCGGGCGGAGGAGGCGGTGACCTCCGCCCTGCTGAATGTGACCAGCGGGGAACTGGTGAAGCTGGCGGTGCTGACGGGCAACGGCGTGGTGGAGAGCAAGCTGTTCACGGCCTTGCTGGCGGACAATAACTACCAGCTGGCCCAGGTCAGCCTGATGACGGATTCCCTGGAGGGGTTTGATGGGGCGCTGCTGCTGGCCCCCACCACGGACCTGTCGGAGGATGTGCTGCGCAAGCTGGAAGCGTTTTTGTACAATGGCGGCCAGTATGGCAAGCTGCTGCTGTACGCCGCCAACGCCGCCCAAGGCCCCCTGCCCAATTTGGACGCCTTTCTGGCGGAGTGGGGCATTACCTTCCTAAACGGGGCCGTGTTTGAAACCATGCCGGACCGCACCTACCAGTACCAGCCCTTTTATCCTATGGTGCGCTATGAGGAAGGCAGGTACAAGGAAATGCTCAAGGATGCCAACACGCCTTTCCTGATGCCCCTTTCCCGGCCCATGAAGCTGGCCTTTACGGCCAAGGACGGGTATTTTGTGGAAACGCTGCTGTCCTTTGCGGAAACGGCGGGGGTCCGCCCGGCGGAGGCGGGGCAGGATTTCACCGCAGACCAGGCAACCCTCAAGGGTCCCTTGCCCGCGTTGGTGCTTTCCAGCTTCAACGCCGCCGGAGCCGATGGCGCGGGGTTGCGTTCCCTGGTGTTGGCCTCTTCCTCCACGGGCATCTTTGATGCCATTTGCCTGCAAAACGAGTCCCTGACGGACAGCGAGTACCTGCTGAACCTGCTGGGAGATTTGATGGGGCAAAAAGCCGGGGTCAACATCCAGCCCAAATCGCTGTCCGGCAAAGTGCTGGGCATTAGCAGCGCCCAGGTGACCACGCTGGGGGTGCTGCTGACAGCCGTGCTGCCACTGCTGATTTTGGCGGCGGGTGTGGTGGTGTGGCTGCTGCGGAGGTATAAGTGATGAAAGGCTTGCTGAAAGCTCTGCTGATGATGACCGCCGCCGTTCTTGTGCTGGCGGCGGTGTTCCTGACACTGCTGTTTACGCCAACGGTTCAGGTATCCCAAGGTGTTGTACTGACCGCGGTGGAGCCGGTGGAAATTTCCTCTGTGCAGGTGCAAAATGCCACGGGTAAGTATCGTTATTATTACGAAAACGATGGCTACGTGCTGGACGATATCCCCGGTACCCTTGTGGACTTGGATGCCTTCATTGCCTTCATGACGGACTGCGGCCAGCTTTCCGCCGCAGAGAAAGTGGGGGAGGGCGACTTGGCCCGCTACGGGCTGGATACGCCCGCAGCCACGGTGGACTTGCAGTTTTTTGAAGGGAATCCGCTGCATATCACCTTCGGGACCCAGGAGAAGATTTCCGGGGACTATTATGTGGCGGCGGAAGGCTTTCCTGGAGTCTATTTGATGCGTGGGGCCATGGCGGAACCCTTCTTCCGGCCTAAAACCCAGGTGATCCGCAAGCTGGTGACCCCGGCGCTGGGGGTATCCAGCCCCCTGTCCGCCATTCGGGACATCACCTTTACCGGCGGCCCGCTGGAAAAGCCGGTGAGCATCCAGGCCACTTCCGGCGGGGATGCGGACGTGCGCAAGGCCGCCCTGTCCTTTGGCACCGCCACCCATTTGGTGCGCGGCGTAGGATGCTTCCAACTGGACCAGACCTACGGGGTGGAGATGCTGGGTTCCCTGTTTGCCATTCCCGGTAAGGACCTTGTGGGCTACCAGCTCACCCAGGCGCAAACCGACGCCCTGGGCTTTCGCACCCCCTGGATGACGGTGGAATACGACATGGTGAACGGCCCCAGCGCCAGCCAGGAGCACTGCGTGCTGGAAATTGCCCGCCAGGAGGACGGTTCTTTTTACGCCATGCAAAAGGGCAGCGGCCTGGTGTACCAGATCGACCCCCAGCCCTTCATGGGCATCCAGTATGACAAGCTGTTGTTGCGCTGGTTCTGCAGCCCCATGCTGATGGACGTGGCCGCCATCACCGTGGAAGGCGGGGGAGCCGCCTACCGTTTTGCGGTGGACAATACCGATGGAAAAAACCCTGTGGTGACGTCGGACGGGAACCCGGTGGATACCCAGCTGTTCCGTTCTTTCTTTCGGCTTGTGACCAGCGCTGCCCATGATGGCAACTACCTGGGCCAGCTTCCCTCGCCCCAGGGGGAGGCGGTATTGACCCTCACCTATGAATACAACAGCCCCGGCAAAGCCCCTGATGTGCTTGCCTTTTATCCTGGGCAGGTGCGCAGGGCCCAAGTATTTGTCAACGGCGCGGGGGAGTTTGCCATCAAGGACCAGTTCATCACCCGGGTGCTGGAGGCCTGCCCAAGGTTGCTGGCCGGGGAACCCATAGAAGAAAAATGGTAAGTCCTACACACCATAGAACCAAAAGAACAAAGGGGGTACCTTCTCATGAAACTTGGTCTGTACTCAATCTCCTGCTCCGGCACCTGGTTTAATGACCGCCCGCCCCTCACCGTGGAGGAGTTTGTGGACACCGCCAAAAAATTTGGCTATGAGGGCGTGGAGCTGGACTTAAAGCGGCCCCATGGCTCGCCCCTGGACCTGGATGCCAAGCGCTGCAAGGAAATTCGAGACTATGTGGCAAAGAGCGGCCTGGAGCTGTGCGCCGTGGCCGCCAACAACAACTTCGCCTCCATTGTGCCGGAGCACTTGGAAAACGAACTGCTGATGGTGCGGGAGCAAATCCGCGTGGCCAAAGAGCTGGGCGCGCCAGTGCTGCGGGTGTTTGCCGCCTGGCGGGGCATCACCATGCGGGAGGGCATTGCCAACTACGAGGTCACCGCCAGAAACCATACCTATTATGAAGCGCTGGATCATGAGCTTCGGCAGAGCATCGTCACTTGCTTGAAAGAATGCGTACAATGGGCGGAGGCTGCCGGGGTGGTGCTGGCCCTGCAAAACCACCATCCCCTCATCGACACCTACCAGGACATGCTGGACATCGTCCGCTGGGTGGATTCCCCCTGGCTGAAATGCTGCCTGGACGCGCCCTGCTGTGGCTGGACGGAAAAGACCCAGTCCGACGCCTATCTGGAAAAAGCGGTACAGGATGTGGGCGATTTGCAGATGCTGACCCACGCCAATGCGGAGTTTGTGGAGGCGGCGGACGGCTCCATTACCATGGTCTCCTTCGATCCTCACATCCAGCCGGTGCTCACCAACTACCCGGCCTTCATCCGGGCGCTGAAAAAGCAGGGCTACCAGGGCTATTTCAACTTTGAGTTTTGCCATATGCCCTTCCGCAATGGCAAGGTGATGGGGTATCAAAACTACATTGAGAATCAGATCCGCCTGGCAAAAATATACTTTGAAAGACTAATCCAGCAGGCATAAGCGTTTTCGGGCAGAACACACATTTCTGCCAAAAATGATAGGCCAACGTATTCACAAACGGTAAAAAATGTGATAAAATGTACGCATAAGATAATCTTCGATCAATGGCCCTGGCGAAGGGGCGCTGGCTACTGGGGGTACGAGGCAAAAATGCCTTGTCCAATATAGAAAAATGAAAAGGAGAATGGGTATGAAACGTACATTGGCTTTCCTGGTCGTTCTTGTTCTGTCTGTGTGCCTGGTCATGGGCAGCTTGGCCGAAGCTCCCAAGGATATCAAACTGGCCTCCCACAATGCGATTATTGAGGGAAACCCCTATCGCGTGCGCTATGAGGCGGACATTCAGGGGGCTGCTAAGGGCGCTGCTGATGCCGGCTTTAATGTGAGCTACAACTCCTTCGTGTCCAACTGGGATGCGGCCACCGAAGCGCAGCAGATCCAGAACAGCATCAACGAAGGCTACGACATCATCCTGGTGAACCCCGTGTCCGCCACTGGCCTGGACCCCATCATTGAGAAGGCGCAAGAAGCTGGCATCCTCTACATCAATGCCGATTGCTTCTATACCTCTCCTGACGTGAACGTGCTCAACATCGGCACGGACCAATACTACCTTGGTTACAAGACGGGCACCTACGCCGGCGAAGTGCTGGGCAAGGGCGCGAAAGTAGCCATGATTGCGGCGCTGGATGGCAACTCCGCCAACTCGGACCGTCAAGCGGGCTTCATGAAGGCCATTGAAGAGCAGGGCCTGGAAGTGGTGGCCACCGGCAACCACGATTGGGACCCCGCCAAGGCCAACCAGGTCATGACCGAGATCCTCAACCAGGGCAAGGAGTTTGACGGCGTCTTGATTTCCCAGTGCGCTGAGGCTGCCTTAGCTGCCTATGACGCTGCTGGCAAGCCCTATCCCAAGTTCATGGGCTTCAACGACACCGGTGAGTGGATGCAAAAGATGCTGGCCATCAACGAGACCGAGAAGAAGATGGACTTCATGGTTCTGTCCAATCCTCCGGGCGTGGGCGGCACCGCACTCAACTTCGGCCTGAACATGCTGCTGGGCAAAGAGCTGAAGGAAGGCATCTATGCGGACGAGACCATTCACTCCATCCTGCTCCCCTCCAAGGTGTGCTACACCTATGAGAACATGGCCGAGTTCAAGGATACGGCCGCTGCTATGGCGCCTGGCGATGCCATTTCCTACTGGCTGACCGTGGAAGAAGTGGCGGAGCAGTTCTTCAAGTAAGAAAAGCTCTATTCACTGGATTTGCAGCCGTCCAGCCGGCGGAACCTCCGCTGGCTGGACGGCTTTTTCTAGCGGGAGGGGGGGTCGCCCCACCTCCCAGGGCCGACGATACCACCATAGGATGGGGGGAATCCTTCTATGCTCGAAATGCGGGCGATCGATAAGCATTTTGACGCGGTTGTAGCGCTCAAATGTGCGCAGCTAAAGAGTTCAACGGGAGAGATCCGGGCCTTGTTAGGCTCCAACGGTTCGGGCAAATCCACCATGATCAAGGTGCTGGCCGGACTGGTGGCGCCCAATGGCGGAGAGATTTTTTTTGAAGGGGAGCCGGTGACCATCCATTCCGGGGTGGACTCCAGGAAGCTGGGGATCGCCACGGCCTTTCAGGATTTGAGCCTGATCCCCACCATGAGCGTGACGGACAATATTTTGCTGGGCAACGAGCCGCTGGGCAAGGGCGGCACTGTGGACAGAAAAAAAGCGCGGCAGACCATTTTGGACCTGCTTGGACGCTTCCATATCAACTGCGATCCCAACGCCTTTGTGCAGACGCTGCCCCCCTCCACGCAGACCATGCTGGAAGTGGCCAAGGCAGTGTCCTTGAATCCGCGGGTGTTGCTTCTGGACGAAGTGACAGCGGCGCTTCATTACGATGAAATTCAGGTGCTTTTTACCATTATGCGGGAGTTGAAGGCCCAGGGGATGTGTATCATTTACGTCACCCACCGCATGAAGGAAGTATTTGAAATATGCGACACCGCCACCATCATGCGCTCTGGCGAGACGGTGGTGGAAGGGATTCCCATTTCAGAGGTAACCCTTGATGATATTGTGTATTATATGACGGGCCGCAGACCCGAGGCGGCCGCCACTGACGGCGCAGATGCCCTCGCCGAGGGAGAAGTGGTGGTGGACGTAAAAGACCTGGAGGTGTACCCCAAGGTTTGGGGGATTTCCATGAAAGCCTGCGCCGGGGAGATTGTGGGCATCGGCGGACTTATGGGGCAGGGCCAGCCGGAGCTGATCCGGGCGCTGCTGGGAGCTGAAAAGGTGGCCAGCGGCACCATTGATTTCTGCGGGAAAACCGTGCGTTTCAAATCCCCTGCCGACGCCGTGCGCGCGGGCATCGGTTTTGTGTCCGGTGAGCGGGGGCGGGAGGCCATGTTTCCACTGCGGACTGTGGAGGAGAACATCGTGGCGGGCAAGGTGGCCAAGGGCAACCTGGCGGAATATTTGACGCCCAAGTCCTTGCACAAGTTTGCCAATCAAGCGGTGGAGGAGTACAACATCAAGATCGGCGAGCTCCGGGACCCGGCCAGTTCCCTGTCCGGCGGCAATCAGCAAAAGCTGGTCATTGCCCGGTGGATCGCCATGAATCCGGTACTTCTGTTGCTGGACGACCCCACCAAGGGCGTGGACATCCACTCCCGCCGGGAGATCCATAAAATTCTTCGCCAGTGTGCGGACCGGGGCATGACGGTAATCATTTCTTCCAGCGACTCGGAAGAGCTGCTGGACATCTCGGACCGGATTTACGTGTTCTATGAGGGCGGCATCAGCGATGTGCTCAGCGGAGACACCAAGAATGCCGACCGGCTGGTGGCGGCCATGATGGGCATGAAGGCGGACCAGGGAAAGGGGGAGGCCTGAGATGAGTGTGAAGACGCGTTTTGCCAGTTTCCGGAAAACCCCCGCCTTTACGGGGTTCATGCTGTTTGTGGTAACAGTGGCGCTGAATGCCATCATCCAGGGGCCGGATAAATTTATCAGCAGTGCCAGCCTCAATACCCTGTTTAGCACAAACATGCCTTTTTTGCTGGTGGTCATGGCCCAGGCCCTTTTGCTGATTGCCGGGACCATGGACATTTCTGTGGGCATTCAGCTGGCCTTGGTCAACGTGGTGACCATCATGACCATGCAGGAATGGGGCATTGATTTTGTTCTGGCCTGCGGGCTGGGCATCAGCGCGGCCTTGGTGGCCTCCATTGTGTGCTGGATGCTGGTATCCGTGTTCCGCCTGCCGGCGCTGCTGGCCAGCTTTGCCCTGAGCTATGCCATTCGCGGCGTGAACGTGCTGATCATGGACGTGCCCCAGGGCAAGGTGCCAAAGATGTACTACAAACCTTACAACGGCATGATTTTGGACCTTATTCCCGCCTCCATCATCGCGTTGGTGCTGGTGTTGCTGATTTGGGCCTATGTAAAGCGCACCCGCTTTGGCACCAACATCTATGCGGTGGGCGCCAATCCCCGCAACGCCTTTGCCGCTGGCATCAATCCGGTGAAGGTGCAGTTCCAGGCATTCCTGCTCAAAGGCTTGTTCGTGGGCATCGCCGGCATTTGCCTGACGCTGATGACCGCTTCCGGGAATCCCATCCAGGCGGAGGCCTACGGGCTTCGCTCCCTGTCCGCCTGCATCATCGGCGGGCTGAGTTTTGGCGGCTGGGGTTCCATGGCCTGCGGCATTTTTGGCGGCAGCTTCCTGGTGCTCATTCAAAACTCCGTTTACTATTTCTTTACTTTCTTAAGCAAGCAGATCCCCGGGTTCTCGGTTAGCACCTATTGGCAGAACTTTATGACGGACATCATCATTTTCCTGGGCCTGCTGATGACCATCGTGACTGCCAGAGGCCAGAGGGAAGCCCTGCAAATGAACCTGCAAAGTACCGTAAGCTTTAAGAGGAGGGCTGACAATGCAAAATGACGTAATGGCGGGAAAAACCTCCCAGATGAGCTTTTTCCAAAAGCTGCAGGTGTTCATTAAGCGCTCTCCGGCCCGCATGGCGCTGATCATCTCTGGGCTGCTATACCTGTTTACGGTCCTCATGGTGCCCACAGCCCTGAACATGAACGCCATTACCTCCATTACCATGCTGACCTTGCTATTAAGCTTTGCCTCCGCGGGTCAAACGCTGGTGCTGATTGGCGGTGGCATGGATTTTACGGTAGGTTCGGTGATGTCCGCGGCGGCCATCCTCACCACGGGCATCATGGACGGCAAGGACGGCAATTTCCTGCTGACCTTTGCCGTGGTGATGGGCATGAGCGTGGTCATCGGCCTGCTGAATGGCTTTTGTACGGTGAAGATGGGCCTGCCGCCCCTGATTGTCACCATGGCCATCAGCAATGTGCTGAACCGGCTCACCTATGTGCTTACAGAGGGCAGCCCCCTGGGATATGCGTCGCCCACCTTCATCAAATCCGTCACCTCCAGGATTTTTGGCGTGGTACCCACCCTGGGGCTGTACGCGCTGATTTTGTTTCCGCTGATGTTCTATATTTTGAACCGTTCCCGGCTAGGCAAGCAGGTGTACCTGGTGGGCAACAACCCGGTGGCGGCCAGGCTCAGCGGCATTGGCGTGAACAAGGTGGTCATCCTTACCTATTTGATTTCAGCGGTTTTCTCCGGCTTTACCGGTATGCTGGGCGCGGCCTACATGCAAAGCGCAAAGTGCCAGATGTTTGACAACTACGCCTACAACTCCCTGATCGCGGTGATCGTAGGCGGCACCGCCCTGACGGGCGGCGTGGGCACCTATACCGGCAGCATTGCTGGGTCCCTGTTGATGGTTGTGCTGAACAACACCCTCACAGCGCTGAACCTGGACCAGCCCACCCGCAACGTGGTGATGGGCCTGGTGATGGTGCTGCTGCTGATTCTCTACAACCGCGGCAAAGCCGTGCGGCAGTAAGGGGGCAGAGCAGTGGAAAAAGCGCAGCAACAAGCAACCTCCAAGAGGATCGTCACCGGGATCGCCCTAGGCGCCATTTTTCTGTATTCCTTAACCAACTCCCTCATGAGTACCCTGATCAACGAAGTGGTGGAAGGGTTTTCCCTTTCCGGGGCCAGCCAAGGCCTGATGAGCAGCATGTTTGGCCTGGGCTCCATGCTGGCATTGTTTGCCACTCCGCTCATGCAGGGCCGGATTTCCAAGTTGGTGATTCTATTTGGGGCGGGCCTGCTGCAAGTGGTATCCTTGGCGCTTTGCGGCGCATCGCCCGTGTTTCCGCTTTTTTGCGCTTCCTGCTCCCTGCTGGGGGTGGGAGGCGGCCTGGTGGACGCCTATACCAACTCCTTGCTGGTGGATGTACACAAAGGGGAAAGCCACCGGTATTTGGGATACCTGCACGGCCTGTTTGGTGTGGGCAGTTTGCTGATGCCCATGGTGGCGCTGCAATTGTTGGGCTGGATGAGTTGGCGGGGCGTGTTCTATGTGATGGCAGGGGTGTTGCTGGTGGGCATTTCCCTGCTGATTGGGCTCAGCCTGCGGGTGCGGGGCAGCGAAGCGGAGCAGGCCACCCAGGAAAAGGTGCTGGGCCTTTCGGATGTGAAGGAATATCTCAAAACCCCACGCAACGCGGCGGTGCTGGCGGCGGCGATTTTTGCCGTATCCAGCCAGACCGGGGCGCTGATGTGGATTGTACGGTATATGACCTTGCGCTTTGACGCGGAGGCCCTGGGGGTGGCATCCCTTTCGGCGTATTGGATTTGCGCCACCTTGAACCGGTTTTCTGTCACACGGCTTCGGGTCCGGCCCCTTCGCATCTTCACCGTAGGCGCGGCGTTGGCGGCGGTATGCCTGGGCCTGGGGGTGCTGTCTGGCAGCGCCTGGGGCATGTGCGTGGCCATGGGCGGCTTCGGCTTGCTGACCGGGCATTTTATGCAGGTGCTGTTTGGCGAAGCCGCCATGGGATATGAGGGGCGCACCACTTTCCCCACGGCGGTACTCAGCGTCGTGCTGGGCATTGCCAGAAGCGCGATGCCCCTGGTGATGGCGGCGGTCAGCGCCTCCCTGTCGGCGGAAATCAGCATGCTGATCCCTGCGGTGGCCTGCCTGGGCGCGGTGCTGGCGGGCTTGCTGATGGAGAAATACAAGGTTGGAAGAAAGGATCTAGAATTTGATGGAAGCAAAAATCATCCTTTGTAGAGACCATCGAGAGGCCAGCCAAAAAGCGGCGGACTTGGTGGCGGAAGCGTTTGTGCGCAATCCGGAACTGACGGTGACCTTTGCTGCGGGGGACACCCCTCTGGCCAGTTACCAGGAGCTGATCGCCCGGCAGGAAAAAGGCGAAGTGCAGCTGGACAAGGCCCGCTACATCGGCCTGGATGAATGGGTGGGCCTGGGGTTGGAAACCGAAGGCAGCTGCATCGCCACCATGACGAAGGCATACTATCGTCCCGCCGGGATTCCAGCCTCATCCATCTGCGTATTCGATGGGCTGTCCCAGGACCCGGAAGCGGAAGTGGAGCGGATGCAGGGCGTTTTGCAACAACATCCCTTGGACCTGGCTGTGCTGGGCATTGGCGTGAACGGGCATGTGGGCTTTAACGAGCCGGGAGTTTCCACCAGCGGCGATTTCTCACTGGTGCCCCTGAGCGCCTCCACCCAGCAAGTGGGCAAGAAGTACTTCGCCGGGCAGGATACGGTGAAGCTGGGGGCCACCATCACTTTGGAAGCACTCAAAAAAGCCAAGCAGGTGGTGATCATCGCCACAGGGGCCAGCAAACGGGAGGCAGTTTCTAGCATACTGGAAAAACGCACAGACCTTCCTGCCTGTGCGTTTCTGGACCATCCCAATGCCTGCTATCTTTTTGACCAACAAGCGGCGGACGGGACTTTTTCCTTGTAAGCGATTTTGCCGCAGCCTTATCCCATCACCAGTCCCAGGGAGGTCCCCAGGGCCTTTGCGCCCGCCAGATCCTTCTTGGAAAGCGCCGGGGCATCCCCCAGAGGATAGGGCAGCCCCAGCTGTTGGTATTTCCCTTGGCCCAGCCGGTGATAGGGCAGCAGGTCCACTTGGCGAATCCCGTGGGCCAGGGCCAATGCAAAGATTTGCCGTAGAATGGCCTCCTCAAAATTCACGCCGGGGATCACTGGCACCCGCAGGATCACCTTTTCGGGCGGCAACAGCGCCAGGTTCGCAAGGACCAGCGCCAAGTCGCCCTTTATGATATCTGCAAAAGCCTGGGGATCTGTGTGCTTTACATCAAACAGAAACAGGTCGATAAGTGGCTGGCAGGCCGCGATAGACGCCCAGGGCGCATGGCCTGTGGTTTCCACGGCGGTGGAAAGACCTTCGGCCTTGCACAGGGTGAGTAGCTCATGCAATCCTGCGGCTTGCATGAAGGGCTCCCCGCCGGAAACCGTGATGCCGCCACCAGTATGGCGGTAATAGCTTCGATCCCGCAGCAAAACGGCCAGAACATCAGAGGTCTCCATGGTTTTGCCGCTGACGCGGAGCGCCTTGCCTGGGCATTCCTGTGCGCAAAGGCCGCAGCCTGTGCAAAGGCTTCGGTGAAAGGCGGGCCTGTCCTTTTGCCAGGTGATGCAGCCGCTGGGGCATACCTGGGCGCAATGGCCGCAGCCCATGCAGCGCTTTTTCAGGTACATCAGCTGTGGGCCGATGCATAGGCCCTCCGGGTTGGCGCACCAGGGGCAGCGCAGGGGGCAGCCTTGCAGAAATACCGTGGTGCGGATGCCCGGCCCATCATGGAGGGCAAAACGCTGAATGTCCATTACATGCAGCTTCATGCAGGCTCCTCGCCATAGAGCACGCGGCTTACTAATTCTTCCTGAATGGCCCGGTCTAATTGCACAAACACCGCCGAAAAGCCGCTGACCCGCACGATCAGGTCCGGGTATTTTTCGGGATGCTCCATGGCATCCTCCAGTTCCCCCCGGCTGACCACAGTGACCATCAGGTGGCAGCCGCCGTCGGCAAAATAGGTTTTCATCAGCCCTTTCACCAGCTCCCGGTTTTCGTTGAACAGGGCGGGGGTGAACTTGATGTTTTGGACGGACCCGGCATGGTACTTGGGATCAAATTTGCGCAGGGAATTGAGCATGGCGGTGGGGCCGTTCTGGTTGGCCCCTCCCTGGGGGTTGTTGGCGGGGTTTAGGTACACGCCGCTGAGGCGGCCATCCGGGGAAGCCCCGGTGCGCAGGCCCCATTCGGTATTGAGCTGGTTGTTGCTGATGACGATGAGAAAATACTGCATCCCGGCGGCAATGCCCCGGTCCCGGGTGCCCTTGGCCACAAATTCGTACAGCTCGTTGGCGACGGTATCGCAGGTGTCCAGGTCGTTGCCGTATTTGTCGCATGCCAGGCAGGCCAGGCGCAACGCCTCATGGCCCATGAAGTTGTCCCGCAGGGCCTGGGCGATCTGGGGCAGTGTAAACCGCCTGTCCTCAAAGACCAGCTTTTTGATGGCATACAATGAATCGGAGGCATTGATGTTGCCGTAGGTTTCATGGGTAGCCCCCAAATAGCACACGCCCCCGTCCAGGATGGCGCGGCCTCTGGCAATGCAATCATCCGTCAGCAGGCTCATCATCAGAAAGGACACGTGCTGGTTCATCATGTGGAAGGAAGCCATTTGCCGCTCCACCGCCATATCCAGGTAAGCGTCCAGCAGGCGTGTGTATCCCGCAAAAAAGGCCTCATAGGTTGTAAAGGATTCCAGGGAGGGGATGGGCACCCCCGCGTCCTTTTGCTGGCCGTCCACCGGGTCGATGCCTTCATTCAGGTAAATGGTCAGCAATTTGAGCAAATTGATACACACATTGGGCGTGCCTGTGCTTTGCCCCTGGATAACAAACTCCGTGCAGCCGAAGGGCACGTATTGCCGGGCGGTTTCCGTGTCCACCCGCATGGCGTAGGCCACGGCGGGCACGTTCACATCATCGTTATACAGGGTGGGGTAGGTGGCCCCGCCCCCCAGGGCATCCATGGCTTCGTCCCAAACGCTCTCCGGGGTATCGCTGTCAAAGCGCAGGGTGAACTGCGGCTCCACATAGCGGCAGCTTTTGGCGACTTCCATGGCCAGGTGCAAAAACACATCGGCCTGGGCCGGGTGCTTGCGGCCCTGCCCGCCCACGATGACACGGCCATTGACTGTGGTACGCCGATTTTCGATCATGGTCCACAAGGACTTCATAAGCTGAAAGGCCTGCGAATGGGTCAGTTCTCCGGTTTCCAGGTCCCGCGCCAGATACGGCCCCAGGAAATCGTCCAGCCGGCCATAGTTGATGACGCCGGACAGCAGCGCATACAGCCAAAAAAGCTGCAACGCCTGATGGAAGGTTTCCGGCTTGTGGCAGCGGATTTTTTGCAGGCTCTCTTTGATGCGAAGCAGATGTGGCTTGCGGGCTTCCTCCGCTATTGCCAGGTCTTTGTTCACCATGTCCACATAAGCATCGGCGCAACGGACAAACAGGTCCAGCCCGCCCAGGCAACAGCGCAAGAATTCATTGTCCGGGTCGCTAACAAACCGCTGGGTCACTTGCTGGCGGAGGCCTTCGATGCCCAGGTCCAGAAGCTTTTGAAAATCCAGCATCATGCCGGACAGGCGGGCGGTGGCGATCATAGGATATTCCGTATCAATGAAGCGCCCCACGGTGGTTTCGGTCAGCATCTGGCGGCAGTACAGGGTTTTGAGGTCATGCTGGGTCCAATAGTCATACAGGACATCCACACGAGCCCGGTCCTCTACATTGGATAGCTCCTTCTGGAACTCTCGCAGTTTGTTGAAAACGCAAAAATGGCCCACGCCCCCCAAGGAGGTGACGCAGCCAAAACCAATGGGCAACACATCCATACGCCCGGCAAAGAGGTCCTCTGGTTCGATTTGCCGTAGCAAGGCGGGATAAAGCACCTGCAGGCAGGCGAGCTCCCGCTGCTCTTTGCTAAGGGGCAAGGATTTTTGGTGGGTACGGGTATAGGTCTCCATGATATGAAGCTGCTCTGCGCTGGTCTTCTGACAGGGCAGCTTTTTCTTGATTTCTACGTTTTGTACGCCGTCTAGATCAAACTTGACCATAATGCCTCCAAGGCCGGTATGCTCGGTCAGTGCTTGCTTTTTTCTGCATCGCGCCAGTTGTTTTGGTAGCCGGAAAGCAGGTCCACAAAGCGGCGGGCGGTGAGGTGGGGCCGCGTGATGGCGCTGCCCACCACCACCGCGTGGGCGCCCAGGAAGATGCATTTCATGGCATCCTCGGGGGTATACAGGTGCCCTTCCATGATCACATAGGCTTCGTCCTTCAAATCCCGGCACATCCGCCCGAATTCGCGCAGGTCCGGGGCCTCGATGTGGGCGGTCTCCTTGGTATATCCATAGAGGGTGGGGCCTACGATGTCCGCCCCGTGCTGGGCGGCCCACACAGCTTCCTCGTAGTTGGCCACATCCGCAAAGATCATGGCTTCGGGAATCTCTTTTTTGAGGATGGGGAGCAATTCTCGGGCCATCACGCCCTCCCGGGTGAGCTGGGTGGTGCAGTCCAGCGCAATGATCTCCGCGCCAGCATCCCACACCTGGCGGGCTGCCTCCAGCGTGGGGGTGATGAACACATTGGTGGCGTCATCCCATATTTTGTACAGGCCGATAAGGGGAAGGTCCACCTCCGCCTTGATGGCGCGGATCTGTTCCGGCGTGTTGGCGCGGATGCCCACTGCCCCCGCCCATTTTGCGGCCAGCGCCATTTTCACCACGATATCCTCGGAATAAATGGGGTCATCCTTCTGCACCTGACAGGAAACGATCAGCCCGCCGGCAAAGGACTCCAAAATGGCTTTTTTCCGTGTGTCAGAGGTCTTCATGAGGACACCTCGCTCTTTCAAAATCAAGGGGTTTTCCCTGCTGTTTCTGTGATTCTATGGTACCATACGCCCATGCATCCGTCAACATTCTTTATCATATTTTCTCTTTTTGGAACAGGAAAGGACAGTGCCGAAAGAACACGCCAAAGCAAAAAGCAAAGCAGACCAACCCGGTCTGCCCGCTTTTTGCCTTGAAGATTTTGGCAACGCTGGAAACGAGTCTTAGTAGCCGCCCGCCTCCTGCCCTTCCAGTACCTTGACGGCGCTGGAGGTGCCCAGCCGGTCACAGCCCGCCTCCAAGAAAGCCACAAAATCCTCCCGGGTTTTCATGCCCCCGGCAGCCTTGATTTTCACCCCAGGGCCGATGTGCTTTTTGAACAGCAACACGTCCGGCAGGGTTGCGCCGCCGGTGCCGAAGCCGGTGGAGGTTTTGATGTAATCCGCGCCGCCCTCTGTGACGCAGGCGCAAAGCTGTTCCTTTTCCGCCTCGGTGAGGTAGCAGGTCTCCACGATGACCTTGAGGATTTTGCTGCCGCAGGCCTTTTTCAGCGTGGCGATCTCCGCTGTCACCTTGTCAAATTCGCCGTTTTTCACATCCCCCAGGTTCACCACCATATCAATTTCATCCGCGCCATCCAACAGGGCGGTTTCCACCGCTGTTTTTTTGGTGGCGGTGGTGTCATACCCCAAAGGAAAGCCGATGACGGTGCAAAGGAGCAGCCCAGGAAAGGCCTTGTGGATGCGCGCCAGATAGGACGCCGGTACGCACACCGATGCGGTGTGGTATTTTACCGCTTCCTGGCATAGGGTCTCAATTTCGGCCCAAGAGGCGGTGGCTTTCAGCAGGGTATGGTCCACATGGCGCAGAATGTCTTCGTTTGAAATCGTGTTAGAAATCATGGGTGCACTTCCTTTTTGTGGTTTCCGAGCTACTTTGATTATACAACGACGGGGGCGCAAAGTCCATCCTAACGGACTTTTTACAAACGCGCAAAGCCCACTTGCTTCTTTTTGCAAGAAATGGTACCCTGGATTCGTTTTTACCATAGATATCCAGGAAACCAGAGAGGAAATGTGACCCATGACCAGCGAAGCAAGCCCCACCTCTCCCAGGCAGGACAGGCCCTCCCCAAACCCAGTTAGCACCCCAGAACCGGCAAAAGGCAAGCCCAGAAAGGCAAGGAAAAAACACGGCTGGGTCTTTCGCGCTTTGCGTTTTGTGGTCCTGACAGGTTTTGTTTTGTTGGCTTTCACCGCCGCCATCAATGTGTATATGATGCTCTCCACCCGGGACAGAATCCTTCCGCTGGCGGAAGCTGAAAATTTGGATATGGAATGCGTGATGGTGCTGGGCGCGGGCGTCAACCGGAGAGGCACGCCCAGCGCCATGCTGAAGGACCGGCTGCAGGTGGGCCTTGACGCCTACCGCCTGGGCGCTGCTCCCAAGCTGCTGATGACCGGCGACCATGGCCGTTTGAATTATGACGAAGTGAATGCCATGAAGGATTTCGCCATAGAGGCGGGGATACCTTCCAGCGATGTATTCATGGACCACGCGGGGTTTTCCACCTATGAAAGCATGTACCGCGCCAGGGATATCTTTCAGGTGAAAAAAATGGTGATCGTCACCCAGCACTACCACCTGTACCGGGCCCTGTACAATGCGGACCGCATGGGCATCCAGGCGGTGGGCATTCCCTCGGACCTGCACCATTACCGTCGCCAGACGTTTTTTGACGCGCGGGAGTATGCGGCCCGGGTGAAGGATTTCCTTTGGGGCATCTTCCAGCCCTATCCCACCTATTTGGGCGAAGCCATCCCGGTCACAGGGGATGGAGACCTTACCAACGACTAAGAAAGCAGGGAAACACCTGATGCAAAACCAAGAGCCCCGGCCAGGGCCGGACCTGTTTTCTATCCGCCCTGCCAAAAGTGAGGATATCCCGCAGATTCTGCGCTTTATCCAGGATTTGGCCGCCTATGAGGGCATGCTGGACCAGGTGGTGGCCACGGAGGCGTTGCTGGAGGAATGGCTGTTTGCAAGGGGAACGGCGGAAGTGCTGCTGGCGGAATGGGACAGGGAACCCATTGGGTTCGCCTTGTTTTTCTACAATTTTTCTACCTTTTTGGGCCGGGGCGGGCTGTATTTGGAGGATTTGTACATTGTGCCGGAGATGCGGGGCCAGGGTTTTGGCAAGCGGCTTCTGGCGCGCCTGGCGAAGATGGCGCTGGAACGCGGCTGCGGCAGGCTGGAATGGTGGTGCCTGGATTGGAACCGGCCCAGCATTGAGTTCTACCTTTCTCTGGGCGCGGAGGCTATGGAGGACTGGACGGTGTACCGTATGGCCGGGGATACGCTACAGGCCCTGGCTCAGGGGAGGGACGAATAGAAAAGGGCAAAGCGTGCGATCTCCTTCATCACAATAAGAGAATAAGCGGACAAACGCAAAAGACCCTATACCGCCGCATAGCATGCACCAAAGGGCGGTGTTTTTTGATGCGGGAAATTGCCTATCAGCGGGAAGCCGCGCTGGCTTATGCCCACCGGTGGGCGCTGGGCCGTAACCCGGCGTACCTGGACTTTACCAGCTTGGGCGGCGATTGCACCAATTTCATTTCCCAATGCCTTTACGCAGGAATTTTGGTGATGAACTACACCCCCACTTTTGGCTGGTACTATCTCACCGGGAACGAGAAGGCTCCGGCCTGGACGGCGGCCCGGTATCTGCACCGCTTCTTGCTGGAAAACGAAAGCGTGGGCCCTTACGGCCAAGAGGCGGAAAGGGACGCGATGATCCCAGGAGACATCGTGCAGTTGATGGATGGCAACGGCAGGTATTACCACAGCCTGTTGGTGTTAGAAAACACCGGCCAGGAAATTTATGTGGCTGCCCATACCATTGACGCCTACTGGCGGCCCCTTTCCACCTATCGTTACCAGGCGGCTTCCTATGTGAAAATTCTGGGCGGGCGGAGCCGGGTGTGATGCTTGTCCCACCCCTTTTCAGGAACAAAGTATGGTGTTTTATGGATTTCATGATATAATCTGGGCAGAGAGTCCTTGATGAAAACCATGGGCAGCCACCATTACAACAGACATCCGGAGAGGGGCGATTGTGTGATCAAGCTCGGTTTTGAACTGGGCGTGGCCTGCGCGGCTACGCAGGTGGAAGGCGGAGAGCTGGACCATAGCTGGAATGACTGGTATCACAAAGGGCACATCAAGGATGGCAGCGACCCGGCCCGGGCCAACGACCACTATCATTTGTGGGAGGAAGACTACGGGCTGATGCGCGATATGGGAATCCGGCAGTACCGCTTGGGAATCGAATGGGCCCGGATTGAGCCCAGCGAAGGGGTTTTTGAGGAAAAGGAGCTGGAACGCTACCATGCCATGCTGCTGCGCTTGCGGGAGTACGGCATCCGGCCCCTGGTAACGCTGCACCACTTCACCAACCCCATGTGGTTTGAGCGGAAGGGCGCCTTTACGAAGATTGACAACCTCCCCATTTTTCTGCGTTTTGTGGAAAAGGTGGTGCGGTATTTTGGCGATGCCTGCTGTGAGTACCTTACCATCAATGAGCCCAATGTGTACGCCATGGGCGGCTATTACGGAGGGCAATGGCCGCCGGGAGAAGCCTCCTTTTGGCGGACCCAGCAGGTGATTTCGGTGCTGGCGGCCTGCCATGCCAAGGCCTATGAGCTGATCCACAAGCTGCGAGAAGAGGCCGGGTTTACGGACACCAGGGTGGGCTTTGCGCACCATGCCCGGGTCTTCGCCCCCAAAAATCCTTGGAACCCCTGGCACCAAGTGGCCACAAGGCTCAGCGCCTATCTGTTCCAGGGGACCGTGCTGCGGGCCTTTGCGCTAGGGCAATACCGCTGGCCGCTGAAAAATCTGCTAAAGCTTCCGGGAAAGCGGCTGGTGGATTTCCATGCCCTCAACTACTACGCCCGCTCCACGGTGTCGGGGCTGGGGGACGGGGTGCGGGAGGTATGCCCCAAGAATGACCTGGGCTGGGAGATCTACCCCCAGGGCATCGCCGCCTGCGGCCGGGAGATGGAGCGCCTGCTTTCCCTGCCCCTATATGTGACGGAAAACGGCACCTGTGACAACCAGGACGCCTTCCGCTGCCGGTACCTGTACGACCACCTAACGGCCCTGCAAAGCTCCGGCCTGCCGGTGGAGCGGTACTATCATTGGTGCTTTTGCGATAATTTTGAGTGGCTGGAAGGGGAAAGCGCCCGCTTTGGGTTGGTGCATGTGGACTACGCCACGCAAAAAAGAACGATCAAGAAAAGCGGCCAGTTCTTCAGTGAAATGGCCAAGGCTGGGGCCATCACGCCGGAGATGGAGGCGCGGTACGTGAAGGGGGAGGAATACCATGGTTGAGGTGCAAAACAACACCTTTTACCTCTCCACGGCCAGCAGCAGCTATTGGTTTCGAGTGACCCCCCAGGGGCATTTGGAGCACCTGTATTATGGAGAAAAGCAGCAGCCCCAGGACCCGGAGGCCGTGGCGGTGAAGCGCACCGCCCAGGTGGGCTCCACTGTGGCCTATGACCCCCAGGACCCGCTCTATTGCCTGGACCAGCTGTGCCTGGAGTGGTCGGGCATTGGCCGGGGGGATTACCGCCACAGCCCCATCGAAGCCAGGATGCCCGACGGCAGCTTCTGCAGCGATTTTCTGTATGTGGACCATGAGGTAACGGAGGGGGACAAACCCTTGGAAGGCTTGCCCTCGGCCCAGGGGGCGGACCAGACGCTGGCCCTGCGCCTGAGGGACAGCTCCGGCGTAGTTCTATGGCTGTATTACGCGGTCTTTGAGGGCTGCGATGCCATGGCCCGCTGGGCGGTGGTGGAGAACCAGGCGGAAAATCCCCTGGTGCTGCGCCGCATGCTGAGCCTGAGCCTGGACCTGCCCAACCGGAAGTTTGACCTGCTCACCCTGGACGGCGGATGGATCAAGGAGGCGCACCTGCACCGCAGGCCGGTGGCCCCGGGCCTGTATGTGAACCAGTCCACCACGGGGGGAAGCTCCAACCGGCACAACCCAGGGTTTTTGCTGGCGGAGCGGGACGCGGCGGAGGACAGGGGCCAGGTGGTGGCCGTTAACCTGGTGTACAGCGGCAACCATTATGGCTTTTGCGAGCTGTCCGGGCAGGATCTGCTGCGGGTGGGCATGGGCATCAGCCCTCATTGCTTTGAGTGGACGCTGGAAAAGGGGCAACGGTTTGTGACCCCCCAGGCAGTGATGGTGCGAAGCGGCGAGGGGCTGAACGGCATCACCCGGCGCACCGGGGACTTTGTGAACCGGCATATCGTGCCCGCCCAGTGGCAGGGCAAGGAACGGCCTGTGCTGTTTAACAACTGGGAAGCCTGTTTTTTTCGGTTCACCCGGGGCAAGCTGATGCGCCTGGCCAGGAGCGCCAAGAGGCTGGGCGCTGAGCTATTCGTGCTGGACGATGGCTGGTTTGGCCAGCGAAACAGCGACCATGCCGGGCTGGGGGATTATTCCGTCAACCGGCGCAAGCTACCCCGGGGGCTTGCGGATTTCTCTCAGAAGATCAAAAAAATGGGCATGGGCTTTGGCCTGTGGTTTGAGCCGGAATGCGTGAACGAGGACAGCGGCCTGTTCCGGGCCCATCCGGAATATGCCCTGGGCACCCCAACGAAAAAGCCCACCCTGGGCCGGAACCAGCGGGTGCTGGATATGACAAACCCGGACGTGCGGGAGTACATCGTCCAGCAGGTGGGCGGCATCTTGGACAGCGCGGGCGTGGACTATGTGAAATGGGACATGAACCGCCACATCAGCGATGCTTTTGGGCCAGGGCTCGCCCACCAGGGGGAGTTTTTCCACCGATACATCCTGGGGCTGTATGAGGTGCTGGACAGGTTGTTTCGGCCCAGGCCCCACATTCTGCTGGAAAGCTGTTCCAGCGGCGGCAACCGCTTCGATTGGGGCATGCTGTGCTACTCTCCGCAGATCTGGGCCTCGGATAACACCGACCCGGTGGAGCGCCAGCACATCCAGGAAGGGCTCTCGCTGCTGTATCCCTTGTCCACCCAGGGCGCCCATGTGACCGCCTCACCCCACCAGCAAACCCTGCGGCAGACGCCCCTTTCCACCCGCTTCAACACCGCTTGCTTTGGGGTGCTGGGGTATGAGCTGAACCTGAAGCATGTGAGCCGGGAGGAAAAAAAGGAGATTCGCGCCCAGATTGCCTTTTACAAAGCCCACCGGGAGACCTTCCAATTCGGCCAGTTCCGCAGGAACCCGGCGCTGAAACAAAACCAACGCTTTTGGCAGGTGAGCCGGGGGCAGGAAACCCTGGTGGGCTTCTTTCAGGGCGTGGCGGAAACCGCCGACAGCCACACGGTGCTGCCCATCCACGGGATGGACCCGGACAAGCGCTACCGCCTGGATACCAAGCCCCAGCGCCAATATATCCGCCGCTTTGGCGGGTTGGTGAAGCATATCCTGCCCGTGGATCTGCACCCGGAGGGGGCCCTCCTGCGCTGGGCCAACGCGCTGTATTCCCTGCCGGACTGCCAGGAGCATTACCAGGGGGACGGGCGGTTGCTGGGCAGCGGCGTATTGCTCAATAACCAGTTCATGGGTAGCTATTACAACCCGCAGACGGAACTGCTGGGGGACTTTGGTTCCTATCTGTTCCTCTGCCAAGAGAAAGAAGGGTAACCGCATGACAGAGAACCACAAGAGAAACCGGTTTGCTTTTGGATTGGGCACCATTGGCCGGGACATGGTCTATTCGCTGATCAGCATGTTTTTGCTTTTCTACCTGACGGACGTCATCGAAGTGGACACTGGTGCGCTGTGGTGGATTACCTTGATTATTTTGGTCTGCCGCGTGTTTGACGCCCTCAACGACCCGGTCATGGGCCTGATTGTGGACAATACCCGCAGCCGCTTTGGGCGTTTTAAGCCCTGGATGGCTTTTGGCGCGGCTGCTTCAGGCATCATCACGATTTTGATTTTTACGGACTTTGGGCTTGCGGGCGGCGCGTTCATTGGCCTGTTTGGCCTGCTGTACCTGCTGTGGGGCATGGCCTTTACCACCAATGACATTGCCTACTGGTCTATGCTGCCTACGCTGAGCTTTGACCAGAAGGAGCGGGAGCGGATCGGCTCCATCGCGAGGATTTGCGCCAATGTGGGCCTGTTCTTTGTGGTGGCGGGCATCACGGGTATGACGGAGGCCTTTGGCAGCCGGCTGGGTTCCTTGCAAAAGGGCTACCAGTTGTTCGCGGTGCTGGTGGTGGCCATCATGTGGCTGGGGCAGCTCATCACGTTGTTTTTTGTGCGGGAAAACCCCGCAATGTCCCAAAACCGTGTGGCCACCAAGCCCAGGGAGCTCTTCACCGTGCTCTTTCAGAATGACCAGTTGCTGGTTACCGCCGCTTCTATGGCTCTGTTCATGATCGGCTATGTGACCACCACCAGCTTTGGCCAGTACTTCTTCAAGTACGCCTATGGGGACATCGGCATGTACTCCCTCTTTGCGGTGATTTTGGGCGTATCGCAGATCGCGGCGCTGGTTGTGTTCCCCCTGCTTAGCAAGTTTTTTAGGCGCAAAACCCTCTACACCTGGGCCATGGGCCTGGTGGCGGCCGGATATGTGGTGTTCTTTTTCGCCCCTATGGGGACCATGCTGTTCATCGGCATCGCCGGGGTGCTGCTCTTTGTGGGGCAGGCCTTCATTCAACTGCTCATGCTCATGTTTTTGGCGGATTCGGTGGACTATGGCCATTTGAAACTGGGCAAGCGCAACGACTCCATTACCTTTTCCGTGCAGCCCTTTATCAACAAGATCGGCGGAGCGCTGGGGTCCGCTGTGGTCAGCGCGGTGATCATTTTGTCCGGCATCAAGGACGCCGCCGGTCCGGCGGATGTGACGGAGGGCGGCCTGCTGCTGATGAAATTTGCCATGATGGTATTTCCGCTGCTGCTGATCGGGGCCAGTTACCTGCTGTACCGCTTGAAGTACAAAATTGATGAGCCCACCCATGCGGAGATCTTGCGGAAGCTTCGGGAAAAGGGTGAGATTCAGGAGGAAGCCCCATGACCTATGATTTGCATTCTACCCTGCGCCAAGTCTACGACCATCCGGTGGGCCATGATGTGCTGGGCAAGATTGCCATGCAGTTGGGCGTGAGCAGTGGCCTTTTCACCGGCTGGCCCCTGGGCGGCATGCGGCTGGGCACCTTGCAGCGCCTGGGAAAGAAGCAGTTGGAGGATGGGTTCGTTTCCATGCTGCTGGGATTGCTCAACCAGGAACAAGCCCGGGTGGGGGAGGAGGCCAAGCCTCCGGCCTGGTGGCGGGACGCGGTGTTTTATCAAATCTATCCCCGAAGCTTCTGCCAGGCTGGGCCGGACAGCGGGGCGAAATACAAGGGCGACCTGCGGGGCATGCTGGCCCGGTTGGACGATTTGCAGGCCCTGGGCATCGACGTGCTGTGGCTGTCGCCCCTTTACGATTCCCCGGATGACGACAATGGCTATGACATCCGGGATTACCAGAAGATCGACCCTCGCTACGGCAGCATGGAGGATTTTGACGCCCTGCTGGAAGCGGTGCATGCCCGGGGGATGCGCTTGATCATGGACTTGGTGGTGAATCATTCCTCCGATGAGCATGCCTGGTTTCAAGCTGCCTTGGCGGACCCCCAAGCGGAAGAGAGGGAGTTTTACTTTCTGCGGGAAGGAAGCGAAAAGCCCAACAACTGGACTTCCTTTTTCTCCGGCAGCGCCTGGCGGCGCTTTGAGGAGCATGGGCTGTGGGGACTTCACCTGTTTTCCCGCAAGCAGATGGACCTGAACTGGGACAGCGAGGCCCTGCGTCATCGCGTGATCCGTATGGTGAACTGGTGGCTGGAAAAGGGCGTGGACGGCTTCCGGCTGGACGTGGTGAACTATTTTTCCAAGGCGCCCGGCCTGCCGGACGGCAACGAAGCGGTGGGTAAGCTGATGGGCTTCACTGGGATTGAGCATTATTTTTATGGCCCCCGGTTACATGAATACCTGGCCCAGCTCCGGCGGGAGGCCTTTGATCCCCACGGGGCGTTTTCCGTGGGCGAGGCTCCCGGCATTGGCATGAAAATGGGCGAGCTGATGACGGTCCCCAGCCGCCGGGAGCTGGACATGATCTTCAACTTTGACATTTTGGAAAACCCAGGCAAGGCGCGCTTTGACCTGTACCGGTATGACATCCGGTATATCAAGCGCCATCTCATGGCCTGGAGCAGGGAGTACAAGGGCCAGAACGCCATTTTTTATGACAACCATGACAATCCCCGTATGGTTTCCAAAATCGACCCCTCAGGGAAGCACCGGATGGAGCTGGCAAAGCTTCTGCTCACCTGGCAATGCACCTTGCCCGGCACGCCGTTTCTGTACCAGGGGGCGGAGATTGGCGCGGGGAACCTGCACTTCTCCTCGCCGGAGGAATTTGATGATATTGAAAGCCTCCATAAATACAAAGAGCTGCTGGAAACCCTTTCGCCGGAGCGTGCCTTGGCCAGGGTGGCCACAGGCACCCGGGACCACGCCCGGGCCATGATGGATTGGCCGGAGGTGGACAGGCAAAAGGCGGAGGCGGGGTCCGTTTGGCGCTATGCGCAGGAGCTGCTGGTCTTGCGCAGGAAGCATGGGGCATTGCGTGGGGGAGAGGCGCGGTTTTTGGACCCGGGCAGTAAGACCAGCTTTGATTACGTGAGAAATGAAGGCGGGGAACGCTTTCAGGTGATTTCCAACCTGACGGCAAAACCGCAGCGGCGGAAGCTTCCGGCTGGAGAGCTGGTGCTATGCAGCGGGGCGGGAGAAGGGACTGAACTGGCCCCTTATGAGGTAAGGGTTTACCGACTGGGATAGAGGGAGTCATGGGAAGCTGCGTCCAATGCGTCTGTGAAGGCCTTCTGCCGGAAACGGTGGAAGGCTTTTTTGATGCGGTTCGGTTACAAGATGGAATGGAAAAAAAGAAAAATGGAGCGTGAAATGCAGTCATTTGAAAAGGAAGAGGAAAAGTGACAAAAAAAAATTAAAGGAAAAGCCGAAAAGTAACCCTGGGTAACTGGTAAGTAACCTTGACCGGATATAATGAGAGGGTAAAATTGGCAGGTATGTGTGAAGACCATGGAAATGTGGCAATAGGTTACCTATGAGGAGGAACAGGCAGTGAAGGCAAAAGCAAGCAAATGGATCGCGGCTGCTTTGGCAGTTTTTTTCGGAATGGGCATCAGCGGGGCCCTGGCATCGTCCGAGCAGACCGTGTATTCTTCTAATTTTAATGTGCTTGAAAATGCAGAGATCAAGCCTGTCCAGCCCACGGAAACGGCGGCCGCCGGAGACAGGCAAATCATCATCACCAGCGAGATGGCGGACCTGTTGGTGGAGGGCCAGGAGTTTGTCCTGCATGGGCAACTTGTGGGATATGAGGACCAAAAGGTCCAGTTGCAATGGCAATATGACACAGGCAGGGATGAGGATGGCGATGGCGAACCGGACGGCTGGAAGGATGCGCCTGGGAAGAGCCAACGCCTGACCCTCAGAGTCCAAGCCAGCGAGGAAACGGTGAAGGCCCGATGGAGGCTTCGCGTCACGCTGGAGGAATAGGCTGGGGAAGCTGCTGAACACGCGATGGGCCACATGGGGGTTAGAAGATGAAGTACAGGGGTCAAAAAATTCTTTCGCTTTTTCTGGCGCTGCTGATGCTTTTGCAGGCAGCACCTTTTGTTGCGCTGGCAGAGGACGTGGGCGAGGCGCCTGCGGTGACCTACCACCAGGTCCGTTTTTTGGACGTGGCGGGCGAGGCCGTAGGCCCTAGCCTGTACGTGGTACACGGCGGTAGCGTAGCCGATAAAGCCCCCGAAGCGCCAGAAGTAGCTGGGAGCGTTTTTGTGGCATGGGAATGTAGCGAGGGCTCCACGCTGGAGCAGGTGATGGGGGATGCCACCTTCTTTGCCACCTATGCGCCGGAGGAGAATCCCGCGGCGGCCTTTACCCGGCAGGTTCCGGAAAAGCTGCCCGAGGGTTACCAGCAGAGCGCTTTAGAGGACGGTACTTTGCTGTTTGCCTACGGGGAGGAAGCAGCCCCCCTGTATGCGGTTTTTGGCGCGCCGGAAGGGGAAGCGGAAGCCCTGGGCTTCTATGCGGCGGAAGCGGAAGGCGCGGTGCAGTTCCCCTTTGTCTTGGTTCACGAGCCCGTGTATCCTTTTACATACATTGTGCTCAAGCCCGCCCAGATCCCCGAGGGGATGATTCCTATCCAAGTGGTGGTGGAGGAAGAGGCCGGAGAAGAAGGCGCGCTGTCCTCCTTGCTGCGTATGTTGGTGAAAAGCGCCCAAGCAGAGCAAACCCGGCAGATTTTTGCCTATGGCGACACCTACGTTACCGCGGGGACCTACCGGGGCGTGAGCGGTTTCTATTACTGTGACGGCCAGGGCCAAGTGGCGGAAGCGCCCGTTTTTGCCCTGACCATCCCCACACCGACGCAAAAGCCTAACACCATCGCCGGGGTGGAGGACACCACGGCCATGCCGGGCCTTGTGTTTGACGCGATGTTTGGCGTCAGCGCCTGTGATGGGGACTTTGCCCCGCTGGATGTGGCCATTTCCGGCATTACCTGCTCCGCCCCGGGCTTTGTGTTTACCCCTGGGGACACCAGCTTTGAGGCAAGCCTAACGGAGCAGGTGGTTTACACGGTCCGCTATAGTGCCTTTGCCCCGGACGACGCGGCAAAAACGCCCCTGCTCACCGCCCAGCGCAAGGTAACGGTTTTTGACAGCAGCCGGGAATATTTCCCCGGACTGCTAGAAATCGAATTTGACAAGCTGGATGCCACAGCCACCACCTATTCCCTGTCGGATGGAACCACGCACGACAGCATCTTTACCGTCAGGTACACCACCGCGCCCAACAAATCCACCAACAAAACCGTGCTGGTGGTGAAAAAACTGGCCTACGGAACGGACTGGGGCGCCGCGCTGGCATCGGATTCCAATATCCTGGAGGTCCAATACCTGGACAAGGACACCTGCGCGATCCTGTTTAAGGACGGCGTTTCCGGTTCCTTCAAAATTGACTTTTCCATGAAGCGCATCCCCTTGGACCAAGCCACCTGCGAACAGTGGATGGACAATGGTTCCATGCCCCTTACCAACCTGACGGCCCAGGAATATTTTATGCCCCTGGGCGTGCTGGGCGGCATCGGAAGCGACATCACCACCACGCTTCAGCTGGAGCACAACTATTTCCCCGGCGGTATCGCCCTGGCCAATCCGGGCACGGATTTGACCATGAGCGCGGAACCGTTGGCGGGCGCGGATTCCCAGTACCAAAGCCTCCATACCTATGCGGTGTACACCTTTAACGAGCCTAGCATGCAGGATTACACCCTTAGCTCCGGTTGGGGCCGGGATGGCGGTAACAATACCTACTATTATGGCAAAATTCCGACCCTTCGGGACCCGAACCTGATGTATATGATTCCCACGATTCATTATGAGAACCTGCCTCTCATCGAGGTGAAGGGCATCAAGCTGTACACGCCGGATCCCCGGCTGGAGCTGGCGGGCGTTTCCAACACGCCTTCGTCAGCCCGGCAGAGCAATGTGGTGGCAGACGCGGATTATTATAAAACCGGGATTTGGTCCAATTGGAAGATCAGCGGCGCACAGTCGGACGAAGGCGGCATCTATTACCTGATCACACCGCCCAGCGGAAAGAGAATTTTTAACAACTCGGATGCCGCCAACCTGAACAAATCGCTGGCCTATGGAATGCGCCTGTTGTGGAAGCTGAAGGATATAGGCGATCCCCTCACCGGCGGCGCGGAGCAGACCACTTACCAAAATGCGGCCAAGAGCAGCCTGTTGTATCAGGTACCCTCCGGGAATGAAACCCCAAGGGAAAAGGTGTTCCAGCACGAAAGCCCCAAGGTGGTTCTGCTGGCCATGCAACCCGCGGTGGTGACCCAAGCGTACGGCGACGCGCGGCATAAGGACAACGGCTCCAATCAGAACGTGATCCTTGGCTCCACCCAGGCCAGCAAGCCCCTCACCTATTTGACCAACTCCTGGGGCCTGGACGGCGTCGTTGAAAAGCTTCCCACAACCGATGGAGCCTGTACCCAGCATTATGAGTTCCCCTTTGAAATCCGGCCCACTTCCATGACCTTTTCGGAGCTGAACCAGCGGCCTCCCAAGGGACAGCTGTTAAGCGTGACCGACGGTTGCCAAACGGAATTGGCGTCGATCGTGTATTATACGGGCCTGGACAATACACCCCATTCCATTCCTCAAAGCCAGGTAGACGCGGTGAATGCCTATTATTCCGGCGACATCACCACGCCGGGCACCGTGGAATTTTCCGAGGCCACGCCGGAAAACCCGGTGACAAAAATAGACGTGAAGTGGAACAAGGTTCTCACCACCGCCGGCCTGTCTTATCCCATTGGCCTGAGCGGCCCCTATGCCAATAGCCCCATGCTGGTCAAGGGCGGCTATGCCACAGTGGTCACCAACATGGCGTACGAGGTGGGTACCAAGCACGCGGATGACAGCGGCATCGTCAATTACGACAAGGCCCAGGCCCTGTACAGCGTGGACTTTGCGGACCCATCCACCAGAAGCTTTACGCCGGAAGCGCCGGATTTTAACGCGGGCAATAAAAACAAATTGCTCTGGTGGGTTTTTAAGGTGCCCTATTGCCCCACGGTGGTCACAGAGCAGCACCAGGGCAACGCAAGCAATATCCTGAGCCTTGTGGCAGACGGCGTGACGGAGCTGCCCGTTGGGAACATGTACCTGGATATCGGCCAGCTGGGGGAAAAGATCAATATCTTGGAAAACCCGGTGATTGACTTCTTTGTGAAGTACAACGGCAGCTATATCCTGGCAGGGCAGTCCCAGCCTACTTTGCTGGGCATGTCGGAAAGGGAGGCCCTTTCCTTCCTGACGGGAGAGTTTGTGGCGATGCCGGCCCTTTCTGGCTGGGAATTTGTGTACACCACCAACAAAAGCCAGGGCATTTATACGGTGGGGGAGATCCAAGGGGAAACCACCCTCAAGCTCCCCCTGGGCGCCGGGGAATATTTCACCTCCCTGTCTCTGCGCTATCCGGGCCACTTCGATTCGGGCCACCTGAGCGATGGCGGACCATGGGTATCCAACGATACTGACACAAAGATTCCGCTATTAAAAAACATCAAAATGCGGTACCTCAAGGAAAACCCCTTCACTGGGGAAGCGCTGAAGGTCTCCTGGGATTTTTACTCGGTAGCCATTCAGCTTCATGGCTATTGCCATTGGGACCAGTGCTACGAGGACGGGAATCCTCACATCAAAACAGCGGCCCATCCCGGGGCCAAGGTCTCCTACTCGGTCAGCAACCCCTATGAGTATCCGCCCATTTTGCTGATGAACACCGAGCGGCAGTTGACGCTGCAAACCAGCACCAGCACCTATGGGACGATGGTCACTGCCCCGGCGGAAACCATTCAGGTTTACCAGGGGCTCAAAACAAACGGCACGCTGTCCTTTAATGTGAACACAGACACCAACCGGTTCATACCCGACAACCACACCCACACCGGCCACATTGGCCAAGGGTATGTGTTTAGCTATCCCCAAACAGCCTTTAGCAAGACCAGCTATTACGCGCCTTGGGGGCTGATGAACGAGGCCGTGTTTGTGGAGCTGTTGGATCCCGCCTTTGTGGTGGATCTGGACAAGTGCAGCCTGTATGGCATCGAGTATTCCAGCGGGAACCTGATTGCGGAAACGGTAGAGGTGCAAGGCCGTACCTTCCTCAAGCTGCAGGTGGCGCCCGGCGTGGTCCGCACCACCACGGGGGCCAAGAGCAACGCGCTGAAAGTGCAGGCTGCGGAGGGCATGACCTTCATCAATGTATACAACAACGCTGGTACAGCCAACCTGGCGGGCAACTTGTCGCTGGGCTTCCAAACCATGCCCGGAACCCCCACCGGCTTTCACTATCCCGTGGGGGACGTATACTTGGATTTTTCAGGCATTCTGGACATGTACCGGGCCCCTGGCCCATCTGCGGATGGCATCACCTGCTACAACATCGCAGGGAACAGCTCCGATCCGCTGGGCCTGTCCAAATCCAAATCCACGCTGCCCAACAAGCTGTTCCAATATAATTTTTCGGAAACCTCCAGCACGCCCTTCCGCTTCCAGGTGCTGGAAGAAAGTGTGCTGGGTGCCACGCTGATTCCGGGCAAAAAGAACATCCTGTTTGACTTTGCCACCCTCATCACCCGCTTTATGCCCGACCAGCGGGAGCAGCTGGACGGCTTGATCAGCGTGCAGGCGGGCGCGATCTCCGGCATCTTTGACACCCATGTGTATATGAACATCCCCCGCAAGGGCGTTCCTGTGACGTACATGGACGAGCAGAAGGTCTGGAGGACGGCCACCCCGGATTACAGCCTGTTCCTCAAGGGTGAGCCGACGCTTCTGACCGATTCTACGGGCATTGCAAAGAACCTCACCTACAGCTATACCAACGATCCTTCGCCCTCCGCTTCGTCGGATTATAGCTACAATCCCGGCAAATCCGGCTGGGAAGCCGTTACGGGGCTCTGCCTGACGGTGAGGGAAATGCCCATGAAGACCGCCGTGAACGTGCGGCTGAACCTGAAAGCGGATGAAAAGGAATCCTTTGGCGAACTGAATGCCTACAGCTCCGGCCCCTATACCTACCGGGTGGGGAGCGCCAAAGCGGATGCGAATACCGCCCAGCTGCCCTTGGCCACCTGGACTTATGACGACTATGTTCTGGTGCAGCCTGACGCCACCGTGTTCTGGGATGTGTACGATGAAAATGGCCAGAAAAACGCCAACAATACCTATGAGCCCTATGTGAAATACGCGGATAACGTGGCCATAGCCCTGTACGACACCGACGGCACGACCTTGATTGACCGCTGCGTGGTGGGCGACCCCAAGGTATTTTTCAACGGGAAAGCCCTGACGGATGGCCAGTTCTACCTGCGCACCCACAAGCTGGACGAGGGACAGGTCCTGCGGGTGGAGCTGCCAAACAGCGTGCAGGTGACCGCCACCCAGAACGCGGTGCCCAAGCTGGCCCGCCAAAGTACCAAAACCTATAGTTTTGAAAAGACGGATTCCGACTTTGACAGGAAGAGCCTGGAGATGGTGCTGCCAGCCTTGGCACCCTCTGGACTGAAAAATCTGTCGGCGGGCCTGGTCCGGCTGCCGGACTTCACCATTGCGGACCAAAAATTTGATCTGGGGGCCACGCCCAAGGGATACGGGGTTTCCAGTTTTGTGGAATTCTTTGGGGCTGCACTGCCGGCCGCGCCAACGTACCGGCTGCACTACGACGCGCCGGAGGATACCAGCATCATTCATTTTGCGCCGTTCATGGATGGAAGCAACCAAACCCCCAACAAGCTCGTGGTCACCTCCGCCATGATGAATGTGCTGAAAATGGGGAAGACCACGGCCCAGGTTCGGATTGAAAACACCTTGGGTGACAAGGTAGTCAAGACGTATAACCTGGAGGTTGTGAATCCGCAGATCAGCGTGAAGGTGACCAAGAGCTGGACGGACGCCAGCAACGCGAAGGGCGCGCGGCCAGCCTCCCTTACGGTGGAGCTGCTGCGAAGCCCCATGAAGGACGGCACCCCGGGCACAGAAAGCGCAAGGACCGTTGCCTTTAGCGGCGCTAGCAATGCCGCCAGCTGGACCTATACCTTTACCGGGCTGGACAAGTACAATGACCTGGGCGAGGCCTATGCCTATACAGTGCAGGAAGCGGATGTGCCGCACTATGCCCTCACGGCCCAGGGGGGAACCATGGCCGCCGGGTTTACCATGACCAACACCTATAGGCCCGATCCCGTGGTCTATGCGGTTTCCGTGACCAAGGCCGTGAACGGCAATACGCCACAGAGCAGCAAGAGCAAGGATTTCACGTTCACGCTCACCGGAAATGGTTCCGCACCGGTGCCCGTCGGGGCTAACGCCCAGAAGGTGACCACCCTCACGGCCAAGGAAGGGGAGACCCTCTCCTTTGGGGACATGATCTTCACCGCCGAGGGGACCTTCACCTATACCCTCAAGGAGTCCGCAAAGCCTGCTACAGGATACAATGGATATACCTTTGATGGGGGTTCGCGGACCATCACAGTGGTGGTTGCGGACGACCAGAAGGACGGCGCGCTGCGCATTAAATCCGTCACCAATAGCGGAGGTTCCACGACCTTTACCAATACCTACGTACCCACCAAGACCAGCTTTGCGATCAGTGCCACCAAGGAGATCCAGGGCATGCCAGTGCTGGAAGGGGACTTCACCTTTGATTTGGCCGCCGTAAACGGCGCGCCCATGCCCGCTAAGGCCGCCGATGCCACCAGAACCCGCAAAGGGCCTGGCACTGTATCCTTCGGGGCCATTGACTATACCGTGGCAGGCGCGTACCAGTATACCATCACCGAGCGCACGCCTACCACGGCGGTGCCTGGCTACAGCTACAACACCACGCCCATCACCGTGACGGTGAACGTGGTGGACAACGAGGGCCTTCTCAGCGCCTCAGTGGACCCGGTGGCTACGCCGCCTGTGATTACGAATACCTTCACCATGCCTACGCTGGATGTGAAGGTGACCAAGGAGTGGGTGGGCGATGACGCCTTGCTGCGGCCGGAGGCTGTGACGGTGCAGCTAAGCCGTACCCCCGCAAAGGATGGGACCCCAGGGTCGGAAGCGGCGCGCACCATGAGTTTCGGGGATGACGATGCGGCGACGCCGAACACCTGGGCCTATGTCTTTACGGATTTGGACCAGTACAATGACAAGGGTGAGGCGTACACCTACTCGGTGAAGGAACTGAACGTGCACCCCAACTACTTGGAGGCCTATGCCGGGACGATGGTGGATGGTTTTGTGATCACCAACACCTTCCAGCCCATGGCCTTCCAGGGCGAAAAGGTCTGGGATATCCAGGGCGGCATGGAAAAGCCTGATCACGTTACAGTGGCCTTGTACCAAAACGGTACGCGCATAGGAAGTGTGGATGTATTGGAAACCAGCGCCACGGATGTGGACAAGAACCGCTGGGCCTACCAATTTGACAATCTCCCTGAATATGACAAAGAGGGCCTTGCCTATCGGTATACCGTGGCGGAAGAGGGGCTTCCGGAAGAATTTATGGCCACCGTATCCGGCGGCGTGATTACCAACCTGAACCCACAGACGGTGAAAATCACCGTCCGCAAGGAATGGGACCATACCGGAGCGCCTGCGGAGGACCAGCCTAGCAGCGTGAAAGTGCAACTGAAACGCACCAAGGATGGCAAGACTTTCAACGTGGGCAAGGCAGTGACCTTGGAGGCCAAGAATGGATGGAGCCATACCTTTGAGGTGCAGGAGGCTCATACCCGTGGGTATACCTTTACCGTGGAGGAAACCCCGGCGGAAAACTATGTTGCCAGCTATGGCGAGGCAACCGACGGGGCACTGGTGATCACCAACACCTATGTGATGCCCAAAGTGACGGTCAGCGGAGAAAAGACCTGGAAGCGTGCCGACGGCGTCGCCTTTGATGACAGCCTGGAAAAGCCCACCGTGACCATCAACCTGTGGCGGAACAACCCATCGCCGAAGGCCGGGGATACGCCTTTCAGAGTCACTACCATTGACAAGACCCAGAGCGGCTATGCCTTTGCAGGCCTGGACCGCTATGATGAAAGTGGCGTTCCCTACGAGTACACCGTTACGGAAACACCGGTGAATGGCTACATCGCTGCGTTAGCAACCCCCAAAATAGATTCGCATGGCAATGTGACCATCCACATCACCAATACCTATCATCCAGACCCGGTGACGTATGCGCCAAGCGTACTGAAAAACCTCACCGGCGATCCGGCCCCCATGGAGGAGTACGCCTTTACCCTGGCCAGAGTGGACAAGGGAAGCCCCATGCCTGCAGATGCCACCGGCGGAAACAAAACCATGACCATACAGGGCGCTGGGTCCGGCAGCTTTGGCGACATCACCTTTACCGCCCCGGGTGTGCACGAGTATACCCTGAAGGAAAACAAGGGGAAAACCAAGGGGATGAGCTATGATGCTTCCACGCTTTTGCTCACCGTTACGGTTTCCGATGAGCAGGGCAGCTTGCGGGTGGCCGCAAAGGTGAGCAAGAATGGAAGCCCCGCAGTATCTGCCTTCACCAATCACTTTATGACCCCCACAGGCAGCCTTCGGATCGGCAAGACCGTTTCCGGGACGGCTGGGAACGAGACCCGGGAGTTTGAATTCCTGGTGAACCTGGACGGAAGCGGCAGTTATCGCTACACCGGCGCTAAGAACGGCAGCCTGAAAAATGGCGATGTGATCCGGCTGAAGCACCAAGAAAGCATCGTGATCGAAGGCATCACGGAAGGCACACAGTACACCGTGACGGAACAAAACTATGCGCCCTATGTACCCACATCCTCTGGGGCCACAGGGACCATCGCGGCTGAGCAAGAGTCCGTGGCGGCCTTTACAAACCATCTGGATCAGACCGACTATACCCTTACCATCCGGTATTGGTATGAAAAGGTGAATGGCGCCATTGCCGCAGGCACCTATCACAGGACTCTGCCGGAGGGCAGCGCCTACCGGGTGAACTCGCCCATCTTCAAGGGCTGGGAGGCCAACAAGCCTCTCGTATGGGGCACGCTGACGACCAATACTGTTGTGGACGTGGTCTATCAGCGCAGCGCCTACAAGCTGACGATTCGCTACTGGCAAAACAGCCTGGACGGCGATCAAGCCGCACCCAGCTTTGAAAAGACCTATGACAAGGGCAGCGCCTACACCGTGCAATCGCCCGTGATCATGGGATGGTCCCCAGACAAGGCCATTGTCAGCGGCGCCCTGGAACTGGATACCGTGGTGGATGTGATTTACACGCCCAATCCCTATACGCTGACGGTGCGCTATTGGTACCGGTCCGTAGGCGGCGTTGTCGCGGCCCCCACCTTCCAGAGGACCTACGCCCAGGATGCGGCCTACAATGTGCAGTCGCCGGGCGTACCCGGCTGGAAGCCAGATCAGGAGAAAGTCAGTGGCATCATTCGGGGCAGCCTCACGGTGGATGTGGTGTATACCCTGCAAACCTATACGCTGACGGTTCATTACATCTATTCCGATGGCAGGCAGGCCGCGCCGTCGATGCAGCAGACCGGGCTGAGCATGGGGGATGAGTATTCCGTCACTTCGCCCAATATCACCGGCTATGTGGCCAGCAACAAGCTGATTGCCGGTGCCATGCCTGCTTGCAATGTAGAGAGAACCGTGGTCTATGTGCGCTCCGGCAGGTCCAAACTCACGGACCTGTTGGAGGACGAGACGCCCCTTGGCCTGGGGTTGGTGGTGACCAATGTGGGCGAATGCGCGGAATAAACAAATCAAAGCCTTCGAGTTGAGTGGCGCTTGGACGCCGTTCAACTCGAAGATTTGTTCTTTGGGAGGGATCATTGATGAAAAAATGGGGTTCGTTTTTCCTTGTGTTGGCGCTGCTATCGACCCTGGCGGGTCATGGCATGGCTGAGACGGCAGACCGGACGGAGGAACAGCTTTACAATGAGCTGATTGTAGGCACGTCCACCGCCATTACGGGCCAGTTTTTTACCAATGCCTTTGGAAACAATACCGCTGACATTGATGTTCGCATGCTGCTGCATGGCTATCATCTGGTGCGGTGGAATGGAGAAAATTGTGCTTTTTCCATTGACCAAGCGGTGGTGAGTGGGTTAGTGGCGGTGGAGGAAGAGGGCGATAAGCAATATATCATTGCTTTGGCCCAGGACCTGCAATACTGCGATGGCACGCCCATCACAGCGAGGGATTTCGTGTTTTCCATTCTTCTGTCCGCCTCCAAGGAAATGGCCGCGCTTGGAAACACCTCCATCAGTTTTGCCTACATCCAGGGTGCGGAGGAGTATTTGGCGGGGGAAACCAACGTGCTGACCGGCGTGCGGCTGCTGGGTGAGCACCAGTTTAGCATCACCATCAATAGCGACTATCTGCCCTTCTTTTATGAAATGGGCTGGCTGGATTTTTGTCCCTATCCCATCGCGGAGATCGCTCCCGGTTGCCAGATCAAAGACGACGGTGAGGGAGCCTACATCGCCAATCTGGATGAAAGCGTCAAAAGTCCCGTGTTTTCGGAGGCTTTGCTGCGTGAAACCATCCTAACCCCCGAGACCGGCTATCTGTCCCATCCCAAAGTGACCAGCGGGGCCTATCAACTTGCCTCTTATGATGCGGCAAACCAGGAGGTCACCTTTGTTCCTAATCCGTATTTCAAGGCGGACACCCAAGGGAAACGGCCTACCATCCCCTTGGTGAAATATACCTATGTGGAGCCATCTGCGATGGTGGACGGCCTGGGCGGCGGAACAGTGGACCTGCTGAATAAATGCGTGCCGGCGGATGTGATTCAGGCAGGCCTCGCTCTGGCCGCGCAAGGCATGGCGGGCCAAAGCAGCTATCCCAGGAGCGGGCTGAGCTTTATCAGCTTTGCCTGTGAAAAAGGCCCCGCCCAATTCCAGGCCGTGCGGCAAGCCATGGCTCTCTGCTTGGACAGGGACCAGTTTGTGGCCGATTCCGTAAAGAGCTTTGGTGTGAAGGTCAATGGATATTATGGAATGGGGCAGTGGATGCAGCAACTGGTGGAAGGCGTATTGCCACCCCCTATGGAAGAACTGCCCGAAAACGCCAGCCCGCAACAGATTCAGGAACAGGAGCAGGCTTTGGCCCAGTGGAGCACGTTAAGCCTGGGAGCCCTGGACCCATATGCGCTGGACCTGGAAAGGGCGAAGCGGTTGCTCATCCAGGATGGCTGGACCCTGAACGAGGCAGGCAAGCCCTTTGATGAGGCCAAGGACCGCTTTCGCGTCAAGAAGGTGGACAAAAAGCTGATGCCATTGGCGCTTTCTCTGCTGGCATCCGAAAACACAGGCATAGAAAAAAAACTGGTGGCCTGGCAGGCGAACCTGGCCTCCATTGGCGTTGAGCTTACCATCCAGTCTCAGCCGTACGAAAATGTGCTCAGCCAGTATTATCGCCAGACACCACGGGTGAATGACTTGTTTTTTGTAGGTTCTAACTTTCTGACGCTGTACGATCCATCGGGGACGTACTCCACCCAGGATGAACAGCAGGGCGTAATGAACACCACCGGCCTTCGGGACGAAAAGCTGATGGCATTGGCCATGGACATGCGGCGCACTGAATCCGGCGACCTGCTGACCTATTGCCAAAAGTGGATTGCCTTCCAAGAATACTGGAATGAAGTGCTGCCGATGATTCCCTTATATTCCAATATGTATTTTGATTTTTACACGCCAAGGCTCCAGGGGTATAGCATCAACCAGCACATTACCTGGTCCGAGGCGTTAAGCAACGCGTATTTGAGCAACGCGGCTGAGCAGGAGGATTTGACCGTGGAGGACGGCGCGCCTGTGGGAGGCATTCCCATGGGAGGCACGCCTTTGGGAGAAGAATGAAACGGAGACGGTTCCCGCCGCAGAAGGGAGCCGTCTATTTTTCAAATCTGTCCACAACCACGGTTTGCAGGCCGTAGCACTTTGCAAAATAGACATTTGGAAAGTAGCCCGGGTCGTCCGTCAAGTCGTGAAGATCATAGAACACATCATAGCGGGAGCGGCCTATGATTCCAAAGGTTGTTATTTCTTTTGCCCCCGCATCGCGTTGGGCCAAAATTTCTGTCAATCGCGCCTCTGACAAACGATACAGACCATAGGCATTGGGGAGCGCGCTGACCGTCTGAAACAGCAGCACCATCCCAAGCGAAGCGGCCAACACGCGGAGCATCCACTCTCTGCATGACGGGCTGATTTCTGAAAGGACGATGGCGCTTGCGAGGATGATCAGGTTGACGCACAGAACCATGGCGCGTAATGGGTAATAAAAGGCCGAAGCCATAGAAAAATTGCAAGCCAACGATGCGAGAAAACATCCAAGAGAAAATGCCAGGCGGTCACGATTGGGTGACGGGCCTTGGGCAGCCAAAAAGAAAAGAAGAATGTAAATCACGGAGGGCCAAAGAGCATGGGACAGCCACATAGAAAGGGCTTTTTGGTAGTTTTCAAAAATTTGGTTCAGCCCGGACGCGGAAGCTTGGAAATTGTTGAAGCTGGACGGCACCAAAAACAACGTTGCAAGGCCAAGCATTCCAAAAGCAAAGGCGACGAACAGTGGAACCGGGACCTTTTGCCGCCGTAGGAATAACCATGCAATGCATAGTAACATCATCAACAGGATACTGACCGCCCCGTTTTCGGTGGAATTGCAGATGTATAGCGAGGCCGCAGCCAGCAGAAGGGTTTTACCCACGCCGCGGACTGGTTTGTTTCTGAATACAGCATCCGCAAAGGGGACAAATACCCAAACCATCAGGGCATCCCGCCATAAATAGGAGATTGCGCCGGTCTGCCATAAATAGGTCTGTCCAAATATGGGGGGGAGGAGAAAGACAGCGCCGGCGATAGCCAATAAGAGTTTCCAGTCATATGCCTTGCGGGGATCGCTGGCAAGCCGATAGATCCCCAGCAACAGCAGCACATACGCGCAGGCGTTGATGACTTTGAAAAACGGGCTTGGCAGCATCAGGAACAACTGCGCAAAAAAATGCGGAATGACGCGGCCGTTCAGCAACTTCGCATGCAGGGCCATGGAGGAGACTATTTCCGGAATGCTCGTAATCTTTTCCTGGGTAGCAAAGCTATAGAGGTACCGATAATCGTCCGCCACCAATGGGGATAAAAGGTTTAGGCACAGCATGGAAAAAAAGGTCAGGATCAGGATCGCGTAAAAGGGGTACTGGCTCTTTTTCATTTTTCAGCTCACAGCCTTTGCGTTTTTGGGGGCCTGGCAAGGGTGGCATAGGTTAGCGGTGTAAGCGGCTCCTGAAGGGAGGCAAATCCATCGCGAAGGCAATCACAGCTCCGGAGATGGCGAAGTACATCATGTCCATCACATTCCCTGAGAATAAGGGATAAATCTCCGTAACTCCATTTGCGGCAAGCAACAGCGGCACAACGGCAAGAAAACGCCGTCCCCAGCTGGAGCTCCTATCAAATGCCAGCCGTAGACCGCTATAGGCCAAGAGCAGCAGGTACAGCCCATACAGCGCTAGCCCGGGAATGCCGCCTAGCAGCAGCATCTCCAGATAGGCGTTGTGCATGTGGTGCTCTGTGCGCCCCACCAGATGCGGGATACGAGAAACGATGTTGTCCGGTACCCCGAAAAGATAGGCCATTGGATGGGCTTTGAGATAGTCCAGACCGGTCTGCCAGATTTCCACTCGTGCGTTGAAAGTGCCGATGTCCTGGAGTTGGACTCGTGAATCAACGGTCTGCACAGTGTGATCCATTGGCACAACTGCGGTCGGCGACGGCTCCGCCGACTGGACAGGGCCATCCGTTTGTTGAGCCGCAGCTGGGAATGGCTCCGCAACGGGGCTGATTGTGTGGGCTGTGCTGGCATCCACAACCGGGGCCGCTGTGGTAGTCGATTGGGCAATGGTAGTAGCGATGTTCACGGAGAAACTGAGCCCAAAATAAAGGGCAACCAGGAGTACGGCGCCGACCGCGATGCCAGCAAGCCAGCGCAGCCACAGGCGGGTTTGAAACAGATAGGTGTATATTGCCCAGAACACAAAGATGGATAGGCCCCCGGCAGCCAGCAGGATAGCGGTGCGGCTTCCCGTAAGCGCGATGGTCCACGCAATCGCTGCCGCCGCCAGGACGAGCACGGCGCGGGCCAATCCATTCCGCCAAGAGGCGAAAAGGAAAAGAAGCAGATAAAGCGCGACAACAAAGGCACTGCTTGCTTCGTTGGGATGGTAGCGAAAAAAGTATAACCGATATTCAAAGATGCGGATGGACTCATCTGAGAACGGGGTTTGAATGACATGGCCCGTAAGCGCAACATATAAGCCAAGGCTTGCCATGACCAGCATGAGCCCGCAGTAAAGAACGGCAATCCATTGCAGGCCTTTTTCCCGCCGCTCGCTCGAAAGGCTAGGGATTAGCAGAAAAAAGCAAATGAAGCTTACAAAAACGCCCAGGATAAAACCACGGTTATAGACCAGATACGCATCTCCGTTCACAATGCAGCCGATCCACAGCCAGGCAACCAAACAGCCCGGAAGCATGAAACGCCACTGGTGCAAGGAGCTATGCTGCACTATCACCAGCACAGCAGAAACGATGGCCAAAGGCCACAAGTAAATGAAGTTGATTTTTTCTGCGTGTGATGGGGAGAACCAGGCCAATATTCTAAGAACCAGGAAAAGGCTGATGACGGCTACATACCAGTCAACACGCCAAGGCTTTGGAAATTTTTTTTGAACTTGCACCAAGATGACTTACCTCCGGAAGCGAATTTAGCACGGTATACTGTGAGGAGCGTTTTGCTCGTGAAAAGGGCGTTTCTTATTTTTCCATTCACTCCATCCTTCGTATCACAAAAATTGATATCAGTAAAAATAGTATAGCATAAATGCCTGCGCTTGAATATATGGAAACTGTCGGTTCTTGCCGCCGAGACGCCTCACCACCCAAAGCCCCGGTCAGCCGCCATCATCTTGCCCAAAGGCCCAAAATGGAGTATGATGGGGAGCGGAAAGTGAGGGTTTTGCATGCAATATCGGGTGAATCCAAACAACGGCGACAAGCTGTCGGCCTTGGGCTATGGCTGTATGCGCCTGCCTAAAAATGAAAAAGAAGCCACGGAATTGCTGGTCAAAGGCATTTCACAGGGCATCAACTACGTGGATACCGCTTACTTTTATCCGGGCAATGAGGCTATGCTGGGCCGCATTTTGGACCGCCACGGCCTGCGGGACCAGGTGAAGATCTGTACCAAGATGCCCCAGTATTTTGTCAAAAGCCGGGAGGATTTGGACCGGTTTTTTGATACGGAGCTGGAACGGCTGCAAACGGGCTATGTGGATTATTACCTCATGCATACCTTAAATAGCATGGAGCAATGGCAGCGCTTGGTGGACATCGGCGTGGAAGAGTGGATCGCCAAAAGGAAGGCTGCTGGGCAGATCAAAAATATCGGCTTTTCCTACCATGGGGGTCGGGAGGATTTTCGGCAGATTGTGGACGCCTATCCATGGCAGTGCTGCTTGCTCCAATATAACTATTTGGACGAATGGAGCCAGGCGGGCAAGGACGGCCTGCTGTACGCGGCCAGCAAGAACATGGCGGTGATGGTGATGGAGCCCCTGCAAGGGGGACGGCTGGCCACCGGGCTTCCGCCGGAAGCCGCCAGCCTCTTTGCCAAAGCGGCACCCAAAAGAAGCCCGGCGGAATGGGCCTTGCGCTGGGTGCTGAACCATTTGGAAGTGACGGTGGTGCTCTCCGGCATGAACACGCTGCCCATTTTGGAGGAAAACCTGCGGGTGGCCAGTGAGGCCCAGCCGGGCACGCTGACGCCGGAGGAAGGGAGGCTGTTTGAGGCCGCCCGGCAGATCATCCGGGAAAAGACCAAGGTGCCCTGTACCGGTTGCGCCTATTGCATGCCCTGCCCTTTTGGAGTGGACATCCCCCTGTGTTTCAGCTGTTACAATGAAACGGCCGTCACATCCCGCATACGGTCCATGAGCAAGTACATCACCTATGTGGGTGACCACAACGCTTCCACCTGTAAAAAATGTGGCAAGTGCGAAGAGCATTGCCCCCAGCACATTGCCATTCGGGAACGGTTGGCGGATACCGCCAAAACCATGGAGGCCTTCCCCTACAAGCCTGCGAAAAAAGCGATTGGGTGGTTGCTGCGTAGGGGGAAGAAAAAGGCCTAAGCGGCGTTAGAACCCCAGGCTTTCGCCCACCAGCAGCACATGCACGCGTCCCTTTATGACAGAACCGCTGGTAATAGACAGGTGCTGGATGGCAGCTTCGGCAGCCCTGTCCGCCTGTTCAAAGGAAAGGTCTTCCTTGCTGAAATAGAGGCAGATCATTTGCGCGGCTTGGTGCTTGGCACGCTCCAAGGCCATGTCTAGGGTGGGTACCACCTTGTTCATCCCGGCGATGACCACCACTTTTTTGGGGCCAAAGGCCAGGGCCGCCACCCGGTTGCCGATGCCGTCCACATTCACCAGTTCGCCCGCCTGGGTGATGGCGTTGGCGCTGAGGAAATAGACATCCGACGCCAGCGCGTCATGGGCCACCTGTTCACGCTCCTGCCCGCTGGCGGCATGCAAGGGGTCCAGGTAGCGGCAGTCCAGATTGGGCAGGCTGTCCAGCAGCCCAATTTCCCGCAGGGTTTGGCTGCCACCGTGGCTGACCACCGCCCCGGGGGGAATGAGGGCAAGGGCGGCGGACAACGCCTCCTCCTTGGTTTCGCAGTAGCTGGCCTCCAGGTTTCGCTTGGAAAAGGCTTCCACCAGATGGGTCGCCAAAAGCTTGGAATACCGCTGGACAGTGGACATGGCATGCGCCTCCTGTGATATTTTGTGGCGGGGGATGGGGGAGGCCCTAGCATAGCATGCCCCGGCCAAAAAGAATAGTCTTGTTTTTTTAAGAAACGCTGGTATACTGAAAGTAGAAAAGCAGCACACAAAAACAAACCGCCGCTCTGGCACACAAGCGTGCCAAAGCGGCGGTTTGTTTCTGATGAACTATTTCTGATGGCTCCTAATCCCTTGCGGGAAACGCCATCTCCCAGTGCTGGTCACTCACGCCATCCTCTTCCAAAATCCCTTGGATGTACTTGCCAAGGAAACCTTTGTCCTGCAAGATCAGTTGATAAGCAGGGCGCTCTTTGATACCCTCCGGCACAGGCTCCCCGGCAAAGTACCCGGCGTTGAGATCCGCGATGAGGGCAGCCACTTCTTTTTGCTGCTCTGGGGTCCAGGCCTCGTTCATGTGGCCTTCCATATTGCTCAAGGTGGCGTCCAACAGAGCACGGGCATAGCTGTCATAGTGTACCAGGTTGGGGTCCGTCAGGCCCTGGGCCTGCACATAACCGGCTACATCCAGGTTCTGGGTGTCATAGGTCAGCCTGTCCCCCACGTAGAGTAGCACCCCGTATTGGTGAGGGTAGACGCTAAAAGCCTCTGAGATCACTTCGGTGATCCCCTCATAGGACAGGATGCTCTGCACGTGGCTGTGACCGCTGAAGTTCAGGGCGATGCCTGTGTCCTGCATAAAGGCGAAAAACTCCCCGTTATTTTCCAGGGTGTAGGAGGTGCGAAGGGTGGGGTGGTGCCGGTACAGGTTGTGATGGGTGACGGTGATCAGCGGGCGTGCCGCGGCTTTGGCCCGCTCCGCCACGCGTCTCATCCAGGGAAAGAGCCGGTTGTCCACCATGCCATCTGGCACGGAGTGGCCCAGGGCTTGGTTGGAGGTGTACTGGCAGGTGTCCAGCATCAAAAACCAGGGACCCGTTTCATTTTCCACCGAGTAGTCCAGGCCAAAGGTCTTGTCCAGAAGCCGCAGGGACTCCCCAAAAGGGCCGTACAGGTCCGCAAACTGTTCGGCGGTGAGGGGTTCCGCTGGCACTAAGTCATCTCCAGCAAAGCTGCTGGCGTACACGTTTTCAATATCATGGTTGCCCGGGATCACATACACCCGGGTGAGGGCAGGGTCGATGCGGGCCAGCTTTTTCGCCAAATCCTCATGGCTGTATCTTTCGCCATTGAAGGTCAAATCTCCGGAAAGCAACACCACATCCGGTTTTTTTGCAATGATTTCTTCTACGAAGGCGTCTACAAGCAGGTCGATATACAGGATAGCCTTGCCGTCCCGAGGGTGGGCGTTGGCCTGGTAGGCGGCCCCTTCCGTGCCCAGCCGGGGGGACAGATAGTGCAGGTCCGAGGCGATGAAGGCGGTAAAGGGCTTTGCGGGCTCTGCCTCCCCTTGGGCGAGGCTGGGAAGGACCCATGCGCACAGGCAGCCCACCAGCCAGGCTAGCGCCAAGGCCCTTGTTTTGCAAGTTGTTTTGGAGGAGAAAGGCATGATGGAGTCCTCACTTTCCCAGCATGAAAAAGACGGGTGGTTTATGAAAACCATACCCGTCTTGAAGGAAATTGTCAAGGCTAGATTTGTTGCTGGGTAGTTGCTGAGAAGTTAGTCCTCTTCTTCCGAGGCAAACTCCCCTTCCACGGGGGTGATTTGGTTGGCGGCATAGGGGGTGGGCGTGCTGGTCAGCTTGAATTGCCCGTCCAGGTCCAAGGCCAGGCTGATGTCCTTGGGCTGGTCCTGGAAATGCACAGAGTCAATCACTACGCCGTCCTTGCTCAGATAGGCCGCTTCGCCGCTGGCGCTGAACTTGAAGGAGGTGTGGTATTCATCCGCAATGTCCTTTTTGCTGCCGGAAGCGAACACGATGATATACTCGTCCGGGGCAATCACCGCGCCTGCGGGGAAGGTGTACCGCTCCAGTTCATCCTTCTTGTCGGACACGCAGAGGCCCTCCAAAGAAATGGGCTCTTTGGTAGGATTGTGGATTTCAACCCAGTCTGGCGAGCGGCCAAAGGCGTCCTCCAGGCTGACGCCATTGGAGGCCATGATTTCCGTGATGCGCAAAGGAATGGAGGGTTCCTGCGCGCCCGCTCCCAGAGGGGCGGTGAAAAGCAACAGGCAGGCCAGGCAAAGACAGGTGAATTTCAACATGAGGCACATTCCTTTCGGTGTAGAATGCCCAAAGGCCAGCAGGGCAAGGGTTTATGTGCTTTTCACTATACCATTGTAGGGGCGGGTTGTCAAATCGGAGGGAGAGTACTTTTTTGCTTTTTGTACACCTTCTTGCCACAGTGAAATCCATGAAAAGCCTACACAAAAGCGGCCTTCACACAAAGTGAAGGCCGTGGAGTGCGAATCAGAAAACCCAGTGGCTTAGAAAACCGGGATTACGCCATTGGCATAGGCCTCGTTATTGTTCATGAAATCACGGATCTTATCGCTTTGCAGCACGGTGCGCAGGGCCTCTACCCAGGGGGCTTTCTCGTTTTCGGGCTTCACCACCACATAGTTGATGTAGTACTCGCCAGCGCCCTTGGGGTCTTCCAGCTTCAGGGCGTCCTTGCTGGGCTTCAGGCCCGCGCCGATGGCAAAGTTGCCGTTGATGACCGCATAGCTCACATCCCCCAGGGAGGCGGGCAGCAGTTCCGCGTTCATTTCCACGATGTCCAGGTTCAGCTTGTTTTCCACGATGTCCAGCTTGGTGAGAGTGTCATCGCCGGTGCTGCCTTCGGGCAGGGTGATGTAGCCAGCCTCCTGCAGCAGCAGCAGGGCGCGGGCCTCATTGGAGGGGTCATTGGTCACGGCGATGGTGTCGCCCTCGGCCAGTTCCTCCAGGGTCTTTTTGGTGCCCGCATAGAGGCCGTAGGGCTCGTAGTGGATGGGAATGACGGCTACCAGCTTTTCAGCATCGGGCACGCTGGCGTTATAGGCATTCAGGTAGGGCATATGTTGGAAAAAGTTCGCCATCAAATCCCCGGCGGCGGTGGCGGGGTTGGGGATGGGGTACTCGGTAAATACCTGGATATCCAGGTCATAGCCCAGGGCAGCCAGGTCTTCCTTGACCAGTTCCAGGATTTCCGCGTGGGGGCTGGGGGTGGCGCCGATGACGATGGTTTCGTTCGCCAAGGCAGAGGTTGCGCCCAGGGCCAGGAGGGTGACCAGAAGAACCGATAGAAGCTTTTTCATGGGAAGATCTCCTTTCATCCATTGGGTTTTTTATTTTTTCCGATGGTCGAGCCTGCGGGTCAACCTCGTGCCGGAAACGGTGATCAGCTGCACCAGCAGCACCAGCACAATACTGGCGGAGTAGAGGACTTCATCCCTGTGTGCCTGGTAGCCCTTGGTGATGGCCAGGGACCCAAGGCCGCCGCCACCGACTGCGCTGGCCATGGCGGTATAGGCCAAAATGGTGGTAATCACGATGGCCGCGCCGTTCACCAGGGAAGGGATCGCTTCGGGCAGCAGGACCTTCAAAATGATCTGCCAGTTGGTGGAGCCCATGGACTGGGCGGCTTCCAAAATGCCGGAGTCCACCTCCTCCAGGGAGCTCTCCACCATGCGGGCCACATAGGGGAAGGCGCTCATCACAAGAGGAAAAACAACGCTTGTGGTGCCAATGGCTTTGCCCATCACCAATCGGGTGACTGGGAGAAGCATGGCCAGCAAAATGATAAAGGGAATGGACCGAAGAAAATTGATGATGCCGCCAACAATGGAGTTCAGGGTGGGGGCGGGCAAAATGCTGCCTCTTTTGGTGATGACCAGGAGCACGCCCAGGGGCAACCCCAACAAATAGGCGAACAGGCCGCTCCAAAGGGTCATGTACAGGGTTTCCTTGGTTCCTTCCAGTATCAAGGGCCAAAGCTGCGCAAAGGTCATGGCAGCTGCACCTCCTCCACTGTAAGCCCGGCTTTTTCCAGATACTCCACAATGCGCTTTTGCTGCGCCGCGTCCTCGGGCTTTCCAATGAGCATTTGCCCGTAGATCTTTTGGTTCAGCTGCCGCATATCCGCGGAAAGGATGTTTACGTCCGCACCGCAATCCCGCACCAGGCGGCTAATGATGGGCTGCTCCACCGCTTCGCCGTCAAATACGATGCGCAGGGCGGGCTGGGGCGGGGTGATGTCCTCCTGGGGCAAGATGCCGAACAACCGGCGGCCCGCTGCGGACTTGGTGTGCAAGAACACGTCGTCCACCGTGCCTTCCTCCACCAGCTTGCCAAAGTCCAAAATGGCCACCTTGTTGCAAATCTGGCGAATGACTGCCATTTCGTGGGTGATCAGCACCACGGTGATGCCCATTTTCTGGTTGATTTCCTTCAGCAGTTCCAAAATGGACTGGGTGGTCATGGGGTCCAGGGCGCTGGTGGCCTCGTCGCACAGCAGCATCTCGGGGCTGGAAGCCAGCGCCCGGGCAATGGCCACCCGCTGCTTTTGTCCGCCGGAAAGCTGACTGGGATAGGCGGCGGCCTTCTCCTCCAATCCAACGATTTTCAGCAGCTCTTTCACGCGCTCGTTGGCTTCCTTGGCAGGCACCCCAGCAATTTCCAGGGGATAGCGCACGTTGCGGGCCACGGTCTTTTGCATCAGCAGGTTGAACTGCTGAAAGATCATGCCCATGCGGCGGCGGGTCTGGCGCAATTCCTGGGCGTTCATGGCCAGGATGTTCTGCCCGTCAATGAATACCTGGCCCTCGCTGGGGGTATCCAGCCGGTTCAGACAGCGGATGAGGGTGCTTTTGCCCGCGCCGCTCATCCCGATGATGCCGTAGATATCGCCCTTATGGATGCTCAGGTGGATGTTGTCCAGGGCCACCAGTTCACCGCCGGGGACCGGGTAGACCTTTCGCAGGCCCCGGATGACGATCTGGGCGGCGGCATCTGACGCCGCGTCCGGGTCTATGACCGGATGGTCAAAATTATCATAAATGTCCACCAGCGTATCGGACGTCTCCGTCATGGAATCCTCCCTTTCCTTCCGGAAATGATCATAGAAAAAGCCCACCTCGCGCGGTGCGAAGCGGGCTTTGGGTTACAGAACCATTAAGCGACGCAACACAAACAGCACGAGCAATCGCACGCGCGCATCATGAGCATCGGCATGGCACATAGGTTCGTCACAGGCGATTCCTCCTTCGCTGGGTGCAGGTTGCACCTTGATTGATAGATACGATACCACAGGCCGGGCCGGCCTGTCAAGCGGCAAAAGGCAAAGGACGGTATTTTTTTTGTATCTGTCTTACGCTTCTTCCAGATATTTCTTTTGCTCCGCCGTGAGGGTATCAATGGAAACGCCCAGGGCGCTGAGCTTGCGCAGGGCCACGTCCTTGTCGATGTCCTGGGGAACGGGCAGAAGGGTTTTGGACAGGGCGCCGCCCTGGGCCACGATGCGGCGGGCGCAAAGGGCTTGTAAGGCAAAGCTCATATCCATGATCTCCACGGGGTGGCCGTCACCGGCGGCCAGGTTGACCAAGCGGCCCTGGGCCAGCAGGTACACGGTTTTGCCATTGGGCAATAGGAAGCCTTCAATGTTGTTGCGGGCGGAAAAGCTGTTCTTGGCAAAGGCCCGCAGCCCCGCCACGGCCACTTCCACGTCAAAGTGGCCCGCGTTGGAAAGCAGTGCGCCTTCCTTCATCAGCAGCATATGCTCCGGCAGGATCACGTCTTTGCATCCGGTGACGGTGATGAAGCAATCGCCCAGGGGAGCGGCTTCTTTCATGGGTAAGACGGTGAAACCGTCCATCACCGCCTCAATGGCCTTCACCGGGTCCACTTCCGTGACAATGACCTTGGCCCCCAGGCCCTTGGCGCGCATGGACACGCCCTTGCCGCACCAGCCATACCCGCAGACCACCACGGTGGTGCCGGCGACGTTCAAATTGGTGGTGCGCAGGATGGCGTCCCATACGCTTTGCCCGGTACCATACCGGTTGTCAAAAAGATGCTTGCAGTCCGCGTCGTTGATGTTGAACATGGGGAAGCGCAGCGTACCTTTTTCCGCGCGGCTTTTAAGCCGCAGCACGCCGGTGGTGGTCTCCTCGCAGCCGCCTTTGATGTTCTCCGCCCACTCCGGATGCTCCTCGTGCAGGATATGCACCATATCGCCGCCGTCGTCAATGATCACGTCCGGCTTCACGGACAGGGCGCGGCAAAGATAGTCATGGTACTGCTCTGCGTTGCAGCCATGGGTGGCAAAGACGCACACCCCGCTTTGGGCCAGGGCCGCGCAAACATCGTCCTGGGTGGAGAGGGGGTTGGAGCCTGTGGCATAGACCTCCGCACCGCCCATTTGCAGCACTTGGGCCAAAAAGGCGGTCTTGGCCTCCAAATGGATGGACAAAGCCACTTTTAACCCATGAAAGGGTTGGTTTCGCTGGAAGTTCTCCGAAATCCCGGCTAACACAGGCATGTGCTTTTTGGCCCAGCTGATTTTCTCTTCACCCCGAAGAGATAAGGAGGCGTCCTTGATGATTGATTCCATATGCTACCTCAATTTTCACATGTATTGATGGGGGAGATTTTATTATTTTCATTGTTTTACATATAAAAACCATTTGCATTATACGGGTTTTCCGCAGGGAAAGCAAGGGGAAAATGCCAAGCAAAAAGGGCCGGGACGGTACATGCCTCCGTCCTGGCCCTGCAGGCCCATTCCCAGGCTTTATTGCAGCATGGCCTTGAGGGCGTCCTTTCCTCGGGCTCCCACAACCTGCTGGGCCACCTGCCCGGCCTTGAATACGATCAGCGTGGGAATGCTGAGCACATTGTAGCGGGCGGCCAATTCGGGAGACTCATCCACATTGACCTTGCCAACCTTATAGGCGTCGCTTTCCTGGGCTAGTTCATGTACGATGGGGGCCACCATTTTGCAGGGGCCGCACCAATCCGCGTAAAAATCCACCAACACGGGTTTATCGCTTTTCAGCGCTTCCAATTCAAAGTTCTCCTTTGTAAGCTCGATGACTGCCATAACAATCCTCCTTTGGTTAATGGGCGCAATGGTATTATACCCGATAAGAGGAGAAGTGAATACATTTTTTGGAAAAAAGGTGTTTTGAAAAGAACTAGAAATGGGCGCTCCGCGCCAAGCCACAGCAGCCCTTGACAGGGCGCCGGAATTGGCGTAGGCTGAAACCATCATGCAATGGATATCAAAGAAGGAGTACCAAAGGAGGGCGCGCATGCATAAGCTGCCGGGGCAACCCCGCATGCCCAAAAGCTTTCTCACCGAAGAGGAGAAGAAAGGCATGCCCAAGCTGACTTGGGCCTTGCTAAGGCGCATCTTGGGATATTTGGGCCCATACAAGCTCCAGTTTGTGTTGGTGTTTTTGTCCATTCTTTTGTCTTCGGCCATTGGCTTGCTGCCCAGCATCCTCACCGGGCGCATCGTGGACCAGGCCCTGCTGGGCAGAGACATGGCGCTGCTGGTGCAATTGCTGCTGCTGGCCTTTGGCACCCTGCTGGCTTCCGAGCTGATCGGCGTGCTGGAAAGCTACATCAACGCGTGGATTTCCCAGCACATCATCTATGACATGAAAAACGAGATGTACTGGCATCTGGCATCCATGCCCCATGCCTTTTTTACCACGGAGCCCCAGGGGGATATCATCACCCGCATGAACAGCGACATTGACGGGGTGAGTTCCGTCATTTCGGGCACGCTGACGGGCATCGTCAGCAATGTGGCGGTGGTGGTCACCACGGTGGTGGCCTTGTTTGGCATGGACTGGAAGCTGGCCCTGGTGGGCCTGGTGGTGATTCCGCTGTTCGTTTTGCCCACCCGGGAGGTGGGCCGCACCCGCTGGGAGCTGCTGGCGGAAGGCCAGGCCAAGCATGACGAAATGAACCAGGCCGTCAGCGAGACGTTAAGCGTATCGGGGTCCCTTTTGGTGAAGCTGTTTACCCGGGAAAAGCAGGAGATGGAGCACTTTCGCGGTGTGAATGGCCAGGTGATGAAGATTGCCATGAAGGAGCAGCGCAGCGGCAAGTTCTTTCGGGTCCTGATGGGCATGTTTACCCAAATTGGCCCGCTGCTGATTTACTTTGCGGGCGGGTATCTGATCATTGCCCAAAACACCCCCGGCCTCACCGTGGGCGTGGTCACCGCCACGGTGGCGCTGGTGAACCGCCTGTACCGGCCGGTGCAATCGCTGCTGAACATCCAGGTGGATTGCATGCGCTCCTTTGCGCTGTTTGCCCGTATTTTTGACTATTTGGACCGCCCGGTGGAGATTGAAAGCAAACAGGACGCGCAAAAGCCCACGCTCACCAATGCCTCCATCACCTTGGACCGGGTGGATTTCGGGTATGAGCCGGGGCAGCAAATTCTCAAAAGCCTGAGCTTTACGGTGCCGGGGGGGAAGATGTACGCCATTGTGGGGCCTTCCGGCTCCGGCAAATCCACCACGGTGAACCTGATCCCCAGGCTTTACGATGTATGGGGCGGCGCGGTGAAGCTGGCCGGGGTGGATGTGCGGGACATGGATTTGACCTTTTTGCGCGGCAGCATCGGCCTGGTGACCCAGGACACCTACCTGTTCAACGGCACCGTGCGGGACAACCTGCTCATCGCCAAGGAAAGCGCCACCCAGGAGGAACTGGAGGCCGCCTGTAAAATTGCCAATGTGCATGGGCTGATCATGGCGCAGCCGCTGGGGTATGAAACCGTTGTGGGGAACCGGGGCCTCAAGCTCAGCGGGGGGGAAAAGCAGCGCATTTCCATCGCCAGGGCCGTGCTGAAAAACCCGGACATTTTGATTCTGGACGAAGCCACCAGCTCCCTGGACTCCATTTTGGAGAGCGCCATCCAGGAAGCGCTGGACGTGCTGATGAAGGGCCGCACATCCATCGTGATCGCCCACAGGCTCAGCACCATTCTGGCGGCGGACCGGATTTTGGTGCTGAAGGAAGGGACCCTGGTGGAGGAGGGCAGCCATGACAGCCTGATGCGCCAGGGCGGTTTGTACAAGGAGCTATACGAAACCCAGTTCCGAAAAGCGTTGGAACTGGGTGAGAAGGACGAACAAAAGAAATAAAGTTTATGGCTTGGATAAGGTACCGCCCAGAACAGCTTGAGACAGATCAGCGGTTGCTAGCTGGGCTGCGGCGTGCCGGTCCAGCTTGGCCTTGGCCTGTTCATCGTAAACGGCATAGATGAGGCCAAAGTGAAGGTCCGTGTAATCGGAGCGCTTCACCCGGATCAAGCCCGTTTCCATCACGTCCAGCACGTGGTTCCGGTCACGGTCGTAGGCCTCCTGCTTCTTATCCTGGGGGTCCATCACGTACAGATAGTCCTTGTCCACCCCCACAATGGCCACATAATGCCCCTTTCCGTTCACAAAGGGCTGCCACTGGGAATTGGCCAGCGCCAGGCAAATACCGCCTGCTTCCACATACGGAATCCAGTCCCGGTTGCCCTTGCCGGGGAACTTGGTCACGTGCAATCCGTACAGGTCTGCCAGGCGCAGCACAAAGCCGTTGCCTGTGCCTCCTGTGCTGACCTCATGCTCCCGAGGCTTGGCGCGCCAGCTGGTGCGGGTGGCGTTGTTCCCGGCGGCATATTGCCCAAAGACCAGGGGGAGGTATTTTTGAAAGTCCTCTGCCGCATTGATCCAGAAGATGCCGCTGCTGCGGGGCATGTTCAGCGGATTCATGATCCCGGTGGAGATGCCGTACCCACCGGCTTTTTTGGAGGCGTAGTTTTTGATCAAGCCCAGATTCTCCACGGACAGTAGGTTCGCAAAGACAATGGCGGCGCTGGTGGGACAGCAACCGGCGTCCCCAAAGCGGCGAAAAGAGCGGCTGCCCTCCTCCTCATAGCGCATGGAGGCCCAGAATGGATTGGTCTGCGCATAATAAAGCATCTTGCCGCGGCCGGGAATCTCCATCCAGCGGTTGTTATTGGTCTTTTCCTGCTCCTGGATGGCCCTGCTTGTCAAATAATCAGCGTACCCAACGCCTGCCAGGGCCCCGCAGGGCGAAAGAGCCAGCCCGAGGGCCAGCGCCAGGGAAAGACAACGGATTTGCTTTGTCAACCCCTCACCATCCTTTCCAAAGCGATGGACACTTCATGAAAAAAGCAGGCCGCCCGCCAAAGCAAACCTGCTGTTGGGTGCGGCCTGCAAGCGTCACTTGTTCAGGGGAAGCCCTGTGCTGGAATCACCCTGCTTGGGCACGTTCATGTTGGAACTCAGCGGCCCGATGCGGTAGGTGAACATCACATTGCTGTTGGGGAAGCGTTGGTAAAAATACCGTTTGATGCGCTCCATCACCATGCGGCCGCTGTCCACCGTGACGGTGGGGAGCAGCAAGGCGTATTGGGAGGGGCTGAAATGGGTGATGGTATCGCCCTTGCGCAGATGCTGCTTGAGCACTTCGCTCAGGCCCTTCATGATATCGTCCAGCTTTAAGGGGTTCAGGGTTTCCCCGTCCATGCTGGTGATCATGATCATGGCGATGAACATGCTGCTGCCAAGCCGCTCCAAATTGCGCATTTGCAGGTTAAAGATCTCCCGGAACACCGCGTATTCGCATTCAAAAGCGCCGTGGACTTCGCCGAACTCCTGCAATTCGCAGCGGATGCTGTCAATGTTCATGTCCAGGGTATCGCTGGCCTGGATAATTTGCTTGTAAAACTCCTGGATGCCTTCCGGAGGCTTCACGCCCAGGTAACGGAAGTGCATGTTGGTCACATGCTTATACTGCATCAGGGCTTCGTTGTTGCGGTTGGTTTTTACCAGCGCCTGCATCAACTCCAGGTGGAGGCGTTCGTCAAAGGGGTCGCTTTCCAGGGCAAAACGGCAGGTCTGGATGATCTCTTCATAACGGCCCGCGCCTTTTAACAAATCCAGATAGGAATACACGATACGGATATATTGGCCATGCAGGTGTACGCTACGGCTGATGGCCCAATCGTCCTGGTCGCTGCCGGCCAACAGGTCGCCGGTGTACAGGGCCAACACGTCCTGGTAGAGGGTGGTGGTATCGGCGGTGAGGACGGTGGCGCTTTCCAGCTTTTTGGAAATATCCTCAAAATCAAACAGGTCCAAAGAAAGCCCGTCCAGCATGCTGAACTGGTAGCCGCCCCGGGTGGCCACAATACATCCGCCCAGGCCGTCGCTGCACTGGTTCAGGATGGAACGGAACCGGCTGATGAGGGTTTTTAAGGCATTTTCCGGGTTGCTGCTTTCCTCATTGGGCCAAAGGACCTCAATAAGCTTATAATTGGGCACGGAAGCATCGTACTTCAAAATGAGGTATTGCAGCAGAGCCATACCTTTTTTGGATTTTGCCACTACCTGGTCGCAGCATTCATCGTTGACGAAGATGCTGAACCCTCCGAACATGCGGATGCGCACTTGGTCTGCCATGAAAACACCTCTTCATACACCCGGAAGCGATGGTTACATCAGAGATTCCAGGTCTCGAAAAAACGATTGATTCTCGTTACGAAAGTATGACAAATGTAGTATAACAAGTTTCTCTCTGAACTGCAAGCTTTTCTTGAAAAAAACATCATAAAATTTATTTGATTCTTTACATTTTACATCAAAAGTGTTGTTTTAGTTGGAAATGTAACCCCATTTTTCCGCCGAGAAAACGCCGCCGGTAAGGATGCGAAGCGTTGGAATGACTGGTAAACTCATAAAACTAAGGGTCATAAAGGGGTCCACGGTGTCACCAACGCCAAAAGACGCTGCGAGGGCTTTTAAACGCTCTAGGTTTGCGTTGACTTCTTCCAATGGTTCCGCGCTTATCGGCCCAGCCAAGGGAAGACGTAACTCGTCAGCGATGCGCCCATTTTCCTCGATGGCAATGTCCCCCTGCTCCCAGGCCCTGGAAAACAAATTCAAATACGGGGCGTCCCGCAGAAACAGGTCCGCCTTTTCCAGGCCTCTGGCGACCCGAAGGAGCTGTTGTTTTTGCTGGTTGGTTTCCCCTCTGCGATGCGGCATAGGCGCGCGCTCCTTTATAGCCATGTGGGCTTGCACGAGCAAAGCACAGAAATGGTACGCTTTGGAAACTCAATTGTCAAGGGTGCAAAAGGAGCGAAGCCGGGCGGCGTCATGTGACGGGGGGATGCAGAGGCTTCGCCTCCGCCCCTCCACCAGGGCTATCGCCCTGGACCCTTTCCCTGACCGCGCTTCACGCGGCCAGAACAAACAGAAATGCCCGCTTTCAGCGCTGCACAATCCACAGCCTCTTTGGATATCATCGCATTGTTATGCACTCTTTTTTCCACTTTGTCAACGTGAAACGTTGACAAATAAAGGGGTTCGGGGACTTGTCCCCGATGGGGGATGGGGCGAAGCCCCGCATAAAAATCCTAATGACGCCGCCCTGAGGAGCGAAGCCGGAAGAAAATTTTCTTTGCAGCATGAACCTGGGGAATGCTGGCAGGGGAAGAGCAAAACATGTAGAATATTATATTGGTTCAACAAAATTCACGATTCACTGTGACGCGTTCATTTTTCGGACTCTACGCATGTATGGATGGAAAGGGGAAGAACCATGAAGAAAACAGCGAAGATTTTCTTGCTAACGGTCCTTGTTTTGTGGGTGACGGTGGGGGTGGCTCTGGCCGATGGAGGAGCGATGGTTGTGACGCCCTATACGCAATGCGCTACGATAGAGGAACTGCGCGCCGCGTTTCCCGCGCTGACCCTGGCGGATGCTCCCCAGGGGGCCACGGAAGTCTCTTACGCCAATTATGCCACAGGGTTTCCCACCGGCTTTGCGCAGATACAGTTCACCTTGGAGGGGAACGAGTACACCTACCGCGCCATGGCGGCGGACAACAGAGAAATGGCGGATGATCAGGACGACGCGTTAAGTGGCCTGTACATTGATTTTGACGAGGATGTGGACTTGGAGGATGTTCGGGAAAAGGACAATATTCCCTTTGCGATTCCCGCCACTTTCACCTTTGCGTTTGAAATTGAGTACAACCGGAAAGACGCCGCGGCCAACATGAACTGGTACATTCCCGAGGCAAAAACCCAGTACAACCTGTATTCCGAAACGGCAGGCATGCCGGAGATGAAACTGGTTTCCGTGGCGGAGCTTTTGCAGGCGCCCCCCGCGCCGTAAGCCCTGCGGGGTTTCTTTCCATTCTTCCATGCAAAAGAGAAGGATTGGAGGAAACAAAATCTCACTCAAAATGGTAAGGAGGACTTTTCATGGTACGGAAGGTCATCGTATGGACTTGCGCGGTTTTGCTCCTGGTGACGATGGTGGCTCCCTTGGCATCCGCGTCCATTTACTATGGATATGTGAAAACGGGCAATTATGGCCCGCTGAATATGCGGGCAGATACCAGTGTGGACGCGCCCATTATCGGAAGCATCCCCTATGGCAAGCAGGTGGAGCTGGACGACTACTACGAGGGCAACGCGTGGATAGGCGTGACCTACAATGGCAGGCAAGGGTATGTAATGGCCCGCTACATTGTATATGACAAGCCCGCCCCGGCTCCCGGCCCCGGTCCGGGCCCTCAGCCGGCGCCCCAGCCGACCGATCTTTCCCGTATGTTTGACGGATTCCAATTTACCAGCTACATCGTTGCCGTTACCCCCGTAACCCCTGGCGGATTTGTCCATATGCGCTGGGCGCCCTCCAAGCAGATGGGGATTATGTGCGATTTTTATGAAGGCCAGCAGTTGGAGGTCCTGTCCCAGAACAATACCTGGTGCCAGGTGAGGGACAGCAATACCGACAGAACCGGCTACATGATGCGTTCCTTCTTGCGCCAGATCGCCTACGGCGGAGAAGGCATGGTCGAAAACTGATAGAGCCCACTGTTCTCAAACCCATTTGAAATGGAGGAATTGAATATGAAAAAGCTGATTTCGCTGGTGCTCTTGGTGTTGCTGACCCTGGGAGCTGCCTCTGCTTTCGCCCAGACGGTTCAGATCAAAGAAAACGCGTCTGCTTTTGACGTGGCCTTGGCCCTTCCCGATGACGCCACCTACAAAGAAGAGGTGTATGAGGGCGCCACCAACCTGGCCATCACGCCCAGCACCGCCGAGGGTGAAAGGCCTGTGTACCAAGTCAGCATTGCTGCTGGCGATGAGTATGACGGAAGGGCCCTGGCGGACCTGACGGAAGAAGAAAAGCAGCAGATCATCGACGCTTGGTCCATTGCCATGGAGAAGCCCACCTATGCCTTTGTGCCGCTGAGCAATGGCAACACCGCGCTGGTGATGGAGGAGAACACGGAAGAAAACGATTTCGCGTTCATGATCACTCTGTACAAAGGGTATTTTTTCCATGTGTTTGCGAGCTATGAGGATTACCGCAAGCTGACGGCGGACGATATGGCCTTCCTGTACCAGTTGGCCGATGGCCTTGTGATTACGGACGTGGAAGCTGCCAAGTAATCGATCCTTCAGGCAATGCGCGTCAAAGAGCCGCCTCTTTTCAGGAAGAAAGGAGGGCGGCTCTTTTTTGTGCATAGCCCCAGGCTCTTTTTCAAAAACTGGGTTCGCGGGAATGCATGGCGGCGCTGACGAAAAAGGAGCCAAGGATGAATTATTACCTTTTGTTTTTTGGGCTGTATGCCCTGGGAATTGTGCCGGTAACCCTGCGGGTGGAGCTGCGGCTGGGCAAGGGGTTTTTTTACCGATTGCGCTTGGGCATTGCTGGTGCGGGCCTGGGAAAGCGCGGCGGAAAAGGCTTGGCAAAGGGCATGGAAGACCTTGCTGAGGCTCCGGGGGAAGAGCGGGACATGACGGAAGAGCTGCTGGGCATCAACCGGGCTACGCTGAAGACCCTGCTGTCCAAAAGCCTTTGGCGCATCGCCTCCGGCATGGTGGTCCAGGGAAAAATTTGGGTGTACTTGCGCAGCGCCTTCCCGGACGCGGCGGCTACCGCCCTTTTCTACTCGGCTGCCTGTGCGCTGCAGGAGGCTTTGCGACAGAGGGGCCAAGGCCCCATCCGATGGCAAAGCCAAACGGAGATCAGCTTTCAGGGGGAGGGAACCCGGCTGCATTTGCGCGGAATATTCGTGGTGCGATTGGGAAGCCTAGCGTTGCTGGCGGCCCAGGCCCTGGCCATCTACCGTGGCGCGGGGGCGGAGAAGGCACGCCGTCTAAAGGAGGAACCATATGCAGCATCCCATTGATACCATGATGCAGACCACCATGGACAGCATTCGCAGCATGGTGGATGTCAACACCGTTATTGGGTCTCCGGTGCTGGGCAGCAAGGGGACCACCATTATTCCTGTTTCCAAGGTCAGCTTTGGCTTTGTGGCCGGTGGCGGTGAATACGCCGGAGAGGACCGGCAGAGGGGCCGGATGGAGGGGCAGGAGGGCTTTCCCTTTGCCGGGGGTACCGGCGCGGGGGTCTCGGTACAGCCGGTGGGTTTTTTGGTGGTGGGGGAGGGCTCGGTGAAGATGCTACCCGCCCAGGCGACCACCCCCATTGACCGTATCGTGGAGCTGCTTCCCCAGATTTTGGAGGACTTCAAGATGGGCGAAAAACCAAAGGAGGAGAAACCAGACCGGCCTAAGCCCTTCACATCCTATCGGGCCAAGCAGGACGGCAAGTTCGCCTCCATGATGGAGGACGAGGAGGAAGAGCTGGAGCCATGAAAAAAGCGGCAATGAAACAGGCAAAGCCTTGGATGGCCCTGTTGTGCATGGCCGCTTTGGCTTTTTTCCCCAGCCTGGGCCTGGGGGAAGAGCTGGCGGAAACCGTGGGCAGCAGCGCCCGGGGGGCGGTGCTGATGGAAAGCAAAACAGGGAAGGTTTTGCTGCGACACAATGAAAACGAGCCACTGCCCATGGCCTCCACCACCAAGGTGATGACGGCGCTGCTGGCGCTGGAATACGGCAAGCTGGACGAGGTGGTGACCGTATCCCGCAAGGCCTTTGGGGTCCCGGGCACCAGCATCTATCTGTCCCAGGGGGAGCGCATCACGCTCAGGGATCTGCTCTATGGGCTGATGCTGGCCAGCGGCAACGACGCTGCCACAGCCATTGCGGAGCACGTGGGCGGCAGCGTGGAGGCCTTCTGCCAGAAAATGACCCAGCGGGCCCGGGAGCTGGGCTGTGAAAAGACGGTTTTTGTAAACCCCCACGGGCTTCCCGCGGCGGGCCACCAGACCACGGCCTATGAGCTGGCGCTGATCGCCCGGGAAGCGATGACCTACCCACTTTTCCGCGAGATCGTCAGCACCCAGCGGGCCAGCATCCCCTGGGAGAGCCGCAACTATGACCGGATCCTGAACAACAAGAACCGTCTGCTGCGGGAGTATGAGGGCGCCCTGGGCATCAAAACCGGCTACACCAAGGCTGCGGGCCGCTGCCTGGTTTTCGGGGCCCGGCGGGAAGGGCTGGAGGTGATCGGTGTGGTGCTGAATTGCGGGGACTGGTTTGAGGAAGCCAAGCGGCTGATGGACCAGGGTTTTGCTGATTTTGAAATGTTTACGGCCTTTGGGGGCGAGGAATTGGTGCGGGCCTTGCCTGTGAAGGATGGAACCCAGGAGACCGCCTCCGTTGTGGCGAGAGGAGGCCTGGCAACCCCTGTGCGCAAAGGCCAGGTGCCCACGTTGGAAATGGAGCTTCCGGAACGGCTGACAGCGGGCCTGGCCCAGGGGAGCCCGGTGGGGGAGGCCAGGCTGCTGCTGGGGGACACTGTGCTGACCGAGACCCCGCTGGTGTTGGGGGAACCGGTGGCCAAGCGGGATTTGGCCTTTCTCTTGGGCCGCTTGCTGGACCGGTGGACCATGACCCCGCCAAAGGAAGCAACGCCCTAGATTTTTGAAAAGGCAAGCGCGAGGGCAAAACAACAAAAAGAGAACAACAAAAAGAGCCAAAAAGAGGAACAACTTGAATTTTTTGTTCCTTTTTGGTATGCTGGAAACAAGTGTGAGGAAGGCCTAGTCGGGCGAATCTGCCGCCTCCGCCGGAGCCGTGCATGCTGACCATTCTGCCATCCAATGAGGAGACCCTGGCACAGCTGAACCAAGTGGACGCCCGCTTTTTGGCAGGAGAGCTGGTACAGGTGCGGGTGACTAGAAAAGGCTTTTTGCCGGAATATATGCCCCTTGGTACGGCGGAGTGGAGGCAATGGCCGCACCCTGCCGGGGTTACCCAGGAGGCGCTGAAACAGCATGACGATTGGGCATGCTTTTTCGCTTATGTGGATGGCAAGCCGGTGGGCCAGGCGGTGGCGCAGCCCTCGCCCTATGGCCTGTGCTGCTTGGCGGATCTGCGGGTGGATGTGGCCCACCGCAGGCAGAGCGTGGCCACGGAATTGCTCAACGCGTGCATGGATTGGGCCGGGCACAAGGGATTTTTGGGGATGATGGCCGAAACAGGGGATGAAAACCCTGTGGCCTGCCAATTTTTGCAAAGCCGGGGCTTTTCTTTGGGGGGCGTGGACAAGCTGCGCCGTCACGCGGACCCCTCCCAGGCGGGGAAGCCTGCGGCTCTGCGGGGGAGCCTTCTGACGTTTTACCGTTTTTGGGGATAGGAGCGATGGTATGCGATTACAAAAATATTTGGCTTCCTGCGGGGTGGCCTCCCGGCGCGCCGCGGAGGAGATCATCGCCGCGGGGCGGGTGAGCGTGGACGGCCAGGTGGTGACGGCCATGGGCGCCCAGGTGGAGGAGGGCCAGCAGGTCTGCGTGGACGGCCAAGAAGTAAGGCCGGAGGCGCAGAAATACTACGTGATGTATCATAAGCCCGCCGGGGAAGTGACCACCGTCAGCGACCCGGAGGGACGGGCCACGGTGATGGACCGGTTTGCGGATTTTCCCGCGCGGCTGTACCCGGTGGGCCGGTTGGATTATGACAGCGAAGGCCTGTTGCTGCTGACCAACGATGGAGACCTGACCAAGCGGATGCTGCACCCCTCCTGCGAGGTGGACAAGGTGTATTTGGCCAGGGTCAGCCACCAGGTGACGGAGGCGGAGGCCCGCAGGCTGGAAAAAGGCGTGATGGTGGACGGCCAGCGCACCAGCCCGGCCAAGGTGAAGCTGCTGGACACCAAACCCCTTTATACCGATATGCTGATTACCATCCATGAGGGCCGCAACCGCCAAGTGCGCAAAATGGTAGAGCAGGTGGGACATCAGGTGGTGCTGTTACGGCGCATTCGCTTTGGGCCGCTAAAGCTGGGGGAATTGCCCCGGGGCATGTGGCGGGAGCTGACCCAGGAAGAAATGCTTGCTCTGCGCAGCAAGCTATAAAAAGTAGGAGGAACGGATCGTGGCAAAAAAGAAGGGAATCATGGGGTTTTTATCGGGCCTTTTGGGCAAAAAGGACTTGATGGAAACGGTTTCTGAGGTGTTGAGCGGCAACGATGGGAAGGACGGCGGCCAGGGCGGGCTGCTGGATACCGTGGCCCAGGTGCTGGGCGGCGGGAATGAGGGCGGCAGTGGCAATGACAGCGGCCTGGGCGGCAGCCTCTTGGAAACCGTCACCGGAGCCCTGGGCGGCCTGCTGGACGACAACAAAGCCAGCAAGCCCGCGTCCCAAACAGGTAAGCAAAAGGCGTCTTCCACCCAAAGCAAGCCAGCGGCCAGGGGCAGTAGCTCTTCTGTGAAAGCAAAGGCCGAGGGGGCCAAGGAACGGGCCAAGTCCGGCAGTACCACCAAAAAGACCAGTTCCACCGGCAAAACCACCGCCAGCCGGGCCAAGTCCGCCGCGGCAAGCGCCAAGGCCAAAAGCACCACCGCCGCGAAGTAATTGGCAGCAAAGCAAAGGGAGGATGGCGAAGATGGGAGCCTATGACAATTGGTGCGCACAAAAGCAAAAGCTTCGCCAGAGCATCCAGGACGCAACGGACATGAGCGGCATGGTGTACGCGGTGCGGCATACCCTGGCCCAGGTGGAGCAAACCACCATGGCCCAGCAGCAGGACGACCTGCTTCGGCAGCAGACGGGCATTCTGTTCAGCTGCTGCAAAAATTCCGTGGGCCTGCTGGACGTGTCCATTTCCACGAAGGTATGGGTGCCCCAGTCCTACAAAAAGCCCCAAAAGAACCCGCTGCCCCTCCTGCTGTGGATCGTGGCAGGGCTTGTGCAGGCAGCGGGCGGCGTATATGGCTACATCACAGGCCAATGGACGGCGTGGATTCCCATGGCGGCTGCCTTTGTGGCGGCCGCCGTGGCCTTGCCACTGACGGTGCGGACGCGGAAAAAGGAAGCGCCCACCGACCAGGTGAGGGTGACCCTGCAGCCGGATGAGGACAAGCTGTTTCGGATGATCGACGCCCAGACCCAGGCCATTGACCGCTACATCAATGATTTTGCCTATTTGAACGGGCAAGCCCTGGGCCAGGACAATGCCCCGGACGGGAAGATGATCGCCCGCATTGCGGACATGCTGGAAGCCCTGTATGAATGCGATGAGGCGGGCCGGGAGCCTGCTGAAAACGCCACCAATCGCATGCTGGAGGGTATGGGCCTGGAGGCCCTGGCTTACAGCGAGGGCAACCAACACCTTTTTACCACCTTGCCTAGCAAGGACGGGGTGCACACGTTGGTACCCGCGCTGGTGGCCCAAAGGGACCGCAGGCTGCTACGGCGCGGGGTGGCCGCCGTGCAAAGGGAAGAAGCAGCCGCGGAGTGAAACGGGAAGAAAGCTGCCGGCCTGTGTCGGCAGAAAAGGATAGGGAATACATGCGTTACATCGGTTTTGACATGGGCGATGGCGAAAGCGCGGTGGCCATTTTTCAGCAGGGCTCCGGCATCGAGCCCATCATTCAGCCCATCGGCGGCAGCAAAAGCCTGTTGTCGGCTGTGGGGAAGGTGCATGGAGAAATCGTGGTGGGCGAGAGGGCCTACACGGACTCGCTGGCGGAAGGGCTTTCCGTGCGCTTCAAAAGCCGCTTCACCTATGATCCGTCCAGCTATGACACGGTGGTGCTGTTTGCCAAGGGCGTGCTGCGGGCGTTGCAAGAGGCCGAGGCGATCCAGAGCGAGGACGTGCTGGTGGTGGGCTGCCCAGCGGGCTGGAATAGCGCCTGCCGCGCCCGTTACCGTGATTTGCTGGTGCGGGCGGGCTTTCACCATCCGCAGGTGATTTCCGAATCCCGGGCGGCCTTTTTGTACGCCAAATATGCCAAGACCGTGGCCCTGGACATCGACGTGCTGCAGGAAAGCGCCCTGGTGATTGACATTGGAAGCTCTACCCTGGACTTTGCCTACATTGTGGATGGACGGGAGACCGGAGTGGGCACCTTTGGCGAAATCCAGCTGGGGGGCGGCCTTTTGGACGCGGAAATCCTGCGCCGGGCCGTGGAAAGGAACCCACAGCGGACGAAACTGAGAGAGGTTTTCGCGGAGAGCAAAAGCTGGTACAGCTATTGCGAAATCGAGGCCCGGAAAGTAAAGGAGCAATACTACACCCTGGAGGCGGCAAACCCAAGGGCTTCTGTAAAAAAGCAGGTGCGGGTGTGCTTCGACGGGGTGCAAAAGCTAAACTTTGAGCTAAATGCCACCGAGGCCGCCAGCCTGGTGGACGATCCTTTGGAAAGCCTGAACAGCGTCAGCTTTTCCGCGGCATTGGAGCAGGCCCTGTGCCAGGCCAAGAAGCTGACGGCGGCGGACCCGCCCCGGGTGGTGCTGCTGACGGGCGGGGCCTCCCGGATGCAGATGTTTCAGCAACTGTGCCGGGATATTTTTGACGATGCGGTGGTCATTTGCTGCCCGGAGCCGGAGTTCTCCATAGCCAAGGGCCTGGCTTACGCAGGCTGGATCGACGAGAACATGCGGGAGTTCCGCAAGGCGGTGACGGAGCAGATCACCGACGAAAAGGTGGCGCAGGTGGCCCGGGACGCCATGCCGGAGCTGGTTCCCGGCGTGGTGAACGCCATGGTGGACCTGGTGCTGGACGAGGCGGCCATTCCCCTGGTGGCCCAGTGGAAGCGTGGAGAAATAGACACCTTGCAGGAAATGAGCCAGCGGCTTGCCAGCCGTATGGAGCAGGTGATGCAATCGCCCATGGCGCAAGAAGCGCTGGAGCCGGTGATTGAAGCCTGGGTGAAGGGCCTGACGGGCAAAATGCAGGCCATGGTGGACCCCATTTGCGACCAGTACCAGGTGCCCCGGCGGGAAATGAAGCTGGTGTTTACCAGGACTGGGGATGCCAGCAAGCTGTCCATTGGGGCCAAAGAACTGTTGGGCTTTCAGCTGATTGGCACGCTGGCGGGGATTGTGATCAGTGTGCTGACCGGCTTACTTTGTGGCGGCAGCGGCATTGCGCTGATTGCCGCCGGGCCGCTGGGATTTTTGGCGGGCCTGGCCCTGGGGGCCATTGTGGCGGCCCTGGGCTGGGGCACCCTTTCCAGTGTGCTGATGAAGGCCAAGCTGCCCGGCCCCCTGCGCTGGATGAACGTGGAAAAGCGCCTCCACAGCGAAGGGGTCCGCAAAAGCATCCGGGATGGCCTGATGCGGGAGATGGGCGGCAAGGACAGCGCCTTTGCGGGCCAGGTGGTGCAAGGGTTTACGGAGTCCTTCCAAAAGCACCTGCGGCAATTGGCCCAGGCGGCGGAGATTCCGATTCAATAGAAAAAGGGGCCGCGTGGCCTTGCCGAGACCGTGCGGCCTTTGCCTAGGACCATGTCCCCTTTGCCTGGACAGCGTCCGCTATACCCAAGGTCACTTTTCTTGATGGTTCTTTTTCGCCTGCCGGTAGGGCCCGGTGTAGAGCCATTCAAAGGCTGGCCAACCCAGCTTCAGGGCCATGCAAAACACCCGCTGGACCACAGGAAGGCCTTTGGGCACCGCCATATCCCGGATGATCCGGCAGGCTTCCTTGCGGGCGGATAGGGCCCAGCCTGCTTGTTGGATATCTGGGGGTGCGGCCAAGTATTCTTCCAAAAACCACAGAGCGTTTTGCACCGTAAAGCGGTGGCAGGCGTTGGCGCAGAAGGGGAAGCTTTGTTGCACCACCCTTTCCAGGGCCTCGCAGGCCGCCAGGGAGCTGGCCTTGCGCTGGCTAAGGGGCGCGGCCATGATGCCGCCTGCCTGAAAAACGTAGTGGTGAACCAGTGTGGGCACATAGGCGGCCTTTTTGCTGCCCTGTAAATAGGTCAGCAGAAACAGCATGTCCTCATACACGGAGAGATCCTCCCGGAACCGCAGGCTTTGCAGCTTATCCCTCCGGATGAGCTTCCCGTGCATATGCCCGGCAAAAGGCTGGCCTTTGAAAACGATTTCCGCAGCCTGGGCGATGGAAAGAAGCTGCACCTTGCCTTTTTCACCGGCGCTTTGTACCGGCAAAGGCGGGGTGTTGGGCAAGGGGGCTCCTGTTCCATCTTCATAGAGAAGATGCCCTATGGCAACATCCGCCAGAGTTTGTTCTAGAGTATTCTGTAGCAATTCCAAGGCATGGGGTTCCAAATAATCGTCACAGTCCAAAAACATCAGCAAGCTGCCTTGCGCCTTGTCCAGGCCCAGGTTTTTGGCCCGGCTGGTGCCGCTGTTTTGGATGCGGAGGGTTTGAAAGCGGGGGTCCTTGGCGGCATAGGCGGCCAGCAGCGCGGCGGTGCCGTCGGTAGAACCATCGTCCACCAGGATGCACTCCCAGGTGGAAACGCTTTGGGCAAGCAAGCTGGCAAGGCAGCGGTCCAAGGTTTTTTCGCCGTTATAGCAGGGGATGATGACGCTGAGGGTGGATTCCATTGGGCACCTGCCTTTCTGCGGGGACAAAGCTCCTTCTGCCCGTAGTGTACCTGATTTGGGGCGGTTTAGCAACAAAAAGCAGGGAATGAGAAGGAAATCGGCAGCATAGCGAAGAAAGCCTGCAACGAAAACCTTGGAAAAGAAAAGGGGGACATGCCTTGATCGAGCTGCGAAAAGATGGCGCGTGGATGCGGGTGGACCCGATGGGAGCGCAGATGATGGCCTACTGTGACCGGCAGGGACGGCAGCGGCTATGGAGCGGGGACCCGGCGGTGTGGGGGAAGGTGGCCCCAGTTTTGTTTCCGGTGATCGGCAAGCTGAAGGAGGGGCAGGTGCGCATCGGCGGTGTGCCTTACGCGGTGCCCAAGCACGGCTTTGTGCAGAACAAGCCCTTTGTGGTTTTGCGGCAAGGCCAGGATTTTTGCACGCTCGGTATCACCGATGATGAGCAGACCCGGAGCGTGTACCCCTTCCCCTTCGCCCTCACCGTCACCCACCGTCTGCTGCCGGAGGGATTCTCTACGGAGCTGGCTGTGGAAAACACAGGGGAAACGGTGATGCCCTTCACGTTGGGCGGCCACCCGGCCTTTGCCTGCCCCATGAACCAGGGGGAGGCGTTTTCGGACTATGTGGTGCGCTTTGAAAAGCCCGAGGAGGGCAAAAGCCTGCTATGCAGCCAAAATGGCCTGATGGACGGGCAGGAAATTGTCGATTTAGGGCCAGACCGTCGCACTTTGTCTCTTTGCCATGTCCTCTTTGACCAGAAGGATACGTTGATTTTTGGGGGACTGGCAAGCCGCAGCGTGGACCTGGTGCATGGGGGCACCGGCAAGGGCATCCGCTTTTCCTTTCCCCAAAGCCCGGTGCTGGCCCTGTGGACCATGCCTCATAAGGAGGGAAACTACCTGTGCCTGGAACCTTGGAACGGCTTACCCGGCTTTGAAAACGAAACCGGAAATTTTGAGGACAAGCCCTACCACGTGGTCCTAGCGCCAGGGAACAGCTTTACGCTTTCCTTCGCTATGGAGATTTTGGGCTAGAAGGGTCGAAACGGCAAAAGAACCGAAACACGCGATAAGAGCCACAAAAGCAAGCGGCAGTGAGTTTCGACACTGCCGCTTGCTTTTGCATGATTTTTTCGATTATCGCTTTTTAGGCCTGGCGATGCACAGAATATGGAGGGTCACAGCGATGCCTACGCCACAGAGCAACAGCACCACCCATAGCTTGCCGCTCAGCGCCATGGACAGGCAAAGCATCCCCCAGAGAAAGGTGAGGCTGACGCACACCGTGCGCTTTTGCAAACCGGTGCGGCGCTGGTAGTTGGTGAGGTGTTCCTGAAAGAACGCGCTTTTCAGCAGCCAGCCCCGGAGCTTGGGGTTCCCCGCAAAGCAGGCGGAGGCGGTGAGAACGAAGGGCGTGGTGGGCAGGATGGGCACAAAGGCGCCCACCGCGCCCAGACCCAGCAGAAGAAATCCGGCGGCTGTCAGGAAGATGTTTTTTGCGTTCATGGCTGCCTCGTGGCCTCATTCAGCGCGTTGTTATCCAGCTTGGCCAGTTCCAGTACCTTGGCCATGTCCAGCCCCAGGGCCAAGGTGATGCGCTGGCCGTAGTCCGGGTCCGCCCGGTAGCAGTGAACGGCATGCCGGTACTTGATGTTCTGGGTCACCGAGGCTATGTCGGCGGCGGTGTTGGCGATCAGCAGAAGCCTCTTGTCCTCGGTCATCAACCGGTACAGGTCCCCGCCCGCCCGGAAGTTGTCATCGGTGGGGTCCTCCTTGGGATCATAGCGGTACATGGCTCCTTCCAGGTCCAGCGGCGGCTCCATCACTTCCGGCTGGGCCGCCCAGATGCCCTGGCTATTGGGGGTGTAGGCCACGGCTCCGCCATGGTTGCCGTCCGTGCGCATGGCGCCGTCCCGGTGATACTCGTTCACGTCGCATTTGGCTTGGTTCACGGGGATCAGGTGATGGTTCACCCCCAGGCGGTATCGCTGGGCATCGCCGTAGGCAAAGAGCCGCCCCTGCAAGAACCGGTCTGGAGAGAAGCCAATGCCCGGCACCACATGGGCGGGGGTAAAGGCGGACTGCTCCACTTCGGCAAAGTAGTTTTCCGGGTTGCGGTTCAGTTCCAGCACGCCCACCTCGATGAGGGGGAACTCCTTATGACGCCAGATTTTAGTGATGTCAAAGGGGTTTTCATAATGGGCCTTGGCCTGCTCCTCGGTCATGATCTGCACATACATCGTCCATTTGGGGAAATCACCCCGGGCAATGGATTCAAACAAATCCCGGCCGTGGCTTTCCCGGTCCATCCCGCAGACCTTGGCGGCCTCCTCGTTGCTCAGGTTTTGGATGCCCTGCTGGGTCTTAAAGTGAAATTTGCACCAAAAGCGCTGGTTGGCGGCGTTGTAAAAAGAGAAGGTGTGCTCGCCAAAGAAGTGCATGTGCCGGAAGGTGGCGGGGATGCCCCGGTCCGACATCACGATGGTAATTTGGTGGAAGCATTCCGGCAGCAAGGTCCAAAAGTCCCAGTTGTTTTGGGCGGAGCGCATGCCGGTGTGGGGGTCGCGCTTGACGGCCCGGTTCAGGTCGGAAAAATTATGCACATCACGGATGAAGAAGGTGGGGGTGTTGTTGCCCACCAGGTCCCAGTTGCCTTCCTCGGTGTAGAACTTGCAGGCTACGCCGCGGATGTCCCGCTCCGCGTCCGCCGCGCCCCGTTCCCCGGCCACGGTGGAAAAGCGGATAAAACATTCCGTGACCTTGCCGGGCTGCAGCGCCTTGGCCTTGGTATACTGGGAAATGTCCCCGGTGACGGTGAGCTGGCCATAGGCGCCCCAGCCCTTGGCATGCATCCGGCGCTCTGGGATCACTTCCCGGTTGAAGTGGGCCATTTTTTCCATCAGCCAAACATCCTGCATCACCACCGGGCCCCTGGGCCCTGCCGTGATGGAGTTTTCGTTGTCTGGCACCGGCGCGCCTACTTCGTTGGTAAGTTTCTTTTTGTCATCCATTTTCATAACCCCTTTCTATGTTTTGTTTTGTGATTGGGTCTCGCAATCTGGGCATACATAGTTCACCAGCAGGTCAAAGGAAAGGATGGGATGGTTGAAATGCTCTTTCAAAAAGCCTTTCAGAGAGGGGATGCGCAAGTCCGATACCCTGCCGCACAGGACGCAGTAGGCGTGGTCGTGGGGGGTCAGGTTCCCTTCAAAGCAATCCTGGCTGCCCGCCCGCCGGATGCGGCGGATCTTTCCCGTATCCGCAAACTGGGTCAGGTTGCGGTACACCGTGCTTAAGGACACGCTGGGATGCTCCTTCCGGACCAGGGTATGGACCTGTTCCGCCGTGAGGTGGGTGTTGGCCCGTTGCAGAAGGGCCAGGATCTGTTGCTGGGCTTGGGTCATACAAGACCTCCGTCTGTAACGAGAATAGGAACTGTTCCTATTCCTATTATGGAGGGATTTTCCATTTTTGTCAAGGGCTTTTTCCAAAGACTTGACAGGGAAAAGGCCAGGCGGTACGATGATGCAAATGAAGTGGGGGAGTCATCCAATATGAAATTGATCTTTGCGCCGGATTCCTTTAAGGGAACGCTGACCGCCGTGGAAATTTGCAAAATGCTCTGCGAGGCGGCAGAAAAGCACTTTCCCCAGGCGGAGCTTCTTAGCATCCCCATGGCGGACGGGGGGGAGGGCACAGTGGATGCCCTGGTGCTGGCGGGGAAGGGCCGCCGGGAGACCGTAACGGTATCTGGCCCCATGGGCCAGCCCGTGGAAGCCACCTACGGAATTTTGGAGGATGGCAGTACGGCGGTGCTGGAAATGGCGCAGGCCTCCGGGCTGCCGCTGGCGCCCATGACGGAGCGCGACCCGCTGCATGCCACCTCCCGGGGCACAGGGGAGATGCTGCGCCATGTGCTGGAAAGAGGCTATCGGAAGATTTTGCTGGGCATTGGCGGAAGCGCCACCAACGATGGGGGCATGGGCCTGCTGTCGGCGCTGGGCATGGTTTTTCGGGACGGGGAAGGCCGCCCGCTGGCAGGAGCCGGGCAGGACTTGGCCCGGGTGGAAAAGGTAGATGCCTCCGGACTCCTGCCCGCTTTGGGGCAGGCGGAGATCCGGGTGATTTGTGATGTGACGAACCCCTTGCTGGGGGAAACCGGGGCCACGGCGGTGTATGGCAGGCAGAAGGGAGCCACGCCCCAGATGCAACAGGAACTGGAACAAGGCATGGCCCATTATGCCCAGGTGATGGAAAAGGTTCTGGGCCGGGACATTTCCTCCTTCCCGGGGGCGGGGGCCGCCGGAGGCGCGGGCGCGGCGCTGGCAGGGGTGCTGGGGGCGCGGCTGATGTCTGGCATCCAGGCCGTGCTGGACGCCGTGGATTTTTCGGCGAAGCTGGCCGGGGCTCATCTGGTGGTGACCGGGGAGGGGCGCATGGACGGGCAATCGGTCCGCTTTGGCAAGGGACCTGCGGGGATCGCCAAGCGGGCCGCCCAGGAGGGGGTGCCCGTAGTAGCGATTGTAGGCAGCATGGAGCCGGGGGCAGAAGAATTGTATGATTTGGCAGAGGCCAGCATTCTGACCACCATCAACGCCCCCATGCCGGTGGAAACCGCCATGGAGCAAGCCCGGTCCTTGTTTTTGGGAGCGGCGGACAGAATGTTCCGCCTGCTGAAAATCGGCCAGGGGCTGCCAAAGGAATGAAAAAGGGGCAGGTTTCACAGTGACTGTGAAACCTGCCCCTCTGGCCTTGATAAAGCCGCGGGGGTGCACCCCTATACGCCTTATGCCTTACTGCACCGGAACCTCTTCCAGCGCCTGCCCTCCAAGGGGCATCCCGGCCACGGCAGGGTCTGCCTGGGGCTCGCCCAGGTAGGCGTACAAAATGGCGTTGCCCCAGCTCCAGTTGGAATTGGGCCGGTACTGTTGCAGGTCCGTGCGGTAAAAATCAAAATAGATGTTGGTGTACAGCGGCGCGGTGGGCAGCACCTTGACCCAGTATCTTTGGAAGGCCAGCCACTTTTCCTGGTAGCTGTCCCGGTCGTTGGGCTCGGTCCGGCGCATGTTTTCCGCCAGCTCCATCAGCTTTTTATCCCGCAGGCCTGTGACGTTGAACACGCCCTGGTATTCGTCCGCGATGTTGTAGGTGTCGTAAGGGTCAAAGGTCAGGGTGAAGTTGGTGGCCATAAAGAACATGTCATACGCCCGGTCCACCTGGCGGTAGTAGTGCTGGAGCAGCTCCTCAAAGGGCAGCACGGCTTTTTCCACCCGCACGCCAATGGATTCCAGGTTTTGGATCAAGCCGGGAGCCATTTGGGCCGCCACGTCGGATTCTTCGGGAAGGGCCCAGCGAAGGACCAGCTGCTCATAGCCCCCCTTGACCTTGCGGCAACGGATGCCCCCCTGCATGTCGTTATAGGGGCTGCCATCCGCGTTGTAGATCCAGCCGTCCTTCACCAGCAGCGCCCGGGCGCCGTTCACGCTATAGGTGTAGGAGGCCAGGCTGATGAGCTGCTCCTGAACCTGGCTGACCATCCACTGGCCCAGGCCATAGTAGGCATATACGGGCAGGCCATAGCCTTTGAGATAATCTCGGCAAAGGGTTTCCAAATCCACACACATCAGCACCGCCTGCCGGACGGCCAGCTGCTGGGTGGCTCCGGCTTCGCAGGCAAAGCTCAGGGAGGCGTACCCGGTGCGGGGGTAATTGCTGGCGCTTAGCTCCCCTTTGGAAGAGATCGCCAGCATGGCTTCGATCTTATCGCCGTTGGTCACCTTGTGGGCCAGGTCCAACTCCCCGGTAAGCAGCTCGTCCTGCATGGTTTCCATGTCCGCGTAGCGGTAGAGCAGCCTTTGGATGGTGGGCTTTTGTCCTTCAAAATTGCCCAGGTATTCGGGGTTGATGGACAGCGTGGCCACGCGGGTTTCCGCGTCAAAGTGGTCCAGCAGATAGGGGCCGCTGGTGACCTTGGGGTGAAAGCGGTACCCCGTCTCGGGGTTTAGCACGGTTTCTTCCAGCAGCTCGGTGGAGAAGGACCCGGTGATATAGGCGCCCTTGCCCTTGTCCACCACGTCGCACTCCGGGGCGATGATGTGCAGGGGATAAGGCTGGATGTTCACCAGGGTCAGCTCATAGAAATACGGCAGGTACTTTTTTTGTACGGTCACCGAGAATTGCAGGTCGTTGATATACCGGACCCCGGCGAAGGGCGTTTTGATTTCAATGAACTTGCTGGACTTTTCTTGCTTTTTCATGCCGGCCAGCACGCCCTTTTGGTAGGCTTCAATGCCGCTGAGCTGTTGCATGGCACTGGGCACAGCGCCCAGACAGGTCATCCGGGGATCGCACAGCAGCAGCACCGAGAAAACATAGTCTTTGGCGGTGATGGGCGTTCCATCGCTGAATTTCAGTTTTTCGTTCAGGGTGAACTGATAGGTTTTGTTGCCGCCTTTTTCCGTGATTTTCGTGTCTTTGACGGCGGTGGCGTCAATGGCATAGTTGCCGTCCCCGTTCCAGGAAACGGTATTGTAGCCGTTGATCAGCGAGCGCACGTCCATGTCGGAGGTGTTGTTGCCCCACATGTCCGTGAAAAAATCACCGCTCATGGGCGTGGTAGAGCCTACCACCAGGGGCTTGTCGCTGGCCTCCTGGGCCAGCGCGGAAGGGACCAGGCCCAACAGCATGGAAGCGCATAGGAGCAGTAACAGAAATTTTTTCATCATGCTTCTCCTCAATTGGTCATTTCATTAGAATGCAGAGTGCCTTCAAAACGGCCTAAGACCAGAGCACACGCAAGCGCACTCTGGTCTAGGGTTTCCATTACACGGCGCAGTCGCCCACGTTGAGGCTGCCTGTGCCAGCGCCTAGCGGAACTTCGCTTTCCACAATGGTTTGATAGCGCAAACCGTTGTTAATGCGCTGGTAGTACACGCGGATCACGTTGCTGGCCGGGTCCACGCTGATGGTCAGGGGGAGGTTTTCCGTGCGGACCAGCTGATAGCCTTGCCGGGGCTTGTCGGTGTAGCTAGAGATGACGCTGCCGATGGTTTGGCCTGCCAGCCGCTCTGTGGCGGCGGCGTCCATCTTGCCGTTGTAATAGTACTCCACGGTATAGACTCCGTTGGCCAGCGGGTCGTAGTACACCTTGATGATGTTCTGGCTGTCGTCCAGCTGTAGCTTCAGCGGAAGGCCATCGGTGCGCCGGTGACGGTACCCGGCGATTTCGTTCTGCGCCACACGGGTTCTGATGCTGCGGATGGTATCGCCTTCCTTATGGCCGCCCACTGTGTCCTGGTAGCGCATGTCATAGTTGCCGGTAACCGCGTTTTTGTAGTAGTACTCAACGTGGTACAGCACATCCGCCGGAGATTCATAGTACACCTTGATCACGTTGGTATCAGGGTCCAGCGTAATGGTCAGCCCGGCGGCGGCCGGATTGGTCCCGTAGATGAAACGGCTGAGGGTGAAATCACCAATGGTCTGCGGGGGGCTGATGGTAACCACCTGCCCATAGGTTAGGTTCTGGAAATACTCCGTGAGGCTGGAATCCAAAACGCCATCGAAGTAGTATTCCACCCGGTAGGGAAGGTTTTTGGGCGGGGTGATGGTGATGTGCCCCGGGAGGCGCGTCACTTCGTAGTTCAGCGACACGTTGTTTGTACCGTTCATGATCATTACGCCGCCTACACCCACCTCGTTGTCGCCCAGCTGGGTGCGCACGCCATCCATCAGGATCACTTCGGTGATGGCATCCTTGCCCACCAGGTTGCCGATCACGTCATACCCCACGGTATGGGGCTTGTTGTCAAAGAGGAAGGTCTCTTCCTGCGCGTCCACGGTGATTTTGACCTTCAGCACGTGCAGCACGCCTTCATTGACAGTGACGCTTTCGTACTGGTCGGTCACAATATTGCCGTCTTCGTCCACAATGACGACCTTGTCAGGGCCCAGGGGATAGTCACCGGCGTTGATGCCTTCGCCCTGGTTGACCACCACGGTGATGGGCACCAGCTTATGGCCGGGTTGCAGGCCTTCCACGGTGTAGCCGTCGCCGCCATGGGCCGTTCCATCATACGTTTCCGTGTTATCCTTGATGGTGATGACCACGGGAGTCTTGATGCCTTCAATGGTGATATGGCCGGGGACGCGGTGGATTTCGTAGTTTTTGGTCACATCCTTCGGGTTGCTACCCTGGGTAAGGACTTTCACCGTGTCCTCCACGATGACCGGGTTGCTGCCCACCTTGGTGCGCGTCTCATCTACCAGGGAGACCTTTTCTGCGTGGCCCGCCAACAATCCGCTGACGGTGTACCCCACGGAGTGCGGCTTGCCGTCATAGACAAAGGATTTTGTTTCCGCTGTGACGGTCAGCACAAGGGGTTTGATCCGCAGGGAACCATCCAAGGTGGATACGTCATATTGACTGGTTACGTTGCTGCCATCGCGCTGGATCTTGTAGTCCTTTATAGTCACTTCGTAGAAACCCACATCGGTTTTGCCGTTGTTACTGAGGGTCACAAGCAGGGTGTCGGTTCCCTGAAGGCCTGTGACGGTATACTTCACGGTATGGACGTTGCCGTCATAGAACACTTCCAGCTCTTCCACGTCGATGACCAGTTTTGGCCTGGTGGGGACGGGGGTAGGGGTGGAGCCGCCGGGAGTGGGAGTGGGAGTGGGAGTGGGAGTGGGAGTCGGAGTGGGAGTGGGAGTTGGAGTCGGCGTCGGAGTTGGAGTCGGCGTCGGAGTTGGAGTCGGCGTAGGCGTGACAGGAGGAGTCGGCGTAGGCGTGACAGAGACCGCCGCGGTCAAACCGGCGTCCACCGTCAGGATCATCTCGCCGCTGGCCACAGAAACAGAAGCGGTACGGGAGCCTTGCTCAAATTCTGATTCGCCGGCCAGATAGGGGACCAGGCCCAGGGCCGGGTTGGTGGGCAAGGTGATGGTCACCACGTAGCTGCCTACCGGTAGACAGTCAAAGAGATAGCGGCCGTTGGCATCGGTGTGGGTCTCCAGGGAAGCGCCCACGGCGATGGTTCCCTTGTTGGGGTCCTCGGTGACTTGAGGAATGGGCACGCCGACCTGAATGACCGGCCCGCTTACCGGACCGCCATCGCTGGAGGTTTGCTGGGTGGGAACGCTCAGCAAGGTGAGCGTCATTTTGACGCCTCCCAGGGTGGTGTGATCGTTATTTCTGCCGTTCTGGTCCACGTCGATCCACACCACGCCGCCAATGGCGCAGGGGACAGGCGCGGGGGTAGGCACAGGCGTAGGCGAGGGTGAGGGGGACGGTGAGGGAGTGATGTTGGAGCTAGGGGTAGGGGTCACCAGCGCATCATATAGGAAAATCACGGTCCGGTCTTTGTCCAGGTCGCCGGAAATGGCATCTGATGTGCTGTCCCACTCTACGAAGGCGTAGGTTCCACCGTTGTAATCCAGCGTATCGCCTTCCAGGGGGGCGGTGACGCTGTAGGTGGAGGTTCCGGGCCGGGTGGTGACGGGGGAGATGAGGTCGGTGTCCGTGCCCGTGAGGATGTGGCGGACAGTGAGGGAGTAGGCCGGAGCAAAGCCGAAGATGACCAGCTTGTCAGAGTCCAAAGGACCCGAGACAGGATCGCTATCGATGGTCAAGGCCACATAAACGTACTTGACGCCGCCTGCTTCGATGACATCACCCACCGCGGGCTCGGTCACGGAATAATTCGGCGTGCCCAAAGTGGTTGTGGAAGAGGGGACCAGGTCCACATAATCGCCGTTGGCATCCACAAACACTTTGCGCACCGTCACATCATACAACCGGTTGTATTCAAAGATGACGGTTCTGTCCTTGTCCATATCGCCACGCAAGGCATCGCTGCCCACTGCCATTTGCTGATAGTGGTAGGTATAACCGTTATAGGACAGCGTGTCGGTACTCTTGGGCTCTTCCACGGAATAGGTGCCCACAGGGGTGGTGACCACAGGCGGGATGAGGTTGATGTTGGTGCCTTGCACCACATGCTTCACGGTCAGCGTGAGCAAGGCATTGTACACGAAGATCACGGTCCGGTCTTGGTCTAAAAGGCCGGTTGGGGCATCGCTGTCACTGCGCACCTCTTTATATACATAGGTTTTTCCGCCGGGCCCGGGCAAGCTAGCGCCTGCGGCGGGTACGGGAACAGTATAGGTGGCAAAGGGTGTGGCAGCGGGCTTTTGCGGGGGGGTGAGGTCTACGCCGTCTTCATTGACATGGCGTACCGTCAGGATGGGGATTCTTTTATACCCAAAGATGACGTTCTTATCGGTATCCAAGGGGCCGGTGACAGGATCGGAACCAGACACCATGGCATAGTAGACATAGTTCCCAATCTTGGTAACGCCCGACTGAGGTTCAGGGACGGTATAGGTTTCCCCCTGGCGAAAAGTGGTAATGGTTTGGGGGGGGATCAGGTTTTGGAGATTTTGGGCATCGGTAATGGACTCGTCATAAATGACATGGTATACGGTGATGATGGGGTCATTCTGCAAAACATAGGCCAGGATGACTTCCTTGTCCGTGTCCAGTTCGCCTGTGAGCGGGTCACTGGAAGGGTCCAGCTCCACATAGGAATAGCGTTTGCCGTCGTTGCCCGTTATAATGTCGCCCACTTGGGGTTCTCTGACAGAATAGTAGGCGGTACCGGGGTAGGAGAGAACCGGATCAATGATATTGCTGCTTGGGTCCCCCTGAATGATATGCCGAACCGTCAGTTTCGCGGGAGGGTCCAGCTTGGGCACGTAAGTAAACACCACCGTTTTGTCCGTGTCTAAAGGCCCAAAGAGAGGGTCGTGGTTCGGGTCTACCCGCTTATAGATATAAGTGACGCCATCCTTGGTCAGTTCCGCGGTGGCGGCAGGGGCAGTCACGTTGTAGGTGGGGTCGGTGGAGGTGGTCAAGGCAGGGGGCACCAGGTCAATGAGAGGATCGCTGTTTTCCACCACATGCTTTACGGTGATGTTGGCATAGACGTATATTTTGGAGGTAATGGTACCGATGAATTGAGTTCCGCCATAATACACATCAATCAGCTGCTCATATTCGCCAGGAACGGGCAGAACAGGCGGCGTTTGATACGCAAAAGTGAAGCCCGGGGCCACATCCTTCAGGATGTCCACGGCGGCGGGAGTGTCATCGTCCACGTGAATGGTTTTGGGGTCGGGCCAGGCCACGGGGTAAAATTCCACACCGGTGACCAGGTTGCCGCAGGCAGGATCACCAGCTTTGTAGCCATCATTGCCCCGCCCTAATTGGGAATAGAGGTTAAACCGGGTGGAATCAGCGGTGGCGGTATATCCGCCGTTATGGAATTGCCAGCCGGTATTGTTGGCGGAAAAAGTAGGCCAGCTGGTGTTGCCGATGCTCATGACCATTTCGTCCGCATTGACTTTGCCGGCGCGACCCCGGTGGTACAACTGCCAATAGTAAAGAATACCAGGGGTGGTATCAATATCCTGGTAAACCGTCTGCCGGAGCTGGTTGGCGTTCAGCTCGCACATGAAGGTATAGCCAGAGTTGGCTGGCGTTTTAAAAACCGTTTTGCCGGGGATATAAGTGGGCTCGAAACCACTTCTCCAGATTTCGATTCGATTATCCTTAGCATCGGTTTGCCAGGGATTGACAGCGCTTGCCGCGCAGTCTTTCGCATCGACTCCTTTGGTTAGGCCGTTGGTTGCAAAGTCGCCGTTCAGCAGGCGGGGATGATCCGCATTGGCTGCTTTGGCGCTGGGCAGACTGACGGCAGGCAAAACGATCAGTTGTGCAAGGATGGCGGCGGCCAAGATGAACGCCTGTACCTTTTGCAATCGCTTCATGGTGATTTCCTCCATTTGTGGTTCGTACTGAGAAAGGTGGTGAGAGTGATCGGCAGAGTAGTATCGGAGTTACACAATGGTTACATTGCGAGAAACGCGCTTTTGAAAATGGCGAAAAAATAAATACGCACAAGGTTTTGATGGGTTCCATTTCCATCATTTCCCAACGTTACAAGGGAATTATACATAAGATATATCAGGATGTCAATGAAGTTACTGAAATGTAACCGACTTTCTTGCAATTCTTTTTTAGGTGGTCTCTTTTTTTTACGAAGAAATGAAAAATGAAAAATGAAAAGCCTTATTTTGCATACAAATTTTCACATTTTCCATTTGTGAAAAAAGAAGCAAAGAAGGGCTGGGATCGCCTTTTTTGGTTACATTGTTTTTTTGGATGCTTTTTGCAGGATTTTGGTTGGCTATTGATTATTCCCGGCCTTTACGCGTATAATAGGGGGCGAAACCTTGTTGTATATTGGAAATAACGGCGGTGAAATGATGGCGACCCCTCATATTCGAGATTTTCAAGGCAAGCGAATCCACATGATCGGCATCGGTGGTTCCAGCATGAGCGGATTGGCCCAAATGCTGCAAGAAAAAGGCTACAAAGTCAGCGGTTCGGATAATTTGGAAACGTATACCACCCGGCATTTGCGGGAAATTGGCATTCCTGTGACCATCGGCCATTTTGTGGAAAATGTGCATGGCGCGGACATGGTGGTCTATACCATTGCCATCCTGGCGGACAATCCGGAGCGGGTGGAAATGGAAAGGCTTTCCATTCCCAATGTGGAGCGGGCGACGCTGCTGGGGCAGCTGATGGAAGGCTTTGACGTGGCCATCGGCGTTTGCGGCGCCCACGGCAAAACCACCACCACCTCTATGCTGACCCAGGTGCTGATGGAAACCGGCATGGACCCCTCCATTCATATTGGCGGTTCCCTGGATTTTATCGGCGGCAGCACCCGCATTGGAAAAAGCGGCATGTTTTTAGCGGAGGCCTGCGAGTTCAACGCCAGCTTTTTGCACCTGCGGCCCACGGTGGCCGTGGTGCTGAACATTGACGCGGACCATTTGGATTATTACCGCGACATAGAGCATATTGAAGAAACCTTTGGCCAGTTCCTGGCCCTGCTGCCCAAGGACGGCCTGGCCATTGGCAACGGTGACGACCAGCGGGTGGCGCGGTTGCTGGCGCGGGTGGAATGCAATGCCATGACCTACGGGTTTGAAAAAACAAACGACTGGCAGCCGGGCAACCTTCGGTATGACGAGCAGGGCCGAGGCAGCTTTGATGTGCTGTTCCGGGGCCAAAAGCTGGGCTATGTGGACCTGAAGGTGGCGGGCTTTTTTCATGTGAGCAACGCCTTGGCCTGTCTGGCCTGCGCCTGGGCCCAGCGGGTGGAAATGGAAAAGGCCTGCAAGGCCATCAGCGAGTTTGTGGGGGTGCACCGCCGGTTTGAGCATACCTCCACCATCCAGGGCGTGAAGCTCTACCACGACTACGGCCATAATCCCACGGAGATGCGCAACATTTTGTCCGTGGCAAAATTGCAGCCCCACAACCGGCTGTGGGCGGTGATGCAGCCCCATACTTACAGCCGTGTGAAGCGTTTGTTTGACGACTATTTGACCTGCACGGCGGACGCGGACATCACGCTGGTCACGGACATCTACGCCGCCCGGGAAAAGGACCCCGGGGACATCAAGGCCCAGCAGATTGTGGAGGGGATGAAAGCAGGCGGCCTGAACGCCATTCATACCCCCAGCTTTGACGACACGGAGCGGTACCTGCGGGAACACTGGCAGGAGGGGGACCTGGTGCTGACCCTGGGCTGCGGGAACATCAACCAGCTCAATGATCAGATGTGGGAAAACGAGCAAAAAAGGACCGGGGGGCAATAGCCTTTTGCCACCCTTCAAGAGTATGAAAGGTTCAGGGCGAAGCCTTGGCGGTGGTTTTAAGGGCAGCAGGCCCTAGAGCAAATTCCGAAAACATAACACAGTCTTTGCGGAACTTTTCCCCAGGCGCGTTGCCTCGTCCGGTCAGCATAGCACCACTATGCCTCTCTTCCTCGGCTGAGCGCCAGGGAAAAATCTCTCGCAAATCCTGTTGCTACGTTTTCGGAATCTGCTCTAAACGGACTTTCCCAGCACGCAAAGGACCGGAGGGAAGCCCCCGGTCCTTTTTTTACACCATTCCAGCTCAATCGCTCCAGAAAATGGAGCTGTTGTTTTCACTGCTTGCGCCCGGGTCTTGCGTATCCGCCCCGGCATCCGCATAGCTGGGCCTGTCCCCCCCGCCATCCGCCCCAAAGAGGAACCCGGTTAGCGTGTCCAGCAGACCCTTGTTGCCTAGATTGGCCTGGGCCACCTGCACCGCCTGCACCCCTTCCAGCACCACGCCGTTGTTGAGCAGCTCCGCGTGGACGGGAATGACCCGGTAGGTGTACACCACGCCCGCCTGTGCCTTGGTGTCGGTATAGTACAGGGTCTCCCCGGCGGTGCCGTAAAGCTCCGTCAGCACGAAGCTTTCACCCACCGCGTCCCGCTGGATGCGGTAAATGGCGGTGTCCGCCGGTTGAATCATCAGCAGGGGAAAGCCCTGGTCGTTGTGGCTGACGGAAAACTTGTTGGGGGTTTTGGGCGGGGTCCATACATTGCTCTTTTTGGTGGGATGGTTGTCGGCGGTAAAATACTCGGTATAGCGGGAACCGGCGGGGGTCAGGGGCACGGCCAGCATGGGCTCGCCGCGCCATTTGATGGCCTGCTTGTCGATGTCCAGGGCAATGATGCCCTCCGGCATGGTAAATTGCGGTTTCTTTTTGCCCGCATAGAGCTTTTGAAAATAGTTCCGGGCCATCAGGGCGGTGTTGTCGCCACCGCTGATCCAGCTGGGCAGCCGGTGCTTGCTGTCCGTTTTGTCAAAGCCCATCCAGAAGGCGCAGGAGATTTCCGGATTGTAGCAAACCATCCAGATGTCGCGGTTGCCGCCGCCGGTCATGTTTACGGTGCCGGTTTTGCCCGCCACCGGGGTACCCGCCCCGGACAGCTTCGCGCCGGTGCCATAGGAGGTCACGCTGGACAGAAGGCTGGTCATCAGATAGGCGGATTGGGTGGACAGCACTTGCTCCCCAAAGGCGCGGTGCTGGTACAGCACGCGGCCATCGCTGTCGGTAATCTTGTTGATGAAATGCGAGCCGTGGAAGGAGCCGCCGTTGCCAAAGGGGGCGTAGGCCGCCGCCATTTGCACGGGGGAAACCCCGTAGGTCATCGCGCCCAGGGCCAGGGCCAGGTTGTCATCCCTGGCGTCCAGGGGAATGCCCACCTTTGTGAGATAGTTCTTCCCTGCCTGCACGCCGATTTTGTTCAGCAAGGAAACCGCCGCCACGTTCAGGCTGTTGGTCAGCGCCGTGCGGATGCTGACGTTGCCATAATAAGTATAGCCGCTGTTGCGGGGCTTGTACCCGTGGAAGTTGGTGGGCTCGTCCTTTAATACGCTGGCGGTCATGTAGCCGTGCTGGTCAATGGCGGGGGCATAGACCATCAGGGGCTTGAGCGACGATCCTGGCTGGCGGCGCAGTTGGGTGGCCCGGTTCAGGCCCCGGCGCACCTCGTATTTGCGGCCGCCCACAATGGCCAAAACCGCGCCGGTCTTGGTATCCACACAGGAGGCCGCGCCCTGCACCAGGGTGCCGTCGCTGGCCTTGGCGGGAAAGACATCCGCTTGGAACTGCTTGTCCAGCAGGTCCTGGTGCTGGCGGCTGAGGGTGGAGTCAATGCGGTATCCGGCGGTGAGCACCTGTTCGCTGCTAAGGCCCAAAAGCTGCTCGGCCTCGTCCAGGGTGGCATCCACGAACCAGCCATAGGGGAGGTCCGGCGGCGGCGTCTCCGCCAGCACCAGCTTGGCCTTGGCGGCATTGTCGTGGGCGGCCTGGTCGATCATCCCCGCTTCCAACATGGTGTCCAGGATGTAGCTGCGCCGGGAGCGGTTGTTTTCCTCCGAAATATGCGGCGAGTAATAGCTGGGGGCCTTGAGGGCGGCGGCCAGGGCCGCGGTCTGGGTGAGGGTCAGGTCCTTGGCGTTCACGCCAAAGTAGGTTTCCGCCGCCGCTTGGAGGCCATAGGCGCCGTTCCCAAAATAGATGTAGTTCAAATACATTTCCAGAATTTGGTCCTTAGAAAGCTGGGATTCCATCAGAAAGGACAGGTAAATTTCCTCTAGCTTGCGGGCCACGGTTTTTTGTGTGCTCAAATGGCTTTGGCGGATCAGCTGCATGGTGATGGTGCTGCCGCCCTGGGCGTAGGTACCCTGCTGCAGGTTGGCCACCACCGCGCCGCCAAAGCGTACCAGGTCCAGGCCGTGATGCCTGTAAAACCGCAGGTCCTCCGCCGCCAAAAACACGTTTTGGACTTCCTGAGGAATGGAGGCGAGGGGGATGGGAACCCGGTTTTCAGAGCCTTTGATGGGGGTCACCAGATTGCCCGCGCTGTCGTACAGGCTGCCGGTTTTGGGCGCGGCGGTGATTTTGTCTAGGTCCAGCCGTTGCCAGTGGGGCATGTCAAAATAAAAGAATGCCCCTATAAAAGCAATCAAAAACAAGCTGGCCAGGACCAGTATCGTCTTGCGCAGGCGGTGCCGCTTGGGGCGCTTGCGAGATTCGCGAGATTTGCGAGAATGGCGAGAATGGTCCTTCTTGTGCCGCGCCGTTTTGGTGGCAGCGGCTTCGCCTACAGCCGCTTCCTCCACAACCGCTTCGCCCACAACCGCTTCCTCCACAACCGCCTGGTTCGAGGCGGGTTTGTCCAAAACAGTTCCCTCAGGGACAGCTTCCTCCCGCCCCTCCTCTTTCGAGACCGGCGCAACCGGCACCACCGGCGCAACCGGTACCGCCGCAGGTTCTTCAGGGTCCTGGCGGGACGTTACGGGCGGGCTTCGGTGGGTACGGTCCGAGGCGCGTTCTTCGGCAGCTTCCGCTTTGGCCCGCCTTTCCCGCTTTTTCTCCGTTTCAGCCCGCTGCTCCTCCGCTTCCATTTTTTGTAATTCTTTTTCAAAAAAGGAAGCGTCCAACTCCGGCGTATCCTGTGGCGCTGGCGTTTCCGCAGGCGGCTGCTGGTTTTCATTTTGAATGTCCTGCGGCAGCTCGGCCTCCAGATGCTTCATGCGCTTTTTTCTGGTTCTGCTCTTCATGCTTCCACCCCACATGCGGCGGGCCTTCGTGGACGGAGCCATTCCTGCCGCAATTTCTTCTTGCATACTATGTGCCGGAAGCAACGCTAGCAACCATGGAAAGTGCGTCAATAACTACCATTTACTTATACAAAGCGCATCTTGTATACTTTGAAGCAGTTAGAAAACGGAGGTGCGGTCTATGCGAGCCAAGTACGAAAGAGCCTTTCGGTTTTGTGTGCTGGCGGCGCTGATTGCCATGCTGGGGTTTTTGTTTTGGCAAAACCAAAGCGCACCGCTGGAAAGAGTTTCGTATCAAACGTTTTTGCAACGGGTGAGGGCCGGGGAAGTGGCAAGCGTGGCTTTTTCCGATGCGGCCATGCTCACCGCCACCTCCAAGTCCGGGGCTCTTTTTCAGTTTGATAACCCGCGCAACGAGTCTTTCAAACAATCGTTGCTGATTCAAGGGGTTGCTGTTACGGAGCAAAGCCCTCTGGGCAACGGGTTGCTGCCGCTGGCTTTTTTGGTGCTGGTGGGTGGTTTAGGCTTCATGAGCAAGCGCAAGCAGGGCCGCACGGAAGTTCTGGGCAAGGGAACCATGGAGAGTGAAAAAACCGCGCCTGCCACCCGTTTTGCCCATGTGGCGGCCAATGAGGAGGCCATGGATAGCCTTCGCGATTTGGTCAGCTTCATTCAATCGCCGGAAAAGTATAGCCTTTATGGGGCCAGAATTCCCCGGGGCGTGCTGCTGTATGGCCCTCCGGGCACAGGCAAGACGCTGATGGCCCGCGCCCTGGCGGGGGAAGCGGGGGTGCCCTTTTTCGCCGTCAACGGCGCGGACTTTGTGGAAATGTACGTGGGCGTGGGCGCCAGCCGGGTACGCACCCTCTTTGCCAAGGCGCGCAAAGCGGGCCGGGCGGTGATCTTCATTGATGAAATTGACGCCATTGGCAAAAAGCGGGACAATACCAGCGACGAGCGGGAACAGACCCTAAACGCCCTGCTTTCGGAGATGAGCGGCTTCCGGGATCAGGAGGGCATCATTGTGATGGCCGCCACCAACCGGATTGACACCCTGGACGAGGCGCTGCTGCGGGCAGGCCGGTTTGACAGGCAAATTGAGGTGCCCCTTCCCGGATACGAGGAGCGGGTGAAAATTTTGCAGGTGCACTCCCAGGGGAAGCCCATGGATGAAACTGTTTCCTTGCAGGCCCTGGCAGCGCAGACAGCCCTGTTTTCCGGCGCCAGGCTGGAAAGTGTATTGAACGAGGCCGCCATCATCGCGGCCAAACGGAATGCCAGAACCATCTGCAAAGAGGATGTGGACATGGCCTATGATGTGTTGCTTTGCGGCGCGGACCGGCGAAGCGGGTATGCGGTGGAGCGGGAGCGGGAAATTACCGCCGCCCATGAGGCCGGCCATGCCCTGGCCACCTTCTTTCTGCTGCCGGACAGCCATATCCGCAAGGTGAGCATCGTGCCCTCCTCCAAAGGCGCGGCGGGGTACAGCATGGCCATTCAGCCGGAAAAGATGTTCCATTCCAAACAGGAATTGCTGTATCACATCGCCGTGGCCCTGGCAGGCCGCGCAGCAGAGGAGATTTCCTACGGCGCGGATTTGGTCAGCACCGGGGCGGCCAACGATATTGAGAAGGCCGCGGCGCTGGCCCGGCGTATGGTGTGCGAATGGGGCATGCTGCCCCAGGGGGACATGCTGTATCTTTTTGCCCAGTCCAGGCGGGACCAGGCGGCCCAGCAATGGCTGCAATGCGGCTATGAATTGGCCAAAAAGGTGCTTTTCACCCACCGGGCAGCCTGGAACCGCTTGACTTGCCTGCTGTTGCAGCGGGAAGCCATCGTGGAGGAGGAGGTATTAGCCTGCCTTTCTCAGGAGCCCGTCTTTTCTCAAGGGTTTGGAACGCCTTGAAAAGCGCCCAATGAAACGGCCATGAGCAGGCATTGAAAAAGGCTTTGCAAAACAAGAGAAAAACAGTATAATAAAACCGATCAGGGCCTACGGGCCCGGGCACGAACTTTCCAAGGAGGCGCTTCATGCCAAGACGTGCGTTGGGTTGGCTGGCCTGTGCGGTTGGGTTTATGCTGCTGTTGCCCTTTGTTACAGGGGCAGCAGAACCCATACAGATGTCCATGGCGGGGTTTGATGGGGACGAGAGTTCCCATCGCTGGGAGACCAACGCTTTTTTTTCGCGTATGGAGAAACAGACCGGTATCCACTTTACCTTTGACCAGTACACGGATTTTTCCGCGTGGCAGGCGGCCAAAGGGAAGATGTTTGAAGGCGGCCCGCTACCGGACGTGCTTTTGAAGGCGGAGCTCACCACCCAGGAGCTGTTGCGCTATACGCAGAGCGGCCAGATCATCGACTTGAAGCCGCTGCTGGAAGAAAACGCTCCCCACCTCTGGGCCTTATTGACGCAGAACCCGGAGTGGATGAAGGCCATCACGCTGCCCGGCGGCAAGATCGGCGCACTGCCCTCCCTTGCGCCCCTTCCCGTGCAAAATGCCATGTGGATCAACCAACAATGGCTGGACACCCTAGGGTTGCCCATGCCCACAGACAGGGAAAGCCTCACGGAAACCCTGCGGGCTTTTCAGCAGCGGGACCCTAACCAAAACGGCAAGCAGGACGAAATCCCCCTGTCCTTTTTGGGGGTGTGGGACTTGAAGTTTTTGTCCCATGCCTTTGGCGTGGCGGTGAATGATTACAATGTGTATGTGGAGGACGGCCAGGTCCGCTGTTGGCCCATGGAAACGTCCTTCCTGGACCTTCTTGGTTATCTGCGGGGCCTGTATACAGAAAAGTTGCTGGACCCCAACGGGTTTTTTGCCGTGGACATGTTTCGCACTTCCACGGAGGAAAAGGCCCCGGCGGTCTACGGGGTGTTTTTCGGACCCAATCCATTGACCTTGACGCGCTACGAAAGCAGCCAGGAATATGTGTTGATGCCTCCCCTGGCTTATGGTGGCAAGCAAATCTACCGGGATTTGTACGGATCGGTGATGCGGGGCGTTTTTGCCATTACCTCCGCCTGCGAGGACCCCGGGGCCCTTTTGCGTTGGGTGGATATTCTCTATACGCCTGAAGGGGCCATCCAGGCCATGGCGGGGGAAGAAGGCGTGGATTACCTGCTGGATGAGGAGGGCCGCTGGCAGTGGGCGGGCATGGAGGGCGGTGCGCCGCCTTCCCTCCAGGATATGAGTGTATCGGACACAGGCAATATGCCCTGGCTGTTCCCGCAGGCGTTTTACAACCGCTTTGCGGAGGACGGAGTGGTGCGCATCAATGGCGAGCTGGAAAAGCTGCAACCCTTTGTGGTGAGGCCCTTTCCCGATATCGTGCTGGACGAAAAGCAAAGCGAGCGGGCCGCCGCGTGGCAAGCGGAACTGGGGCCGTATGTGGATAGCGCCTTTGCCCGTTTTGTGCTGGGCCAGTGGGAGCTAACCCCGGACAGGATTGAGGCGTTTTCCGCAGGACTTCGCCAGCGGGGCGCGGAGGACATGGCCGCCTTCTGGCAGCAGGTCTATGACGGTTTTGCCCCTGCAAACCAATAACCAAAGAAAGCTGGGAATGCCAATGAGCCAATATGCGCAGATGATCCGGCAGCTCAAAACCCCCGCGGTGATGAAAGCCCTTACCCGATTGTATGGGCAAAGGGACGGCATGCTGGTGGGGCAGATCGCGCGGTATACGCACATCTTGAAGCGCCATGAGGAATTGGTGAACGCGGAGGGGCCGGTGCTGCTGGTCAGCGCGCCGGGCCGCACGGAAATTGGCGGCAACCATACGGATCACAACAAGGGCAAGGTATTGGCGGCTGCTATCAACCTGGACACCCTGGCTGGGGTCAGCCAGCGAGGGGACCAAAAGGTGCGCGTGTTCAGCGAGGGCTACGAGCCTTTGGAAATGGACCTGGGCAACCTGGACATCGTGGAAGGGGAAAAGGGCGCCACCGCCGCTTTGGTTCGCGGCGTGGCGGCCAAAATGAAGGCGCTGGGGCATGCCATCGGCGGGTTTGACGCGGTGGTCACCTCCACGGTGCGGGCCGGCAGCGGCCTCAGCTCTTCCGCCGCCTTTGAGGTGCTGGTCTGCGCAATTTTTGACGTGCTCTACAACGGCTGGACTATGGACGCCAAGCTGCGGGCGCAAATTGCGCAATATGCGGAAAACGTATATTTTGGCAAGCCCAGCGGCTTGATGGACCAGACCGCCAGCAGCGTGGGCGGCCTGACCTTCATTGATTTTAAGGACGACGCGGCCAAGATCACCGAAATCGACTATGACTTTGCCCTGCGGGACATGGTGCTGGTGGTGGTGAACACCGGCGGCAGCCACGATGATTTGACCCCCGAATATGCCGCCATTCCAGAGGAAATGCGGGCGGTGGCCGCGTTCTTTGGGGAAAAGAACCTGCGCAAGGTGCGCCAGGAGCAGTTCATGCAAAACATCCCCAAACTGCGCAAAGAGCTGACCTGCCAGAGCCCGGACCGGGCCATTCTCCGCGCCGCCCATTTTTTTGAGGAGAACCGGCGGGTGGTGGACGAAATGGAGGCTCTGCAGCATGACGATTTGGAAGGCTTCCTGCAAACCGTGATCGAGTCTGGCAGAAGCAGCTTTTCCTATTTGCAAAACGTACACACCAAAACAGTAGGCCAGGAGCTGGCCCTGGCGCTGATGCTGGCGGAGGACAAATTAAAGGGCCGGGGCGCCTGGCGCGTGCATGGCGGCGGCTTTGCGGGCACCACGCTGAATTTTGTGCCCCAAAAAGAGCTGGATACTTTTGTGAAGGACATGGAGGCGGTTTTTGGTTCCCGCAGTTGCAATGTATTGGATATCCGCCCGGATGGCGCGGCTTATTTGGACCTGAGCAAGAATTGACAGAAGTTGCAAACCGTGGTATCATCATCATGAGAAGCTAGTAGATGGCATCTTCGGGGCAGGGTGAGATTCCCTACCGGCGGTATAGCCCGCGAACCCGCAGGAAGCATTCCTTCGGGCCGATCTGGTGAAAATCCAGGGCCGACAGTGATTGGCGCATGGGTCCCATGGCCAAAGTCTGGATGAAAGAAGAGCAGCCGCATTTCGCCATGCGTTGTTGCCCCTGATGTTGAAGCCATCGGGGGCAATTTTGTTGGGGAGGAATCATCTATGACAAACACGGCAAAAAAGACGCAGACGATTCAAAAAATGACGGTGGCGGCCATTTTGGCAGCCATTGCGTCCATCCTGTTCCTGTTGGAAATCCCGGTGGTGCTGTTTTACAAGCTGGATTTTAGCAACCTTCCGGTGTTGCTTGGCACCTTTGCCCTGGGCCCCCTCTGGGGAACGGGGATTTTGCTGGTGAAGAGTCTGCTGGGCTGCTTGCACAGCAGCAGCCTGTTTGTGGGCGAATTTGCGGATTTTGTGGTGGGCCTGGGCATGGTGCTACCTGCCGGGCTGATCTACCAAAGAAACAAGAGCAGAAAAGGGGCCGTCATCGGCATGATCGTGGGGGCTGTTGTGGCCAGCCTTGTGGGAGTCTTTACCAATGTGTATGTGATGATTCCCTTCTATGGCACCATGTTCCACATGCCGGTGGAGCAAATCATCGGGATGGGGCAGGCGCTGATTGATTCCATCAGCTCGGTGTGGGAGTTTGTGTTCTATATCACAGCGCCCTTTAACATCGGCAAATGGGCGGTTATCAGCCTTTTAGGCATTCTGATGTATAAGCCGCTTTCTCCTCTGCTGCACGGCCGGGTGATGGGAATGAGCCGCCGTCAGCCCATAAAGCCCTAGGGGTAAGTGTATGATGCGGTTTGTGACCCGAAGCCCACGGGAGACCCGCCAGCTGGGCGAAAAGCTGGCGGCGCAGCTGGCACCGGGCGACTGTCTGTTGCTGTTTGGAGACATGGGCGCGGGCAAAAGTGAATTAACCCGGGGCATTGCCTCGGGGCTGGGGGTGGAGGGACCCGTCACCAGCCCCACTTTTACGGTTTTGCAGGTGTATGAATCCGGCCGGTTGCCCCTGTATCATTTTGATTGGTACCGCCTGGCGGGCGCGGAGGAGCTTTACGAGCTTTCCATGGAAGAATACCTGGAAGGGAATGGGGTGGCCGTGGTGGAATGGCCCACCCAGGCGGAGGAAGCCATTCCAAAGCGGCATTTGCGGGTGAGCTTGCGGCCCATCGGGGAAAATGGGCGGGAGATCACCCTGGAGCCTATGGGAGGGTTTCCTCCGGTTACGGGATTATAACGGAAACGCAACATGCGCAGGGCAAGCAAAGAGAAGAGGGAATGCCCATGAATCTGATGGCGGTTGATACCTCCGGGCCGGTGGCAGGGGTGGCGGTGCTGCGCCAGGGGCAGGTGGCCTACGAGGGCGTGGCGGTGAACCGCATGACCCATTCCGTGAACCTGATGCCCATGGTGGAGGAAGCCTTCCGCCGTAGCGGCCTGGCCCTGGAAGAGATCGACATATATGCCGCTGTGACAGGCCCCGGCTCCTTTACCGGGGTGCGCATCGGGGTCAGCACGGTAAAAGGCATGGCCCATGGGGCGGGGAAGCCCTGTGTGGGGGTGGATGCCCTGGAAGCCTTGGCCGCTGGGGCTGGCCCTGTGGAAGCGTTGCTCTGTCCCATCCAGGATGCCCGGGCCGGGCAGGTGTACGGCGCGGCTTTTTTGGGCGGCATGCCGCCGGTGCGCAAGCTGGCAAACCGGGCGGAAACCTTGGAGTGCTTTGTAGAAGCGGCCCTGGCGGTGGCGGGAGGCGGCCAGAAGCTTTGCTTTCTGGGCGATGGGGCAGTGCCCTACCGGGCAGCGCTGGAATCGCTGCTGGGGGAGCGGGCCCTTTTTTTGCCTGTCCATCTGGCCTATTTGCGCCCGGCCAGTGTGGCCTTGCTGGCGGACGTGGCCGCGAAAGCAGGAAAGGCTGTGGATTACCTGGCCTTGCAGCCCCAGTACCTGCGCGCGCCCCAGGCGGAACGGGCCCGGGAAGCGGCGGGCAAGAAGGCGGAAAGCCTATGAGCGAAGCCCGGTACAACATCCGCCGCATGGTTTTGGCCGATGTGCCCCAGGTGCACCAGCTGGAAGAGGAGACCTTTGCCACCCCTTGGAGCCTTCAGAGTTTTCAAGACGAAATGGAAAAAAACCCCTGCGCCCGGTACCTGGTGGCGGAGCAAGAGGGAAAGATCATCGCCTATGCCGGGGCCTGGATGGTTTTTGAGGAAGGGCATATCACCAATGTGGCGGTGGCGAAGGAATGGCGCGGCCAGGGCATTGGCAAAGCCCTCACCGCCGCGCTGCAACAGTATGCCGCCAACCTGGGCGTGCAGTATATGACGCTGGAAGTGCGCAAAAGCAATGTGGCGGCGCAAAAGCTCTATGAGCAATTGGGGTTTGTGGCGCTAGGCCTGCGCAAGCGCTACTACGAAGACAATGGGGAAGACGCACTGCTGATGGTCTGCCAAAACATGCCGGAGGTGCAGGAGGGTTTTGAGGAGGCTTAGAGCAAATTCCGAAAACATAGCACAGTCTTAGCGGATCTTTTCCCCAGGCGCGTTGCCTCGTCCGGTCAGCATAGCCCCACTATGCCTCCCTTCCTCGGCTGAGCGCCAGGGAAAAATCTCTCGCAAATCCTATTGCTACGTTTTCGGAATTTGCTCTAGGCCTACGCCGCTTGCGCTATGTTGCTTCCACATAGGCCGCTTTCGCTAATGAAACTTACACTTATGGATATATGCGCTTACTGATATATGAAAAACTCGCATTCCAGCCGCCCATTGTAAAAGCGGCGCTTGGCGCTGGCCCGGCGGCCAAAGTACCGCTCAAAGCCGGGCTCAGAGGTGATGACGCCCATTTGCCAGCCGGGGTGCCTGCGCAGCAGCGCGCCTAGCTCCTTGTAAAGGGCTTGGCATGTGGCTTTGTCGCTGAGCCGCTCCCCATAGGGAGGGTTCGTTAAAAACACGCCCCGGGGTTCCGGCCGCTGCACCTGGCGCAAATCCCCCAGGGCCACCGTCACTTTGCCCTCACAGTCCGCCTGGCTGATGTGCCTGTTGCACAAAGTGAGCGCCTCCGGGTCAATGTCGCTGCCGCCGATGCTCATGGCCGCCTCCGGCTGATAGGCTTCCTGGGCGGAGAGGCGCAGGGCAGCCATTTCCTTGCTGGGCATAAAGCCAAAGCGTTCGCAGGCGAAGTCGCGCACCAGGCCCGGGGCTCGTCGACCGGCTTTCATGGCCGCCTCAATCAGCAAAGTGCCGGTGCCGCAGCAGGGGTCAAACAGCGGCATGCCCACCCGCCAGGGGCTGATATCCACCAAAGCGGCGGCCAGGGTTTCCCGCAGGGGCGCTTCGCCGTTCCAGGTGCGGTAGCCCCGGCGGTTTAGGGCCTCGCCGCTCATGTCCAGGGTGACGCGGGCCATGTCCTTGTGGATGGAAACATCAATGGGATAGGTCACCCCGGTTTCGGGAAACCGGGTGATTTGATAATGGGCCTGCAAGCGGTTGCAAATGGCCTTTTTGCTGATGGCCTGGCAATCCCGCACGCTCATAAGCTGGCTGCGGACGCATTTGCCGCTGACGGGGAAGGCGGCTTCCTTGGACAAAAGGCTTTCCCAAGGCACGGAGGACACCAGCTGGTATAAGTCCTCAAAGCTGCGTACTTCTTTTTCCGCCAGCACCCACAGCACCCGGTCCGCCGCCCGCAGCCACAAATTGGCCCGGAAGGCATCGGCAAAGCTGCCCTCAAACCGTGCGCCGCCTTGCTCCGCTTTGGCGGGGAGACCCATGCGTTTCAGCTCGCCGGATACCACGCCCTCCAGGCCAAAGGCGGCGGTGGCAAGGAAAACAAAAGGGGCTTGTAATTTCATGGGTCACTCTCCTGGCGTAAAATGGGGATGCGCTTCGCATTATACGGGAAAACGGGGCAAAAGAAAAGGGAACGCGGAAATTTGCTTTTCAATAGCGGGTAATTCGTGTACAATAGAGTGGCTGGAAACCATTTGCCAAAGGAGGCGTCCTTTTGAAACGTGTTTTTTTGATTGTGTTGGACAGCCTGGGCGCAGGCGCCTTGCCGGACGCGGAGAAATATGACGACGCGGGGGCCAACACCCTGGGCCATATGTTGGAGCGCATGCCGTTGCGGTTGCCCCATATGGGAGCCATGGGCCTGGGAAAGATTCCCGGCGTGCCCTACCCTGTGCCGGAGGACGCGGCGGGGGCCTATGGCCGCGCGGCGGAGGTCTCCCCTGGGAAGGACACCACCACCGGCCATTGGGAGATCATGGGCATTCAATTGGCCAAGCCCTTTCCCACCTACCCGGAGGGCTTTCCTCCGGACGTGATGGAAGCCTTTGAAAAGGCCATTGGCCGGAAAGCCCTGGGCAATTATGCCGTCAGCGGAACCACCGTGCTGGAGGATTTGGGCGAGGAGCATATGAAAACCGGCTTTCCCATCGTGTACACCTCGGCGGACAGCGTGTTCCAAATCGCCTGCCACGAGGAGGTGGTGCCCCTGGAAACCCTGTACCAGTGGTGCCAGATCGCCAGGGACCTCCTGCAAGGCCAGCACGGGGTAGGCCGCGTCATTGCCCGCCCCTTTGTGGGAACGGGGAGGGGCGCTTTTGCCCGCACCGCGCACCGGAAGGATTTCTCCCTGCTGCCCACCAGCAGGACGCTGCTGGACGCCATGATGGACAAGGGCCTGTTCACCATGGGCGTGGGCAAGATCGAGGACATTTTCTGCATGCAGGGTATTTCGGAGAGCAACCACGCCGCCGGAAACGAGGCTTGCATGGACGTGCTGCTGGAGGCCATGGACAGGGATTTTACCGGCATGGTCTTTGTGAACCTGGTGGATTTTGACATGGTGTACGGACACCGCCGGGATGTGGAGGGCTATGGCAGGGCCTTGGAGGCCTTTGACCTGCGTCTGGGAGCGGTTCTGGACAAAATGCGGGCGGGGGATTTGCTGCTGCTCACCGCAGACCACGGCTGCGATCCGGTCCACCATGGCACGGATCATACCCGGGAATACATCCCCATTTTGGTTTGGCATCCTGGCATGCGGGGAGTAACGGACCTGGGAACCCGGGGAAGCTATGCGGACATCGCCGCCACCATCGCGGAGCTTTTTGGCCTGCCGGAGCGGTTCCAGGCGGAGTCCTTCGCGGGGAAGCTGCAGTGAAGCATCCATAGAGCCACAATGAAGCCATCATCGAGCGCCTGGAAGGGCGAAGAGTCATCAACAAAATAGGAGGCATCACCATGTCCGACAATTACCTGCAAAGGGTGCAAACCGCCGCCGCCGCCATCGAAAAGGCCTGCGGAAAGGCAGAGATTGGCATGATCCTAGGCAGCGGTCTGGGGGACTATGTAGAAGCGCTGGAAAACAAAAAAAGCATTGCCTATGCCCAGGTGCCGGGCTTTCCGGTATCCACTGTGGAAGGCCATGCGGGCATGTGGCATACGGGAACCCTGCACGGGAAAACCGTCTGTATGATGCAGGGCCGCTTCCATGCCTACGAAGGCTATGACCTGCAGGACGTCACCTTGCCGGTGCGGGTGATGCAGTGGCTGGGCGTCAAGACCCTGATTGTGACCAACGCGGCAGGCGGGGCCAACAAATCCTTCCAGGCAGGGGATTTGATGGTGATCACCGATTTCATCAACCTGACGGGCAAAAACCCGCTGACCGGGCCCAATATTCAGGAGCTGGGCCCCCGCTTCCCGGACATGAGCTTCGCCTACGACCGGGAGTTGCAGGCCTTGGCGATGCAAACTGCGGAAAAGCAGGGGATCAAGCTGCAAAAGGGCGTGTATTGCTGGTTCAACGGCCCCAACTATGAAACCCCGGCGGAGATTCGCATGGCCACCATCCTGGGCGGAGACGCGGTGGGCATGTCCACCGTGCCCGAAACCCTGGTGGCGCGCCATGGCGGGATGCGGGTGCTGGGCATCAGCTGCATCACCAATATGGCTGCGGGCATTTTGGACCAGCCTCTCAACCACCAAGAGGTGATGGAGACCGGCATCCGCGTAAGGGACACCTTCCGCAGGCTGCTGGACGGGGTCATCCAAGCGCTGTAATCCCGCCAATATTTCCCAGAACCAAGGGCCTATCAAAACTTCTTCCAGGGGCATGCTATCCACCATGGATGCTGCCATTGGAAGGAGTTTTTTTGATGCGAAACGCAATTGGTAAAAAAGCAATAGCCCTGCTGACAATCATTGGGATGCTGCTGGGCGGGGTGGGGGCTGCCGGGGCAGCACCCCTGGAAAACGGGGAACCGGTTCCCATCGCGTCGCCTTCGGCGGTGCTGGTGGAGGCGGCCACAGGCACTGTCATCTTTGAAAAGGACGCGGACAGCAAGCGCCCCGTGGCCAGCCTGACCAAGCTGATGACGCTGCTGATCACCTTTGAGGAGTTAAAGGCGGGCCGGATCGGCTTGGAGGATGACGTGACCATCAGCAAGGCCGCCGCGTCGCAAATCGGCAGCCAGGCGCTGCTGGACGCAGGGGCCACCTACAAGCTGAAAGACCTGGTGAAGGCTACCATCATTGCCAGCGGCAATGATTCCGCCGTAGCCCTGGCGGAGCATATAGCAGGCACGGAGGAAGCCTTTGTGGAGATGATGAACCACAGGGCGCAGGAGCTGGGCCTGAGCGATACGGTGTATGTCAACTGCACCGGTTTGCCGGTGGAGGGCCAGTACACCACCGCCCGGGACGTAGCCAGGCTGTCCTGCGAGGTGAGCCGGCATCCGGCGTACCACGAATATGCTGTGATCTGGATGGACAGCCTCAAGCACCCCAGCGGCCGGGTGACGGAGCTGACCAACACCAACCGGCTGGTGCGCTTCTATGACGGTTGTGACGGCTTTAAGACCGGTAGCGCGGATGCTTCCAAGTATTGTTTAAGCGCCTCGGCGGAGAAGAACGGCATGCGGTTCATTGCCGTGGTGCTGGGCGCCGCCGCCAGCCAAAAGCGTTTTGATGAAGCCCGGGCCATGCTGGACTATGGCTTTGCCACCTATAAACGGGTGCAGATTTTGCGCAAGGGGGAATTGCTGGGCAAGCAAATTCCCGTGAAGATGGGCGCGGTGGAACAGGTGGAAGCCGCCGTGGGCGCGGGGCTGAGCATGCTGATGAAGGCTGGGCAGGAAAAGCAGCTGAGCCTTGAGATGGAGCTGCCGGAGCAGGTGGATGCGCCTGTGACGGCGGGGGACACCCTGGGCATGGTCAGCGTGCTCATGGGGGAGAAGGTCATTGCCCGTTTGCCTGCGGTGGCAGCCACAGATGTGCGCATGCCGGGGCTTTTGGAAGGCTTCTTCCGCATTTTTGAGAACTGGAAATGAACCTGGAGGCCCAGGGCGGTTTGCGATGAACGAAGGATGAACAAGGTGCAAACATTGCGGGTACGCAGGGTTTGCGCCTTGTTTTTTTACCCGCCCCGCGCTATAATAAAAAAGCTGCTCTTGTGGCAAGCATTTTTTGGCACGATGGAACGCCGTCAGGCATAAAGGAGATTGACCTTGAGGTTTTCATTTTTAGACCGTTTGGAAAGCTGGTGGAACTGGCTCACCACGGACCCGGTGAATTTTCTCATTTACATGCTGTATTTTGCGGTGGCCATTTTGACCACGCTGATTCTGCACGAGGTGGCCCACGGCTATGTGGCCTACCGGTGCGGGGACCCCACCGCCAAGATGATGGGGCGGCTGTCCCTGGACCCCCGCAAGCATCTGGACCCCATCGGCACCGCCTGTATGGTGCTGCTGGGCTTTGGCTGGGCCAAGCCTGTGCCGGTGAATCCCCGCAATTTTAACAACTACCGCCGGGATGATTTTTTGGTCAGCATCGCCGGGGTGACGGTGAACTTTACGCTGTTCTTGCTGTCCCTGGCCCTGGCGGTGGGGATCAACAGCCTGCTGTGGAAGCCGGAAATCATTGCGTCCATGGGCGCCAGGGAGTTTATTTCTTCCAGGGGGATGGGCGCTAGCATTTTGCTCAGCGGCCAGGGGGGCGAGGTTTCGCAGTTCATGCGCACGCCCTGGCTGCAGCATGTGCAGCGGTTTTTGATTCTGTTTTTTACCATGAACCTGAGCATTGCGGTGTTTAACCTGCTGCCCATTCCGCCCCTGGACGGCTGGCATGTGCTGGACGATTTGGTGTTCAAGGGCAGGCTGAGCCTAAACCCGCAGATTTTTCAAATTGCCCAGTTTGCGCTGATGGCGCTGTGCCTGACCGGGGCCATTGGCGGCATCCTCAGCACGGTGACAGGCGTCATTGAAAATGGCGTGCTGAACCTGTTTTTGCGCATGGCCGGGCACGCCTAGGAGAAGATATGCCTGTTCACGTCCGCCTGAAACAGTTTGACGGCCCCCTGGACTTACTGCTGCATTTGATCGGCAAGGCGAAGATCGACCTGAAGGACATCTTCGTTAGCGAGATCACAGAGCAGTATATTGACGTGGTGCGAAACGCGCAGGATTTTGACATGGAAGAGGCCAGTGAGTTCATCGCCATGGCGGCCCTGCTGGTGGAGATCAAAAGCCGCTCCATCTTGCCCAAGCCTCCCAAGGAAGAGGAGGAGGACCCGGAGCAGGCGCTGATCGACCGGCTGATTGCCTATAAGCAATTCAAAGAAGGCGCCAAAAACATGACGGATTTTGAGAAAAGCGCCTTGCAGATTTTTGGCAAGCTGCCGGAGGAATATCCGCTGCCCCCGCCCACCCTGGAAATCAGCGGCTTGACCCTCAGCGCCCTGTGGGAAGCCTTGGAGCGCCTGGCGGACAGAGCCCCCCGGGACCCCCGGGAGGTGGATTTCCGCCTGCGGGACATCCGCCGGGACAGCTATACGGTGGAAGGCTGCATGGAAGTGATTCAGAGCCGCTTGCAGCTGGGAAGAGCCAGCTTTGAGGAACTGTTTAGCGCCGCGCCGGACAGGGAAGAGGTGGTGACGCTGTTCATCGCTTTGCTGGAACTGCTAAAGCTGGGGAAGGCCCACGTTTCCCAGGAATCCACCTTTGAAAAAATCGTGCTTTGCCCTGGAAGGAGACCGGATATCGATGGAGATGAATGATGTTCCCCATGTGATTGAGGCCATTTTGTTCGTGGCTGGGGACCCCATCTCGGTGGGGGAACTGGGGACAGCCCTGGAACTGAGCGAAATGGAAACCATGCATGCGCTGGAACAATTGCAAAAGGAATATGAGACCTTCCCCCGGGGCATTGTGATGCGCCGGTATGGGGACCATATCAAGCTGGAAACCCGCCCGGAATTTGCCCCCTATGTGGAGCGGATGCTGCAGCCCGTCCAAAGGCAGAGCCTTTCCCAGGCCGCGATGGAGACCTTGGCGGTCATCGCCTACCGGCAGCCCACCACCCGGGGCGAGGTGGAGCTGGTGCGGGGCGTGAAATGCGATTATTCCATTCAATCCCTGATGAACAAGAGCCTGATCAAGGAGGTGGGCCGCAAGGAAGCCTTGGGCAGGCCCATCCTCTACGCTACCACGGATAAATTTCTGGAGCATTTTGGCATTTCGGACATCCGGGAGCTTCCCCCTTTGCCGGACAAGCAGCCGCTGGACAAGGACGAGGAGCCGTTGGTCCCTTAGGCAGGGTGCGCCTGGCTATTTTTCCACCGCTTTTGAGAAGAATCGAATAAAGTAAACGCATGCGTCATATGCTAGGGTATAGGGGGCGTGCTTTTTTTTGTATCGAACAAGAAAGTAGGGGATGGCGTGAAACAGGCGTTAACGGTTTTGGCCGTTGTGATGGTGGCATTGCTGGTGGTATCCGGCTTCATTGTAGCCGGCAGTATGCAACAATCTCAGCAGCTTACAACCAAAGTGACCCAACTCAATGAACTGAAACAAGAGCTGATGGACCTGCAGGGTAAGTATGCTTCGCAAACCACGCAACTAAAAGAGCAGAGCCAGTTGGCCCAGCAGCAGGCCTTGGACCTGGCGGCAGCCAAGCAACAGGCCCAGGACCAGCAGGCGGCTCTTGGTGAAACCCAGCAGTTGCTGACCGAAAACCAGACGGCCCTGGAGCAGGCGCAGGCCGCTGCCGATACGGCCAACGCCAATCTGGCACAGGCGAAAACAGACGCGGAAACAGCGGCCAAGACCCATGCCGGGGAAAAGGAGCAGCTACAGGCGCAGCTGCTAACCATGGGAAATGACCTAACCGAGTCGGAAGCGCAAAAGAATGCGGCCTTGAAGGAGTTGGAAGCCCTGGGACCCCAGGTGGAAGCGGCGGCGGCCCTGAGTACCCAGGCCGAAACCCTCCAAACGGGGAACCAGCAGCTGCAAACCCAGCTGGCAGAGCTACAAGCCAAGTTCACGGAGCAGGAAACCCTTATGAAGGAGCAAGAGGCCAAGCTGACCGAAACCCAGGGAAAGCTCACCAGTGCCGAGGGAAAGCTCACCGAGCTGCAAGGGAAGCACAACACCTTGCAACAGGCTCATGATACCCTTCAAAAAGCTTTGTCGGACAAGGACGGTGAAATGCTGGCCTACGGGGCCGTGCTGACGGTAGCGGCCCAGTACCAGGAGGGCAAAACCACGGAAGCGAAGGTCACAGAAGCCATCCAGGGCTTTGAAAAGGCCTACCCAAAGAGCAAGCTTACCTTTCCCAAGCTGCAACCGCCAGCCGTGAAAGAGCCATAAAAGAGCAACGCAAAAGCCTCCAACGGGGTTTCCCCGCCAGAGGCTTTTTTCGCGCTATGCGGCTCACAGGATTTGGATGGGTTGCCGGTACATCCATCCGGCGGGCTGGCCCGCCCCCAGGGCCCAAAAATCATAGGCCCGCTCATCAAGCCGATAGGCTGGGTTTTCCATGGGCCCATCCGCCGCCTTGGCGATGAGGGGTAAGCCGCAGGCAGGAAAACGGCCCAGCAGGTCCAGGCTCTCTTTGCGAAAGCCCAGCAGCCGCGCATAGGTGGGCAGGGGTTGCTCCGCCTGTAGCGCCGCAGTGATGGAAAGCAACCCGTGGGCGCAAAGGCGGCTGAGCCGGGCATGGGGATAGCGTTTGGTTTTCAGGGCCGCCAGCAGGTCTTCCCGGCTGGTGGCCTCCCGGCAGATTGTGTAGAGACGGTTTTCGAGGCCCTCTGTGCAATCAGGCAGGGCCGCCAGCTGCGTTTTGCTCATGCCGCGCAGGGCGGCCAGCAGCACCCGGTCCAGGGCCTGGGGGTGGCAGAAGGGCTCTGTGGCTGGGAAGGGATACCCACAGGCTGCCTCCGCCTGGGCCGTTTCTCCGGCCAAAAGGGCGGCCCGCACCGCTGTGGCGGAGGGAAAGCCTGGGGCGGCCAGGCCCTTGGCATGGTAAGACCCCTCCCGCAGCACGGGCAAAGGAACCATTGGGCTTCTGAGGCGCAACAAGGCCCGTAAATAGCTGATGGCCAGAATGTTGTTGGGGGCGCTAAAAAGAGGGGACAGCGCATCCTCCCCGTTCTCCCCATTCCCGAGGCGTGCAGACAGCGCCTTTCCCTGGGCGGCGGCAAAGGAAAGCCCGCTGTCCAAATGGGTTTTGCGCAGGGAGGCATAGGGGGCATCCTCCGCCTCCAAAAGCCTGGCGGCGGCCCAAAGCATGTCCAGCGCCGGGTGTTCACAGCCAAAGCTCAGATGGCTGACAAAGCCCAGCCTATGCAGAATGCTGACGCTGCCCAGGGCGAAGTGCTGGGCCTCGCGCAGGGCAAAGAGGGAAGGCAGCTCCAGCAACAAATCCGCCCCGGCGGCCAGGGCCGCCTTGGCGCGAAAAGCGGGGGAATACAGCGCAGGCATGCCCCGTTGGGTAAAAGGCCCGCTCATGACGCAGACGATGCGGGCCTTTGGGAGCTGCTGCCGGATTAGGGCAAACTGCCGGGCGTGCCCCAAATGAAAAGGATCATATTCACAAACGATACCCACCACGGGTGGGGACAATTCGCTTTTTCCTTCATTTTTCCCCATGGATTTTTGCTTTTTCCCCTTCCTTTTCTTCGCCGGATGCGCTATAATATCACGGTTGTTAAAAATTTACCTACTTTGTAAAGTATATCATACTAGGGAGGAAACCGCCATGTCAGCCATCGAAAAAATCATTGCAAAGGCAAAGCAGAACGTGAAGCATATTGTCTTGCCGGAGGGGACGGAGCCCCGCACTGTGCAGGCCAGCGCAAAGATTGCGGCCGAGGGGATCGCCAAGGTGACCTTGCTGGGCAACGCGGAGGAAATTGCCAACGTGGCCAAGGAAACCGGCACGAATTTGCAGGGCGTGGGGATCATCGACCCCAAAAGCAGCGAAAAATCCCCCGCCTATACCCAGCTTCTGTTTGACTTGCGCAAGGCAAAGGGCATGACGGAGGACCAGGCCAAGGAACTGGTGGAAGGCAACCCCTTGTATTTTGGGGCGGTGATGGTGAAGGCCGGGGACGCGGATGGCATGGTGGCGGGGGCCATCAACTCCACGGGCAATGTGCTGCGTCCGGCATTGCAGGTGATCAAAACGGCCCCTGGCATCAAGGTGGTATCCAGCTGCTTCATTATGGAAGTGCCGGACAAGGCCTATGGGCAGGAGGGCGTGATGGTCTTTGGCGATTGCGCCGTCATTCCCAACCCCACGGCGGAAGAACTGGCGGCCATTGCTATTGCCAGCGCGGCTTCCGGCAAGAGCCTGGTGGACATGGACCCCAAAGTGGCCATGCTCTCCTTCTCCACCAAGGGCAGCGCTAAGGACGATTTGGTCACCAAAGTGCAGGAAGCCACGAAGATTGCCCAGGAGCTGGCCCCGGAGCTGCCCCTGGACGGCGAATTGCAGGCGGACGCCGCGCTGGTGGAAAGCGTGGGCCAGTTAAAGAGCCCCGGCTCCAAGGTGGCGGGTCATGCCAATGTGCTGATTTTCCCGGATTTGCAGGCGGGCAACATCGGCTACAAGCTGGTGCAGCGCCTGGCCGGCGCGGAGGCCATTGGCCCCATCATCCAGGGCCTGGCTAAGCCCGTGAACGATTTGAGCCGTGGCTGCTCTGTGGAAGATGTGGTCAGCGTGGTTGCGATTACCGCCGTCAAGGCGCAAGCATAAGGAGCATACAGACATGAAAGTTCTCATTCTCAACGCGGGTTCTTCCTCCCTGAAGTATCAACTGATCGACATGGATGGCGAAAAGCTGCTGGCCAAGGGCATTTGCGAGCGCATTGGCATTGAGGGCAGCAAAATCAAGCAGGACGTGGGCGACAAGCATTACGAAAAAGAAGCCCCCATGAAGGACCACACCGCTGCCATCGAGCTGACTTTGGCAGCCCTGACGGACGGCGAAAAGGGTGCGCTCACCAGCATGGACGAAATCGGCGCGGTGGGCCACCGGGTGCTCCATGGCGGCGAGCGCTTCACCGCCAGCGTGCAGATCAACGAGGAAGTGAAGGCCGCCATCCGGGAGAACATTCCCCTGGGCCCCCTGCACAACCCCGCCAACCTGATGGGCATTGAGGCCTGTGAAAAGGTGATGCCCAGCACCCCCGGCGTGGCCGTGTTTGACACCGCCTTCCACCAAACCATGCCTCCCAAGGCGTACCTGTACGGCATTTCTAAGGAATATTATGAGCGTTTGCACATTCGCCGCTATGGCTTCCACGGCACCAGCCACCGCTACGTCAGCAAGCGCGCTTGCGATTTCCTGGGCCTGGACCGCAAAAAGACCAAGGTCATCACCTGCCACCTGGGCAACGGCTCCAGTCTGGCGGCGGTGGACTGCGGCAAGTGTGTGGACACCAGCATGGGCCTTACGCCGCTGGAAGGCGTCATCATGGGCACCCGGTCCGGTAGCCTGGACCCGGCTGTGGTGCAGTTCATCGCCAATAGCGACCACAAGACCGTGGATGAAGTCATTGACATCCTCAACAAAAAGAGCGGCATCGCGGGGATCAGCGGCATCAGCAGCGATATGCGCGATATTGAGGCAGCCTACAACGCGGGCAACGCGGACGCGATTTTGACCTGCGAAATGCTGGCCCATAGCATCCGCAAGTACATCGGCGCGTACGCCGCCGTGATGGGCGGGGTGGACGTCATCGCCTTCACCGCGGGCATCGGCGAAAACAACGACGCCCTCCGCGCCATGATCATGCCCGGCTTTGAGTACCTGGGCGCCAAGCTGGACGAAGCAAAGAACTTTGGCAACCGCAAGGAATCCATTATCTCCACCGATGACAGCCGGGTGAAGATCGTGGTGATCCCCACGGACGAGGAGATCGTCATCGCCCGGGATACCTTGGCCATCGTGACGGGGCAGGCCATCGAGTAAGCTTGCGTCACGGCAAGCCGCTTTGCCGGGCCGCTTTGCGGTGGAAAAACGGTGAAAAAATGCTTGTCAAAATGGTTGACAAAGCCGGACCGTGGCCGTATAATACAGCTTGGTCACGTTTGAGGAGGAAGCCATGCTGCTGGATGTTTCAAAAGCTTTTGTGGCACCGGGCACGGCCTTTCCCTTCCAGGCGAAGGTGAACCTTCCGCCCCAGGATGTGCTGGGCGAGGTAGTGATCCTGGACGAAGTGGACCTGCAGGGCACCTATTGTGTGTTGCAGGACGCGGTCCATGTGGAGGGCACCCTGCGTACAACGGCCCACGCAGCCTGTGTGCTGTGTATGGAACCGGCCCGCAGCCCCCTGGTGGTTTCCTTTGCGGAGGTTTTCCGCAAGGACGCCAACCAGCAGGAGGAAGAGGCGTTTTCCTACGAGGGGAAATCCGTTCCCCTGGATTCCATGGCCCTGACGCTGACCCTGCTGAACCTGCCCATGCGCTTCGTGTGCAGCGAAAATTGCAAGGGCACGGCGGAACTTCAGGCCTGGCAAAAGGACGTTAAGAGCTCATGCCAAGATGGATTGCCTATGCAGCATCCTTTTGAAGCATTGCAGCACTTGCTGAAGAAGGATGAGGAGGTGTAGATATGGCTCTTCCCAAAGGAAAAGTATCCAAGGCCCGTGGCCGCAGCCGTCGCGCCAATTGGAAGCTGAGCCTGCCCGGCATCGTAGAATGCCCGCAGTGTCATCAAAAGAAGCTTTCCCACCGCGTGTGCAAGCATTGCGGCTACTACAATGGCGTGCAGGTCATCGACATGACTGAAAAGAAGGAAAACGCGTAAGTATTCCTTCTGAAAAAACCATTGCCCGGTGAACAAGAGGAGTACACTCCCTGCCCCTTAGAGAGAACAACCCATAGGCTGAAAGGTTGTTTGGATGTGCAGGTGTGTGGAAGGTCGCTTGGGAGGGCTTGGAATGAATGGCTCTGCCGGTAGTTCCAACGGGTGCGCCCGCTATCGCGCAGGGAGGCGTCCGCGTTTTTGCGGGCGTAAAAAAAGGTGGTACCACGGAGCCGCTCCGTCCTTTGGACGTAGCGGCTTTTTGTATATACGGAGGGAAGCGAAATGAGTTACTGGGAAAAGGTCATCACAAGGCTCAGCGTGCCGGGGATCATCCTGATCACCGCAGGCATTGTGCTGTTTTTTCAGTCCGGCAAGGTCAGCCAGTGGATCTTTCGGGAAAAGGCGGAACGGGCCGCCTTGCCTGTCAAACTGCTGGGCCTCCTGCTGGCGGTCTTTGGCGCGTTGATTTTGTTGGATTTCATTCCTGGCTGGTAAGGCTGTGGCAAAAGAGCAATCGGGCCATAGAAATAAGAAAGAGAAGGCGCGGGGCGCATGAGGGAGGAACGGTTATGGGCGAAACCATTCATACGGAGTTTGAAATGGAAAAGGTGTACAACCCGCAAGCCATTGAAAATAAGCTATACCAGATGTGGGAGGAAAGCGGAGCCTTTGTGGCAAAGCGGATCCCTGGCAAAAAGCCCTACACCATTGTGATGCCGCCGCCCAACATCACCGGGCAGCTGCATATGGGCCATGCTATGGACTGCCTTTTGCAGGACGCGCCCACCCGTTACCACCGCATGAAGGGCGACCCAACGCTGTGGCTGCCGGGCACGGACCATGCTTCCATCGCCACGGAAGTGAAAATCGTGGAGCAGATGAAGGCGGAGGGCGTGACTAAGGAGGACATCGGGCGGGACGGTTTTTTGGAGCGGGCCTGGAAGTGGAAGGAAGAATACGGCGGGCGCATCAACCTCCAGCAGCGCAGGCTGGGGGCCAGCTGTGACTGGAGCCGGGAGCGCTTCACCATGGACGAGGGCTGCAACGAGGCCGTGCGCGAAGTCTTTGTGGATTTGTACAAAAAAGGCCTCATTTACCGGGGCGACCGGATCATCAACTGGTGCCCGGTGTGCAAAACCGCGCTTTCCGACGCGGAGGTGGAGTACGAGGAACAAGCCAGCCACCTGTGGCATATCCATTACCCCATGGAGGACGGCAGCCATGGCGTGGTGGTGGCCACCACCCGGCCGGAAACCATGCTGGGGGATACTGGGGTGGCCGTGAACCCGGAGGACGAGCGTTACACCGCCCTGGTGGGCAAAAAGGTGATGCTGCCCCTGGTGAACAAGGCCATTCCCGTGGTGGCGGACGACTATGTGGACCGGGAGTTTGGCACCGGCGCGGTGAAAATGACCCCCGCCCATGACCCCAACGATTTTGAAGTAGCCCAGCGCCACGGCCTGGAAATCTTGCGGGTGCAAAGTGACGACGGTACCATGAACGAGAACGCTGGACAATATGCGGGCCTGAAAGCCATCGACTGCCGCAAGCTGGTGGTGGAAGAGCTGAAAAAGCTGGGGCTGCTGGTGAAGGTGGAGGACTATAGCCACAACGTGGGCACCTGCTACCGCTGCCATGAAACTGTGGACCCGCTGGTGAGCCGCCAATGGTTTGTGAAGATGGAGCCGCTGGCCAAGCCGGCCATCCAGGCGGTGAAGACCGGAAAAATCAACTTCCTGCCGGAGCGTTTTTCCAAAACCTATTACAACTGGATGGAGAACATCCGGGATTGGTGCATCAGTCGCCAGCTTTGGTGGGGGCACCGCATCCCGGCCTGGTACTGTGAAGCCTGCGGGGAGACCATCGTGCAAAAGGAAGAGCCCAAGGCCTGCCCCAAGTGCGGCAGCGACCATCTGCGCCAGGACGAGGATGTGCTGGACACCTGGTTTTCCTCCGCGCTGTGGCCCTTTAGCACCTTGGGCTGGCCCCAGGACACCGAGGACCTACAGTATTTCTACCCCACCAGCATGCTGGTGACCGGGTATGACATCATCTTTTTCTGGGTGGCCCGGATGATTTTCAGCGGCATTGAACAAATGGGCGAGGTGCCCTTTGACACGGTGCTGATCCACGGCCTGGTGCGGGATGAAAAGGGCCGGAAAATGAGCAAAAGCCTGGGCAACGGCGTGGACCCGCTGGAGGTCATCGGCCAGTACGGGGCAGACGCGCTGCGGTTTTCTCTCGCCATGGGCGTGAGTCCAGGCAACGACACCCGTTTTTCCACCGAAAAGGTGGAAAGCGCCCGGAACTTCGCCAACAAGGTGTGGAATGCCTCCCGTTTTGTGCTGATGAATCTGGACACCCGGGAAGCCATTGCCCCTGAGGCGCTGACCTTGCCGGACCGATGGATTCTCTCCCGGTTTCAAAAGGCCGTGGAAGAAATCAGCCAGCACATGGAGGGCGGGGACTTTGGCCTGGCATCCCAGAGGATTTATGACTTTGCCTGGAACGAGTTCTGCGACTGGTACATTGAGCTGAGCAAGGGCCGCCTGATGGGCGAGGACGAGGCCGCCAAGCGCAATGTGCGCTCGGTGCTGCTGTATGTGCTGGAAGGGCTGCTCAAGCTGCTGCATCCCTTCATGCCGTTTTTGACCGAGGAAGTCTACCAGCATTTGCCGGGCCGTGAAGGCATGCTCATTTTGGCAAAATGGCCGGAAACAAAGCCGGCGTATGATTTTGCCCAGGAAGAGCAGCAGATGGAAGGGTTGATGGAGATCATCCGCACCATTCGCAACCTGCGGGCGGAAATGAACGTGCAAGCCAGCAGGCGCACCCATATCACGTTGATTCCAGAACAGGGCTGGGAAGACACCCTGGCCCTGGCGGAGCCGTACTTGCAACGGCTGGCGGGGGCCAGCGACGTGAAGCTGGCTACCAAGGACGCCGCGCCGGCGGAAAAAACGGTGAGCGCCATGTGCGCTGCTGGCGAAATCCTCATTCCCCTGGGAGATTTGGTGGACTTTGCCAAGGAAGTGGCGCGGCTGGAGAAGGAAGCTGCCAACCTGGAGGGAGAAATCAGCCGGGCGGAGGGCAAGCTGAATAACCCAGGCTTTATGGGCAAGGCTCCGGCCGCGTTGGTGGAGCAGGAACAAGAAAAGCTAAAAGTGAACCAGAGCATGTTGGGAGCGCTCCGGGAGCGCATTGCCAAGCTGAAAGAAAGCCTGTGAGCGATGGAAAACCAACAGAGGGAACCGCAAACGGAGCAGAAAACGGACGCCCATTTTCATCACCTGCCTGTGCTTTTTGAGGAAGTGATGGCCTGGATGCAGCCCCAGCCTCAGGGGGTCTATTTGGACGGCACTTTGGGCGGCGGCGGTCATAGTGAGGGGATCTTGAAGGCCAGCGGGGGTACCGCCACGCTGTATGGCATCGACCGGGACCCGGCGGCCATTCAGGCGGCGGGCCAGCGGCTCGGCGCCTACCCCGGCTTTCAGGCCCTTCGCGGCAATTTCCATGACGCAAAGGCGTTGCTGGTCGGGGCCGGGGCGCTGACGGAAGGCGGCGCGTCCCTTTCTGGCGCACTGCTGGACTTGGGCGTCAGCAGCCATCAGCTGGACACGGTCCAGCGCGGCTTTAGCTATCACGAGGAAGCGCCCCTGGACATGCGGATGGACGATACCTCCGGCCCCACGGCGGCCCAGTACCTGGCCACGGTTTCCAGCCAGGAGCTGCGCCGCGTGTTGACGGAGTATGGGGAGGAACGGTGGGCGGCCCGGGTGGCCCAGGTGCTGGTGGAGCGGCGGGAACAGAAGCCCATTTTGACCACCACGGACCTGGTGGCGGTGGTGGACGCGGCCATCCCCAAGGCGGTGCGCAGCAAGGACAGCGGACACCCGGCCCGCCGTACCTTCCAGGCCGTCCGCATTGCGGTCAATGATGAGCTGGCCCCGCTGGAGGCAGCCCTTTGTGACATGGTGGACCTGCTAAGGCCCGGCGGAAGGCTGCTGGTGATCACCTTTCATTCCTTGGAGGACCGGATCGTCAAAAACACCTTCCGGCGGTTGCAAAGCCCCTGTATCTGTCCGCCCAAAGCGCCCATTTGCACCTGCGGCAAAAAGCCCTTGGGCAAGGTGCTGGCCGGTGGAGCCGTGCCGCCCAGTGAAGCGGAAATTCAGCAAAACCCCAGGGCACGCAGCGCTAAGCTGCGCGTGTTTCAGCGGAATGCGGAATAAGGAGAACGCCATGCCGACGCTGTATGTGGTGGCCACCCCCATCGGCAACCTGGGCGATATGACCCCCAGGGCCATTGACACGCTGAAAAGCGTGGGGCTGATTGCCGCCGAGGATACCCGCGTGACCCAGAAGCTTCTGACTGTGTTTGAGATTGGAACGCCGCTGACCAGTTGCCATGAGCATAATGAGCGGGGCAAGGCGGGTCAAATTGTGCGGCGTATGGTGGAGGAAAACCTGGATGTGGCGCTGACCACCGACGCGGGCACCCCCTGCATCAGCGACCCGGGTAGCCTGTTGGTGGCGGAGGCCGTGGCGGCGGGCCTTCCCGTGGTGGCGGTGGCAGGGCCCACCGCCCTGGCGGCGGCCCTTTCCGTCAGCGGCATACCCATCACGGAATTCACCTTTTACGGATTTTTGCCCAGGAACAAGGGGGAGTTGAAGGAAAAGCTGCTGTCCATGCGGGCGCAGTCCAAGCTGGCGGTGGTGCACGAGTCTCCCCACCGGGTGATGGACCTGCTGGAAGCGGTGGGGGAGGTTTTGCCCCATACCTTTGTCAGCGCCAGCTGCGATTTGACCAAAAAGCATGAGGCCACCCTGCGAGGCCCGGTACAAACGGTGTTGGAAACATTGCAGGCCAACCCCAAGGCGGAAAAGGGCGAATACTGCCTGGTGCTTTCCTGGGGGGAGGCGGATGGAGTCCCCGCGGCCCGGGCGGAAACCTCCCTTTCCCTGGAAGCGCAGCTTTTTGACGGGCTGGTGGCTGGGCTGACCCTGCGGGAAAGCATGGAGAACCTGGTCCAGGGCGGCGCGCGAAAGAACGCTGTGTACGCGGCCAGCCTGCAGGTGAAGCAGATGCTGGGCGGGGAATGAAAATATAGTTGACAATTGCAAGGGAAGGCGTTATAATCCCAACCACACGGACAGAAAGGAGATGGGCTGCGTGAGAACCAAGGGACAGGGCGGTTCCTATTTCTTTTCCTTTAGCTTTGCGTATTTTCGCAAGGCTCATTTAGATTGTGCTGCTTCGTGAATCTCCTGCAAAGAAGATGCCCCCCGCAGTCCAATACTGCGGGGGTTTTTTTTAGAGCAAATTCCGGAAACTTAGCACAATCTTTGCGGATCTTTTCCCCAGGCGCGTTGCCTCGTCCGGTCAGCATAGCACCACTATGCCTCCCTTCCTCGGCTGAGCGCCAGGGAAAAATCTCTCGCAAATCCTGTGGCTACGTTTTCTGAATTTGCTCTAATGGAAGGACGGGATGACCCATGATCGTGGTTTTACGGAAAAACCCGGACCCCAAACAGGAAGAGAACCTAATTGCCTGGCTGAAAAGCCTGCATCTGGACATTCATACCTCCCAGGGGGCCAGCCATACCGTGCTGGGCCTGGTGGGGGATACCTCAGTAGTGGATATCGACCTGCTGCGCGCCCTGGACATTGTGGAGGACGTGAAGCGGGTGCAGGAGCCCTACAAAAATGCCAACCGGAAGTTCCACGAGGAGGACACCGTTATTCCCGTGGGCAACACCCAGATCGGCGGCGTTGGGTTCAGCGTCATCGCAGGGCCTTGTTCCATTGAAAGCGAGGAGCAGGTATGCCTCATCGCCACGGCGGTGAAGGCGGCGGGGGCAACGCTGCTTCGGGGCGGCGCTTTTAAGCCGCGCACCTCGCCCTATGCCTTCCAGGGGCTGCGGGACCGGGGCTTGCAGCTGCTGCTGGAGGCCAAAAGGCTGTCCGGCCTGCCTGTGGTGACCGAGATCATGGACCTGTCCCAGCTGTCCCTGTTTGATGAGGTGGACGTGATCCAAGTTGGGGCCCGCAACATGCAGAATTTTGAATTGCTCAAGGAGCTGGGCCGTGGGCAGAAGCCGGTGCTATTAAAGCGGGGCCTGGCCAATACCCTGGAAGAGTTTTTGATGAGTGCGGAATATGTGATGGCCGGGGGCAATCGCCAGGTCATTCTTTGCGAACGGGGCATCCGTACATTTGAAACAGCTACCCGTAATACCCTTGATTTGTCCGCGGTGCCGCTGCTGAAAAAAATGTCCCACCTGCCGGTGGTGGTGGACCCCAGCCATGCCACGGGCATGGCCTCCCTGGTGAAGCCCATGGCTCTGGCCGCCACCGTGGCCGGAGCGGACGGGCTGATGATCGAGGTGCATAACGACCCCACCCATGCCCTGTGCGACGGGGCCCAGTCCCTGACCCCGGAAGCCTTTGTGGATGTGATGAACGGGGTGCGGGCCGTGCTGCCCCATGCCTACCGCAGGGAGGGATAGCCGTGCATATTGCTGTGATTGGGCTGGGACTCATTGGCGGGTCCATCGCCAAAGCCATCAAAAAAGAAACGCCTCACACGGTGTTGGGGACGGATGTGAATCCCCAGGTACTGTACAAGGCTAAGCTGCTGGACGCCATCGATGGAGAACTGACGGAAGAGCGCCTGGGCATCTGTGATATGGTGATCGTCGCCACCTGGCCCAAGGCTGCCGTGGCCTATGTGCAGGCCCAGGCGGACCGGATCATGAAGGGTGCGTTGGTGATGGACGTCAGCGGTGTGAAGCGGGAAATTTGTGAGCCTTTGTGGCAACTGGCCCAGCAAAAAGGCTTCCTGTTCGTGGGGGGCCACCCCATGGCGGGCATCGCTTTTTCCGGCTTTGACCATGCCACCGCCAGCCTGTTTGAAGGCGCGTCCATGATCCTCACGCCGCCCCCCGGCGCGGACATCGCCTTGCTGGACCGGTTAAAACGTTTCTGGCGCTCTCTGGGCTTTGGGCGGGTGGTGATCACCACGCCGGAGAAGCATGACCAGGTCATTGCCTGCACCTCCCAGCTGGCCCATGTGGTGTCCAGCGCCTATGTGAAAAGCCCAACGGCCCTTGCCTACCAGGGCTTTTCCGCGGGCAGTTTCCGGGATATGACCCGGGTGGCAAAGCTGGACGAAAACCTGTGGACAGAGCTGTTCCTTTGCAACCGGGAGCCCTTGCTTTTGGAACTGGATGTGCTGCTTCACAACCTAACCGCCTACCGGGAGGCCCTGGCGGCCCAGGACCAGGAAACGTTGCGCGGCTTGCTGCGGCAGGGCCGGGAGATCAAAGAAGCCTTGGACAAAGAGGAGGACCGCCCATGACCCGCATTGAGGTGGCCACAGAAAAGCCCTATGAAGTGCGCATTGAAAACGGCCTGCTGGAAGGCCTGGGGAAGGCGCTGCGGGAAAAGACCGCCCCTTGCACCGTGACGGTGATCACGGACGACACCGTGGACGGCCTATACGGGCGGCAAGTGGTATGTAGCCTGGAAAGCCAGGGGTTCCGGGTAGAACGGTTTGTTTTTGCCCATGGGGAGCAGAACAAGACCCTGGAAACCTGGCAGGACATGGTGCGTTTTTTGGCGGACAAACAATTGACCCGCGGGGATGTGGCGCTGGCCCTGGGCGGCGGCGTGACGGGAGACATGGCGGGTTTTGCGGCGGCCAGCTATCTGCGGGGCATCCCCTTTGTGCAAGCGCCCACCACGCTGCTGGCCATGGTGGATAGCAGCGTGGGCGGAAAAACCGGGGTGAATCTGCCCCACGGAAAGAATCTATTGGGCGCTTTTTATCAGCCTATGATGGTGCTGTGCGACCCCAAGGCGCTGACCACCTTGCCCCGGGACATTTTGCTGGACGGGGTGGCGGAGGCCATCAAAATGGGCGTGCTGGGAGATGGGCCCCTGTTTGACCTGCTGGCCTCCGGCCACTGGCAGGGGGAGGAAGAGGAGGTCATCGCCCGCTGCGTGCGGGCCAAGGCCCAGCTGGTTTCGCAAGACGAAAAGGACCAGGGAAAGCGGCAGCTGTTGAACCTGGGCCATACCCTGGGCCACGCCATTGAAACCAGAAGCAACCATTTGGTTTCCCATGGCAAGGCCGTGGCCATGGGCATGGCGCACATCACCCGGCTGGCGGTACGGCTGGGGTTTTGCCCGGAAAGCTGCCTGGAAAAAGTGTTGGAAGCCCTAAAAAGAAACGGGCTGCCGGTTCAGTCTCCCTATCCCTGGGAGGAGCTGGTGGCCGAGATCGCCCGGGACAAGAAGCGGGCCGGGGCGCTTTTCACTTTGGTAGTGCCAGAAAACATCGGGGCATGTCAGCTGCGCCAGTTTTCCTTTGCGCAGCTGCAAGAGGCGCTTCCCAAGGCTTGGGAATGACGCATACAAGGAGGATATACGATGAACCATGAAAAGGGCAAGGACCTGGACGCCCTGCGGGAGGAAATCAACCAAATTGACAGTACGCTGGTGAATGCCTTCCAATGGCGCATGGAGGTGGCCTTTGCCATTGCGCAATATAAGAAGGAGCACCATCTGCCTGTGCGGGACCCTGAGCGGGAGCGGGAGGTGGTCAGCCGCATGGCCGCCGCCTGCAAACCGGAGCTGAACATGGACGTGAAGCTGTTGTACAACACCCTGTTTGACATCAGCCGAAGCTACCAGCAGCGGCAGATGGCAGAGCCTACAGCACTGACCCATCACATGGAAGAGGCCGTCAAAAACACGCCCCCGCTGTTTCCCAAGGAGGCCACCATCGCCTGCCAGGGGGTGGAGGGCGCTTATAGCCAGCAGGCGGTGGATAAGCTGTTTGCTTTGCCCAGCCTGATGTATTGCAAGAGCTTTGAAGGGGTGTTTCAGGCCATTGAAAGCGGCCTGTGCCGCTATGGTGTGCTGCCCATTGAAAACAGCTCCCATGGCTCTGTGACGGAAGTGTATGACCTGATGCGCAAGCACCGGTTCTTTATCGTGCGCGGCACGCGGCTAAAGATCGACCATTGCTTGCTGGCGAGGCCTGGGACGAAGCTTGGAAGCATCCGGGAAGTCCTTTCCCATGAGCAGGCCCTGGGGCAATGCGGCCAGTTTGTGGGCAGCTTACAAAACGTGAAAATCACCGTTTGCGAAAACACCGCGGTAGCCGCCAAGCAAGTGGCCGCCAGCGAACGCACGGACCTGGCGGCCATCGCCTCTCCCTCCTGCGCGGCGCTCTATGGTTTGGTGAGCTTGCAGGACCAGGTGTCCGACAGCGGCAGCAACTTCACCCGCTTCATCTGCATTTCCAAAAGCCTGGAGGTGTATCCAGGGGCCAGCAAAATGAGCCTGATGCTCAGCCTGCAGCACAGGCCCGGTGCGCTGTACAGCATGATCGCGCGGTTTGCGGCCCTGGGCCTCAACCTGACCAAGCTGGAAAGCCGCCCCATTCCCGGCAGGGATTTTGAGTTTATGTTCTATTTTGACCTGGACGCCTCAGCCTATGACCCCGCTGCCTTGCGGCTGCTTAGCGAGCTGGACGCGGGGCCGGAACCCTTCAACTTCCTGGGCAACTATAGCGAGGTGTAGGCCGCATGAGGAAGCAGTACGGGCTGATCGGGGAGCATCTGGGCCATAGCTATTCCAAGCGACTCCATGGCCTGCTGGGCTCCTATGCCTATGAGTTATACGCCCTGCCCCCGGAAGAGTTGGAGCGGTTTTTAGGCCGGGAGGAGCTTGCGGGGCTGAATGTGACCATTCCCTATAAGCGCCAGGTGATCCCTTTTTGCGCGGAGATCAGCTCCGCCGCCCAGCGCATTGGCAGCGTCAACACCCTGCTTCGCAGGGCGGACGGCGGTTGGTATGGGGAAAATACGGATGCCTTTGGCTTTGCCTATTTGGCGAAGCGGGCGGGCATGGATTTTGCGGGGCAAAAAATCCTGGTGCTGGGCAGCGGCGGCACCAGCCGCACGGTCTGCGCTGTGGTGGAGGAGGCGGGCGGAACCCCTGTGGTGGTTTCCAGGGCCGGAGAAAACCACTATCAGAACCTGCACCGGCACAGGGACGCCAACCTGCTAGTCAACACCACCCCCGTGGGCATGTATCCCCATACGGCGGCCGCCCCGGTGGACCTGGCAGCCCTCCCTTGCCTCAAAGGGGTGCTGGATGTGGTGTACAATCCGCTGCGCACCAGGCTTTTGCAGCAGGCGGAGGCCCTGGGCTTGGCCTGCAGCAATGGGCTGCCCATGCTGCTGGCCCAGGCAGCCCGGGCCAGCGAACTGTTTACAGGCGCGGCCATTCCGCCCGAAAAGCTGGAAGGGGCGCTGCGGTCCTTGCGCCGACAGATGAACCTGATCGTGCTGGTGGGCATGCCCGGCGCGGGCAAGACCACGGTGGGGCAGGAAGTGGCAAAGCGGCTGGGCCTGCCCCTTGTGGACCTGGACAGCGAAATTGAAAAAGAGAGCGGGCAGAGCATCCCGGCGCTGTTTGAGAGGGAAGGGGAGGAGGCCTTCCGGGACCGGGAAGCAGCGTTGCTGGAGCGCTTTGCCAAGGAGGGAAGCCAAGTGCTGGTCACCGGCGGCGGGGCGGTGCTGCGGCCGGAGAACCGGGAGAATATGCGTCTCAACGGCTTTGTGGTGCATGTAACGCGTCCCATGGAGGGCCTTTGCATGGAAGGCAGGCCCTTGTCCAAGAGCCGGGAGGCGCTGGAAAACCTGTGGCGGGAGAGGGCCCCTTTCTATCAGGCTGTGGCGGACGTGGCCATTGCCAATGAGAGCAACCCGGAACAATGCGCCGGGAGGATTTTGGAGGCGTATGATGAAGCTGTTTGTCATTAACGGGCCTAATTTGAACATGCTGGGCATCCGCGAAAAGGACATCTATGGGCAGCAGACCTATGCCCAGCTGCTGGCGTTTGTGGAAGCGGTGGGGGAAAGGGAAGGCGTTTTGCTGGAATGCTTCCAAAGCAACCATGAGGGGCAGTTGGTGGACATCATCCAAAGCGCCTATGGGGCGGCGGATGGCATCGTCATTAACCCGGCGGCGTATACCCATACCAGCATTGCCCTGCTGGATGCGTTAAAGGCCGTGGCGCTGCCCGCCGTGGAAGTGCACTTGAGTGATGTGACCCAGCGGGAGGATTTTCGCAAAGTGAGCTATGCGGGGCGCGCATGCCTACAAACCTTTTCGGGCCTGGGGTTTGCCGGGTATGAAAAGGCCATTTTGTATTTGAAAGAGCTGCTTGCAAAGAAAGAATAGGATAAAAGAACCTGAGGCGCGTCGGGCGTGCAGGTTTGCAGAAGGGTTCATTTTTGCCCGGGGAGGGAAGGGATCCTAACGATATTTTTATGCTGTACAAATAGCATACTCGTGTTATAATGCCCTTGTTATTTTGTGATTGGAGGCGTATTGGTTTGCATCCCCAGCCACCCAGGAGAAGGGTTCCATTGTTACAGCGCATTCGGCCGGAACGGATGATGGCCCTCGGTTTCTTCTTGCTGATTCTTGTTGGCGGCATTTTGCTCTCGATGCCCTTTTCTGCGGTTTCCCGTCAATCCATTGGGTTTTTGAACGGCCTGTTTACTGCCACGTCCGCCGTATGTGTTACCGGACTGATCGTGGTGGATACGGGCGTTGTTTTTTCCATTTTTGGAAAGGTGGTCATCATCTGCCTGATCCAGGCGGGGGGCCTTGGGTTTATGGTCTGCGCCACGCTGGTGATGGTGGCCCTGGGCAAGCGTATCTCGCTCCGCAACCGGGTGCTGATGCGTGAATCCATGAACACCAGCAATTTTACGGGCTTGGTACGCCTTACCCTCTGGTTTTTTCTTTCGGCTATGCTGATTGAACTACTGGGCGCATGCCTGCTGGCCACGCGTTTTGTACCGATGTTTGGCTGGAAAACAGGTATCGGGTACAGTCTGTTTCACTCCATCAGCGCTTTTTGCAATGCCGGGTTTGACCTGTTTGGCCACTATAGAAGCTTGCTTGATTTTCAACAGGAGCCGGTGGTGCTGCTGACCATCGCGGGCCTGATCATTTTTGGCGGCCTTGGCTTTCCTGTGCTGTTTGAATGCTTGCACCTGCGCCGCGATTTGCGAAAGGTATCCTTGCATACCAAATTGGTTTTGTGGGTGACGGCCTTTTTGCTGGTTTTCGGCACGGTGGCCATTCTGTGCCTGGAATGGGGGAACCCGGACACCCTGGGGCGTGAAGGCCTGGGTGCGGGGGACCGGGTCATCAACGCCTTTTTTCAGTCCACCACCCTTCGTACCGCCGGGTATGCCAGCGTGGACCAGGCACAGCTCACAGACGCCTCCAAACTGATCGGGATCGTGCTGATGTTTGTGGGCGCTTCCTCTGCGTCCACGGGCGGCGGCGTGAAAACCACCACCATGAGCGTGGTGGTGCTGATGGTAATCAGCGTGATCCGGGGCTATGACAATGTGAATGTCTTTGGCAAGCAAATTGTGCCCAACACGGTACGCCGCGCCATTACGATGGTGATGATCGGCCTGGGCATCGTGATCTTTGGCACCCTTGCCATGGCGGTGATGGAACGGGGCGCAGGGGTATCCTTGGTGGACATCGGATATGAAATCACCTCTGCCTTTGCCACGGTCGGCCTTTCCAGCGCCAATACGCCCTTGCTGAGCAGGCTGTCCCATATGATGCTGATTCCCATTATGTTTTTTGGCCGCGTGGGGCCGCTGACCATTGCCTTTGCGCTGGCCTACCGCCTGGAATCCACAGCCAAGAACCATGTTCACTATCCTGAAGAAAAGATTATGATTGGGTAAGGGAGAAAAGGAATATGAAAGAAAGAATGAAGCAATACGCGGTTTTTGGTCTGGGCCTTTTTGGGGAAAGCCTGGCCCGCAGCCTATACGAAATGGGCCATGAGGTGTTGGCCGTGGATTCGGAGGCGGAGCTGGTGGAGGCTGTGGCGCCCTTTGTGACCCAGGCCGTGCAGCTGGATGCCACCGAGGAGAGCGCGTTGGAAACACTGGGCATCCGCAATTTTGACGCCGCCATTGTGAGCATCGGCCATAATACCCGCGACAGCATTCTGGTTTGCGTGCTGCTGAAGGAGATGGGCATTCCCTATCTGGTGGCCAAGGCTATGGACGATTTGCACGCCAAGGTGCTGCGCAAAGTGGGGGTGGACCGGGTGGTGTTCCCGGAGCGGGACATGGGCAAGCGGGTGGCGAGGACGTTGGCTTTGCCCAATGTGGTAGAGCTGATGAACCTGACGGAAGAACACCAGCTGGTGGAAATTGTGGTGCCAAAAAAATGGATTGGGCACTCCATCCGGGAGATTGACGTGCGCAGAAGGTTCGGCGTCAGCATTGTGGCCATCCAAAGGAAGGGGCAGCTGCTCCCTTCCCCTCCGGCAGATACGGTCTTTGAACAGGAGGATTTGCTGCTGGCGCTGGGGAACAAGAAGGAGACCGACCATATTGACACCCTGGACCAGTGATAATATAGTGGGAAGTGTGCATACGGTAGGTTGAGCCCCCTTGTGACCGCGTGCTGGCAAGAAAGGAAGGATACATATGAAGCCTTATGACGCTTCCCATTTTGACCATGATTGCTGCAAGCCCTTTTTTTTGGAAGGCGGGGACAATGCCGTGCTGCTCCTGCATGGTTTTACAGGCAGCGTGGCTGAAATGCGCCCGCTGGGCGATGCCTTGCATGCCCGGGGCTACACCGTCAGGGGCATCAACCTTCCTGGCCATGCCACCACGGAAAGCGAGATGGGAACCACCCGTTGGGCTGATTGGCTGCAGGCCGCCAAGCTGGCGGCTTTGGAGCTTCGGGAAAAGTACAAAACGGTGACGGTTTCCGGCCTTTCCATGGGTGGCGTGCTTTCCTTGCTGGTGGCGGAGCAGATGAAAATGGATGGCTGCGTTCCCATTTCCGCGCCCATGGCCACCAAAAGCAAGCTGATTGGCTTTGCCAGCCTGCTATGGCCCTTTCTTCCCCGGGTGTCCTGGCAGAACCAGGAGGCGCGCCATGCCGGGCTGGACAAGGCCTATGACTACGGTTATTCCGGCTTTCCCACCCGCTGCGCGGGCGATTTGCACCATTTGATTCAACTGGCGCGAAGGAATTTGTTTGCCATCAACTGTCCGGTGCTTACGGTGCAAAGCGAAGCGGACCCAACCATCTGGGAGGGCAGCGCGGACTGCATTTTGCAGGGGGTTAGCTCCCAAAGCAAGAAAAAGCTTTGGCTGAAAGATGTGCCCCATGTTTGCACCCTGTCCAAAGAATTGCCCGCCATCATAGACGCGATGGACGATTTTTTACAGGCCGTCGCCCAGGAGGCGCGATAAGGGCAGCGTTGTCCGCTCTACTTCATAGGATCAATGGGCTTATCGGCCAGCGCGTTTTAGAATGGCTTCGTGTTCTCGCATGGTGGCTTTCAAGGCTTTTAAAGTATCGGTGATGACGAGCCTTTCAAAGTCGCTGCAATCAGTCAAAATCGTTGTGATCTCTTGACTGGCGGCTATCGTGGAACCCGTTAGCTGCCCGGCAAGCAGGATATCCGCCGGAACATACAGCGCGTTGGCTATTTGCACAAAAGTATCCAGGCTCATACTCTTTTTGCCGGTTTCTATGTAGCTGACATAAGCGGGAGATTTGTCAATCAGCTCCGAGAACATCAACTGGGATAGCTGGCTTTTTTGTCGAATCATTTTGATCCTTTGTCCGATGGCACGATAGTTTAAGCTCATAGCGATAGAACCTCCAAAAAAATTTTTCGGCTCCATTGTAATGTGTACGCTATCAGCTACGCTCTGCGCCCAATCAATGCATGTTGACATCCAGTTGAAGCGGGTTGGCGTGATCCAACCCGTTTTTTAGCGCAAACATAAACCAGAGGTCAAGCACTTGACTTCTGGTTTGTTCCTTTCAGGGCCTCTGGCTTATATAATTGCGAGCGAATGCGATAGTCCGGAGGAGATTATGTCAGATTTGAGTAGGCAAGGCGAAGATATCGAACTTGAAGTTGTACCCTCTTTCGATCTCGGGGTGGAGGCGGAATACGAACAGCAAACCCGGATCGCGGAACATCGGGCATGGATGAAGAGCATTAAGCGTGAACGTCCTCTGCCGAAGCATGGCTTTAAGGTTGCCGTCTATATCCGTTACTTTAATCAGACAAAGTATGACGACTATCTTGAGGCCCATAAGCGGCAATTTTTGAGCGCCATGGCTCTTTGCCCCAATTGGGAATTCATTGGGTTTTACATCGACGAAGGGGCAACCGCGCCGCATATGGAAAATGCCGAAGCGTGGTCGCGGTTGCTTCGGGATTGTTGCGAGGGGAAAGCCGACCTCATCATAACGCAAAAAGTGAGCAATGTTTCCAAGAAGCACAGGGAACTCTGTTTCTGCGCCAGAATACTTGCAGCGCTCGCAAAGCCCGTTGGCATCTACTTTATTTCTGAAGATATCTATACTTTGGCTTCATACTATCAGGAGGATTTGAAAGATCCCTCTTTTTTACCCTCCCCTGATTGCCGTTTGCCGCCTGACAATCATCCGGATTCGGGAGGTGCGCTGGATGATTGATAGGAGCAAAAAGCGGAGAGCAGACGAACAAAAGGCGCGCGTCCATCAAAGAGTTTACGCGGAAGTGAATCCGGACAACTATGAATTTATTCCGGCGAAGAAGCGGATTGATTATTACGACAATGATATGCTACAGCGGCTTGCTGGTTATGTCCGCGTATCCACTGAAAACATTTTGCAGACCTCGTCCTATGAACTGCAAAAGAAATACTATGAGGATTACGTGGCCCGTCATCCAAACTGGACGCTCGTGAAAATTTATGCGGACGAGGGAATCAGCGGGACTTCGCTGGAGCACAGGGATGCCTTCAACAGCATGATTGCCGACTGTTGTGCCGGGAAAATTGATATCATCATCACCAAAAGCGTTTCTCGTTTCGCCCGTAACGTGGTTGACTGCGTCAGCATAGTGCGGACGCTGGCTGAGCTTGATCACCCAGTCGGCGTGTTTTTTGAGAGTGAGTGCGTTTTTTCGCTGAATGAGGACTCGCAGATGGCGCTTTCCTTTTTGGCTACGATGGCCCAGGAGGAATCGCATATACGAAGCCGCAGTATGGAAACTTCCCTGCGCATGCGGCTTGATGGCGGGCTTCCGCTGACGCCTAAGCTACTTGGCTACTCCCATGATTCGGAGGGCAACCTGGTCATTAATCCAGAGGAAGAACCGACAGTAAAGCTTATTTTTTACATGTATCTTTACGGTTACTCAACGTCAGATATCGCGGACACGCTGACGGAGCTGGGGAGAAAAACCTATTTGGGCAATATAAACTGGACAGCAAGTTCCATTGTTCAGGTGCTCCGTAACGAGAGGCACTGTGGGGATGTTAAAACGAGAAAGACCTTCACGCCGAATTATCTAAACCATAAGGCGAAGAAAAACAGGGGAGACAGGCCCCAGAGCGTTTATCGAAATCACCATGACGCGATCATAACGAGGGACGATTATATAGCCGTCCAGCGGCTGCTGGATAATGCCAAGTATGGAAACAAGTCAGTTCTGCCCGAGTTGCGGGTAATCGACAGCGGGCTTTTGAAAGGCTTTGTCACGATCAATCCCCGCTGGGCTGGCTTTACGCTCATGGATTTTTATCAGGCCGCGGCCAGCATTAATCCTGGTACCAACAGCGCTGCAGGGGAGCGCGATGGGTACGAGGAGCAAGGACCGGAGATTCATGTTCGGGTCGAGGCTGGAGATTTTGATATGCGCGGCTTTGAAATCACACGCGCTGAATTTTTCGACACCGCGCGGCGCCCCTATGTGGTTTTTCAAGACAAGAAGATAAAATTTAGCACCGCTTGCGTCCGTACACTGGGGAAGAATAATAGGCTTGAATTCCTGGTAAATCCAATCGATTCGCGCTTCGCGGTCAGAACCGCGGCCAAGGACAGCAGGCACGCAATCATTTGCTCCAGGGTTTCAAGCGGAATTTATTACCCTAAGGAAATATCCGGCGCGGCTTTCCTTGAAACGTTATTTCAATTGTTCAGGTGGAATACGGATTTCAAGTATCGCGTCTCCGGTTCGCTCTATCAAAGGGACAACGAGGCGGTATACATATTTCATATGAATGATGCCGAGGCATTTATCAAGCCCCATATGCTCGCGGGAGAAGGCGCCCCTGGTTGTGAAGCTGACGCCGTTAGGCCACTTTCAGTTTCTGGCGCCAGAGTTCGTGCCATCCCACAGAAATGGACGAGCTCGTTTGGGAACCCATATTACTTGCATCGCCGCATCTTTCCGTCCATTGCATCAGAAGGAAAAAGCGACTGGAAAATCAAAAGGGAAGGCCAGTTGTTTGAAACAGGAGCAAAAATCCGCGTAACTGATTTTGAAGAGCTTCGGCGCTTCATCAGCCAGGAATTGAGTCGAGATATACCGGAGGGGATAGCGGATGAATGAGTTTATGAAAGAGCAACCGCAAGGGGTGATTGCGGATACGCCCCAATATCCGCGAAGCGACGCGCCCTACCATGAAGGGGTTATCCCGCTAAAAGGGGCTCCTGTTCAAAAGCCAACTGAGTCAAATCCGGAACTGGCAGAGAATGGCGATGTGATTGAACTGCATGGTGAATTTGACTATGAGGGTTATCAGGTGGTCCGCCGTGAGTTTTTCGCACACATGAATGAGCCCTCTATTACTTTCAACAATTTTAAGGTATCTTTCAACGCCGCCTGCCTGCGAAAATTTCAGGCGGTGGATTATGTGCAGGCGCTGGTGAATATCAAACGCAAAAGTCTCGCTTTCCGTCTGTGCCATGAGGAGGAACAGGATGCCGTTTCCTGGTGCGTTCCGGGTTCTGCCCGCAGAAGGCCCCGGCAGATTACTTGCAAGCTGTTTTTTGCGAACCTTTTCTCGTTAATGGGATGGAACCCAGATTACCGCTACAAACTTCTTGGCAAAATCGTTCATGCGAAAGATGAATACTTGATTGCCTTTGATCTGTCCGCGACGGAGGTTTACCGGCGCGTGCTCAAGGAGGGCGAAAAGCCGAAGATGTCGCGCACCCCTGTCTTTCCCACTGATTGGCAGGGGCAGTTCGGGCTGCCTTTCAAGGAACATCGCCAGTCTATGCGAATTGACATCTTTGATGGTTACGCCGTATATGCAATCAAAGATAACAACGTTGCCCAATCTGAAGAAGCGCCCAATGCGTTTTCTGCCAATCCGCCAGTTCGCGTGGAGCATAACATCATCGCGGGAGGCTTGGACAATGCGAAATGAGAATCCGTCGTCGGCAAACTTAACGATTGACCTCAAGCGGAACAGGTTTCGCATATACAGGAAGACTTTGCACGGTCTTGGCAACCCGGCGTTTATTCAGTTTCTGATCAATCCGGAGGAGCTGTATATCGCGATTCTGGGTTCAGACAAGCCGATACCTGGCGGAACAGCCAATAAGATTCACTTGAATTTGGAGATGAAAAGCTGTATAGAGTTTTACAGTGCCGCTCTCATGGACGGATTATTCAAAATCTTTGGTGCGCTTGATTATGCACACAGTTACCATCTTGCTGGGGAGATCGACCAAGCAAATCGGGTGGCTTATTTCTCCTTACATTCGTTGAAAAAGGCCGCAAGGAGCCCAGAAAATGACACGCAAGGGATATGAACAGTTACGAATAGACCCTGAATTCAAAAATCTCATCAGGCCACCAAACCGTGAGGAGTATGCTCAGTTGGAAGCGAGCCTGATGGTGGATGGATGCCGGGACCCAATCATCACATGGCGTGGCGCCATCGTCGACGGGTATAGCCGATATGAAATCTGCAATCGGCTTCATATTCCATACGCAATACAAGAGAAGCCATTTGACGAACGGGAGGCGGCAATCGTTTGGATTTGCGAGAATCAACTTGGCCGTCGGAATATCACGGATCAAATGCGCAAATATCTGATTGGCCGGCAATACGAAGCGGAAAAAATCATCGGTTTTCACAGAAATGCCAGAGGCCATAGCCGGCATGCTAAGGTTCAGGGGGCAGACGTATCAAGCGGCCCCGATGAAAGGGCTGGCGTGGAACGCCGGGAAAGCGGGCAACGCACGGCCATCAGGCTCGGGGTCAAATATCATTTATCCTCCGGGGCTGTACAAAAATACGCAAAGTATAGTCAAGCACTGGATGTGCTTTGGAAAAAAATCCCGGAATTGGTTCCCAAGATACTTGCGGGCCATTATAAAATCTCTCACGAAAATATCGTGAAACTCTCGGAAATGGATGCGGAGGAAATGAAAGATTTGAGTTCAAAGATAGGGCTTGGTTCGGCTTCCTTCATTCGGTATAGCAAGTCCCGCAGAGAACTGTCCAACCAGCGGGAGAAGGAGTCCGTGACAAAGCCCAATCACATACCGATTATCAAGAGGATGCCCGCGTATGACCCGGATAGTGTAGCCAAGGGCCTTGCCTTTACGATCCCCTCCTGGGCAGGTTCCATAAAACGAACCAGGACAAAGGGCGATCTAAACAGGGTTTCCGCTGAAGCGAAAACCCGACTCACGGAAGCCTTGGAGCTTTTGCAAAGTGAGATACAGGCTTTGCTCGCCGCGATGAAAGGAGCGTTTTGATGCCTGATTATGGTATGTTTGTTCCTGATGTCCATTTTGAGCTGATCCCGATAAAGGATTTGGTTTCCAGCCAGGAGTATCAGCGAAATCTATCGCAAAGTCATGTGGAGCAGACGGCCGCGCATTTTGACTTGCGGCAGATGAACCCCGTCAAGGTCAGCAGACGCGATGGCCTCAACTTTGTCTTTAACGGTCAGCACACCATAGAAATTGTCGCGCTCGTTTCAGGGTCGCGTGACACACCTGTGTGGTGCATGATTTATGATGAACTGAATTATCAAGATGAGGCGGATATTTTTGCTAACCAGATGAAATATGTGAAGGCGCTCAAACCCTATGAGGTGTTCATGGCCAATATTGAGGCTGGTAACAATAAGCAACTTATGATAAAAGACTTGGTGGAATCCTACTCTCTATCCATCGGCCAGGCGAGAAACTATAACGTCATTTGCGCGGTATCGGCGCTTGAGCGCATCTATGACAAATACGGCTATCACTTATTGGACCGCACGCTTCGTCTTTGTGTAAGCGCGTGGGAAGGCGACATGTACTCACTTTCTGGAAATTTTCTCAATGGAGTCGCACGGCTTGTGTACACGTTTGGAGATTCCTTAAAGGATGAGCTGTTTCAGGAACGCATAGGGCTTATCTCCGTCAAACAGCTTGCGCGGACTGCCAAGGAAAGGCGGCCGGGTTCACTGGGCTACGCCGAGGCTATGCTGGTGGCCTACAACCGCAAATGCAAACACCCGCTGCAATGGAGCAGGCTCTATGAAAAGGACACGGGAACAAGTGTTGACGGGGATATGGGAGCCGACCTGCTGGATGAGGATGATGATAACACGGAAGAATAGGCAAGCCTCTTTTCGTGTGGCGCAGTTTTCATGGAAACACATTCATTGATGCCGCCTTGGGCATTTCCTCTCTCTTGCATGGCTGTTTTTTTGTGCTTGTTTTTTGGCGAACACAGCGCGGATGAATTTCCGCCACAGAGAAGGGCGGATCAAAACAGAACGCCAAACTGTATAGGATGTTCGCACGGACGAACCTGTATCTGCCTGACAAGCATTTCCGCTTGCCACCTGATTCGGGTTCCATGCGCTGGCGGTCGGGGGCATTTCATGCCGCTGGACACACAGCGGTTATTTTGTCACTTACATACCGGCGTTGCGCGGCAGCACCCTGTATCTTACAACTGATCATTTCCAACATATTCCTTTATGCATATGACAAAAGCAATGATAAGGGAGCGCATTCATGCCATCTTCGCCAGCCGTCTTTTCCCAATGACGTTGACCTGCCAAAATGCTATGCTGTGCAGGAACGACATCGCTGGAGCCTCACGCTGCCTATAAAAATGTGCCTGACGGAAGTATCACTGCTCTTTTGGTCCCTTAGTGCAGGGTATTGGATGCCGAGTGGGAAAAGTGCTTTGCCTGGGAGCGTCGGGAAATTCTGTACGGTGATGATGCGGCAGACCCCATCATGCCCTGGCTGCAAATGGCGGCGGAACAAGGGCGCACCGTGAAATACGTGGTAAACCCCAATTACAAAATGCCTAAAGAGCAAGAAAATTATAAGGGGTAAGGGGAGGATCGCCATGCGGATTGTATATCGCCAAACACAGAAAATCCCTTTTGAGAAATGGATGCAGGAATTGGAATTGGAACGCCGCACCGACATGGAAGAAGCACGGCTGGGACACCCGCTTCCCCGCCGCTACCGCATGTTCTCCGGCGATGAGCATTCCCAAACCAGGGTGCACATTCGCGCCTACGATGACTTTGCAGCATGGGGCAGAATGTTTGAAGAATTTGCAGAGGACGAAGAGTGTCAGAAGATTGAGGTTGACCGTCACAATTTTTACGAATGGGAACGGGAAGAGATGCTGTTTATCGATGATCCGATTGATGTGGAGGCCTTGAAGCGCGAGCTTGAAGCGATTCAAGCGCAGAAGTAACAGGCGAAAAGCACAGCACAAATTGATGATTTGGGATGGGACAAATATGGAAGAGGTCATTTTGAAGCTGGAGGGCATGTTCAAAAGCTTTGGGCCAACCAAAGCCGTACAGAATGTGTCTATGGAGCTGCATCGGGGTCAGGTGCTGGCGCTGATAGGGGAGAACGGTTCAGGCAAATCCACCCTGATGAGCATGGTAACCGGCTCTTTGAAAGCGGACGCCGGAGCGATGACATATCAGGGCAGGCCCTATTCCTCCAAATCCATCATCGACGCCAGCAACCAAGGGATCTGTGTCCTCATCCAGGAGATGGGAACCATCAACGGCCTTACGGTGGCGGAAAACATTTTCCTTGGCAAAGAGGAGCGCTTTGCACAACATTTCAGCATCAGCGGCCGGAAAATGAGCGCCGCCGCCCAGGAACTGCTGACAAGCGTTGGCGCGGATCATATTTCGCCCAAGGATCGTGTGGAGGACCTTTCCTTTGAGGATCGCAAGCTGGTGGAGGTCTGCCGCGCGCTGTACAACAAGCCGGAAATCCTCATCGTTGACGAAACCACCACCGCCCTCTCCCACATAGGGCGCGATAAGATCTACGCCATCATCAAGTCGCTGAAAGAGCAAAAGAAGGCGGTAGTCTTCATTTCCCATGATTTGGATGAAGTGCAGCAGGTTTGCGATTCCGCCATGGTTCTTCGGGATGGCCAGTATGTGGATACGCTCTTTGGCAGCGATGTGACGCCCGAGGGCATGCGCCAGTTGATGATTGGCCGGGATTTGGCAGGTAGCTACTACCGCGATGAGAAGGTGTTTGCCACCCCCGATGTGGTGTTGTCGGCAAAGGGTATTCAACTGGAAGGGCATCTGAGCGATATCAACTTTGAGCTTCGCAAAGGGGAAATCCTCGGCTTTGGCGGCCTGACCGAGTGCGGCATGCATGAACTGTGCAAGGTGGTTTTTGGCGCCATCAAACCGGACGGGGGCGAAATCGTGCTCAGCCAGTCCGGCGTGAAGATCACGTCCCCGGCTGTGGCCATCAAAAATCACATGGCCTATTTGCCCAAGGATCGTGACCAGGAATCGCTGTTTTTGATGTCCAGCATCAAAGACAACATTACCGTTACCTCTCTGGACGATTTGAAACGGGGCCCGTTCATTACCCGCAAGAGTGAAAGGGCCCTGGCGGACAAGGCTGCAAACCAGCTGTCCATCAAGATGCAAAACGTCCAGCAGCTGGCCAAGGAGTTGTCCGGCGGGAACAAACAAAAGGTTGTCGTGGCCAAATGGATGGCCAACCAATCCCGGATCATCATCATGGACTGCCCCACCCGAGGCATTGATATCGGCGTCAAAACCGCCATCTACCACCTGATGGAGCAGCTGATTTCCCAGGGCAATTCCATCATTATGGTTTCCGAGGAAATCCCGGAGCTGCTGGGCATGGCTGATCGCATCCTGATTATGAAGGATGGCAAAATCAACGGCCAGTTTGGGCGGGATGAGCAAGTAACGGAGCGTATGCTGGTGGACAAGTTGATTTGATGTTCTTTGCAGAAATGCGGCGGAGGGGTACATGATGCAAAATGCCGAGATGGTGGTTATGAAGAAGCAAAGCAGAGCGGGTCTGCTGAAAAGGATCGTTCCGTTTCTAGGATTGTTTCTTCTGTTTGCTTTGTTCAGCCTGACCACGGGCGATAAGTTTCTGACGGTGAAGAATCTGCGCAATGTCATATCACAAAGCGCAGTGACCATGGTAGCCGCTATCGGCTGCTGTTTTGTAATGTCCCATGATAATCTGGACTTCTCCCTGGGCGGAGCATGCGCCTTGTGCGCAGTGGCGGGCATTGTGCTGGGCGGTCTTACCAGCTATGCCCTGATGCTGCCCATTTGCATTGTTACCGGAATGCTTTGCGGCCTAATTACAGCCACGCTGCATATCAAGGCGCGGATTCCGGCGTTCATGGCGGGCATGTGTATCATGTTTGCCGGCCGCGGCGTTGCGCAGGGCGTGTATCAAACCTTTCCCATGTCACTGCCCAGGGAGTACAAGGTGCTGCAGGATGTTTGGTTCTACCTTGGGGTTGTGGCCTTTGTTTTTGCCATTGCCTATGTGCTGTTTGAGTATACCAAGATCGGCAAATATAACAAGCTGATCGGCTCCAACCCCAAGTGCGCGGAGCTTAGCGGCATCCATGCCAACAAGTACAAGACCATAGCGTTCCTCATTAGCGGAATCACGGTTGGTTTTGCCGCATTCATGACTGTGGTCCGGGGCGGCGGCGTGGGCACCTCTACCGGCACCAGTCTGGAAACGAATGTGCTGCTTGCGTTGACTCTGGGTGGATTTCCGCTGACCGGCGGCTCCACCGCCAAGATCCGCAGCGCCATCATCGGAACGCTCACGCTGTACATCCTTAACAATGGGCTTCAACTGTGGGGGGTAGACCCTTCCATGATCTATGTGGTCAAGGGAATCGTGTTCTTGGCTGTTGTATACATCTCCATCGACCGGAGCTCCGGTCGGGTGATGGTTTGATCCGTTCCAAAGCAGCGGGCATGCTGCTACTATATAATGAAGGAGATACGATCATGAAAAAAAGCTCTCACAATGCCATCCTCAGAATCCTCTCCCTGTGCGTGGTCCTTGTTCTGGCCTGCGGAATCTTCTCCATCGCTGTCGCCGAGGGCGGCGCGCGCCATAAGATCGGCGTGATCCTCTACGGCAAAGACGACGCCTTTGGCGGCGCGCAATACGCCTACATCAACTCGGCTGCCGAAGCGCTGGATGCGGACATTCAGTGGGCGCTGAACGATTACGACGCGGAATCCCAGCTCGCTTCCGCTGAAAACCTTGTGGCAGCAGGCTGCGAAGGCCTTCTGTTCCTGCCCATCAGCGACAACACCGTGAGCCTGCTGAGTGATTTTTGCGCGGAAAACGAAATCTGGTTCCAGATGATGAACCGCGACATCAGTGACGAAGCCATCAAGGCGGACTGCCAGGCGAACCCCTGGTATGTTGGCACCAGCTTTGAAGCCAATGAGGACGCTTGCCAGACCATGACCAAAATCATGGCCGAAGACGGCCGCCTGAACTACGGCCTGGGCAAGGTGGCCCCCGGCTCCTCCCTGTCTGTGCGCAATACGGCCTATGAAGAAGCCATCGCCTCTGTGGGCGGCGCCGTTCTGGCCGATTACACCGCGCCTTCTGACGGCAGCACCCAGGCTTATGTGACCTACATCGAAAACTTTGTCAAATCCTACCCGCAAATGGACGGCCTGCTGCTATCCAGCGCCAGCGGCGGCGGCGGCGAAACCGTGATCAACACCTTGAAGAGCCTGGTGGAACCCGGTGCCATCAAGATTTGCTCCTTTGATACCTTTGAAAACATGGAGGAAGGCTTTGCAGACGGTTGGCTGCGCTGCTTGGCTGGCGGCATCGAAATTCAGAGCCTGTTCGACTTTGTGCTTTTGTACAATGCTGTTGATGGAAACCGTCTGTCCGATACGCCCACCGTATTATTGCAAAAGTTCATCTACATCACCAACTCCGAAGACTGCGCCAACTATGCCAAGTACATCAGCAACCCCAGCCATATGATCTACAGTGCCGACACCATCCGCAGCATGGCCAAGCGTTACAACCCGGACGCTTCCCTGGAGACGCTCTATGCGCTGATGGATGCGTACAGCCTGGAGGCGGTTGTGGCCGCCGCCCAGTGACGGAAAGAGCCGTGGGTCACAGGACCTGTCCCCGGCAACAACAAGAGTGAGTAGGTCGATGAAATGAGTGCAATAAAGAAAACAGTCAAGCAATATGGTTTGATGCTGTTGACCCCGATTGTGATTTTCCTGCTGCTCAGCATCGTTTTCAAGGGCACAATCGGCTGGCAGAATGTTCCTTCCCTGCTCAAGCAGGCGGTAGCGCCTGCCGTGCTGGGATGGGGCGTACTGTTCAACATGAAGGTCGGCAACTGGGATTTTTCAGTGGGGTCAACCGTTCTGATGAGCTCCATCATCGGAGGCAATATGGCTATCCGGCTTGGCCTTGGCATCCCTGGCATGATGGCCATGTGCATCGCCATTGGGCTTGCTTCTGGCGCAATGGTAGGGATGGTGTACTATCTGCTGAAAATTCCAACCATCATCACAAGCATTGGCATGCTGCTAATCTACGAAAGTATCAGCGGCTATGTGTTTGAGGGTGCAGGCGTATACCTGCCAAGTGGCTGGCCTTTGTTCAATGCGGATGTGCTCTACATCATTGTAATCGTATTGGCTGTTTTCGCCTACTTTCTCTTTTACAAAACGAAGATTGGCTACAGCGTCCGCGCGGTGGGCAACAATCCCAATGTGGCCGCAACCAATGGCCTGGATGTGTACAAGGTAAAAGTCACGGCCATTGCCATTGCCGGTATGTTTGCAGGCATGTATGCCATGATTAGCCTGGGTACCTCCGGCGTGCAGAAAATCGTCAGTTCTATGGGCTCCATGGGCACCTGCTTTGATGCCATGATGTGCGTTTTTGTGGGGATGTCCATCGCACGCAAGGGGAATCTCATCGTGAGTATCTACTGTGGAAGCCTGGTGATGCAGCTTGTAAAGCTCAGCCTGACGGCACTGAGATTCCCCAGCGAATACAACTCGATTGTGATTGCCATTTTCGTGTTGGTGTTTATGTCTTTGGATGCCTACGTCAATTCTCCTACCAAACGGAAAAACCCGTCTAGACCCGTGAAAGTAAACGCCTAAGAGTCTTGCAGCTTTCGGGTCCGGCTGGGCGATCACCCGGTCGGGCCCCTGCTTTTTCAAGGAGAAGATTGCGTGAAATTACAAAATCAAGTCGCGGTTGTGACAGGCGCGGCCCAGGGCATCGGCAAAGGAATCGTTTTGTCCCTTGCCAGACGTGGCGTCCGTGTCCTGTGCCTGGACGTGAACGATGCTGAAAACGAGCGGACGGCAGGGGCGGCTGCCTCTCTGAACCCCGGTTGCGCCGCCCATCATTGCGACGTATCCGACCCGGCGCAGGTCGCTGCGGTATTCGAGGCTATTTTGCAAACCATGGGGTGCATTGACATTCTGGTCAACAACGCCGGTGTTTTTTCCACCATGTCCTTTGTGGGGGACCGCTATGATACGGCCCTTGATCATTTCAACTTCAACATGAATACAAACGCGCGAGGAACTTTTCTGTGCTCTAAAATGGCTGCGCCGTATATGGCAAAGCAGGGGAGCGGCCAAATTCTCAACGTGGTTACGAACCATGTGAAGCGCTATTTGTTTCCCCCAAGCGCCAACGAGCACGGCTATGACGCGTCCAAATATGCGCAGCTTGCGCTGAACGAATCGCTGGACTCTGAGTTAAAGCCCTATGGCATTCGGGTCAACGCGATCTGCCCCGCTGCAACGCGTTCCCCCATGTTGCAAGGCTTTTTTGATAGCATCGGCATGGAGCTAACCAAGGAAAACATCGGGAGATGCGCCGGGATCGCCTCGCTTTTGGAATGTAGCGAGGTGGGCGAAGCCGCCTGCCACATCCTGGAATGGGGTGAAAGCCAGCCAACCGGGAAAGCCATTCTCCTGATGCACAGCGAAGATTGCGAAAAACTGAAAAACGGATATGTGGAGGAACTTGCCAAATGAAGATCGACGTTTCACAAACGCTGGCCAAGATGACATTGGAGGAAAAGGCCTCGCTGTGCTCGGGCCTGGGGTATTGGGACACCAAACCAATCCAGCGGCTAGGCATTGAAGCCTTTAAGATGACGGACGGCCCAAGCGGCGTCCGCATGCAGGAAGGTACAGAGGACCGCTTCGGTCTCAATGACAGCGCAAAAGCCACCTGCTTTCCCACCGGTTCTTGCCTTGCAGCGACCTGGAATCCCGAATTGCTGTACGAGGTAGGCGCGGCTATTGGCCGTGAGGCCAAGGCCAAGCAGGTCAACCTGGTGCTGGGGCCATCTGTCAACATGAAACGGAGCCCGCTTTGCGGCCGCAATTTTGAGTATTTCTCCGAGGACCCTCTGCTGGCCGGTGTGTTGGGCGCTGCCTATGTGCGCGGCATGCAGGCTCAGGGCGTGGGAGCAACGCCCAAACACTTCGCCGTCAACAACCAGGAACGCCTGCGCCAGACCATCGATGCGAGAGTGGATGAGCGCACGCTTCGGGAAATTTACCTCCGCGCTTTTGAGATCATCGTGAAGCAGAGCGCGCCATGGATGCTGATGTCCTCCTACAACCAGGTCAACGGGGATTTCGCTTCGCAAAACCGCTGGCTTCTTCACGATGTACTGCGGGACGATTGGGGCTATGAGGGCCTTGTGGTAACGGACTGGTATGGGAACAACGAGCGCGTCAAGGGCGTTGCTGCCGGGCAGGATTTGGAAATGCCCGGCAACGGCGGCATGACCGACGAGGAAATCGTCGAAGCGGTTCGAGCGGGCCTGCTGGACGAGGCCGCTGTGGACGCCTGTGTGCGCCACTATCTTTTTCTCTACAACCGCTTGCAGGAGCCATGCGATGTGGGGCCTCTGGACTATAGCGAAAACCACAGAATTGCGCAAACCGCCGCGATGGAGGGAGCCGTGCTGCTCAAGAATGAGGATCAAATCCTTCCCCTCAGGGCAAGTGCGAAGCTCGCCGTCATTGGCGCTTTCGCAAGGCAGCCCCGCTATCAGGGCGGCGGAAGCTCCCACCTGAATGCCAATCAAATGGACAGTGCCTGGGATCCCCTCGCCCGCAACTTTGGCGAAGGCAATTTGGTCTACTCGCCGGGGTACGATCTGGAGAACGACGAGCCTGTGGAAGCATTGATTCAAGAGGCAAGCGAGGCCGCAAAAAAAGCAGAGATCGCCCTTGTTTTCTGCGGTCTGACAGATAGCTTTGAATCGGAAGGCTTTGACCGAGAAACCATGTCCATGCCGGAGAGCCACAATGCATTGATAGCTGCCGTGGCACACGCGAATCCAAAGACTGTGGTCGTTTTGCAAAACGGCGCCCCTGTGCAAATGCCTTGGCTGCATGACGTGAAGGCTGTGCTCGAATCCTATCTGGGCGGCGAGGCCGGGGGCAGTGCCGTGGTGGAACTGCTTTTGGGAAACGCCAATCCTTCCGGAAAGCTGGCGGAGACTTTCCCCCTTCGGCTTGAAGATACGCCCTGCTATTTGAATTTTCCCGGAAGCAGGAAGGCCGTAGAATACCGCGAAGGTATCTTTATTGGGTACCGATACTATGCATCGGCTCATGTGCGCACGGCATTTCCGTTTGGCTTTGGCCTGTCCTATACGCGCTTTGTCCTGTCGGCCCTCCAGTTGAGCGCCACGGCCTGGAAGCGGGGCGACGCAGCCGTTCATGTTCGCTGCACCGTGACCAACACCGGCGGCAGAACCGGGCAGGAGGTTGTACAGGTCTACGTGAAGGCCCCGGGCATCGAAGCGGTCAGGCCAAGCCTAGAGCTGAAGGGCTTTGCCAAGGTGACCCTTGCCCCCGGCGAGGCAAAGCAGGTGGATATCCCCCTATTTGACCTGGACTATTGGAATGAAGATGGGCAATGCTGGGAGCTGGAAGCGGGTGAGTACCGGATCTGTGTGGGAAACTCCAGCGTCGATCTGCCACTGGAAGCCAGCTTGCAAGTGGAGGGAACCCTTCGCCCGAAGGGTTACGATCTTAACACGTTGCTGGGTGATTTGCTACATCATGAGCAGGTCGGCTCCTGGGCGCGGGATGTGCGCATTGCCTTTACGAAGGCTTTTACAGGCGGCAACGAGAAACCGCACACCAAGCTGCTGTTGGAGCGTAGCACCGTCGAGCAACCGCTGCGCGTGCTGCTGTGTACCGGATTCTTGGACAAGGAAAAGCTGAAAACTTTGCTGTTGGTACTCAACCAGGAGGAAATAAAAGGTCGCGATACAAGCTGGCTGCTAGGATAGTACGGATGGGAGGGCATCCTCATGACGATAGAGGAATTGCTGGAGATTGAGGAGATCAAGAAGATTAGAAGCCAATACTCCCATTTTTATGACGCGAATGATCTAAACCACCTGGTGGATTTGTTCACAGAGGACGCGGTATGTGAATGGGACGCTGCCCATGGCGGTTGCTGGATGGGGAAAGCCCAAATACGCGCCAACTATGAAAAGTATTTCCAAGCGTTTGGCAACCGGGAATGGATCGTACTGCACGCCATCACCAACCCCTGGGTGGAGCTGACAGGTGCGGACACGGCGGAGGGCCGGTATTTCTTGTTGGACTTCAATTTCTGCGGGCTTACGCCAGACCCGCTGGGATGCATCGGCGTCTATGACGACCTGTATAAAAAAGTCGATGGTAGATGGAAAATCCACAGAACAAGGTTGGACTTTCTCTATCCAGATCGGATCCTTACGGGCGGAAGCCCCGGCCATCGCATCCCATGCGTTACGGATCGTGAAGGTGGGGATTGATTTTGGCAGAACAACATGATATCTACTTCAAAATCGGGGAGTTTGCGAAAATTTGCGGTGTCAAAAAGGCAACGCTGATTCATTATGCCAAGGTTGGTCTTTTGTGTCCCCATCATATGGGCGACAATGGCTATTTTTACTATCATCCCAGCCAAATCTTCAATTTTGAAGTCATCAGCATTCTGCGGGGTATGAACATTCCGCTGGAGGAAATCCGGGATTTTCAAAAAAGCCAAAGCCTGGACAACTGCCATAAGATCCTCCGGCAGAACCTGAGCAAGCTGCGGGAGTATCAGCAGTACCTGGAAGGCATAGGCGACATTGTGGAGAACACGCTGCAAGAGATCGACGCGGTCAAAAAGCAGGTGCTGGACACCATCGAAATTGTGGAATTGACTGAACCCACCCGCTTCTTCGTATACGAGATGCCCTACCGCACCGAGAACTGCGCCTATGACATGAAAAATGCCCGCATGCTGATCCAGCATTGCCAGCAGAGCTTCATCAACAAGAGTATTGCCGTCACCGGCATCATTCTGGAAAAAGACATCTTGAACGGGAGCTTTGCGAAAACCTATGGGGCGTTCAAGGCCAACGACGCCACTGTACAGGCAGGAGACCAGTTCATTGAGCGCCCGGCGGGCACGTACCTGACCATGTGCGCCCGCACCGGCGGAGACGAAATCATCCATATCCACCGCCAATTGAAGGCCTATGCGGATGCGCATGGCTATCGCGTGTTCGGCAATGCCTTTGAGGATGACCAACTGAGCCACATCGTGGAGCTGGACCGTTCCAACTACCTGGTGCGCTGCTATCTACAGATCGACCCTTCGATAGCAGGCAAGAATTCTTAACACCGAAGCAAAGGAGAATCAACATGGATACTGAAAAAACAACAGCGGGCTACCCGCACCGTCCTCCAAAGAAGTTCACAGAAAGGTCTTTGCATGGCCGCGTACGCACTGGCAACCTGCTTTATACGGATTTGAAGCGTGCCCAGAAGTTCTATGTAAATGTTTTTGGCTGGGACATGTTCAAGCTCCCCCAAAACGTACTGGGCCGCTGTCCAGATCCTGCAACGCCGGATGTGATCTGCGCCAGCGGCCCCGCGCAGGCCAGTTGGGAAGGCGCAGTGCCTGGCTACATGTCCATGGAACTCATCCACAAGACCGAGACGGATCATAAGCCCTATCTCATGTTGGAAGTAGACATGAGCGTCAGCCTTCAGTCCACGCTCGACCGGATCACGAAGGCCGGCGGTAAGGTTTTGCGTATCGGTGGCGACGTGGCTGGCGATTGGGCCGGGGTGGCGGTCGTGGAAGATCCCGCCGGAAATCGCTTGATGCTATGGAAATGCCCGGACTCTCGCACCTGGGAAGAACCGGAAACGGCATACGACGAAGTGTGAAGGAGGAAAACCCATGCTAAAGCTCTATACTTGTTACACCTGCGGGTTTCCCTTCAAAGCCGATGATGGAAATCTGCCGCCTGAGTGCCCAGCCTGCGGCGCAGGGATGGAAAACTATCTTGCCGAGCCCTATAATGAGCGGGAGATTCGCCGGATTCATGTAGATCCTCCGTTGCCGGACCCGAACTGGGACCCAATGAACTTGGAATGGCACATGCCCAAGCAATTCCCCCCCCGCAGCCGAAATGGCCGTGTTCGCCGTTTTGTGCTGGAATATGAGGATCCCGCGCAGCTTCAGTCGTTTTATTCCGATGTCTTTGGCTGGGACATCATCCCCACCGAGCATGCGGATTCCGCAATGCCACTCCTGTACTGCGCGACCGGGCCGGGCACGCTGAACTGGGAGCCCCGCGTTGTGTCCTTTACCTATGGCTATCTCCGGCCCAGAAGCATGGAGGAAACCGGCAGCCATCCGATGTATGTGATCGAAGTCACGGATATTGACAAAACAATCGCTCTTGTCCAGCAAAATGGGGGAAAGCTCCTCAAAAGCCGCTATGAGGAAGAGGGCAATCAATATGCGATTGTGGAAGACAGCGAGGGGAACGGGTTATATTTGTGGCAGACACCGGATTCAGTCACATGGCTGGAACCCGAATCCAAAAGTTGAGGTTGGTGGGACGTGCGCATCCGTAGGGGCCCTGGACAACCCTACTCTCAAGGACATTCCTGTGGCGGTAGCCGGGGCCCCCGAAAATCGAGCGGATTATTTTAGCGAAAAGCGAGTTTTCAAAGCGTTACGGGGTGCAGACTGCCGAAACGAATTTGATACACGGTCACCGCATTTCCTTGGGACGCAGAGGCTTCGCCTCCGGCCCGGTTGCTCGGTGTCGCGCAGGGCACTACCATGCCCTGCGCCCTGCGCCCTGCCTCGCTGCCCCAGCTCTCACTCGCTTTGGGCTTCGTTCCGGCCCTTCAGTCAGCGCAGCCTTCACTACCGTTCGGCTGCTTGCTTCAGGCCCCGGCTCTCACTCGCTTTTGCCTTCGGCAAAGCGCCCACAGGGCGCACGCTCGTTGACGCCGCCAAGCGTCCACAGG
>JAVBPU010000029.1:0-81360 GCA_031549415.1 Eubacteriales bacterium | reverse complement strand
CCCTTTCGCGCCATCATGAATGACATGTACGCCAAGGACATCTCCAAAAAGATCAAAAGCGTGAAACGGGACAAGCAACGCAAGGGGCAGTTCATCGGAGGCAAACCCATGTATGGATACAAGATGCACCCGACCGAGAAGAACCGCATTGTGATTGATGAAGGCGCCGCCCCCATGGTGCGAAGAATCTTTGCTATGGCGCTGGAAGGGATGAGCTGCAGGCAGATTGCCGTGCAGCTCAACGAGGAGAAGGCGCCGACCCCGGCCACGTACGCGGGGCTGACGATTTCGGGGAATGGGGCGTATTCGGGAAAGTGGTCCAGCGAACGAATCTCCTGGATGCTGCAAAACGAAACCTACATCGGCAACATGGTGCAGGGACGCAGCGTGAAGATCAGCTACAAGACCAAGAAGAGCTTCACCCAAGACCGGAAGGATTGGATCGTGGTGGAAAACACCCACGAGCCGCTGGTGGACCGGGATGTGTTTGACCGCGTGCAGCGGCTGGTGCAAAGCCGGAAATACACCCGCACCCGTACCTACGACTTTCTGCTGAAAGGGATCATCGTCTGCCACGAATGCGGCTATCCTCTGGCAGTGCTGAACCGCAAAAACGCCAAGGGGGCAGACGAGTTGTACTTCGTCTGCCGCACCTATCAGCGCTTCACCAAAGCGGGCGTATGCACCTGTCATGCCATAAAGGAGCAAACCGTTACGGAGGCTGTGCTGGCCAAGATACGGGACGACTGCCAGGGATACTTGAAGGTGGGGGAGCTTTTGCCCATCGCTGAGAAATCCGTATTGGAAGCGCAGAGGACAGCTAGGAGGGAGGACGAGGTGGCCGCTTTGAAGGTCAAAGCGCAGAGCCTTCGCAGCCATCTGGACAAGGTGTACATGGATAAGCTGGAAGGCATCCTTGCGGAGGAGGATTTTCAGCGGATTTACCAGCGGATCAAGGGGGAGCGGGAGGCGCTGGAACGGCAATTATCAGGCATGGAGCAGTTGGAGGCTTCCCCCGAGAAGCAGGGGAAGCTGGCGGAAACGCTGGTGGAGCGGTTCGTGGACGGCGCGCTGGAAAGCCGGGATCTGCTACTGAGCCTGATGGACCGGGTGGAGCTGACCGAGGGCAAACAGATTATCATCCGCTATCGGTTTCAGGAATTGGAAGGAATAGGCTGATTTGACATTGATTTACTTACAATGTACGCACACAGATACATAGGACCGTGAAATGCCCAGCCGGGAGGCGATCTCGTGCTGGGGGTGCACCTTGCCGTCGCTCAGCCCATAGCGCATTTTCAGCACGGTTTGCTCCCTGGCAGGCAGGGTGGGCAAGGATTGCTGGATTTTGTCCAGGGTGATGCGGCGGCGGACCTCCTCCTCCACCGCGTCCGGGGCCGTGCCCAGGATGTCCACAAAGGACACTTCGTTTCCATCGCTGTCGGTGCCCAGCGGCTCGTTAAGGCTGATGTCAGCCTGCTGCTTGCGGCTTTGGCGGAGGCACATGAGGACTTCGTTTTCAATACACCGGGCCGCATAGGTGGACAGCAGGGTGTTGGCGCTGGCATCGAAGGTGCGCACCGCCTTGATCAGGCCCACAGCGCCAATGGAGATCAGATCGTCGAAGGTGCAGCCGGGCACCTTGTATTTGCGGGCTACGTGGACCACCAGGCGCATGTTGTGTTCGATCAGCCGGTGCCGGGCTGTTTCGTCCCCGGCTTTCATTTGCCGGAGGGCCTCCTTTTCCTCCTGGGGACTTAAGGGCTTTTTGAAGCTCTGCTGCCCGGAGATATAGCCCAGCAAAAAAAGGCAGTCCTTTACAAACCATAACAAAAGTGCGGATAACAATTGCATCGCCTCCTCGTATTGCCAGCCTATGTAGGACTGGCTTGGCCTTATGCGGGAGGGGGAGGCCACAGCGTGGCCAACCCTATGGGAACTCTTGACCCGGGCGTTGTTTTGTGCCATACTACTTTCATCAATGACGACCAAAGTCGAGAATCGAGAATCGAAAATCGAGAATCATAATTTATCAAAGTAGGTGAGCCAATGATGTCAAACCAAACGAATGCTACCAAACAAACCGTCATCAACGCCGATATTCTGCGCGGCCGGGGCGCGATGATCAGCAAGGCCGTTTCTTGGGAGCGGACGGCCATGAATCTGCTTTGGCAGTTGCGCAACAACGGAAAAATCAAGGATTTGCTGCAATCCCAACGGCTGCTCGTCACCTTTGGCGTGGAGGGCGCGGTGTATGTTGAAATGAAAGAGGGCGTTATCCAACACCCCGCTTATTTGTACTTGGCCCATGGGGAACAGGAGGGCGCTTCCCAGAAAGCTGTTTCGCAGGAGGCGTATGAACAGGCCCTGGAAGCCGCCAAGGGCGCGCCAGAGGCCCTTCCCAACCTGCCCCATCGCCACGAAATCCCCATGATGCCCGGTGGAAACACACAGCCGCCGGATACTTTCGTCCTGGCCGAAAAAGATGGGATGGACGAGATGATTCACTTGGCGGAATCCTATGTTTTGGGGACGGGCAGTGGGGTGGATAAGCTGCCAAAGCTGGAGATCGGTGGGCTAAAGACCTATGACCGCATGGAAATAGAGGCCTTTGGCGTGGTTCGGAACGTATTGGAAAATTACAAAAAAAGCAGCGATCAGCAGCCGCTGACCATCGCTGTGTTCGGTTCGCCGGGCAGCGGAAAATCCTTTGGGATCAAACAAATCGCCAAGGAGCTTTTCGGCAAGGAAGAATTGGAGAGCGAAACCTTTAATGTGTCTCAATTTACCGATGTGGACGACTTGGCGGAAGCCTTTCGCTGGGTTTGCTCGGTGAACGAAAAGGGAAAGCTTCCGCTGCTGTTTTTGGACGAATTTGACTCGGCGGACTCAAGCGGGGCGGCCTTGGGCTGGCTGAAGAGCTACCTGGCGCCCATGCAGGATGGCGAGTATTACGATGCAGACGGCAAACATGATTTGGGGAAGTGCGTGCTGGTGTTCGCGGGGGCTACGTCCACCACGTTCCGCGAATTCCGCAATCCTTCCAACCTTGAGTTTTTCAGGGCGCAAAAGGGTCCTGATTTTGTTTCGCGGGTGAAATGCTTCATCGACATCGCCGGGCCCAATCAGCGTACAGTGGAGGAGAAAAGCTACGTTTTGCGCCGCGCCGTTTTGTTGCGCAGTTTTCTGCAACGGTACAAAATCACAAAGATTGATGAAAGCATTGTCCGGGCGATGCTGCTGGTGCCGGTTTACCAATTTGGGGCACGGAGCATGGAAACCATGATCAAAATGAGCTGCCTCAAAGACGGGGTACTCACTCCAACGGATTTGCCCCTGGGCAGTCAACTGGCGGCGCATGTATCGGTGCGGGCGTTCACGAACCTGTTGCTGCTGGATGTGATTGAAAACTCCACCGAGGGTGACATCGCGCGGCAAATCCATGCGGAGTACTGCGAAAGCATGGCCCTGAAAGGGAAAAAGCGGCCCAACTGCAAACCCTGGGAGGCGCTTTCTCCGCATTTTAAGCTGTCAAACATCAGCCAGGCCATGAGCTACCGTGAAAAACTGGCGCTGATCGGCTATGAAATGCGTCCGTTGGAACCCGGGAAGCCGCCGCTGAAACGCTTTACGGAAAGCGAGCTTCTGACGATGGCAAAGCAGGAGCACGAACGCTGGATGCATGAAAAAATTGAAGAAGGCTGGGCCTATGCGCCCGTGCGCAACGACGACAAAAAGCTGCATGACTGCCTGGTCCCCTGGGACCAGCTCTCCGAGGAAGTGCAGGGCTGGGATAAGGAACCCTGCGCCAACATCATCCCGATTCTTGGGGAAATGGCCTATGGGGTGTACCGGAAAGCGTAACCCACCTGTCAGGCGGAGTATAAAGGGGGACCGGTACAATGCGAACGGAAAGACTGGACGGGCGCATGGAATTGCTGGCCAAGGAAATTCACTGCGCCTATTGCAAAAATCATCCCGGCGCGGCCTACGATATGCCCTGGGAGGACTTGCCGGAGGACATCCGCCAGGCAAACCGCGACCAGGCTGGCGAATTTGTGGGCCATTTGGAATCCCTGGGACTGACGGTCGGCCTGGCGGATCAGGGGGCAAGCCGCCTCTGGCAGTTATCCGGCGATCAGGTGGAATCCATCGCCATACGGATTCACGAGGTTTGGCTGCAAAGCAAAAAGGCGGCGGGCTGGACCTATGGCACCCCCCGGGACGATGTCCTTAGGCGGCATCCCATGATGGCGCCTTATTCGGATTTGCCCGAAAAAGAGAAGGAAAAGGACCGTGAGATCGCCAGGAATATGGTCCCGCAACTGGCGAGCGTGGGGCTGGGGGTGTATCCGGCGGTATAAAGAGGGCAGTGATATTTGCGTTTCTCGTTGATAAGACTGAAAAAGAAATGCATAATAATGCGCTGGTATCCAAAGATACTGTCGATTGTGTAGCGCTAAAAGCGGAGCCTTTCTGTTTGTTCTGGCCGCGTGAAGCGCGGTCAGAGAAAGGGTCCAGGGCGATAGCCCTGGTGGAGGCAGCGCCAACGAGCGTGCGTCCTATGGACGCTTGGGCGGAGCCCAAAGCGAGTGAGAGCTGGGACAGTGAGGCAGAGCGCAGGGCACAGTAGTGCCCTGCGCGACACCGAGCAACCGGAGCGGAGGCAAAGCCTCTGCGTCCCAAGTAAATGCGGTAGCCGTGCACCAGCCGGTTTTCACTTGTCCGGCTGGTGTTTTTTGTGGTATAATCATCGGTAAGGCTATTGTGGGAAGATTTGCGGCAATGGCCGGACGGATGGCACAGGAGGACGGTAGGGCATATGGCATCGTCACAAAAGAGAAAAGCCCATGGCAAGGCGCTGGGCAATCGGGAATTGAGCTGGCTTCAATTCAACCGGCGCGTGCAGATGGAAGCGGATAACCCCGCCAACCCCCTTTTGGAGCGGGCCAAGTTTTTGGCCATTGCCACCTCCAACCTGGATGAATTTGTGCAGGTGCGCTATGGCAACCTCTATGCCAACGCCCTGGGGCCCAAGGCCCACAAAAAAACCCAGGGCGGCCTGCCCCTGGACAAGTTGCTAAAGCGCGTGAACAAAGAGATGCTTCGCCAGCAAAACCTGCAATACCTTCTGTTTGAGGGCATTCGCAGCGAGCTGTACTTGCAGAAGGTGCAGCTCTATCCCACCTTTACCCTGACGGAAAGCATGCGGGCCAAGGAAACGCTGATCTTCAAGGAAGAGATCAAGCCCAATTTGAAAAAGCTGGCCCTGGAGGAGGAGCCCCAGCAGAAGCAGCTACACCTGCTGGTGAAGCTGGTGCAGCCTCGCAAAAAGACCCTGCGCTTTGTGATGCTGGCGCTGCCCACCGCCCTGCCACGCCTGTTTGACCTGTCGGACAGCCCGGAGGTGCACCAGCTCATCCGCCTGGAGGACATCGTCCGCCACCACCTGGCCAGCGTGTTTCCCAGGGTGAAGATAGAGCAAGCCGCCGTGTTTCGGGTCATCCGCAACCAGGACTTTCCGGTGGAGGCCGCCACCCAGGCGGAAGTCGTGCCCGCTGTGAAGGAAATGCTGCAGCTGCGCCGCACGGGGCAGGTGCGCCGCCTGGAAGCGGAGGAGCGCATGGGCGAGGAAATGCTGTCCATGCTGATGCTGCGCTTTGGGCTGCCCCCCGAGCAGCGCTACCGGGTCACCGGGCCGCTGGATTTGAATAAGCTGATGATGAACCTGTACGGGTTGCTGCCCAGAGCGGACCTGAAATATTCCCCGGTGGAGCCGCAGCCCCTGCGGGAGCTGATGGGGGAGGGACTCTGGAAGCGCATCGCCGCCAAGGACACGTTGCTGTACCATCCCTACCACAGCTTTGCCCCGGTGGTGCATTTTGTGCAGCAGGCCGCCAAGGACCCGGCGGTGCGCAGCATCAAGCAAACCCTGTACAGGGTCAGCAGCAATAGCCCCATTGTGCAGGCGCTGGCCGAGGCAGCGGAAAACGGCAAGGAAGTGGTGGTGCTGTTTGAGGCCTGCGCGCGCTTTGACGAGGAAAGCAACCTGTTTTGGGGCGAAAGGCTGGAAAAAGCGGGCTGCCGGGTACTCTATGGCCTGCCGGGGCTGAAGACCCACAGCAAGATCACCTTGGTGGAGCGGATGGAACGGGGCAAAACCAAGCGGTACTTGCACCTGGGCACCGGCAACTACCACGACGGCACCGCCAAGCTGTATACGGATTTTGGGCTGCTGACGGCGGACCAGGCCCTGGGGCAGGATGCCCAGAACTTTTTTGCGGAGCTGAGCGGCGTAACGGACCTGCCCATGGGGGAGCTGATAAGGGCCCCGGAAAAGCTGAAAACAACGCTGTTGCATTTGATCGAAAGGGAGAAGGAGAACGCGCTGCTGGGGAAGCCTGCGGGCATTTTAGCCAAGATGAACTCCCTGTCTGACGAAGGGATGATCGCGGCGCTGTGCAGCGCCAGCAGCGCCGGGGTGCCCATCCGGCTGCTGGTGCGGGGCCTGTGTTGCCTGCTGCCAGGGGTGCCCGGGGTCAGCGAGAACATCCAGGTGCGGTCCATTGTAGGCAGGCATTTGGAGCATGCCAGGGCCTTTTGCTTCGTGGCGGGCGGAGAGGACCAGGTGTACCTTTCCTCGGCGGACTGGATGCCCCGCAACCTGCATAAGCGCGTGGAGCTGATGTTTCCCGTGAAGGACGAAAGCTGCAAGCGGGCGGTGGAAAACGTGCTGAGGCTGCAATGGCAGGATACAGAGAAGGCCTGGGAGCAGGGGCCGGATGGGGCCTATGAGCGCCACAGCCCCAAGGGGCAGCCCAAGCTGAACGCGCAGGATGCGCTATTATATCGTTTGCACGAGGTGCTGGCCGGGGAAGCGCCGCCCCCTTCGATGGACGGGAAAGGCGCGGCGGAAAGCCCGGCGGGAAAGGCGGAACACCATGGGTGATACCAATTGGAAGGCAATGGTGAGGGAAGACAGGGAAGCGGTGTTGGCCAGGGACCCGGCGGCCAGGAGCATGATGGAAGTGCGGCTGTGCTATCCCGGCCTGAAGGCGCTGAAAGCCCACCGCAGGGCTCATCGTTTTTACCAGAAGGGGCACCTTTTGCTGGCCCGTCTGTTAAGCCAGCGGGCGCGGCATCAAACCGGCATTGAGATCCATCCCGGCGCGCAGATCGGGCGCAGGGTGTTCATTGACCACGGAGACGGCGTGGTGATTGGCGAAACCACCATCATCGGCGATGATGTGACCATTTACCAGGGGGTCACCTTGGGCGGAACCGGCAAGGACACCGGCAAGCGGCACCCCACCATCGGCAATGGCTGCACCATCGGCGCTGGGGCCAAGGTGCTGGGGCCCATCACCATCGGGGACCAGTGCAAGGTGGGGGCCGGGGCCATCGTTTTAAAGAACGTGCCGGACAACTGCACCGTGGTGGGCAACCCAGGCCGCATCGTAAAAAAGGACAAGGCGCAGCCAAAGGGCGAGGTGGACCTGGACCAGGTGAACCTGCCCGACCCCATGCTGGAGCGGGTGGAGGCGCTGGTGAAGCGGCTGCAAACCTTGGAGCATTGCCTGGCCCAGCATGCCCAGCGTTTGGGCTGTGAGAACTGTGAGGAAAAGGACGGCCCCTGTCACCCGGAAAAGGCCCCGCCTTTGCAGCCCCTGGAATAGCGGCGTTTCGCAAAACCACACAAGGAGGCCAAAGCCTTGGAGATTTATAACAGCATGACCCGGCAAAAGGAGCCCCTAAAGCCCATCCAGGAAGGGAAGGTGGGGATCTATGCCTGCGGGCCTACGGTGTACAATTACTTTCATATCGGCAACGCCCGCCCCTTCATCGTGTTTGACGTGCTGCGCCGCTATTTGGAGCACCGGGGCTTTGCGGTCACCTTCGTGCAGAATTTTACGGACATTGATGATAAGATGATCAAGCGGGCCCAGGAGGAAGGCGCCACCGTGCAGACGGTGGCGGAGCGGTTCATCCGGGAATACTTCGTGGACGCGCAGGCCCTGGGCATCCGCCCGGCCACGGTGCACCCCAAAGCCACGGAGCATATCCCCCAGATCATCAGCCTGATCGAAAGGCTGGTGACAAAAGGCCTGGCCTATGAGTCCAACGGCGACGTGTACTACCGGGTGAAGGCCTTTCCGGACTACGGGTGCCTTTGCGGGCAAAACCTGGAGGACTTGGCCTCCGGGGCGCGGATCTCTGTGGACGAGCAGAAGGAGGACCCGCTGGACTTTGCTCTGTGGAAGGCGCAAAAGCCCGGCGAGCCCGCTTGGGACAGCCCCTGGGGCCTGGGCCGCCCTGGCTGGCACATCGAGTGCTCCGCCATGTCCACCACCTACCTGGGAGACCATTTTGACATCCACTGCGGTGGCAAGGATTTGCTGTTTCCCCACCACGAGAATGAAATAGCCCAAACCAGCGGCGCCACGGGCAAGCCCTATGTGAATTACTGGATGCACAACGGCTTCATCAACATCGACAACGAGAAGATGAGCAAGTCCAAGGGGAATTTCTTCACCATCCGGGACATTGCCAAGGAGTATGACCTGGAAGCCGTGCGCATGTTCATGCTGTCCGCCCATTACCGCAGTCCTGTGAATTTCAGCCGGGAGATGATCCAGCAGGCGGCCAGCAGTTTGGAGCGGCTCTACATCGCCAGGGGCCAGCTGGCCTTTTTGCGGACCTCCGCCCAGGACCGGGAACCGGACGCGGGGGAAACGGCCTTCCTGGCGGAGTGCGACCGGGCCACAGAACGCTTTTATCAGGCCATGGATGACGACCTGAACACCGCCGACGCCCTGGGGGCGGTCTTTGAACTGGTGCGGGAGGTGCATAAGCTGCCCCAGCAGCCCAGCCGCCAGGCTGTGGAATATGGGCAAAAGACGCTGCAAGCGCTCTGCGGGGTGCTGGGCGTGCTGGCGAAGCAAGAGGACGGGCTCAGCCCGGAGGTACAAGCCCTGGTGGAGGAGCGGGCCCAGGCTCGCCAAAGCAAGGACTGGAAGCGCAGTGATGAGCTGCGGGACGCTATCAAGGCCCTGGGCTATATTTTGGAGGACACCCCTGCCGGGCAAAAAGTGCGGCAGGGCGTGTGACAAGATGCGCATGCAAAAGGGCCGGGGGATGGGCAAAAACCTGCCCAGGGCGCAAAGGGCCTGTCTGTGGGCGGGCTGGGTAGCCGCCCTTGCTTTTGCGATGGCTTGGGTGGGGCTGCATCTGTCCTGGCAGCCCGCCGGGCAGGAAGCCAGGCTAGGAATGCCCTTGGCGGCCCAGCGGGAGGAGCAGGCTATGCCAGTGACCTGGCCCGCCGGCGAAATTTTCCTCAACCAGGCCACCCTACAGGAGCTTTGCCAGCTCCAGGGCATCGGGGAAACCCTGGCCCAGGCCATTGTGGCCGAGCGGGAAGCCCACGGGCCCTTTTATTTCCCGGAGGACCTGCGGAATATCAAGGGCATAGGGCAGAAGAAACTCAATGGGTTCCTGGCGCAGACCGCGTGGGAACCATAGCAAATGGAGGCAGCCATGGCAGATACCGTGCGGTTTTTGGATACCACCCTTCGGGACGGGGAGCAGACCCCCGGGGTCAGCTTCCACCTGAATGAAAAGGTGGAACTGGCCCAGGGGCTGGAAGCCCTGGGGGTAGATGTGGTGGAGGCGGGCTTTGCCGGGGCCAGCCCCGGGGATTTTGAGGCGGTCCGCGCTGTGAGCAAGGCCGTGACCCGGATGCAGGTCTGCTCCCTGGCCCGGTGCGTGGAGGGGGACATCCGCGCCGCCGCCGAAGCCCTGCAATACGCCAAAAACAGCCGTATCCACGTGTTTATCGCGACCAGCCCCCTGCACCGCCTGCACAAGCTGAACATGGACCGGCAGCAGGTGCTGGAAGCGGCCATCCGTGGGGTGACCTTGGCCCGCAGCCTCTGCGGGGACGTGGAGTTCAGCTGCGAGGACGCCACCCGCACCGAGCGGGAGTTTCTGTATGAAATCTGTGCCGCCGCCTTGCAGGCCGGGGCCGGTACCCTGAATATCCCGGACACGGTGGGCTATGCCACTGTGGCCGAATTCGGGCAGCTCATCGCGGACCTCCGCAGCCATGTGCCGGGCATCCAGCAGGCCGTTTTGTCCGTCCACTGCCATAACGACCTGGGCCTGGGTACCGCCACCACCCTGGAAGGCCTGCGCATGGGGGCGCGGCAGGTGGAATGCACCTTGATCGGCCTGGGCGAGCGAGCGGGCAACGCGCCGCTGGAAGAGGTGGTGATGGGCCTGCGCACCCGCAAGGACTTCTATGGCCTGTCCGACAACATTCACACCAGGGAAATCTATCGAGTCAGCCGTTTGGCGGCGGCCCTGTCCGGGCTGGAGATCCCTCCCAACAAGGCGGTGGTGGGCAGCAACGCCTTCCTGCACCAAAGCGGCATCCACCAGCACGGGGTGCTGAAAGACCGAGCCACCTATGAGGTGATGAAGCCGGAGGAGCTGGGCATTCCCAAGGGCGGTATGCTGCTGGGCAAGCTGTCTGGGCGGCACGCTTTGGCGGAGCATGCAAAGGAGCTGGGCCTCAGCCTGACGGAGCAGGAGCTGGGCCAGGCTTTTGTGAAGTTCAAGGAGCTGGCCGACCGGAAGAAGGACGTCACCGACCGGGACGTGCTGGCCTTGCTGCGGGAGCAGATGCACTCCGCCAAGGGCCGTTACCAGATGCATTCCTTCCAGATTTTCAGCGGCAACAAGATGACCAGCACCGCCACCGTCAGCCTGCAAAAGGAACAGGACATCATCACCCGGGCGGACTGCGGCGACGGCCCCGTGGAGGCCTGCTTCCACGCGGTGGACCAGATCACCGGCCTGCCCTGCAAGCTGGAAAGCTACCAGCTCCGCGCGGTGACCGAGGGCGAGGACGCCCTGGGCGAGGTGACGGTGCGGGTGAAGCACGAGGCATGGGTGATGCTGGGCAAGGGCGTGTCCACAGACATCATCGAGGCCAGCTGCCTGGCCTATATCAACGCGGTAAACCGCATTTTGGAAGCCCGGCAGGAGCAGCAGGCCGGGGCAACAAAGGCGTAACCCACAGAGAAACGGGAGTGTGCGCGGATGTATCAGCGCTTTGTGAAGCGGGCCTTGGATATTTTGGGGTCCGGGGTGGCCCTGGTGGTTTTTAGCCCTTTGTGGTTGCTGCTGGCCCTGGCGGTGAAGCTGGGCTCCCAGGGGCCGGTGTTTTTTCGTCAGCGGCGGGTGGGCAAAGGGAAGCGTTTCTTTACCATTTACAAGTTCCGCAGCCTGCGCACGGACACCCCGGCGGATGTGCCCACCCATCTCCTGCCGGAGGCCATGCAGTACATCACCCCGGTGGGGCGTTTGCTGCGCAAAACCAGCCTGGACGAGCTTCCCCAGCTGTATAATATTTTGAAGGGCGACATGTCCTTCATCGGCCCCCGGCCCGCCCTGTGGAACCAGGACGATTTGATAGAAATGCGGGACCGCTATGGGGCCAACGATGTGCTGCCCGGCCTGAGCGGCTGGGCCCAGGTGAACGGCAGGGACTCCCTGGATTTGGACACCAAGGCCCTGCGGGACGGCGAGTACGCCCAGAACCTGGGCTTTGCCCTGGACGCGAAGTGCTTTTTTCTGACCATTTTGAAGGTCTTTAACGGGGAGGGCATCGCGGAGGGCAAGGAGGGCAAGCATTACGCCACCAAGATGAAGGGGGAGAAGCCGTGAAGCGGGTGCTGATCACCGGGGCGGGAAGCTACATCGGTACCCGCACCGCCGGGTATTTGGCGAAGTTGCCGGAGCGGTTTCAGGTCGAGACCCTGGACGTGAAGGAGGCCGCCTGGCAACAGGCGGACTTTCGCGGCTTTGACGCGGTGCTGCATGTGGCGGGTCTGGCCCATCAAAAGGAGACTCCGGCCAATGCCGGGGACTATGACCGGATCAATTGCCAGTTGGCTCTGGCTGTGGCTAGGAAGGCCAAGGAATCCCAGGTGTCCCAGTTTGTCTTTTTCAGCACCATGAGCGTGTATGGGCGGGTTTGCGGCCACATCACGGAAGAAACGGTGCCCCATCCCAGTAGCCACTACGGCAGCAGCAAATGGAAGGCGGAGCAGGCGCTGTGGGCCCTGGAAACCCCCGCCTTCCGGGTGGCCATCCTGCGGCCGCCCATGGTCTATGGCCCGGGCTGCCGGGGGAATTATCCCCGGTTCTCGGCCTTGGTGCGGAAGCTGCCGGTATTCCCCAAAGTGCGAAACCAGCGCAGCATGCTCTACATTGAAAACTTGACGGGCTTCCTGGCGCGGCTGGTGGAAAGTGGCCAGGGAGGGCTGTATTTTCCGCAAAACAGGGCCTATGTCAGCACCCATGAGCTGGCCCGGGAAATTGCCCTGGCCCAGGGGAAGCGGCTGTGGCAGCCCAGGGGCCTTGGCTGGCTGCTGGGCTGGCTCAGCAACCGGGTGGGCGTCTTTGGCAAGCTGTTTGGTTCCCTCACCTATGACCAGGCCATGAGCCAGGCCTTCCCGCCGGAAGCGGAAATGCCCTTTGCGGAAACCATCCGGGCCACGGAGGCACAGCCATGAGCAAGAAGGTTCTGTTCGTGGCCACGGTGCTGCAGGGGCATATTCTGGTGTTCCACCTGCCCTACATGCAATGGTTCCAGCAGCAGGGCTATGAGGTGCACCTCTGCGCCCGCAATGACACGCCGGACCCGGCCCCCCCAGTGCCCTTTTGCGACCGGTATGTGGACATGGCCTTTGAGCGCTCCCCGGTATCGCCGGGGAATGCCAGGGTGTACAAGCAGCTCAAACGCCAGATGGACCAGGAGGATTACGCCCTGATCCACTGCCATACCCCGGTGGGGGGCATGCTGGCCCGGCTGTGTGCCAGGGCTGCCCGCAAGCGGGGTACCCGGGTGGTGTACACGGCCCATGGCTTCCATTTTTTCACCGGCGCGCCGCCCATGAACTGGCTGCTGTACTATCCGGCGGAGCGGCTTTTGGCCCGGTATACGGATCTGCTCATCACCATCAACCAGGAGGACTTCGGGCGCGCCCAACGGTTCCCCGCCGGACAGGTGGCCCTGGTCCATGGGGTGGGCGTTGATTTTTCCCGCTTCCAGGCTCCGGTGGATACGCAAGAGACCCGGCGGAGCCTGGGGGTGCCGGAAACAGCGCCCCTGGTGATCACCGTGGGGGAGCACATCCCCAGAAAGAACCATGAAACCGTGCTGCGGGCGGTTCACAAGCTGCCCGGGGTCCATTTGCTGTTTTGCGGCGTGGGGGAAGAGACGGACCTGCTGCAAAGCCTGGCGAAGGAATTGGACATGGCGGACCGGGTGCGGTTTTTGGGCTTTCGCAAGGATGTGCCCGCCCTGCTGCGGGCCAGCGATGTGTTCTGCTTCCCCTCCTTGCAGGAAGGGTTGCCGGTATCGCTGATGGAGGCCATGGCCGCCGGGCTGCCCTGCGCCGTTTCCAGGGTGCGTGGTAACCGGGACTTGATCCGGGAGGGCGAAGGGGGCATGCTCCGGCTGCCCCGGGACATAGACGGTTTTGCGGAGGACATGGACCGCATGCTGAAAGACCCGGCCCTGCGCCGGGCCATGGGGGAGCGGAACCGGCGGGTGATAGAGGCCTATGGCCTGGAAGCCACCCGGGAGCAAATGGCGGCGCTGTACCGGCAGCAGCTTTCCACACGGGAGGGATGCTGATGGCCAGGGTGTTGTTTGTGATGAAATATCCCCTGCACCGCAGGGACAATCTGCAGGTGAAGTTTGACGGCCAAATGAAGGCTGTACGCGCCCTGGGCCATGAGGCGCTTTGCATCGGCTGGAACGAGGACGGCCTGTGGCTGCTGGGGGAAGGGACCCAGTCCCTTCTGTTTCGCAGCCCCTGGACGAAGCTGCCCGGGTATGACCATACGCTGCTTTTTGTGGATTTGATGCGGGCCGTGAAAGCGGTTCTGCAGCAAGAGAAGATCGACCTGGTCTATCTGCGCTACATGCCCACCTTTGGAAACGCCCTGGGGGCCATGAAGGCGGTGAAAGCCCAGGGGGGCAAGCTGGTGCTGGAGTTCCCCACCTACCCCCGGGAGATGGAAAATCAGCGTTCCCTGCTGCGCAGGCCTGTGTTCGCCTATGCGGACCGGGTGCTTCGCCGCTTGATGCCCCTGGTGGATTTGGTAACGGCCATCGGCCAGCCCTGCGGTGGGCAGGTGGAGGGCCGCCCTGCCATGGACATCGTCAACGGGGTGGACGTGGAGCGGACGCCGCTGAGGCAGGCAAAGCCCCCGGGGGCGGAGATCGAGCTGCTGTGTCTGGCCAGCATGGCGGGCTGGCATGGCTATGACCGGATTCTTCGTGCCCTGGCGGCCTATGACGGCGGGGAACCGGTACGGCTGCACATGGTGGGCGGCGAGGGGGACGGCTCCCTGGCGGCCTGGCAGCGACTGGCCCAGGAGGAAAACCTGGGGGAGAAGGTGGTGTTCCATGGCCCGCTGTACGCAAAGGAATTGGATGATTTGGTGGCGCGGTGCGATGTGGGCATCGGCAGCCTGGGCATGTTCCGCTTTGGTCTCAGCCAGGGCATGACCCTGAAACAGCGGGATTACATGGCCCGTGGGCTGCCCTTTGTGTACGCGGCGGCGGACCCGTCTCTGGGGGAGGCGGCCGCATTTTCCTTCCGGGTAGCCAATGACGAAAGCCCCATCGCCTTCGCGGACATTTTGGATTTCGCCAGGCGGACCCGGCGGGACCCGGGGCTTCCTGCCGCCATGCGGGCCTATGCGGCGCGGCACATGTCCTGGGAAAGCGTGCTGGCCCCGGTGCTTGAAAGGGTGGGGCTATGAAAAAAGAAACGACGCTGATTTTTCTCAGCTCCTGTGCCATAGATGGCCAGGGGGTGCCGGACCCTTTTCTGCTGCAGGAGTTGCCCTGGCTCCAGCGACATTTTGACCGGGTGCTGCTGGTGAGCTATTACGGCACAGCGGACTTGACCCAACTGGATTTGGCGGGGACCGGGCAGCGGCAAGGTCCTGATGCCCGGATCCAGGTGTCCTCTATGGGGCTATCCCCCTGGTCACCCCGGCTGCGGGCCCTTTTGGACGGCGCGTTTTGGGGGGAGCTCGTTCGGTTGATTCGCCGGGGATTGTTTTCCCCGGCCCGTGTGGGCAAGCTACTGCTGTTCGCCATCCGGGGGCAAAAGCTGCACCGCTGGCTGGAAAGGCTGCTGGCCGGCTGCCGGGGCGAGGTCACCCTTTACGCCTTTTGGATGAGCTATGAGGCTTACGCCGCCGCGCTTTCCAAGCGGAAGCACCCCGGCCTTCGCTTTGTGGCGCGGGGGCACGCCTTTGACATCGACGCCCAGCGGAACCCGATGAACCCTTACCTGATGAAGCGGTTTACTGCCGGGCAGGCCGATGGCCTTTACCTGATCAGCGCCTATGCCAAAGAGCAATTCCTGGCCTACATGCCGGGGCTGGCGGAGCAGCCAAAGCTGCGGGTGGTGGGCATCGGCTCCCGGGGGGACCCTGTAGTGCCGATCCAGGAGCCGCGCCTTTCGGGCAAGCCCCGCCCCTTGCAGCTGGTGAGCTGCGCCACCCTCAGCGAGATCAAGCAAGTACCGGTGCTGGTGGACGCGTTGGCCGCCTGGGACGGGCCTGCTGTTCACTGGACCCATCTGGGCGGCGGGCCGGAGGAAGCCAGCCTGCGGGCCTATGCAGCGGACAAGCTGGGCGGAAACGGGCGGGTGAGCTATGAGATCAGCGGACCGGTCCCCAACGAGCAGGTGCAGCGGGTCTACGGGCAGACGTTTTTCGACCTGTTTGTCAACACCAGCCGCATGGAGGGTACCCCCGTTTCCATCATGGAAGCCATGCGCTTTGGCATTCCGGTGATTGCGCCCCGGGTGGGAGGCATTCCGGAGATGGTGGACGGAGCCGTGGGCTGGCTCTATGACCCGAAGGAGGGCGCCCAGGGGGTGCTGCGGGCGCTGGCGGCCTTTGTGGCGCTGCCGGAAGACAAGGTACGGGATCTGCGGGAGGAGGCCCAGGCGCGCTGGAGGAAGGCCTTCCGCTGCGAAAGCTTGCTGCCTTTGATTTTTCCAGAGGCAGTGGAGCGGGATGAGGAAGGAAGGCCCCATGGCTGAAAAAAGGAAAGTGCTGCTGGTCAGCTATTATTTTGCCCCGCAAAACACCATCGGGGCCATACGGCCCACCAAGCTGGCCAAGTATTTGGCCCGGATGGGCCATGAGGTGACGGTGCTGTGCGGCATGGGGATCGACGGCTTGCTGGACCCCACCCTGGAAGCGGATTTGGCGGAGCTGCAGGACGTGCATGTGGTGGAGGAATGGACCCCATTGCGGGCCCGTGAGCAGCGGAAGCGGCGGGACGGGGCGGCTGCCACGGCCAGTGGGGCAACTATGGCCAGTGGTGCAACTACGGTCAGCGGGGCAACTATGGCCAGCGCTGCCAGCATGGCTAGCGCGTCGCCTCAGCCCAGTCCAAGCGGCAAGCCAGGGCGGGCCCGGCAGCTTCTTCGCCCTTTGGTGGAAGCGGCCTACCTGCTGGTGGACCGCCTGGGAGACAGAAGCTTTGCCCGCCGGGGTTGGCGGGAGGTACGCAGCCTGGCCCGGCATTTTGACGTGGTGCTGTCCAGCTACGGGCCGCCCAGCGTGCTGCAAATCGCCCGGAAGGCTAAAAAAGCGGGCGTAGCGGACCGCTGGATCGCGGATTTCCGGGATGAGGTCCGGCTGCCCTTTGGGTGGCAGCGGGCGCTGACGCGGCATTGGCTGCGGCAGGCGCGGGGCCAGGCGGATGGGATCACCGCCGTGTCCGGGGGGGTGCTGCAGATGATGGGCCTTGCGGACGTGGGCCACCACATTCCCAACGGCTTTGATCGGGAGGACCTTCTGGACCTGCCGGAGGCGCGGCTGCCTGGCCGGGGAAAGCTGAACTTCCTCTACTGTGGACAGATGTATGGCGGCACCCAGGATTTGACGCCCTTTTTTGCGGCCCTGGCGGCCCTGATGCGGGAGGGTGCGCTGGAGAGCGAGGAGGTGCGGGTCTATTATGCCGGGGCCGAGGGGGCCGTGTTCTTGGGCCAGGCCCGGGCCGCCCAGGCGGAAGCGGTGGCGGTGGACCTGGGCCTGCTGGACCGGGGTGTTTCCTTGGCCTATCAAAAGCAAGCGGATGTGCTGCTGCTGGCCAGTTGGAACACCCGGGGCAGAACCGGGGTGCTGACGGGGAAAATGCTGGAATATATGATGATGGATAAGCCCATGGTGGCCTGCGTGGCCGGAGAGCTGCCCGGCAGCGAAACCAAGCGGATGATGGACCGGCTGGGGCTGGGCTTCTGCTATGAGGCGGCGGGAGGGGAAGCGGCGAAAACCGGCCTGGCGGGCTATCTGCGGCAGCTGGTTCAGCATGCCCAGGCGGAAAGCGCCCTGCCCTTTGCGCCCCGGCGGGACGAAATTGAAGCCTATGCATACCGTGCGATCGCCGGGCAGTTTGCCGCGCTGATGGAATTGCCGGACCTGCGAAGGGGCCATCCAAGCCAGGAAAGCAGCAAGGAGTGTTGCCCATGAAGATTGTGACGGTGGTGGGCGCAAGGCCGCAGTTCATCAAGGCGGCGGCTTTGTCCAGGGAACTGCGCAAGGAGCACCAAGAGGTTTTGGTGCACACGGGCCAGCATTATGACCCGCAGATGTCCGATGTGTTTTTTCAGGAGTTGGACATCCCCAAGCCCGAGTACAACCTGGGCATCGCTGGGGGTACCCATGGGCAGATGACCGCCCGGATGCTGCTGGCCATGGAAGAGCTGTTGCAGGCGGAAAAGCCGGACGGGCTGCTGGTGTACGGCGATACCAACTCCACCTTGGCGGCGGCCCTGGCGGCGGTGAAGCTGCATGTGCCCATCTTTCATGTGGAGGCGGGGAACCGCTTGGGGACCCTGCAAAACCCGGAAGAGGTGAACCGGGTGCTGACGGACCACATGTCCACCTTGCTGTTTGCCTGCGTGCCCAGCTCCATGGAGGCCCTGGCCAAAGAAAACCTGGCCGGGAAAGCCTTTTTGGTGGGGGACCCCATGTATGATGCCTTTTTATATTACCTGGCCAAGGCTAAGGACCGCCCGCAGACGGCTTTGCCGGGCTTGGCCGGGGAAGAGGTGGAGTGGCCGGACCGCTATTGTTACCTCACCTGCCACCGGGAGGAAAACACCCGGACCGACCAGGCGCTTTCGGAGATCTTTCTGGCCTTGGAAAGCCTGGACATGCCCACGCTGTACCCGGTGCATCCCCGCAACCGGGAGCGGGCCCTGCGCCTGCGGGAAGCCTTGGGGCTGGAACGGGTGCGGCTTTTGCAGCCCCTGGGATATGTGGACAGCATCCGCCTTTGCGCGGGGGCCCAGGCGGTGGTGACGGATTCCGGCGGGGTGCAGCGGGAGGCTTTCTTTGCCAAAGTGCCCTGTGTCACCGTATTTGACCATGTGGCCTGGCCGGAGACCATGGTGGGCCGGTGCAACCAATTGGCCAGACCGGAGCGGGCGGATATTCTGGCCAAGCTTGCGGTACGGCCGCAGTTTGCCGGGCAGGGCCAACCCTTTGGGGATGGCCACGCCTGCCGGAAGATCTGCGCGGCGCTTCGGGAATGGTAAGCCCTTTCGCCGGTCCGGCGCAACCTTTTGCTCCCCTTGGGGTACACTGCAAGCATCACGGAGATGCGCGGGCCGGTGAAGGCCCCGCAGCCCCTTTGGAGGAACAGCCATGCAGTGGAATATGGAAGAGTGGATGCAAAAGCTAAAGTTTGACGAGAGCGGGCTGATCCCCGCCATCGTGCAGGATTATGTGACCCATGAGGTGCTGACCCTGGCCTATATGAACAAGGAAAGCCTACGCATCACCCTGGAGGAGGAGAAACCCTGCTTTTTTAGCCGGAGCCAAAAATGCCTCTGGCGCAAGGGAGAGACCCGGGGCGATGCTCAGCAGCTGATGGCCATTGCCTCGGACGACAACGGAGACGCCTTGGTGGTGCAGGTGAAGAAGCTGGATTTGGCGGGGTACATAGGCCCGGAGCGGTGCTTTTTTAACGACCTGTACGAAAACGAGGAGACAAAGCCCCTCTCCCTGGAACAGCTCATGGACCGGATCGAGGAAAAGAAGGCGCAGGCCTGGCAGGCTGGGGGACCGGGGGGCCTTTTGGAGGCCAACCGGGACCGGGCCCTGAAAAGCGCCGGGGAGAGCTGCGCCGACATGCTCATCGCCGGGGCCAAGCAAGACAAAGAAGGGGCGCTACAGGCCATTGGCGAACTGATTTACCAGATCCTGGTGCTGATGGCCCATATGGGTATTTCCCTGGAAGAGGTGAAGGGGGAATTGGCCCGGCGATACTAGAACAAATTCCAAAAACATAGCACAGTCTTTACGGCTCTTTTCCCCAGGCGCGTTGCCTCGTCCGGTCAGCATAGCCCCACTATGCCTCCCTTCCTCGGCTGAGCGCCAGGAAAAAATCTCTCGCAAATCCTGTGGCTGCGTTTTCGGAATTTGCTCTAAGCGACGCGGATACCAAAGAAAAACAGAGGTGCGTAATCATGCGGTTTTTATCCAACGCCCATACCCATACCCGTTATTGTGACGGCAAAAGCACGCCCCAGGAGCTGTTGGCGGAGGCCCAGCGCCTGGGTTTTGTGAGCCTGGGCTTTTCCGGCCATGGGGACCAGGGGTTTGACCTGCCCTATAGCATGGCCCTGGGTATGCAGGAGCAGTATTTGCGGGAGCTGCGGGCCTTGCAGGCTGCCCAGCGGGAGGAGGGCGGCCTGCGCCTTTGGGTAGGCCTGGAACAGGACGGCCTAACGCCCCTGGAGAGAAAGAGGGAAAACCGGAAGCAGTTTGATTATATTTTGGGCTCAACCCATTATGTGGCCCAGGAATTTCAGGACCGGGCCCTGGCGGTGGACGGGGATTTTGGCCTGCTGGGGGAGTATGTGCGGCAGGTCTTTGCCGGGGATTGGATGGCGCTGGCCAAGGCCTATTTTGACGCCCATGTGCAGATGCTGCTGACGGACCGGCCCCACATCATTGGGCATTTTGACCTGGTGCGCAAGGCGGCGGAGCTGGGGCGCGTCTTTGATGAAAACACGCAGGCGTACCGCCGGATCGCCCTGGAGGCCCTGGAAAAGGCCCGGGCCAGCGACGGGGTGATGGAAGTGAATACCGGCGGCATGGCCCGGGGGTACGCGGCGCAAGCCTTCCCTTCCTGGGAATTGCTGGGGGCCTGGCGGGAGATGGGGGGGCAAGTGACGATCACTTCGGACTGCCACGATGCCGCTTTCTTGGGCTTTGGGCTGGACGAGGCCCTGGACCAGATGCAAAAGCTGGGATACCGGAGCGTGCAGCGGCTGGGGAGGGGCGAAAGCCTCTTTGAGACGGTGGCGGTGTGATGGTAAAGAAGATGGCCTGGGAGGAAGGGGAACGATGAGCGCAAAACGCCCCCAGGTTTTCGTGGACGCGGATGCCTGCCCTGTAACCGGCCTGGTAATTGCCATCGCCAAGGAATATGGCCTGGAAGTGACCCTGGTATGCGACTTTGCCCATGAGATGCAGCGGGACGGGGCCAAGACCCTGACGGTGTTTCGCGGTGCAGACAGCGCGGATTTTGCCCTGGTGAACCTGCTACGTCCCGGCGATGTGCTGGTGACCCAGGATTACGGCCTGGCGGCCATGGCCCTGGCCCGAAGCGCCCAGGCCATCAGCCAGAACGGCCTTTGCTACACCCAGGAGAACATCGACGGGCTGCTAGGTCAGCGGCACGAGGCCCGCAAGCTGCGCAGGGCAGGCCACCATACCAAGGGGCCGAGGAGGCGCGCCTCCGTCCAGGATGAAGCCTTCGCAAAGGCTTTCCGGGCCTTGCTTTCGGCGTTGACAGGGCGGGCGGATATGGTATAATGAGGGCAGCATAACAGCCATGCAGGATAGGAAAAACAGGAATAAGCCATGGGAGGGACAGAAGATGCGGGCGATTCAAAAGCTACTCAAATTTTTGCTGATTTTGGTACTGGTCCTTGTGGTGGCAGCGGCCGGGCTGATTGGCTACCTGACCCTGACGGAATACAACCCGGCGGCGGTGGAGCCATTGGAAGTGACACTCGCAGCCCGCCAGGATGTGCCCAGCTTGGGTGTGAAATACACCGCTTTGAGCTGGAACCTGGGCTATGGGTGCCTGGGGCGGGACCAGAACTTCTTTATGGACGGCGGCACCATGGTGCGCCCGGAGGACAAGAAAACCGTAGAGGAGAACATGGCCGGCATTTTAGGCGCGCTGACCCAGCAAAAGGCCGACGTGTACCTGCTGCAGGAGGTGGACCTGAACGCCTACCGCAGCCATTACACCAATGAAATGAGCCTTTTGGGGCACGGCCTTTCCATGAGCGCAGCCTTTGCGTACAACTTCAACTGCGATTTTGTGCCCATTCCTTGGCCGCCCATTGGCAAGGTGGAAAGCGGCGTAATGACCCTGACGAACCTGAAGGTGACGGAAGCCACCCGCCACGCCTTGCACGTGCCCTTCACCTGGCCCGTGCGGGTGGCCAACATGAAGCGCTGCCTGTTGGTGGAAAGGACCCCCATCCAAGGCGGCGATAAGGAATTGGTGATGATCAACCTGCACATGGACGCCTATGACGACGGCATTGGCAAGCGTGTGCAAACCGAGCAGTTGATCCAGCTGATGCAGGAGGAGTACAAAAAGGGCAACTATGTGGTGGCCGGCGGCGACTTTAACCAGACCTTCCCCGACGCGGACCGGTACCCGCTGCTGAACCCGGACTACTGGCAGGCCGGCGTGTTGACCCAGGATATGCTGCCCGAAGGCTTTGCCTTCGTCAACGACCCCTCCGTGCCCACCTGCCGCCTGTTGAACGAAAATTACTCCGGCGACCGCGCCACCACCCAGTTTTACGTCATTGACGGGTTCATCATCACCCCCAATATCAAGGTGAACAACGTGCAAACCATTGACTTGAACTTCCGCAACACGGACCACCAGCCCGTGCGGCTGGAATTTACGATGATGGAGAACGTGGACGGATAAGAGGGCCTCAGCCAAAGCAGGCCCACCCATCTAGGCGAAAACGTGAATGGACGGGTCAGCGCCCGTCCATTTTTGGCCCGTCCATTTTTTCTTTACAAGCGTTGGCGAACCGAATCCAGTCCTCTACCCCCAGGGCCTCCCCACGGACAGTGGGGGACAGGCCCAGGCTTTCCAGCACCTGCCGCAGGGCCTCCATATCCAGGGGCAAAACGCCCTTGACGGCGTTGGTAAGGGTTTTGCGGCGCAGGCCAAAGCCCGCTTTTACCAAGCTGAACAGCAGCTTTTCATCCAGCACGGGCAGCGGCGGCTCCTTGCGCAGGGGCAGGTTCACAAAGGCGCTGTCCACCTTGGGGGGCGGCGTGAAGCAGGCGGCAGGCACCCGGCAGGCCAAGGACGGCTGGCCGTAGTACTGGGCCTTCACGCTCAGCAGGCCATAGCTGGCCGTGGAAGGGGCTGCCAGCAGCTTGTCCGCCACTTCCTGCTGCACCATCACCGAGATCTGCCGGATGGGCAGGCCGCTGCCCAGCAGCAGCTCAAAGATGGGCGTGGTGACGTTATAGGGGATGTTGGCAATGACGTAAAAATCCGGCCCCAAAGGGGCGCACAGGGCTTGCAAATTCTGTTGGCGGATGTCGCCCTGCACCACGGTGGCATTGGGATACGGCTCCAGGGCCACCCGCAGCAGGGGCAGCACGGTTTCGTCCACCTCCACCGCCAGCACCTGGCCCGCTGCCTGGCACAGGCAGGCGGTCAGCATACCGCTGCCCGGGCCGATTTCCAGCACGCTGTCCGCCTTACCCACCCCGGTAGAGGCCACCAGGGACGTAAGCAGCGCGGTGTCATACAGAAAATGCTGCCCCAGGTCATGCTTGAAGGCCCGGCCGTCCTCCCGCCTTTGCTGGGCCCGTTGGAAGGATTTTTTCAACGGGGGTCCTCCTCGTCGTCAATTTGCACCAGGTCCCGGCCAAAGGTCTCAATGAGCATGCTCTGCACCTGCTCTGCGGTGGCGTCCCGCTTGGCGGCGGAGGGGTCTGTTTCCAGCACCGGCTCAAACACCAGCTGTTGCCCCGACACCTCGCAGAGCAACTTGGAAATGGCGTCCTTGCGGGCTTGCTGGTTCAGCTTCATGTAGGTGAAATCCTTCTTGGCAAAGGGCACCTGCACCTGGTATGCATGGCCCTGGACCCCCAGGAAGCGCTCCCCGCGTAGCAGCCCAAACATGGGCGGGTCCGTCTTGCTGATGGAGGTGAGCACCTTTTGCCAGATCTGCTGGGGGGTATCGGCCCCGGCGGGGGCGGGAGCGGCTTTTTGGGCGGGGGGCTCTGGGGCCGTAGTGGAGGCGGGCGGCTCCGCCGTTTTTGCAGCAGCGGCTTCTGCCGAAACAGCCCCGTTCCTTTCGGCAGCAACCGTTTTTTCAGCGGGAGGCCCCTTTTTGGCGGGAAGCCCCTCTTCGGCGGGCGATGCCTTCCCCGCCGCCACAAAATCCCCGCTGGCAAGCTTTCTTTCCAGCTCCGCAATGCGCTCCAGCAAAGCGGTCACGTCCTGGGCCTGGGGTTCCTGGCAGGCGTCCAGGGCGGCCACTTCCAGGCCGATGCGGGGGCTGGACAGGTAGCGCAGTTCCCCCTCGGCCCGCATCAGCAGGCCCATGATGCGCAGAAGCCGCTCTCCCGTAAAGGCTGCGGCCTGGGCCCGGTAGCGCTTTTCGTCCTCTGGGGTGATGTCCAGCAAAGACGCGGCGTCCCCGGTGACCGCCAGCACCGTCAGCAGCGCCCGCACATGGGCGGTCAGCTCCTTCAAAAACACCTGCGGCTCCCGGCCAGAGCGCATCAGCGCGTCCACTTGGGCCATCACGCCCCCGGCGTCCCGCTGGGCGATGCAATGGACAAAATGGAACAGGAAGTCTTTATCGCTGGAGCCCAGCACGTCCCGCACCTGGGCGACGGTGATGACGCCTTCCGCCGCGCCGGCTACGCACATGTCCAGGATGCTAAAGGCGTCCCGCATGGCCCCTTCTGCGGCCCGGGCCACCATTTGCAGGGCCTCTTCCTCCGCGGTGATGGAAAGGGGCAAAAGGGCCAGCTGTAGCCGCTCCACAATCAAGTGGGCCGGGATGCGCCCAAAATCGTACCGCTGCACCCGGCTTAAAATGGTGGCGGGCAGCTTTTGCGGCTCGGTGGTGGCCAGAATGAACACCACATGGGGCGGCGGCTCCTCCAGGGTTTTCAGCAGCGCGTTAAAGGCCGCTGTGGACAACATGTGCACTTCGTCGATAATATACACCTTGTATTTGCCAATTTGCGCCGGATAGCGCACCTGCTCCAGCAGTTCCCGCACATGGTCCACGCTGTTGTTGCTGGCCGCGTCCAGCTCCAGCACGTCCAGGGTGGTCTCGCTAAGGATGGCCTTGCAGGCGGGGCACTCCCCGCAGGGGTCCCCCTGGCGCGGGTTCTGGCAATTGATGGCCCGGCTCATAATTTTTGCCAGGGTGGTTTTTCCCGTGCCCCGGCAGCCGCAAAACAGATAGGCGTGGGCGATTTTTCCCGTTTCGATCTGGCGGCGCAGGGTTTTCACCACCGCCTCCTGGCCGACCACCTGTTCAAAATTGCTGGGCCGCCACTGGCGGTAAAGGGCTTGGTATGCCATGAGCGCCTCCCGGTATTGGGGCCAGGCCCCGGAATGGACATGCAGGTTCTTCCATTATAGCATAGATGGGCACCGATGGGGAGAGGGGCGCCTCTTGTGTTTTCCCTGATTTTGCGTTATCATACCTGATACCCTGGCTGGCAAAGCGGGCCTGCCTGCTTTGCCAAGTGTACGGGAACGCCCCCTTTGACCCATACGACGCAGCAGGAGTGCCTATGCAACGCATCCATCCGGCCATCCGGCCCTACCTGGGAGACCGCAAGTTCTATTTTGGCGCGCTCAGCGTGATGCTGCCTGTCACCGTCCAGCAGCTGATCAACAACCTGTTCAATGTGGTGGACAACGTGATGGTGGGCAGCCTGGACGTGGACGGCTTGGCCATGAGCGCCGTTTCTGTGGCCAACAAGCCCTATCTTATTTTTTTTGGGATGCTTTTTGGCGTGTTTGGCGCGGGCGGGCTGATGATCAGCCAGTATTATGGCGCCCAGGACCGCAAGACCTGCCAGGGCTTATTTTCTTTGGAAACGCTGCTGGGCATCGCAGGGTCGCTGCTCATTTCAGCGGTGCTGTATCTTTTCCCGGCCCAGGTGATGGGCCTCTACGTCAAAGACGCGCGTACCATCGCCCTGGGGGTCCGGTACCTGCGGGTGGTGTGCTTCAGCTATTTGCCCGTGGCCGTCAGCAGTTCGGTGATCTTTTCCTTGCGCGCCCTGGGCCAGAACAAGACCAGTATGCTGGTCAGCCTGGCCACCATGGGGGTCAACGCGGTGATGAACTACCTGCTGATCTTTGGCAAGCTGGGCCTTCCCGCCCTGGGGGTGGAAGGCGCGGCCTGGGGCACCCTCATCGCCCGGTTGTTTGAGATGGGCTTCTATTTGATCCTGCTGTTGCGCCGCCGGGTGGTGTTCAGCTTGGATTTGCTGGCCTTTTTGCGGCTGCGCAAAGCGGTGGTGGTCAGCTACGTCAAAAAGGCCCTGCCCCTGGTCACCAACGAACTGCTATGGACGGTGGGCATGAACGTTTTCTTCTGGGGCTATGCCCGGCTGGACGAAGCGGCCCTGCCCGCCTACACCATTGCCGAGGTCTGCTTGCAGGTGACGGCGGTGCTGGCCATGGGCAGTTCCTCCGCCGTGTCCGTGCTGGTGGGCACGGAACTGGGGGCGAACCAGCTTGGACGGGCCAAGGAAAACTGCAAGAAGCTCTTTTCGCTCAATGTGGCCATCGGCCTGTTGGTGGCATTGCTGTGCGGGCTGCTGGGCTACGTCTTGCCCCACGCCTTCAGCGTGTCGGACGCGCTGAAGGCCATGGCCACCCGCTTGGCCTGGGTCAACGCGCTCTTTGCGCCGCTGAACTTCATTTACGGCTTTTGCTTCTATTGCCTGCGGGCCGGGGGCGATACCAAAAACGCCATGCTGCTCGACAGTGGGTATATGTGGCTTCTCCCGGTGCCTGCCTGCGTACTGATGGCTTTGCTTTTCCCCGGCAGGGTTTCCATTGTGCTGGCCGTGGCGGTGGTCCAGGCCCTGATGAACGCCAAGGTGGTCATTGCGTTGCGGGTGGTGAAGCGAGGCGACTGGGTGCGCAATATTACGGTGTGCGATACGTGAGGCCAGGCAAAGGCAGCCCGTTTTTCCCCGTATGAAAGCGGGGAAATTTTTTTGGTTTTGGTACAAGCTATTTTTATATTTTGGTACAAGCTATTTTTACACCTGAAATTGTACAAAATACCACGGCGGTGGTATAATAAACTGTTACGGTAAAGCCGAACGCAAGGCCAGGGGGAGGCGAAGGGATGCGCAATAGGCCACGGGCAAAGCGGTGGACAAGAAGGACCGGCAGGGTCCTGGCGCTTTGCGTAGGGCTGGCGGTTTCCCTGGGCGCGGTGCTGCCATGCGCCGCCAGGGCCGAGGCTCCCCCGGGCACCACGGCGGAATCGGTCTATATCGCGCCCAAGCTGCCATCGGACGTGGACCCCTATGACCCGGAACATCCGGAGGAATTGCAGGAGGAGCAGCTCTACGCCAAGGCCGCCATTTTGATTGAGGCCAAGTCCGGCGAGGTGATCTTTGAGAAAAACGCGGACGAGCGCATGTACCCGGCCTCCACCACCAAGATTCTCACCGTGCTGCTGGGCATCATGGGGGGGGATCTGGGGGCCACCGTTACCATGAGCGAAACCGCCAACACCTTGCCGGAGGGCAGTTCCAGCATCCCCATGGAGACGGGGGAAACCATCAATTTCAAGGACCTGCTCTACGCCACCATGATCCGCTCCGGCAACGAGGGCGCCAACCTCATCGCCGAGACCCTCAGCGGCAACTATAACGATTTTGCGCTGCTGATGAACCAGGCCGCCGCCATGTACGGCTGTACAGGCACCAATTTTGTGACCCCCAGCGGCCTGTTTAATAATGACCACTACACCACCGCCCGGGACATGGCCAAGATTGCCCAGGCTGCCATGGAAAACGAGACCTTCCGGGAAATCGCCCGCACGTACAACTACAGCTTGCCCCGCAGCAATTTGCAGCGCACCCGGGTGCTGGTGAACCCTTCCGACCATCTGATGAACCCCAGCCGGGAGGACAACCCCTACCTGTATCCCGGGACCATCGGCATCAAATCTGGTTTTCTGAACCTGTCTGGCTACTGCTACATTGGCGCGGCGGAGCGGGAGGGCGTGGAACTGATCTCCGTGGTGCTTTTCAGCAGCAAGGAAGGCCGCTGGATGGATACCATCAAGCTGTTTGATTACGGCTTTTCCCAGTTTGTCAGCATGACCCCTGTGGAGCTGTACAACCTGAACCCCATGATCATTGAGACCGCGGGCTTCTCCATGGATGACCCGGACCTGGGCCGCCTGCCCCTGGACGTGCGCGTGGCGGAAGGCGCGCGGGACGTGAACATCGTGGCCACCAAGGCGGACATGGAAGACATGGCCCGCAATTTGAACCAGGTGGTCATGATCGAGTACAGCCGCGACTTTACCGCCCCCATCCAGCAGGGGGAGACCATGGGCCGCATGACCTATTACCCCCCGGATGGCGGCAGCCCCATTGTGTATGACCTGGTGGCGGGCCGCGCCATCCAGCGCAGGCTGAACGCGCCCAAGAGCCTGGCGGAAATCGAGGCCGAGGTGATGGCGGACCCCAACCCCCTGCCGCCTTTCTCTGTGGAATTGCTGCTGATTGTGCTGTCGCCCTTTGTGGGGATTTTTATCGTATTCAAGCTGCTGGGGCGGCTGTTCCGCCGCAGTGGGCGGCACAAGAAGGGCCGGGTGCCCAAGCCCAAGAACCGGTACTACCACTAAAGAAACAGCGGCCAAGCGGCGGCGGGGAAAGGGGCGGACCATGGTTGCGCAGGTGATTGTGGATGTGGTGCATTCCAATGTATCCAAGCCCTTTTCCTACCTGGTGCCGGAGGGCATGGCCCTGGAGGCGGGCGCCCGTGTGTCCGTGCCCCTGGGCCACCGCCGGGTGGACGGGCTGGTGGTGGCGCTGTCCCCGGAGGGGCCGCCCGAGGTGCCCCTTTCCAAGCTGAAACCCATCCAGGCTGTTTTGGACGACATCCCCGCCATTTTGCCGCCCCTGGTGGCCCTGGCGGAGGAAATGGCGGAGACAGCCCATTGCCCCCTGGCGGAGACCCTTCGGCTGATGCTGCCCGCGGCTATGCGCACAGGCCGCATTCAGGTCAAGACCGAGGTTGTTGCCCAGCTGTGCCCCGGCGTGGGCGGGGTGGAGGCAGCGCAGGCCCAGACCCGCGCCCCCAAGCGGGCCACGCTGCTGCGCCTGCTGGCGGACGGGCAGCCCCACGGGGTGAAGGAGCTTTCGGAACTGGTGAAGGACCCTATGGGCGGCCTGCGCAAGCTTTGCGAGGAGGGTCTGGTACGCCTGTATGAGGAAGAGGCCTTCCGCAGCCCCTACGAAGCCATGGACGTGCAGGAAACCGAGGCCCCGCCCCTCACCGGGGAGCAGCGGGAGGCCCTCTCCAGCATGGGGCCGTACCTGGCAAAGGGCCAGGGCGCGTTTTTGCTGCACGGGGTCACTGGCAGCGGCAAGACCGAGGTGTATCTGGCCATGGTCCGCCGGGTGCTGGACATGGGCAAGGCCGCCATCATTCTGGTGCCGGAGATCGCCCTCACCCCCCAGATGGTGAACTGGTTCCGGGGCCGTTTTGGCCCGGAGACCGCCGTGCTGCACAGCCGCCTCACCGATGGCCAGCGCTATGATGAGTGGCGGCGCATCCGCAAGGGCCAGGCCCGGGTGGTGATTGGCGCGCGCAGCGCCATCTTCGCGCCGGTGGAGCAGTTGGGGCTGGTTGTGGTGGACGAGGAGCACGAGACCACTTACCTGAGCGACCGGCACCCTCGCTATGACGCCCGCCGGGTGGCCGCCAGCCGCTGCAAGCGGGAAGGGGCCACGCTGGTGCTATCCAGCGCCACCCCCAGCATATTGTCCTTTGCTATGGCCCAGCGGGGGGATTTCACGCTGGTGGAAATGCCCTCCCGGGTGCTGAACCGGCCCCTGCCCACGGTCACCGTGGTGGATATGCGCCAGGAGCTGAACGCGGGCAACCGTTCCATTTTTAGCCTTTGCTTGCTGGAAAAGCTGAAAAGCTGCCTGGAGAAGGGCCAGCAAGCCATGCTCTTCCTAAACCGCCGGGGGTACCACTCCTTTGTCAGCTGCCGAAACTGCGGCTATGTGGTGAAATGCGACGCCTGCGATCTATCCATGACCCTGCACCAGTTTCCCGGCAGCGAGCAGGGAGAGCTGCGCTGCCACCTTTGCGGCAGCGTGAAACCCCCGCCGGAAACTTGCCCGGAGTGCGGTAGCAAGTACATCCGGTACTTTGGCAGCGGCACCCAGAAGGTGGAGGAGGAGCTGCGCAAGCTGTTCCCCGAGGTCCGGTCTCTGCGCATGGACATCGACACCACCAAGGAGCGGGACAGCCATGTGCGGATTTTGGAGGATTTCCGGGCGGGCCGGGCCCAGGTGCTCATCGGCACGCAGATGATCGCCAAGGGGCTGGATTTCCCCAAGGTGACGCTGGTGGGGGTCATCGCCGCGGACTTGACCCTGCACCTGCCGGATTACAGGGCCCAGGAGCGCACCTTTCAGCTCATCACCCAGGTGGCGGGCCGGGCGGGCCGGGCCACGGAGCCGGGGGAGGTGGTGGTGCAGACCTACCAGCCGGAAAACCCCTGTATCCAGGCCGCTGCCGCCCAGGACTACCGCAGCTTTTTCAGCCAGGAGTTTGGCCGCCGCCGCACAGGGCTGTATCCGCCCTTTACGCTGCTGGCCCGGCTGCTGGTGGAAAACCCGCGAGAAGACATGGCCAAGGACATGGCGGCCCGCCTGTATGAGGCGGTGCAGAGCTATCTGCTGTCCCATCCGGCCCAGAAAAGGCGGGTGCTGATGTGCCGCCTGGACGAGGCCCCGGTGAAGAAGATACGGGGCCAGTTCCGCTACCATGTGCTGCTCAAACTGTTTGAACACCCGGATGCCGGGGGGGTGCTGGCGCTGCTGTCGCAGCTGGCGGCGGTGGATGGCGAGGGCTGCCGGGTTTTTGTGGAAGTGAACCCCACCTCGTTGATGTAGGAGGAGACAAACCATGGCCATACGGAAGATCATTGAAATTGGGGACGACAAACTGCGCAAGCTGGCCAAGCCTGTGGAGAAGTTTGACCAGCGGTTGCGGCTGCTGCTCAAGGACATGGCGGAAACCATGTACAAGGCCCCGGGGGTGGGCCTGGCCGCGCCCCAGGTGGGCATTTTGCGCCGGGCGGTGGTGGTGGACGTGGGCGACGGGCTGGTGGAGCTGGTGAACCCGGAGATCCTCTCCCGAGATGGGGAGGACTGCGGCCCGGAGGGCTGCCTGAGCGTTCCAGGCCGTAGCGGGCTGGTAAGCCGGCCCGAGAAGATCACGCTACGGGCCCAAAACGCCCAGGGAGAGCCGCTGCACATGGAGGCGGAGGGCTACCTGGCCCGGGCCATCTGCCACGAGGTGGACCACCTGGACGGGGTGCTGTATGTGGACAAGATGGAGCGGGAGCTGTTTCCCGAGGACTATGACGAGGACGGAGAGCTAAAGGAGGACAGGGCGTGAGCTTGCGTGTGGTGTTCATGGGCACGCCGGAATTTGCCGTGCCCTCTTTACAGGCCTTGGTAGAGGCCGGGTATGCCGTGGCGGGGGTGTTTACCCAGCCGGACCGGCCCAAGGGCCGGGGCGCAAAGCTGCAGCAAAGCCCCGTGAAGGAGTATGCCCTGGCCCAGGGCATTGAGGTGTTTCAGCCGGAGCGCATCCGGCGGGATGGGATCGAAATTTTGCGGGCCCTGGCCCCGGAGGTCTGTGTGACCGCCGCCTTTGGGCAGATTTTGTCCCAGGAGGTGCTGGACATTCCCACGCTGGGCACGGTGAACGTACACGCCTCCCTGCTGCCCCGGCACAGGGGGGCAGCCCCGGTACAATGGGCCATTTTGCAGGGGGACAGCGAAACCGGCGTTACCACCATGCTGACGGACAAGGGCATCGACACCGGGGACATGCTGCAAAGGGCGGTTTGCCCCATTTTGGAGACAGATACGGCGGGAAGCCTGCTGGCAAAATTGTCAAAGATGGGGGCGGCGTTGCTGACCGACACGTTGCAGAAGCTGGAAAAAGGGGCCTGCCCCCGGCAGCCCCAGCAGGAGGCGTTGGCCACCTACGACCCCATGCTGAAGAAAGAAATGGGATGGCTGGACTTTGGCGAGGGCACGGCCACGTGCCTGCGCCGGGTGCGGGCCATGGATCCCTGGCCCTGCGCTTACGCGGCCCTATCCGAAGGGGTGCTGAAGGTGTGGAAGGCTGTGGACGGGAAGCAGAAGGCCCAGCCGGGGGTGCGGCCCGGCCTGGTGCTGGCTGCGGACGCGGCCCAGGGCCTCATCCTCGCCACGGCGGACGGGGCCATTGAACTGACTGAAATACAAGCCCCAAACGGGAAACGCATGGAGGCCAAAGCCTTTTTGCGGGGCCATGGGCTGACCACCGGCCAAGCGCTGGAGGAGGTGACGCTATGAGCACGGATCACAAGAAACCAGGCCCAGGGCCGGGGAAGAGACCAGCGGCGAAGGCTGTGGGAGCGAAGCCTGTGGGTGCAAAGCCTGTAGGTGTGAAGCCTGCGGGTGCGAAGCCTATGGGCGCGAAGCCTGTAAGCGTAAAGCCCGCGTATGGCAAACCCGCTGCCTCAAAGCCCATGGGTGCCAGACCTGTAGGCGAGAGGTCCATGGGTGCGAGGCCTGTGGATGCGAGGCCCGTGGGAGCGAAGCCCGTGGGTGCAAAGCCTGTGGGTGCGAGGACGAGTGGGACGAAGCCTGTGGGTCAGAGGCCTGTAGGTGCCAAGCCCATGGGTGCCAGACCTGTAGGCGAGAGGTCCATGGGTGCGAGGCCCGTGGATGCGAGGCCTGCGGGTGCAAAGCCCGTGGGGACGAAGTATGTGGGTGCAAAGCCCGTGGGCGCGAAGCCTATAAGCGTAAAGCCCGCGTATGGCAAGCCCGCTGCCCCCAGACCTGTGGGAGCGAAGCCCGCCTCCAGCAGACCTGCCTCCAGCAGGCCTGCCGCCAGCCGCCCTGCCTCGGACAAACCGGCCTTCAGCAGACCCGCCTCCAGTCGCCCTGTTTCGGACAAACCGGCCTACAGCAAGCCCGCCGCCAGCCGCCCAGGCCAGGTCCGGCCCAGGCCTGCGCCCCGTTCTCCTGCACGTTCCATGGTGGGTCCGGTGGAGACCACGGGCCTGTCCACCCCCGCCCGCCGCCAGGCGCTGACCGTGTTGCGGGACGTGCATCAAAATGGGGCCTTTGCGGCCTTGGCGCTGAACGAGCACCTATCCAAGTCCGCACTGAAACCCGCGGACCGGCGGTTGGTCACCAGCATCGTTTACGGCACGTTAGAAAATCAAATCAAGATTGACTTTGCCCTGGACCGCCTTATGGATCATCCCACCCACGAGCCTGTGCAGCGGGATATTTTGCGGCTGTCTGCCTGCCAGATTTTGTTCCATGACCGGGTGCCGGATAGCGCCGCCGTCAACGAAGGCGTGAACCTGGCCAAGGTGATGGGAATGGAATCCGCCGTCGGGTTCTTGAATGCGGTGCTGCGCAACCTGGTGCGGGGCAAGGAGGAGATCCCCTGGCCCCGGAAGGAGGACGGCCTGCGGGAATATTTGCATATCATGGGAAGCATGCCCCTGTGGATTGTGGACCGGCTGCTGGAAGCCTACGGCCCCGAGGAAGCGGAGAAAATCGTGATGCACCGGGCGGAGCAGCATCCGCTGGCGGTGCGGCCCAACATGTTGCGCCTTACGGACGCCCAGTTTGAAAGCCTGCTGCAAAAGAAGGCCTGGCAATGCCGTCGGGCCCTGGCCCCCCACGCCTATTTTGTCACCGGCGCGGCGGAGATGACCCTGGACAACGACTATCAGCGGGGCCTGTTCTCCATCCAGGGGCAGAGCAGCCTGTTGGCGGCGGAGGCTGTCCAGGCCAAGCCAGGCATGAAGATTCTGGACGCCTGCGCGGCTCCCGGTGGGAAAAGCGCGTATCTGTGCGAAAGCATGCAGGGCACAGGCCGGGTCTACGCCTGGGAACTGCACGAGAAGCGGGCCATGCTGCTGGAAAGCACCAAGCGCCGCCTGGGCCTGGAAAACCTGCGCATCTCCGTGCGGGATGCCGCCGAGCCGAAGCCGGACATGGACGGAACCCTAGACGCGGTGCTGTTGGACGCCCCTTGCAGCGGCCTGGGCGTGATGGTGGAAAAGCCAGACCTCAAGTACCGGGTGCAGCCGGAAGACATCGGGCCCATTGTGGAGAGCCAGCAGCGGCTGCTTTCCGCCCTGTGCCGTTATGTGAAGCCCGGCGGGCTGCTGGTGTACTCCACCTGCTCCATTCTGCCGGAGGAGAACGCGGACCAGACCCAAGCATTCCTGGCTGCGCATCCGGAATTCACCGTGGAAATGCTGCCCACCAGCTTTCCGGAAAGCCTCCGGAACCAGCAGACACGCCTGGGCCTGCAATTGCTGGGTTACCGGGACCAGGTGGAGGGTTTTTACATCGTGCGGCTGCGAAAGGCCAGGGCCTAGGCATGGCTGAAAAGCAAGCGTTGCTGGACCTGAGCCCGGTGGAATTGGCGGATTTTTTGGCCGGCCTGGGGCAACCCGCCTTCCGGGCCAAGCAGGTGTTTGCCTGGCTGCATAAAGCCGTGGCTTTTGCGGACATGTCCAATCTGCCCGCGCCTTTGCGAAGCGCCCTGGCGGAAAGCTGCGTGGCGCTGCCCATGACCATCCATCAGGCTATCCCCTCCCAAAAGGACGATACCGTCAAGTTCCTGCTGGAATGCGGGGACGGAAACCTGATTGAAAGCGTGCTGATGCGCTATCACTATGGGTACACCCTGTGCATCTCCACCCAGGTGGGCTGCCAGATGGGCTGCGCCTTCTGCGCCAGCACCTTGGAGGGCTTGGCCCGGAACTTGTCTGCCGGGGAAATGCTGGCCCAGGTGCTGCTGGCCAACAGCTACTTGGCCCAAGAGAGGGGAGCAGACGCAAGCGCCGAAAAGCCCAAAATCGGCCATGTGGTGTTGATGGGCAGCGGGGAGCCTTTGGCCAATTACGAAAATACCGTGAAGTTCCTGCGGCTGGTGAATCACCCGGAGGGGCTTGGTATCAGCCTACGCAACATCTCCCTCAGCACCTGCGGCCTGGCGCCGGAGATTGGCCGCCTGGCGGAGGAAGGCCTGCCCGTGACGCTGAGCATCTCCCTCCATGCGCCCAATGACGGGCTGCGCCGCCAGATCATGCCCATTGCCAGGCGCTACCCCCTGCCGGAGCTCATGGCGGCCATCCGGGCCTATGTGGAAAAGACGGGCCGCCGGGTGGTGTTTGAATACGCCCTGATAGGCGGGCTGAATGACGGCGTGGCTCAGGCCCGGGAGCTGGCGGGGCTGCTGCGCGGGCTGCAATGCCATGTGAACCTGATCCCGCTAAACCCGGTGCCGGAAAGGAACCTGCGGGCTCCTGCCCCTGGGGAGGTGCAAGCTTTTCTGAGCGAGTTGGAAAAATGTCACATTTCCGCCACCCAGCGCCGGGAAATGGGGCAGGATATCAGCGGGGCCTGCGGGCAACTGCGCCGCAGGCACTTGAAAAGCGATGAAAAACTTGGTACCATAGGCAATAAGTAACGAAAAGGAGGCAGCCATGCAAATTTTCTCCAAAACGCACCAGGGCTTGGTTCGGGCCTCCAACCAGGACAGCTTATTGCTGATGCCCAGCGCCTATGGCGTGGCGGACGGCATGGGCGGCCACAAGGGCGGGGAGACCGCCAGCCGGGTGGCCGTGCAGGTGGTGAAAAACGCCTTGCAGCGCAAAAGGCCCGATGAGCAGGCCTTGCGGCTGGCCATTGAGGCCGCCAACCGCCGGGTGTTGGACATGGGCCGCCGGGACAGCGAGCTAAACGGCATGGGCACTACCTTGACCTTGCTGTGGGAGGGCGACAGCCACATCTTCATCGGCCATGTGGGGGACAGCCGCGCCTATCTGTTCCGGGACAAGGAGCTGACCCATCAGACCGAGGACCATTCCATGGTGGCGGAGCTGGTGAAAAGCCACATCATCACCCCGGAAGCCGCCAGCAAACACCCCTACCGAAACGTGATCACCCGGGCCCTGGGCATTGACGCGGTGGTGCAGCCGGATCTTTTGCAGGTGGAAAAAAAGCCTGGGGATGTGTGGCTGGTATGCAGCGACGGCCTCACCGGCATGGTGCCGGATGAGCAAATTGCCGAGACCCTGGGCGCGCTGGCCCCGGAAGCCGCCGCGCAAAAGCTGCTGGAGCTGGCCATCGACCATGGCGGAGTGGACAATATCAGCCTGGTGCTGGGCCTCGTAGAGGGGGTGCCGCAGCCGTGATGAAGGGCATGGTCTTTGCGGACCGCTACAAGCTGGCCGAGTTCATCGGCCAGGGCGGGATGTCCTTGGTGTACCGTGCGGTGGACATCCGCACCGGCCACAGCGTGGCTGTGAAGATCCTAAAGAGCGAATACAACAGCGACAAGGAGTTCCTGGAGCGCTTCCAGCGGGAGGCCCAGGCCGCCAGCCTCATGGCCCACCACAACATCGTGAACCTGCTGGACGTGGGCGTGGAGGGGGAATACCGCTACCTGGTGCTGGAATACGTCAGCGGCAACACCTTAAAGGAAATCGTTCGTCAAAAGGGCTGCCTGTCCACCAATACCGCCATCCAGATTGCCATCCGCATTTTAAGCGCCTTGCAGCACGCCCATGATAATGGCATCATTCACCGGGATATCAAGCCCCAAAACGTGTTGGTGCACAGCGACGGCCATGTGAAGGTGGCGGATTTCGGCATCGCCAGCATGACAAACGCTTATACCATTGCCAAGGGGGACACCGTGGTGGGCTCCGTGCATTATTCTTCGCCGGAGCAGGCCCAAGGCACCGCAGTGGACGTCACCACCGATATCTACTCCACCGGCGTGGTGCTGTATGAAATGCTCACCGGGCATGTGCCCTTTAGCGGCGATACCCCTGTGGCCGTGGCCATGCAGCATATCAAGGCCCAGCCGTCTCCCATTACCGATGATAACCCCGATGTGCCCCCCGCCGTGGTGGCCGTGGTGATGAAGGCCTTGGAAAAATCCCCCAAGAAGCGCTACCAGAGCGCCCGGGACATGGCCGATGCCTTGGCCAGGGCCCGGGACGGCAAGGAGGACCCCTTAACGCCTCCAATGCAGCCGCGGAGCGTCGCGCCGCCTCCTGGCTCCGCCCCCAAGAGGGGCGCGGCCTCCCCCCGGGGGAATGGCCAAACCAGCCGCAACAGCACCCTCTCCCGGCACCGGCGTAAGCAGGCCACCTGGATCACCGTGCTGATGGTGGTGGCGGTGCTGGCAGTGCTGTCCCTGGGCGTTTTGCAGATATACAACCAGGTGGTCAGCGGCACGGTGGCCCCGGACCTGGTGGGCCTTGCCCGGGAGGAGGCCCAGACCCTCACCAAGCGGGCGGGCCTGAACTGGCAGCAGACCGAAATTAACCATGATACCCTGCCGGCGGGGACCGTGATTTCTCAGATCCCCGAGGCGGAAACAGACATGGTGCGGGGGGACAGCGTGGTGGTGACCCTGAGCCTGGGCCCGGTCACCAACCTGGCTCCGGACCTCATTGGCCTCACCCGGGAGGAAGCCGCCGCCAAGCTGAAGGAAAAGGGCCTCGGCATGATGGTGTTCAAAAGCGCCTCCAGCGAGCCGGTGGACAAGGTGCTCTCCCAAAACCCCGCGCCGGGCCAGCCCTGCGCCATTGGCAGCGAGGTGGAGGTGACCCTCTCCGGCGGCAGCACCATGGTGCCCGATTTGATGGGCCGAATTTACAAAGAAGCCTCCTCCCTGCTGCGGGAAAGCAGCCTGGCCGTGGGCAAGCTGGAATACGCCGAGGTGGACAAGGAAGATTCCATCGGCAAGGTGGTGGCCCAGTCCCCCACCCAAGGCACCATCGCCATTTTGGGGGCCCAGGTGACGCTGACCCTGGGCAAGCAGAGCAAAGCCTACCACTCCGAAATCAGCGTGGCGCTGACCGAATCGCCGGAAAGCCGCACCCTGCGGGTGACGTTGGTGGAAAAGGGCAAGGAAGTGGAGCAATATATTACGCTGCTGCCCGCCGGCGCTGCGGCCACCACGCTGCTGGTGCCCGTGTCCTCGGACACCAAGGGCCAGCTCCTTTGCAAAGTGTATTTGAATGACACCCTTTTGAATCAGCAGGAGGTTTTGTTGCAGTGACCATGGAACCGGCGGGGTACCCCCAGGGGCTGATTATAAAGGGCGTAGGCGGCCTGTACTATGCCAAGGGCCAGGATGGCCAGGTCCACGTGCTGCGGGCCAAGGGCAAGTTTCGCAAGCAAAAGGTGACCCCCATGGTGGGGGACCGGATTTTGTACACCCCGGACAAGGGGGATGAACACGGCTGGGTGGAGGATATCCTGCCCCGCAGCAACGCCTTGGTGCGGCCGCCGGTGGCCAATGTGAAAACCGTGATGGTGGTGGTGGCCGCCCAGCCTGCCCCGGATTTTTTGCTGGTGGATATGCTGCTGGCCATGGCCTTTCAGCAGGGCATCAGCCCGGTGCTGGTGGTGAACAAATGTGACCTGGCCCCGGCCCTGGCCAGGGAAGCCCGCGAAATGTACGGCCCGCTGGGCATTCCCATTCTGGAAACCAGCGCCAAGACGGGGCAGGGCCTTCCCGCCCTGCAAGAAGCCCTGCGCCAGGGCATTTGCTGCTTTGCGGGGCAAAGCGGCGTGGGCAAAAGCACCCTGCTGTCCGCCGCCACGGGCCTTTGCCTGCAAACCGGGGAGATCAGCCGGAAGATCAGCCGGGGCAAGCACACCACCCGCCATGCGGAACTGCTGTATACGCAGGATTTTGCCGTGCTGGACACCCCTGGTTTCAGCCTGCTGGAGCCTTGGGAGAAGCTGGAACCCATTGAACTGAAAGCATTTTATCCTGAATTTTTATCCTACGAGGGCCAGTGCAAGTTCGCCCCCTGCTACCATTTCCGCGAGCCGGGCTGCGCCGTGCTGGCCGCCGCCCAGGCCGGGGAGATTTCCCAAAAGAGGCTGGAGCGGTACCACTTGCTGCTGCAAAAAGTACAAAAGGCTTGGAGGGACCGGTATGAGTAAGCTTGCGCCGTCCATTTTGGCGGCGGACGTGCTGCGCCTGGGGGAACAGGCCCGCCTGGTGGTGGACACCGGCTGTGATTACCTGCATTTTGATATCATGGACGGGGTGTTTGTGCCCAATATTTCCTTTGGGCCCCATGTGCTCAGCGGCCTTAAAAAAGAAGTGGACGCGGCGTATGACACCCATTTGATGATCCGGGACCCGCTGCCCTACATTGACGTTTTTGCCAGCGGCGGCTCCAGCGCCATTACGGTCCATGTGGAGGCCCTCCACTTTGAGGAAAGCCTGGCCCGCATCCGCGCCCTGGGCCTGAAGGTGGGCGCGTCCCTGAAGCCCGCCACCCCGGTGGACGCCCTGGCGCCCTATTTTGACCGCCTGGACCTGATTTTGGTGATGACCGTGGAGCCGGGCTTTGGCGGCCAAAAGCTGATGCTGGACCAGGTGGGCAAGATTTCCCGGCTGCGGGCGCTGGGCTTTGCCGGGGAAATTGAGGTGGATGGGGGCATTACCTTGGAAAACGCGCCCCTGCTGGCCCGGGCCGGAGCCGATACCCTGGTGATGGGCACCACCTTCTTCCGGGCGGAGGACCCCCGGGGGCTGGTGCGTGAGGTGCATGCCTTGGGAAGGCCCGGCCGCTGAGGCGGATTGAGAATGGGAATGCCCTCCTTGTGGAACCCTAGGGGAAAGCAAGGAGGTTTTTTGATGGAAAAAGAAGCCCAGCGGTATGCCCAGGCGGAGGACGCGCAACCGGAGGCTAAGCCCAACCTGCAGGAGCGGAAACCACCCGCCCCGCCCATCTTTCACTGGCAGCCGCAAAAGCCCGGCATGGCCCGCAGGCGGAAGCCCGTGGGGTAAGCCTGCGGGCTGATTTGTTTTGACAAATAGCAGGGAAAATGGTACCCTTCATGGGAAAATACGCTGATGAAGGGGTAGACCATGTTAACAGTTACGGATGTCAGTTTGCAATTTGCGGGGGATTTGCTGTACAAGCATGTGGATTTGCTGTTTCAGCCGGACCATTGCTATGGGATCATCGGAGCCAACGGCGCGGGCAAGAGCACCCTGCTTCGCATTATTTCCGGGGAGCTGCAGCCCACCACCGGCTCTGTTTCCATGCAAAAAACCGACCGCATGTCCGTGCTGAAACAGGACCATTTCCAATATGACGGGCATACCGTGATGGACACCGTGATCATGGGCAACCAAAAGCTGTACGCCATCATGAAGGAGAAGGATGCCCTTTACGCCAAGGAGGACTTTTCCGATGCGGACGGCGAGCGAGCGGCGGAGTTGGAAGGCGAGTTCGCCGAGATGAACGGCTGGGACGCGGAGACAGAAGCCGCGCAGCTGCTAAACGGCATCAACATTCCCTCTGAACTGCACGATCATTTGATGGGGTCCCTGGACGGCAAGCAGAAGGTGAAGGTGCTGCTGGCCCAAGCGCTGTTTGGACACCCCTCCATCATTCTGCTGGATGAACCCACCAATGGCCTGGACGTGGAGAGCACCGAATGGCTGGAAGAGTTTTTGGTGGAAAGCGATGCCATCGTCATCGTGGTAAGCCATGACCGACATTTTTTGAACGCGGTGTGCACGGACATTGTGGACGTGGACCATGAAACCTGCAAGATGTACGCGGGCAACTATGATTTTTGGTATGAAAGCAGCACCTTGATGCAGCAGCTCCTTCGTAACCAAAACAAGAAGCGGGAAGAAAAAATCAAGGATTTGCAGGAGTTTATCCGCCGTTTCTCCGCCAACAAATCCAAAAGCAAGCAGGCCACCAGCCGCAAAAAGATTCTGGACAGCATCCAGATCGAGCAGATGCCCGCCTCCAGCCGCAAATATCCCTTTGTGGGCTTTGAGCCGGAGCGGGAAGCGGGCAAGGACATCCTGTCCGTGGAGGGCCTCAGCAAGACGGTGGACGGCGTAAAGGTGCTGAATAACGTAAGCTTTACCGTGCGCAAAGGGGACAAGATCGCCTTTGTGGGGGAAAACGAAGCGGGGGCCACGGCCCTGTTCCGCATTTTGGTGGGGGAGACCAACCCGGATGAAGGTAGCTTCAAATGGGGCGTGACCATCAGCCAAAGCTATTTTCCCAAGGACAACAGCCGCTTTTTTGAAGAATTTGACGGAACGCTGATTGAGTGGCTTCGCCAGTATTCCTTTGACACCACGGAAACCTACCTGCGGGGCTTTTTGGGCCGCATGCTCTTTTCCGGGGACGATGTATACAAGCCCGCCAAGGTGCTGTCCGGCGGGGAGAAGGTGCGCTGCATGCTCTCCCGGCTGATGATGAGCAAGGCCAACGCCCTGATCCTGGACCAGCCTACGGACCATTTGGACCTGGAAAGCATCACGGCGCTGTCCAATGGATTGGCGGCGTACCCGGGCAATCTGTTCTTTGCCTCCACGGACCATCAGTTCATTGATGAAATTGCCAACCGCATCATGGAACTTCCGGTGGGCGGGGAAGGCTGCCTGGACCATGAAGGGTCCTTTGAGGACTTCCTGGCCTGGAAAAGGGAGCGGAGGCAGGCATGAGCCAAGGCCCAGAAGAATTAAAGCCGGGCATTTACCGGCATTTTAAGGGGAATTTATACCGCTTGCTGTTTGTGGCCCGGCACTCGGAGACCCTGGAGCCCATGGTGGTCTACCAGGCGCTGTACGGGGAGAGGGGTTTTTGGGTGCGCCCAGCCAGCATGTGGAACGAGAGGGTGACCCGGGACGGGAAAACGACGCCGCGCTTTGCCTGGGAAAGGGCGGAGGAGTAGCGGGGGACGGCCTCCGGCGGTTTAAGGGCAATGCCCTTAAAAATCCCTTGATTGCAATGCCCATTTCATGGGCATTGCAAAGGCGGGTTCAGGGCGAAGCCCTGATGGGGTGCAGGGGTGAAACCCCTGCGTGGGCGGAATCCCCTCCCGCGCGGGCCTACCCCCCCCATGTGGGGATTCCGTTACTTTTTCAGCCGCTCCTCAATGGCTTCGATGAGGGTGTGGAGTACCTTGAGGCGCGCGTATTGCTTGTTGTCCGCTTCGACCACGGTCCAGGGCGCGTGCTGGGTGTGGGTGCGCTGTAGCATTTCATTGACGGCGGCCTCGTATTGAGGCCATTTTTCGCGGTTGCGCCAATCCTCGTCGGTGATTTTCCATTGCTTTTCAGGGTCTTTTTGGCGGTCCTTAAAGCGGGCCAGCTGCACATCCCTGTCGATTTGCAGCCAGAATTTGCGCACAATGGCCCCGTGCTGGGCCAGCTCCTGCTCAAACTGGTTGATCTCCTCGTAGGCCCGCTGCCATTGGGCCTGGGTGCAGAAACCTTCCACCCGTTCCACCATCACCCGGCCGTACCAGGTCCGGTCAAAAATGGCAATATGCCCATCCTTGGCAATTTGGTTCCAAAAACGCCACAAATGATGGTGGCTTTTTTCTTCCGGGGTGGGGGCGGAGGTGGGGCACACCATAAACCCGCGGGCGTCCAGCGCGCTGGTGAGGCGGCGGATGGCGCCCCCCTTGCCTGCCGCGTCCCAGCCTTCAAAGCCTACGATGAGGGGAATCCGCCGGCGGTACAGCTCGCTGTGCAGCCGACGCAGGCGCTTTTGCGCCTGGTCCATGGCCTGCTTGTAATCCCCCGTCACGGGCTGGTACGGCTTCACCGTGTCCAGGGCGCTCATGGGTTCCGTGGCCATGGGCTTCACATGGGGCAGCGCTGGCAGGTCCCAGGAACGGTCTCCAGCCTTGCTGGAGGCAATGGCGCTTTCAAAAGCGCCCAGCACAATGTCATACATCTGCTTTTTACAGGCACGCTTGTCCTCGCTACGCAACACATGCCACAAAGCGCCCTGGAAATCCGTTTGGGCGATCATGGCATCGTACAGATGCATCATGTCGTCATAATGCTCGTTTTGCTCCCAGGCCTCCTTGGTGGCGCGCCAGCGGGTGCTCTTCTTGCTTTCCAGCTCTTTCAGCCGCGCTTTTTGTTCCTTCTTGGACACGTTTAAGAAAAACTTAATCAGCAGCGTGCCATTGCAGACCAATTGGCTTTCCATTTGAATGATCTGCGCAAATCGCTGGGGGAGCTGCTTGCGGGCATTCTTGTCCCTCAGGCAGGCGGCGCTGACCTCCTGGTACCAGCTGCCCACAAACAGGGAGAGGTTCCCCTGGGCGGGCATGCCCATCCAGTACCGGCGGAAGGGCGGATAGCGCTTCTCGTCCCCAGTGGGCGGGTCCATCACATGCACTTGATAGCCACGGGGGTCCAGGCCTTCCAGCAGCTCGCCCAGCATGGTGCCCTTGCCGGAAGCGTCCCAACCCTCAAAAACGATCACTACAGGGATGCCCTGGGCACGAAGCACTTGCTGCATGGCCAGCATGCGGCCTTGCAGCTCTTCAAAATCCACGGAGGCCTCCGACGTGGGCGGATTGGGCAGGGAGGGCTTCGCCGAAGCCGGGGGAGACGCAACCGTTGCCACATCCGGCAACGGCCTGGAGGGTACCTTAGGCTTGGAGGGTACCTTAGGTCTGGCGGGAGCCTTGGGCCTAGCAGCGGCCTTGGGCTTGCGGGCCGTAGCGGGCTTGGCGGGGGCGGTTCCGGCGGCTTTTGCCGTGGCGGGCCTGCCCACGGGGCGTGCACCTGCTTTTTTGGCGGCAGGAGCGGGCTTGCGGGCCGTTGCCGCTTTTTTAGCGGCAGGGGCGGCAGGCGCATCCTGCGCGGCTTCCTGAAGCAAAATGGGATCGGCCGGGTTGGCCGGGGGTTTTGAAGGCTTGTTCATCTTTCGTTCCTCCCTGCTTGAGCTTGTGTTTGTTATCATTCCAGCTAGAGACAGCTGGTTCCTGCTTCGACAGGGGATTTTGCGGGAGGTGTCTTGTGGGTGTGGGACGGATATGGTATGATGAACGGGATGTGATGGAAAAGGAGAAAAACAGATGAAGGCATTGTTTATTGGCGGCACGGGCACCATCAGCACCTCAATTTCCAAGCGTTGCGTGGAACAGGGCTGGGAGCTGTACTTGCTAAACCGGGGAAACCATAGCGACAAAGTGCCCGCCGGGGCCAGAGTCATCCAGGCGGACATCGGCAATGTAGAGGATGTGCGCACCAAGCTGGACGGCATGTGCTTTGACGTGGTGGCGGATTTTATCGCCTATACCCCGGAACAGGTGCAGCGGGACATGGACCTGTTTCAGGGGAAAACGGACCAGTATCTGTTTATCAGCTCTGCATCGGCGTATCAGAAGCCGCTTTCTTTCCACACGGTCACGGAAAGCACGCCGCTGGCAAACCCCTTCTGGACCTACAGCCGCAACAAGATCGCCTGCGAGGACCTGCTGGTGGAAAGCTACCGCAAAACGGGGTTCCCGATCACCATTGTGCGACCTAGCCACACCTATGACAAGAATGTACCCCTGGCCCTGCATGGCGAAAACGGAAGCTTTGCGGTGGTGGACCGCATCCGCCGGGGCAAAAAAGTGATTGTGCCCGGAGACGGGCTGACCCTGTGGACGCTGACCCACGCCCGGGATTTTGCCGTGGCGTTTTGCGGGCTGATGGGAAACCCTCATGCCATTGGCGAGAATTACCACATCACAGGGGACGAAACCCTAACCTGGAACCAGGTGTACAGGGCCGTGGGCAAGGCCCTGGACGTAGAGGCTCAGTTGGTGCACATCGCCAGCGACACCCTTGCCGCCCTGTGCCCCTCTTACTACGGCTCCTTGCTGGGGGACAAAAGCAACACCGCCGTGTTTGACAACACCAAGATCAAACGGGTGGTGCCGGAGTTTTGCGCCACCATCCGCTTTGACCAAGGGGTGCGGGAAACCGTGGAGTATATTTACAGCCATGGGGAGTGCCAGCGGCCGGACCCGGCCTTCGACGCCTGGTGCGATGCGCTGATTGAAAAATATGAAGCGTCCCAGAGCACCTGGCCGCATTTTGACATGGAATAAAACAGGCCGCTGACAAATTGCGGTTTGTCAGCGGCGGCAGCCGGGCGCATGCGGGGGGAACGCGTGCGCCCGGCTGTTCCCGAAAGTGGCGCTGTTGCCACGTTTTCGGAGTTGCCCTAGTTTTCCCCGTCCATCTTATCGACGATGGCGGCGGCGGGGATGGCCAAAAATACCAGCCAGCCCGGATGCCACAGGTTGAAGAAGCAGCCCAGGATCAGGTAGATGAGAGTGATGGTCACCGGATTGCCAATCTTCTGCAAGGTGGTTTTGGGGTGCATATAAAATAGGGGAATGGTGAGGAATAGCAGCCAGCCCGGATGCCACAGGTCAAAACAGAAGCCCAGGACCAAATAAAGGCCGGTGATGAACAGGGGATAGACTCCTGCCATTTTTTTGTTATAGCTGTCCTGCTCGCGCTTGGCTTTGGCCTCAAAATAGCTTCCCTCCGGCCCCAAGGGATTGTTCTGCTCTTCCATGAAAAAACCTCCTCATGAACGTTACTGCGGGGAACCGCTCTGCATGAAGGTATGATAGCACATTCCTTGCCCGTGAAAAAGCAGGGTATGCCCAAAAACCGGTAAAGAAACGGTAAAAAAACCATGAGAATTTCATGAGAAAGGGAACGCCGCACGCGGCGCTCCCCTGGGCTTGTCAATCCTGTTTTTGATTTTCTGGCAACGCGCGAAGCGCGGTGACAAAAGGGGTCCAGGGCGCTGCCCTGGCGGGGGCGCAGGGGCGGAGCCCCCGTGCCGTCCTCCTATGGCCAGCGGCCTTATACCTCCGGCTCCAAAAGGCCCAAATCGCCTTCTTTGCGCAAATACAGCACGTTGGTACGGTCGGTATCGGCATTGACAAATACGAAAAAGCCGTGCCCCAGCAGCTCCATCTGCAAAATGGCATCGTCCACGGACATGGGCCGCACGGGGAACACCTTGTTGCGAACAATTTTACGCGCTTCCTGGGCAGGTTCGTCCATCTCCTCCACATACTCATATTCCGGAGCTTTGAAGGCATCGTCCCGCAGGCGCTTCTCCAGTTTGGTGCGGTGCTTGTGGATTTGGCGTTCCAGCTTGGCCAGGGCCTGGTCAATGCTCACATATAGGTTATCATCGGTGGAGGATTCCGCCCGCAAAAGGACGCCGTCAAAGGGAACCGTGATTTCACAGGTCCGGCGGTTGTTTTTCTCCTTGCGCAGGCGCACTTGCATTTCCGTATTCTGGTTCAAGTAGCGTTCCATCTTGTTGGTTTTTTTCATGATGCGCTCGGATACGGCGGCAGAAACGTCCATGTTTTTCGCGGTAATGGTAGTTTTCATCAAAAGTCGCTCCTTCACAAGTTAATCAAAAACAAGCCAGTGGAAGGTTTGCATTGGAAGTCCAATGGTCTCACGCTCCAATCGGCCGCTGGGCGAACCTCGCCGTTTGACGCGACGGTTTTGTTTTGTTGTATATAAATTCGACAGGGAAGGGAAAATTCCTGCCGCTTTTGCCTGCCAAAGAACCGATTCAGTCTTATAGGCACTCCCGCAGGATGGCCAGGCACTCCTCTTTGGTGAAAACAATGGGGTTGTTGTCCATGCGGCCAGTGGTAAAGGCCATCTCCGCCAGGGAGGGCAAGGCCGCTTCCCCAATGCCAAAGGCCGACAGGCGCAGGGGGTGGACCTCTTCGCATACCTCCGTGAGCCAGCGGTCGAAACCGCCGTTGGCGGCAAAGAGCGCTTGAATTTGCTCTATTTCCGGCAGAACCTGCCCGTTGCGCCTCATCACGGCGGACAAGGAAACGGCGGCGGCATAGCCGTGGGGCAGCGCGTACAGCAGCGTCAGGGGATAGCTGATGCTGTGGCAGGCGGTGGTGCGGGTGGTGGAAAAAGCCAAGCCCGCCAGCAAGGAGGCCAGGCACATCTCCCGGCGCAGAGCCACATCCATGGGAGAGGCCAAGACCAGGGGCAAAAAGACCCGCACCCGGTCAATGGCTGCCAGGGCCAGGGATTTCGATTGGGGGTTGCTGGCCTTGGCCCAAAAGGCCTCCATGGCATGGGACAGCGCGTCTAGCCCGGTGGAAAGGGTCAGGTTGTCCGGCATGGTGGCGGTCCACTCGGGCACCAAAACCGCGGCCTGGGGGTACAGGGCCGGGCAGTCGATGGACAGCTTTTGCAGCTGGTCCGTATCCCAAAGGGTAGCCCAGTGGGTAACCTCGCTGCCGGTACCGGCGGTGGTGGGCATGGTCCAGATGGGCAGAAAGCGGTGGCCCTCCGCAGCGTATTTCTTCCCGGAGATGGCATCCCGCACAGCGCTGGCAGAGGCGGTATCGCAAAGAGGCAGATGCCAAAGGGCGCTGACCCCCTTGGCCATGTCTATGCAGCTTCCGCCGCCAATGGCCAAAATGCCGTCCGGCTCAAACTGCTTCTCCCGCAGCTGGGCCAGCAGGGCCTGCAGCCGGTCCACCGTAGGGTTGGAGGGAATGTCGGTGACCAAATGCACGCAGTGGCCGTCTCCCTGCAAGGCGCTAAAAAAAGCCGTCAGGGAAAGTTTTGTGCACAAAGACCGGGGCACCAGCACCAGCAGCATGCGGGCGCTGCCCTGCAGCTGCTCCAGCACAAAGGCTTCCCCGGCTGTTTTGTCCAGCAGGCGGATCTCCACGGGGCTCACCGAAGCAAAGGATTCCATGGGACACCTCCTTCATTCATTGGCAGGGCTCATTCGTCAGCAGGGATCAGCGTCAAAATTTGCCGGATGGGCATGCAGCCTTCCTCCGCTTCCAGGGCGCGGCCATGGCGCAGGATGCTTTCCGCCGTGTGGACCATGGCGGGAAAGGCGCTGCGCAATAAATGGTTGGCGTAGATGACGATGTTGGCCCCTGCCGCTTGCAGCGCCGCCTCGGGAATGCCCGCATAGGTGGTGGGCACCACCACGACGGGGGTGACCGGGTCCTTTTCCCGGAAGGCATGCAAAAAGGCCAGCACCTCCTCCGGGGTTTTCTGGCAGCTGTGAATCATGATGCCGTCGGCCCCGGCCTGCACATAGGCGTGGCAGCGGCGCAGGGCGTCCTCCTGGCCCTGGCCCAGGATCAGGCTTTCGCAGCGGGCAAAAATCATAAATTCTTTGGTCTTTTGCACTTTTTTTCCGGCGCGGATCTTTTCACAAAAGGCTTCCACGCTCTCTTGCCGCTGCTCCGCCTGGGTGCCAAACAGGGAGTTCTTTTTTAGCCCGGTCTTGTCCTCAATGATGATGGCAGAGATGCCCAGCCTTTCCAGGGTGCGCAGGGTAAAAACAAAGTGCTCGGTCTGGCCGCCGGTGTCCCCGTCCAGGATGATGGGCTTGGTGGTGACCTCCATGATCTCTTCCAGGGTGGCGATGCGGCTGGTCAGATCCACTAATTCAATGTCCGGCTTGCCCTTGGCGGTGGAATCGCAAAGGGAACTGACCCACATGGCGTCAAAGCTTTTTACGCCGTTTTCCGTTTGCAGGTTCGTGTTTTCTACAATCAGGCCCGTCAGGCCGTTGTGGGCTTCCATCACGGTGATCAGGGGCTTGAGTTGCAGCAGCCTACGCAGCCGTCCCCGGCGGATCTCCGGCATGCTGAGCTGCGCGCCCAGGGCCGCCAGGGCGTCGTCCGCCGCGTTGTGGGTGTAGGGCCATTCCACTAGCTGGCCGCCAGAGTCCGCCAACAACGCCAGCACTTCCTCCCGGATGTGGGCCTGCACGCCGGTGCGCCAATCATCCCCATGGACCACGATATCGGGCTTTTGCTCCGCCAGCACCTCGCGATAGCTGAGGCCGCGCTGCACCACCACATGGGCCACGTCCGCCAGGCTTTCAAACAGGCAGATCCGGTCCTGGAGGGAAATCAGCGGATACCGCTTGTAGGAGGCGATCACCTCATCGGTGAGCACGCCCACGGTCAGCTCCCCCAGGGCGGCTGCCTTGCGGATGATGTCGATATGGCCGCTGTGCAAAATATCGGTGCTAAAGCACATGTACACTTTTTTCATGTTGTAAGCTGCTTTCTGTTCAATAATGCGCCTTTTGGCTGCTTTTCGGCGGCTGGCTATTTTCCCTGGGCCAGGCTCTGCAAAAAGAGCCGTCGCACCAGGGCCAGGTCTTGGACGTCGTCGATTTCATGGCACAGCCGTCCCTGCAGCTCCAAGGGCGCCAGGGGGAGGGTTCCGCCCAGCGCGTTGAAGGCATTTTCGGCATAGACCCGGTTTTCCCCACGGGCCACAAAGGCCCCGATGCTTTGCAGCCAGCGGGAAAAATCCTGGGCCAGCCAGTGATAGGCGGGCTGGCAGGCCTTGCAGTCCTCCCCAAAAAATTCAACGCCCACCGCCACGATTTGGCCGTTTTGCAGCCGGGCCTTGAAATCCTTCTGGGGCAAGGGCAGAGAGCTGTCCACCGCCATGGCGCTTTCCCGGCTTTGCAGCAAATCCGTCAGGACGCTATCCTCCAGCACTAGGTCCCCGTGCAGCAGCAGCACATCCTCCCCTTCCAGCAGCGGCGCGGCCAGGTGCATGCTTTGGATGTAGTTGGTGGAGGCATAGACGGGGTTGGGCACAAAGGCCAGGTCCAGGGGCAGGCTCAGGCCACGGGCATGGGCTTCCAGCGCCTGGGCGAAAGGACCGGTGGTGATCACCGCCTGGGAGACCTTTGCCTGGGCCAATTGCTCCAGCTGGCGGCTCAAAAGGGTGTAGCCTTGTCCCAGCTCCGTCATGCATTTGGGTTTGTCCCGGGTGATGTCGCCCATGCGGCTTCCCGTGCCGGAATTGAGAATCAGTGCTTTCATCCCATTCATTCCCCCCGTTCTTTTTGTTGCAAGGTGGCCATCAGGGCCTGCAGATTCTGTTTGGGGGTTTGGGTGGGGCGGCCCAAGTCCGCCCGGGAGCCCTGCTGTAGCATCACTTCCAAAAACCGAAGCTTTTGTACGCCGGAAGCGCGGATGCGGGACATTTGGGCCCGCAGCTCTCCGGCGCTTTCCGAGGTAAAGACCTGGTCAAATCCCAAAGACCGGGCCAAGGGAGCGAACCAAAGGGTCCCCCCGGACACGGGCATGCCGCCCACGCTTTCATGGGCGCCGTTGTTCAGCAGCACATGGTTCAAATTGGCAGGGTGATGGTGGGCCTCCAGCACCAGCCCCCCTAGGTGCATCAGGCCCGCCCCGTCGCCATCCAGGCACCAAATGGTAAAGTCCGGCTTTTCCTGGGCAATGGCTAGGGCGATCATGCTGGCGTGGCCCATGCTGCCCACGGTCAAAAAGTCATGGTCATGGCTTTGCCCCAGTTCCTCCCGCAGGGAAAAGACCTCCCGGGAGGTTTTCCCAGTGGTGCAGACAAAGATTTCCTTTTCCGTGGCTCCCTGGAGGATCTCCCGGAGCGCGTCCTCCCGGCGGAGGCGGTAGGAGTTCTCAAAGGCGGTCTGCGGGCCATCCGTCAGCCCGCCCTGGCTGACCAGAAAGGCCACGCTGTGGCCTGCGCCCAGCGTTTCCCGGGCCTTTTCTACCATGGCATCGAAGGCCTCCTGGGTGGTGGCCTGGGTCAGCGGGAAAACGGTGAGGCCCAGCAGCAAAAGCATCTCCCGGGTGATGAGGCCCTGGAAGGCATGCTGGGGCTCGTCCTTCACCCCGGGTTCTCCCCGCCAGCCCACCACAAACACACAAGGAATGCCAAACACCTGGTCGCTGAGCAAGGAGGCGATGGGGTTGGCGGCATGGCCCAGGCCGCTGTTTTGCAGGTAGCAAAGAGCGGGTCGCCCGGTGGCGATGTAATGGCCCGCGGCCAAAGCCACCGCGCCACCTTCGTTGGCGGCCACGATGTGCCGCCCCTTATCGCCATGGCGGGAAAACAGTTCATTGTTCAGCGGCCCCAGCAAGGAATCCGGTACCCCTGTAAAAAACTGGACGCCCAGGTCTTCCATGCCTTGCAAAAAAACGGATGCTTTCATGATGCGGTCTCCTTTTCCCGTTGGAATCAACGGCTAGGGTACGGGGGCGATCTGTGGATCAGCGCATGGCGCAGAGAAAGCGGGCTCAAAGCCTCTATTTCCCCACTTTGACCACCAGCACATCCTCCACCAACTGAATGCAATTCAAATCCGGATACGCAGGCATCTCTTTGACAAACTGGCTCTTTGCTAATTCTTCTGCGGTTTGGGCATCCGGCATGGGCGTGGTGATTTCCAAGTATGTAAACAGGAACCCTCGAATGTGGCTGTCCGATTGCAAAAGCCGGAAGGGCTTCACATCCTCAAAACGCTTCATCAGCTTGCGGAAGGGAACATTGCCATAATCGCTGGAGGCCACCTTGCCCACAAACAGGACCGGGGTCTCCCGGGTATACTTCTCGTGGGATTCCAGCCGGTAGACCACCCGGCTCATGTATTCCGACATGGCGTTGAAATCCAGGTTGCTGAGGTAGTAGAGCTGGTTGGCGTAGACTGTGGAATGAAAGCTGGAAAACCCCAGCAGGCAGGCCGCCGCCACTGCCGCGAGCTTCCTCGTTTTTTCTTTTCCCAGCGGGGAGGAAAGCCACTGCTCCGCCAGCCACCCCACCAGCACATAAATCCCCACGAGGCTGAACATCATCAACGGCCGCACGCTTTCCGCATTCATCAGATAGACCGTATTGAAGATCAGCGGGATCATGGCGGTGATGCCCGCGAGGCAGAGGGATTGAAAAACGGGCCGCTTTTTTTTCAGGGCGAAGAGAAGAATGGACGCCGCCACAAACAGCAGCATGAACGCCTGGCACAGGACGCCAAAGAGCCCGCCATCCAAAGAGGCGTTTTCAAAAAGCGCGTGAAAGAAGCCTACATAGGCGGTTTTCATCAGATGAGGAATGAGAAAAACGGAGACGTTTCCCATTTGGTTGATGCCCAGATACGTGCCTAGCTCCACCTGCTTTACGCTGAGCGCGATTTTGTTGATTACCAAGTAACCGGCCATGCTGCTGGCCAGCACCAGACCATATTTCACCGCGCAAAGAAGAACCTCCCGGTTTTTGGAGTCTCCCTGCAGGAGCATCCTGAGCCCTAGGATACAAAACAGGCTTACGGCAAACGGCCAGAACGCCTGGTAAATCCCCAGGGACAGCACCAGGAAAAGCACCGATGGGGCCCAGCCCCACTTCCAGCGGTTGCATATCCACACGCCAGCCGTGGCCAACGCGATGGCCACACCATAGGCCTCGGCGCAGTAAATAAAGGTGAGCAATTCCACAACGGTGGGCGATGCTGTCATGGCCCAAGCCACCAGCCAAATGAGGGCTGGCTTTTTCATTTGGAGCATGTCCACGACCAGGGCCACGGCAAGGCCCATCATCACCGCGAAAATTAAACCGTTGAGCCAGGGCATCGCCAACCGGGTACCAATTTCCAGCATGGGGTCCAGAAACCACCGGCCAAGATTAAAAGTGCCCGTGAGCGTATAGCTATTGCGGATCTGGTCGTCGCTGTTCACATGGTTCATAAAGGCAAACCCATGGACCAAAAGGGTCATGCCAAATCCCATCAGGAAGGCAAACAGGGCATTCCTGTTCCGCTGCCCCCAAAAAGCCTCTTTTTTCTCATCCACCCCATGATTCGCTTGAAGCTGCATGGCCTTGTCCCCCAGCACATGAATTCTGTGATTCTACAGCCATTATAAGAAAAGTGCCAAAAAAAAGCAAGTTGTAAGCGCGGGGGGGGGAGCGGGCCGGGCCATGGAGGTTTCGGTTGCGGACAAGACAAAGTGCATGCAGTCTCCTGCATGCACTTTGCCTTGTCATTGCCGTGGGCAAGCCCACTTTGTCGAAATTCCCAAGGAAGCCAAACGCACTTATTGGATCACTTTGAAGAAATAGGTGCTGACATAGCCCTTCACACCGGCGATTTCAGCCTTGCACCAGTTCTCGCCCACTTCCAGCACGGTGATTTCCGTGCCCACGGGGTAGGCCTTGATGATGGAGGTGTTCATGCCGGGGGCCTTGCGGAAGTTGACCACAGAACCACCATTGGGGTTCTTCAGCTTGGCGGCGAAGGGAGCCTCGGGGAAGCCGGCGGTGATGGGGGTGGTGGTGACTTTGATGTAGCTCTTCATCATGTAGCCATTCTGCCCATCCACAAGGACCTTGTAGAAGCTGCCGCTTTCGCCCAGCAGTTTCACGGCCACGCCGTTGCCGTAGTAGCCAAGCACGCGGGCGCTGGTGCTGGGGGTTTCCCGCAGCAGAAGAACCTGGGCGCTTCCGGGGTTGTTTACCACGCCGGTTTTGGGATAGCCGTTGGTGTTGGTCTGGGTGCTGCCCCCAGCCTTGGCGGCCAGGAAGTTCGTCGCCATGTAGCCGACGTTGCTGTCCACGCTCACCTTGTGGAAGCCGATGCCCTTGAGCAATACGCTTACCTTGCTACCATTGGGGTAGCTGGTAATGATATCGCCGGAGAGGGAGGGAGCGTTGCGCATGTTCAGCCCGAGACCGGTGTTGGTGCGCACATACAGGGTGGACACGGTGGAGGAGCCTGTGAGGTACTTGCTCAGCACATAGCCCGTTTTACCGCCTACCTGTACTTTGCTCCAACCATCGGCCGTGCTTTGCACCGTCATCCAGGTGCCGGTGGGATACTGCCCTAGCACTCGGCTCGTGGTGGAAGCTTCTTCCCGCAGGTTCAGGGAGCCACCCCGAACCACCAAGTACTCTGCCGCCAGGGACATTGCGGGGAGGGCGAGCATCACCAGGGCGACCATCAACAAGAGGCATCTTTTGTAAATAGGGGTCTTTTGCATAGGGGATACCTCCTTATTGCTTAGGCATAGGGGAGACCCCTTGCCTTTGCCCATCTGACGAAGTGAGTCAGGGGATCATTCCAGGGAAAGTGGGAAAAACGCTGGAAAAAGATGGGTTTTTTTCCATCCCCTGGGCAAATTTTGGAAGATGAGGGAAGAAAAATGAAAGGTCTGTCAAGCTTTCCAAGAGTTTCTTGCCTTTTGAAGAGGCAGAATTTTCCAAAAGACAGTGGCCTGTGGCAGCAAAAGGAGCCGCCTTTGGGCGGGATGCCGCCCGCTGCAAGGTCCGGCCCGAAAGCAAGGCTTGTTGGCCTGACAGGTTTTGCTTGCAGTTCCTTGGCCGTGCCGGGACAAAATACCCTTGCATCCATGGGCGAAAAGGGAGGATGAAAGGTGACCAGTCTGGAGCAAATGGTGGGCATGCCGGTGGTGTGGGAAGGGAAAACCCTGGGCTATGTGGAGCGGGGCGTTCTCACAAAAAGCGGGAAACGGTTGCAGGGCTTGGTGGTCCGCCGGGGTCTGGGCAGCGCCAAATGGATCCCCTGCACGGCCATTTTGGTGATTGGACAAAGCTGCGTGCTGGTGTGCGCGCAGTCCAGCAGGATGCCAAAGGCGGCGGAAACACGGCTGACCCGGGCGTACCTCACGGGCGGGGAAAGCGCGGGCATGGTGACCGACGCGCTCATTCGCGGGGACACCCTTCGTGTGGCCGCATTAGAGGTAAGCGATGGCCCGGTGTACCGCTTGCTGGGACGCAAGGCCTATGCCACGGCCTATGCGCTCCGGCAGGAGGCGCCTTACGACAAGGCAAAGAAAGCCGTCTTTGAGATCATCATCTCCCAGCTTTGCACATGGGCGGAGCTGCAACAAGGCAAAGGAAAGGAGGGCGTACCATGAACCTGGTTCGGATGGCGGTGACAGGCGCGGTAGGGTTCGCCGTAGGCGCGGGCATGATGCTGATGCCAGGCAACCAACGGCTGAAAAAGCAGATGGGGCGGCAGATGGAGCAAATCCGGAAAATGAGCAAAATGTGGTAGGGTGTGCCAACTGGCAGGGGAAGGAAGGAAAGCGATGCAGTGGATGCGCAACGCGCCGGGATCGGCGCGATGGTGGCAGGGGGCCTTGCTTATCACCCTTCTTCTGCTGGGAGTTTGGGCGCGGGCACTGCTGTGGCAGGCCGCGACCCAGCTTTTTTTTGGTATGGTGGTGGCCCTGCTGGCCATGCCGCTGATGCGAGTGCTGGAAAAATGGCTGCCACCGGGGATGTCCGCCTCCCTTTCCATGCTGCTGATGAGCGCTGGCTTGCTGGGGGCGCTGTTTTTGCTGATCCCTTTTGCGGCGGAGCAGGTGCGCCAGTTGATGAGCAAGCTTCCTTTATTGTATGCGGAAGCGGAAAAATGGATACATCAGGGGGAAAGCTGGCTGGCCCAAAATGGCGTGACGGTGAACTTGGAAGTGAAGGAGACCTTGCTGCAAAGGCTTCAGACATGGGTGGCGGAGGTGCTGCCCGGCACCGTGGCCAGGCTGGGCGGGATGATGGAGGGCTTTGGAAAGCTGATGCTGGCGCCGGCCTTTGGCTTTTACTTTTTAAAGGATCGCAAGCGCATCGGCGGCTGGCTGCTGTTGACGTTACCGGTGCCCTGGCGGGAGACCACGGTGAAAGCGCTGCGGGAAATGCGCCGGGAGCTTTCCGGCTTTCTGCGGGGCCAGCTGATGATCTCCGCCGTGGTGGGCGCGTTGACGGCGGTGGGGCTGCTGCTGGTGGGCCTGCCCAACTGGCTGCCTCTTTCCATCATTATGGGCGTGTTGGAGCTGATCCCTTATGTGGGCCCCTTTCTGGGAGGCGTCCTGGTGGTGATCTTCGCCTTGCAGGGAGGCATGGGCCAGGTGCTGTGGTCCCTGGGGGTGGTCCTGGTGGTGCAGCAGATGGAAGGAGGCATGCTCAGCCCGAAGCTGATGAGCGACGCCACAAGGCTGCATCCGGTGCTGGTGCTGCTGGCGGTGATGCTTGGGGGCTTGGCCGGAGGAGTGATGGGCATTTTGCTGGCCATTCCCATCCTGCTTTGCGCCCGGGCGGCGCTGCGGGTGCTTTCGCTGCGGGCGGGGGCCGGGCTGGCCGCCGCAGAGGAAATCTTTTCCGAAAATATGGGCAAGGCCGGGCCGGGCACTTCCAAAAGAAGGAGAACTGGTGTATAATGACAAATGCATCACTGCGAGGGAGTGGAGTGAAGGTGACAGACATGAACGGCACGACCAAGTTCTCGCCCATCGTGGAGGGAAGCCAGCGCGCCAGCGATATTTTGGAGCATGTGTACCGTGCCCTGCAAGCCAAGGGGTATGACCCGGTGACGCAGTTGGTGGGGTACATCATCTCCGGAGACCCCACCTATATCACCAGCTACGGGCAAGCCCGCAGCCTCATATGCCGCCTGGAGCGGGATGAGATCGTGGAGGAATTGGTACGGGTCTATTTGAAAAGAATGGACGGCTGAGGCAGATGGGTCAAAGTCGGCGCGTGATCGCGCTGGATGTGGGGGACGTGCGCATCGGCGTGGCGGTCTCCGACCCCACAGGCACCATTGCCCAGCCCCTGGAAGTGTACCGCCGGGTGGGGTATGGGCCGGACAGCCGGTATGTGCTGTCCCTCTGCCAGCAGTATGAGACCCGGCATGTGCTGCTGGGCTTGCCGCTGAACATGGACGGCACCCAGGGCAAACAGGCGGAAAAGGCCATGGCTTTTGGAGAAGTTTTGCAGCAGGCGGGGCTTCAGGTATCCTACCAGGACGAACGCCTCACCACTGTCACCGCTGAAAAAGCCCTGGTCAGCGGCAACATGCGCCGGGAGCAGCGCAAGCAGACCGTGGATAAGGTGGCCGCCGCCGTGATTTTGGAGCAGTGGCTGGCCGCCCAGCGATACAAGCAACCAGCCCCGTTGGGGAGAAATGAGGAGCCTATGGACGAGCAGAGGGAGAACATTATTCAGTTGCAGGATGAGCAGGGGAATGATGTGGATTTTGAGCATTTGATGACCCTTGAGCACGAGGGCAGCTATTACGTGGTGCTGGAAGCCGTGGAGGATTTGGAAGACTGCATGGAAGGCGAGGCCATCATCCTGAAAATTGTGCAGGATGAAAACGGGGAAGACACCTACGTGACCATTGAGGATGAAAATGAGCTGAAAACCGTTTTTGATAAATGCATGGCTGCCATGGAAGAGCAGGACGCCGAGGAGATGGCCGAAGAGGACGGGGACTCCGAGGACGACGAGGAATAAGCGCCATCCATAGGAAGCGAGAGGGAGTTTTCTGTGTTCATTTGCGCATACTGCAAAAGCCGTGTCTTTCCAACGGACCGCAAATGTCCGGCCTGTGGCGGCACGGTTTTTGTGACGGTGGAGGAACCGCGCCATAGCCGGGAGGAGAAGGAGCGGGACCCCCAGGCTTTACAAAGGGAAATGCCGGAGCCACAGGTGGTCTATCAGACCATTCATAAGACGATTTATGTCCGGGAGCGCTCGCCCAAAAGCCGTTGGCTGGCTTTGTTGTTGTGCCTGTTGGGCGGGGCCGCTGGCTTGCACCGTTTTTACACGGGAAAGATCGCCAGCGGGGTGTTTTATCTTCTGACCGGAGGAGTCTTTTTCATCGGCGCCACAGTGGACTTTTTCAGTATTTTGTTTGGCTATTTCAGGGACCGGGACGGCCTGCTGCTGTCCTGATCCGACGCAAATAAAGGAGCGACGCAATGCCCAGAGTGATTGGTGAAACCGTAATGCTGCGAGAGTACCGGCAAGAGGATGTGCCAGAGATCCGCAAATGGGTCAATGACCAGGAGACTACAAAGTATTTGAGCACCCTTTTTTGGCCCGCGCAAAGCATGGTGGATACCCAGCAGTTTATGGACCGCATGTTGGAAAGCAGCCATATGGCCTGCAATTTTGTGATTGCGGAAAAGACTACGGAGGCCTACCTGGGCCAGCTGGATTTGTTCCGGCTGGACTGGAAGCTGCGCTGCGGAGAGCTGGGCATGGTGATCGGTAACGCCGCCAACCGGGGCCGGGGCGTTGGCACAGAGGCCCTGGGGCTGTTGCTGCGCCACTCTTTTTTGACCCTGGGGCTGGAGAGGGTGGAGCTGACGGTGGACATGGGCAACCGCCAGGCGCTACGCTGCTACGAAAAAGCGGGCTTTGTGGCGGAAGGGGTCAAAAGGCACGCCTATTTCAGGGACGGCGCCTTTTGCGACATTGGCATGATGAGCGTTCTTCGGGAGGACTGGCTGGCCGGGCAGAAGTGACACAGACCGGGCGGGCTAGCATAGGATGGAGCATCCTGATGGGGAGATGATAGAGGAATGGTTCTGATTCACTTGCGGGCCCGCATGGAACGGGGATTGACTTTGTCGCGTCGGTTAGGATAAAATGTTATTTTGTGAGGACGTTGAGCCTCCGCAGGAGCGGGAGGGATCATGTTTGGGGAAGATCGTTGCGAAATTTGGCGGCAGTTCCTTGTCGGATGCCGGTCAGTTTCAAAAGGTTCGCGACATCTTACGGATGGATATCAGGCGGTGTTACGTGGTACCAAGCGCCCCGGGGCGTCGCTTTGACGAAGACGAGAAAATTACCGATCTTTTATACCGCACTTATCAGTTGAAAGAGGAAGGCAAGGACTACCGCCCTACATTTGCTTTGATCGAGGAGCGCTTTTTGGACATTGTGAAAGCCCTGGACCTGGCCTTGGACCTGCGGACTGAGTTGGACGAAATCCTCCGCCAGGTGGAACAGGGCGCCAGCAAGGATTACTGCGCCAGCCGGGGTGAGTACCTCAATGGCTTGATCCTGGCGGATTACTTGGGCTTTCCCTTCCTGGATGCTAAGGACTTGATTTTTTTTGAAACGGACGGAAGCTTTGACAGCGAGCGGACCCAGGCGGTGCTTTCAGAGGCGCTGAAGGATGTGGACACCGCCGTCATCCCGGGCTTCTATGGCAGCTTTCCCGACGGCGGCATCCACACCTTTTCCCGTGGGGGCAGCGATATTTCCGGGGCCATTGTGGCCCGGGCGGCCTACGCGGACATGTACGAAAATTGGACGGATGTCAGCGGCTTTTTAATGGCGGACCCCAGGGTAGTTCCAGGGGCGAAGCCCATTGCCAACATTACTTACCGGGAACTGCGGGAGCTTTCCTACATGGGCGCCACTGTGCTGCATGAGGACAGCGTGTTCCCGGTGCACCGGGCGGGAATTCCCACCAATATCCGCAACACCAACCAGCCGGACCACCGGGGCACCATGATCACCCATGGGGCGGTGGAGGAGCCCAATCCCTATGTCATCACAGGCATCGCCGGGAAAACGGGCTTTTCCGTTGTTTCCGTGGAAAAGGCCATGATGAATGCGGAGAAGGGCTTTGGCCGCCGGGTGCTGCTGGCCATCGAGGAAGCCGGGCTTTCCTTTGAACACCTGCCCACGGGCATTGACACCCTTTGCGTGGTGCTCTCCACCGCCGCGCTGGCCCCTAAAAAGGAGAAGGTCATCAGCCGCATCATGGAGCTGACCTCGCCGGATACCTTGACCATTTACGATAACATGGGCCTCATCGCCACGGTGGGCCGGGGCATGGTGCACAACCCCGGTACGGCGGCCCGGTTGTTCACAGCCCTCAGCCGGGAGAAGGTGAACGTGAGGATGATCGACCAGGGTTCCAGCGAGCTGAGCATTTTGGTGGGCGTGGACAATCAAGACTTTGAAGCCTCCATCCATGCCATCTATAGCGAGTTTGTGAAGGGATAGACCTTTTTTCCACACAAAGGAGGGGCGCTTATGGCATACGACCGAAGGACTGCGGCCCGCCAATGGCAGCCAGAGGACGGCTGGAAAAGCCGGACCCACAAAATTTTGTTTTTGGTTTGCGCTGCGTGCCTGTCCCTGTATCTGTCCTTTGTCACCTTTCTTTCGGGCAGCGCCCTTTTTGAGGGCAAGCTGGAGACCGCCTTTGCGCTGGTGTGGTTTTTGGCCTACGCGGCCTTATGGTTCCTGGGCCTTTGTTGGCTTTGCGGCCGAGCACGGCAGGGCCTGCCCTGGATAACAGCAAAAAAGAGCAAGCTCAGCCCTATGCTTTTTGGCATCAGCATGGGGCTGAGCCTTCTTGTGCTGGGTTGCCTGTTTTTGGCCTATTATCCCGGCGGGGTCTCCTACGACATCTACAACCAGTGGACCCAGGCGCAAACCGGCCTGTATAATCATTGGCATCCGGTGTTCCATACCTTGCTGATGTGGCTTGGGCTTCAGGTGATGAACCAGTACCCCTGGCTGGTGCTGCTGCAAATGGTGTTTTTCAGCGCCGCCATGGCCTACCTGGTGTGTACCCTGGCGGCCCATGGCCTGCCCCGGGGCTTGCTGCTGGCGCTGCAGGGGCTGATGGTGCTGTCCAGCATTTTGGGCAACGCCATGATGTATGTGTGGAAGGACAACGCCATGACCATGGGGGCTCTGCTGCTGTGCGCCTATGGGGTGAATGTGTATGTTTCCCGGGGGGACTGGCTGAAAAAATGGCCCCATGCGGTGGCGCTGGGGCTGGTGCTGGCCTTCACCACTTTGGTGCGGCATAACGCCGCGTTTTTTACCGCGCCGCTCTTGCTCTGCCTGCTGCTAGGCTACTGGCGGCAGAGGAAGGGCCTGCTGCTGGCGACGGGGGTGGCCGGGCTGTGCTTGCTGCTGGTGATGGGCCCGCTGTATGGCGCGCTGGACATTGTCAGCCCTGGGAACACCTATGAGGAAAGCATCGGCATCCCTATGACCGTGCTTTTTGACGCCCGGGTGAAGAGCCCGGAGGCCATGGATGCGGAAACCCAGGCGTTTCTCACCAGCCTGGCGGACGAGGAAACCCTGCAAGCCAACTACCGCCTGGGAGACTATAATTCCATCAAGTTTCAGTACCCCCGGGAGCAGATCACCAGCGTGCCCCCGGAAAAACTGCTAGGCATGGCGGTCCGCACGGCAGCCCGTGCCCCCCGCACAGCCTTTGAGGCGGTTTGCGGCCTGACGGATTTGGTGTGGGATGTGACGGGGCAAAACGAAGGGACCGTCACGGTGCGCAATACGGGCGACATCGAAGCCTTCCCCGCCCAGGACGCCCGGATGAACCAGCTGGGGCGGACTTTGGTCGGCGTGCTGGAAGCGCCCATGCGTTTTGCGCCCCTCCGCTGGTTGTTTGAAAACATTGGCGTACAGATGGCCTTGCTGCTGGTTTGCGGGCTTTGGGCCTTGCACCGGGAAGGTCCGCAGGCGCTGCTGTTTTGCCTGCCGGTGCTGCTGTACAACCTGGGCACCATGCTGCTTTTGTGCGGCAATGATGTGCGGTTCTTCCAGTTCTCCATGGCGGTCTCCCTGCCGTCCATGCTGGTGCTGTGCCAGGGAAGGCGCAAAGGCGCGGCCTCGTAATCCCCACTTCCGGCAGTTTTATTTCATTGCTTTGTAAAGAAGGACGATACAGGTGCAGGTAACCCCCCAGATGCTGCTGATTGTCTGCCCGCTGGTGCTGCTGGCGGGCTTTGTGGATTCCATTGCGGGTGGCGGCGGCTTGATTTCGCTGCCTGCCTATTATTTGGCGGGCCTGCCGCCTCCCCTGGCGGCGGGCACCAACAAGCTGGCCGCCGGCATGGGCACCTCGCTGGCTGCCTATAATTATGGGCGCTTTCGGCAAATCGACTGGAAGCTGGCGCTGCCAGCAGCGGCAGGGGCCCTGGTTTGCAGCGCCCTGGGCGCACTGGTGATGAAGCAGCTGCCCGCCGATGTGGTGCGCTGGCTGGTGCTGGGGTGCATCCCCATCGCGGCGGTCTTCACCCTGCGGGGGGTGAAGCCGGTGGGTACGGGCCGGGTGTTTTCCCCCAAGGCAACGCTGCTGATCGCGGTGGCCATTGGCTGCGCCGTGGGCTTCTATGACGGCCTGATTGGGCCGGGTACGGGCACGTTTTTGATTTTGCTGTTCATGCGCATCTTTGGCAAGGAAGCGGTGATGGCCAGCGGAACGGCCAAGGTGGTGAACCTGGCCAGCAACGTGGCGGCGCTTTGCAGCCTGTTGCTGACGGGCGACGTGATGTTTTTGCTGGGGCTTCCGGCGGGGCTTTGCGCCATGCTGGGCGCTTTTGTGGGCAGCAAGCTCACCATTCGTAGAGGAGGCGCTTTTGTACGGGGCATGATGCTGGTGGTTTTGGGCCTGCTGCTTGCCAAAATATGTTGGGATATGGTACGATAAAAGTTGGATTTCGCGGGAGGAGGCGGAGGGAATGGACAAGCAGCAAGCAGGAAAGGGCATTTCGCTGGCTTTGCCGGCAGACATGGAATATGTGCTGGTGGCCCGCATGGCATTAAGCGGCTTTGGCATGGTGGCAGGCCTGGACGTGGACATGATTGATGATTTGCGCACCATTACCGACGAGGTCTGCGATTGCATGCTGCACCAAGCCGTCAAGCTGACGGAATTCCATCTGGCGGCCACGGTGCAGGAGGGCAGGCTTTGCTGCCGGTTTTGCGGCGTGCGTGGGGAAGAGAGGACCCACGAGGCGGCGCAAGACAAGGAAATTACCCGTGGCATTTTGGAAACTTTGCTGCCGGACGTGGAGATCCATTGCGATGACGATGGAGTCTGCTGCATCGAATTTTCGATGCCCGTGTGAGCGGGAGGGCAGCCATGAATGACGAATACACGGCTCTTTTGTGGGAGCAATATGCCAGGGACCGGGGGCAAGAGCAGCGGGACAGCTTGTTTGAGGCGTTCTTTCCCCTGGCGAAGGCAGTGGCCCGGCGGTTTGCCGGACGGGGCGTAGAGCTGGAGGATCTGCAACAGGTGGCGGGCATGGCGCTGCTCAAGGCCTTGGAGCGTTTTGAGCCGGAGCGGGGGTACCGCTTTGTGACCTACGCGGTGCCCACCATCACGGGGGACGTGCGCAATTATTTGCGGGACAAGGCCAGCAGCATGCGCATGCCCAGGGATGCGCGGCAGAAGCTATTTCACATGCAGCAGGAAAGGGACCGGTTTTCCCAGGAGCAGATGCGGGAACCCAGCGCCAAGGAGCTGGCGGAGGCCATGCAGATTTCTCCGGACGAGCTGCTGATGCTGCTCACCCTGCGCCACCAGGGGGAAACCCTGTCGCTGGAAAGCCCGGTGGGAGAAGAGGACAGCACGCTGGGCTCGCTGCTGGGCGAAATGGATGCGGGCTTTGACCGGGTGGAAGACAGCGAATGGATGCAGTGGGTTTTGAGCAAAGTGAATGATGCGGAGCGGAAGCTGATCCGGCTTCGGTTCCAGGAGCAGCTGGGCCAGCGGGAGACCGCCAAGCAGATGGGCGTATCCCAAATGCAGGTGTCCCGGATGGAACGGCGGATTTTAAGCCGCTTGCGCGCCATGGAGCAAAGCGGCGCATAGGGGTGGAAGGAGGCGGACTATGCAAGGGAATGGAACGGGCAACAACGGCATACCTCCCAATCAGCCGCTTTCACCGCTGACGCCGGAGCAGTTCAGCCAGTGGCAGCAAGCCTATGGGATGCCTCAGCAGCCCCTTTCCCCGGAGCAATTGCAGCAGATGCAACAGATGCAACAGGGGATGGCAGGCAGCCAGGCCACGCCGGAGCAGGTGATGGAGTGGCAGATGCAAGTCTACCAGATGCAGCAGCAGCGGATGCAGCAAATTCAACAGATGCAGGGCGTGCCGGAGGAGATGCGGGCCCAGAAAATCAAGCGGGAAAAACCCGCCCGCAGGGGCGGCTTTGGCAAGTTTTTGCAGGTGGTGCTGGTCCTGGGGGTTGTGGGCTTTGCGGCCTGGTTTATTTACACAAACACCCGGGGAAGCGCCCCTACCACTGCGGTGATTGAAATGGGAACCCTGGGCACCAACTACCGTGGCGAGGCCCTGATCGTGCGGGAGGAAACGTCCTATGATGATGAGGGCGTGCAAAGCATTGAATACATTGCCGAGGAGGGCACGCCGGTCACGCGGAACCAGAAGGTGTGCAACGTGTACTCCACAGGGTACAACACCCGTGAATTGCTGGCCCTGCAGGACTTTCGGGACCAGATTAAGAACTACCAGCGCACGTTGCTGAAAAGCGAAACCACCTATGACCCCAAAATGACCCGGCTGGAAAGCGAGGTCATTGAAAAAGGCCTGGAGGTGCGAAACCTGGTGCAGGGCGCCCGGGGCAACCTCACCAACCAGGAGAAGATCCTGGCCACCGCCATCACCCAGCGGCAGAATTTCTTTCGCAGCCAGTATTCTTCGGACATGCGCCTCAACCGCCTGTTCGACGATGAAAACACGCAAAAGCAGCGCATTGACAGTTGGATCAAGCCCAAAATTGCCGCTCAGGAGGGCATCGTCAGCTTTTACACGGACGGATACGAGCACGCGCTGACCCCGGCCAAGTATGAGGAGTATACGCCCTCTGAGGTGCGGGATATGATCAACGGCACAAGGCCGGAGGGCACCACCGCCTCCCGGGGCCGGGTGGACATTTACCGGTTGGTGAAAAAGAACAATTATGCGGTGCTGATGCTCATCAAAAACAACACCTGGAACCCGGTGGAAGGCTCCACCCATAAGCTGATGCTGGAGCAGTTTTCCAACACCGTGGTCAACGCCCAGGTGCGCTCCTTCACCCGTGCCGGCGGCGATTTGCTGGTGCGCCTGGCGGTGATGGGGGATGTGCTGCCCGTGCTGTACATGCGCAATTGCCAAGCGGAGCTGGGAGAATACGCGGACTGCATGCTGGTGCCCTCCGGGGCCATTTACGAGTATAAAGGCGCCAAGGGCGTGGTGATTCTGGACGGCGAGCAGCAAGTGTTTGTGCCGGTGAACATCGTGCAGGAAAGTGGCGGCAAGGCCTATATTTCCGCTATTCAGACCGGCGTGCTCAGCGTAGGCCAAACGGTGAGGCTGTTTCGGTAAGGGGGAGCCATATGGGCATAGGGGATTTTACGCAGGACGAGGTTGATCTTGAAACATTGCGTCGAAATGTGACAAACGTTTTGGAAACCTTATCCAAAAATTGTTACAAAAATTCTGCACCTGCAAAATTAATTGCGGTGACCAAGACCGTTTCCGTCCAGACGATTGAAAAGCTGGGAACCCTTGCAATACAAGACATTGCGGAAAATCGCGCCCAAGTGCTGCTGGAAAAGCTGCCAAAAATCGCAAGGGAATTTCGCCTGCATTGGATTGGGAGGTTGCAAACCAACAAAGTTAAATATATAATGGAGGATACCTGCCTTCTCCACACGCTGGACCGGATGGAATTGGCCCAGGAGGTGGACAGGCGTGCCGGTATGATCGGACGCGTGTTGCCAGCGCTTGTGCAGGTAAATATTGCAAAAGAAACACAGAAGGCCGGGTTGGATGTGACGGAATTGAGATCTTTTTTACAGAAGATGAAACAGTTTCCAAACATCCGTATTTCAGGCTTGATGGCCATGATGCCGCTGGATGCCCAGGAGAGCCAGCTAATGGGTTGGTTTGGCGGCATGAGGACGTTGTTTGACAGGCTTGCCGAGGAAGCCATGGAGGGCATTCACATGGAGGAATTATCCATGGGCATGTCCAACGATTATGCCATTGCCGCGCGTATGGGTGCGACCATGGTGCGGGTGGGAACGGCCTTGTACAGACCCTAAGGGGCCGTTTCTATGCCAGGTAGGAGGTTTCTGCGATTGAGTGTGTTCCAGAAGGTGGGCGGTTGGATCACAGATAAAAAAGACCGCTTTGTCCGTGGGGAAGCCGGCGCAACCGGCGGCTATTACGGATCAAGCGAGGCGGAGCATACCTATGGCCAGATGGGAAGAGGGGACCAGGAGGATAGCGAAAGACCTCAAGAAATGGACCAGACCGGCCGGTTCGCCCCTCCTGCGCCGAAGGATTACGGCGGTGGAAGGGTTCCCTATCAAAGCCAGCGGGACTTGCAGGAAAAGCAGGCCGCCATGGAAGCGGAACAGCAGCGTCTGGCGCGGCAAGACCAGCGGGGGTATGCGCAGCGGCCCATGCAGCAGAACTACCAGGGGCCTCAGCAGGGTTGGCAAAATTCCTACGGGCAGCCCCCCCAGGGCGGCTTTCAGCCAGCCCCCATGGGGTACCCGCCAAACCCGCAACAGACAAGCAACGTGGTGCCTTTTCCGGGCATGCAAAAAGCTCCTGACGGAAACATCTACGCCCATACGGAATACGTGTTGCTGCTTCGCAGCCGCAATGAGTGCACGACCATTATTCAATATATCAAGACCAATGCCTCGGTGTTTTTGGACATGGAGTTCATCGCCAGCGATACGGAACGGCAGCGTTGCGTGGACATGCTCAGCGGCGCGGCCTACACGTTGGGTTGCCAAATCAACCGCATTTCCGCAAGGGGCATTTATCTGATTTCGTCTCCCACGGTGTACCTGGTGGTGGACCCGGCCCTGCGGAGGGCGGTCACAACGCCGGAAACCTCAAGCTTTGTTCGCCAAAGCTATGAGGGCGGATATGGCCTGGGCCGTCAAAGCACAGGCGGATACGCGGGCCAGGGGTTTTCCGCCGCCGGCCAGACAGGGGAACCACCCAGGCCCCGCTTTGGCCAGACCCAGGGCTATGACACCGGGAATTCTCCGCAGAGGATGGGCCGCAGCTTTGGCGATGTGATGGCGGGAGAGGGCAGCGGTAGCTATCCGGGTGCCTCCGGGTTCCAGGCCGGGAACACAGGGCGGTTTCCCAAAAAAGGGTTTCAGTAAACAGTCGCAAAACGGCAAAAGAGAACAGAAAGTGTAGGAGGGGAACGCCATGTTGGTTTGGATCATCAACCTGATCTTTGGCATTGTGAGCTTCGCGTTAAACATCGCGGGGTGGCTGGTATTTGTATATGTGCTGATGTTGCTAATCATTCCCAGGAACAAGTACACGCTCTTGGTAGGCAAGTACATGGAAATGGCGCTGACCCCGGTCCGTGGGTTGTTGTCCCGGATTTTTCCTAAGATTGCCAAGACTGGTATTGACTTTGCGCCTGCGGCGCTGATCGTGATCATTGTAGTGGCCCAGTGGCTGCTGGGATTGCTGCAAAGAATTCTGGTGTAAATGAGCCCCGTGCAGGAGCCGCTGTTTTCAAAACAGCGCTTGCGGGAGCTGGCACTGCGGGCAGAGAGTCGCCAGGCGCCATGCTTTACGCCCTTTTTGAGCGTGCCGGAAGCGGCCGAGGCCCAGTGGGCGGCAAAGAAAGAAGGCGTGCTGGTACGGCTGTTTGGCGGCTATGAGGACGCCGAGCGGCAAATGGCCTGTTTTTCGCTGGAGGCCGTGGAGGAAGGCGATTTTCCCCTGGAGATTCTGGAGCTGCGCTGGCCCCATCAGAGCGCGCCCACCCACCGGGATGTGCTGGGCAGCGTGCTGGCACTGGGAATTCAACGGCACACCCTGGGCGATATCCTGCTGGAGGAGGATCGGGCGTACTTGTTCGCCACAGCAGCCATTGTGCCGCATGTGATGGCCCAACTGCACCAGGCCGGGAAGGTCCATTTGCAGATCATGAAGGCGGAAAGCACGCCCATGGCAACGGAACCCAACGGTGTTGTCCTGCGGGACACGGTGCCTTCTCTGCGGCTGGATGCCGTGGTGGCCAGCGGGCTGAGCGTATCCCGCGCCAAAGCGGCGGCGCTGATTGAGGCGGGCCGTGTCAAGCTCCGGCACCTGCCCACCCTTCGCACGGATGTACGTGTGGAGGAGGGGGACATGATTTCGGTGCGCGGCATGGGCCGCATGGAGGTCACCCAGGTGGGCCAGCCCACCCGCAAAGACCGGTTGCCGGTGGTCCTGACGAAATATGGAATGCGATGAACCATCTACACTCTTTAAGAGCGAAAGGAGCGAAAACAATGGGCATTACTGTTTCTGACATTGAACAAAAAGAGTTTGCCTTCAAAGGCGCGGGGTATGACCCCTATGATGTGGATTCCTATCTGGACCAGATCTGCGATGAGATGATTGCCATGCAGGACCGCATTGACGCGCTGGAGGCGGAGCTGAAGCAAACCAAAGCCGCCCTGGCGAACGAGCAGGATTCTGTGAAGCCCATTCCACAGGCGGTGGTGAGGACGGAGGCCACGGCCGCGGCCCCTGTTCAAAAAACCAGTGAAACGCTGGAAACCATTTTGCTCAGCGCCCAGCGCATCAGTGACGAGGCGATCGAGACCGCCAAGAGGAAGGCGGAGACCATCATTGCGGAGGCGCAGGACAAGGCCAGCACCGTGGTGGATGATGCCCAGGAAGAAAAGCTGACCCTGGAAAAAGAGCTGAAGAGCCTGCGCTCTGCTGCGGTGGATTATAAAAAGCGCTTTTTGAGCCTGCTCAACGAGCAGAAATCCTTGCTGGATGCGGAAAAAATCGTTTTCGAGGACGGAGACGAGCCGGAGGAGCTGGGGGAATCCGTGATGGAGCCCGCCAAGAAGAGTGTGAAGAAATAAGAGGGGAACGTATGCAGGGGTTTCACCCCTGCACCCCATCAGGGCTTCGCCCTGAATTCAGTTCGGGCCGCCTTCGGGCGGCCCGTTGGCTTATAGAAAGAGCCAAAGAGGCGTTCCCATTTTACGCGGCATTTATTTTGCACACCAGCACTTCCAGGTGAATGGTGATCTCGCGTAGCGCAATGGCTTGCAGCTGTTCCGCAGACAGTCCAAAGGTCATTGGCGTCATGCGGGCGAAGGCAGAGGCTTCCTCCGGGGTGACGGGAAAGGTTTTTTGGAGAGTATAGTGCTTTACAATGCGGGCGTGGGCTGCCAAATGGTCCAAGACCCGCTGGTTGCTATACGCTTCGGAGGGCTGGCTGGAAAAGAGGCTGGCGCGGATTTCCCGCAGGTATGCATTGCCGGGGACGACCTTGATGAGAACCCCTTCCGGAGCCAGCACCCGGGCGAACTCCGTGTAGTCGGCAGGGGTCAGGATATTGAGAAGCACTTGGACGCTGCGGTCTCCAAGGGGCAGGTGGCTGAGGTTGCCCACCAGCCAATGGGCGTCGCGGTTTTCCCGGGCGGCAATGGTGATAGCGTCGCGGCTTAAATCCAGCCCAAGCCAGGTGGCCTCTGGAAAAAAGGGAAGAAGGGCTCGTAGGAAATGGCCCTCGCCGCAGCCCGCGTCCAGCAGCCGCTGGGGCGGGGTTTCTGGGAAAAACGGGTGGATACAGCCGGGCAGAAGGTCGGTCAGAGATGTATAAAAGCCTTTTTCAAAAACCAGGCGGCGGCTTTCAAATAGCAATTTGTCATACTTTTCAGCCTCTTGGTCATGGGAAGGGGCCAGGTTCACATAACCCTTGGCGCTGAGATCAAAACAATGGCGGTTTGCGCAGACCAGGCTTTGCTCCTGTTGCAGCATAAAGGACTGCCCGCAAAGGGGGCAGCGGAGATGGGGCAGGAGGGCAGCGGTTTTTTCCGCTAGAAGGGACACTTTCATACAGCACAACCTTTGATTTGCCTTGGTTTTCCTGGGAAGCGGACGATGAGAATAGCTTTCGCGCCAAGCATGTTTTTTTCCTGCTTTTTGGAGAAAACATCACCTTCGCCACTTTACACATCGTTTTATGGATTTTTCCTTGACAAGCCGTGCCGGAATTTGGTATGATATCGTTTGGCATCAATAGACTCCGCTAGCCCCGGAATGCTATTGAACAAGCGGGCGTTTGCTGACCATCAAGCGCTGCGAACGAAACAGATCATGATCCCTTGAAGGAGGACATCAAGTTGAATACCTACATGGCGAAAGCCGAAGACGTACAGCGCAAATGGTACGTTGTGGATGCGGAGGGCATGGTACTGGGCCGCTTGGCCAGCCAGGTCGCCAGCATTTTGCGTGGCAAGAACAAGCCCATTTTTACCCCTCATGTGGACACGGGTGATTATGTGATCATCCTCAACGCGGATAAGGTGATTTTGACCGGCAACAAGCTGGATCAAAAAGTGTATTACCATCACACGGGGTATCCCGGCGGCCTCAAGGAGACGGTCTACCGCCGCTTGATGGCTGACAAGCCCGAATTCGCCGTGAAGCACGCCATCACCGGCATGCTGCCCAAGGGGCCCCTTGGCCGCCAAATGGCGAAAAAGCTGAAGGTGTACAGGGGCGCTGAGCATGACCACGCTGCCCAGCAACCCGAAAAGCTGGAACTGAAATAAAGGACGAGAGGAGCGATTACAACCATGGCGAAAGTAGAGTACAATGCCGTAGGCCGCCGCAAGAAGGCCATTGCTCGCGTCCGTTTGGTCGCTGGCGACGGAAAGATTTTGATCAACAAGCGTGATATCGACAACTATTTTGGTCTGGAGACCCTCAAGATGACCGTCCGCCAGCCCCTGGAACTGACCAAGGCTGCCGGAGACATGGACATTCTGGTGAACGTTGTGGGCGGCGGCCTGTCTGGACAGGCGGGCGCCATCCGTCACGGCATCAGCCGCGCCCTGACCAAGGCCAACCCCGATCTGAGGGAAGCCCTGAAGCGCGCTGGATTCCTCACCAGGGACCCCCGCATGAAGGAGCGCAAAAAGTACGGCCTCAAGGCTGCCCGCCGCGCGCCGCAGTTCTCCAAGCGCTAATCCGGCGTCTGGGTTATTTCCCCAAATGGTGTATCCCTTTGTGTTTTATAGCGCAAAGGGATTTTTGTTGCAAGAAAACCCTGGTCCGGGCCGTTATGGTACAGAAGCCTCTCGTTTTCTGCTCATTCCCATGCAAAAGGAGCACAACATGCGAAAATACAGGTTGCTTTGGTTTGCCCTGGCGGTCACCCTGGCCGTCTGTGGCGGATGTATCTTGCTGTGCTACGTGGTGGGGCCTCGGCTAGCCGCCAGGCACATGGAGGAACACCTGGCCTTGTCCATGATTCCAGGGTTCCTGGCGCTCACCCTTGGCCTTATGATGATTTCCCTGGAGCCGATACGGAAATGGTATTGGTTTAGCATTCCCGCCCTTTTGGGTCTCACTGCTTTTGCTATGTACCGCATTGCCATAAACTTTCCCTGTTGCGTGGGTGGCTGAGCTCTCTTTGGAGCACAAAAAACGGGCCTTCCTGTTTGCGGGGAAGGCCCATGGATTTCCTATGGCAATCCTACAGCTTCGCCGCAGCTGCGTGATCCAACAAAAACACCACGTTCCGATGGGTACGCAGGATGCTGGCGGGGGTTTTGGGGTCCACGTCCCCCCTGACGCTTAAATGAATGGCCTCGGCCTTGTCCGCGCCGGTGGCCACCAGCACGATGCACCGGGCGCTCATGATGCCGCCCACGCCCACGGTGATGGCTTGCCGGGGCACGTCCGCTTCGCTGTCAAAGAAGCGGCGGTTGGCCTCAATGGTGTCCTGGGTCAGGTCCACCACATGGGTGCCATACACCAAAGTCTCCACCGGCTCGTTAAAGCCGATGTGGCCGTTGCGGCCAATGCCCAGCAGTTGAAGGTCCAGGCCGCCCGCCGCGCGGATGGCCTCATCGTAGCGGGCGCCTTCCACAGCAAAGTCCTTGGCATTGCCATCGGGCAGGTGGGTGTTGGCCAGGGAAATGTTGATATGGTCAAAAAGCTCCTCCCGCATAAAGCGGTGATAGCTGCAGGGATGCTCCTGGGGGAGGTGGCAGTATTCGTCCAGGTTGAAGGAGGTGACTTTTGAAAAGTCCACCACGCCCGCCTTGTTCAGCCGGCTTAGTTCCTTGTAGGTCAGGATGGGGGTGGAACCTGTGGGCAGGCCCAATACCGAATCCGGTTTGCGCAGCACCTGCGCCGCGATTAGGGTGGCCGCCGCCTGTGCTGCCTGGGACGCGCTTTCAAAGACATGGATTTGCATGAAGAGTCCTCCTTATGATGATACATTTGATATAAAAGATGAAGGAAATCGCACATCTATCATAATACACACCAAAGCCTTTAGCAAGTGGTTTCTTGCCCCCTGCGCTCATTTCAGCATATGCCCGAATCCCTGCACAAAGGCAGCGTCCGCCGGGCAAAGGGGATACTGGGGCAACTGGTTGGGCCAAATCCATTGGGCCTCTTGGTGCACGCTGAGCACGCAAGGGGCCTCCCTCTCTGCCCGGACCAGCAGAAAGCAAAAATCAAGCGCCTGGTCCTCTTTTCCATAGGGCATGCGGCAAAGCTCCTTTTCCACCGTGACGGGCAGGGCCAGCTCTTCCATCAATTCCCGCTGGATGCACTGGACAAAGCTTTCTCCCGCTTCCCTTTTGCCGCCAGGGAACTCCCAAAGGCCCTGCAGTTCCCCTTTGCGCTGGCAGAGAAGCAGGCGGCCTTCCGCATCCCTCACCACGGCTGCCGCCACCTGAACAGTGTTCATGGTTCCTCCTAAAAGTTTCGGCTCATGTCGTAGTTTCGATAGAATTCTTTTCGGAAGTCCTCCAACCGATCCTCCTGGATGGCCTGCCGCACGTTCTCCATCAGCCGCAGCAAGAACCGCAGGTTGTGGATGCTAGTGAGCCGAGCCCCGGTGATCTCCTGGGCCTTGAACAGATGCCGGATGTAGGCCCGGGAAAAATTCTGGCAGGCATAGCAGTCGCAGCCTTCGTCCAGTGGCCCGAAATCCCGGGCATATTGGGCATTTTTGATCACCAACCGCCCCTTGCTAGTAAAGCAGGTGCCGTTGCGGGCGATGCGGGTGGCCAGCACGCAGTCAAACATGTCCACACCGCGCAAAGTGCCTTCGATCAGGCAATCCGGCGAACCCACCCCCATCAGGTAGCGGGGCTTTTCCGTAGGCATATGGGGCATCAGGCCTTCCAGCATGTCGTACATGATGGGCTTGGGCTCGCCCACGCTGAGCCCGCCGATGCCGTAGCCAAAGAAGTCCATGTCGCTGAGCGCTTTGGCGCTTTCGATGCGCAGGTCCTTAAAAAAAGCCCCCTGCACAATGCCGAACAGCACCTGGGTATCATCCCGGTGGTGCTTTTGGCAGCGGGCCGTCCAGCGGTGGGTGCGTTCCATGGCGTCCCGGGCGGTGTCATGGTCGCAGGGGTAGGCGGTGCACACGTCAAAGGCCATCATGATGTCCGAGCCCAGGGCGTGCTGGATGTCCATGCTCACCTCAGGGGAAATGAAGCGCTTGCTGCCATCCAGGTGGCTTTGGAAGGTGACCCCTTCCTCCTTGACTTTGCGGATGCCCGCCAGGGAAAACACCTGGAAGCCGCCGCTATCCGTCAGGATGGGCCTGTCCCAGGCCATGAATTTGTGCAGGCCGCCCGCCTGGGCAATCAGGTCCTCGCCGGGGCGCAGGTGCAGGTGGTAGGTGTTGCTGAGCACGATTTCCGTACCGATTTCCACCATCTCCCGGGGGGTCATGGCCTTGACGGTGGCCACGGTGCCCACGGGCATGTAAGCGGGGGTATGGATGTCCCCATGGGGGGTATGCAAAACGCCCAGGCGTGCCCCGGTCTGCTTGCAGGTCTTTTGGAGCTCGAAATGAAATTTTGGAGAGCGGATGACAGGCTGGGTCATGGGTTCACTCCTTGCATGGTTGACGTTTCCTGGGAAATCGGGGCCAGGAACTGGTCCACCGCCGGGGCGAAGGCCTCAAAGGCTTTGCCCTGGGGGCGGCTGAGAAAGGTCATGGGAATTCCCCGGGTGGGATGGGTGAGCCGTAGCACCGAGCCCCACAGGGCGATGGGCTCCCCGGCGGCATCGTGGCCATAGCGCATGTCCTGCACAATGGGGTGGCCGCTGTGGCTGAGCTGCACCCGGATTTGGTGCTTGCGTCCGGTTTCCAGCCGGATGTGCAGCAGGGCGGTGTCTGCGGCCACATCCCGGTCCAGTGTGGCGTAGCGCAGCGCCGCTTGCTGGGCGCCAGGTTCGCCCTCCGCCGCCACCTGTACGTTGCCGTTTTCGGTTTTGCGCAGGGCATCCCGCAGGACGCCGCTGTCCGGCACATCCGCCCCATGGACCACGGCCAGATATTCCCGCTCCATGGCATGGCTGCGCAGCTGCTCACTTAATCGGGAGGCCGCCTTGCTGGTGCGGGCCAGAGCCACCAGCCCGCCTACGGGCCGGTCCATCCGGTGGACCAGGCCCAGGTAAACAGCTCCCGGCTTTTGGTATTTTTCGCCAATGTAGCGCTTCATGCGTTCCAGCAGACAATCATCCCCGGTGGCGTCCCCCTGGGTGAGCAGGTTGGGGGGCTTTTCCACCACCAGCAGGTGATTGTCCTCAAAAACCACCTTACACATGGGGCAGCCAGCGGCCTGTGGTACCGCAGGGCAGCACGCCGCCGCTGGTCACCGCCAGCGCCAGCTCCTCCGCCTCCGCTTTGCCACCGTGGCGGCTGCATACCGCCTTCTCCGCGATGTTGCGCAGCACGCAAGCGGAAAAGCCTGTGGTATACCCGTTGATGACCATGAACAGCGGGGTGCTGGATAGCACCTGGCTGCACAGGTCTACCAGGCCATACAGCTCGTCCTCCAGCTTCCACACCTCGCCGCCGGGCCCCCGGCCATAGCTGGGGGGGTCCATGACGATGCCGTCATAGGTGTTGCCCCGGCGGATCTCCCGCTTCACAAAGGCCACCGCGTCCTCCACAATGAACCGGGTCCGCTCCTCCGGGATGCCCGACAGATCCCGGTTTTCCTTGGCCCAGAGCACCATGCCCTTGGCCGCGTCCACATGGGTCACATGGGCCCCGGCGGCGGCGCAGGCCAGGGTGGCTCCGCCGGTGTAAGCAAACAGGTTGAGCACCTTGGGCTGGCCGCTGCCCGCCTTGCGAATTTGCTGTTGCATAAAGCGCCAGTTCTCCGCCTGCTCCGGGAACAGTCCGGTATGCTTGAAGCCCGTGGGCTTCACGTAAAACTGCAAGCCCTCCAGGCCCAGGGTCCAGCGCTCCGGCAGCTTGGCCAGAAAGTTCCACTGGCCGCCCCCGGTGCCGGACCGCTCATACACCGCCTGGGCCTGTTTCCACAGCTCCGGCTGGGCTTTCGGCCAGATCACCTGGGGGTCTGGGCGGCGCAAAATCCACTGACCCCAGCGCTCCAGCTTTTCGCCATCACCGGTGTCCAGCACTTCAAATTCTTTCCATTGGTCGCACAAATACATGGCTTTTCCTCTCCTAGGCCAAGCTTACGCCTTGCGCACGCTGAGCGCGGCCTCTTTCCCGTTGATGTCCCAGGTCTTGGCCTCCGCGCCCTGGGGCGCAGGGGCCGCTTCAAAACTGGTGGCCAGCACGCTTTGCATGATGAAGGCCTTGCCTTCGCTAAGGGCCTGGGCCAGTTCCGCTTCCGCCTCATAGGTCACCACAATGCGGTCGCTGACTTCAAAGCCCGCTTCCTTGCGCATGGTTTGCAGCTTGCTCACCACTTCCCGCTGGTAGCCCTCCTTCACCAGTTCGGGGGTGAGGTTGCAGTCCAGCACCACGGTGATGTCCCGCTCGGTCTGGGCGGAGAAGCCTTCCTTCTGGGTGGCTTCGGTGAGCACATCGTCCTGGCCCAGTTGCACCTGGGTATCCCCTAGATTGAAGGTGACCTGTTCCCCTCTGGCAAAGGCGTCCACCACCTCGTTGCCGTCCATGTCTTTCAGGGCCGCGCCGATGGCCCCCAGAATCTTCCCGTACTTGGGGCCCAGGGTGCGCATTTGCGGTTTCAGGTTGTAGGTGGTAAAGGCCCGGGCGTCCTGGGTGAACACCACCTGCTTCACGTTCAGCTCATCCTTGGCCAGCTCGGCAAAGGCATCGTCAAAGCGGGCGCCCTTTACGTACAGGTGGCTGGCGGGCTGGCGCACCTTCAAGTTGGCCGCCGCCCGGCAGGCCCGGCCCAGGCTCACCACGTCCAGCAGCGCACCCATCTGCCGGTTCAAATCCTCGTCAATCCTGGCTTTGTCCGCCAGGGGGAAATCGCACAGGTGCACGCTCTCTGGGGCTGCGCTATCTACGCTGCGCACCAGGTTTTGGTACATGTGTTCCGCCATGAAGGGCACAAAGGGCGCGATCGCTTTGCACAGAGTAACGAGCACCGTGTACAGGGTGATGAAGGCGGCTTCCTTGGTGTCGTCCATGCCCTTGCCCCAGAACCGTTCCCGGCCCCGGCGCACGTACCAGTTGCTCAGATCCTCCACAAACTCGGTGATGGCGCGGGCAGGCTCCGGAATGCGGTAGTTGCACAGATCCTCGTCCACCTTTTCCACCAGTTGGTGCAGGCGGGAGAGGATCCAACGGTCCATCAGCGTTAGCTTGGCCCCGGCCAGGGGATGCTCCTTGGGGTCAAAGTGGTCGATGTTGGCATAGAGCACGAAAAAGGCGTAGGTGTTGTGTAGGGTGGCCATAAACTTGCGCTGGCCCTCGTTTACCGCCTCATCACTGTAGCGGCTGGGCAGCCAGGGGGCACCAGCGGTATAGAAATACCAGCGCACCGCGTCGGCCCCCTGTTTGTCCAGCACGGTCCAGGGGTCCACCACGTTGCCTTTGTGCTTGCTCATCTTTTGGCCGTCCTTGTCCTGTACATGGCCCATGACGATGCAGTTTTGGAAGGAAGCCTTGTCAAAAATCAGCGTGGAAATGGCCAGCAGGGTATAGAACCAGCCCCGGGTTTGGTCCACCGCCTCGCTGATGAAATCCGCCGGGAAGCGCTGCTCAAAAATCTCTTTGTTTTCAAAGGGGTAATGCCACTGGGCAAAGGGCATGCTGCCGCTGTCATACCAGCAGTCGATGACCTCTTTCACCCGCTGCATGGGCTTGCCGCACTGGGGGCATGTGATCTCCACCCCGTCGATGTAGGGCCGGTGCAGCTCGATGTCCTCAAATTTCTTTGTAGCCATCTGCCGCAGCTCGTCCTTGCTGCCGATCACATGAAGGTGCCCCTCCTCGCAGATCCAGATGGGCAGGGGGGTGCCCCAATACCGCTCCCGGGATAGGCCCCAGTCCAGCACGTTTTCCAAAAAATTGCCCATGCGGCCTTCCTTGATGTTCTCCGGCATCCAGTTGATGCTGCGGTTGTTTGCCACCAGCTGGTCCCGCACCGCCGTCATGCGAATGAACCAGGTAGCCCGGGCATAGTACAGCAGGGCCGTGTCACAGCGCCAGCAGAAGGGATAGTTGTGCAGGTAGGGGGTGAGCTTCAGCAGCAGGCCACGGGCTTTTAGGTCCTCCACCACCTTTTCGTTGACGGCCTTGACGCCCTCCCCGGCCCAGGGGGTGCTGTCCACAAACCGGCCCTGGGGGTCCACCAGCTGGATAAAGGGCAGCCCGTTCTCCCGGCCCACCCGGGCGTCGTCCTCGCCAAAGGCCGGGGCGATATGCACAATGCCCGTGCCGTCCGTCAGGGTCACGTAGCCGTCCGCCACCACATACCAGGCCTTTTCCTTGGGGGTTTCAAACTGGTACAGGGGCACATATTCTGTGCCACAAAGTTCGCTGCCCTTCACGGTCCTGGTCACTTTGGCCTGGGCGGCTACCTCCTGGCCCAGCACGGTTTCCACCAGGGCCCCCGCCAGAATATACGTCTGGCCGGCTGATTCCAGCTCCACATAGTCTTCCTTTGGGTTTACGCACAGGGCCACGTTGCTGGGCAGGGTCCAGGGGGTGGTGGTCCAGGCCAGCAAATAGGTGCTTTCACGGCCCTTTACCGCAAAACGGACAAAGGCGGAAGGCTCGGTGACCTCCTTATAGCCTTGGGCCACCTCGTGACTGGATAGGGCCGTGCCGCAGCGTGGGCAATAGGGTACCACCTTGTGGCCCTTGTATAGCAGGTCCTTCTTCCAAATCTCCTTGAGGCTCCACCAGACCGACTCGATGTACGTGTCATGGTAGGTGACGTAGGGGTCCTTCATATCCGCCCAGAACGCCACCCGCTGGGACATCTCTTCCCATTCGTGCTGGTATTTCCACACGCTTTTTTTGCATTCCTCAATGAAGGGCTGGATGCCATAGGCTTCGATCTGGGGTTTGCCGTCCAGCCCCAGCTGTTTTTCCACCTCCAGCTCCACGGGCAGGCCATGGGTATCCCAGCCAGCCTTGCGCAGCACATCCTTGCCCTTCATGGCCTGAAACCGGGGGATCAGGTCCTTGATGGCGCGGGTCTCAATATGTCCGATATGGGGCCGGCCGTTGGCGGTGGGCGGGCCGTCAAAAAACGTGAACCGCGGGTTCCCTTCCCGGTGATGGAAGCTTTTCTCCACGATGTTTTCCTTTTCCCAAAACTCCATCACTTCTTTTTCCCGGCCCACAAAATCCATATCCGTGCTGACCTTTTGATACATACCGTTCCCTCCATGCATTGTACTGCCCCGGCACAAAAAAACCGCCCCAAAACGGGACGGAAAATGTTTCCGCGGTACCACCCATTTTGGCAGCTTTTCACTGCCCAGCTCATCGCCCTGTCACGGGAGCGCCCGGCCTGCCCTCACGCTCCGCGCTGGGACAGGCGGCTTCGGGGTGATCTGACGCGAACTTTCCCGCTTGGCTTCCACCGGCCCAAGCTCGCTCCCGGAAAGCGCTACCACGTCCGTCCCCATCATGGCCGTTACGGATGATTATACCCGGCGCGGGCCAAAAAGTAAAGGGGGGAGGCGGGGATGCGGAGGCGGGGATGCGGAGGCTTTGCCTCCGCGCCTCCACCAGGGCTATCGCCCTGGACCCTTTATCCGGCCGCGTTTCACGCGGCCTGACGCTGCCGGCAAGCCTACCCCTGCGTGGGGGAATGGGTGAGCAGAACTTGCCCATCCATATCTTTGATGGTAAAGCAGCCATTTTCATAGACCATGTAGCTGGGCGGCTGGTTTTCCTTGGGCAGGGCGGCGGAGCCGGGATTGAGATAGGTGCAGCCGTTGGGCAAAGGTGTGGCGCCGTGCACATGGGTATGGCCGTGGAGGAGAAAATCCCCCGGTTGCAGGGGCGGCAGGCGGTCCGCGTTCCACAGGTGGCCGTGGGTCAGGAAGGCCGTGCGGCCACCCTCCAGGGTCAGCAGGGCGTAGTCCGCCAGGATGGGGAAATCCAGCACCATCTGGTCCACCTCCGCGTCACAATTGCCACGCACGCAAAGGGGTTTCACTGGCAGAGCGTTCAGCAGGGCAAAGACCGCTTTGGGATCGTACCGGTCCGGCAAATCATTGCGGGGGCCATGGTAAAGCAGGTCTCCCAGGAGAATGAAACGGTCCGGCTGCTCCTGGGCCAGCCGCGCCAAAAGGGCCTGACAGGCGGAGGCGCTTCCATGCAAGTCTGAGGCGAAAAAATATTTCATGGGCGAGGAGCATTCCTTTCCAAATGAGGTTTAGGCTCGTGTTACAGGTCCACTTCCAGCACCACGGGGCAGTGGTCGCTGCCGTACACATCCGGTTCAATATCCGCCAGGGTGATGGCAGGGGCCAGCCGCTGGCTCACCAAAAAATAGTCAATGCGCCACCCCACGTTCTTGGCACGGGCGTTGGCCATATAGCTCCACCAGGAGTAGCGCTTGGGTTCCTCCGGATGCTTGTAGCGGAAGCTGTCCACAAAGCCCCGATCCAGCAGGGCGGTCATTTTTTCCCGCTCCTGGGGGGTGAAACCCGCGTTTTGCACGTTGGGCTTGGGATGGGTCAGGTCAATTTCCTTGTGGGCTACGTTGAGGTCCCCGCAGACGATGACGGGCTTTTTGGCGTCCAGGCCTACCAGGTAATCCGCGAAGGCGTCCTCCCAGGTCATGCGGTAAGGAAGGCGCGGAAGCCCTCGCTGGCTGTTGGGGGTATAGCAGTTCACCAGATAAAACCCGTCATATTCCAGCGTGATGACCCGGCCCTCTGTGTCGTGCTCGGCAATACCCATGCCATAAGCCACGGACAAGGGCTCTGTTTTGGCAAAGATGGCCGTGCCGGAATAGCCTTTCTTTTCCGCGCTGTTCCAATACTCAAAGTAGCCCGGATGGTCAAAATCCGCCTGGCCCCGCTCCATCTTGGTCTCCTGCAGGCAGAAGAAATCCGCGTCGGCGGAGGCGAAATACTCGGCAAAGCCTTTGCCAAGGCAGGACCGCAGACCGTTTACGTTCCAAGAAACGAACTTCATGGATGCTTACACTCCTTTTTTGCCCCCGGGGTGGGCCATTGGTCCCATTGTACCACAGGGCACAAACAGGAAACAAGTTGTTGGTTGACAGCCTTGTCGAACTTTGTTATCCTTTGAACACACAGGACGAAACAAGGCTTAGGGGGCGTAGAAAGATGATTGAGTCCAGATGCGGGTTGCTTTGCAGCGAGTGCAAGTACAAAGAGATTATGAAATGCGCCGGTTGCAAAGCGATCAAAAAGCCCTTCTGGGGGAAAACCTGCCCCATTAAAACCTGCTGTGAAGGCAAAAACTTGGAGAACTGCGGCTTTTGTGACAAATTTCCCTGCAAGCAACTGCATGAGTTTGCTTTCGACCCCGCCCAGGGGGACGAGGGCACGCGGATTCAGCAATGCGAGGACTGGGCCCATGAGGCCAAGGGCCTTTGAAATTCTGATAGAATTGGCCTTTCGGAAGAGGGGCTTAGGGCACAGCCCTGATGGGGTGCATGCGTGAAACCCCTGCTACAAAATCTTCCGCACCCATTTCAGCTTTTCTCCATAGGGGGCGTACCGGAGGGAAACATCCGGCTTTGCGCCTCTTTTGAGGATGCTTTTGAAATGGGAAAAGGTCTCAAAGCTGGCCTTGCCGTGGTAGCGGCCCATGCCGCTGCCGCCCACGCCCCCAAAGGGCATGTGGGAGGTGGCCAGCTGCATCACCACATCGTTCACGCAACCGCCGCCAAAGCTCACCTCGGAAAGCACTTTGCTTTCCGTCTCTTTGCTGCCCGTAAACAGGTACAGGGCCAGGGGCTTGGGGCGGCTGTTAATTTTTTGGATCGCGTCCTCCAGCTTGCGGTAGGGCAAAATGGGCAGTAGCGGCCCAAAGATTTCCTCCTGCATGATGGGGGCATCCCAGGAAACATCGGTGAGCAGGGTGGGAGAGATGCGCCGCTGCTCCCGGATGAACTGGCCGCCATGGGCGATGGAACCGTCCATCAAAAGGGCCACCAGCCGGTCAAAATGCTTTTCGTTGACGATTTTTCCCAGATCGCTTGCCGCCAGCGGCGCGGAGCCGTACAGCCCGCGGATGGCCGCGATCAGCGCGTCCAGCAGCCTCTGCTCCTGGCTTTGGTGCACCAGCACATAGTCCGGCGCCACGCAGGTTTGGCCGCAGTTGAGGAACTTGCCCCAGGCCAGGCGCTTGGCAGTCAGGGCAATGTCCGCCGTTTCGTCGATGATCACGGGGCTTTTTCCGCCCAGCTCCAGGCTGACGGGGGTCAGGTTCTGGGCGGCTTTTTCCATCACAAGCTTTCCCACGGCGGGGCTGCCGGTGAAAAAGAGATAATCAAAGGGCTGGTCCAGCAGCGCGCCGATCTGCTCCCGGCCTCCCTCCACCACGGACACATAGGCAGCGGGGAACAACTCCTTCGCCATGCGGGACAGCAGGCCGGAGGTGGCGGGGGCATAGGCGGAGGGCTTCACCACCGCGCAGTTGCCTGCGGCGATGGCACCCAACAGCGGCAGCAAGGTGAGCTGAAAGGGGTAGTTCCAGGGGGACAGGATGAGCACCGCCCCAAAGGGCTCCGGATACACCCGGCAACGGCCCGGAATTTGCCCTATGGCGCAGGGAACCCGCCGGGGCCTCGTCCACCCCCTCAGATGGCGCAGCAGGTAGGAAATTTCATGTTTTACCACCACCACCTCGGTCAAATACCCCTCATAGGGATGTTTTCCCAGGTCTTGCTGCAGGGCGGCCAAAATGTCATCTTCATGGGTTTTGATCCAGCCGAGAAGGGCGCGCAACTGCGCTGCGCGGAAGGCGATTGGCTTGGTTTGCTGGCTGGCGAAAAAAAGGCGCTGCTCCTGCAAAAGGGCTGAAAAGTCAAGCATAAAACCCATCTCTTTTCTGTCTTTGGTTGTCTATGGACATTGTAACAGACGCGCCCCGTCTGTCAAGACCGGGGAATTGCTGAGCTTGCTTTTTCCTTTGACAACGTGAAACGTTGTCAAATAAAGGGGCCCGGGGACGTGTCCCCGGTGGGGCGCGGGGCGAAGCCCCCCCCGCGGACCCCCCCGGGCCCCGGGGGCCCCCGGGCCCCCCCGGCCCCCGCCGGCCCCCGCGCGCCGCCGGCCCCCCCGCGGCGCCCGGGGGCCCCGGGGGCCCCGGCGGCCCCGGGGGGCCCGCGGGCGGGGCGTCGCCCCGCGCCCCACCGGGGACACGTCCCCGGGCCCCTTTATTTGACAACGTTTCACGTTGTCAAAGGAAAAAGC